>NZ_JAGYVZ010000016.1 GCF_018380615.1 Flavobacterium psychroterrae | reverse complement strand
GAATAAACTGGAATGTTGTTTTTTAAAACTTTATTTATACAGCCAAGCTTAAACTCATAATCATATTTTACTCTTTTTTCCATAAAAATGCCCCCAAATAGTGTCTAACTTTTTGGGGGCAGTTCAGCTATCACTTACTATCGGGTTTTAAAAACTTTATAACATCATTAAAACTTTTACTTTTTAGTAAACGGGATTACTTGTCCGTTACCTAAAATAATCATATCAAAACCTGTTTTTGCTTCATTGAATTTAAATTTCAAACCTGCACTAGTCGACTGAAAAGTATCCTTTTCGTTTTCTACAGGAGTTACAGTAAACTTAGGAAAGTTTGTAATTTCGACATTTAGCGTTCCATTTTTTTCTGTAAAGTCAATTTTCAAAGGCGCTTTTGAAGTGGAATAGTTTCCTAAATAACCATCCAAAATAACATCCTTCTCTATTTTACCGTTTCCCAATGTCCACGTATTGTTTGCCTCATTATTATCTGGAAAAAGGTGTTCAGGATCAAGCGTTATACTTTCAATTTCTTCAGTAGAATTGTGTTTAAATGTCCAAACTGTATTACGTTGCCAAATTTCTACCGGCAAATTAACTCTTGAAACTTTTCCGCTTTTAGTTTTTATATCTAAAATAACCGGCATTGGCATTTTATCGAAATTTTCAATTGTAATTGCAATTCCTTTTGCCGGATCGTTTTTGATGTATTTTATTGAATTAATTCCCTGGTCAAAACGCCAGTTGTTTACGAACCAGCTTCTCCAGAACCAACTTAAATCTTCCCCTGCAACATTTTCCATTGATCTGAAAAAGTCGTCAGGTTGCGGATGTTTGTAAGCCCAACGCTCAATATAAGTACGGAAAGCGATATCAAAACGCTCTTTTCCTAATACTTGCTCTCTTAAAATTATTAAGGCTGTACTTGGTTTAAAATAACATAACATACCAATATTAGCTTCCTTCATATTATCAGGAGAACTCATTACGGTTTCTAAATTAGGTCTTGTAAATGATTCAGCTCCTTTATGAAAATCTGTTGGTTCTTCAATATATTCTCCTTTATTAAATTCTGCGGTACTTAATGAGTTAATAAAAGTATTAAAACCTTCATCCATCCAACCGAATAATCTTTCATTTGAACCTACAATCATTGGAAACCAAATGTGTCCAAATTCATGATCTGTAACTCCCCATAAATCTTTTCCTTTAGATTCCCATCCGCAAAAAACGATTCCGGGATATTCCATTCCGCCTTCATTTCCTGCTACGTTTGTCGCTGCCGGATAAGGATATTCAAACCATCTTTTAGAATAATTTTCTATAGCAGCTTTTACATATTCAGTAGAACGTCCGTAAGCGTCTTGTCCAGCACTTTCTACCGGATAAGCAGATAAAGCCAATGATTTTTTACCACTTGGCAAATTAATTTTTGCTCCGTCTAAAACAAAAGCAGGAGATGATGCCCATGAAAAATCACGTGCATTTTTTATTTGATAATGCCATGTTTTTTCGCCGGCAGCATTTGTATTTGCCGTTGCAGCAACTTCGTCAGCAGAACGAATCATAACGGTTTTATCGCTTACAGAAGCTTCTTTATAGCGTTTGAATATTTCTGCAGGCAATACTTCTGAACCATTCAATAATTCTCCTGATCCTACAACAAAATGATTGGCAGGAACGGTAAGTTTTACGTCGAAATCTCCATATTCTAAATAAAATTCCGAAGCTCCTAAATATGGCGCAGTATTCCATCCTTTTACATCATCGTACACGCACATACGCGGATACCATTGTGCAATGGTGAAAATTTTACCATTTTTAGTATCTAAAACTCCCATTCTGTCTGATCCTTCAAGAGGAGCGGTGAATGAATATTCGATTTTGATTTTAACAGCTGCTCCTTTTGATGCTAATTCTTCGGGAAGAAATATTTGCATTCTGGTATCTGTAATTACATATTTTGCCTCAATTTCGTTTTTTTTCTTTCCAACAGAAATTACTTTTACCGATTTTATTTTATTTCCTCCATCAAAAACCTGACCCTGAGCTCCGTTACGACTTCCTGTTAAAGGCACAACTGAATTTCCTCGTGAATCTTCTTTAAATAAATTCTGATCAAGATTCAGCCATACAAATGACATTTTATCAGGACTGTTATTGGTGTAAGTGATTTCATCTGTACCAATGATTTCATTTGTAGTTCCGTTTAATTTTGCTGTTATCTGATAATCAGCTCTGTTTTGCCAGTATTCAACTCCCGGCTGACCACTTGCAGAACGAGTAGGCGTTCCGTTTTTTGTATAAAATTGCGGTCCAAACGCATCATGATAGTTGTAGTTATTAACTGGTTTTACCGCTGTTGTTGCAGGCGTTTGTTGTGCCCAAACAGAAGAAATCCCAACAAACAAAGCCATCGTTAATAAGGCTTTTGACGATTGTATTTTCATATTTTTTAGCTGTTTATGTAGCAAATTAATGAAAAAAAAAGCTATTTACAGAGAAAACAAGAATCATAAATTTAATTTTAGCAAAAATTTATCAGAAAAATAATTTGAAGCATTTTCTTAAAAAACTAAAATTTATAAAATATATTTACATCAATATAAAAATTAATTCATTTTCAATCAAACATACTTTGAACACAACTATTTCAAATTCAACACTAAGTGCTTCTATTAAACATTCCGGAGCCGAATTGTTTTCGTTGAAAGACAATCAAAATAAAGAATATATCTGGGAAGGGAATCCTGATTTCTGGGGAAAACATTCTCCTATTCTTTTTCCGATTGTTGGCACTTTAAAAAATAACAAATACACAATCAGCGGAACAGAATATGAATTACCAAGACATGGTTTTGCCCGTGATATGGAATTTGAGCTGATTAACAAAACGGATAATAGCGCTGTTTTTTCATTAAAATCAGATTTGGAAACGCTGAAAAAATATCCTTTTGAATTTGAACTACAATTAATTTATACTCTTGAAGAATCATCTTTAAATATTGAATATAAGGTAATCAACAAAGCTGACGGTAAAATGCCGTTTTCAATTGGAGCTCATCCCGCAATTGCTTTGCCTGAAATTTTTGAAGATTATGCGTTTGAATTCGAAAAAGAGGAAACTCTAAAATATTATCTTTTAGAGAATGATTTGATTTCTAACAAAACTAAAGTGTTAGAAACAAATGATAATCTGATGCCTTTAACTTATAAATTATTCGAAAATGATGCTTTGATTTTTAAAACTTTAAAATCGAAATCATTGACTATTCTTGAAAATTCAAAACCTTATATTAAGGTTGATTTTGAAGACTTTCCTAGTTTAGGACTTTGGACGAAGGAACAAGCTCCTTTTATTTGTATTGAACCGTGGCTGGGTTACTCTGATACTGATGAAAATTCAGGAGATTTATTCGAAAAAGAAGGAATTTTGGTTTTGGATGAAAATCAAACTTTCGATTCAAAATTCACTATCACAATATTATAATTTCAGACAAAATGTTAGAATTTAACTTTACTCCATTTCCTGTAATAGAAACTGAACGTTTGCTTTTAAGACGAATCACAAACGATGATGTAAATGAAGTTTTTGAATTGCGTTCGAATCCGGAAACGATGAAATACATTCCAAGACCATTGGTTAAAAATGCTGAAGATGCTTTAGCACATATTGCCATGATTGATGACAAAATTGTAACAAATGTGGGAATCAATTGGGGAATCACTTTAAAAGGGAAACCTAAATTACTTGGAATAATTGGGTATTACAGAATGCAGCCTGAAAATTATCGTGCTGAAATAGGATATATGTTATTGCCTGAATTTCATGGCAAAGGTGTAATTCCTGAAGCCGTAAACCGATTAATTAAATATGGATTTGGGGATCTAAAATTACATTCAATTGAAGCTGTAATAGATCCTGAAAATTTTGCTTCTGAAAAAGTGTTGCAAAAATGCGGTTTTGTTAAAGAAGCGCATTTCAAGGAATCTGAATTTTATGAAGGACGCTTTCTCGATAAGGTAATCTATTCATTATTAGAGCCTAAGTAACATTATCATCTGTCACAAAAAAAAATTCCCATTAATTTAGTAAATTTTGATAATAGTAACTAATGGTTTACGTTATATTTGCACGCGAAATAAGCGATAATACTTATTTGTAATACCACCAAAAACTATTTTATGAAAAAAATCCTAATTGTAATCGTTCTTTTCTTTTCGATTCAATCTCAAAGTCAAACTTTTATTAAATTTAATGCTGCAACAGCTTTACTTGCAATACCTAATGTTGGGATTGAGACAAGCATTGGAAAAAAAATGACTTTTAGTGTTGATGTAATGGCTTCGTTCTGGGAATCTTTCAACGGTCATAATCCAATGAAATTTTATACTTTAACTCCTGAAGTACGTTACCATTTTAAAGAAAAATACGATGGATTTTATGTAGGTGGTCACGCAGGTCCGGATATCTACGAATTGCAAAAATGGAATTACTGGGATAGCAATAAATATGAGCACGGATTTGGTTACCGTTTAGGTGTAACTGTGGGATACAACATTAAAATAAGTGAAAAATTTTTACTTGATGTTTTTGCAGGCGCAGGTTGGCACCAGGGTTTTTACAAAGGATATTACAACGACGGAACTCCTGGGAGATATGAAAAAGCACCAAACTGGAATAAAAGTGGCGAATGGCTTCCTTACCGTGGTGGGGTTATGCTTTCTTATAAATTATAATTCGTTACTAAATTTAGGTAGTGAATTAACGTATAAATCTTCTACTTTTTTTCGAGCCCAATCGGTTTTTCTTAAAAAAGTCAAGCTTGATTTCACACTAGGATTTGAAGTAAAACATTTTATCGGGATTAATTCTGCTAAAGTATCAAAGCCGTAATGATCTACTAATATTTCTACAATTTTTTGAAGTGTAATTCCGTGTAAAGGACCTTTTGATAGATTTTGCATTTTTATATTTCTTTCATAATATTAAAAAGACCGTACAAAAAAAGTACGGTCTTTGTCTTTTTACAAAACTACTAAATTGAAATGTAAATAATCATTATTTTACAAATTTACCTGATGCTTGCTCTTCAAAATTGATTAAAATCATGAATTGAAAAGAATGTTTAATTATCTTTGATTGCGCCAAAGTTTTTATTTTACTTACATTTGCACTTATGTTAAAAACAGTCAATATACTTAATAAAAGAGCTCGATTTGATTATGAGATAATCGATACTTATACTGCTGGAATTGTTTTATCCGGAACTGAAATTAAATCTATACGATTAGGGAAAGCAAATATCACAGAAAGTTTTTGTGAGTTTAGCAATCTGGAATTATTCGCTATAAATACTTATATAGAAGAGTATTCATTTGGAAATCAGTTCAATCACAAATCAAGAAGCGAAAGAAAATTACTTTTAAATAAGAAAGAATTAAAAAGCCTTCATAAAAGTGTTCAGGCAAAAGGTCTTACAATAGTTCCGCTGAAATTGTTTACCAACGAGAAAGGACTTGCAAAATTACAAATAGGTCTTTGTAAAGGAAAGAAAACTTACGACAAACGTGAATCTCTAAAAGAACAAGATACAAAACGCGATTTAGACCGAATAAAAAAAGCTCATAACTAATATATTTTAGTATCAAAGGCATTTTTCTTACATTTTTATACGTATTTTTACTACAATAATTATAAAAATTATAATATGAAAAAATACTTAATTTTATTAATGATTGCTTTTGCAATTTTTAGCTGCGGTACTAATACCTCTATTGTTAATAGTTGGAGAGATCCAAAAATAACCGTTGCTCAGGAAAATTTCAAAAAAGTTTTAGTAGTTGCATTGGTAAAAGATGAAGCTTCACGAAGAATAACTGAAAATAGAATTGCCGCAAGTAATGAAATTTTCAAAACTTCATACCAGTATTTAAACGAAACAACAAAAAGCTTAACTCAGGAGCAAAAATTAAAAATTTTGCAGGATGAGAATTTTGACGGAGTTATCACATTACGCTTAGTAAGTACCGAAAAAGAAACTGAATATGTTCCAGGAACTTACACCGGTATGTATTACGGCGGATTTGATGGTTTATACACCGGTATGTATGGTTATGGCTTTGGGAATTGGTACGGAATGTATTCTCCCAACTTTTATGACCCTGGATATTATCAGGAAACTACATCATACATGGTAGAAACGAATGTTTTTTCATTAAAAGAAAATAAATTAATCTGGACAGGAACAACAAAATCAGATTACGTTACTGATTTAGGTTCAACCGTAGATGCAATCATGCAAACTGTAGTTGGCGAAATGAGAAAAGACGGTTCGCTTCCAAAAAAATAAGATATTTAAAAGCAATTTTAGTTTATTGCTTTTTTTTATCTAAAAAAAAATGACTAAACCTGTCAAGACAATTTAAATCATAATTTAAAAAAATGAAAACACTTCTTAAAAACGCGAGAGAGCAGAAAGGTTTAAAAACTCGTGAAGTGGCACAAATTCTTGGTATCGATCAGGCACTAATCAGTAAATTTGAATCAGGAGCAAGAAAACCTACAAGAGAACAAATTACAAAATTTTCTCAACTATTAGAGATTGATTTTGAAACTTTGATGATTGCATGGTTAAAGGAAAAAATTCTTTATGAAATTGGCGATGATGAATTTGCCTTAAAAGCTTTATTAGTAGCTGAACAAGAAATTAAATACAATAAAACTGTTTCAAAATTAAAGATCTCAAGCACTCTAGAAAATCTTTTAAAAGAAATTGATGTTTTAAAATCGAAATTAGACAGTTATCGTCAATATGACAGCTATAGAATTACTCAGGCATTAGAATTAGAATATACTTTTGAAAGTAATCGAATTGAAGGAAATACAATGACACTTCGGGAAACCGATATGGTTATTAACGAAGGTTTGACGATTTCAGGTAAAAGTATGCGCGAACATTTAGAAGCGATTAATCATCATGAAGCTATTGGTTATATTAAAGACCTGATGCAGAGAAACGTTTCGTTAAACGAACGTGATCTTTTATCAATTCACAATCTAATTCTTCGTGGGATAATTCCTGAAGATGCCGGTCGTTATAGAAAAGTACAGGTTATGATAAAAGGCAGCACACATATGCCACCACAGCCTTTTTTAGTTGCTAAACAAATGGAGGATTATTTTATTTGGTATGAAATTAATAAAAACAAGTTACATCCCATTATTCTTGCTGCTGAAATGCATGAAAAATTAGTCACAATTCATCCTTTTATTGATGGTAACGGAAGAGCTTCGCGTCTTGTAATGAACCTAATTTTATTGCAAAAAGGATATATAATTGCTAATATCAAAGGAGATAATGATACGAAAATGCAATATTATCAAACTTTAGAAACTGCTCAGACAAAAAACAATAAGGAAGACTTTTTGCTTTTTGTTGCTAAAATTGAGAAAGAAAATCTAGAGCGATACATTGGTATTATTGCTCAGTAAAACAAAACACGAATTTCACTAATTTGCACAAATTAAATACTCTACTAATTACGTTTGTGAAATTAGTTTCAAAGACAATTCGTAATTTGCGAAATTCGTGTTTAAAATTTAAGGTTATTTTTAATTTTTATCTTCTAATAAAGGAACAAATCGAAATTCTCCAAATTCATGTTTTTCAAATTGCGTTTCGTTTTTACGAATCAATAATGTCATAATCTGAACATCTTCTCCTAAAGGGATAACAAGCCTTCCTCCTATTTTAAGCTGTGCCATTAAAGGCTGAGGAATAAACGGAGCTCCGGCAGTAACAATAATACTATCAAAGGGTGCGTAACTTGGTAACCCTTTATAGCCATCTCCAAAAGATAAATGTTTAGGACGAATATTTAATTTTGGAAATAAATTTGAAGTTGTTTTAAACAATTCATTTTGTCTTTCAATACTAAAAACTTTAGCGCCTAACATGCATAAAACGGCAGTTTGATACCCTGAACCGGTACCAATCTCTAAAATTTTATGTTCTTTCTTAACTTCTAATAATTGGGATTGAAAAGCAACAGTGTAAGGCTGAGATATAGTTTGCCCCGCTCCTATAGGAAATGCCTTATCCTGATAAGCATAATCTTCAAAACTAGAATTTAAAAAAAGGTGTCTTGGGATTTTTTTTATCGCATCCAAAACCGCTCTGTCAGTAATTCCTTTTTGTTCTAAAGTATTTACTAATTGATTACGAAGTCCTTGATGTTTGGCAGTGTCTTTCAAAATAGGTAGGTTTAATTTTTGCAAAAATAAGAAACAAAACAGGAAATCAAATATTGATTTTTAATTATTAAATCGCTAAATCTTTACTGCAATCACTTTTACTTTCAACAAATAAATTATATTTTTGTTTAAAATACATTCTCATGTTAAAAGTAGGAGTTTTAGGTGCAGGTCATCTTGGTAAAATACATTTACGCTTATTACAACAATCTGACCAATACGAATTAGTTGGATTTTACGACGAAAATCAAGAAAATGCCGAAAGAATTTCAAAAGAATTTGGCTATAAAAACTTCAGTACTATCGCAAAATTAATCCACGCTGTGGATGTCATTGATATTGTAACTCCAACACTTTCTCACTATAAATGTGCTAAGGTAGCTATAAAATCAGGTAAACATATCTTTATAGAAAAACCAATTGCAAATACTGTTGACGAAGCTGAAGAAATTATTGCTTTAGCCAAAGAATACAACGTAAAAGGTCAGGTTGGTCATGTTGAGCGTTTTAATCCTGCGTTTATTGCAACAAAGAACATGATTGAAAATCCAATGTTTATAGAAACGCATCGTTTGGCAGAGTTTAATCCGCGTGGTACAGATGTTCCCGTAGTTTTGGATTTAATGATTCACGATATTGATGCTATTTTAAGTGTTGTACATTCAAAAGTAAAAGATATCCATGCAAGTGGCGTTTCTGTAATCAGTGATACTCCGGATATTGCAAATGCCAGAATTGAATTTGAAAATGGATGTGTGGCGAACTTAACTGCCAGTAGAATTTCGATGAAAAACATGCGTAAAACACGTTTTTTTCAAAAAGATGCCTACATTTCAGTTGACTTTCTAGAGAAAAAATGCGAAGTAGTCCGTATGAAAGATGCTCCTGAAATTCCTGGAGATTTTGATATGATCCTGCAAAATGCCGAAGGTGTAAAAAAACAAATCTACTTTACGAATCCTGATGTTGAGCAAAATAATGCAATTCTGGATGAATTAGAATCGTTTGCAAATGCAATCAAAACAGATACAACTCCTGTTGTAACCCTAGAACAAGCTACAGATGCTTTGCGAGTAGCCTATCAAATCATTGACTGTTTCGATAAATAATTGAAAATTTAAAAAATAAAGTTAGCCACGAATTCACGAAAAATGGTGAATTCGTGGCTAAATCATAAATATAATATCTAAGATAAAATGAAAACTATGGCTGTAATTGGTGCAGGAACAATGGGTAACGGTATTGCCCATACATTTGCACAAAGTGGTTTTACTGTAAAACTGATTGATGTTTCTGAGAAATCATTAGACAAAGGAATGGCAACTATTGCCGCAAACTTAGATCGAATGTTGTCTAAAGGAACAATTACTCAAGAAGACGTTGCAAAAACTATTACTAATATTATTACGTATACTGATATTAAAGATGGTGTTGTTGGTGTTGATTTAGTTGTTGAAGCTGCTACAGAAAATGTAGAGTTAAAACTAAATATCTTTAAACAATTAAATGAAGCTTGTTCTCATAATACAATTTTAGCAACAAACACTTCATCCATCTCAATTACACAAATTGGAGCAGTTGTATCGCATCCTGAACGTGTTATAGGAATGCATTTTATGAATCCGGTACCAATCATGAAATTGGTCGAAATCATTCGCGGTTACAATACCAGCGATGAAGTGACCAAAATAATCATGGATTTATCTGAAAAATTAGGTAAAACTCCTGTTGAAGTAAACGATTATCCGGGTTTTGTTGCAAACAGAATCTTGATGCCTATGCTAAATGAAGCAATAGAAACGTTATACAATAAAGTAGCCGGTGTTTACGAAATTGATACCGTTATGAAATTAGGAATGGGGCATCCAATGGGACCTCTTCAATTAGCTGATTTTATAGGCCTTGATGTTTGCCTTGCCATTTTAAATGTAATGTACGAAGGTTTCAAAAACCCAAAATATGCTCCTTGCCCATTATTAGTAAATATGGTTAGAGCCGGAAAATTAGGAGTAAAATCTGGTGAAGGATTCTATGATTATAGTGAAAGTAAAAAAGCAGAGAAAATCTCTAAGCAATTTATTTAGTATTTTCATTTATAAAGCCAGATTACTTTTCGTCTAAGATATGATTACATTTGAAGGAAAATATAAAAATTTAAAAGCTCGAATTTTTAGCGAAGAACCTTTTGCTTTTTTATTTGTAAGCATATTTTATTCATTTATACTTTCTTATTTTTTTAAAGACGAAAACTTGAAATATTACGCATATTTTCTCGAATTAGCTCTTATAATATTATTCGTTATACTAACCATAAATACATTCAAAAGTATTATTAATAAAGTAACTTTTAATGAAAGTAATATTAAATTAGAAGGAGAAATTTTTAATAAAGAATGGGAAAAAGTAATTCCTTTAAAAGAGATTAAAATTGAAGCTAAGGGTAATCCGTCTCGATCAGGTTTGTGCGGTGTAACTTTTTACATAAAGTTAAAATCAAAAGATAATAGTTATATTATAAATTCATTTCAAACATTTTCAGATAAACAAATACTCGAAATATTTAATGAATTTAAAAAGTACAAAGGAGAAAAAATTATAATTGATGAAAAGTTATATTTAATGAGAATCCAAGAGAAAATAGAGAAATGTCAATAGTATCGAATTTAAATACAATTAAAGCAAATCTGCCAGAACATGTAACTCTAGTTGCAGTTTCTAAAACGAAACCAGTTCCGGATTTAATGGAAGCTTATGAAGCCGGTCAACGAATTTTTGGAGAAAACAAAATCCAGGAAATGGCTGATAAGTACGAAGAAATGCCAAAAGACATTCAATGGCATATGATTGGTCATGTACAGACGAACAAAGTCAAATTTATGGCGCCTTTTGTGAGTTTGATTCATGGTGTTGACAGTTTAAAATTATTACAGGAAATCAACAAACAAGCTTTAAAAAGCAACAGAATCATCGATTGTTTGCTTCAAATACATATTGCTGAGGAAGAAACTAAATTTGGTTTAGATGAAAATGAATTAGATGAATTATTATTGTCATCAGAGTTCAAAAAAATGAAAAACATTCGTATCTTAGGTTTAATGGGAATGGCAACTTTCACAGAAAATCAAAACCAGATTAAAAAAGAATTTACACATTTAAAATCCATTTTTGATTCTATACAACAACGTAAAGACGCACAGCAGTGCGCCTCTACAATGGATGATTTTTCAACAATATCAATGGGAATGTCCGGCGATTACCAACTTGCCATAGAGTGCGGAAGCACAATGATTCGGATTGGTAGCAGCATTTTTGGAGGCCGTTGATTTTTCAATATCAATTTCAATTGCAAAAATCAATATCAAATTTTAAAAGTATAAATCAAATAATTTAAATGGAGAAAATATTCAATTTTGAAGATCGATTGGTTCGCTTTGCCGGAGAATGTATTTTCTTTACACGAAAATTAGAACGATTATTTGAAAATGAGTATTATAAAAATCAACTAATTAGATCATCGGGAAGCTCATCTTTAAATTTTGGAGAAGCACAAGGAACAATTACTGATAAAGATTTTATATTTAAAGTGTCCTTAGTTGTAAAAGAATTAAAAGAATCCAGAAACTCATTAAAAATTCTAGATTATATTAAAGAAGGTGATGAAGATAAAAGAAATAAGCTTTTAATTGAAGTAGAACAACTTATCGCTATTTCATCAAAAATGATAATAAATAAAAAATAATTTTCAATGACAATCACAATATCAATAACAAAAATCAATTTTAAAATATTGTTTTTTGACATTGTAATTGATTTTTGTTATTGATATTGACATTAAAAATGTACGCAATACTAGACATAGAAACTACTGGAGGCCAGTTTAATGAAGAAGGAATTACTGAAATCGCCATTTATAAATTTGATGGCCACGAAGTAGTTGATCAATTCATTAGCCTCGTTAATCCTGAAATTCCGATTCAGCCTTTTGTGGTGAAATTAACCGGAATCAATAATGCTATGTTGCGTTCTGCTCCTAAGTTTTTTGAAGTTGCAAAACGAATTATCGAAATCACATCTGATTGTATCATCGTAGCACATAATGCTTCTTTTGATTACAGAATCTTACGAACAGAATTCAGACGTTTAGGTTACGATTTTGAAGCCAGAACACTTTGTACAGTTGAACTTGCTAAAAAACTAATTCCAGAACAACCCTCTTATAGTTTAGGAAAATTAGTTCGCGCACTTGGAATACCAATGGCAGACAGACATCGTGCAAGCGGTGACGCAATGGCAACGACAAAGTTGTTTAAAATGCTTCTTGAAAAAGACACCGAAAAAACTATTGTAAAGGATTTTATAAAGCTTGAAGTAGAAAAAGGAATTGCACCAAAATTTTTAGATCTTTTAGCTCAAATGCCAACTAAAACCGGTATTTATTATATTTATAATGAAGGTGGTAATCTAATTTACATTGGCAAAAGCCAAAATATAAAAAAGAGAGTCAATCAGCATTTTACCGGAATTACAACTAAAAGTAAAAAAATTCAAGCCGAAGTTTTTACCATTACTTATGATGAAACCGGAAGCGAACTTATAGCTTTACTGAAAGAAAGCCAGGAAATAAAAATAAATCGTCCACGACATAATCGTTCACAACGAAAAACAATTTTTCAATATGCCTTATATCCCGAAAAAGATGCAAATGGGTATATTAACTTAAAACTTGAAAAAGCCGACGGTCGTAAAAAAGAAATTACATCATTTGCAACTTTACAAGAAGGTAAAAATGCACTTTTTAAATTCACCTCAAAATATCTTTTGTGCCAAAAACTAACAGGATTGTTCCAAAGCAAAAAAGAATGTTTTCAATATAAAATAAAAGAATGTGATGGCGCTTGTATCGGAGAAATCCCTCCCGAAGTCTACAACGCCAGAGTACAGCAATTTATATCCGAAAACAGTTTCGATAATAAAAGTATGATTATCATTGACAGAGGACGAAATGTAAATGAAAGAAGTGCTATATTAATAGAAAACGGAATTTATCAGGGATATGCCTTTTACGATTTAAATTATCAGATTACAAACATCGAAATCTTAAAAAATATCCTAATCCCGATGGAGCACAATCGCGATGTCAAGAATATTATTCAAAATCATATTCGAAAAAGCAAATCGCTTAAAATTCTACATTTTTAACACAACAAAACTTTCATTATCTTCGTGGATATGAAAAAAACAAAATCAAAATACGAAGTCTTTAGAGAACAGATCAAAATCATTCTATATGGTACCAATACCATTTTAGGACGAATGTTCGATTTAGTTTTGCTGGGATTAATCCTGTTGAGTGTGATATTAATCATGATGGAGACCGTTCAGGGAATCAATCAAAAGTATCACTATCAACTTTTTATTTGCGAATGGGTTATCACTATATTTTTTACTATCGAATACATTTTAAGGATAATTTCGATTCAAAAACCGGTTAAATATGTTTTTAGTTTCTACGGAATCATTGATTTATTAGCAGTTTTACCCATGTATTTGTCCATCTTTTTCCCTGGCGCAAGCATTTTGTCTATCATAAGAGCGCTACGTTTCTTTCGATTATTCAAAATTTTACATATTCCGCAAATATCACATCAATCTGTACAACTTCGGGAAGCAATTGAAGCAAGTAAAGAAAAGATTCTTGTATTTATTTACTTTGTCCTTATTAGTACAATAATTATTGGCTCAATAATGTATTTAGTCGAAGGCCGAAGTTCTGGTTTTACAAGTATCCCAATGAGTATTTATTGGACAATTGTAACCTTAACTACCGTTGGATATGGAGATATTTCTCCACAAACTCCTTTAGGACAATTTATTGCCGCTTTAGTAATGATTTTAGGTTACGGGATTATAGCCGTGCCCACAGGAATTGTAACAGCAGAATTTGCAAAAAGCAGCCTTAGAAATAATGCCGTTAGTACTAAGAAAACATGCAAAAATTGCAACTCTCAAGTACATTTTGACAGCGCAAAATATTGTTATGAATGCGGAACCGAATTACCAAATAATTAATAATATGAGGAGCTATTCCAGCTGTACATTACAACTCCTCCTTATCTTTGTTGTTTTTTTAAGGCATAAAAGGAGCTTCTAAAGTCGCTCTTTTATCCCAAAAAAAACTAACAAATATAAGTCCGGGGTTTTCACTCCCATCTGGGCTAAAAAATATGAAACACTTAATTACCATCGTCGGACCAACAGCTATAGGAAAAACAGCCTTAAGCATTGCTTTGGCCCAACATTTTAAATGCGAAATAATATCTTGTGACAGTCGTCAGTTTTTTAAAGAAATGACTATTGGCACCGCAGTTCCAAATCAGCAAGAATTAGAATCTGCAACACATCATTTCATTCAAAATAAATCTATTTTTGAAAATTACACCGTTGGCGATTACGAAAAAGAAGCACTTGAAAAATTAGAAGAATTATTTCAAAACAATGATTTTGCGATCCTTATTGGCGGTTCAGGATTGTATGTAGATGCCATTTTAAAGGGTTTCGATGAGTTTCCTGAAATCAATCCTGAAATACGTTCTCAAGTAAATTCTAATTACGAAAAACTCGGAATTGAATACCTGCAACAGCAATTGCGAAATTTAGATCCTGATTATTACCAAAAAATAACATTAGAAAATCCACAAACACTTCAAAACCCACAACGAATGATGCGTTTTGTAGAAGTTTGCATCGGAACTCAAAAACCATATTCCTCTTTTTTAAATCAAAAGAAAAACAATAGGAACTTCACTCCTATTTTAATTGGTCTAGAAGCCGAAAGACAAATTATTTATGATCGTATCAATCAGCGTGTTGATATCATGATGAACGAAGGATTATTAGAAGAAGCTAAAACTTTGTATCCAAACAAAGCGTTAAATGCGCTTCAAACTGTGGGATATAGAGAATTATTTAGTTATTTTGATGAAGATTTCTCATTGCCATTTGCCATCGAAGAAATCAAAAAAAATACCAGACGTTTTTCTAAAAGACAACTTACATGGTTCAAGAGAAACGAAAACACAAAATGGTTTGATTATGCCACACCAAAAAGCGAAATCATCTCATATATCCAATCTAAAATCTAAAATTTACAATCAAAAATTAAAAAATGCCTATATCACCAAATTTCACATCGGTTTTAAGCAAAGACTGGGAAATAAATTTTACACAATGCACGCCAAATGGCTTTTTAAAATATACAGATTTATGTAATATATTACAACTAACCGCTGCAGCACATTCTGAAGTTGGAGGAATCAGCTTTTTTGACATGCAGGAATTTCACCAAGCCTGGGTTTTAAGCCGAATGCGAGTTGAAATCACTGCTTTACCAAAATGGCAGGATGTTGTAACAGTAAAAACATGGATTAACAGCTTAGAAAATTCTCGTTCAGTGCGTGCGCTCGAAATGTATGTAAATGGAAAAAAAATAGTAGGTTGTGAAACTTATTGGGCTGTTTTTAATACACAAGCGCGTCGTCCGGAACCTTTGGCTTTACCTTACGAACATTTTGAATTGTTCCCTGAAAACAGAGCCACAACCGAAGGTTTTTCAAAAATTAACATCAATCATGATAAAGAAGCTGTTTTTGAAAAAACGGTTTATTTATCAGATTTAGACATTGTAAATCATGTCAACAATGTCAAATATTTAGAATGGTGCCTGGATCATGTAGACGAAAAACGAATTCTAAAACAAGAAGTAAAAAGTTTTGAAATGAATTTCATGAAAGAACTTTCACTAAAAGATCAGGTTGTTATTCACGAAAGCGAAGATGATAACCATACTACAGCGACATTTAGTATTACAAAAGGCGAGAAAACGTGCTTTGCATTAGAATTACATTGGAAATAATTATTGCCCACAGATTTAACGGATTAAACAGATTAACACAGATTTTTATATTTTATTTGTGCTAATTCGTGCAATTCGTGGCGAAAAAAAAACAAAAAACGATGCAATTTTGCATCGTTTTTGTTTCACATCAAATTTATTTTGATTTATTTTTTAAATCTTTTTTTGATTTTTTAGACTTCTTTTTCTTTTCAATCAAATCAATCTTTCCTTTAATTCTTTTCTCTACTTCCGCAATATCCGAATCAAAAGCAAACTGTAAAGTGCAAAGTTTAGCATTTTTAATTGCTGCCAATGCATCTCTAAACTCTTGCTTCGCTTCAAAAAGAATCGCTTTCTTTACATAAATTTCAGATTTATTAATTCCTTTTATGGTCAAAGCAAAATCAATTAGTTTTTGAGCTTCATCATAATCTTCATTCAAAATTAAAGTCTGTAAATAATGCGGATATACTTCAAGCGCATGAATATTAATAGCCAAAGCTTCCTGAAAATAAGATTTAGCTTCCTCATAATTCCATAATTGCTCTGCCTGAATTCTTCCATAAAGACATAAAACCATTGTGTTTTTATCATTATAAGAAGATGCATAATCTAAAGATTCGATAGTTCCTTCAAGCCAATACGGATAATTATCCAGAGCCTGAAAAAGGTATTTATCAATTGTTTTCATTTCGTAACTCTGTTTTTAATTTCTGACGGGCTCCTTTGTAGCTTTTCTCCACTTTATTCTTTTTAAAGTCAGAACCGCTAAAAACTCTAACAGGATTTCCTCTCTCAATATTCAGTTGATTTTCCCATTGTTTTCCAACATGATTTTTAAGCTGCTGCAAAGTTTCGTCTTCTAATTTTTTTAATAATCTTTCTGTTGCCAGTTTTTTATTTTGGTGTTGTGACCGGCTATCCATAGATACAACTGCAATTCCTGTTGGAATATGTGTTGCCCTAATAGCTGAACTTACTTTATTGACGTGTTGTCCGCCAGCTCCTGAACTTCGCATTGCCTGATATTGAATATCATTTTCTGAAATTAATGCATTCTTTTGCGGTTCAACTTCAAAAATACCAATAAACCAATTTTTACGCTTGTGCATTTTCCTAAACTGACTTTGACCAATCCATTGAATTGTTCCTATCCAGGAATTAGCAAACATTTCGGCATTCTTTCCTTTTACAGAAATAGTTGCTGTTTCAATCGTTCCGTTTTCCTGACCAACTTCTCTTTGAAGCAAAACAGTTTCTAAACCTTGATCCTGTGCTTCGTCCAAAACTTTTTTAAGCACTTGGGCGACAACCCAAGTGCATTCTGCAGGTCCGCGACCTGCTGTTATCTGAATTATTTTTTCCACTTTTAATTTCTTTTATCGGTCCATTCTAACAATTTTTGGAGTGAAAGTTCCCAGAACTTCAACCAAATCTATTTGATTTCCCATTACTTTTGTAATGTCTTTGTACGCCATTGGTGCCTCGTCAATATTGCCGCCAATTAATGTTACATCATTGGCTTTCAATACTTTTTTGATTTCACTTTGAGTAAAAGTAGCTTTACATTTTGCTCTTGAAAATAAACGCCCCGCTCCATGTGAAGCCGAATTTAAACTTTCAGCGTTTCCTTTACCTTTTACAATATATCCCGGAGCTGTCATAGATCCCGGAATAATTCCTAATTGACCTTCAGCAGCGGGAGTCGCACCTTTTCTATGTACAATGCATTCTTGCCCGTTTACTATTTCTTTCCAGGCAAAGTTGTGGTGATTTTCAATCGTAACTACTACTCTTTTCCCTATTGCTTTGGCAATTCTTCTATGAATATCATCGTGACAGGCTTTTGCATATTCTCCTGCCAAATTCATTGCTAACCAATATTCCTGTCCGTCATGTGTGTTCAAATCTAACCACGCTAAATGCTGAACATTCTTTGGTAGCGGACATTGTTTTGTTGCTAAATAAGTATAATGCTTTGCAATATTAGCACCTAAACCACGTGAACCACTGTGTGACAAAACTGCAAAATATTCGCCAACGCCTAACTTCCATTCGTTTTCCGGATTGTCAATTTTTGCGATACCAAATTCTACAAAATGATTTCCTCCTCCAGAACTTCCCAGCTGTTTATAAGCTTTAGGCAAAAGATTTTTTAATAACGGAATATCCTGAAATTCGCTTTTGTAAAAAACTTCGTTATCTGCTTTTGTTGCATGTGTTTCATTCATTCCGAATTTTGTATTGTCTTTTAAAATTGCCTGTAACTGATGTTCCTTTCCTTTGAAAAAGGAAGCCGGTAAATCAAAAATCGATAAGCTCATTCGACAGCCAATATCGACACCAACTCCATACGGAATAACAGCATTATCTGTTGCTAAAACACCACCAATTGGCAATCCGTAACCTGAATGTGCGTCTGGCATTAAAGCTCCAGCAACCGAAATTGGTAATTTTAAAGAATCATACAACTGAAATTTTGCTTGCTCATCGATTTCATTTTCTCCAAAAATGGTGAAAGGAACTCGGGTTGTTTTCAACTGATGCATTCTCACCTGAACCGGTTTTATTAAACCTTCAGCAACTTTTCCCCAGGTTCCGTGTCCTTCAAACTTTTCAGGATGGAGCAAAACGTCTTTAGCTTCTGTTAGAATAGACTCCTTTTTTTCTCTTTTTCTATATCTGTTTATTTGCCCTAAAGCGATATTTATTGAATTATTTTTTGGAAACCCTAACTTAATCAGGTCTTTTCCGGATAATTTATTTCCCATGATTTATATCATTTCGTCTCTATATTGCTGATACAATACATGCAGACTTTTATTTTTAATTGGGCTTATCTCCCTTGGATTTTCATTTTGATAATAACTCCAACGACGAGAAAAGCCATCTACTAATTTATTTATTTTATATCTCAAATTAAGATTAGTAATGTAATTGTCCAGAACCTGAATTTCACTTTCCAAAACTGCATCAACCATTTTAGTATGCGTTATCATGTACGGTTTAACGCGAAATACATAACGCCATGGTTCATTAAATACGTAATGAATTTTATAGCGTTTACAATTAGGACACCATCGTTCCCTTTTGTAAAAATGCGATTTCTCTTTTTCAGTCAATGTTAATTTTGAACTTCTCCATTCTGATTCAGAAAACTCTTTTACTGCTTGAAGCTTTTCGACATATACATGTTTCCTTTTCCTTTTTTTCTTTTTCTTAAAAGATTTTTCAGAAGAATAATGCCACGTATTTATCTTTTCCAGCAAGGTTCTGTAAAATGAAGCGTCATTTGATCTTACTATATCTTCTCTTAGCACAAAACTGCGTTCCCAACCTTTTTGATAAGGTGTTGCTAAAGAAATCAATGGCAAATTTTGGCGTTTTTTCCAGAGTTCAATTTCAATTTTTCTTAACTGAATTAAATGTTTTTCAAAATCTTCTTTTACTAATCTTTTCTTTGTTCGTTTGTTTTTAAAGCGAGAGCACAAAGCATACTCATCTGCTGTATAATTTTCCATAAAAAATTATAGTGCATTAAATTAATGACCAAAACTGGCTATAACATTTTATCCGTGAGGATAAATAATAAAATCGATTATTCGGGAAAATTGAAGTGTCTAGAATAAAAAAAGCCCGAAACTAAATGTCTTCGGGCTTTTTTATATATCTAAAAATGAATTTCTAAGATTGAAATAAGCCACGAAGAAGTGCTGCACCAAATTCGTTTGATGTGAAGCTTTGAGATGATGATGTAAATACAAACATTTTTCTTCGTTATTAAAGGGTTATTACTTTTTCGAATGCAAATATTGTGAATACTTTTTTAATTTTCCAAATTATTTGGAGAAAATTCGTGTAAAAATTGTGTGGTGAATTTTTAAAACTTACAAAAAATGATCTATTTACCTAATAAATAAAGACTTATATCAAATTAAAATTTGAATATTTTAAATTCTAAATTCCAATCTTTTCGTCATGTTTTCGGAATGTTTGTCAATTTTGACAGAATGGAGAAATCACATCCTATATTTAACAAAGATTGGCGACCATAGTAACGAAGTTTCTTGTGTGATTTCTGCTTCGTCGAAATAACAAGATTATTGCTATTGTTATGATTTTACAAAATTTTTACGCATAAAAAAAGCCCTGATTTCTCAGAGCTTTTTTATGTTTTTGTTTTGTGAATTTCGTTTATTCTGCAACTTTGCTTTTAACAACTAATCTGAAACCTTCACCGTGAATGTTTAGGATTTCAACATCTTCATCTGCTTTTAGATATTTTCTAAGTTTAGCGATGTAAACGTCCATACTTCTTGAAGTAAAGTAGTTATCATCTCTCCAGATTTTTGTTAATGCTAATTCTCTTGGCATCAAATCATTTTCATGAAGAATCAACATTTTAAGTAATTCGTTCTCTTTTGGAGATAGTTTTATTGGCTCGTCGCTTTCGAATGTTAAGAATCTAAGTTTAGAATTTAAGTGGAATTTACCAATATTAAATTCAAACTGAACTTGTTCTGCTTTTGTATCCGCAGATTTTCTTTGAATGATAGCTTTAATTTTCATCAATAAAACTTCTGAATCAAAAGGTTTATTAAGGTAATCGTCAGCACCCGCTTTGTATCCTTTTAGCACATCCTCTTTCATAGATTTTGCTGTTAAGAAGATAATTGGCACTTCGCTATTCTTTTCTCTAATTTCTTTGGCTAAAGTATAACCATCTTTATAAGGCATCATTACATCAAGAATACATAAATCATATACATCTTTCTTGAATTTCTCAAAACCTTCCATACCGTTTTTAGCTAAAGTAACTTCAAAGTCATTTAACATTAGATAATCTTTAAGAACTGCCCCAAAATTAAGGTCATCTTCTACTAAAAGTATTCTTTTGTTATTATTTTCCATATTTTAATTTATTAATGGTATTTTTATTATAAAGGTGCTACCTTTTCCTTTTTCGCTTTCAACATATACTTGACCATTGTGGTCTTCTACTATTCTTTTTACATAAGCCAGACCTAAACCGTGTCCTTTTACATTATGCAGATCCCCGGTATGTTCCCTGTAAAATTTTTCAAAAACTCTTTTTTGAGCTATTTTACTCATACCTAGACCATTATCTTTTATTTTTATCAGAATCATGTCTTTCACATTTTCCGTAAAAATTTCAATCTCCGGAATGTTAGGTGAATATTTTATGGCATTTTCTAAAATATTAACCAACACATTTGTAAAATGTACCTCGTTAATCAAAGAAGTTGTTCTTGCAGCATTATAGTGCTTAACAACTGTTCCGTGTCTGTCTTCTAAGATTAAATTTACGTGTTCAATTGCATCATCAATTATATCATGAATTGCAGTTGGTTCTTTTATAATATCTAATTCTCTTTTTTCTAATTTAGAAATTCGAAGAACATTTTCAACCTGGGCATGCATTCTTTTATTTTCATCCCGAATCATTTGCAGATATCGAAATACTTTTTCCTTATCTTCAATAATTTTAGGATTCTTAATGGCATCAAGAGCTAAATTTATGGTTGCAATTGGTGTTTTAAACTCATGCGTCATATTATTTATAAAATCTGTTTTGATTTCAGAAATATGTTTTTGACGTAGTAATTGATTCAACGCACTTGTGTAGGCAACTATTATAATTAAAGTAAAAATTATTGATAATATTGTGATACTCAACAATTCAGACAATAAAAATTTCTTTTTATGGGGAAAAGTTATGAATAACTCATATTTGCTATTCCCTTCATTATCAGTATAAATTGGCACGTGGTAACTTGCATCTTTATCGTAATGAAATCCGTCAGACTTTACTTTTGTCGCAAGACCACTATTAAGAACACCATATTCAAACTTGGTTTTTACACCATATTCTTCTAATTCTTTCTTTAAAAGTTTCTGAAGTTTATCTTTTGTAATTCTTCCTTCTATAGGTGTCAACGAAGCAATATCTTTATATTGAATTTGCTGCTGTACTTTATTTAAGATGTCTAAGCTACCTGATTTTTCAATTTTAAGATCTGGAATAATACTTTGTCCTAATGCATTATTATCGATTCCGTTATTATTATTGTAAACTTCTGTTACTCTTTTTGAACTAAAATTTTTAAATCTTTCACTACTGAATTTTTTATTAAATAGCGAACCATTTATATCATAATCTTCAGATGTAAGAGTGTTCGAATAAACTATTGTTTTATTTGTTTTTGTATTTCTCTGAACATAAAGAACTTCTAACAGATCTTCTTTTTTGGGAGTTTTACCAGTACTGTCTTTTATACGATTGTACTTGTCATAAAAGCTGTATTCTTCTTGCTGTTCCAGTTTATCTGCGACATTACCGATAACTTGTGTAACGTGGTATTTAAACTGTTCATCGTTGTTTTTAAACGAAGAGTTGAACCAATATACCTGTACCAGAATGATCCCTATTAAGGACAAACTCATTAGTAAAACAAGTATTCTAAAAAATATTTTATTCATCGCAACAAAATTAATATTTTAACAATATACTAAATAATACATTAACCAAATATTAACATTTAAGACTGATTTTGTTTTATATTTAAAATTTTAAGAATTTTAACAACTTCTTCTTTAGCAATTTTAAGATTACTGTTATTAATTACAAAATTGCTTAAAGAAATACGTTTTTCGTCATTCCATTGCATTTTCATTCTGCTTAAAACTTGTTCGCGTGTGGTATTATCTCGCTTAACGACTCTTTCTATTCTAATTTCTTCCGGGGCAGTAATTGTTATGATGACGTCGCATTGTTTATAACGACCACTTTCAAACAAAATTGCAGCTTCATAAATTACATAGTCATGCTTTTTATTTTTCTGAAGCCAAAATTCAAAATCTTCTTTTACGGCTGGATGTACAATTGCATTTAATTGGGCTAACTTATCCTTATCGTTAAATACAATTTCAGCAAGTTTTGCTCTGTTTAAAATTTCATTTTCAAAAATAAAATTTCCAAAAGTTGTTTTTATTTGTTCTACAATCTTTTCAGACTGCATTACTTTTTTGGCTTCATCATCTGCAATATATAATGGAACTCCCATTTCTGCAAAATAGTTTGCAATTGTGGTTTTTCCACTTCCTATTCCGCCTGTTAAGCCAATCACTTTTGTCATATTATACTTTAAAAAACATACGAGGAAAAGCTTCTTGTGGTTTTTTCTTTAAAAGAATAATTTTTACGAACGATTTTAAAAAACCTGTTCCATAACCATAAAACTGTTTCCATACTGCAATTACAGATAAATATCCAATTTTTATGCTTTTATTTTGAACACTGGCTGTAAGAAAAATTATAACGAAATATACGAAATATAATTGTAATAATAAATCAAAATTGAATATTAATAGTAAAAAAGCTAACAATAATCCCAAGATAAATACTGTAGGAAAGAAAAAGGTTAACTTATTATGTTCTGGATACCAACTATTTAAAATAGGTCTTGCGATACCAAATTTATTTACCTGAACTGAAAATTTTTCCCAATCTATTCTACGCTTATGATAAACGTATGCCTCTGTAAATAATCTGGTTTCAAATCCTAAGTTCCATAAACGTATGGAAAGATCAGGATCTTCACCCGGATGAATATTTCCAAAGCCTTTTGATGCTTCAAATGCTCGTTTTGAAATTCCCATATTGAAACTTCTTGGTTGGAATTTATTTATTTTTTCAGAGCCACCACGAATTCCTCCTGTGGTAAGAAAAGAGGTCATAGCGAAATTAATCGCTTTCTGAATATCCGAAAAACTATCTAATGCTTTATCCGGACCTCCAAAGCAATCCACATAACCTGCATTTAATGCTTTTCGAACTTCGGTTAAATAATGGGTTGGAATAATGCAGTCAGAATCAAAAATGATAAAATAATCACCTCGTGCTTTTTCCATTCCGAAATTCCTTGAATCACCAGGTCCTGAATTTTCTTTAAAATAATATGAAATGTTTAGTTTTCCCTGATAGGTCATCACAACATCTTTACATGGTATTGATGATCCGTCTTCAACAAGAACAATTTCAAAGGCTTCATTATAATCAGATTTTGAGAGACTTTCTAAAAGTTCATCAACTTCATCTGGGCGATTATACACGGGTATAATTAAAGAAAAAATCATAACGGGATGTGCGGTGTTAAAGTGGCAATTTTTAATTTCAAAATTTTAACAAAGATATGTTTTATTAACAAAAAAACCATTCGTCGTGACGAATGGTTTTTATATATAATGGTATTTTTTCTTTATTTACTTTATGCTTTCAATTCCAACAACTTCATTTGTATCAGCAGCATAATCTACTCCGGCAAATTCAAATCCGAAAAGATTTAAGAAATCGTTTCTATATCCTGCTAAATCTCCAATTGAAGGCAATGTTTCAGTTGTAGCTTCTAACCAAAGTTTAGCAACTTTTTCCTGAACATCATCGCGCATTTCCCAATCGTCGATTCTGATTCTTCCTTTTTCATCAACAGGAACATCTGAACCTGAATATAATCTGTCTTTAAACAAACGTTGGATTTGCTCAATACACCCTTCGTGAATTCCTTCTTCTTTCATTATTTTATACAAAAGAGAAATGTATAATGGAATTACCGGAATCGCAGAACTTGCTTGTGTAACTAATGCTTTATTTACAGAAACATACGCCTTTCCTCCTATTGATTTTAAACTGTCTGTGATTGAGAATGCTGTAGCCTCTAAATCATCTTTTGCACGACCAATTGTCCCTTTACGGTAAACTGCTTCTGTCAATGATGGTCCAATATAGGAATAAGCAACTGTTGTTGCGCCTTCTGCCAATAAATTTTCAGCTTTTAAGGCATCAATCCACATTGTCCAGTCTTCACCGCCCATTACGGCTACAGTATTTGTAATATCTTCATCATTTGCCGGAGCAATAGAAACTTCTGTTACATTTCCTGTATGAAAATCGACTGTTTTATTGGTAAAAGTTTGTCCGATTGGTTTCAAAACAGAACGGTGCAAAACTCCTGTAACCGGATGCAAACGTACTGGCGAAGCCAAACTGTAGATTATTAAATCAACCTGACCTAAGTCTGCTTTGATTAAGTCTAATGTTTGTCGTTTTATTTCGTTTGAAAAAGCATCTCCATTGATACTTTTTGCATATAAACCTGCTTTGTGAGCTTCTGTTTCAAATGCAGCAGAATTATACCAACCTGGTGAAGCTGTCTTTCCTTCAACTGGTGGTTTTTCAAAAAACACTCCAATAGTTGCAGCATCAGATCCAAAAGCACTTGTAATTCTTGAAGCTAATCCAAAACCTGTTGAAGCACCAATAACTAATACTTTTTTTGCACCGTCAATTGGTCCTTTTGATTTTATATATTCTATTTGATTTTTAACGTTTTGCTCGCTACCTTTTGGGTGTGATGTCAAGCAAATAAATCCTCTCATTCTAGGTTCTATAATCATATTTTTGTATTTATTCGTTGATTTGGTTAATCGGTAGTTAGATAAACGATTAACTTATTTTACGTTTTGTTTAATTAGCTTTAAGATGACAAATATAAATTATTTCTTTAGTTCAACAAGGCTTTAGCATGATTTAAAGCCGAATCTGAAACTACAGCGCCTGATAACATTTGAGCAATCTCTATAACTCTTTCGTCCTGAGACAGAAGCTTCAATTCTGATTGTGTATCGTTATCAACTGTAGATTTGAAAACTTTAAAGTGCGAATCTCCTTTTGCTGCAATTTGCGGTAAATGCGTAATAGCAAAAATTTGCATTGTTGCACTCATTTCTTTCATAATCTCTCCCATTCTTATTGCTATTTCTCCAGAAACTCCTGTGTCAATTTCGTCAAAAATCAAAGTGGGTAATTTTGAATATTTTGCCAGAATTGCTTTAACAGCCAACATAATACGAGACATTTCTCCTCCTGATGCTACTTTTTTAAGCAAGCCGAAATCAGTTCCTTTATTGGCAGAAAATAAAAATTGTAACTCTTCTTTTCCGTTTTGAAAATAAGTTTCTGATGGCAGAAGTTCCATATTAAAACGAACATTCGGCATTCCTAAAGTTTCTAAAATTGAAATCAATTTTTGAGATAAAATTGGAATCGCAGTTGTTCTATTTTGATGAATTGTTGCCGAAAATGCATCCAATTCAATTACTTTTTGATCTATTGATTTTGATAAAGCGGCAATTTCTTCTTCGATATTATCCAGTTCAAGAAGTGTATTTCCTAAAGTAGCCTGAATCTCAATCAATTCATCTACAGAAGTTACCTGATGCTTTTTTTGCAAATTGTAAATCAGTTGCAATTTCTGACTTACTAATTCTAATTGTGCCGGATCATTTAATAATTTTTCAGATGAATTTTGAAGTTCTCTTGAAACATCATCAAATTCAATTGCCAAGCTTGTAATCCTTTCGAATATCGCATGATATTCAGGAGAAAAAGGTGCGATTTTCTGTAACGAAGTTTTAATTTCATTTAGATTATGAAATACTCCAAATTGTTCTTCGTTTGCAATTACAAGAGACTTATCAAGTGCTTCTTTTATAATTTCAACGTTATTTAATTTCTCATAATCAGCTTCCAGTTCTTCCTGTTCACCTGATTTTAGTTTAGCACTAACCAACTCATTTAATAAATAAGTATTGTATTCCTGCTCTTTTCCTGAATCACTTTGCTTTTTTAATAAAGCATTCAATTTAGATTTATCTGCTTTGTACGATTTTAATACTTTTTGATACGAATTAATAGTATAAAAATTATTTGCAATTGCATCAATTATTTTGAACTGAACTCCTTCGTCCGAAAGTTCCTGAGTTTGTTGTTGTGAATGAATATCAATTAAAAACAAACTTAAATCCTGCAATTCCTGAAGATTTACGGGACTATCATTAATAAAAGCACGAGATTTTCCTGAAGGCAATATTTCTCTTCTGATAATGGTATCTTCTTCGTAATCGAGATCATTTGCTTCAAAAAATTCTTTTAAGTTGTATTTTGAAATTTCAAAATGTGCTTCGATAACACATTTTTCCTCTTTATTTTTTAATGAGGTCAAATCAGCTCTTTTTCCTAAAACTAATCCTATTGCCCCTAATATAATTGATTTACCTGCACCCGTTTCACCTGTAATTATAGAAAAACCTCTTGAAAAATCGATGGTAAGTTTTTCAATCAGAGCATAGTTTTTAATCGACAAGGACGTTATCATAAGGAAATTGTGTAAGTATAATGTTATTTAAGATAGTGAAAAAATTGAAAAATCAATTAAAATTTAATCTGTGACCATTTAGTAGAATTCAAAGGCGATACTTTGTTGAGCATATCGGTTAAGTCGCCAACAGGAATGCTTAGCCCTCCTGAAAATATGGAAACGATTTCATCTGATTTTGCATCAAAAAATACTCTTGTCAAAAACGCATTTGGCTTAACTGAATTTAGTTTACCAAGAATCATTATCGCTCCTTTTACTTTTTCTTTTGATGTTTTTAAATCAACACTCATTCCGTCTAAACCTGTATGATAAGCATACATAACCTGACGTAAATCGCTGTACATTGGTGAAACCATATCATTTATTAAATAATATCGGTTTTGAACTCCATCAGATTGGCTCCAGCCTTTTGATCCTCCTTGTTGTGCAACATTGGCAATATTTTGAGCTGTTTCAAGATATTGGTTTCCTGCTCCCATTTGAAATGTATCAGCATCCATCGCTAAAATTAAATAGCTATAAAAAGAAACTACTGAAACTAAATTTGAATCGAAAGTTGTTGGATTAAATAATAAAGGTTCATATTCAGTATATCTGAAATTGAAATCTTTATCATTATAATTCAAAACCGGTGACGAATAAGTTGAACCAAAAATTAATCGGGATGATTGTACTTGAATTGTTCCTGTAAATTGATCTGAAGTATTTGAAGACAATGTAATATACATAGAACAATTGATGCGTTCGTTTTGTTTTAAAACTGATCCGGTCCAATCTGTTTTATTGACAAATTCAGACAAAGATGTCTGTAGAGTTTTAAATACCTGTTGATTCGGGTTTGGTAACCTTTCAGTGTTAATAGTTACGGTACAATTTAACTGTTGTGCCTGTGTGAAGCCAAAAATTAAAAACATTAAAAAAGTCACTATTTTATTCATACGAAAGGTAATTTGGATTAACCACAAAAGTAATACTATTCTTTCTTTTGTTTTGTATTCTAACTCATTTAGATTTCACAAAATGCAAAATAACTTTGTTTAAAATATCGATTGCTACAGATTCTTTTGATTTTAATTCCATTGGTTCAATTTTAAAATTTTGGTCAATAAAAGTTACTTTATTGGTTTCTTTTTTAAAACCTGCTCCTTCATCCTGTAAGGAATTTAAAACAATCAAATCTAAGTTTTTTTTCTGAATTTTCAACTTAGCATTTTCAATTTCATTTTCTGTCTCTAAAGCAAAGCCTATTAAAAACTGATTTTTTTTGATTGCTCCAAGCGATGCTAAAATATCTTTTGTTTTCTCCAGTTCAATTGAAAAATCATCAGCTGCTTTTTTAATCTTTTGTAAAGCTACAACTTTAGGTTTGTAATCTGCTACAGCTGCTGCTGCAATAGCAACATCAACATCATTAAAATGTAAATGACAGGCATCGTACATATCCTGAGCCGAAATCACATCAACAACTTCAATCAATGAATTTTTAACTTTATAATGCGTTGGTCCTGAAATCAAAATAACTTGTGCTCCTAAATTCGCTGCCTGATTTGCAATATCAAAACCCATTTTACCGGAGGAATGATTTCCTATAAAACGTACAGGATCTATTGCTTCGTATGTGGGTCCGGCAGTAATTAATATTTTTTTCCCTTTTAGGGGTAATTTACTTTCTAAATCTGCTTCAAGAAAAGCGATAATATTTTCAGGCTCAGCCATTCTGCCTTCACCGGATAATCCGCTTGCCAATTCGCCGTTTTCAGCAGGAATCATTATGTTTCCAAACTGTTTTAAAGCTGTGAAATTAGATAAAGTTGAAGCATGCTTGTACATATCCAGGTCCATTGCCGGAGCAAAATAAACGGGACATTTAGCTGATAAATAAGTAGCAATTAAAAGGTTATCGCAGTTTCCTGTTGCCATTTTAGACAATGTATTGGCTGTTGCAGGAGCAATTAAAATTAAATCAGCCCAAAGTGCTAATTCAACATGATTGTTCCAAACGGCGTCTTCATCATCCTGATTAAAGAAACTGGAATGGACTGGATTTTTTGATAACGTTGATAACGTAAGTGGAGTTACAAAATCCTTAGAAGCAGGTGTCATTATCACTTGGACATGTGCACCTGCTTTTATAAAGAGTCGTACTAATGAGGCTGTTTTATAGGCTGCAATTCCACCAGAAACACCCAGTAAAATTTTCTTCCCGTTTAAAACTGACATTATACTTATATATTATTTGTTTGAACTTCTGTGGTAAGTTTTACCGTCTAACCATTCCTGAACTGCTAACGCGTGTGGTTTAGGCAATTTTTCGTAAAATTTAGAAACTTCAATTTGTTCTTTATTTTCAAAAACTTCTTCAAGACTGTCATTGTAAGTAGCAAACTCTTCTAATTTCTCAGTTAATTCTTTTTTAATTTCAGAATTAATTTGATTTGCTCTTTTAGCCATAATGGTAATTGCTTCATACACATTTCCTGTTGGCTCTTCAATAACTGTTTTATTGTAAGTTATTGTATTTACAGGAGCATTCGTCTTTTTTAAATCCATGACTTTATTTTATTTAGTAAATTTTTGTAAATCTGTTTCAACTCTGGCATTCATTTCGTCTGCCTGTTTTTTGTATTTTGTAGCGCTATTGAACTTAATTAAGTTATTATAAGCCGCTTTTGCAACGTTTAAACGTTCTTGCATTTTTGCAGGAATACTGTTTATTGCTAATTTATATGCTGAATCGTATTTGTAAAACAACGCATCTTCCTTAAAAGGTGTTCCAGGGAAATCAGCGATAAAATTATCAAATGCAATTAATGCTGATTTATAATCTGAAATCGTGTTGTATCCTTTTGCGTTTTCGTATGCTTTTTTCTCTAATTTTCCGTTTAATACTTTCACTGCTTCGTTAGCCTGAACAATGTATTCTGAGTTTGGATAATTATCAATAAATGCTTGTAATTTTTCTAATGCTTTTACTGTATCAGTTTGATCTAAACTGTAAACAGGTGCTAGTTTTGAATAACTGTAAGCTCCTAAAAATGCAGCTTCCTGTACTTTTTCACTACGTGGATAACCTGAAACAAAACTTTCAAATTGATATCCTGCTAAATAGTATTGTTTTGATTTGTAGTAAGATTGTGAAAACATGTAAAAAAGTTTCTCTGCCTGAGGTTTACCTCTGTATGAAGGTGCCAATTGTTCAAAAAGTCGAATGGCTTTTGAATATTTACCAGCATCATACATTTTTGTTGCCACATCAAATTTGGCTGCAACATCTTCATTTTTCAATGCTTTTTGGTATTCACTACAAGAACAAAAAAGGACAACAACAATTAATAGAGATACTATTTTTTTCATTTTCTTACTTTTATTATGATTTCTTAGACAATTATGCCAAAGCAAAATCACACCGAAGTTCCGGTGGCAAATTTAGTTATTAATTTAGCTACTACAAAATATTTTTTGGTATAATAAAATACCGGCAATCTTACTCTTATTTTATGCTGTTTTTCACAAACTCACTCAATCTCTGTGCTAACGAATCATCTACGGTTACTAATGGCAAACGTACTGTGTTGTCAGCAATACCAAGGGCTTGAAAGACTTGTTTGATTCCTGCAGGATTTCCTTGTTCAAAAATCATATCAATACAATCTGATAAAAAATATTGTGTTTTAAACGCTTCATTTACCTTTTTATTCAATCCTAAACGAATCATTTCTGAAAATTCTTTCGGAAAACCTTGTCCAATAACTGAAATTACTCCTGCTCCACCCGCTAAAACAATTGGTAAAGCGATCATATCATCTCCTGAAATCACAAGAAATTCTTTTGGCGCATTTTTAATCAATTGCATTGCCTGCACGATATCTCCTGCAGCTTCTTTTATAGCCACTACATTTTTAAAATCATTTGCCAGACGAATTACTGTTGAAGGCAACATATTACTTGATGTTCTTCCCGGTACATTATATAATATTACCGGAATTGGTGAAGCTTCGGCAATGGCTTTAAAATGCTGATAAATTCCTTCTTGCGTTGGTTTATTATAATAAGGAGAAACAGAAAGTATAGCTTCAAAAGCCGAAAAATCTCTTGTTTTTAATTCTTCTACGATTTGCATTGTATTATTGCCTCCAACTCCAAGTACTAAAGGCAATCTTCCTTTATTTGTGTCGATTACAGTAGTAATAACCAATTCTTTTTCGGCTTGAGTTAAGGTTGCATTTTCTGCTGTTGTTCCCATAACTACAAGATATTCAACTCCTCCGTCTATCGAAAAGTTAACGATTCGCTGTAAAGCTTCGATATCTATTGAAAAGTCTTTTTTAAATGGAGTTACAAGGGCAACACCAGTTCCTATTAATGATTGCATATTCTGATATATATTTTATTTTATACTCTTTAAATACTTAAACAGTTCGTGAACGAATAGTTTATAATTTTCTATAGCGGTATCTATCATCCATCGATTTAAATTTTCATCAACAGATGCAAACCCTACTTTAAATTTAGCTTTTGATTTACTTGTTATCATCATCAAAACGGCTGTTTCGATATTATAGTAACTTATCAAAAGATCAAATTCTGTTTCTGTAAATTCATTTAAAAAATCTGCTGTAATTCCTCCGTTCCAACTGATGTCTTTTTTACCAAATGTAGGCAGGGAATAGGTTTCTTTTTCTTTGAGTTTACTTCGATACACAACAATTTTTATATTTTTTGGGGCTATTCCTTGCGAGACTAATTCCTTTACTATGTCTTCTGAATGATTAAAATTGCTTTCATCAACCAGTAAACCAATTGTTTGTATGTTGCTTGTAAAGACTTCGTTTTTGACATTATTCAAGTTATTTTTTAATGATTTTTTTACAAAAAATTCCTTTATATAATTTAAAAACATAGTACTTTTGCCAGATTACAAAATTAATTATTTAAGTCGCATTTAAGATGGTAAAACTAAAAAAGTATAACGGATTTTTGAAACCTTTTGTTATATTCTTAACACTTTTTTTTATAACTTCTTGCAGTCAGAAAAACTATAATTTGACGAAGATAGAAGGAAAACAACTTCCAATCAATGAAAAAGGTGCTGAAACTCCTTCAATTGAAAAATTTATTAAACCTTACAGAGATCACATTAATAAGGATTTAGACAGCGTTTTAGCGTATTGTCCTGAAACTCTTGATAAAAGCACGGGTAAATGGCAAACCAGTATTGGAAATCTTTTAGCTGATGTTTGTGTTGAAAGAGGAAATATTGTTTTTAAATCACGTGAGAAAAAAACTATAGATTTATGTTTATTGAATCATGGTGGTATCAGAGCGATTTTACCAAAAGGAAATGTTACTACAAGAACTGCTTTTGAAATTATGCCTTTTGAAAACAATTTGGTTGTAATAGGATTAAAAGGAGAACAAATTCTTGAAATCACGTCTTATATTATTAAGGTACAAAAAGCACAGCCTTTATCAGGAATGACTTTTACAATTGCAAAAGATAATACGGCAAAAAATATTCTGATTCAGGGAAAACCTCTGGATTTAAACAAAGTTTATTATGTTGCTACAAATGATTATTTAGCAAATGGCGGTGACAGTATGTCTTTTTTCGCAAAAGGTGTGGAGAAATTTGATCTGAATTATAAACTTCGAAATGTATTGATTGATTATTTTAAACAAGTTGATACAATTCCTGTTGCAAAAAATATCAGAATTACCGAAGAATAATATTAAGAGAAAAAGTTTGACACGAATTGCACGAATTTGCACTAATTAGTATTCAAAAAATTCGTGGAAATTCGTGCAATTCGTGGCAAAAAAAACAATCAATTATAATGTCCCTTTCCGCAAAAAATATATAAAATGAAAAGAAGAGAATTTATCGAAAAAACAGCTGCAGGTACTGCCTTATTAAGTTTAGGTTTGTCATTAAGCAGTTTTGAAACGAGCGATATTAAACACTTAACGATTCTACATACTAATGATGTTCACAGCCATATAGATCCTTTTCCGGCTGATGATCCACGTAATCCTAATAAAGGCGGTGTTTCGAGAAGAGCTGCACTTATTGAAACTATTCGTCAGGAAAATCCAAATGTTCTTTTGTTAGATGCAGGAGATATTTTTCAGGGAACTCCGTACTTTAATTATTATGGTGGTGAACTTGAATTTAAGTTGATGAGTATGATGAAATATGATGCATCAACTATTGGTAATCATGATTTTGATAATGGTCTTGACGGATTATATGCTCAAATGCCTCACGCTACTTTTGAATTTATCAATTCGAATTATGACTTTAAAAATACGGTCATGGGCGGTCTTGTAAAACCGTATAAAATTTTTAAGAAAAACGGAATTAAAGTTGGTGTTTTTGGTGTAGGTATTGAACTTGCGGGATTGGTTGACAAACAACTTTATAAGGAAACTGTTTATAATAATCCTGTAGAAGTTGCTCAGGATATGACGCAATTATTGAAAAAACAAGAAAAATGTGATTTGGTAATTTGTCTTTCGCATTTGGGATATAAATATAAGGACGAAGAGAATAAAATTTCTGATTTGAAATTTGCTGAACTAACTCAGGATATTGATTTGATTATTGGCGGACACACGCATACATTTTTAGATAAACCTACAATTGTTAAAAACAAAGCGGGACAAGATGTTTTGGTCAACCAGGTGGGTTGCTACGGAATCAATTTAGGCCGTATCGATTTTTATTTCGATAAGGATAAAGCGCACACCAATCAGGGAAGATCAATTATTGTGTAAAACCTTTTTTTGAATTTTGGCTTTTTCTAAAAAGTATTCTACCATAAAGAAATAAGCCAAAATTTGAGTTATATCCCGTATTAAAACTAAAACTACCGAATAGGAAAAGTATTCATTGAAAATATAGAATATATCCGAAAATATATAACTAATTGCCATTAGTGACATTAACAGGGTAATATGTGTTCCTTTGGTTATGTAATTCACAAATGAAAAGTAGCTCAAAACACTCAATACAATTCCGTAGAAAGTATATAATGTGTTGAACTTTTTCATATTGTCAAATTGAAGGCTTAATACTGAAACAAGCAAGTAAACTATAAATATTACTACTATTGAAACTGGTAATATATCTTTTCGTTTTAGACTTATTTTTTGATGTCCGGTTATTATAAGGATTAAAATTAAAAGGTAGACAATTAAAAAACTCCAAATCCCTCCTATTTCAGAAATCTCAATATCCATTAAATCAAAAACTTGACCTATAAAGCAAAAGAAGAAAATTAAACCTTCTGCTTTTCCTACTTTAAAATCGCTGCTGATTAAATAATATATAAAAATTGCAGGAAGTACAATGGCTTTTGCATAGAGTGCAAAAACATCTTGTTGTGTATAATCAAAAATAATTGTGCACAACAGTGCCAGAAAAAACAAAATCAAAGACGGTTTATTCGCTTTCATTTAATTTGTTTATAAAATCTTCCTCAGATAATATCGGAATATTTAGTTTGTTGGCTTTTTCTAATTTTGCCGGTCCCATATTATCTCCTGCAACTACAAAATCAGTTTTGGCAGAAATTGAACTTCCTACTTTACCGCCGTTATCTTCAATAGCTTTCTTTAAATCGTCTCTTGAAAATTGTGCAAATACTCCTGAAACTACAAATGTTTTCCCTACGAATTTTATGGTCGCATTCGGGTTTATTTTTTCTACAATTTCAAATTGAACTCCGTAACTTTTTAGGCGTTCGATAATTTTTTGATTTTCTTCGTTTTCAAAAAATTCAATTACACTTTTTGCAATTCGTTCTCCAATTTCATCGACAAGAATCAATTCCATTAAAGAAGCTTTACTTAATGCTTCTATATTTTTGTAATGTTTGGCTAATTTCTTCGCTACGGTTTCTCCAACAAAACGAATTCCGAGTGCAAAAAGAACGCTCTCAAAAGGAATTTCTTTGGATTTTTCTACTCCGTTTACCAAATTTTCTGCTGATTTTTTTGCCATTCTTTCTAAATGCAAAATATCATCTACTTTCAATTCGTATAAATCAGCATAATTATGAACGAGATTATTCTTAAAAAGTAACGCTACGGTTTCTCCTCCAAGACCTTCAATATCCATTGCTTTTCTTGAAATATAATGTTGGATTCTGCCTATAATTTGCGGAGGGCATCCGTAAAAATTAGGGCAATAATGATTAGCTTCTCCTTCATTTCGAACTAATTCGGTTTGACATTCCGGACAATGTGTGATGTATTGTGTTGGTTCTGAATTTTCCGGACGTTGGGTTAAATCTACTGCGATAATTTTAGGAATGATTTCTCCTCCTTTTTCAACAAAAACGGTATCATTTATTCTGATATCTAATTTTGCAATTTGATCTGCATTGTGCAATGAAGCTCTTTTTACAATTGTTCCTGCTAATTGTACGGGTAATAAATTTGCTACGGGCGTTATTGCTCCGGTACGACCAACCTGATATGTAATTGAATTTAAAAGTGTTGAAACTTGTTCAGATTTGAATTTATAGGCAATTGCCCAGCGAGGAGATTTTGCGGTATAACCTAATTCTTCCTGATGCTGAATGCTGTTTACTTTTATCACTACGCCATCTGTTTCATATGGTAGTGTATGACGATGTGTATCCCAATAATCAATAAAGTCAAAAACTTCCTGCATATTACTGACAAGTTTAGCTTCGGATGGTACTTTGAACCCCCACTTTCTGGCTGATTCTAGTCCTTCAAACTGGGATGAAAAGGGTAAATTATTTCCTGTAACAAAGTACAATAAACATTCTAGCGGACGTTTTGCAACCTCAGCGCTGTCTTGCAATTTTAAACTTCCTGATGCTGTGTTTCTTGGGTTTGAATATGGGGTTTCTCCAATTTCGATTAATTCCTGATTCATTTTTGTGAAACCCGCAAATGGCAGAATAATTTCACCTCGAATGTCAAATCTTTCCGGATAATTTCCTTTTAGTTTTAACGGAATCGATTTTATGGTTTTGATGTTATTGGTTACCTCATCTCCCTGAAAGCCATCGCCCCGGGTTAATGCCTGAACCAGTTTTCCGTTTTCATAGGTAATACTTATCGATGCTCCATCGTATTTTAATTCGCAGGTATATTGCAAATCTACATTTCCTAAAACTCTTTGGATTCGGTTTTCCCAATCGAGTAAATCTTCTTTAGAATATGAATTATCTAAGGAATACATGCGGTATTGATGCGCAATAGTTTTAAAGTTTTTTGTTACTGAACCTCCTACACGTAAAGTTGGCGAATCTTCATCAAAAAATTCAGGATGTTTATTTTCTAATTCCTGCAGTTCTTTTAGTTTTATATCAAAATCATAATCAGAAATTGTGGCATTGTCTAAGACATAATAGTTGTAATTATGTTGATTAAGTTCGTCTCTTAAAGTCTGAATTGTTTCTTGAATACTCATAAAATATTAAAATACTGGAGGTTGTGTTTTAGAATAACTGAATCTCAAAATTAGGATTATTTTGTTGAAAAAACAGTAAAAAACAAACTTTTATAAAATCAAAAATCAAGTTGCAAAACGATGCAACTTGATTTTCTTCTTGCCCATTATTCTTAAAAAGAATTTAAACAAAACCAACTTCCAAATGGTCTCTTCGCTTTATAACTTTACACTGATAATCAACTAATTACAATGCAAATATAAAACTATTTCTGAATAATGATAAAGTCTGAGCGTCTGTTTAACAAATGTTCTTCTTCTGTACATTTCACTCCATTTTTACATTTATTAATTAATCGGGTTTCACCGTAACCTATTGCACTTTCTATTCTTGAGGGATCTATTTGCTGTGAAACAATATAATCTCTTGTAGATTTTGCTCTGTTATCAGAAAGTTTCAGGTTGTAGGCATCTTTCCCGCGTGAATCTGTGTGCGATTCTATTTTGATTCTGATGTTAGGAAATTTTCTCATAATGAAAACTACTTTAGACAATTCATCGATAGCTAATGGTGTAATATCAAATTTGTCGTAATCAAAATAAATTGGATTTACGTCTACTTTTTCAACACCTTTCTTTTTAACTACTAAATCATCATAATTGCTTAATTCGAAATTGACATCGATAATTTCGCCTTCATTTTCCTTTGTTGTTTCAACTGTTTTTTCGTCGTTGCTGTAGTTTGTTTTTGTAGCCACTAATCGAACTGTTTTATTACAGGGAACTGTTACTGCATATTTTCCTTCGAAATTTGTTTTTGTCTCTGCCAGAATCTCGTTGTATGAATTATAAGCCACAATTGTAACATCAGTTATTGGTAATTTAGATTTTCTGTCAGATGCTTTTCCTGAAATATTCTGGTTGCAAACAGGTTCTCCTTTTACAAAGGAATAGATATCGTCATCGCCTTTACCTCCTGCTCTATTTGACGAAACATAACCATAAGTTCCAAATTTGTCGATTATAAAAGTAAAATCATCTTTGTTGCTGTTTATTGGTGCTCCAAGATTTCGCGGAGTTGTGAAATTTCCATCTGATAAAAATTTACTTTCATATACATCTAAATCTCCAAGTCCGTAATGTCCATCTGAAGAAAAATAAAGTATTCCGTTACGGAAAAATGGAAAAAGATCATTACCAATTGTGTTGATTTTTGGTCCAAGATTTTGTGGTGAACTCATTGTGCCGTCATCTGCAATTTTCACTACATATAAATCGGTTTCGCCGTATCCGCCAGGCATATCTGATGCAAAGAAAAGCCATTGTCCGTCGTCGCTTAAACAAGGATGTCCAACTGAATAGGCATCGTTATCAAAGAAAACTTTTTGTGGGTTTTCCAGTTTTCCGTCTATTATATCACCTTTAAGAATTTGAAAATTATTGATTTTATCTCTGTCAATAACTAATTTATTTTTTTTGATGATGTTTGTCGAATAGTACATTGTTTTTCCGTTGGCAGCAAAACTTGCTGTTGCTTCGTGATACTTTGTCATTACGTTAGGAATAAACAAGGTTTCGTTGAACAGACTTCCGTCAGCAGGATTTCTTTCAGAAACATATAAATTCAGAAACGGCTGATTGTTCCAGTTATACAATTTATCGCTAAACTTTGTGGTATCCCTTGCTGATGTAAATACAATTCGATCCTGATAAAACGTTGCTCCAAAATCTGATTTACCGGTATTTATATCTAAATTTTTAATAGTGTAAAGAGATTTTGCTTTTGATAAACTATCAAGTTGCTTTTTCTGGGCAACATATCGATTGATTTCTTTTTGATCTCCTTTTATATTCAGATATTCTTTTGTTAATTTATCAGCATCGTCATAATCCATTACTGCTTTCATTGTTTGAATATATCGCAGATAATAGATATCGGTTAAATTATTGCCTTGCACTTCGTATAATCTTTTGTACCATTTCAATGCATTTCTGGCATCGGAATTAAAATAATACGAATCTGCAGCATTTTTTAATGTTTGTGCCGATGGATTCTCGATGTTCTGCAAGCATTCTTCGTAGGCTTTTGATGCATCTGCATAGGAATAACTTTTAAACAGTGCATCGGCCTTTTTTAAATTAGTCTGAGCAAAACCTAATGTAAAACTCAATACTAAACTTAGGATATATAATTTTTTCATAGGGGTTTTGGGTTTAGAAGAATCGAGGTGATTTGATTTTACTTTCTCTTTGAGTAAATTGGTAACGCAAAATGATTTCGTGTGTTCCATCATTGTATTTGTTCAAATCGCTTACTGTGTAATCAAAGGCATATCCAATGTAAAAACTTCTGGATATTTGAAAACCTGCCAATATACTCACAGAATCATCTGTTCGATACGATCCACCGATTACAAATTTCTCTGCAATCATAAAATTCGCCGATATATCAGCAGTAAGCGGTGCTCCACTTACTGCTTTTACTAAAAATGCGGGCTTGAATTTTAAATTTGGATTCAAATCAAACACATAACCTCCCATTAAATAATAATGTAAACGATCGTAATCTATAGATTCCTGAACGTCGTCATAATAATCATTTTGCAAAAAGCTTGGGATTGAAAATCCTAAATACCATTTATCAGTATAGTAATAAATTCCTGCTCCAACGGCTAATTTCATTTGATTATCGATGTTTTGGTTCAACAAAACATCATTATTATTGTAAAATCTCCCTTTTGACCAATCAACATTCAACATTCGCATTCCTGCTTTAAGTCCAAATGCTAATCTTTTTTCATATCCCAGAGGAATTGAATACGAGAAGTTTCCGTCAACATACAATTCGTTTGATGGACCAATTTTGTCATTTACGACACTTAATCCTAAACCAATCATCTCGTTTACAAGAGGTGAATGTATTGAAAACGATTGCGTTTCTGGTGCTCCATCAATTCCTACCCATTGTGAACGGTGTAAAAGTGTTGCTTCTAATGTTCCCGTAGATCCAGCATAAGCTGGATTTACGGACATTGTGTTGTACATATATTGTGTGTACTCCGGATCTTGCTGTGCACTGGCACAAAATGTGGTAAAAGAACATATTAAAATAAAATACGTTTCTAATGATTTTATATATAGTTTCATAACGATACTTATTAAGTTTAATTAATTAGATGATTAATAGAGTGATTATCTCATGATAGATAACCATCCTTTTTTAACCGTTCCATCTCCAATGGTTATCACATAAAAATAAGTACCTGTAGGCAACATATCTCCTCTATTAATAACTCCTGATACATTGGCAGTTCCGTCCCAATCATTTTCATAATGTTGTTTACTATATACTAATGCGCCATATCTATTATAAACTTTCAACTCATTGTTAGGATATGATTCGATACAGTCTATTCTGAAAAGATCATTAGCTCCGTCATTATTTGGAGTGAACTCATTATAAACTGTCAGACAAACCGGAACAACTGTTACTGAAGCCGAATTATTTGATGCATCAACATCTAAAGGAGTCGAAATTTCGACAGTTGCAACGTTTGTATAATTACCGCTTGGCAATACTTCGGCAACGATTGTAAGTACAACACTTTGTCCTGCATTTAATGTAGGGATTGTCCAAAGCTGTGTATTTAAATCATATGTGCCTAAAGTGGTACTTGCGCTAATTAAATCGAATCCGCTTGGAAGCAACTCGCTCACTATGGTATTGATAAAGTTACCCTGACCCACATTATTAACTGTTACAGTAAATGTTATTTGCTCACCAAAATTAGGTGTAGGATTACTAACTGTATTTGTTATCGTTAGATCAGAACAAGTTGCTACGGTTACATTTAATGATTTAATTGTTCTTTCATTACATGAATTAATGTAACCAACCTCAACTTTACCAGGTCCAATATCAGACCATGAAACTGTTACGGTTCCATCGGCGTTTCCTCCTCCTGAAGTAATTGTACCGTTTGTGATAGACCAGACATAATCTGATTTTCCGTTAGCAATTGAATATGTAATTCCCTGGAAAACACATGGAGTATCGTCTGTTGTCGTGATTGGAACCATCGCATCATTTTCAAAAGCAATTGAGATTCCTAATCGTGAAGCAGCCGCACAACCATTTGTTGTATTATTAATCGCTGAAGCATAATATGTTGTGGCCGTAAGCGGTGTATTTGCTGCTAATGGTGTTCCTCCGGTTGCAGAAGCATAAAACGCTACATTTGCCTCATTTACCAAAATACTTGCTATTGTTGGTGCTGCTGATAAACAAAATGTTTGTGTTGTTCTGGGTGTTGTAACTAAAAGTGGTGTGTTAACATTTACCACAACTGCTAATCTATTTGGATTTTCACAACCTGAACCACTTGCCACAACTCCATAATAAGTACCACTAACTAAAGCTGTTGTTGCCGGAATTGCTGTTCCTCCTGTTGGAGTACTGTACCAAATTACATTGGCTTCGTTTACCTGAATATTAGCAACTGTTGGCACATTTACAGAACAGAAGTTTTGCGTAGCTGAATTTGTTGTAGGCGTTCCCATTGGGTTCACAATGGTAATTGTAACTGCTAAACGAGCTGCACTTTTACATCCTGTAATTGGATCTGTAAATTCTCCATAATAAGTACCTGAACTTAATGCTGTTGTTAATGGAATTGCTGTTCCTCCGGTTGAAGCACTAAACCATGATACATTACTTTCGTTTACCTGAATACTTGCAAATGTTGGTGCAGCATTTGAACAGAAGTTTTGTGCTGTATTATTTGTCGTTGGATTATTTGAATTTCCAACATTCACGGTAACCTGAAGTCTAACATTACTTTCACAACCTGTAATTGCATCTTTTAATGCTGCATAATAAGTTCCGCTTACTAATGCTGTTGTTACAGGTAGTACTGTTCCTCCCGTTGGTGCATTGTACCAAACTATATTTGTTTCGTTTAGCTGAATACTTGCCAGAGTTGAATTATTTCCTGAACAGAAGTTTTGAGTTCCGGCAGTTACTAATGTTGGCGTTCCGGGATCAGAAACGTTTATAGTTACTGATAATCGTGTTACGCTTTCACATCCTGATGTTGGATCTTTTATTACGGCATAATATGTTCCGCTTGTCAATACTGTAGTTGACGGAATCACTGTTCCCCCCACTAAATCTGTGTACCAAACTATATTTGCCTGATTGAACTGAACACTTGCAAATGTAGGCGCATTTACCTGACAGAAGTTTTGTGTTCCGGCAGTTACCAATGTTGGAGTTCCAGGATCAGAAACATTTATAGTTACTGATAATCTTACAGCGCTTTCACAAAGTGTTGTTGGATCCTGAATAACCGCATAATAAGTTCCGCTGGTCAATACTGTAGTTGAAGGAATTACCGTTCCACCCACTAAATCTGTATACCAAACTATATTTGCCTGATTGAACTGAACGCTTGCAAATGTCGGCGCATTTACCTGACAGAAATTTTGTGTTCCCGCAGTTACCAATGTTGGCGTTCCGGGATCAGAAACATTTATAGTTACTGATAATCTTACAGCGCTTTCACAAAGTGTTGTAGGATCCTGAATTACTGCATAATAAGTTCCGCTTGTCAATACCGTAGTTGAAGGAATCACCGTTCCACCCACTAAATCTGTATACCAAACTATATTTGCCTGATTGAACTGAACACTTGCAAATGTCGGCGCATTTACCTGACAGAAATTTTGTGTTCCCGCAGTTACCAATGTTGGTGTTCCGGGATCAGTAACGTTTATAGTTACCGTTAATCTTACAGAACTTTCACAAAGTGTTGTTGGATCCTGAATTACCGCGTAATAAGTTCCGCTGGTCAATACCGTAGTGGACGGAATCACCGTTCCACCCACTAAATCTGTATACCAAACTATATTTGCCTGATTAAACTGAACGCTTGCAAAAGTTGGTGCATTAACTAAACAGAAATTCTGAGTTCCCGCTGTTACTAGTGTTGGCGTTGCAGGATCGGTAACGTTTATAGTTACTGTCAATCGTGTTGCACTTTCACAAAGTGTTGTTGGATCTTGGATTACGGCATAGTAAGTTCCGCTGGTCAATACTGTGGTTGACGGAATTACTGTTCCACCAACTAAATCTGTATACCAAATAATATTCGCTTCGTTAAACTGAACGCTTGCAAAAGTTGGTGCATTAACCAAACAGAAGTTTTGTGTTCCCGCTGTTACCAATGTTGGTGTTCCGGGATCAGAAAGGTTTATAGTTACTGATAATCTTACGGCACTTTCACAAAGTGTTGTCGGATCTTGGATTACCGCATAATAAGTTCCGCTTGTCAATACTGTGGTTGAAGGAATTACAGTTCCACCAACTAAATCTGTATACCAAACTATATTTGCCTCATTGAACTGAACACTTGCAAATGTTGGCGCATTTACCAAACAGAAATTTTGTGTTCCTGCTGTTACTAATGTTGGCGTTCCGGGATCAGAAACGTTTATGGTTACTGATAATCTTACTGCACTTTCACAAAGTGTTGCAGGATCCTGGATAACCGCATAATAAGTTCCGCTGGTCAATACCGTAGTGGACGGAATTACTGTTCCTCCAACTAAATCAGTATACCAAATAATATTTGCTTCATTAAACTGAACACTTGCAAATGTTGGCGCATTTACCAAACAGAAATTTTGTGTTCCTGCTGTTACTAATGTTGGTGTTGCAGGAGCTGTTATAGTTACATTTACAACAGATCGAACTGAACTTTCACAAAGTATCGCCGGATCTAGTATAGCTCCATAATAAATTGTTCCATTTATCAATGCAGTTGTTGGATCCAAAGCCGTTCCTCCAGTTGGTGCAAGATACCAAACTACATTTGCCTCATTTGCCTGAAGATTAGCAACTGTTGGATTAGCCGTTGCACAGAAATTTTGAGGATCAGTAGTAGATGTTGGCGTTGCAGGATCATTAACAATAACCGTTGCAACTGCCAGTTCTCCGTTTTTATTTGGACAAGTAGTATCACTTGTAACCGCAACATAATAAGAAACAGGACTCATAGCTGTTGTTAAACCCGTAGCTGTTAAAACTCCTGCAGGGCTAACAGTATAGGTTACACCGCCAATTATTACACCATCTGTAATAGGCTGTGTTTTATTAGCATCTAAATACCACAAGAAAACCGGGTTCGTTAAAGGACTTGTAGGTGTTAATGTAGCTGCTGTATCATGACAAATCGAAGCATTGTCAACCAATATATCAGTTGACAGAGAACTTGGTAAAATTGTAAATGTTACCTGTTTTCTATCTGCCGGTGCAGTTTCACAAAATTCATCTGAACTAACTCCTACATAATATGTATAAGTTCCGGAAGCTAATCCTGTCAAAATTAATTGTGGCGTTATCTCACCTGCAATCTCCTGACTTGTTGTACCATCAAAACTATACCAGTGATATACCGGATTTGTAAGTGCCGGTACGCCATTTAAAATTGCATTTAATGTTACTGTACCGGTTTCGGTACAAACAATAGTATTATTATTTCCGTTTATTGTTACGTTTGCTATTGCAGCTGCAGGAGTAGTGGCTCTCACAATTACTGTTACTTCTCCTCTTTCTAAAGCTGGACAACCATAACGAATTGGCTGGATATAATATTTATATGTTCCGGCAGCCAATGTTTCAGGAAGTGTATAAGTTAAACCACTTGCCACCTGATTTCCGCCAGTTGGAGAATCATACCACGCATAATCAGCACAGGATTTAGGCGTAGCCGAGAGCGTTATAGCTGCTCCGGGACAAACCGTGACAGCATTATCAGGATCGCTTCCTATCACTTTAGTATTCGTTACACGATCAATAGTATGAACTCTAAGTTGATCTAAAACATTTGCAGCTCCTCCAAAAGTAATTACAACTTTATCATAAGGCTGTGTTTGTGGTGCAACAATTGTCATTGCCATTGTATCTCCTGCAAGTAATTTTAAAGTCAATAAATTACTTGTATTTTGAATTGGAGCTCCTACAGCAATATCTCCTGAATAAAGCTGGATAGTAAATCCTGTAAGTAATCCAAGATTTAAAAGAGTTCCGGGTTTTGAAATCGTAATTCTTAAACTATCCCCCACCATACTTGGTGTTCTAAAAGTTGTTGTAAGTTCGGCAGCAGCAAGAACTCCTACTCCTGTAAACATTGTAGCATAAGTAGCAACATCGCCATCAGCCACATTCCAAGGATCAGAAACTCCCACCGTTGTTGTTAATGCCCCAACTCCCAAATCTCTCACGCCAGAGAAAATATCTTCAATATCTCCTTGCCCGCAAGCAATTTGTGTTACCTGTTTTTTATAATGAGCATCGTAAACATTAATGTTTTGAGCTACACTTAAAACAGATCCTAATTCTACACGAATACCATCATAATCCTGAAGACCAGCTGTATTAGAAGGTACAAATGTATATTCAAATGAGTTTTGACCCGGTAATAAATTCAATAATGATCCTGATACTGATTGTAAAGTTCCAATATCAATAGGATTATTAGATCCGTCACGTTTTGTTCCTATTACCGAAATATTTTGTCCTACCGCAAGTAAACTATTTTGTAAACCTAGTTTTACTGTTACAGGAGTTCCTTTAGGAATTGTTGTTGGCCATTGCAAATTTTGCCAAGTTGTTCCAATTCCTAAAAGCCCTAAACCAGTGGTTATAGTTGAAAAAGTTGCGGGATTACCATCAGCTCCCGAAGGTCCGTTAGTAACAGATCCGGTAATAATACTTCCTGATAGTTGTGAATTAGCATAAACTCTTTCTAATAAAGAATCACAAGCAGCAGCATCAATAACACTAACAGTTATCGTCTGACTTACTGTACAAGTTCCAAGAGTCGCAATTACAGTATAACTGTAAACACCAACTGTATTAAGTACACCTGTATTATTTGATGGTAACAAATTACCTTGTTGATCATACCACGCAAAGGTTCCATTTGATGTTGCAGTTAATGCAACCGAACTTCCTGTTGTAACAGCAATAGAACTTGTTACTCCGGTTAATGTTGGTAACGGATTTACAGTTACTATTACTTGTTCTCTTAAAGATGGACAAGCAATTCCTGTTGTTTGTGCTTCGATAAAATAAGTACCACTTGCCAAAATATTTGAAGCAGCAAGATCTGTAATTGGATTATTTGATACATCAAAGAAAGTATAAACTGTATTTCCTGATGTATCTAAATTTGTGATAGCATCTCTTAAATTTGCTGTACCACAACGAACTAACGGAGTCTGAACTGTTAAAGCTGATTCAGCAGGATCATTTACTATAACTTCTTTTAATGTTCCGTTTATATTCTCGCAAGTTCCTCCGTTAAGTACAGAAACATAATAATTATAAGATGCATTAGGAGCTAATCCACTAATTGTAAGCGCTCCCGTTGTAGCATCTTTAGAGAAAGTTGCTCCCGGTTGAGCAGCAACAACAGATCCTGTTATAATTTCCTGTGTTTTATTTTGATCTGTATAGTATCTAAATGTTGCTCCCGCTAAAGCAGAAGTTGGAGTCAATACAACACCTCCAGCACATGAAGCTGTTAAAGGACTTGTAATCGCAATATCCGCAGCTGTTGGAATTGGCAATACCGTAATTGTAACCGGCTGGCGAACACTATTAACACAAGTTCCTCCGCGTGTGGCTTCTAAATAATAAATTGTAGTAGCATTTAAAGGAACAGTTGGATTAACAGCCACTATATTCCCTCCTGTTGGAGCATCATACCATGTAAAAGTTTCTGTTCCTGTAGAAGTTGCAGTTAATACAGCAGTTCCTCCAGCACAAATTGGCGCTGTTGCTCCGGTTATTGTTGCATCCGGAAATCTGTACGAAGCTTCATAAATATCTAAAGTAGTTAATAATGTTGCAACTGCTCCTCCTATTCTGATTTCGATTTTATCGAATGGTGCAGTAGCATTAAAACTAACTTTGAATTTATTTCCTGATAATAATTGCAGGCTTAATAAATTGTTAGTCAGTAAACGTCTGTCATTATTATAAGTTGCTCCATTATAAGTTGCAAGGCTAATGCCACCTCCTAATAATGAAACATCCGCAAGACCTGCCGGCAATCCTAATTCAATATCAATAATATCTCCTGCCTGACCTGGGGTAGGAAAAGTTAATTGCTGCTGTATGTAAGCACCAACTGCCGCAACAGGTGTCGAAAGACTTGCAAATGTGTTTATATTTCCATCAACAGAAGCATTTGGATTAGTCGAAGTACATAAAGCACATAATAAACCATCTGTTGTAGTTACCTGTGAATTTGGCTGTAAACAAGTACTCACCGTATTAATTACTATTACATTAATTACAGCTCTTGAAGGACTTGTACAATCTGACGTATTATTTGCCTGAACATAAAATGTTGTATTTGCAGTTAAAGCAGGATTGGGTGTATAAGTACTTGAATTTGCAATTAAAAGATTGCCTCCTGTTGGTGCATCATACCATGTATATGATATTCCTGCAGTAGCAGCAACGGATAATATGACAGTTTGGCCAGACTGAATCACCACATTTGATGATGTCGGAACCGGAACTGCCGGTCTTGGATTAACATTAACCGGAACCGCTGTACGCGCAGGACTTAAACAAGTTCCTATTACAGCTTCTACGTGATACGTTACAGAGCTGGTTAAATTAGGTGTTGTATAAGATGTTCCTGTAGACAATAAATTCCCGCCAGTCGCTGCATCGTACCAATTATATGTTGTACCTGCAACTGGTGCCTGAATTGTTATTGTAGTTGATTCTCCGCTACATAAATTTAAAGGAATAACGTCAATTGCTGTTGGAGCCACAGGATTATTTACTGTAACTATTACCGGAGTTCTTTCACTATTAACACAACCATTTCTGGCAACTTCAACATAATAAGTAGCAGTAGCATTCAAAATTGGCGTTGTATAAGCTGCTGTTGTTACCAGCGGAGCTCCTCCTGTTGCTGTAGTATACCAACCAACAGTTTCTCCCACGGCTAAATTAGCAACTAATGTTGCTGTTTGCCCACTACAAATAGTCGTGTTTCCTGAAACTACAGTTGCTTTATATCTGTAAGTAGCCTGATAGATATCTAAATTAGTTAAAGCGGTTACTATACCGCCTAATCTAATTTCGACACGGTCAAAATTTGCACCGGCAACAATACTAGCTCTAAATCTGTTTCCTGTTAGCAGCTGTAAGGTAACTAAAGGATTATTGATAAAGATTCTGTCGTTATTATAAGTTGCACCATTAAAGGTTGCTAAGCTAACTGCCCCTAGCAATGAAAGATCAGCAAGACCACCTGGTAATGCTAATTCCAAATCAACTATATCGCCTGCTTTACCAGGATTATTAAATTGTAATGTTTGTTGAATATATCCGTTTAGTAAACCTACCGGAAGAGTTATTCTGGCTGCAGTTGCAATATTTCCATCAACAGAATTATTTGGAGTTGTAGAAGAACAAAGTAAACAAAGTCCGTTTTGAGTTGTTTGCTGGCTATTAGCTTCCAAACATCCACCTAACGGATTAGGTAAAACAGTTACCGTTACGGGCACTCTTGTAGCGCTTACGCATCCTCCAACACTATTACGGGACTCAACATAATATGTTTTACTGGCAGTTAAAATAGGAGTTGTAAAAGTATTTGAATGTTAAAACAGTTGCAAGGAACTTCAATTTGTTCTACTGGAGCTACACAGGCAACAACTTTATCTGTTACTTATTGCAGGCTGTACAGGATCTACAACATTAATAGTTACCGGTATTCTTGCGTCACTTTCGCACCCTGCAATTCTTGAAGTACTTACATAATAAGTAGTTGAAGATGTTAAAGCTGGCGTGGTATAATTACCATTAGGTGAAAGTGCTGCGGTTGATGTTGGTGAATCATACCAGGCTACCGTTGTTCCTGCTGCGGCTGTTGCTGAAAGTGCAACTTGTTGTCCTGTACAAACAGCCTGTGTTTCTCCATTTGCAATAGTAGGTCTTGCAAATTGCAAGCGTACGTCATAAACTCTTAAATTAGACAATAAACTGACAAGTCCGCCTACTTGTATTCTAACCTGGTCAGCATCACCGGTAAGTGTATATCTAATAACACCAGTAGTATTTCCAGCCAATAACTGAATATTCAGTAACGGACTATTTAATGCAACTGTAGGACCAGTTGTCCCTGCTACCGAGTTTCTTGGCTGAATACTTGCATTAGACAATAAACCAACGTCTAACAAACCAGAATTTGAACCATAATAAATAACAATTTGATCTCCGGCGCGTGCCGTTTGATTAAATGTTAGCGTTTCCTGCGCAAAACAAAGTACACCAAGTGCATTTGTCAATGTCGCATACGTACTTAAACTCGAATCATAAGCCAAAGTTGGATTAAGAATTTCGGTTGTACCAAGACAAACACCACCAATACCAGAAGTATTAGAAGTAGGTCTGCAAAAGGTTTGTGCAAAGTTTTTATTGCACAAAAGCAATAAAAACAATAAACCTAACAATCTCGTCTTTACGATGAGATCATAAAAAGTAAAATTTTTTTTCATAATTTGGAAGATTAGAAAATGGACAATAAAATACCTGTTGCGATAAGCAGATATGCTTAGGCAATTTAAAAAACGTTAATAATCAGCTAGTTAAAATGAAATTTAAAATCCTAGAATGCTAAGAATGTAAACTGCATTTCAGTAAAAAAATCATGTTGTATTCAGTATACCAAAGTATACCGAAGAGCAATTTTTATCCTTTAGGAATAAAAAACGACTCAAAAATTTTAGGGAATATTGATCTGCATCAATCTTCCAAAAGGAGTGATTTGTCATAGGACTAATTTTCATAAAAGAAAATTTAAGTTGATGTAGAAGGGGGATTTCTATTTATATATAGTTGATTCAATATTCATAAAAAGTTGATTAGCCAATTTATAAATTTTGTTGCTTTAGAAATTATTCTAAAATTGAATCTATTATTTTAATTTGAAGTGTTTTTTGAATCTAAGAAACTAAAACATAAAAAAGCCTTTCATTTACAAAGTGGTCGTTTGGGCTTTGGAAATAAAAAACTGAAATAATTAAAAAATTGTTGAGAAAAGTCTGCACTCTTACGAAAATTAAATTTGATGATAAACTTGATTATCTTCAAACCAATAAAAAATAAACCTAAAATAATATGAATTGCTAATGCAAACTTGATAAAGAGAGTAAGTGTCAATTCCATATGCAAATTAATTTAGTTGGTATTTCATTTGTTTTCTTTTCGTTCTTTTTAAAAACATCTAATTGTAATTTGATTACTAATTATAGTATAAAATTATGAGATGATGGTATTTCTAAAAAGAACAAAAACCGTTTTGTTTAACTTTCTATTCTAAAATTAAAAAAAACTTAAATGTAAAACAAGAATAAAATTCTTATTTTTTTTAATTTAAATAAATCTTAAAATTAAACAAAACGCCAAAACATCAGGAAAATAAAGTCTTTTAAAGGAAAAATAACTGTTAGAATTATAACAAAATAATTATTTGGTTTTTGTTAAATATTAAAAAAGTAAGTTTTAGATTACTTTATAAGTTTCGAAATCGGTTGAGAAAGAAAATACTAAGAATATTTGAGAAGTAAAACTTACAAAATAAAAGTATATTGCAGGATTGAGAAAAAAGGAGTAGAAATACGGGGTAAAAAAAACAAAAAAGTTTAAACAACTGTTAAAAAAATAAAAAATGGTAAATAATTTAACATCAACTACTTACCATTTTCATAAAATATCAACTAGAAAAACTATGATTCAATAATAGTATTGATTTGAGTAAACAATTGACCGTCACTTAAAAACGCACCTTGCTGAATCAACTCAAAAATAGAAGCATTCCTATCTTCAGTAAATACTTTCTTTCCAACTTTCATTTCTATGTTTTCAGTAAACATATTATCGCTTAACCACTGCAATCCTTCTTTTGTTAAAAAATCCGTTTCAGGAATCAACGATTTTAAGACTATTGATTGTACATCTTTATCAAAACACTTGAATAAGAAAATATGATTTTTAGAGAAATGTTCTAAATATTCGGCTCTGGATAAAACACCTTCCCAAATTAAATCAGAGAAAACATCTAATTCCTGTTCTGCTACTTCCGGCTTATTTATTTTAATAGAATCCCACTCTGCTTTATCAATGGTTTGAGTCGCTAGAAAATTAGTGAATTCTGCGTGCAATTCATCAAATTGCTCTTTTGTTAATCTTGCGTATTTCATTTTCTTTTTAGGCTTTATGCCTTACGCTATAAGCTTTAAGCAAGATGCTTTATGCAAATAACTTTAAGTCTGATTAATTATTATTTCATTTAAACAAAAAAATCCCGATTCGCATCGGGATTTTTATATAATATATAAAACGATTACTTTTCAGCAACAATTTCGTATGGTAATTCAACGATTACATCTCTGTGTAAACGCACATTTGCAGTGTATTTACCAGTACGTTTAACGATACCGCTAGTGATGAATTTTCTATCAATTACTTGACCACCTTTAGCTAGAGCGTCAGCGATATCAATATTGGTGATTGAACCGAATAATTTTTCACCACCTGCTTTTGCAAAAAGTTTAATTTCAATTGCTTTCAATGATTCAGCTAATGCTTTTGCGTCTGCAACAACTTTAGCTTCTTTGTGAGCTCTTTGTTTTAGGTTTTCAGCCAATACTTTTTTAGCAGAAGGAGTTGCTAATGCAGCAAATCCCTGAGGAATTAAAAAGTTACGTCCGTAACCAGCTTTTACAGAAACTACATCATCTTTAAATCCTAGATTCTGTACGTCTTGTTTTAATATAAGTTCCATGTTGTTGTCCTTTATTTGAGAAGTTAGGTTCCATCTTACCGGAAACCAACAACTTTGTTTTTAATATTATTTTAATAAATCCGCCACATATGGCATTAAAGCTAAGTGACGAGCTCTTTTCACAGCTACAGAAACTTTTCTTTGGTATTTTAATGAAGTTCCAGTTAAACGACGAGGAAGAATTTTTCCTTGCTCATTAACGAATTTCAATAAGAAATCAGCATCTTTATAATCAATATATTTGATTCCTGATTTTTTGAAACGACAATACTTTTTAGTTTTGTTAGTTTCGATGTTTAAAGGCGTTAAATATCTGATATCTCCGTCTTTTTTTCCTTTTGCAGATTGCTCTATTGTAGACATAATAATTAAGCTTTAGTAGATTTTAATTTGGCTCTTCTTCTTTCAGCCCAAGAAATAGCATGTTTATCTAAACTTACAGTTAAGAAACGCATAACTCTTTCGTCACGTCTAAATTCAGTTTCAAAAGCAATTAGAACTTCTCCAGCTACTTTGAATTCGAATAAGTGATAAAAACCACTTTTTTTGTTTTGGATTTCGTAAGCCATTTTTTTCAGACCCCAATCCTCTTTTGACACCATTTCAGCTCCTCTACTAGTAAGAAATTCTTCAAATTTCGTTACTGTTTCCTTCACCTGAACCTCAGATAAAACGGGATTTAAAATGAAAACAGTTTCATAATGATTCATAAATACAATATTTATTTGTTAAAATTGGGTGCAAAAGTAACCAATAAATTTATATATACAACATTATTTTACTTTTATTCGTTATAAAGTAAAAAACACAGGCTGACTTTAGTTTTTTTTGCAAAAAAATAATACATTTACTATTGCTATCCTGAAATTATTCTAAATTTTTATGTTATGAAACTAAACTGTGTTGTTGTTGATGATAGTTCTATACAGAGGACAATTATTGCAAAATTAGTTAATAATCACCCAGGTTTGCACTTAATCGGGGATTTTTCTAATGCAATTGAAGCAAAAAGCTGTATCTCTCTTAATAATATTGACTTAATATTTCTTGATATAGAAATGCCCGTTATCAATGGATTTGATTTCCTGGACGGACTAAAATCTAAACCACAAATCATATTTATTACTTCTAAAGCTGAGTATGCTTTAAAAGCCTTTGATTATGACGCTACTGATTATCTGCAAAAACCAATCGCTGTAGATCGTTTTAATGCTTCAGTAAAAAGGGCAATTGACATGCATTTACTCAAGAAAGATGTAAAAGAGGAAGAAGGAGAACATATATTCATCAAGAGTAACCTTAAAAAACTTAAAATTTTTACGGCAAAAATCAAATGGATCGAAGCTTTTGGAGATTATGTAAGAGTAGTCACAGAAGACGACAGTAATCTAGTACTTTCTACAATGAAATCTTTTGAAAATGATTTATCAAAAGAAAAATTTATACGCGTACACAAATCTTACATCATCAATATTGACAAGGTAGAACGCTTTAATAGCAAATTTGCAGAGATTGGCATTACAAAAATTCCGCTTAGCCGAAACAAAAAAGAAGATTTAGTAAAAGCATTATCAACGTCGTCATAATTTAATAAAAATCGACATTGGCAATAACCTTTATAGCTCTATATTGAGCAACAGCCTCAAAACTATTCAACATTTTCTGAATAGTTTTTTTCGTACCTCCCAAAGGTAAATTCTGCGGAATCTTGATCAGTATAGTTCTAATATATTCATTTCTTATTCTGCTAATCGCAGGCTCTTCAGGTCCCAATACCGGCATTCCTAAGTTTTGGCTTAAAACCTGATACAACCACATCGAACCTTCCTTCAGTTTTTCAAACTCACGGTGTTTCAAAGTCAATTTTATAATCCTGAAATAAGGTGGATATTTATAAATCTGACGATCGTATAATTGCTCCTTATACATACCCATATAATTATGGTTCGTAACTTGCTGAATTGTATTATGATCCGGATTATAAGTCTGAATCACAACTTTCCCTTGTTTTTCTGACCTACCCGCTCTTCCGGCAACCTGAGTCATCATTTGAAAACTACGCTCAAAGGCCCTGAAGTCAGGATGATGCAGCATATTATCAGCATTCATAATTCCAACCAGACTTACATTATCAAAATCCAAACCTTTGGCAAGCATTTGTGTTCCCACCAGAATATCAATTTCGCGATTCTTAAAAGAGTCAATTATTTTTTCAAAACCAAATTTTCCGCGAGTAGTATCCTGATCCATTCTTCCTGTTTTGGCTTTGGGAAAAAGCGATACTAATTCCTGCTCGATTTGTTCCGTTCCAAATCCTTTCGTGGTTAAATCAATACTTGAACAACTATGACAATGCGTTGGTTTTGCAATAGAATAACCACAATAATGACAACGCAATTGGTTTTTATGTTTATGAAAAGTCAAACTCACATCACATTGCTGACAATGCGGTACGTGTCCACAAGTCAAACATTCAATTATAGGTGAATATCCACGTCTGTTTTGAAATAAAATCACCTGCTCGCCCAAAGACAAAGCCTGTGCAATTTCTTCAATTAAAAGATCACTAAAATGCCCCGTCATTCTTTTTCTAAAATGTTTGTCTTTTAAATCTACCAAAACAATTTCAGGCATTCGAACATTATTGTAACGCTCTGTAAGTGTCACCAAACCATATTTATCAGTTTGAGTATTAAAATAAGTTTCAATACTTGGCGTTGCAGATCCCAAAAGTACTTTTGCATTATGAAAATTTGCCAGAACTATAGCCGAATCCCTTGCATGATAACGTGGCGCAGGATCAGATTGCTTAAAAGTCTGTTCGTGCTCTTCATCAACAATCAACAATCCTAAATTATTAAAAGGCAAAAACAAAGCTGACCTCGCTCCTATCACAATTTGGGCCTTATCAGCATTTTCAAGCGTTTGTTTCCAAACTTCTACTCTTTCGTTATTACTGTATTTAGAATGAAAAACAGCCACTTTATCACCAAAATGAAGGCGCAAGCGGGAAACTAATTGTGTTGTAAGCGCAATTTCCGGCAACAAATACAAAACTTGTTTTCCGGTAACTAAATATTCTTCAATTAATTTAATGTAAATCTCTGTTTTTCCACTTGACGTAACACCATGAAGCAAACAAACCTCTTTTTCCAATAAACTACTTTTAATTGCTGTAAAAGCAGTTTCCTGTGCTTCACTTAGCAATAATTGTTTTTCGGTTGCCTGTCCGGTAAACGAAACGCGATCGTGTTGTAAAAGATATTCTTCAAAAATTTCTTTATCAATCAAGGCTTTTACTACCGCCGAAGTTGAATTCGAAACCTCAACCAGTTTTTTTACTGTAATAGGCTTTTTTTCTGAAGCCATTAATTGAAAATAAGCCAGAACAATTTCTTTCTGTTTATTCGCATTTTTTAAGACTTCCAACAATTCCCCCAAACCATTATCTGATTCATATTTGGCATGTAATTTTACGTACCGAACCAGTTTAGGTTTGTAGCTTTCTTTTATTTCCTCTTCTAAAACGATGATATCTTTATCCATCATTTTTTGAAGAATCGGAAAAATATTTTTCTTATTTAATATCGAAATAATCTCCTGAATTTTTAGAGAATTCTGTTGCTGCAAAGCTTCATAAACCAAAAATTCATCATCAGAAAGTTCATTCTGATTTACCTCAACATCTGCTTTATGCGAAATGATGGTTTCACTTTCCAGTAATAATCCACTTGGGAAAGCACCTCGATACACATCACCAATACCGCACATATAATAAGTCGCCACCCAAAGCCAGTGTTTAATCTGAATTTCGGTCGCAATAGGTTTTTCGTCTAATATCTGATGAATTTCTTTGGCATCATATAAACTGGGCTCGTTTTGATGAATATCAATCACCAACGCCGTATATATTTTACTTTTACCAAAAGGTACCGCAACCCGCATTCCTTTTTTAATAAAATGGAATTCAGCCTCAGAAATACGATACGTAAAAGTTTTAGCTAAGGAAAGTGGTAGAACAACTTCGACAAAAAACATGTAAATATTTTATAGGATTTGAATAATTTGAAATTATTCTGAAAGCATTTTTTCTACTTCAGCTTTAAGAATTGGAAGTTGTTTTACAACAATTCCCCAAATGACCTCATCAGATACAGAGTCGTAACCGTGAATTATTCTATTTCTTACAGCAACAATTTTTCGGGAATCTGAAATTTGAATTTCGTTATTTTCTTTTAAAATTCTATTCATTGCCTCACCAATAATTTCTATATTCCGCTCCACAGCACGTTTAGTGCGCATGTCTTTTTGATAATTTTGAAATTGCATAGATTGATTAAAAAAATAACCCTCAATTTCATTTATGGAACTCCAAATATCAAACAACCAGGTTTTAATATTATTATCCATAAATTAATTTTCTTTCTTTATCAAGATTTTGTTTGAAATAAGGATTCTTAATTGCTTTTTCTTCCAATAAATCAACTGGACGTTTTAAAATATCTTCTAATAAAAATTTAAGATCAAAATAATTATCAGCGTAATCCAAAACATCAAATGACTGAAAATCAACAACCAAGTCAACATCACTTTTATCACTAAAATTTTCTGTGAGTACTGAACCAAAAGCATACAAAGCCTTTACCTTGTGACTTTTGCAAAGCTTAGAGATCTCCGATAAATGATGTTCTAAAAAATTCATTAACTTGTAATTTAATTTCAAATATAAGCAAAAATTACTTTTTATCTGATACTGCATTATATTCCTGAACTAATTTCAAAGTATGATTTAAAGATCCCAGATCCTTCCAGTCATCATGACCAGTAATAATATATTTTGGATTTTTAAATTTCATCTGTACTTTTTTGATAGATTTCTCCCATTCCTTTACGTCAGAGTCACCTAAATAACCAAGATCTTTTGCCTCTGTACTTTTTACAAAACAACCTCCATAAAGCACTTTCTCTTTATTAAACCAAACCACAATATTGTCCGGAGCATGTCCTTTTCCAGGATAATAAACCTCAAAAGTATATTGACCAACAGTAAATATAGTATCATTTGGAATCACAAATTCAGCTCTTTTTTTATTTTCTTTTTCAAGAATCTCATCAGTTAACTTTATAGTATAAGTTTTGATTCCTTTTTGCCTGTAAAAATCCAAACCTCCAGCCCTGTCTTCATGAGAATGTGTTGCAAAATGCATCACAACATCCTTATGATGCCTTGCTTTTATAGCATCTAATAACGGCTGAAATTGTGTCTCGTCCCACGGCGCATCAAACAACACAACGCCTTTATTTGTAACAAGATACAAAGCATTGGCAGAAATTAACGTTCCTTTATAATCATGAAACGTTTTATAAACATAAAAGTCACCCGTAAGATGACTTATTTGTAATGGCGAATTCTTAGATTGTGCAAAACTATTGAATAGTATGGCTAAGAAAAAAATTAATGACGCTAATTTTCGCATTTTATTTTATGAAATTTTAGTTCTTCACTCTTGTCCAATATTGAGTTCTTCCCATGATAGAAATCCCAACATAACCGCGAAGTTTTAATTTATCAGCAGAGTCAAGCGCAATATAACATTTGTATTTTTTACCATTTGTAGGGTCTAAAATTGTCCCTCCGCTATATTCATCACCGTCTTTTTTAAGTCCGTTAATGATTACCAAACCTAAAATTGGTTTGTTTTTTTCTGCACCATCACATTTTACACACGCATCTTTTTTATGGTCTGCACGAAGTATCTCTACTACTTTACCATATAATTTTCCTGATTTTTCGTAAATCTCTACAACTGATTTGGCTTCGCCCGTTTCATCATCAATTGTTTTCCATTTTCCAATAACACTTTGACTATGAATTGTACCTAATGTCAGGAAAAAAACTCCAATTGTTAATATCAAATTTTTCATACTATTTATTTTTTTTTTTTGTTTTAATTTTCTGATAGTAGCATTCAATTCGAACCCTAAAAGCAGAATCATACAGTTTATCCAAATATAAAACATTAGAATTAATAATGTTCCAATTGAACCATAAAGTTCGTTATATTTTGAGAATTTTATAACCCAAATCCCAAAAAAGAACGAAGATATAACAATTAAGATCATCGTAAAAACTGATCCAATGCTTATAAAAGGAACTTTATTATATTGTTTTGTACCATAACGTAATAATATTGAACATGTTATCAAAATCATTAATAAAACAAACAAATATCGACCCAAAATAATCAGCGGAATACGATCACTCAAAACATCCTGAATAATTGTTTTTTGGATAAACACCTCAAAAACTACAATTGTTGCCACCGTGACAAACAATATAATGGTCATAACAAGCGAAATAGCTAATGCAACTAAATATTGACTAAAAAAACCACGTTTATCAAATACATGTTTAGAGGATTCAAAACCGCTAAGGATTCCGTTAATACCATTTGCCATTAAAAAAATCGAAAGCAAAAATCCGGATGATAATAAACCGGAGTGACTATTATTTAAAATATCACTAATGATTTTATTAATCGCATCATAAGTATTTGGAGGAACGCTTTGCTGCACAAACAACAAGAAATCTGCCTGAAAATTATCTATAGGAATAAACGGAATTAAGTTTAAAATAAACAGTGCAAAAGGAAATAAAGCCATAAAAAAACTGAACGAAACAGCACTTGCATGATACGAAAAAGCACCTTCAAGAATTCCTAAAGTGTACAATTCCAGCAAATCGTATAACGAAAAACCTTCTAACCACGGTAATTTTATTCTCTTTAATAATCGGGCAAGAGAACGCACTATAGGAACTTTTTCAATCCGATCTTCTATCTCTTGAGACATATTTATTCTTTAATTTTAGATTTTAGATTCCTTAACTCATAATTCACAACTTATAATTTATAACTTTCTAGAACGCTTTCAAACTCAAATCCATGTTATAAACAGAATGTGTCAAAGCTCCGGAAGAAATATAATTTACACCACATAAACCATATTCACGAATCGTTTTTTCGTTAATATTTCCAGACGATTCTGTTTGGCATTTTGAACCAATTAACTCAACCGCAGTTTTAGTATCTTCATAATTAAAGTTATCGATCAGGATTCTGTGCACTCCGTCACTTAACAAAATCTCACGGATTTCATCCAGATTCCTGGCTTCAACTATAATTTTTAAATCTAAATTATTCGTTTTTAAATACTCTTTCGTTTTCTTGATCGCAAGTGTAATTCCGCCCGCAAAATCAATATGATTGTCTTTTAACATGACCATATCATACAATGCAAAACGATGATTTTCACCTCCGCCAATTTTTACAGCCCACTTTTCAGCCGCTCTAAAATTGGGAGTTGTTTTACGAGTGTCTAAAATTTTAGCGCCGGTTCCTTCTAAAAGCTGAACGTATTGATCTGTTTTTGTAGCAATTGCAGACATTCTTTGCATGGTATTCAAAACCACTCTCTCTGACTTTAAAATAGATTGGGAACTTCCTGAAACTTCTAAAACGACATCACCATATTCTACATGCGTTCCATCTTCTATATACGTCTTGATTTTTAATTTTGGATCTACATACTCAAAAATCATTTTTGCAAGTGCAACACCCGCAATAATCCCCTGATCTTTCACCAATAATTTAGCTTGTCCGTGTGCCGTTTCCGGAATACACGCCAATGAACTATAATCGCCTGTGCCTACATCTTCGCGAATTGCGTTGCTAATCAATAGTTGTAATTCGGTTTGAAATTGTACTTCGCTAATCATTTTCTTAAAGTTTATGAAATGCTAAAGTAGGATATATTTTGGGGATTTGAAAGTGTACTGTCTTTGAAAAATTTCTTAGGTGTAAAAACACTAATGTAAATTATAAGGAAAACGTTTATTTTTTAACCCCATAGAAACATAGATCAAATACTTAAAAAAGATGTTTCACTTAGTATTGATACACACAGTTAAATGCATTTATCTATGTGTAAAAATCTAGATATTTAAAAATATCTTTTGTCTGTAATTTTATTATCTACGTTTCTATGTGTTTAAAATTTTTCACATAGAATCTATAATTTTAATTGAAAACATTAAATATCTTTGAGGTTCATTCAAACAAAACCATGGGATTAATTAAAGACATTTATTCAGTTGCTTTTTACGAAAATTTTGGTCAGGCTTTCGCCGAAGTTGATCCAAATTTCGATAAACAAAAATTTATTGATGCCATTTACGAAGGCAATTTTGCCCAAAAAGAATGGAAGGATCGCATGAAACATACTACCGTTGTTTTGCATCAATTTATGCCTGAGAATTTCCCTGAAGCCGTTTCCTTAATTGACAAAATCATTGAGAATCTAAAGAAAAACAAATTTACAGAAGGCAATCTCGCATTCATTTTCTTTGCCGATTATATTGAAATCTATGGTATTGATGACTTTAAAACTTCGGCGAAAGCCTTTGTTTCAATCACACAATTTATAAGCTGTGAATTTGCTGTTCGACCTTTCATTATAAAATATAAGGAAAAAATGATCGAAGAAATGACAAAATGGTCGCTGCATGAAAATCATCACGTACGCAGATTATCCAGTGAAGGAAGCCGACCAAGATTACCGTGGGCAATGGCGATTCCGTTCCTGAAAAAAGATCCTTCTTCTATCCTTCCCATTTTAGAAAATCTTAAAAATGATACTTCAGAATATGTTCGTAGAAGCGTTGCCAACAACCTGAATGATATTGCCAAAGATAATCCGCAAATTGTATTAGAAATTGCCGGAAAATGGTTTGGAATCAATAAAGAAACTGACGGAATCATCAAACACGGCTGTCGAACTCTGTTAAAACAAGGACATCCTGAAATTCTGCGTCATTATGGTTTAGAAAGTACTAATATTGAACTTTCTAATTTCGAAATTAAAACACCAATCGTGAAAATTGGCGATCATTTGCAGTTTCAATTTCATCTGAACAATACGAATGACGATGCTAAAACGATTCGTTTAGAATATGCCGTCCATTACAAGAAATCAAAAGGACATTTAGCTAAAAAAGTCTTTAAAATCAGTGAGAAAATCTATCAGCCAAACCAATTAATTAAAGTCGATAGAAATCAATCTTTTAAAATCATTACGACTAGAGTTTTTCATACCGGAATCCATCAATTATCCATTATTATTAATGGAACTGAAAGTGAGGTTTTGGATTTTGAATTGACTGATTAAAAAGAATTAAACATATAACTAAAAAACATAAGATGATATTTCCAGACTATTTAAAAGAATTTGAAAATGATTTAGTAAAATACAAATTAGATTATATTCAAATAAATGCAAAACCAATAGAAAAAGAAACTGTTTTACCTTTTATCCAAAGTAAATTTTTAGGAAAACCATATTTGCCAATTGATACAGAATATCCTAGAGATAAGGCAGGAAAGCCAATGATTTTATTGGCACAACTTAATTTTTCAGAAATTCCACAACTTGAAAATTACCCTGAGAAAGGAATATTACAATTTTTTATATCAGGAGATGAATGGTACGATATGGACGATTATAAAGTAATTTTTCATGAAGAAATAAAAAATCATCAAACTGATTTCGAATTCCTAACAGAAGATTTATATTCAGATTCTCCTGTAAATTGCGAACACAGCTTATCTTTTTCAAAAGAAGAAGAATATGGAGGTGTTCAGGATTTTCGCTTCGATTTTAATTTCAATGGATTGGATTATTGGGAATTTGAAGAAAAATTAAATGAATCACAAAAAAAAGAAATTGAAAAATTAGTCGATAACGAAGGACATAAAATTGGAGGTTACGCATACTTTACTCAAGGAGATCCCAGAGAGTATGACGACAAATCAAAAAATGATGTTTTATTACTTCAAATTGATACCGATGAAGAAATAATGTTTGGCGATAGCGGTGTTGCCAATTTTTTCATCAATAAAGACGATCTAATTAATCGAAATTTTGAGAAAGCCTACTTTAATTGGGATTGCTGTTAATAAAAAATTCTTCAGGATTTAGAGTATTTCACTAATTAATTTGGGTTAATTAGTGAAATTCGTGTTATATTTTTAATTCTAACAGAATCTCTATTATTCTATTTCTTACTTTTATAAATAATACCAAAACAAATTTTCTTAATCTAAATTAAGTTACAGATTGCTATCACAACTGTAATTTTGCTTTCAACTAAAACAAATACCATGTCAAATATTAGTTTAATTATCGAAGAACGCGCTGCCAATATTGGCAATTTCATGGTAGGCAGGTTATTGCCTTTCCGTGAAAAAAGAGCCGTTGGACCATTTGTATTTATCGATCATATGGGACCTGCACATTTAAGCGATCATGAAAATATGGACGTTCCTCCTCATCCGCATATCGGACTTTCGACTTTGACGTTTTTATTTGAAGGAAGCATAATGCACCGTGATAGTTTAGGAACCGAATTAGAGATAAAACCAGGCGCCGTAAACTGGATGACTTCCGGAAAAGGAATCGTACATTCTGAAAGAACGCCGGAATATTTAAGACATTCTGATAAAATGCTTCACGGATTGCAGATTTGGGTGGCATTGCCGAAAGAACTGGAACAAATGGATCCAAATTTTGCACATGTCGAAGCAAATGATATTCCGAGTTGGGAAGAAGACGGGATATCTTATAAATTGATTGCCGGAGAAGCATTTGGAAAAAAATCTCCCGTTCCCGTTTATAGTCCGTTATATTTTATTGAAATAAAAAGTACCCAGGCTAAAAAAGTAAATATCGGACATCATTTATTCGGCGGAAGTGGATTATATATTTTAGAAGGAAGCATAAAAAGCGGCGAACATATTTATGATCCTAAACAAATTTTAATTACAAACGACAGCACTCTATGTGAGTTTGAATTAGCCGAAAACACAACGGTTTACATCTTTGGAGGAACGCCGTTTCCGGAAGAACATTATATCTTTTGGAATTTTGTTTCTTCGGATAAAGAACTAATCGAAAAAGCAAAAAAAGACTGGACAGAACAAACTTTCCCGAAAGTTCCGGGCGAAACAGAATTTGTGCCTTTACCTCAACCAAGAATCAAATAAATATGGATACTATATCAGCAAAAATTGATACACGCTTGTATCGAACAGAAGTAACATCTGCCAGCGAAAATATTTTAATTTCTGATGAACCTCAGGAAATGGGCGGTAAAAATTTAGGTCTTAATCCAACCGAACTTTTGGCCGCATCACTTGCTTCATGCACCGTAATTACTTTGCGAATGTACATCAATCGTAAAGAATGGGACGTATCAGAAATCAATGTCAAAATTGATTTCGAAAGAGATTCTGATCGAAACGTATCCTTATTTACAAGAAAAATAGAAGTAATTGGTGAAGTTGACGAAACTCAAAGGCAACGCTTAGAAACAATTGCCAATAGTTGTCCAATTCATAAAGTCCTAACACATTCAATCGAAATTAAAACCACATTAATATAATTTATCATGGAAATTCAACAAATAAACGATATAAAAAGAGGACAATTTGAAGCTATAGAAAATGGAAAAGAAGCCGGAAAAATGACGTATACCTGGGCAGGAGATTCTAAATTCATCATCGATCATACTGAAGTTAGCGAAGATTTCAGCGGACAAGGCGTTGGTAAAAAACTTTTAATGGCTACAGTTGATTATGCGAGAAATAATAATTTACAAATAATTCCGCTTTGCCCTTTCGCAAAAAGCGTTTTTGATAAAACAGAGGAAATACGTGATGTACTTTTTTCTTAAGGTTCAAAGTTGCAAAGAGACAAAGGTTTTAAGGTTTCTCTTAATGCCTTTATAAAACTGAGACGTACTAAATGTGCGTCTTTCTTGCTTTTTATAATACGTGCTTCTCTTAAACTTTGTCCCTTTGCTCCTTTGAACCTTTGTGCCTAAAAACAAAAATTTTAAAATCTCCTCAAAAACTCATATATTTGCATGTAATTTAAACTTAGAGTATGACGAGGATAATTACACTTTTCTGTTTTTTCATAGCACAAATTGGCTTTTCTCAAACAGCTGAAAACTATTTAGAAAAAATTAGAAATAACGAAGCTCTCTTAACAGCTTTCTTTCAACAAATGCCAAAAGGCGGCGATTTACACCATCATTTTTCAGGATCAGTTTATGCAGAACCACTTTTAGAAAGAGCTATTGCAGAAGATTTTTATTTGAATTTAGAATCAATGGGAGTTTCAAAAACAAAACCTGCAATTGGCAATTGGCAAACATTCTCCTCTCTTAAAAGCGAAGGAAAACTGGCATTTTACGAACAACAAGTCATGCAAACCTGGTCGGCTAAAGATTATAATGGTTCTGTACCTTCTGATGATTTATTTTTTGACTCTTTTCAAAAATTTGAACCCACTATTAAAGGTCATTTTGCCGAAGGAATGCTGGAATTAAAAAACCGTGCCATTGCTGAAAATGTATCTTATATCGAAACGCAGCTATCAACAATTCCGTGTGATATGAATGTAGCAGATTTAAATGATTTTAACTCGAAACTACGTAACGCTGCATCTCAAAAAGATGAAAAATCAGTTCTGAAACTTTTAGGTGAATTGTATAAAGCAATTCAGCAGAAAGACGCTAAAAAGTATGCAACAGATTTCAATACTAATTTCATTGCAAAACTTCATAAAGACTTAAAAATTGATGACGACCGTTTTACAATGCGTTATCAAAATTTTGTGCTTCGTTTCATGGATCCTGTCGATTTATTCAAGAATCTTAGCATTGCTTTTATTTCTGCAAACGACAGTAAATTAGTTGCGGGCGTAAACATTGTTTCTCCGGAACATGGCGAAAATTCTATGAAGGATTATTGGCTGCACATGGTAATGTTTAAATATTGCCATTCAAAATTTCCTGATGTAAAATATACGCTTCACGCGGGAGAATTGACTTTAGGTTTGGTTCAGCCCGAAGATTTAACATGGCATATTAACGATGCAATTTATATTGCCGGAGCTAACAGAATTGGTCACGGAGTTGATATTGCTTACGAAGCTAATTCATATGATTTATTGAAATATATGTCTAAAAACAGTATTCCAATTGAGATTAATTTAGTGAGCAACGAATTCATCTTGAAAGTAAAAGAAAACAGACATCCATTTACACTTTACAAAGAATTTAATGTGCCGATTGTAATTAGTACAGACGATGCAGGGATTTTAAGAACAAATATGACAGAACAATATGTTTTATTAGCTAAAAGATATCCTGATGTTTCGTATGCGACAATAAAACAATATGTTTACAACAGTATTAATTATAGTTTTATTCAGGATGCAACTGTGAAAAAACAATTAGTAAAAGATTTAGATGCAAGATTTAAAACTTTTGAAGCTAAATTTTCTAAGAATTAAAATGTTTAATCGTTGCGAAGAGATTGCACGCAGATTAAAACAGATTAAAGCTGATTTACACAGATTTTTTATGCTAAAATATCAAAAATAAAATCTGCTTAAATCTGCAAAATCTGCGTGAAAAAAATTTAGCACACGGATTTAAACAGATTAAACCAGATTCACGCAGGTTTTTTATTTCGAAATATCAAAAAAAATATGCTAAATATGCTAAATATGCGGGAGCTAATTTTTTCTCGCAGATTTAGCAGATCGAGCAGATAAAAATATAATCACTATGATTCTAGAAGCAGTTTTTCTTTATGTTAAATCAGATTTGGCAATTCAATTTGAAGCTGATTTTGCAAAAGCAAGTCAATATATTGCATCAATTGATGGTTATTTAGGACACCGCTTAGAAAAATGTCTTGAAGTCGAAAACAAATATCTTTTATTGGTAGACTGGAATACGCTTGAAGATCATACAGAAGGTTTCAGAAACTCAGAAGCTTATCTGGAATGGAAAAAGATTTTACATCATTATTACGAACCGTTTCCTATTGTAGAACATTTTGAAACCGTTTTTTCGAACAAAAAATAGCCCACAGATTATACGGATTAAACAGATTACCACGGATTTTAAAATTTTAAATTTGTGAAAATTTGTGACTCGAGCAATAGCGAACAGGCGAAGCAAATTCGTGGCAAAAAAAATATCAGATGAACATCAAACTTATCGCCATTGGCAAAACTGACAATAAATCATTACAAACTTTAATCGATGATTATACCAAACGTTTGTCGTTTTATATCAAATTTGATCTGGAGATTATTCCGGATATCAAAAATGTAAAGAATTTGTCTGAAAGCCAGCAAAAGGAAAAAGAAGGCGAATTGATTCTCTCGAAATTAACACCAACAGACCAATTGATTTTATTGGATGAAAACGGAAAAACCTTTTCCAGCGTTGGTTTTTCAGAAGAATTGCAAAAGAAAATGAATTCCGGCGTTAAGACTTTAGTCTTTGTAATTGGCGGTCCTTACGGATTCTCTGATACCGTTTATAGCAAAGCTCAAGGGAAAATTTCACTTTCGTTAATGACGTTTTCACACCAAATGGTCCGATTATTTTTTATCGAACAACTATATCGTGGGTTTACGATTTTAAGGAATGAACCTTATCATCACCAATAAAGTTTAATCGTTTATTTGTTGAATTGTTTATTGTTACAAGATGAATTCTTTTGGAATTTCGTCATTGTAGGAATTTAATTTTTGAAACTGAATTTTAGTTTCAATATATTCCTGATAACTCATATTTTTATCGAATAACAAATATACTTTTGGTTTAACAAAAAAAGCGATACGCCCAATGTGCATTAAAACATCTTCTTTTTTAACTTGTTCGTTATTTACTAAAACAATATCACTGCCTCTCCTAAAATAAATTACCAAGTCTCCATTTGTTGGTTTTCCTATTTCATAATACACTTTCGTAAAAGGTAAAAAAGCCATATTCTTTCCGATAGAATCAGCGTATGAATAATAATTTTCAGCCATTTCGTTTTTGTGTGCTTTTTCAGCTCGCTTTTTTTCCTGAAGTTTCATTATCTCCGGAATTACCAATTTTAAAGGCAAACGCTTGTCAATATTAAAAATCCAATTGGTTGAAATGATGCTGTTTTTTCGGTTTACTTCTGCAATTGTATCTTTTCCTTCCATTTTAAAAAAGATATATATCGGCGAATGATCCTGCACATCTTTGACTATCGAAATATTTGATTTTGGAAGTAAAACTGCTTCTTTATTTCCACAGGAAAAAAGAAGAATTATGAATAATAAGCTAAAGTATTTCATATTTGTTTTTAATTAAAACCATTTTTGTTCTTTAAAATTAACTTTGAAAATTATCTAGTTCTAGATTTTTTCTTTTAATAATGAATAATACCTTTTTTCTAATTTCATGTAATCATTTTTCCAATCTTGAACGGTTTTTGGGGCGTTATACTTTGAATAATTCAAAATTAAAATCTCATCATCTAAATCATCAAAAAAATTCCATTCTTCTTCATATTCATGTATCTCTCCGTTCCAGATATTCATTTTATTTTTATCAAAAGCTATGAGAAATTTTTCACCAACGTATCTACGAATTTTCCAATATAAACTAAGTATATCATCATGATTCAAATTGAAATTTATTTCGAATACTTCATGAAAATCTACAGGATCGCCTATTCCATGTACAAATTGATTTTTTGTCCAATTTGGGATATCTCCAAAATAAAATAAAACAGTGCTGTTTTCTCCGATTTCAACTTTTTGAAGTATGTTCAAAGTATTCAAAATATTTGGCTTTTCCATAAACGTATCATCAATAAATATTAATTCAACTTACTAAACAAAGTAACACATTCCATCGCTTCTTTTACATCATGAACACGTAAAATTTTAGCTCCTTTTGTCAATGCAATCGTATTTAAAACCGTTGTTCCGTTTAAGGCTTCTTGTGCTGTATTATTGAGTGTTTTATAAATCATGGATTTTCTGGAAACTCCAGCCAAAACTGGCAATTCTAACAAATTAAAAAGTTCCATTTTTTGTAAAACTTCATAATTCTGATCGGTTGTTTTGGCAAATCCGAAACCGGGATCTAAGATCAAATCATTGATTCCGAGACTTCTTGCCTTTTTTACTTTTTCAGAAAAATAGAAAAGCATTTCTTTTATAATATCATTGTATTGTGTCAGACTTTGCATGGTTTGCGGATTACCTCGCATGTGCATCATGATATACGGAACATTATATTTGGCAATAACTTTAAACATTTTATCGTCTAATTCTCCCGCAGCAATATCATTTATAATCGCTGCGCCACTTTCTATACTTGGTTTTGCAACCTCAGCTCTAAATGTATCAATTGATAATAATGTTTGCGGAAAATGCTTTAAGATCAGTTCAATTGCCGGAACAATTCGCTCGATCTCTTCTTTTTCAGAAACAAATTCGGCACTTGGTTTACTTGAATACGCTCCAATGTCAATAAATGTTGCACCTTCAGATAACATTTTCTCTACTTGAGAGATAATCTGTTCTTCGTTTTTATACTTTCCGCCGTCAAAAAATGAATTTGGCGTTACATTCAAAATTCCCATTACTTTGGGAATCGACAAATCAATAAGTTGCCCTTTGCAGTTAATTTGCATTTTGTTTATTTTTTGTTTCAAGTTTAACAAAATTTGTTTCAAGTTTTTTTGTTTGATGTTTCAAGTTACTCAGCTTGCGCAATCTACTTCGACCTAAAACTTGAAACCTGAAACTTTTATATTATTATCTCGTTTCAATTTGTCGTCATTAACACTTTGTTTAGAAAAAACTTGAAACAAAGAAAACCTGAAACTTGAAACTCTTTAATATTATACCTATTTTTGAAGAAATTTTAGCAAATATACAGCAATAAATGAAGAATACTTCCCTTGAATATGATAATGTAATTACGGTTTGCCGAACTTTATTTATCAATAAAATGAGTGATTATGGCAGTGCCTGGCGAATTTTAAGATTGCCTTCATTAACCGATCAAATTTTTATAAAAGCACAAAGAATCAGAAGTCTGCAGGAAAACGAAGTTCGTAAAGTAGACGAAGATGAAAAAGGAGAATTCATTGCAATTATCAACTATTCAATTATGGCTTTGATTCAGTTAGAATTAGGCGTTGTTGACCAACCTGATCTTGACATTGAAAAAGCAACCGAATTATACGACGCTAAAATTAAACTGACTAAAGAATTAATGGAAGCCAAAAATCATGATTATGGCGAGGCTTGGCGTGATATGCGTGTGAGTTCATTAACTGATTTGATTCTGCAAAAATTACTTCGCGTAAAACAAATCGAAGACAATAAAGGAAAAACTTTAGTTTCTGAAGGTATTGATGCTAATTATCAGGATATGATTAATTATTCTGTTTTTGCTTTGATTTTAAATCCAATCAAGTAATTTATCTCATAAATATCTATTAAACTTATCAGTTGTTTTTGTCTTTTATTATAAATAACAAATAAGTAAAATTTAAAACATAGTTCAATACCAAAAATTCATTATGAAATCAGGAATTAATAAAGGATACTTAATAGTTCTTGTTTATATAATGGCAATAGTCTGTTTTTCATATATAATTCCAGAATACGGAATGATTTCTATTGCAGCTCCTTTATATATTACAGGGCTTTTTTGTTATATTTTTGGAAGAAAATGGAATAGTACAAATTTAGGAAGAGAAACAGGAAAAGAGGTCAATTTCAAAAAAAGTCATAGTTTGCTTTTTATAAAAATGCAATATTGGGCAATACCTTTTATCTTTTTCGCTACTTTACTGTTAACCAAAGCTATAAATCAGGTTGATGATGACTTATATCTAATTATTCAAAATGTTGCGTTCATTTTATTCTTTTCCAGTTTAATATTTGTTTTTATTCAACTTATTGAAAAGAGTAAGTATAAACGTTATTTTATAATACTATGGTCTGGAAAAGGATATTTAATATTTGTAGTTTTTTTAGTTACTTTTATAGGTTTTACATTTCTTTTTACATCTTCAAAATATACTGTTGCCGCTCCTTTTTATATTACAGCATTTTTTTGCTTTATTTTTGGAAAAATAACAACTGATAAAGTTTCAAAGACCATTATTAATCTGGAAAAAGATGAAGAACTAAGCTTTAAAACTAATGATAGTTTATTTTTGATAAAAATGAAATACTGGACATTTATATTTATTGTTTTTGCTATAATATTAACATTTAGTTCTTCTACAAAAACATCCGGATCCAGTGACAAAATTCCGCGTAAAAATTATTTTAATGAAAATTTTTAATCTTAACTCTATTTAATAAAAATACTGAATAATTAAAACAGGTATTACTTTAAAAAAACCTTTAATATTCGAACTATTTCAAAATCTTATTCAAATTCCCATGAAAAACATCATTACTCAATTCTCAAGACTATTTGTCGGCGTATTATTTATTATTTCGGGATTAATTAAATTAAACGATCCGCTTGGATTCTCTTATAAATTAGCCGAATATTTTAGCGAACCAGTTTTTAATATGCCATTTTTAGAGCCATTAGCTTTAGGATTAGCCATCTTTTTAGTAATTCTTGAAGTTGTTTTGGGTGTTATGTTATTAGTAGGCTACAAATCAAAACTGACAATTTGGGCATTATTATTATTAATTGTTTTCTTTACGTTCCTTACCTTCTACTCTGCTTATTTTGACGTAGTAAAAGATTGCGGGTGTTTTGGAGATGCGCTGCATTTAACTCCTTGGGAATCATTCACAAAAGATATTGTTCTACTTTTCTTTATTGTGATTTTATTCATCAATAAAAATTTAGTAAAACCTTTATTTTCAAATGCTGTAACCAATATCATTACTTTCGCAAGTCTTGTGCTGTGTATTATTATGGCGGTTTGGGTTTTAAATCACAATCCTTTAAAAGATTTCCGCCCTTATAAAGTAGGAACTAATATTGAAAAAGGAATGGAAATTCCTGAAGGTGCGCCAAAATCTGTCGTAGAAATGATTTTTATCTATAAAGTAAAAGGTGTTGACAAAGAATTTGCTGAAAAAGATCTGGCAAATATTCCTGAAGGCGCAACTTTTGTTGACAGAAAAGATAAAGTGATTACAGAAGGTTATGTGCCGCCAATTCACGATTTTACAATGGTAAAAGATGATTCTGATTATAAAGAAGAATTATTGAAAGAACCTAAATTATTAGTTTTTGTAACTTATGATCTTGCATTATCTAATCCTGACGGAATGAAAAAACTGGAAGGTTTAAGTAAAAATGCTAAAGCAAAAGGATATAAAGTAATTGCAATGACGGCTTCCGGAGCTGATGATATTACAAAAGCTAAAAAACAATATGGTTTGGATTTTGACTTTTATTTCTGTGATGCTACAGCATTAAAAACTGTCGAAAGAGCCAATCCTAGTATTGTAGTTTTACAAAACGGAACTGTGATTCAAAAAGTACATTATAACGATACAGATGATTTGAAGCTATAAATCTTCACAATAAATAAAATCAAAAACACCAATTCTTCCCTTAAAGTTGAATTGGTGTTTTTTTTTAAGGCTAAAAACGTTACCAAATAAACAGAAAATCTATATTGATAATCATAATTTAAACTAAAAAATACGTTAAAATAATATACTTGGATTAATATTATAATTTATAAATCTTACCTTTTGTTACTCTAAGGTGTGCTTAATTTAAATCAATAAATCATGAAACAATTGTCACAACTGGTCTTTATATTTTTATTTGTTAGCTGTAATAGTAAAGCTGATGCTATTGACAATCTTACAGCCCCGGAAACATTTGCTTTTCAGCTTATCAATAAAGATAATGGCGAAAATTTATTTACAAACAAAATTTTGGATTCTAAAAAAATAAATGTCAAAAATTTAGATTCCGGTGAAATAGTAAAACATAGCTTTGTTTCCCAAAATAATTTAGATCTTATAGTTCTTGAGAACGTGGGAAGGGAAAGCGAAACTGTGAACTATTCTATCAACGTTGATGACGAAAGTATTTTTGAACTTCATCTTGATGCTATCTTAACAAAAGAAGAGAACTCAGATTATGAATATCAAAATATTGAAATTACAAACAAAGAATCTAATTTAGACAAAACTTCCGGAGTTTATAAAGTCTTTGTTGCAATGGAATAATTACAACATATTTTTTATCAATTTACTTCTCTAAAAACAATTATTTTCTATTTAAAAAAAGCTTTTCTTAGACGTTTTAAAATCTAAAACAGGAAGCTTTTAAAATAAAATAAACTTTTTTCTATTCGATTTTTTCCCTTAAATCAGAAAACGAAGTCAAATTTCATATTTCAACAACCTACTATTACGATTTCATTCACTGTTTTTTAACCGAAATTTTATCTTTTGTTATAAAATAAAGGTCTCCTCAATTTTTGTTAATCTCCATTTCTCATTCGATTTGTTTGTTTAACTTTGTTCTGACGCATTATTTTTTGAATTATTACAAGTGCCAATAAAGAATGTCGGACATAACAATTAAAAATATTATTTTAATATGAAACAAATAGCTCTAATTGCAATTGCATTTATTACTTTCTCTTGTTCTCAGGCTCAGAAAACAAGTTTTTCAAAAGAAGCATTATCTGAAAAATTATTAACTATCGATGGAGGTCAGACTTCTTTCAAAAACATTTTAAAAAAATACAAAGGTAAAACTTTGGTAATCGAGGTTTGGGCTTCATGGTGCGGAGATTGTGTAAAAGCAATGCCAAAATTAAAAGAATTACAAACAAACAATCCTGGTGTTTCTTATCTTTTCCTTTCGGCTGATAAAACGGCTGATAAATGGAAAGCGGGAATTGAAAAACATGAATTAAAGGGCGATCATTTTATGATGAACGACGGTATGAAAGGTGTTTTTGGAAAAGCAATTGATTTAGATTGGATTCCGAGATATATTATCGTTGACAAAACCGGAAAAATCGTATTGTATCGTGCCATTGAAACAGATTTTGACAAAATCAATGAGACTTTGAAAGGATTGAAATAAAAATTAAATAGCAATGACAATTTCAAAATTCAATGTGAATGTCAATGTCAATGTTATCAGAATACAAGAATAAAAACACAAAAGAATAAAATAAAAACTACCAAAATGAGAAAAAAGATTGTTGCAGGAAACTGGAAAATGCATAAAAACGCAGGACAAACTGAAGAATTATTAAACGAATTAATTGCTAAAATACCAGCTCAAACTACTGCTCAGGTAATTGTTGCTCCAACATTTGTAAACTTACAGGCAGCTGTCGCTAAAGTTAAAAATACTACAATTGGAGTTGCTGCCCAAAACGTTCACCAAGCTGAAGGCGGAGCTTTTACAGGAGAAATTTCTGCTGATATGTTAACTAGTATTGGTGTAAAAACCGTAATTCTTGGTCACTCTGAGCGTCGTGCTATTTTTCACGAAACTGATGCTTTAATCGCTAGTAAAGTAGATACTGCTTTGAAACATGAGTTGACAGTTATTTTCTGTTTTGGAGAAGAATTAAAAGATCGTCAATCAGACAATCATTTTAATATTGTTGAAAATCAATTACGTGACGGATTATTCCATATCACAAAAGAATCATGGGCAAATGTTGTTTTAGCTTATGAGCCTGTTTGGGCTATTGGAACCGGAGAAACCGCTTCACCGGAACAAGCACAGGATATGCACGAATTTATTAGAGAAACCGTACGTAAAGCTTTTGGAGCTGATATCGCTGACGAAGTTTCTATTTTATACGGTGGTTCTGTTAAACCTGATAACGCTAAAGAAATTTTCTCTAAACCAGACGTAGACGGTGGTTTAATTGGAGGAGCTGCTTTAAAAGCTGATGACTTTATAGCTATTGTAACTGCTATCTAATTTTAGATTTTTAGATTTTTAGATTTTTAGATTTTTAGATTTTTAGATTTTTAGATTTTTAGATTTTTAGATTTTTAGATTTTTAGATTTTTAGATTTTTAGATTTTTAGATTTTTAGATTTTACTATAAAAAAAGCGTTCGCTGTGCGAACGCTTTTTTTATGCTTTTCATTTTGCTCAAAGCCAAACTTAAATTTTCTTATATAACTTTTATGGTGAAAAATATCACTTACATGTCGAAAAAATTAATTTATAAACGACTGCAATAACGGGCAATTGTATTTTTTAAATGTTGGTGTTGTTTTATAAACCGAATAAAAATTGACAAGCTCCTGCCCTGCTTTAAACGGATTTTTCTCTTCCTCTTCGGTAGAAACTATGTTCGCGTAATGACTATAATAATTACATTCAAAAATCATCAAACTCGCTAAGGCTTTTTCATTGCTGTTTTTAGACATTTTTAACGCTTTTTCATAATACATTTTAGCTATTGTTAAACTGTAATAATTGCCTTTCTGATATCTTTTTTCATTCTCAGAATTGTCTCCATATACATAATCCACATACGATTCACCAGCTGTCCAATCATAGGCAACCATCATCCAGGAATTTCCTAAATACGAGACATTAAAATAAGCATGTGCCAGTTGTAAATTGCTCGATGCTGTATTTTGTTTCTTTAACTGAATTAGTTTTGCAATAAAATCAGCTTTGTTAAAACGATAATTAAATTTGCGTTCTTTATCTTTTTGCAGGATTTTAGGCGAAAAAGGATTTTCGTTCAAATAATCAGTAAATGCATAATTCTTTTCCCAGAAATCTTTTGGCATACTTGCAAAAGTTTTATAAGCTAATTCTAAATTATTATTTCTAAATGCAATTGTTCCTTTTAGATCTTTATAATAATTGATATTAGGAGCGATTGTTCCTGAACAAATATATTTTTCAAAAGGCGTTTTATCTTCTTTTAGCTGTAACGCCATCAATTTATCTACATCATCTATAGTGGCACTTCGATCGAAATAACCAATATAACTGTAGAAATAAGGATTATCATAAACCGAATATTCTCCCGCGCCTTTACTGTCTGATTTCATCATTAATAATCCTGCAGTAACACGATCACCTTTTTTAGCAAAATCTGCGCTGGCAATTCGGTACAAACTGTATAGATTTTTAAATAACCCGTTGTCAGTTTCTACCAAACTTTCAACTGAATTAAAATATTCATAAAGCTGGTTTTGAACTTTCTCGCTTTTCAAATTATCTTGTTTTAAGGAAACTAAAGCCAACTGAATATTCTTTTGCATTTGGATCGATGCATTGGCTTTATCAGAAATCATATTGGTATATTTTTTCCCCAAATCAATCTGATCATCCATAAAACAAAGCTGCGCAATTGCTGCCGTTATATAATCTTTTTGTTCTCCTGAACTTTGTTCGCGAATGGCAATTAAGAAATATTCTAAGGCTCTTAAATGCGAAATATCTTTATTGAAGTTTTCTTCTTTTGCTTTGGCATAATTTCCATACCAATCTGAACCTTCAAAAGTAACCGATGGACTTCCGTTGTTGGTGTATTGAGGCGTAAAAATCCAATCTTCGAGTTTATTGATTTCTCTTCCAATCAAAAAACTCAAATTAATGCTGTTGGGACTTACTTTATAAACTTCTTGTATGGTTTTTAAATCCGGCGCAGGATTTCGGAAACTTTCTATAGCCAGAATTACGCTTCGTTGTTCGTCATTTTGGGCAAGAGCCAAAGTTTGCTCTGTTAATTTCCAATTATAATGCTGTAAAACGGCAAACGCTTTTTCTTCGCATGAAGCGAAAACTTTACTCAATAAATAATTTTGCAAAGGAAAATTTTCAATACATAAAGCCTTATAATACAAAGCCCAGGGTTCTAAAATAGTATTTTTATTATCACCTAAATAAGTATCATATAAACGAATTACTTCATTTTTATCTTCGGCATAAAAACTATATCTTAAAATTAAAAAAGCATAACGCTGTTTCAGGAAAGTATCTTTTGCGGTTTTTATTTTCTTCTCAAAATCATTGACATCGGCTAATTTATGATCTTTGCTTCCATAACCAACCTGATCCCAAGATTCCCATTTTACATCATTATTACCATTGTATTCAAGCTTTTTAGCAAATAAAATATAATTTAAAAAAGCTTTATTTTTTGACAATAGCAAAGCTTCGATAAAAGTATTTTTACTGAATACTTTCTGTAATGACTTGTTTTCATAAGCGGTTTCAAATTGTTCACCGTCCGTTTCATACAAAATAGTATGCACATCTTTTGGATCAATTTTACTCCCTAGTTTTTTCTGCCATTCCATACAATTCAATTCCTGATCAACGCCGGAAACAGTATTGGTCGAATAGTAATAATCTGCTGAATAATAAAATGGTGTCAATTTAAAAAAACCTTCGCGTTGTGCTTTAAACAAAGCCAATCTGCTCGTTTCCGGTGAAACACTCCAACCGCAGGCAAAAGAAACATGAAAGCTTAAAACTAAAAGTAAACTACTAAAAACTCTCATAATAGTTGGATATATTTTGGGTTCCATAATCGTTAATGTATTTTTTATCAAAAGAAAAAAACGTCACTTTGGTTTGGTTGTCAATCTTAATTTTGCCTTTTACAATCGAAATCATTTTCTCAAGTTCTTTTTCGGAAATTTTCTCAATTCTGATTTCGTCGCCGTTTCGCAAATAAGTTTGTCCAATCAAAACATCGTCCTGCAAAACATATTTAGTCGCTGATGTTTTCTTCAGTTTAATTGTATCACTTCTTAATTGATCATAATCTGATAAAATTCCTTTAAACTGATTTCCTCTAAAAACAACTGCCCAACTGTATAATGGCAATGCAATATCAAGTTTCATCTTATATTGATCGTGTGTAATATATTGCGCCAATTCCTCGCTGGTTCCTATTGAGTTTTTAGAATTAAAATCTTCCGGTCTTGTCAAATTATAACACATTAATAAACCTTTATCAACTGGCGGAATTCCTGCTTTTGAAGCATATTTATACTGCCAGAGTCGAATTGTGGCAGAAATTTGTGCCGTTGGAAATCCTTTTTTGATTTGTTTTAATAAATAAAAATAATTGTCTTTTGATTTTTCTGTCCAGTCACAATCGATTAGAATTTCTTTAAAATCAACTTTTAGTTTTGCTAATTCAATCGCTTTTACTGAGTCGTAATTGATTTGTTTGTAGTTTTCCTGCTTGTAATAATCCTTTGGATAAACAATGGCATTGGCAACATTATCGGCTTTGGTTTCATTTATTTTTTCGCCAATTGTTTGCACGCGTTTTGCAATTCGAGCTGCCAGACTATCTAATTGTTTTTTGTTTGCTTGCAAAACAACTTCGTTGGTAATAAAAATACTAGGCGTGATTTCAGGATTACTTGCATTCAGTCTCATATCGTGAATTGTGGCGACTGGCAAAGGTTCTTTTGCGTACGGATTCCAATCAACATCAAAAAAACGAACGTACATATGCTGCACTTTTAAATCCTTGATTAAGGAATCATCTTCTTTTTGAAAATTCAAATCTGTTTTCCAATAACAAAACGATCGCACGACTTCATGTTCGCCTTTTTCACAAGTTGCGCCGTTAAGTGCCGCAAAAAGCAAAATAAAAATGATATTCTTCATATTTTAAAAATCCTTACAAATTCTATTCAAAATTAACATTAATAAATATAAGGATGTCGATTATTTATGAACAACTTCTGCTTTGGATTCTTACCTTTGCAAAAAAATTATTTATGTCGAACATATATTTAGGATACCATTTTACGATTGAACCAAAAGAACCGGGTTCAGAAATTTTAATTGCTGAATTAGGTGAAAAAGCTTTTGAAACTTTTACAGAAACTGAAACAGGAATTTCGGCTTATGTGAAAAAGGATTTATGGGATGAGAATATCTTGGATGACATTTATATTTTAGAATCTGAAGAATTTAAAATCGAATATACGGTTGAAGAAATTGATCAGGTAAACTGGAACGAGGAATGGGAAAAGAATTTTGAAGCGATTGATGTGGACGGAAAATGTCATGTTCGCGCTCCTTTTCATCCAAAAACTGATGCCGAATTTGATATCGTAATCGAGCCAAAAATGAGTTTTGGAACTGGTCATCACGAGACAACTCACATGATGATTCAGCATTTACTAGAAATGGATGTGAAAGGTCTTAAAACTCTTGACATGGGTTGCGGAACTGCCATCTTAGCTATTTTAGCCGAAATGAAAGGCGCAGAACCAATTGATGCTATTGATATTGACAACTGGTGTTATTTGAATTCTATTGAAAATGCAGAACGCAATAATTGCAAACACATCACCGTTTACGAAGGCGATGCAGCTTTATTAGCAGGAAAAAGTTATGACTTGATAATCGCTAATATCAACCGTAACATCTTGTTGAACGATATGCAGCATTATGTTGATTGTTTAAATAAAGGCGGCATAATATTGTTTAGTGGTTTCTACGAAGAAGATATTCCTTTTATTGATGCTTCTTGCACTGAAAAAGGATTAACATATGTTAAAAAGTTTCAAAGAAACAACTGGGTTTCGTTAAAATACGTAAATTAGATAGTTGATATCTTAAATGTAAATAAGCCCCAAGATTAAGCGGATTAAACATATTAGCACAGATTTAGTTTTTGAAAAACCACGCTAATTGCAAATCTCCGGCAAAAGTAAATTAGTAATTACAACAGTACAAAAACTTAAAAAATGAGTACTAAAGAAAAAGTAAGAGAAAGAGTTCGCGAAAAGGAAGCGACAAGTTTCAATAACGAAATCATTGTTTATAATGACGATGTAAACACTTTTGATCACGTAATTGACACTTTAATGCGTGTTTGCAGTCACACGCCTGAACAAGCAGAACAATGTTCCCTAATTGTACATTACAACGGAAAATGTACCGTAAAAACAGGAACAATGGATAAGTTAAAACCTCAATGTACACAACTTTTGGAAGCTGGATTAAGCGCCGAAATTGTTTAATTGCCAATAATGTAAAAAACATTCTATTTTATTCTATATTTGAATAAAATAGAATGTTTTTTTTATGGAAGAATACGGAAAGATATTGATTATCGCAACGCCTATTTTTTTAGTATTAATTGTAATCGAAAAAATATACGGCATTTACAAAAAGGACGACACCGTTCCTTTGATTGATAGCGTATCGAGTATAAGTTCCGGAATTACCAACACGGTAAAAGATGTTTTGGGATTAAGCCTTACTTTTATATCTTATGAATGAATGGTTTCTAAAATTGCTATTTATCATCAGGAAGCCAACATTCTTTCTTACTGCATTGCCTTCATTGTCATCGATTTTTATGGTTATTGGAGCCATCGATGGGCACATCAAATTAATCTTTTCTGGAACAAACACGCGATTCATCATAGCAGTGAGGAATTTAATCTTGCCTGCGCTTTGCGTCAGCCTATTGCGAGTTTAGCTAATTTATTTACTTTTTTACTCATTCCGGCTGCATTATTGGGCGTTCCTGCCACCGTAATTGCAATTACTTTACCGCTCCATTTATTTTTACAATTTTGGTATCATACCAAGCATATTAAAAAAATGGGATTTGTCGAATATATTTTGGTTACGCCTTCGCATCATCGTGTGCATCATGCTATAAATCCGGAATATTTAGATAAAAATCATTCGCAGATTTTTATTTTTTGGGATAAACTTTTTGGTACTTTTCAAGCTGAATTGGATGATGTTCCGCCCGTTTTTGGTATTACAAGACCGGCAAATACGTGGAATCCTATCCGAATTAATTTTCAGCATTTGACCTTATTAATTAAAGATGCGTGGAGAGCTGAAAACTGGAAAGACAAGTTTACTATTTGGTTTAAACCAACGGGCTGGAGACCTGAAAATTTTGAATTAAAATATCCTGTAAACAAAATCGATAATGTTTTTGATTTTGAAAAGTACGGTACTCAAAACTCTAAAAAAATAATTTACTGGTCTGTAACACAAGTTTTAATCACTTTGTTGTTTGTAACCTATTTATTTGATAATATTGCTAAAATTGGTTTGCCAAATATTTTTATCTACGGCTTATTTATACTGGTAACCATTTACAGTTATACTGAGTTGATGGACAAAAGTAGATTTGCCATTTTATGGGAAGGTTTACGCTTTATAATTGCAGTTGCTATTATAGCGTATTATGGAGATTGGTTTAGCTTAAATCATGTTTTTTCTGCAAGCAATTATATCATTTTAAGTTACTTGAGCATATCGTTTTTAATTTCGATTTACTTTGTAACTGTTGATTTTAAAATAAACAAAACCAAATAATAAATTCATAAACCGCTTATGAAAAACGCCATTTTTTTTAAAATCTATATTGTTTTTAGTATTGTATATCTCATTGTTTTATTTAGAGGAAATGAAAATTTAGATTTATTTCTAAAACCCGCTTTAATTCCGTTATTAGGATTTGGAGTTTATTTTCACCGGAAGTTTCCATCAAGAAAAATTCTTTTAGCTGGTTTACTTTTTTCCTGGATTGGAGATGTCATTTTACTTTTTGCTGATATTGCCGAAATCTATTTTATTCTGGGGTTAGTCTGTTTTTTAATTGCACATTTAAGTTATTGTGTGCTTTTTAACAAACAAATTTCGGGCGAAATTCATTTTAATAAAGTTCTTTTTGCACTTGGAAGTCTTTTAATTGCAGGCTATTTAATTGGAATGGTTTCTTTTTTGATGCCAAAATTAGGTGATTTAAAAATACCTGTAATTGTTTATGCAGCTGTAATTTCTACAATGGTTTTATTTGCCTTTAATGGTTATTTAATTTGGAAAAAACCCGGAGCTTTATATGTTTTTTTAGGTGCTTCAATATTTGTTCTTTCGGATAGCATTCTGGCAATCAATAAATTTCATGCGCCAATTGAAAAAAGTGTATTTTTTATTATGTTAACTTATCTTGTGGCACAATATCTGATTGTTATGGGTATCATCAAATTGAATAAAAAAATTAGCCCGGAGGTTTAATTTGGGGAAAAAATGGCTCACGGATTAAACTGACAAAACGGATTTACGCTGTTTTTTTAATCTTTGAATCTTTGACGGAAAATTTGCGCGAGAGTAAAATTCATTGATTTTTTTCTCACGCAGATTTAGCAGATCTTGCAGATTTTTTTTCTTTTTAATGCTTTATTCCGATAGCTTTTGGGAGTGGCAGAAAAAACATTTTACATTTGTACTAACAATATTTAAATCATGAAAAAAATAGTCCTTTTTATCGTTTTGTTAATTACTGCAACTTCTTGTGTGAGTACAAGATCGACTTTGAAAAATGTCGATGATAATGCGCCGGATTTAGTTTTAAAAAAAGACAATACCTTTGTAATTACTCTTTTTAGCAATGATAAAAAATACGGTTTTGATCCTGATTATCCGGTAAATATTTTTTACAGAAATACTAAAGATGAAGCCTTAAACGAAAGTCGGTTTTTGAATGCTTTAGCCGGACCAAATGGAGAAAAAATTACTTTTACCCGTTTAGAAACCTGTTGCCCCTTCCCAACTAAAAGAAGCGATATGGGTGCAGGATTTTTGAATGTCTACGAATTAAAATGGGACGGTCAAAAGAAACCTATAAAATTGTATTTGAATATTTATGAAAAAGGAATTTTAATGGTTCCGATGGGATTGAGTTTGAAGAAGGGATAAGTTTCTTTGACAAGTCATTTTTAAATAACAAACAGAGATTGATTTTACGATATTTAAATCTTTAAAACTTTCTGCAAACATAAAGTATTTCATTAAGTTAAGGGGAATCTATAAAATTACTTAACAGTTTAATCGAGAAAGTAATTAGAAAAAATCCGTTTTTATCAGCGTTTTGCGTTAGCGAATCAGTAAAATCAGCGTCTAATTTTTGACGCGGATAAAACAGATTTACTTCGTAAAAACGCGGATAAAAACGGATTTGATTTGCAATGATTTTATTTTTTAAAAGCTTAACTTAATGACATTGGGGGAGATCCCTCATGCCTAAGGATGACATACTTTGTGGTTAATGCTTTTTGGCTATGTTTTCTAAATTAAATTTAAAGATTAAACTTCCTAAAACCTTGATAATTCCACTTTACTCCTAGCCGGGATAGCAAAAATCATTTCTGAAAAAGCCTATTTTTTCTGGTTTTACACTGCGACCAGAGTAACTCCCCTGAAAAATAAGTTAAATTAAATCTTTACTTATATAATTGTTTTAATTTTGATTGTAGTGATAAAATACAAACAAAAAAGAAAATGGAACAATCAAAAAACAACTATAAAATTGAAGCTTCAAGTTTCGATTTACAGCAATATTTAAAGAGAATCAATTTTGAGGGAGAAATCACATTGAGTTTAGAAGGCATAAAAAAATTGATGCAAAGTCAAATATTTAATGTGCCTTTTGAAAATATTGATGTTCAGGCGGGTAAAGTTATCTCTTTAATTGGTGAGGATATTGTAAACCAAATTGTGAATAAAAATCGTGGCGGATATTGCTATCAAATTAATGGGATATTTTCATTAATGCTTCAAAAAATTGGAGTTCCCCATTATTATATTGCGGTGCGTCCTTTGGTTAATCCCGGTCAGAATGCTAAAACACATTTGGCAATAATTGCTACAATCGAAAATGAAGAATATCTGATTGATTTGGGATTTGGAGGTAACAGCATCAGAGAACCTTTAAAACTGAATGAAATTGGAACTGAAATTAACCAGGGTACTGAAACTTTCACTTTGGTAAAAACCGAAGAGGATGAATATTTACTCCAAATAAAAATTGGAAAAGAATGGTCTAATTTATATTCGTTTGATTTGAATCCCCAACGATGGATTGATTTTAAACCTGCTAATCATTATAATTACTCACATCCTGATTCTTTTTTTACTCAAAATTTAATTGTTGTTTTACAGAATCCTTTGGGCAAAAAAATACTATTTAAAAATTCAATAAAATCAGTAACAAACGGGATTACTGAAATTATTTCTTTTGAGGATAATCAACTGAATACTATTTTGGCGACAGAATTTAATTTGAAGGTATAATTTAGTATAAACTGTTTTAAAGGAATTATTCTCTATAAAAGCGCATAATTCAACTACAGTTCTAGCTCACTGTCATTAAATTAAGCTCTTTTAAAAATAAAAATAATCTCGCAAAGGCGCTAAGACGCAAAGTTTAAACACAATATTGTCATTTCGACGGAGGAGAAATCTCCACGAGAAGCTTGACAAAGATTGGATTTGCAATGCGGAGTTACTTACGGAGATTTCTCTTCCGTCGAAATGACAAACCTTTGCGATTTTGCGAGAGATTTTTTCGGCATAACATTATTGATTTTTCTTTAACTTAATGACATTGATTTCTAGCCCCGATAATAACGGAAATCATTTTTTGAGAAAGCCTATTTTTTCTGGTTTTTACAGAGCGACCGGAGGAAGCTCCTGTAAAGACCAAGAAAAAAAGGGTTTAGAGAAAAATTTTGAAGTGAATAGCGGGAGAAGCTTCTTAAAATAATCTTAAATCTTCATGTGCTATTCATAAATCATAACTACCTTTGCACTGTCAAAAAATCATATTATGAACATACAACATATTCCACAAATTAAGCATACTGAAAGCGGAAATTTCTTTTTATTGGCGGGTCCTTGCGCTATTGAAGGGGAAGAAATGGCTCTAAGAATTGCTGAAAAATTAGTTGGTATTACCGACAAACTTCAGATTCCTTATGTATTTAAAGGATCGTTTAAAAAAGCCAATCGTTCAAGAATCGATAGTTTCTCTGGAATTGGTGATGAAAAAGCATTAAAAATTTTAAGAAAGGTTTCTGAAACTTTTCACGTTCCTACTGTAACTGATATTCATACTAATGAAGATGCTGATATGGCGGCGCAATACGTTGACGTTTTACAGATTCCTGCGTTTTTAGTTCGTCAGACTGATCTTGTTGTGGCTGCGGCTAATACGGGAAAAGTGGTGAATTTGAAAAAAGGGCAATTTATGAGTCCTGAAAGCATGAAACACGCTGTACAAAAGGTTCTTGACTGTCATAACGAAAATGTTATGGTTACAGATCGTGGTTCTATGTTTGGTTATCAGGATATGATTGTTGATTTTAGAGGAATTCCTACTATGCAACAATACGCGTCTACGGTACTGGATGTTACGCACTCGTTGCAACAACCTAACCAAACTGCCGGTGTTACTGGCGGAAGACCTGATATGATTGAAACTGTTGCCAAAGCGGGTATTGCCGTGGGTGTTGACGGTATTTTTATCGAAACTCATTTTGATCCTGCAAACGCAAAAAGTGATGGTGCTAATATGTTGCATTTAGACTATTTTGAAGGTCTGATGACTAAATTGGTTGCCATTAGAAAAACAGTTAACTCATTTTAATTTTTAATACCATTTCATTGAAAACAAAAATTTTATTTTTCTTTTTGTTGTGTTTTTCAATAAACACTTTTGCTCAGGAAGAAATAGCAGTACAAAGATATACAGCTCATAACAAGGGTAAATTCTTTGTTTCCTGGGGAGGAAACAGAGATAGTTACACTAAATCTGATGTGAATTTTAGAGGTAAAGATTACAACTTTACAGTAGCAGACATGAAAGCACATGATAAACCAAAAGGATATCATATTGATTATATAAATCCGGCTAACATGACAATTCCTCAGACTAATTTTAGAATGGGATATTTCTTTAGCGATCATTACAGCGTTTCGATTGGTTGGGACCACATGAAGTATGTAATGACTCAAAATCAGATAGCTAACGTTACAGGCGATATTAATTTACCTGCTGACCAAGCTGGATCTATTTATAACGGAGTTTATAATAATACACCTGTAGATATGTCTCAAGGTGGTGCTCAGGAAGGCGGGAATCAGGGAAATGGTACTGCTTTTTTAATGTATGAACATACAGATGGTCTAAACTACATTAATACTGAGGTTTCACGACATGATGATATTTCGAAGTTATTTAATTTACCCAATACTGATAAATTTCAGATCAATTTAACTGAAGGTTTAGGTGCAGGGCTTTTATATCCTAAAACAAATACAACTCTTTTAGGAAAAGAACGTCATGATGATTTTCACGTTTCCGGTTATGGTTTATCTGCTAAAGCGGGTATCAACTTTACTTTCTTCAAGTATTTTTACTTGCAAGGTGAGCTAAAAGGTGGTTACATCAACATGCAGGATATTAGAACTACAAAAAGTAATGATGATAGAGCTTCGCAGGACTTTTTCTTTTTTCAAAGAATTATTGCTGTAGGTGGAATTTTCAGAATCTAATATTTCTTAAAAAACATTTAAAAATAGCTATCATTTATTTGGTGGCTATTTTTTTTATTACTTACTTTGTAATTCAAAGTTCTTTTAATATATTTGAAAAACAATATTTAACGTAAAGCTTAATAAAGTACTTTTAGCATTCAATTATAAAAACATGAAAAAACAAAAATACCTGTTTCTGGGAATTACATTCCTTTTGAGTTTTGGATTTGCTTTATTTGTAGCCATGTCGGTTTTTCCAAATAATCCATTTTCGAAAAGAAAAGCAGAAAATACGATTGAGAGCAAACTGAAAGATGGTGATATTATCTTGCAGACTTCTCAATCTGCGCAATGTGAAGCTGTTCGAATTGCTACAAATTCTAAATTTTCGCATTGTGGTATTATTTATAACGTAAACGGAAATTGGTTTGTATTTGAAGCAGTTCAACCGGTAAAACTTACTCCGTTTGAGGACTGGATTAAACACGGAAAAGACAATAAATATGTTGTGAAACGATTGATTGATGACAAGGTTTTGACTCCTGAAGTTTTGCAAAAGATGAAAGATTATAGTCAGCAATTTGATGGAAAAGAATACGATGCGTATTTTGAATGGACTGACACAAAGATATATTGCTCTGAACTTGTCTGGAAAATCTATAAAAATGCGGCAGGAATTGAGCTTTCAAAATTGAGGTATTTAAAAGACTTTAATTTAAGTGACGTGAGAGTTCAAAAAATATTAAAGGAACGCTATGGCAATGAAATTCCGCTTGACGAAAAAGTCGTTGCTCCTGTTGATCTTGCCGATTCTAAAATATTGAAAACTATAATAGACAACTATTAACAAAATGATTAAAAGCTAATGCACATCTGTTAGCTTTTTTCTTTACTAATTTACTTTGAAATTCAAAGAACTTTTAAAAAACCATCATGAAAGATTATTGTATCGAAAAATTGTATGAGTGCAGTAAAAAGCCTTATCAAAAATATTTTAAAAAAAATGAACCCTGGAAAATCAACAAGCACGAATTGCTGCATTATCCTGAAGATAGTTTAGGATTTGGTTTAGGGAATTTCCTATTCAATAATCATTTTGATATTCAGGAAAAACTGGAAGATCACGATATTATTCATGTGCTGACCAATACAGGAATTTCTGTTGTGGAAGAAATAGGAATGCAATATTACCTTTTAGGAAACGGAAAGAAGAGCTTGTATTTGTTTCTGGTTATTGCCTCGGGTACAATCTTTTATCCAAAACAAATAAAATATTTTATACAGCAATATAAAAAAGGAAAAGAGGCACTTACATTTTATTATCTGGATTTTTCAAAAATGCTTTTTATGCCTATTAAATCAATTCAACAATCTTTTAAAATTTAATTTTATGAAAACGATTCAAGACAAAACTTTTAAAGAAAAACAATCTGCAGAATTGGCTATTGGCACTTTTGCTATCAGTACTTTTATGTTTATACTTTATATTATTTCAAACGAAAGTCCAAATATTTTAGTTATTGCCTGGCCATTTGCTGTTTCAGGTATTGCCTTAAATACTATCATGTTTACTCATTTAGCCGACAGGTTTATTCACTTACCGGAATATCGAAAAGATATTGCGTTTAAGATCTTAATTCTGCTTTCTAACATTCCGATAACGTTTTTGTATTATTTAGTCGTGATGAAGCTTTAAATAAAACTATGCGAAAGTATTCAAACAAAAAAAAGCTACAAGTATAAACTCATAGCTTTTTAGATATTTTTATTTTTGGAAATTTAATTTACTGTTGGTGTTATAATTCCGGTTTGGTCCATTAAATAAATTAATGATGTCATTGTTGCAGCCCCAAGTTCCAGTTCTCTTTTGTTTACTGCATCAAATTTGTCGTTTGCTGCATGGTGATAATCAAAATAACGTTGTGAATCTGGTTTTAAACCTGCTTTTACAATTGCTTTAGACGTTAAATGACCAATATCTGAGCCTGCATGCCCTATTGTAAAACTGTGCACTAAATATGGCTCAAAAAGATCTTTGAAATCTTTGATTTTTTTATAATTCGCATCGTCAGCTTCTATAGAAAATCCTCTTGGAGTAAATCCGCCTGAATCACTTTCTAAAGCAAAAATATGGTTTTCATTATTTTGTTTAGAAACTTCTTCGTACTTCGCTCCTCCTTTTCCGCCGTTTTCCTCATTCATAAACAAAACAACACGAATAGTGTTTTTTGGTTTGTAGTTTAAGTTTTTAAGGATACGAATTACTTCCATACTTTGCACTACTCCTGCTCCATCATCTTGAGAACCATCGGCTAAATCCCATGAATCTAAGTGTCCGCCAACTACCATAATATTTGATGGAGTAACTGTTCCCGTTAATTCTCCTATCACATTATGCGATAAAACATCTGGCAAAGTCTCGCAAGATTGTTTGAAATAGAATTTTAAAGCTGGATTAGCTTTTAAAGTTTTACTTAACAATTCAGCTCCATTTGTACTAATTGCAGCTGTTGGAATATATTGCTCTTTTGGTAAATCACCATAACTTTGAGCTCCTGCGTGAGGAAAATCGTCTAAACGTAAATTCATTGAACGAACAATTGACCCTACCGCTCCTAATTTAGCCGCTTCTTTTGCTCCTGCAAATCTTTGATCTACACAAGCTCCGTAGGAAACAAAGGTTTCGATATTTTCAGGATTCATTGGTCTGTTAAAAAACACAATTTTACCTTTTACTTTATCTCCTAATGACTTTAATTCATCAATTCCCTGTACTTCAATGATTTCTGCTGTAAGTCCTGTTTTTGGAGTTGCAACTGATCCTCCTAAAGCACAAATTGGAATATTCGTTTTTACTTTTCCGTCTAAAATATAGGCAGTTTCTTTTTCACCACGAACCCAATGCGGCACCATAACTTCTTGTAAATACACTTTGTCTAAACCTAATGCGTCAAGTTGTCTTTTAGTATATTGTACTGCTTCTGCAGCAGTTGGAGAACCTGATAAACGGCTTCCGATATCATTGGATAAATATTCTAACCAAGTATAACATTTAGCCTCGGTTAGTGCTTTTTTATAGAATAATTTAATGTTTTTTTCATCATTTGATTGGGCAGAAGATGCCAATCCGCTTAAAACTAAAGCAGTTAAAAGAATCGTTTTTTTCATATGGTTTATAGCATTTTTGGGTTGTCAGGCAAAGGAACAAAATTCTGAAGAACTGGAAACAGTTTTATTTAACGATTTCTGAAAATATTATTAAAATTAACCCGTTCGGTGTAAATTAATAAAGTTGAATTAAACACATAGAAACATAGATTTTAAATGTAAAAAAGAACGCAAAAAAGAAATACATTTCTTTCACAGCCTTAGCTTTGTGTATTTTAAATAAGTGAAACGCCGATTTTTTAGTTGAAAAATCGGCGTTTCTATGGGTTAAAATTAATTCACTTCTATTAGCTCATTTTTTGTGCTAATTCCGTTCTCATTAAAAGCTTCAATTGTAAAATAATACTTTGTTCCTTTGTCTAATCCTCTAAAATCATATGAAGTTTCATCATAGACCATAATTGTATTGTATAATTTATCAGGCGTGATTCCGTAATAAATATTATAACCAATTGCATCCGCTTGTTTTTTCCATGAAATCATTGCGTTACGGGAATCTGATGCATTTCTGTTAACTTTAAAATCTGAAACTGAAGTTGGTTTTTCAGCCAATCCGTTTCCAAAAACTCTAAAATCTGAAATAGCAAACAATCCAGATGCATTGTGAATGTTTTCCATTTTGATATAACGCGCTTTAATTGCTTTCGTCAACTCTACATAATCATGCGGAACATCTTTTGCATTTTTAGATTTATCAACAACTAACTTCCAATTTACAGCATCATCAGACATGTAGATTTTATATTGGTAATAAATATCCATCGCTTTGTTATACTGCGTTGCTTTATGATCTGCATAATTAATTTGTAACGCATTTATTTGCATTTGTCTGCCTAAATCCAGTTGTAACCATTCGCCTGGATTTGCTGTTTTTGCTGACCAATACGTCTGAATATTTTCATCGGTTAAATTTGAGGCGCCATAACAAAACTTCTCGTATACTTTTTTACCTCCGTTATCTACTCTGTGCGTTTCAACTTCCATACATTCTTCTGATGAAGAAACTGTAACGGGCTTTTTATACGAAAGCAACATCCATCCTGAAGATGCTCCTTTTTCCTGATTTCGTTTTTTGGTTGGTAACATAATCGGAAAATCTCCGTAAGAAGTAATTGAATACATGACATCGTCCTTATCAAATCCTGCAGGAAACATATCGATACGACGCTCAAAACGATCTTTTATGGAGATTTTGCAAGTTCCGGTATTCCAGTAATTTCCGTAATTATCCGCAAAAGTATTTCCGTGTCCGGCTCCAATTACAAATCCGCCTGGTTTATATGACATTGGATTGTGTTTTTGATATGTAAATGGTCCTAACGGACTATTACCAACATGAACTCCATTTGCGTAGCCTTTATATTCCGTTGCTGGCGCACCATATTGCATATAATATTTTCCGTTGTGTTTGGTCATCCACGCACCTTCAATAAAATTACCCCAAGGTGCAGGTTCCATATCATTATTTGGTCCAAAACGTTCCCAACCGTGAGATGAAGGATCTAAACCTACGACTTCTTTTATTTGACCATACGGACGCTGAATATCTTCAACTTCTGTTGCTTTGTATAATTTCTCATAATCAGCCTGATTTCCTTTCGGAAGCCAGGTTTTATAATCTACTTCAACGCCTACAAGTGGTAATTTTCCGCTTGAACCATAATACATATATACTTTTTTATCGTCGTCCTGAAAAATCGCAGGATCCCACGTAGGAAGCATTGCTTTATCAACATGTCTTAACCATTGTCCAGATTTTGGATCAGCAGTTTTCCAGATAGGATGATCTCTTTTCCAGGTTGAACCTACATAAAATAAAGTATCGTTTACAACCCACGCAGCCGGAGCGCATTGATCGTCATCGGCTGGTTTTCTTTGGAAACTTCCGTAAACAAATTTCCAGTCAGACATGTCTTTGCTCCAGAAATATCCTGCCTGATTTGTAGCGAATAAATAATATTCACCTTTAAAAGTAATGATTACAGGATCTGCACTCGAACGACGGGATTCTGGAATACCATTATGATTTTCAGTCGTATAGTTGTAACCAATATTGACAGGATTACAATAAGTTGATGCTTTTTTATTAGGGTCAAACCATTCCGTTTTACCAGGAATATTGTTTTTTTGTGCAATTGTATTATTACACAAAAACAAAAGCAGCAAAAGCGGTATTGAAATTAGTTTATACATTTTTTTGTTTTTTATTTTTTGTTTTTTATTCTTTGATTCAATAATTCAGGTTCATTGGTTGTGATATAATCAAAGTTATTTTCAACAATCCAATCCATAATATCACCGTCATTTACTGTCCAGACATTTAGCGTTATATTATTTTCTTTTGCTTCTTTTATCCATTCCGGATGTTTTTGAAAAACCGAATAATGAAAATCAACACCTGAAATATGATCTGATTTTACTTCTTTTGGAGATTTATTCCCTTCCAGATATTGCAAAGAAGTTACTTTATCAACTTGTCGAATTTGTTTTAGAATTTCATAATCAAAACTGATATATGAAGTCATCTTCTCTGCTTTAAGTTTTTTAATCGTTTCTACAGTTTTTAAAGCTGTTAGTTTCCCTCTTTCTTTAGTTATTTCCGAAGGCTTAATTTCACAGACTAAAAGTGTGTGTGTGTTGTTTTTTTTACCTTCTGTAATATACTCGTGTAAAGTTGGAAGCTTTTCTCCGTTTGAAAGTTTAAATTTTATTAAGTCGGCATAATTTGTTTCCTCAATAAGTAACTTATTATAATGCGCATCGTGATTGATTACGAGTGAATCATCTGCGGTTCTCCAAACGTCAAATTCCGAACCGGCAAGTTTTAAATCAATAGCGTGTCGAAGTGAAGCTATTGAATTTTCAGGTAAATTATTTTTTTTCCATGCACCCCGATGCGCTACAACTGCATTTTTTTTCACATTACAGGAAGTGAAAATGATTGTAATCATCAAAAGAAATACAGAGAATATTTTGATTGAATTCATTTTTCAAAAATTAAGATTTATATATTTTTCAGGAATAATAAATATCGAATTTACTTACAAATCATAGACTGAAAACTAAAAAAAAGCCCTCCGTAACCAACACGAAGGGCAATCAATAATCAATAAACCAACTATTTAGTTAACTCAAAACTAACTTTCTTATCGGCATTTGAATTTCCTCCAACGAAAATATCAAACTGTCCAGGTTCTGCTACAAATTGTAAATCACAATTATAAAATTTTAAATCTTCAACTGTGATATCAAAAGTCAAGGTTTGTTTCTCCCCTTTTTCAAGGGTTATTTTTTGGAAATTTTTCAGTTCTCTAACTGGTCTTGTAACGGAGCCAATTAAATCTCTAATGTATAATTGAACCGTTTCTTTACCATCATAGTTTCCTGTATTGGCAACATCAACTGTAACTTTTAATTTTCCGTTTGCATTCATTTTATCAGATGAAATTTTCAGGTTTGAATACTCAAAAGAAGTATAACTTAAACCGAAACCAAATGGAAATAATGGCTCGTTTCTTTCATCAATATAATTAGATCTGAATTTTTCGAATTTACCTTCTGTATTAGAAAGTGGTCTTCCTGTATTTTTATGCGCGTAATAAATTGGTAATTGACCAACGCTTCTCGGAAAAGTTGAAGTCAATTTTCCTGAAGGATTTACATCTCCAAATAAAACATCTGCAATAGCATAACCTGCTTCACTACCTGCAAACCAAACATTTAAAATCGCAGGAACAGTTTCGTTTTCCTCCTTAATTACTAACGGACGACCGTCAAATAAAACTAAAACAACCGGTTTTCCTGTTTTTAGTAATGCATTCAATAAATCTTTTTGAGATTGTGGAATTTCTAAATTTGTACGACTGCTTGATTCTCCACTCATTTCAGCAGATTCTCCAAGAGCGGCAACAATTACATCTGACTGATTGGCTATTTTTAAAGCTTCGGCTAATAATTCTTCTTTTGAGCGAGCATCACGGTGTAAGGTTTTCCCAAACATTGTAGCGTTAGTTTCAAAAGTTTCATCGTAATCTAAGTTGCTTCCTTTTGCGTATAATACTTTCGCAGAAGTTCCGGCTACTTCTTTGATTCCGGCTAAAAGCGAAATTGCATTTTCCATTTTCGTAGCAACACTCCAGGTTCCCGGCATATTTTCTTTGGCATCAGCCAATGGTCCGATTAGAGCAATTGTTCCTGATTTTTTAAGAGGCAAAACCTGACCTTGATTTTTTAATAAAACCAATGATTGTGCAGAAATTGATCTTGCTTCTTTTCTGCTGCTTGCTGTAAAGATTTCAGTTTTTGCTCTATTAGCATCACAATATTTATACGGATCCTGGAATAAACCTAAATCATATTTTGCTTCTAAAATAAGTTTAACAGCATTATCGATTGTTTCGATAGTTACTTTTTTCTCATCCAAAGATTTTTTCAAAGTTCCAAGGAAACCTTCTCCCACCATATCCATTTCAACACCAGCATTTAGAGATAAAGCAGAAACAGCTTGTAAATCGCCCATACCATGCTCGATCATTTCAGGAATTCCTGTAAAGTCAGTTACCACGAAACCTTTAAAACCCCATTGTTTTCTTAAAACATCTGTCATCAACCATTTATTTCCTGTTGCAGGGATTCCGTCCACTTCATTAAAAGAAGCCATAACAGATCCTACACCTGCATCAACAGCAGCTTTGTAAGGAGGGAAATAATCATTGAACATTCTGATATGACTCATGTCAACGGTATTATAATCACGACCTGCTTCTGGCGCACCATATAAAGCAAAGTGTTTTACACAAGCCATAATCGAATTATTTTTTGAAAGATCATGTTGTTGATATCCGTTTACCATTGCAGTTGCAATTCGGCTTCCTAAATACGGATCTTCACCTGAACCTTCAGAAACTCTTCCCCAACGAGGATCACGGGAAACGTCAACCATAGGAGAAAATGTCCAGTTAATACCATCAGCACTTGCTTCCTGTGCTGCGATTTGAGCACTTCTTTCAATTAATCCCATATCCCATGTACAAGATAATCCTAACGGAATTGGGAATGTTGTTTCGTAACCGTGAATAACGTCCATACCAAAAATCAACGGAATTTTCAAACGGCTTTTTTCAACAGCAATTTTTTGTACTTCTCTAATTTTTTGAACGGATTTAATATTGAATAAACCTCCAACTTTACCTTCAGCAATTTTTGTAGCCACGTCAGAACTGTTTGCCTGACCTGTCGTAATATCTCCAGAAGTTGGTAAATTAAGCTGACCTAATTTTTCCTCTAATGTCATTTTCGACAATAATTCTGCTACAAACTCTGATTTTGGTTTAATTTTTACTGTATTCTTAGTGTTCTTTTTCTGGGCAAACCCCAAAAAAGCACATCCTAAAAATAGTAAGACTAATTTGTTTTTCATGTGTATTTAATATTTGTATTTTTAATGGAACATGGAACCGCTATTCTTTATTTTGCTATGATTTGGAATCATTGCGATTTCATTCTATTATCTTTATTTATTCGTATTTGTTTTTATCTGTTTAAACATCCAGTCATAAATTTCAGGATTGTCATAAACTCTTGTCCAGCTATCGTGACCTGCGTCATCAAAAATGGTCAATTGAACATCTTTGGCATTACATTTTTTTAGTTCTTTATAAATGGTAATTGCATAATCTACCTTTACAACATCATCTAATAATCCGTGAAAAATTCTCGTTGGAATATTGGCAATCTTACAGGAACTTTCCAGGGCTATCAAATCAACAAAACCTGAAATTGGTACTATTGCAGCAAACTTATCCGGATATGTAAGTGCTAAATTCCATGCTGCCCAACCGCCTGAACTTAAACCTGTCACATAGATTCTGTTAATATCTATATTATTCTCTTTTTGAATTTTTAATATCAATTTATTAATGGATTCAATATCCCAATTTTCATTTTCTTTGCATTGGGGCGCTAAAACATAAGCATCTAATTGATGTGTTTTAAGATATTTTAAGGGACCGTTAATTTTTACTTTTTCAATATCTGTCCCTTTTTCACCATCGCCTGATATAAAAACTATTAATGGCTTTTTATCTTTTATATTCGCTGGTTTGTGTAATGCATAACCTAATTCATGTTTTACCACGATTTCGGTTTTAATTGTTCCGGTTACTTCAGTTTGCGCAAAACTTATTACCGAAAAAAGTAACATTATTAACCCTGATTTTTCTTTCATTTTGCAATGTTATTAGAAACCATATTTCCCTGATTTAAATCCAAGTTTTACTAAACCTTGCTTTACTTCCGGTGCATTCATAAATAATTTCCACAATAAACCTGTTCGGTAATTTTCGATCATAACAACTTCAGGTCCCTGATCAATTGCTAAATAGCGTTTTGCTACCCAGTTATCATTTCCTAAACTTAAGGCATCATAAAAACCTGCTTCTCCCCAAGTTTTATCTTTATGATTATCATAAAGATTTCTTATCACAGCCATCGATTCTTTTGGTGTATAAACAATAGAACTTATTGCAGCCGTTGGAGAAATTACTTGCTGATCATTACTTGGCATATGAGCATTGTATCCTATTGATCCATCAGGATTTCTGGAATAAGATGCCGATAATCCCCAATAATCCGGTCCGTAACCTTTCACTTTTCCCGGATTTTCTACACAATATTCGTAATTGATTTTTGTCTGGTTAACATTCAAATCCCAATAATTGGCATATTTATCTGTTAATTGGTTTGGATCAAGTCCAACATAAGAATAATGCGCCCAGAATAATGGTCCTCCAAATTCTTCTGCTCCATTATGTTTTAGTACTAAGGGAATATTATATTTTGTTTTAGATGAAACAATTTTACCACTTCTCGCCCAACCTTCATGATACACTTTTGGATCGATTGTGTGTGTTGGCGAAGACGCTGCCAAGACATAAGTTATCAAACATTCGTTATATCCTTCAAGCGGAAAATTCATTTGCCAGTCGTATGTTGGCGACCAATGCCAATACAAAACATTTTTTTTGTTTGTGTACCATTGCCAGTCAACTCCTTTCCAAAGCGCATCATATTTTTGAGCTACCGCTTTCTCATTTTCAGAACCGTCTTTAAGATATTCGCGAACAGTAATGATTCCTGCAACCAAAAATGATGTTTCGACTAGGTCGCCACCATTATCCTTGGTTCCAAAAGGCTTTACTTTTCCGGTATTTCCGTCTATCCAATGTGACCATGCTCCGTGAAAACGATCTGCTTTGCCTAAAAAGTCAGCAATTTTGTTCAGTCTTTCAACTCCTTTTTCCTTTGTAACATATCCTTGTGACATTCCTGAAACAATTGCCATTAATCCAAAACCTGAACCTCCGGTTGTTACTATGTTTGCATCATTTTCAGGATAAACTCCATCCGGATGAAAACGTTCTCTTGCTAATCCCGAATTTGGTTCAGCATAATCCCAAAAATATTTAAATGTTTGTTTTTGAACTGTTGCTAAAAGTTGTTCATCTGTCAATTTTACCGTAGTAACATTTTTTTCTCCTTCATTTTCTTTTGATTTATCCGAATTACCTCCACAACCAAAAAAACTAAAAACTAATAATAAAACTGAAATTCTAACCATTATAAAAAATTTAAAATTGTAATAAATAATCACTCCCTCCCAGAAACTAGAAGGAAGTGATAATAAGAATATTAATTATAACCTGGATTTTGAGAAGACATTCCTTCAGCTATCAAAAGGAATGATGATGGAATTGGGAACAATTCATTTTTACCTACTGTAAATACTCTTCCATTAGGGAAATCTGCGCTCTTATCAGCTGCAAAAGCATCTTTGGCTTGACCTGTTCTAACTAAATCAAAGAATCTGTCAAATTCGAATGCCAACTCAACTCTTCTTTCTTTCCAGATTGCAGTTCTAACTGCTGCTTGAGAAGTTGCCGGAGTATCACCTAAACCAGCTCTGTGTCTGATTACGTTTAACAATGCAATTGCACCTGGTGTCTGAGCTAATTCATTTAAAGCTTCGGCTTTCATTAATAATACTTCAGCGTATCTTAAATATTTGATATTAGCATCTGTTTCCCATGCACTTGTATAGGCAGAAGAATACGCTTTTAGGTTATATCTTGGATTAGGATCGTCTTCACTTAACACAGGAATCTCTCTTCCGTCATATAAAGTTGTACCTCTAAAAATAATTGTCGCATTTTTTCTAACATCTCCAGCTTCATAAGCATTTACTAAACTTTGAGAAGGTTGATTGAATCCCCATCCCCATGCATCACGGGCACCCTGAACATTAGAATATCCTTGAATTCCACGAGCAGCTACAGAACCTACACCATTAATTTCAAAAATAGATTCTCCATCATTTTCTCCTTCAAGTCTAAACATTTTAGCATAATCCGGAGAAATAATATAACCTGTAACTAAATTGGCGTTATCAATTACTTTTTGCCAATTTTTTTGATATAGATTTACTTTTGCTAATAAAGCATACGCGGCTCCTTTAGAAGCTCTTGCTTTTTCATCTGCAGCATATTGTGATTTATTAGGCAACACTGATGCAGCTTCAGTTAAATCTTTTTCGATAAACGCATAAACTTCAGCGGCAGTTTTACGAGTTAACTGCATTGTTTTGTCTTCTGCTGATAATGGAATTTTTGATACGTGATCTACAATTGGCACGCCTCCATAACATTTTACCAGTGTAAAGTACATGAAAGCTCTCAAAAATTTTGCTTCTCCCATTAATCTTTCTCTTAATGCAGGATCAGCTTTATCCAATTTAGGAAGAATAGCTAAAGCCTGGTTACATCTGTTAATCCCATCATAATTTGCATTGAATGTACTTTCTGCAGATGGATTTGATGCATTGTAAGTTAAAGCATCCAAAACATCTTTATCAGTACCTGTATCACTTGGAGTAGAACCTTTGTCTGCATCATCAGATGTAATGCTGGCTAATCCAATCCATCCAAATGAACTCATATCCCAGTCTAAAAATTTACTGTAAATTGAGGTAACAAATGTTTTTGCCCCGTTGTCATTGTTAAACAATTCGATATCATCTGTAGAAATAGTCTCAGTTTGCTTAACATCCAGATAATCATCAGCACATCCTATAAAAGTAAATGCCGATAAAACAAAGATTGATATATATATCTTTTTCATAATATTAAAATTTTAAATTAGCACCAATTACAAATGATCTTAATGTTGGGTAAGCATCCAATTCTACACCTTGTGTTCCGTAAGGATTACCATCTCCATTTAACTCAGGAGAGAAACCAGAATATTTCTGTGTAATAAACGGGTTAATAGCATTAAGATAAATTCTGCAAGAGCTAATAAATTGATCTTCTTTAAGAGGAAGTTTGTATCCTATTGTGATATTGTTGATTCTAAAGAAATCTGCAGATTCCATATAATAAGTTGAAGCAACAGGAACAGTGTTAAATGGTCTTGGATTTGGTGATGTTGTATTTGTAGGCGTCCAATAATCATTTGTCATAGAAGCTTCAATATTTTCACCTCCAAAACGCTGTGCTTTTTTACCATTATATACTTTTGCTCCACCAGTACCATATCCGTCAACTGAGAAATCAATGCTTTTGTAAACCAATCCTAGAGAAATTCCGTAGTTAGCTTTTGGCAAAATTGATCCTGTATATTTTTTATCAGCTGTTGCAGATAGAGCGTCCTGAGTTACTTTATCACCCGCAGCATTATAATAAAGCATGTTTCCATTTGCTGCATCTACACCTGCATACTCATAAAGATAAAAACTACCTAATGGCTGGCCAATTGAATTATTGTATAACAATTTAGTGTCTTGACCATTTCCTAAATTACCTCCAATTACCTGAGATAATGAAACATCTTTTAAACTTGTAAGTTCATTTTTGTTATGAGAGAAGTTCCCTCCAACCCAGTAGCTTAAATTGTCCGTAATTTTATCATCCCAACGTAATGCGATTTCATAACCTTTGTTTGAAACTTCACCAACATGAGAAGGAGAAGCAGTAGTAATTCCAGAAGTTGGATAAGGTTTTACATATAAAATTACGTTATCTGTATTTTTGTTATAAACATCAAACGATCCTTTTAATTTGCTGCCTAAAAATTCGAAATCTACACCCGCAGAAGATTCTTCAGTAATCTCCCATGTTAAAGTAGGATCAATTTGAGAAGTGATACTTGTTCCTTCATTTAAAATTGAACCTCCTAAATAACTATTTAATCCAGAATTATAGCTTTGACTATTTAATGGTACATTTTGGTTACCCAATTTACCCCAGCTTCCTCTTAATTTGATTAAATCAACTCCTTTAATATCTGACAAGAAACTTTCTTTAGTCATAATCCACCCAAGACCTACAGATGGGAAAGTTCCCCAACGATAATCTTTTGCAAAGTTTGAAGATCCGTCACGTCTAATAGTTCCAGTTACTAAATATCTGTCCATTAATTTGTATTGAAAACGTCCAAAATAAGAAGCTAACTTACTTTCGTTGAATACAATATCTTGTAAATTTGTAACAGTACCTGAGTAATCTACACCTTTTGCATCCGTTGCATTATATAAAGACCAATAGTTAGAATCAGGACTTACATTTTTTCTGGTGATTACTAATTTTTCTCTTGGTCCTTTTACAGAAGTTTCAATACCTGCTGTTAATTCAACATCATGAATTTGAGCAAATACTTTATTATAAGTCAAATAATTAGACAAGTTCCAGTTAAAATACTGCTCTCTGCCTCTAGTCAATAAATTGATAGGATCAGTACTTGAATAATCTGCATCTTTACGAGTTGGATTAGCTGCTAACCAACTATTTTTACTATCCTCGAAATTATAATTTTTCCAACTATAGTATTCACCATTAAATTGTGAAGTAAACTTTAAACCTGTTACGATTTCATAATCCAATTTCAAACCTCCTTGAAGCGTAGTACTTCTTTGTTCTTCGTTATAAAAATCTAATTGTGCTACAGGATTACCAACATTGTTAAATGAAGTACCTGTTGGGCTTGCTACTCCGCTTGCATCTGCAAAAGGTGCTCCATATTGTCCATTTGCAAAACGAACGGGAACAATTGGTGATTGCTTGTATGCATTTGTAAACGCACCTAATGGTTTAGGTGTAGAATTAGCCGATGTAAAGCTAAAATTCTGATTTAAAGTAACTTTTTTAGAAAGTTTAAATTCATTATTATTTCTAAAACTTGTACGGCTATAATCTAAGCCGTTAAGAACTGCCTTTTCCTCATAGTTACCCGCACTAAAAAAGTATTTAACGTTTTCTGAAGCTCCAGAAATAGAAATGTTGTTTTGAGTGTAAGTACCTGTTCTTGTTATTTCATCAAACCAATTTGTATTAACAGGCTGGTTAGTTGAGAATTTGTTTGTTCCTAAAGAAGCATTAGTATATGTAGCATATTGATTAGCATCAGCCATCTTTACTTTCTTAAGCGGTGTTCTAATACCTCCAAAGCTTTCCACTTCTACAGAAATCTTATCTCCTTTACCTTTTTTAGTAGTAATAATAATAACTCCGTTTGCAGCTCTTGTACCATAAATAGCAAGAGATGAAGCATCTTTAAGAATTTCGTACGATGTAATATCGTTTGTATTAATATTATTGATGTTTTCTGTTGGCATTCCATCAACAATATATAAAGGATTTCTTCCTCCTAAGGCAGTTCCTAAACCCCTAATAACTACAGAAGGCGTACTACCTGGAACATCTGACGAAGTTACCTGAACCCCGGCAGCTTTACCCTGAATTGCCTGAGAAGCATTTAATACTTTTGTTCTTGTAACATCCTCAGCTTTAAGCGAAGTAATTGCAGAAGTATTATCTATTTTCTTTCTTGTTCCGTACCCTATAACAACTACTTCTTTTAATGCTGTATCACCAGCTTCTTTTAATGTAATTGACATTGGAGCTGTAGTTGCAGGTATTGAAACAGAATCAAAACCCAGCATTGAGACTTTTAAAGTCTCACCCTCTTTGGCATTTATTGTAAAATTTCCGTCGAAATCAGCATCAGTTGAAGTTCTGGAATTTGAAGCACTAATTACTGCTCCCGGAATTCCCAATCCACTACTGTCTACTACTTTTCCTTTAATTGCTTGTCCAGACATGTAAGCCGGAAGTAGCAAAAGTGCTAAAAAGCTAAAAATAAAATTTTTCATACAGTTTGTAATCGTTTAAGTTAGTAGAGCCAAATTAAACAATTACAACGTTGTAGTACATCATTTATCACTACAACATAGCTACATCATTATGTTAAATTATTAATGTATAATAATGAAAATCAATGTTATAAATGTTAATTTATTTATATTAACATAACGTTATGATGTAGTAATGATGTATTAGAATTATGTAAAAAATGATGTGTAAAAATATAATATCTTTAAAATATAAATACGAATCTTACAGACTTAATAAAAATTTTGAAAGATTCTCGTCCTGAGACAGCTCTAACTTCTTTCTTAGGCGATATCGGTGTAGTTCGACGCCTCTAAAAGAGATATTCATCATGGGTGCAATCTCTTTTGAAGAGAGATTCATTTTAAGATAAATGCACAATTTTATATCTTTTGGAGTAAGATTTGGATATTTTTTTGAGAGATTAATAATAAACTCATTGTGAATCTGATTTAAATTTGTTTCAAATATCTCCCACTCGTGTTTATTGACTTCATTTATCTTGATTGCTTTCTTAATTTCACTTTTTAGCTTATTAAAATCTTTTTCAGAATCAAGAATGCTTTGAATATTATCAATCATTTCACTTTGCTTTGCAATCGATAATGATTTACCTGCAACTTCAGAAGATTTTGTTTGCAATTCCAGTTCCAGAATATGCTTTTGATATTCCTGAACATTCAGTTCATTTTCTGCTTTCAGTTCCATTTCAAGAATTTCCCGTTGATGCTTCAATTCTTCAGCCTGCAGTTTTAATTTTTGCATATAGCGAAGTTTGTTCCATTTATAATAAAAAAATAGAACTGCTCCTACTATTAGTATGTACAACAAAACCATCCAGAAAGAAAAATACCAGGGCTCTGCAACTTTAAAATCAAAACCTGAAACTTTTTCATAACTTGCTCCGTCATGTTTATATATCAAAATAGAATGATTACCGCTATTTAAATTATTCAGAACAATTAATCCGTTTGAAATTTGAATGAAATCTGAGTTTTTATCGAGTTTGTAAAATAAATTGGGTTTACTTGCGCCATAAATTCCAGAGATTACATTTATTTTAAGTTCGGTATTGTATTTAATTTTAGAGTCAGTTTCAACTAAATTTCCGGCGTTAAAGGCTTCGATTTTTACATCCGAATTCTGCTTATTTTCATATTTTAACTGAAGAGAAATAAATCCATCATCCAGATTTAGCAAATAATGATTTTCGGTTTTAAAAATTCTTAAATTATCATTGATCAATGTTCCTTTATAATATTTTTCCTGAATAATATTCCACACAAATTTGTTTCCGTTTGCCTGAATATGGTATAAAATTCCATTTTGAAGAACCATAAAGTGATCTTCATCAATATTTACAACATCGCTTATATTTTTGAAATTAAGATTGAAAAGTTCATTTTCCTGAAGTTTGTTCGTTATAGAATTATAGGTATACCAGGAATTGTTAATTAAAAAAAGTATCTCATTTCTAAATTCAAAAATTTTAACTCCAAAATCATTTTTAATTTTGCTTTGCTGCGTAATATTCTCAACCTTTTTAGTTTTAAAATTATCATCGTATAGAACGCGATACAATCCGCGATAATTATCTGCTGCCCAAATTTCATTCTTTTTATTCTGAGCCACATATTTTATTGGTTTCGAAAGATCCTGAATTTTTTTGTTTTGAGTAAGTTGAGAAATATCATCGTAAACCAAAACACCACTGTAAGTAGATTGAAAATAAGTGTTATTTATGATACTTTTAGACAAATTCCAACCGCCGTTGATATTATTTATTTTTGACAAAGAGCCATTTTCATAACAAAATGTACCATCGTTATGCCCAATAATATATTTGTTACCAATTTTAGTAATATTCCACGCTTGTCCTTGTGTATTGGGCATCATGTGAAATTTACCTGAATCAAATTCAAAAACACCGTGATTTGAAGCTATTAAATAACCTTTATTAGTTGTTGCAACTGAATAAACAGAACCCAAAAGTCCTGAATTATCGTAAAAAAATGATATTGGAGAATTTACCTCAACATGGGCAATTCCGTTATCTAAGCCCAGCCACAAATCATTTTCTTTATCAGAACCAATGCTTAAAATGGAGTTATTCATTAAAACATTATTCCTATCTATATTTTTATAGGTATTTGTAGTAAAGTCGTATATAAAAAGACCTCTATTACCGGTTCCTATTGCCAGTTTATTATTTTTAATAAATTTAGCGACATTAATAGTCGCGTCTTTCAGAGTTTCATTTAATGGATTGTTCCAAGGTCTTAAACCATTTTTTTCTACAATAAAAATTCCTTTTTTCTGAGTAAAAATATAAGTTTTGTTCTGATACTTTTCAATGGCATGAACTACAGTATTTTTTAAGATATTCCAGCCTTTTGGATTCGTGATTTTTGAACCGTTTAATCTAAAAAGACCTTTTTCTACAGAGGCAACGTAAACATTTTTATCAACTACAAAACAATACGATATTAAAAAAGGAAATTTAATTTTTTGAATATGTTTTCCATCGTAAATAAAAATATCATTGAAGGACTGAAAATAAATAGAGCCGTTAAACCTGAAAATCTTCCAAATTTCCTCATTGTCTTTTTCATCAAATAATCTTAAATTTTTAGTAATAGAAACATAATGCATTTGACCATCTTTCCTGTACCAATAACCAAATTCCTTATAAGAACCGGAATAAATTTTATCTCCTTCGATCATAATCGAGCGGATGATGGTTTTATTGGGTAATGTGTATTTTTCCCACATCACACCATCGTATCGCAATAGATAGTGATTATTAGCAAAATACATGGCGTTATCTTTTCCCTGAGAAACATTCCATATTTGATTGTCTCCCTGGTAATCTGATTTATTATAATTTTCTACGAAAGGAAGTAATTCTTGCGCTTGTATTTGTGAAGCAATGAAAAAGAAGAAAAGAAGTTTTAAAAGTATCGATTTCAAAATATTCGGATTTATATTCAAAGGTACTGACAAATATTTAATCTGAAAACATAAAAAACTCCTCGATTGAGGAGTTTTATAAAGTAAACTATCTTTAATTTTGAAGTAACTGATATACCTGATTTGCTATTTCATATTCTTCATCTGTTGGTATAACTAAAACTTTTGTTTTTGAATTTGGTTTGCTTATTTCTCTAATTTCCTTAGAGCGAATTTGATTTTTTTCTTCATCTAATTCAATTCCAAAATAATCCATATTTGTACAAACCAGCTGACGCATATAAGATGAATTTTCGCCAATTCCGGCAGTAAAAATAATAGCATCTAAACCGTTTAAAGCTGCTGCGTATGAACCAATAAATTTTCTAATTCTGTAAGCATTCATTAATAAAGCTAATTCACAATCTTTATTGCCTTTTGCTGCTTCTGATTCAATATCGCGTAAATCGCTATAGCCTGTAAGACTAAGCATTCCGCTTTGCTTTAGTAAAATCGAATTAACTTCATCAGCAGAATATCCAAGGTTTTTAACCATATAAAAAATCACCGACTGATCAATATCTCCCGCGCGAGTTCCCATTATTAAGCCATTTGCCGGAGAAAAACCCATTGTATGATCAATACTTTTTCCATCTTTAATTGCAGTCATACTACAACCGTTTCCTAAGTGGATTGTAATTATTTTCGAACTTTTTTCTAAAGTTTCAATTGCTTTTTCAGAAACATATTTGTGACTTGTTCCATGAAAACCGTAAACTCTAACTTTATTTTCGGTTAATAGATAATTCGGAATAGCGTATTTATTGGCTTCAACAGGAATTGTCTGATGAAAAGCGGTATCAAAAACAGCCACTTGTTTTGCCGTTGAAAAAATTTCTTCGGCAACATTTATTCCAACTAAATGCGCCGGATTATGCAATGGAGCCAATTCTGAAAGTTCTTTGATTTTTTCTTTAACTTCTTCAGTAATAATTGTAGTATCAGAAAAATAACTTCCGCCATGCACCACGCGATGTCCTACTGCTCCAATTTCTGAATTTGACTTTATAACTCCTTTTTCAGGATCTAAAAGCATTTCAGCTGCTTTTTGCAAACCTACTTTATGCGTAGGAATTGGCAATATTTCTTCTATTGAATTTGTGGCGGTTTTAAAGGTAATATTTGAAGTTTCCAACCCAATTCTATCGATCATACCAGAACAAATTACTTCATTTGTTGGCATAATCATTAATTGATATTTTATTGATGAACTTCCTGAGTTTATAATTAATATTTTCATTTTTTTAAAGTTGCTAAGATGCTGAGTATGTAAGTTGCTAAGTTTTTTTAAATTTATTTTATATATAACTAAATTGAACGCGGATAAAACGGATTCGCTATCGCGAAGACACGGATAAAAACGGAATTTTTAAGTAATAATTCATAACGCAAAACTCATAATTAATAATTCACAATTAATTAAAGTCCCTGCGCCTGAATCGCTGTAATTACCACCGTATTTATAATATCATCTACTGTACAACCACGGCTTAAATCATTTACCGGCTTGTTTAAACCTTGTAACATTGGTCCAATTGCTAATGCTCCAGTTTCTCTTTGTACGGCTTTATAAGTATTATTTCCTGTGTTTAAATCGGGAAAAATAAGTACGCTCGCCTGCCCTGCTACTTCAGAATCTGGCATTTTACTTTTTCCAACTACTTTATCTACGGCGGCATCATACTGAATTGGTCCTTCAATTTTTAAATCGGGACGTTTTTGTTTTACAATTTCGGTTGCGGCCCTTACTTTATCTACTTCATCTCCTTTTCCAGATGCTCCGGAAGAGTAAGAAAGCATGGCTATTTTTGGTTCTATTCCAAAAGCCGAACTTGATTCAGCCGATGAAATAGCAATTTCTGCCAGTTGCTCTGCCGTTGGGTTTGGATTAATCGCACAATCTCCAAAAACAGAAACCCTGTCTTCTAAACACATAAAAAACACGGATGAAACTACAGATGAATTTGGTTTTGTTTTAATGAATTGCAATGCGGGCAAAATAGTATGTTGCGTAGTATGTGCAGCTCCGGAAACCATTCCGTCAGCGTGACCTTTGTACACCATCATTGTACCAAAATATGACACATCTTCCATTAAATCCCTTGCCATTGTAATACTTACATTCTTCGCTTTTCTAAGTTCGTAATACGTATTCGCATAATCCTCATAAAGCTCAGATTCTTTTGGATTAATAATGTTTACTTTCGAAAAATCAAAGGTGATTCCAAGTTCAGCAACTTTACTTTCTATTTGTTTTTTATCGCCAATTATAGAAATATCAACTACATCCATATCTAACAATCTTGAAGTAGCCATGATAATTCTATCATCATTTCCTTCTGGCAATACAATATGCTTACGATGCTGTTTTGCTCTTTGCACCATATTATACTGGAACATTTTTGGCGTCATTCCTTCAGGCACAAAAGTGATTAATCGCTCAGATAAATCATCAATTGCAACATATTTTTCAAAAGTACTTATTGATGTTTCTATCTTATGCGTGTTATTTGCGTAGATTTCTGATCTGATAGAACCAATTTTATTAGTTATACTATACGTTCCGCCATCAACAGCAATAATTGGAACAATAGCAGAAAGTCCTTCAATTAACTTTAAAATACTATCCTCAGGAATAATATTTCCTGTAAGGATAATTCCTGAAATAGTTGGATAATTAACAGATTCATTGGCTTGCAAAGCGCCTAAAATAATATCTGAACGATCTCCGGGAGTAATTACTAAAGCATTATCATTTAAGTGAACCAGATAATTGTGTAATTGCATTGCACCTACACTAAAATGACCAATTTCATTGTTTAAATATGCACTTCCAAATAGTACTTTTGCACCAAGCTGATTTACAATTTCCTGCATCGTAGGATTATTTAAACTCGAAATCAACGGAATTGTATTAATCAAAACATTTGAAGGTAAGCTTTTTTGCAATCCCTGTGTTACCAATTCTATGTTTTCAAACTGAACTTTATTAGCAATTACTGACAAAACCTCAACATCTTTTACTTTAAATGAATCGTAGATTAAATAAAGGCTGTCAACTAATTCTTCTAATGTTTTACCAACTCCGGAACCTATAATTATTGTTGGAATCCCGAGGTTTTTTGCAATCAAAACATTCAAATCTAATTCTATCGAAGTTCCTTCGCCTGTAAAGCTGGTTCCTTCTACTAAAACAAAATCAAAGCGTTGTTCTAGTTTTTTATATTTTTCGATAATTAAATCTAAAACATCCCCTATTTTTCCTTTATTCTTCTTCTTGATAAGTTTACTTTTTGTAATGGCATAAGCATCTTCAAACTTAATATCAAGATTAAAATAAGACAAAACTGTTTCTATATGATTGTCTGATTCTCCATCTACAAAATCTTCTATAATAGGTCTAAAATATCCTACTTTAGCCGTTTTACCAATCAAAATACTCATTAAACCGAGGGTAATAATCGATTTTCCGCTATTTTGATCGCTTGTGGCTATGTATATTGCTTTACTCATAATTTATATTTTGAACTTATGTTTAAATTGTATAATAACGCTAAAACCAGCGTCTTTTTTTGAAATAGATAATCAATGCTACAACTAATAAAACCATGCCGCCCATGACAATAAAATAGCCATTTCTCGCTTTTAGTTCCGGCATATATTCGAAGTTCATTCCGTAAACTCCAACAATAAAAGTAAGTGGAATAAATATGGCCGAAATGATGGTCAGCGTTTTCATAATCTCATTCATTTTCCTGCTTTGTTCTGAAAAATAAAAATTTGAAGCACTTTCTAATGAACTCATATCCGAATCAATTTGTTCTAAAAGCTCTAAACTTTTTTGATGTAATCTTATGAAAAAACTGAAAGTTTCTTTTTCAATACCGTTATAAGTATCATCGTCTTTTATCGTTTTTAAATAATACAAAGAATCACGAAGCGGAATAATAGAACGTTTTAAAAAATTAAAATTATCGCGATGGTTTTCAATTTTTTCTAAAATTACAGGATCAGCACCTTTCTTAGTCAAATTGATTAGTTCTTCAATTTTATCTTCTTCATCTTCAATCGTAATGTAAAAGTTTTCCATTACGGCATCTAATAATAAATAAAGTAAATAATCTACTTTTTTAGTTCTTACAATTCCCGCATGAGTGCGAAGACGCTCTCGAATATGGGTAAAAAAATCACTTCTCTTTTCCTGAAACGAAATCAAAATTCCATCTTTCAGAATAAAACTAATTTGCTCTACGCTTATATTATCTGAATATTCTGAAGGTAAAAGTGATTTTATATTAAAAAATAAAATGTCTCTTTGCTCTTCAAGCTTCGTTCTTTTGGTTGTATTTAAAATATCTGCTAATAAAAAATCGTCCAGTTTAAAATGTGCACCAATTGTTTTAATTAAATTAATATCATTTAGTCCGTGAATGTTCAGCCAGTTATTTTTAGTATAATCGATACAAGTATTTAATGCTAAAACAGTAAATTTCTCATATTCAATTACATCTGCATCATTATATACAAAAAGCTGCATCTCGGTTTCGAGCTCTTTTTGTGAGCCTGTATACTCTAAAGTGATATGCTGAAGCTTTCGCCCTTTCTTGTATTTTATCTTTCTCATTCAAAAATATTTTCAATAGTAATATTACGAAAAAGAATCTGAATGCGAAATGACATTTGTCATTTTGTAAATAAACATATTCATAAAAACCATAAAAAAAACCGACTCATATCTGAATCGGTTTACTTCGGGACATATTTACATTGTACACTTTTAATTTCTAAAATCCGTCCATGTTTTTTTGCAAAAGCTTGCTTTAAATTATTTGTTTCAGCACTAGATAATGGATTTCGAGAGCTAACAATAAATCCGAATCTTTTCTCTTTAGAAACTTTAACAATAGTTGATTCAAAAATATTTATTGTGCTAATTATTTGCTCAACGGCAATTTTAACGTCTTTTCCTTTTAATTCTACAAAATAAAATTCGTCATTGGAATGTCTAACAAATCCAAAATCACATTTCTGAACTTTTTTCGACGGAATTAAATAATCATCAATTCTTATTTTTGTGAAATCTTCATTAGAAACAATTTCAAATCTCTTTCCATTCTCAGAAGCTACTTTACTTTTTGAACAACAATCTTGATGTGCTTCAATCAATTCATCAAAACTATTGTGCATATCGTAACTCTGTTAATTTATCAAATTCCTCAGAAATAATATCTGAAACCCTATCAATTGCATTTGTATCAATACTTCTGAATTCTTCATTTTTAATTGAATATACTTTTCCATCATTTCTCACTTCATAAACAGAAATATCATCATAATCTAACCACTTTTTTTCAAAAACGACTTTACTAATCTCTTCTTTTAAATTTGAGTGTTCATTAAATGTATTTTTTGCTAATAACAAAGTATCTAATGCTGAAAGGATATAAGGACTATGAGTCGTAATAACTAAATTATGATTTGTAATGTTTATACTTTGTATTAAATAATCAATTAATTTTTTTTGTTTTATTGGAAATAAATTCAATTCTGGCTCTTCAATCAAAATTGTCTTGGTAAGATTATTATTGTAATTAATTTCATATTCAAAAACTAATAACAGAGGTAGTAATGACTGGATTCCACTTGAAGTCTGACTCAAAATATATTCATTGTCTTCAATTGTTATATAATCAGATTCATTTTCCCATTTATATTTAATGCCAAATGATTCAAAATAAAGCTCTTTTACTTCCTTTCTAGCCACTTCATATCTAGCAGAAAAATCTTTAAAGCAATTAGGCAATGCCACGTTATTTGCCCACAAACCTGAAATGGATGAGCTAAGCATAGAAACTAAAATTCTTTCAGCAGGAATATATATTGGTAATGAATGGGGTAGTTTCTTATTTAAACTAATAAAATCTTTAAGAATTCCTTTTAATTCATCTATTTCTTTAGATGCATGGTTATCTTGGTTTTTTAAAATTTCATTTATTCTATTACTGATCTCTATCAATGAATCTTTTTTTATTTTCTCAGCATCATCATTAAGAACCAACAACACATTATCATGATACACTTCTAATTCCCTATTAGATACTGTAATTTTCAATTTATTATTAATGTATTCAAATGAAGATTTTTTAAAACTAAAATCAATATTATAATGAATAAAAAGTTTACGCAACTCTTCAAGCCTATCAGCTCCAAAAGTTAAATCATTATCTCTAAAAATCGAAATCAACTTCGCCAAAACACTTTTTCCAGTAGAAGTATCGCCAATAAAAACTATATATTTTGTTAAGTCTATTTCAGCTTCTTTTATAGGACCAAAATTTTTAACTATTAACTTTTCCATTTCTTATTTTAAAATTACAATGTAAATATAAATAAAAAAACCGAGTCATTTCTGACTCGGTTTTTCAATATTTATAAAAGAAAGTAAATTATTTTACTTCTTCAAAAATAACAATAACTGACTATCAATACATTACATACAAATGATACAAATATGGAACAAAGTAATTTTTTATTTCACAAAACAACATATTTCTTTCTGAAAGGCAATCATTTTTAAACTCTATTAGAGACAGACTTAATTTCTGGATAAACTAAGTTTTTTTAATTAGAAAGAAATTCTCCTTGATCATTAAAAAGGTGATATCTCTCATTTTTTATGTTTTCTAAAATCTTACTATTACATTCATTATGCTCTATCAGCGCTGAAACATAGTGATGCAATAAAAGGATGCATCATTCCAAGTAAAGCCATATTAACATCTTTAACAGGTTAAATTGATCCTCGTAGGTTTCAATACTGCTCTCCCCACGGAAAGGCCGAAAAGCCAGAAAACTGTAAGTTTTCAATCTTTTCAAAAAGCCTTAAAAAATGTCTTAAAGCCAGTAAATCCGATGATTTACTGGATTTTTTGCTTTATTGCCTGTTTTCAATATTTATAAATGCTCACAAAATTAAAGGTGCAGAATCGGTGCACTTTCCGGCGCACTTTCCGGCGCACAGAAAAGTGCACCAGAAACAGCAAAAATCCCTTACTTTATAGGGGTTAACGAGATTAACGACTTGATTTGAAAGTGATATTATTCTACATTTATTAATTTAAAAAGTAGGATTATGTTGGAAAGCAGTTTTGGTTTGGGATTCTTTTTAAAAAGACCCAAAATAGAAAGTAGAGAATGGATCGTATATTTCAGAATAACTGTTGACGGTATCCGTAAGGAAGGTTCAACTAAGAGAAGATGGGATAATACACGATGGGATCAAAGGTTCGAAAGAGCGGTCGGATCAAAGGAAGATGCAAAGTCGCTGAACTTCTTTTTGGATTCGCTGACTTTAAAAATCAATGAAATCAAAACCGAAATGATGTACAGCGGCAAAACCATAACCGCTGAGAAAATTATGGACGAGGTTCTGGGAAGGACAGGGCCAAAGATTAAGGTGCTCGAAGAATTTCAAAAGCATAACGATGAAATGCAGGCGCTTCTTGGAAAAGGCTATGCAAAAGGCACCCTTGACCGGTTTACCATCACTAAAAACCATTTGACAGCGTTTATAAAATTCAAGCTTAAAAAGAACGATCTTGAATTTGCGGATCTGAATCTTGAGTTTGTCAAGGACTTTGAATTTTATCTTAGAACTGTCCGCGACTGCAGCAACAACACCACCCTAAAGTATATTGCAAATTTCAAAAAGATTGTAATCCGCGCCATCGATAAGGAAATAATCACAAAGGACCCATTTAAGAACTTTAAGGGACGTAAAACAAAACTGGTAAAAAAACCACTCACCGCACAGGAATTGTACGAACTTGAAAGTCATTATTTCACAACGGACAGGCTCAATGTCGTAAGGGATGTATTTGTCTTCCAATGCTACACTGGCCTGGCTTACATAGACGCTTATCAATTAAAGAGAACTGATATAAAGAAAGGAATTGACGGCAATCTGTGGATAATGTCTGAAAGACAAAAAACCAATTCTTCATTTAATGTCCCTCTGCTTCCTCAGGCACTAAAAATAATTGAAAAGTATAAAGACCACCCGCTCTCTATTCAGCGTGGCACGGTACTGCCCGTTTCTTCAAATCAGAAAATGAACGAATATCTGAAAGAAGTTGCAGTTTTATGCGGATTTCCTTTTACGCTCAACACGCATATGGCCCGCCGAACTTTTGGAAGCACGGTAACTCTCAATAACAATGTTCCAATAAATGTCGTAAAGGAACTACTCGGCCATGCATCGGTAAAACAGACCGAGGCTTATGCCATAACAGAGCAGGCAACAATCGGACGTGAAATGTCCATTCTGAATAAAAAGCTCAACAAAACCGCTTCAAAGATTTCAAAACCCGATTTAGCGGTTCTGGGAAGACTTGAAAAAGAAATCCAGGCAATCAAAAAGAAATACAACATTTCTTCGTGATAAATAATTTTAAAATATCTTTAAACTTAAAAGAGGCTATCTCAAATATTTTGAGATAGCCTCTTTTTACACAACTTAACTTCGCTTTTATATCCTGGATGTAAAACTCAGTGATGTTGACCACCTGTTTTCAATTTAAAGTGACCACCTTGTTTTGGTTTAAAGTGACCATCTAATTTCGGTGCAAAGTGAGCACCTCGATTTATTTCAAAAAACTACTTTTTTTTCGTGTGTTAGTTATTATTTCAAAGATAGATAAATAATTATCCCTTGTTTATGCTTTTTTTCTTCCTCATTGATTCCCCATGCAGTTCAACTCGGTGTGATTGATGTATTAGTCTGTCTAAGATTGCATCTGCTATAGTTTTCTCGCCAATTATATCATACCATCCCTGAACCGGGATTTGCGAGGTTACGATAATTGAGCCGCTGTTATGTCTATCCTCAATGATCTCTAAAAGTGCAATTCTGTTGTGACTGTCCAGAGACTGGAGTCCAAAGTCATCGAGTATGATAACATCCTGTCTTTGTATTTTCATGAGTTCTCTTAAGTAAGTGCCGTCTGCTTTTGCCATTTTGAGCTTTGCAAACAATTTTGCGGAGTTAAAATAGCTTACCTTATAACCTTCTATGCAGGCCTGATAGCCAAGTGCTGTTCCTAAAAAGCTTTTGCCGACACCCGTGCTTCCGGTAATTAAGATATTCTCATTCTTTTCTACAAAACTGCATTCTGCAAGCCGGAGTATAAGATTTCTATCAATGTTTCGGGACTGGTCAAAATTGATGCTTTCAATATTTGATTTGTAGTGGAAGCGAGCATTGGCAATACTCCGTTCAATCCGTCTGTTGTGTCTTTCATCCCATTCGGCATCTATTATCATTGATATAAACTGATCAAGGGTATAATGATCAGTTTTGCCGCTTTCGATAGCTGTCATGAAGGCATTATGCATTCCATGAAGCTTCATCTGCTTCATTTTCATTACGGTAGATTCATTCATTGTATATTGATTTTAGTTATAATAATTTTTCCCTCTAATATTACTGTGTTCAGGAAGATCCTGTTCCTGTTCCATTTCCTGTTCAATAGATATTTTATCCAGGCTGTTATCTAAGATGTTCTGTATAGTTTTAAAATTATAAATCTTAAAGTCCAGAGCGCGTTTACAGGCATTTACTAATCTCTCTGTACCTACTTTCTTTTCAAAAGATAATATCCCTAAACAGCTTTTATAGGCCTGCTCCGGGTGGTTCCTGCTTTCGATTATCTGCATAATATATTCTCCTACTGCCGGATCAATACTATTGGCCCAATCAATAAACCTTAAGGCATTCCATTGCGATACAAATTGATGTGTGCTTGCCAGATGTTCAGGATTTGTAGAGTAGACATAAGGCTTGGGATTTCTGATGTGAGTAGCTATGCGATTGTATTTGAAGTAGATTTCTACTGTAGAGTTTGTGTACAGCAGTTTTACTTTTTTCTTTAAATATTGATAAGGTACACTGTAATAATTCTTATCTTGGCTTAACTGAACGTGTCCATTCTGCATAACTGTTGCCAGGGACTGGTATTTAATCTCAAAGCGTTCCAGAGGAAGTGGCTGCAGTTCATGTCTTTCATCTTCAATGAAGAGTTCAAAACGAGAGTAAGGTCTTCCAGTAAGCTTCTTATTGTTATGAGCATCCAGCAGAGTCCAGATCTCCTGATTTAGGTCGTCTATACTGAAGTGTTTAGTGTCTTTTAAGTTTGCATAAATTCTTCTGTAAAGTATTTTAACTGCACCTTCAACCAAAGATTTATCTCTTGGTCTATATGCTCTTGCTGGGAGAATAGTAGTCTCATAATGTTCTGCTAAATCTGCCAGAGTTTCATTAATAGTAGGTTCGAAGCGGCTGGTTCGGATTACGGCAGATTTTAAATTGTCTGGTACTATTGCAGCAGGTGTTCCTTCAAAAAAGCGCATTGCATTCTCTACCGAAGCCACAAAATCTTCCTTTTGCTGGCTCATGGAAGCTTCCGCATAAGTATATTGGCTTGCTCCGAGTATAGCTACAAAAAACTGCACTTCTCTGATCTCTGATGTGCTTTTGTCTAAAATTGAGAGTGTCTTTCCGGCATAGTCTACATACATTTTATCACCAGCTTTGTGATTCATATGCATCACCGGATTTACTTTATTACCCCAGTCCCTGTAACGGTTTCTGAATTGCGTAATTCTCAAGCCATCGGGGTTTAAAGCGATATATCTCTCCCACATGATTTGTATGGTAATGCCGGTTTTTTTTAATTCCCGTTCCATCTGTGGAAAATAAGCGTAAAGATCCTCGATTCTTGAGGAAACAACTTCTGCTGGGCCTGGGGAAAATAGTTCGTCCAATTCGGTATCGGTTTTCTTGTTGACAGTCTCCAGGCTTAATCCAAGCACTTCAAATAAAGAAATATATTTTTTTACTGTGTTTCTGGAAAGTGATAAATACTTGCTTATAAACAGCTTGCTTTTGCCGTTACAATGCAATTTAATGACTTTTCTAATTTTATTCATGTCTAGTTTGTTATTTGCCATAGCCTGTAGTTTTTATACAGATCCATGGTTTAACAACATGAAAAAGAAGTAGTTTTTTAGTGGTCAATTTGAACCGAAACCAGCTGGTCAGTTTAAATTGAAAAGTGGTGGTCAGTTTGATCCGAAAGCTGTGGTCACTTTATGCTGAAAAAGCGTGGTCAGTTTGACCGTTTTTTCCAATCCATAACATATAATTTATTTGGGTCTGATGTGTCGAAAAATCCATACGAGTGATCGTCCGGATTAAAATATTCCTACATCAAAAACTGTTGTAAAATTAAGAAATCAGAGATTTGTGGCAAAATCGTGGCACATGGATATTTTGTAATCTAGAAATCCAACAAAAGCAAGGTATGGCGAGTTTAGGTTCGAAACGTGTATTAGAAAATCACCCGTTAAATACTGAAACCGTTTTTTCAATAATCAGAAATACACCAATCAGGGAAAAATGGTTAATACAATGGGAAATATAGCCTAACCTTACACCCTCCATATGTTGCAACTTTGTGATTATAATAGAGTTTAGCAAATTGAATTTGCAAGTATGTAATCAACACACAAATAATATCAAATTAGTCATTATATAATCCAGAAAAAATGAAATCACTAGTCACAAAAGTAGCTTTGGTTACAGGAGGAAATAAAGGAATTGGCCCGGGAATTGTCAGAAAACTGGCAGACAGCGGAGCTACTGTTGCTTTTACGTACTTTAAAGGAACCGCGAAAGCCAAGGTCCTTGAAGCTGAAATTATAGAGAGTCGTGTAGAGGCAATTGCCATTAAGACCAATACTTCCAACAATGAAGAAATTAAAGCTGCAATCGATCAGATAATTGCCAAGTACGGCAGGATTGATATCCTGGTAAACTGTGCAGGATCCCTAATTCCCAAAAAAACACCCCTCGATGCAAGTGACGAGATTTTAGCCAGAATATGGCAGCGAAGTCTTTTCGGTGCAGCCCAGATGGTCAGCCAGCTGACTCCCTATCTCTCAGAGGGCGGACGAATTATTACTATCGGCAGCTGCGCTGAGCAGCACTCGGGTTTTGTAATTACAGGCAATTATGCCACAGCACGGGAAACACTGGCCATATACACACGTTACTGGTCACAGAAACTGGCCAGAAAAAACATTACAGTCAACATAGTTCAACCCGGCCTGATTGATACCCGACACATCAAAGGGATTCCAGACCGGATACTGGACACCGTTGCACTTAAACGTTTTGGAAAACCGCACGATGTGGGCAATATTGTCTCTTATCTGGCAAGCAAAAAAGGCAGTTATATCACCGGAGCCACATTTACTATTGATGGAGGATTGTATGTATAAGTACCATCATAATTAAAATAATAAAATAAAAACAGGAATGAATAATCCATCAAATAACGTGAAAGATCCATTTCAGGGATCTTTTTTATGTTGGAGATTTGAATTGTATTTAAATAAATAATAAAATGAAAACTTTTTATAACAATACCGCACTGATTGCCTCACAATATCAAATTAAATTTTATACCGTAGCCTATGGACTTATACTGCTAATGACGGCAGTCGCATTGCGCTTTAAGGACAAGGAAATTATTTTGCCGGAACTTGCCGCCCTCTCAATTGGATGTTTCATGTACAAAAAAAACACATGGACCGCAAAACCCTTTCATTTATTTTTGATACCGTCCCTAACAGCATTCATTGGTTTTTTTATAAATCAGTTAGAAATTAATATGGCCGTCAAAATAGTATTGACCCTAATTGTGATGATGGCCCTTTTGTACTCAATAAAGAGCAGTCTAGCACCGGCACTTGCAACAGGACTGCTGCCTATTGTAACAAACTGTGACTCCTATATTTTTCTATTTTCCATACTTCTTTTTATGGGATTGCTTGCCATTTTTGCAGCCGTATTTTTCAAACCTGAAGCTTCCCAAGCTCCTGCCCAACAGCAACCAAAATCAGTTCTGGCAGTTCTGGTATTTCTGGCTGTATTGATAATATGGGTAATGATCTGCTCTGCTGCGGGCATTATGCAGATCGCCGCGCTTCCTCCAATAATTGTACTGGCTTATGAACATATAGATAAAAAGATGTTTGGCGCCGTTATGTTGTACAAAATGGTTACTGTATTGGTGCTGACAGCTTTTGTTGGAGCTCAAAGCTATTATTTTCTGGATAATTATCTACTGGCATCTGTTATAAATTTGATCGCTGTAACCATTATTTTGCATTACCTAAAGATGAAAATGCCCCCTGCTTATGCCATGGCAATGCTCCCTATGGTCCTGCCTTCTTCGTCTCCAGTTCATTTCGCCCTTAACACAGCGGTAGCGGCAACTGCAATTTTAGGAACTGTATATATCCTGATAAATAAAACAGCTGTCAAGCTTTCGTAATAACGCTACTAAAATCAGAGAGAATAATACATTGAAAAGTAATTGACCTTTACATTAATTTAATTACAGTAAGCTTGAATGGCACCCTTAATATATGCCCGAATGTCATGAAAGTAAAGCAAACCTTCCTCTTTTCAGATTATAAAATACGACTTGGATGGCCCAATATATTTTCTCTTAATTTTTATAACTTCGTATCTTCAGACCAATGCAAAATAAAAAACTTTTAAACACTACAGCAAAACTTATGGTTGAAATTATGGAATTTAAAGCGGGGGACCAGAGCCTGGTGCGCGAATTTGTACTGAATATACAAAACGGCGAATTTAATCTGGGATTTACAGAATCAGATCAGCCTGACCTTATTGATACAGAAAAGTTTTATCAGTCCGGGAATTTCTGGACGGCCATGATAAACGGAGACATTGTAGGTACAATAGGCCTGCAAAATCTTGACAATCATAACGGAGTACTGCGAAAAATGTTTGTTCTAAAGGATTACAGAGGTACTGAACTGAGGATTGCACAGGTGCTTTTTGATGCACTGCTTGCTTTTTCGAAAAGTATCAACCTGAAGGTCATCTGGCTTGACACCCCCGGCATTGCAGTTGCCTCGCACCGATTCTATGAAAAAAATGGTTTCCTTCAGACTGATAAATTGAATCTGCCTGAAAAGTATTTGTTTCCCGATAAAAACTCGAAAATATATAAGCTCGAAATACAATAGCACTATAAAAAGGCAAGGATATATAGACCTGCAGGTTTAAAGACAATGAAGCTGTTTTTTTATATTGCTCTTGATATAAATCAATTCTTTTCCTATCAAATGTCAAGCAGTAAAAAGATATTTTCCCGGAAATTTGCACTTTAAATAAAACACTTTACAGGTACTTAATTAATAACTTAATTTTTTTTAAAAATGGAAAACACTTCACTAAATAAAAATGGCCTTGCCTCTTTTTCTCTTTACAATGTTGCTTTTACCGTTGCTGACTTAGATGCGTCGATCGAATGGTACAAATCTATTTTCGGTTTTGATCTTGTAAGCCGAGTGACCTTCACTATTCCAACGGGATCTGCAGAGACAGCTATTATTAAAGCCGGGGAACTTCGTCTCGAACTTTTGCAGGTACCAAATTCAAAACGAATTGAAGCGCTTTTTGCAGAAGCCCCGCAACACCTGGACACAATCGGAAATAAATCTATTGTACTGCAGGTGAATGACCTTGCTGCAGCCTCACAGGAGCTTGAAGAAAAAGGAGTGACATTTGTTTGGCGTGAACTTTATATCGCAGGCGACAAAATGCTTTGTACTATGATTCAGGACGTAGATGGAAATAAAATAAATATTTTCCAGACCAATACCATCATAGGGAACTAAGGACTGGGAATATTTTATTAATAGCAAATAGTAAAAAGCTGTACCACAACGGTGCAGCTTTTTAATTTTGTATATTGATCAGGCTTTGCCTGCCAGGGTAATTATAAAGTGTCTGTCGCATGACCGCCCACAGGACATCTGCCTTTCAAGCCTTTTAGGTTCCTTTATGGCAAGGAGAATTTTACTAACTTTGCCAAAAAATATTGTTATTCTGCCTTATCTAATCCGGCACTAAAAAAAGGCCCGATAAAATGGACAGTAAAACTAGCATTATTGCCAGGAGAAGTGAGATATAATTTTCTAAATTTTTATCATCCATCTTCATAAGATTTAAAAAACTGTCATCAAAGAGCATCAAAGTATGAATAAAGTATTTTCAGAAACAGGAAATGTACTCTTAGGGCTTGACCACCCTGAGGATAATAAATTAGTTTCACCTTCCCAATTTTCAGAATATACGATACTGGTAATAACAGAAGGTGAAGGCACATTTCATGCTGATTTTGCTTCCTTTGCATTTGCGGCTCCTGTCATATTATTCTCAACACCTCAGCAGTCTATTTATATCAAAGAAACCAAAGCTGTAAAATATGCCATGCTGCAGTTTCACAGCGATTTCTATTGCATTGAATACCATAGAAATGAAGTAGCCTGCAATGGACTGCTTTTCAATAATATTTATATGGAGCCGTCATTGAAACTTGCCCCCGAGGAGCTTGGCTCCTATATGCAGCTAGTCAGTCAAATCAGCGATGAATTCCAACAGCCTGATCCATCGGATATTGTCCTTAGGGCATACCTTCAGCTTTTCCTTGCCAAATCCAGCAGCATTAAAATTAAAAGTATAGAGAAACAAAAAGTATTTAAGAATGACAAAATGGATCTGTTCAAACAGCTTCTTGAAGAAAACTTTCTTACCCTTCATAAACCAAGTGATTATGCTTCGCTTCTGGCAATGACGCCAAATAACTTTACCAAACAGTGTACCAGACGTTTTAATAAGACTCCTTCCCTGCTGATTCAGGAGAGACTAATCCTTGAGGCAAAAAAGCAGCTGCATCTTACAAGGCTGAGCATAAAGGAAATTGCTTTTGGACTTATGTTTCAGGATGAATATTATTTCAGCAGACTGTTTAAAAAGATGACTAAAATTTCTCCACAGGCCTTTCGTAATACCACAGGTATTTCAATAGTGGCAGATTTGTCTATCTCAAAGCATTATTGATCCATTTCAGCAGAGCCCTAAGCCCTGTAACTTTGTACTGTTAATTATCAAAACATAATTTAAAAAACAAAGTAATGAAAAATACCTTTTTAAATACAATAGCAAATCTTGATAAGGTCGGGAAATCCGTAATTCGAGCTGGAATAGTGATTGTTTTCCTTTGGATAGGCGCCCTTAAATTTGTTCCCTACGAAGCAGACGGAATTGTTCCCTTTGTCGCCAATAGCCCTTTTATGTCGCGTTTATACAACCATCCTGAGCAATATAAAGACCATGTCAATAAGGAAGGTGAACTGATTGCTGAGAACCGCCAGTGGAATATCGAGAACAATACCTACGGATTTTCACATGAATTGGGTATATTATTAATTTCTCTTGCCTTTCTAGTAGGCATCCACCGCTGGGCACCCCTTGAGAGCATGTTTGGAAGCATCCTTGTATTTATACTAACACTTGGAACAATGTCATTTCTAATTACAACTCCCGAGAGCTGGGTGCCTCATTTGACCGATCAGCAGTATGGATTTCCATATCTATCCGGCCGTGGACGTCTTGTCTTAAAAGATGTAGTGATCATGGGCGCTTCTATAATTACCATGAGCGAATCGGCCGCCCTTTATCTTAAAAATAAAGCAATTATCGCTACAGAGAATATGCTGTAGTCTCCCGATTAAAGTAAAATACATTAACAAGGATCTATGGAAAATATTCTATAGATTCTTTTTTTATGTCTTTATCAAGGAAAAAAAGTCAAGTCTTCTTCAATATATCGGTTTGTAATCGCTATTTTCTAAGCCCTAAGCTAAGTTTCTTCTGTACTCAATCGCTTAAACTCCAACTTATAATTTTTCCTATCATACAAATCCATAATAGTCGTCAGGTATAAAAATTCTTCTTTGGTTTGGATATAAGCATGATACTCCAGTAATTATTTTTTTTTTTTTTGTATTACATTTTTAAGATGAATAAAACAGCGTCCCAAATATTTAAGACGCTGTTTTATATAAGCACTAATGATTTTTATTTAAGTTGAAAAACGTTGTTTTTCATGTGGTTCATGTACTCACCATCTGCCATACTGGTTCTTGCTTTTATCCATGCTTTGGAATCTTCTCCTGATTGGTAACGTAAAGTGTCTGTATCATCTGTAGCTGCCCCGAAAACTACTTCTGCAACAGCATGTGCGGAAGTAACACCTTCAGCCAATCTTGAAATGCTTTTAGTTACGTTTTCCGAAAATTCATTATATGATTTCAATTCAGGATTTAAAGCAAATTTTTCGCCAGATGTAATGTGGAAAGGGGTGTCTACTCCTCCCGGCTCCACCAATTTCAAAATAATATTTTGTGAGGCTAATTCGTAAGATACCGATTCTGAAAATCCTTCCAATGCAAATTTAGAAGACATGTACGTTGATATCAGAGGTAAAGTTATACGTCCGCCTGCAGAACTTATATTGATAATCATTCCCTCGTTTTGGCTTCTGTAATAAGGGACAATGGCTCTCATTACATTCATAACACCAAAAACATTGGTTTCAAATTGGGCACGGATCTGTTCGGGGGTAACAGACTCAAAAATACCGTACTGTCCGTATCCAGCGTTGTTGACTACCAGATCTATTTTTCCAAATTTTTGTAGACCTTCTGCAATAGCATTTTTGATGGTTTGCTCATCACGAACATCCAATTTGGTAACCAACACATTGTCTAAAAGGGATAATTCCTGCTCTTTTTCAGGTGTACGCATTGTAGCGATTACGTTCCAGCCATTTGCTGAAAAATGTTTTGCTGTAGCTTTTCCTATTCCCTGTTGATGCACCAGTAATTAAAATTGTTTTCATAACTAAAAAATTTAATGATTAATTTATCGCACAAAGTTCGCTAAGAAACAAGGGACAGAGATAACTAAAATCAAAGCATTAATGGCAAAAATCAAGTATGCCGTTTTTTTAGCACTGTTTCTTTAACCATAATAAATAACCAATCAAAGATCTTTCTTAGGGTGCATGTAATCACTGTTTCTTTGAAATGAAACTAAACTTTTTTCTGTATGCGAAATTCTAATGGAGTAGCACCTGAATTTTTCTTAAAGAATTTCACGAAATGTGTGGGTTCCTTAAAGGCCAGTCGATAAGCAATTTCTTTAACACTTAATTCGCTGGAATTGAGGAATAGTTTTGCTTGGTCCATAATTTGGTCGTGGATCAACTGTAAAGCCGTACTTCCCGTAACCCGTTTAATTATAGCATTAAGGTGGTTGGGATGTATTGCTAACTGTCCCGCAAAATAAGTTACGGAACGGTTTTCGAATTCATCAAGGTCTGAAATATCGGCAAGTAGTCTTTTGAAGCGACCGAGCCAAACCTGATCTTGTTGGAACGATGCCTGGGCAATTTCAACATCTACTTTAGAACGAGCCTCATATAATCGTTTTACCTGTAAAAGTAACGTTTGTACGTAAGAAACAATCAGAGCAAATCGATCGTTAACATCGGAATGGTATTCTTCATGTATTTTGTGATATGTAGCCGAAAGCCAAGGCACATCTGTTTCTTCAATTTCGAATGGGATTGCTTTATCTAATTGCAGGAAAGGAAAATCGTGTATGATCTGAGCCATCTGTTTGTTTTTGATCAGAAATTTTTCTGTAAACATAACGAACCAGCCTTTGAGTTCTCCCGGATGTATATTCCATGCCAAGACCTGATGCGGAGATTTGAACAACATGAACGGCGTTTTAGGATTTAATTTCCAAAGCCCAATATTAATTTCCAAACCAATATTTTCATAAAGGCTTACCGCATAAAACTTATGACGAAATTCAGGCAAAGGCCCTGAAAAAGTATTATAGTAATCCTCAATGCGCATGACAGTAAAATCCTCATCGATGGGCAAGGGGACATTAATATACTTGGAAAAGGCGATTAAATTATCAAATTCCTGCATAGTATTACTTCTTTTAGACTACAACAAAGTTATATAATTTGTTAATCATTAGCCAAATATTACTCCCACCATTTTTGATTGGGATAAGCGCGTCCAACAATTACAAGCTGGCCAATGAGTGGCGTAGTTATCTCCAAATTTAACTGTTTGTTTTTTTGGAGCAGCCTAATTATTGGTTCATTCCATGAATGGTGTGCTAATGAAAATTTTCCCCAGTGTACGGGCAGTAATACTTTAGCGTTTAAATCTATTGCTGCCTGTGCTGTCTCTTCGGGCATCATGTGGATGTTAGGCCAGTTTTCATTATACTGGCCACATTCCAAAATAGCTATATCGAAGGAACCGAATTTGTCTCCAATGTTTTTGAAATGGGTATCATAACCAGAATCCCCTCCAATGAAAATCTTGTATTTCCCAAGTAACAACACATAAGACGACCAAAGGGATTTATTTTGTACCAAACCCCTCCCGGACATATGTCGTGCAGGTGTTGATATGAGTTTGATGTCTGGAGCAAGAATTTCGGTATCCCACCAGTCCATTTCGGAAATCCGCAGGTTATTGACATGGCAATTCTTTACCGATTTGCCTACACCAAGCGGAACATAATATGTTCTTATTTTTTTTCTTAGTTTCCTGATGCTGCGTTTGTCAAGATGGTCATAATGATTGTGTGTAATGACCAGCGCATCTATGGTAGGCAAATCGGAAAACTTGTAAATATCGGTACCCCGATAAGCCTTAACCAATCCAGGAATCGGGGAAGCACAACCGTTCAAAACCGGGTCGACCAGGATATTGAATCCTTTATAGTGAATTAGATAAGAAGAATGTCCAAACCATATAATAATTGGAGCATCAGAATTCAGTTCTTTCAGATTGGATTTCATAGTCGGTAAGATTCCCGACGGCTTACTGTTTTTGGAATTCCTAAAATACGCTAGCAAAAGGTCTGCATAGGAAGCACCCTTCTTAATGACTCTAGTTTCAGACAAGTTTAAAAACTTTCCATTTGGAGAGCTAGCTGAACATTCTATCGTATTATTATTATTTTTCATACTGAAATCGTTTAAAGTCAAGGTCGCAAATCGTTGATATAAAGATTAAGAAAGTGGTTGTTAATTTTAAGGCAAAGTTCGCGCAGGAATCGAACACATTGGTAACGAAAATCAAAGTAGTAATGACAAAAATCAAAGGAATTTTGTCCTTTCAAAAAGTTTGAAAGGAAACTTGTTGAGTGTCTTATTTAAGAAAAAAAGTTAAGCAATAGGGAAAATTAGTCTAGTGTCTGAGAGAAAAACTATTGCAACTTTGTAGTATTATTAACGACTGATTATAGTTCTAATCTATTTAAAACAATCTTAAAGAAGTACAATATGAAAGCATCATCTAAAAGAAAATTACTGCCTGTAATCGCTCTTTTTATAATTGTCTTTATCGGAATCCAGTTTATAGGAGAAAAAGTAGACCACCCTGCTGTTACCGGAGAAATTAAGGCACCAAAAGAAGTGAAACAGATCTTGGAACGTTCGTGCTATTCGTGCCACTCCAATGAAACCCATCTTGAGTGGTTTGATGAGATTGCCCCGGCTTCCTGGCTCGTGCAGAGCCATGTTAAACACGCAAGATTGGGAATGAATTTCAGCCAGTGGGATACCATGACCGAGATTGAGAAAAAAGGCAAGCTTTGGCAATTATACAATTTTGTCGCCGCGGATCATATGCCCAAAAAAAGTTATCTCGCTGTGCATCCTGATGCCAAAATAGAAAAAAAGGATTTGGATGTTCTGAGAAATTATGTGCTCTCGCTTACCAGCTCCAAAATTAATGATACGTCCAAAATAAATAGTTTTAATAAACAGTACAAAGAGCTTATATCACAGAATGCCTCCAAAGAAATACCAAAGGCCCCCAATGGAATTCCATTTATAGCCGATTATAAAAACTGGCAGATAATAAGCACCAGTGAGCGTTTTGACAGCGGTACCATGAGAATCATCTATGGCAACCCCGCAGCGATCAAAGCGGTAAAAGACAAACAGACTAATCCTTGGCCCGACGGGGTTATTATGGCCAAAATTGTTTGGACTCAGCTTAAAGATGAATTCGGGGAAATAAAGCCCGGCGAATATAAATACATACAGTATATGATAAAAGACAAGCGCAAGTATGAAAAAACACAAGGCTGGGGATTCGCCAGATTTGACAATCTTGACAATAAACCTTTTGGGAAAGAAGATTTTGAATATTCCTGTATCAACTGCCACATGGTAGTAAAAGATCAAGATTATGTATTTACACGTCCAATTAAACAATAGTGACCATGAGAAAATTCATTTATATCACCAGTGCAGTTCTGGCAGCACTTATTTCTTCCTGCCATAAAAATGCCAGTACCATCAATGAGTCGGCATCTTTTCCAAGTGAATTTAAGTTCCTTGATTTGAATTTAAAAGTACTAACCACTATTATAAATACAAACAAAAAGACAACAGCGGTGCTCTACGGAAATGAGCTGGCTTTTAAGAGAGCTGCTGTGCACGATAGCATTCGCACAGCCGGGGAACAATATGTTTTAGTTACCTGGTCCCAGCAGGCTAATCCGGACTGGTTCGGCTCCAAGATCCCTTATGAGCTGGTCTCCGTTGACGTTGTTAAAATACTTGCGTCAGATAAGGGTATCACAAAAACAGAGCACAAAAGGTACATTGGAAAAAATCTAAGTCCCTCAAAAGATACTATTGGACAAGCAGCAGTAACCGCATATATTTTGGCTCAGAAGCCCGCCATTGTTCCTGATCTCTGATTGGGGTCAAATAAAGGGTATCGCGAGGGAAAAACGTTTAATATTCGGGAAAATTAGTCTAGTGCAAGACCGGTAAACTATCGGAACTTTGTACTGTCAATAAAGCAAATCCTTTTAAGTAAGGTTTCTTTAAGTGAACAAAATAATTTAAAATAAAATAAAAATGGCAACTAAAATTAATATCAAAAATTTACCTTCAGGTTATCAGTCTATCATTACAAATGGTAAGCATACAGTTATCGGCGATGAGCCTACAACCAGCAAAGGAACAGATCTTGGCCTCTCACCAACTGAACTTGTCCTAAGCGGACTAGGGATGTGCAAAGTGGCAACAGTGCGATACATCGCACGTAAAAACGGATGGGAGATCAGGGACGTAAATGCTGAACTTTCTCAGGTGGTGCAAAAAGGTGAAAATGGAAAACTTCTTACCACTGTCCAAACCCAAATCAATATCGAAGGTGATATAACAGAGGAACAAAAGCAGGAGCTTTTAAAACAGGCCAATGCATGTTACGTACACAGAATGATTGAAGGGGACTGGAATATTGAAGGCGTGGAAGAGCTTCAGGAAGTGAACGAGCTGAATCACCAGGAAAAAGATCCGCTTTTCAAGATGTAATCTTATCTATGATAATGCAGTAAATGAAACAGTCAGCCTGCTGATGAGATACAGTTATCAGGCAGGCTGCTTTTTTTATTTGAGAATCAATAAAAACATATGTTATGAAAACAAAAATATCACTAGTGCTCATCGCTGTTCTTTGCCTGTCTGCAAGAGGTTTTACGCAAGTGAAAAAAGAGATCCAGTGGATTGGGGGGCCAACCTATATCCTGAAGCTGGGAAGTTTTAAAGTTTTAACAGATCCGATGCTTGGACCAAAAAGCAAGGAGGCATTTCGAATTAAGATCCATCCCACAACCGGAGAACCAAATGCCGCCATTGAACGTTTTTCTGATCCGGCTGAATTTGACAGGTCTAATATAGACCTGCTTTTAATCAGTCATATGCATCCCGATCATATCGATCCCGCTGCAGTTGAGATCTTGGACAAAAATCTAAAAACTATAACTACTGCTCAGGGCGTTGCGACCATGCAGCGGTGGGGATTTACAAATGTTGGTGCATTAGAATGGAGCGATACTCTGACGCTGCAAAAAGCCGGGGAATCCCTAAAAATTACAGCCGTAAAATCCATGCATGCCCAGGAACCCTTAAATAGCGAACTCGGTAAAGGAAATGGATATATAATCGAGTACAGTTCGGGTAAATCCTTTTTCAGGATCTACTGGACCGGGGATACGGTCTGGTTTGATGAAATTGCTTCTTATACCAAATATGGCAAAATTGATTTATTAATTCCCAATATGGGAGCCCCCGGCAATGGAAAAAGAGGCCTTGATGCCCTTCAGGCTTTAAAAATTATTACCGCTCTTAATCCTAAAAAAATAATACCAGTGCATCATACGACTTTTTCCCATTATGCCGAGCCGATCTCTGTTTTACAATCCGAGCTCTCAAAAACAAAATATAAAAAAAGGCTTCAGCTTGTACCCCTGGGAGTACCCGAAAAAATATAATACGTTTTAATTTCAGAGGCAATTACCTTGCCCAGCAATAAATTTAAATGCGCCCAGAGAGAGAATTCTTCCCTTTGGGCGCATTTCTTAATTATATAACTTTGCGTCTTTGCTGTCTAAATCCGTTTTCTGCTATATAAGATCCATTAAATCTTTTGTCCCGATATATCGCTCACAAGTAAAGCCTTCTGCATACTTTACCCCTATCGCACGGCCAAAAATCTGATTGGTGCTTTCAATCTGTTTCAACAGATTTAGTATTCCCACAGCACTTGGATCCGCTGCTGTCAAAAACTGGGTCTCATAAGCCTTGATCACTTCTGTTTTTTGATTAAAAAAATCACTGATATCAACAACGACGTCCGGCTTAATAAAATAATCCTGGATATAATTATAAACTGCCCGTGACCTCCACTTGTGCTGCGCCTTTCCCTGGTGATAAGTTTCTATTTTTCTGAGTCCGGATAGAAATGAGGCTTCCCTGATCAGATCGGCTGCCTTTTTATGATCACTGTGACGATCAAAAACAGCATTGGCCAAAATTATTTTAGGCTGGTATTTGCGAATAATCTCAATTACTTTGAGCCTGTTTTCATGCGTATTTTCAATATTGCCGTCCATCAGGTTTAACTGCTCTCTTGCAAAAAGACCTAGTTTCTTTGAGGCTTCTGCTGCCTCCTTATTTCTGGTGTGCTCATCGCCAAAGCTGCCGAGCTCCCCTTTGGTCAAATCCGCAATAACAACTTTTCCCTGACGGCTAATAGTCTTTAAAATGACTCCCGCTGCTGCACATTCCACATCATCGGGATGTGCCCCGAATGCTAAAATATCAATACTCATATCTAATCTTCTTTAATTCCAAGTTTTTCCTCCAGTATTTTTACCTTGTTCTCCAAACTTACGATGTATTCTTTCTGGGGCATCAGTGCCTCATCAATCTCCTGGGTTGTATAGCGCGGGGTAATATGCTGGGGACAGTTCCAGTCGTATGCCTGAATCTCGAATACCATCATTCTCTCGGGACGGAACTTATAGTCTTCGGGCTTGAGCAAATCGTATAACTTTTGATCGGTTTGAAGATCTACAATCTTTGCCTTGGCATAAAGTTTTAGTCTGGCGCGGTGCGGATAGGAAACCATAATGATAGCTACATTGTTATTGGTGGCGATATTTCCAGTGGATATATATTGTCTATTTCCCACAAAATCCACAAATCCAATGGTTTTATTATCAATGACTTTTATAAAGCCCTTTGGTCCTCCGCGATGCTGTATATAAGGATATTCATTCGCTCCGAAACTTGCCATGTAAAAACTGTCACGGTCCTCTATAAAATAAATTTCATTATCGGTAAGTCCGTCAACCACCGACATTTTTTCCATTCTGTCATAACCATTTCTGCTTCCCTGTTTTTCCTGCAGGTCCTTAACAGCATCTGTAAAAGCTAATTGTGCATAGTTCATAATTAAAGATTTAGTTGTTAGAATTTTTATAGTACAAACAAATTGCAAGGCATATCAAATCCTAAAAAATAACCCTCAGGTTATTTTTTAGGATTTAAAATACTTGTTTTATAATTCCTGAATCTGTCTGATCATCTGATTGGTAAATCCCCACTCATTATCATACCATGCCATAACTTTTACCAGATCCCCATCCACTACTCTTGTCATTTCCAAATCTACTGTCGCCGCATAGGGGCTTTTGATAATATCAGTTGATACCAGTGGCTCATCGGTAACAGCTACAACTTTCACATAACGCTCTGTTAAAGCTTCTTCGGATAATATGGCGTTGATCTCCGGGGCTGTAGTATTTCTTTCAGTTACAAAAGTAATGTCGGAGATAGAACCAACAGGAACCGGAACCCTTACAGCTACACCGTCAAATTTGCCGGCATACTCGGGCAGCGCTTTAGTGGTGGCAATTGCAGCTCCTGTGGCTGCCGGAGCCAGATTTATACCAGCGGTTCTTCCCATTCTTGGCTCTCTTTTAGAGGGAGCATCCATCAGAGTCTGAGAAGCAGTGTAAGCATGTATCGTATTTAAAATAGCTTTCTTTATTCCTATCCTGCGGCCTAAAATCTCGATTAGCGGACTGATATTATTAGTGGTACAGCTGGCGCAGGAAAAAATGGAAACTTTACCTTCCGCCGTATTCACCCCATGTACTATTGTGGGTGTATCCTTAGTCGGGCCTGAAATCACAACAAATTTAGCCCCCGCCAAAAGGTGTTTTTCAGCATCTGCTTTATTGGTAAAAAAACCGGTGCTTTCAATAACTACATCCACCCACATCTCCTTCCATGGTAGTTCTGCCGGATCTTTTATAGAGGTATATCTTATCTTACGCTCGTCAATTAGAATATGATCACCTTCAAAAGTTACTTTTTTGTCGTATTTCCCGTAGATACTGTCATATTTTAGGAGGTAAACAGCATTTTCAATACTCATCAGATCATTAATTCCCACCAGTTCCAGATCCGGAGATTCCAATATGACTTTTAAAGACGCTCTCCCAATTCTGCCAAAACCATTAATTGCAATTTTTTTCATCTTATTTATTTTTAATTATTTAGCTATAAAAAAATACAGGGTTATTACTCCCCCTATAATGATTATTATCTTTTTTAAAACATCCTGATTTACTTTACGGGTCACAGCCGCCCCGTAATATCCCCCAATAAGGGCTCCTGCAATCATTACTATAGTGAAATACCAGTCTATAAAGCCTGAAAATAAAAGTGTAAAAGCTGCGATACCGTTGTTTACAGCAACCATGAGTACTTTAAGCCCATTCATTTCATTTAAATTTTTCATTCCGTAAAAGGTAAATACGGTCAGTACCATCATTCCCATGCCTGCCCCGAAATAACCTCCATAAATGCTCAGCGCCAGAAGGGCTGTAAATTTTTTATGATCATATATAAAACTGTTTTCGGCCTGTGTTTTGGACTTAAAATATTCCAGAATTTTAGTACTGAAAGAAAACAGCAGCCAGGAAAACAAAAGAAAGTAAGGCACAAGAAACTCAAAGGTTTTTGATGATGCCACAATTAAAAGCATAGCGCCCAGGAAACCGCCCAGCCCCGATATGGAAAGCAGGTAAACCAAACTGCGTCTGGATGCTTTGATATCTTTTTCAAATGCCTTGGCACTTGCCATATTTCCGGGCCATAAGGCAACAGTACTGATAGCATTGGCATTCACAGGAGCTGCCCCTGCAAAGACAAGACTTGGAAAAGCGATAAACCCTCCTCCTCCTGCAACTGCATTGAGAACACTTCCCGCAATAGCGGCTAAAAATAAAAGAATCTCAGTAGCATACTGTTCCATAAATTTACATATTAAAATTCAGCTTCCAAAAAGCAATAATTTCGCGGGCTATTTCTGCGCCGAATTCCTCAAGGGCAAAATGTCCCGTAGGATAAAAAATCAATTTAGATTCAGGTATGTCCCTGTGCAGCATCTCTGCTCCCTCTTTCTTAAAGACCTCATCATTCTCACCCCATACTATAAGTGTTGGTGCCTGCAGTTTTTTAAGTGTTTCCTGCCAGAGCGGATACAGTTCAATATTGGTTTTATAATCTCTTTTCAAGCTGATCTGAATTGCTTTTACACCTGGTCTTTCGAGCAGAAACTGATCCAAATAATACGTTTCAGGCATTATTTTAGCCTTATTTTTAGTCCCGTTTAGGTACTCCCAGCGGGTATACTCAAGTTCAAAATATTTATTTAATTTCAAATCACTCTCATTGGAATTGTCGTCGTACAATTTTTTTATTTCTTTGAGTTTGTCCCCTACTCCTTCTGCATAGATGTTACCATTTTGAAATACAATCATCTGCACCATGTCCGGATTTTTGACGATGTTGCGCATCAAAATTGGAGCACCGTAATCAAAAAGATAAAAGCTTGCCCTTTGGATTCCAAGTTCATGTAAAAATTTTGAAACTAATTCCGAATAATTCTCAAAAGTATATTCGAACGCATCGGCACCGGGAATACTGCTGAATCCGAATGCAGGCAAATCGATTGCTATAACTCTGAAATATTTGGCCAGAATGGGAATTATCATCCTGTACATTCTGGAGGAACTAGGATATCCATGCACTAAAAGCAATACATTTTCATTTGACAATCCTGCCTCCCTGTAACCGATCTGCAGTCCATCGACAAGAGCGTAATGATAAAATACGCTGTAATCTACATATTCATAATCCTGAGGTCCATTCCCAATTATTGCTGCTGTCATAATAGATATTATTGGAGGTTTTACAAATTGAAATTGTTTTGCATTTACTTACAACCTTCTGTCCTTCTCTTGAATTTCAAGATCGTTGATACTTGCAAATCTTCTTTGCATAAGCCCGTTTTGATCATATTCCCAATTCTCATTTCCATAAGCACGGAACCATCTGCCATCAAGAGTCTGGTATTCGTACTCAAAGCGGACAGCTATCCTGTTTTCGTAATGTGCCCAGTACTCTTTCTTTAACTTATAATTTTTTTCCTTTTGCCATTTTCTGGTCAGCAGCGCTATAATTTCCTGCGTACCATTGACAAATTCACTTCTGTTTCTCCATTCGCTGTCTGGTGTGTAGCCCTTTGCAACCCTTTCCGGGTCCATACTGTTCCAAGCATCCTCAGCAAGCTGTATTTTTTCCAGAGCTGTCTCCAGAGTAAAAGGCGGAAGCGGATATTTTTTTTCCATGAGTTTTGATTTACCTGTTTGATATTTAATTATAAAATTCATTGTGCACACCCTTGTAAGTATTGCACAATGAATCTATTATTTGAATTTATTATTTTACTTTTCTGGCAAGAAAGTCACTGATCAGGCTGCCAATTTCTTTTCCATAGCTTTCCAAAGCAAAGTGCCCCGTATCAAACAAATGAAATTCAAGATTCTTAAGGTCTTTTTTGAACGCCTCTGCCCCAACTCCTGGAAAAATATAGTCATCCTTTCCATAGACAACTAGAGTTTCAGGCTGATAGTCTCTGAAATACTGCTGCCATTTTGGATACAATACCACATTGGTCTGATAATCATAAAACATTGCCAATTGAATAGCTCCATTTTCCGGACGCTCCAGGTGTCTTAAATCGATTTCCCAGTTGTCAGGAGAAATAGCACTTACATCGGGTACACTGTGTGTATACTGCCATTTTAACCCGTCTGGATTGTGGAAAGTTTTAAGCGTGGCCTCTGCTTCTTTATCATTAACATTTTTCCAGTATGCTTTGATCGGATCCCAGAATGCTTCCAGTCCTTCATCATAGGCGCATCCGTTCTGAATGATTAAAGTATCAATTTTTTCAGGACTGGCACTGGCTATTCTAAAACCAATAGGTGCTCCGTAATCCATCAAATAAAGGCTGTATTTTTGTATGTCAAGCTCACTTAAAAGCGTGGTTACTATGCTGGCCATGTTTTCGAAAGTGTAATCAAAATCTTTCATTGGTGGCTGCTCGCTTCTTCCATATCCTGGATAATCCGGTGCAATTAAATGATATTTGTCTGATAAATCTGCAATCAGATTTCTAAACATATGAGAAGAGGTTGGGTAACCGTGCAGTAATACTAAAGTAGGTTTGTTTTTATCTCCTGCTTCGCGGTAGAAAATTTCTACTCCATTAATTTTTCTGGTGTTATAAGTTGTTTTCATAATATATTGAATTAGTTTTTATTAATTGGTTCAAGTTTTGGAAAATCAATATCCGTTTTAGCGGCATTATTGAAATAATTTGTAAAAATGCTTAAGGCTACCGAGGCTATAACTTCAGCAATCTGCGTATCACCGAATCCCGCTGCTTTAAATTTATCCACAGCGTAATCTGAAACATTACCTTTAGTATCCAGCACCGCTTTGGCGAACTCCAGTACTGCATTTGTTTTATCGTCTGAAGAAATTCCTGATCTTGCCTGATCCAGAACTACTGCATCAAGACCAATTTTCCCTCCTATAAAGCTGTGTGCTGAATTACAATAATCACAGCCATTTTCGTTTGCAACCATCAGTGAAAGAAGCTCTCTCACTTTAGGGTCAAGACTCGCGCTGTTTAAAGCTGTGCTAAGTCCTAAATATCCATTGAGTACCGCCGGTGAATTTCCCATTGTTCTCATCATATTGGGAACCATTCCCATTTTTCCTTTTATTGCAGTAAATAATTCTTTTGATTTCCCATCGGTTTGGTCTGGGTCTAAAGCTGTTAATCGTGCCATAATCTTAAATTTTAAATTGGTATCTGTTTTTGATTGTCATTATCGACAGTACAAAGGTGCAACACTTACAAGGATGGCTGTTAGTCAGATTTTCCCGAAGAGTTAACCATTTTTCCTAAATGCAGTATATTATCGGTATCAGGCAAATTTAAGTTCATGCCCATTTTAGGAATTGGGCTGAGAAGTATTTAAAATGAACCAAAAAAAAAGTGTCCAATGGGGACACTTAGTAGTATTAATTCAAATGGGCTCTAATTTAGTTTTAGTTTTTCCCTGTATTGCATTGGAGAAATTCCCTCCCTGTTTTTAAAGAATCGGCTGAATGTCTGAATATCTTCATAGCCAAGATCATACGCAATTTCTTTTATTGACAGATTCGTATAATTGATCTGTCTTCGGGCATGAAGCATAATCCTGTCATGAATAATGCTGATGGGCGGACGGTTGGACACCATCGCAAAAAGATTAGACAGTGTTTTAGGAGACTTGTTGAGTTTGGATGCATAAAATGCAACATCATGATGCTTAGAGAAATGCCCTTCAACCAAAAAATTAAATTCCCTGATTATATCTACCTGACTTTTTTCCAGGTTCGCATAATTATCCGATTTTTTTAGGCTTCGTGCACAAAAAATTAAGATCTGCTTGAGGATTGACTGAAGCATATCCTTCTGAAGACTGTCGCTGGAGGACATCTCATAGGAGAAGTTTTCCCAATAATTTTCAAGAAACTTAATTTCGTTGTCTATTATCTTTACAATAGGGACACCATTGGCACCAAAGAACAATAATCCTTTGCTTCCCACCTCATTATCATGATTGATCGGACAGAAAAAAGGTTGATTCCACCTGATGAACCGCACTGATTCCAGATTTAAACTGTCTACTTTATGGAATTCGGTCAGGAAGACAACTTCATTCCTGCCTAAATTATATTCAACCTTATCAATTATAATATTCATGTCCTGCCCATTATTCCAAAGCAGGGTCATATCGGTATCTCCAGATTTATAGATTATATCTTTATTGAAATCATTTAATTCCTGAAGGGTCAGAAACTCTTTGCTGTCGCCGTTGAAAATCATAACTGCAGATATTTAATTTTAAAGTCAAATTTAAAAAAAATTGTATCCGAAATACCATTATAGTTTTATTTATTTGATTTAGTAATACATAATTTTGGTAGAACTCCCCAAGCGTTTTATAGCTCTATTGTACTGCCTATAGACGGGAGATAAAGCTTCAGGCCTTCCTCTTTAAACTTTTGATCAGCCCTTTGATGGTCCATGACAATAAAACCGAAAGTATCATAATGAACACCCAAGATCTTTTGGACACCGGTAAGTTTAGAGGCTTCAACAGCTTCTTCTATTCCCATGGTAAGTCCGTCGCCTATAGGAAAAACGGCAAAATCAAGTGGAGTAAATTTCGGGATCAGGCCCATATCCACAGTTAGGGCTGTGTCTCCGCTGTAATAGAAATTCCCATCAGCTGTGGTGAGTACAAAACCGCAGGCAATGCCTCCATAACTTCCATCACTGAAACTGCTTGAATGCTGGGCTGTGACGCATTTTGCAGAACCAAAATCCAAATCCACTTTTCCTCCAGGATTTATGGGATAGGAGTTTTCAATTCCTTTTTTCAGCAGCCAGTTATAGATTTCAAAATTGCCCAATACCTTTGCCCCGGTATTTTTTGCAATTCTCTCCACGTCAAAAATGTGATCATAATGTGCATGGGATAAAAAAATATAATCTGCCTTGATAAGATCCACGTCAATATCTTTTGCAAGATCATTTGGAGTAATAAAGGGATCAAAAAGAATATTTTTCCCCCCGGCAAACACTGAAAAGCAGGAATGCCCATAATAAGTTACCTTCATAGTTATAAATTAAAGTGTTAATAATCGAACAGATGAGTTTAAAGTTCAGCAGGTTTAATTTGTGGAAATATGGTACACTAAATTTAAACATAAATACCTGAATACCAAACAAAAAAATCATTACTTAAAATAAAAGCGATCTTAACTGCACAAAGGCTCAAAATGTAATGACCTTCCTAATTCAGTCTCAATGCTTCCCTTGCTATTGATATATGTCAATAAATAATTTATCATAGGTCAAGCAATAAATTTCCATTGCTCCCGAACTTTGTATTCTTAAATACATACTAAAAATGAAAAAAATAATATTTATCACAGGCACAAGTACGGGATTTGGAAAACTTGCAGCAATTCACCTGGCAAAGCAGGATAACATTGTAATTGCAGGTATGAGAGAAAGCAGCACGAGAAACAAAAATGCTGCTGATGAACTCTCAAAACTTTCAAATATTGAAGTTGTTGATATTGATGTAACCGATGACCTATCGGTTAAAACTGCCTTTGAAGCTGTTTTACTGAAACATGGAAGGATCGATGTACTGGTTAATAACGCAGGGGTTGTTGGTTATGGTCTTGTTGAATCATTCAATATTGAACAGATCAAAAAAATATTTGAAGTGAATTTTTACGGCACAATAAGAACTTATCAGGCCGTACTGCCAAGTATGCGCAGATTAAAAAACGGACTTATTATCAATATCACATCGGGAGCCAGCGGACACACTCTTCCTTTTATGGTGCCTTATCTTGCTTCAAAATTCAGTGTAGAATCCCTTACTGAGGGAATTCAGGAAGAACTTAGACAATTTAATATCGAAAATGTATCTATTCAGCCAGGAGCCTACCCAACTGAAATGACCGACGGAAGCAAAAAAAGCATGGACGGTGAAAAATCAGATATAAGCGCCCAATATGAACCTGTTGCCTCTGAAATGCTAAATGCGATAACATCAGGTTTGTTTGGCAAAATGCAGAAATATAATATGGATCCTCAGGTAATCGTTGATGGAATAACAAGTTTGATAAATATGGAAAATGGAACAAGACCGCTGAGACTTCCATTAGACCAGATCGCAGAAGGCACAGATAAGGAATTTATTGAAAAAAGAGCAGAAATTAAAGCCAGATGGCTTGAAAAATATATGGGTTAATTCTGTAAATCTTACAATTTGATTTTGTTCAGCCGTATTGTTTTTTTTCTTACGGCTGGACATTTTTTATTTGCACAACAAGTTAATTCAACTTCAAGATCTTAGTACTATTTCATTATTATCGTAAGATAAAAGAAAGCCCCGAAATTATCGGGGCTATTTCTAAATTGATTCCGGTTTAAGTAATTTTTAGAGAAGGAAGGCAAGCTGTCCCAAATGATAACATTGATGATTCACGACGTTGAGCATGATTTTAAGTCTTTCAGCTGCTTGCTCACTGTGGCAAATCCATTCTTTTTGCTCCATGGCTGCAAATCTTGTCCTGAGCTCCTCATTTAAAGCAAACCAATGCTTTCTAACCAGGTCAGTGGGCGGAAATTTTTGCGAACATTTATCCGGAGTGCATAAAAATATCTTTTCATACTCAGGATACATTTTCCCGCCAAAACCAAAGAGAGGCATTAACATATCATTACTGGCGATCAGGTGTCCTAATAAATAAAGACCGCTGTTACGCCCTGTAACCACATCCTTTCTAAGATCATCATTGCTAAGGCGGTTTATCAGATCACTAATTTTCCTATTTTGCAAAAGCCACGCATGAAAAATGAGTTGGCTTTCCACTTTACCTTCAAAACGCTCTGCCGTTTTCATACTGTGATTTTTGTTATTAATCTTCCTGAACCGTTTTGCCACTAAAATAGACTTCTTTTAAGAAACTCTCCAAGGTTACAGGTGCTCTGCCAAGCAAAATCTCCAGGGAATTTGACCCGTCACCACGCATATCGTCCATCTTCATAGCCTGAAGCCACTCAGCCCAGAATTCAGCCTGTTGGACAGGAACTCCGGTCTCTGTAATTTTTTGAATAAAATCTTCCCTGCCAGTATCTGCATAAAGTATTTCTTTGCCTGACTCCTTAGATAAAATCTCTGCAATATCTCCATAAGAATATGACCTGTTTCCGATTAAGGCATAAGTCTTATTCTCATGACCGCTCTGCGCTAAAACATTTGCTGTTGCCTCAGCCAGATCGGAACGTAAAGCAAAAGCAACCGCTCCCTCTCCGCCTGGAATAACCAGCTTACCTTCCTTCAGTACATCTCTAAAGTAATATGGGAGATAATCAAAGTAAAAGGTATTGCGCAGTATAGTATAGGCCATTCCTGATTTTTTCAGGTAATCTTCTGTAATTTTCATACTTAAGGTAACCCAGGGAATACTGTGTTGGGCACTTTCTGTTCTGTAAATGCTTGTAAAGACAATGTGCTTCACCCCCGCTTGCTTCGCCGCATCAATAACATTAATATGCTGAGCTGTCAGATCTGTAAAAGCATGTGCGGAGACCAGAAGAACTTTTTCAGCTCCCTTAAAAGCTTTCAGCAACGATTGGTAATCCTGATAATTACCTTCTCTGATTTCTATTCCTAAATTATTTAATTCTTTATCTTTATTTACATCGCGTACCATTCCAACAATTTGATCGGCCGGCAAATTTTTTAATAGAAACTCTATGGTTCCCTTTCCAATAAATCCTGATGCTCCTGTTACTACTATCATCTTATCTACTTTAAAAATTATTAATTTCTTACAGCAAAATTACTTTCAAACAGCGGATTTATTATTGACATAAAATAAAAAAACACTTGACATATATCAAGTGCTTCAAAATTTAAAAGGACTAAATTCTATTTTTTTAAGTTCAGTTTCCTGATCCGGCTTAAGGTCTCGGGTGTTATGCCCAGATAGGAAGCCACCATATGCTGGGGCACCCGGTTGGCAATTTTGGGCTGTCTTTTTAAAAAAGTTGCATATTTCTCCTCTGCGTTTAAACTAATACTGCTGTTAATTCTATCCTGGCTTGCAGCAAAACTTCGTTCAATAATCAGGTTAACCAAATCCTGAAACTGTGGAATGCTTTTCATCAGCACTGCAAAATCCTCTTTGCTGATCAAAAGAACTTCACTGTCTTCTATGGCGTCAATGTTATAGCGGGACGGCGTGCCGTTAAGAAGGCTCTCACGGTCTCCGATCCAGTAATTTTCAATAGCAAAATTTAGAATATGCTCCTGCAGTTTGTCATTTACACTATAGGTACGCAGGCATCCGCTTGTAATAAATGCATTGTAGCGCCATACATCTCCCTCCTGCAGCAGATACTGATTTTTCCTCAGCCTTTTGCTCACGCAGACCTTTTGAATCATATTTAACTCCTGGTCATTAAGCTGTATCTGGTTCTGTAAATATTTAGCAAATACTTCAAACATATTATTATATAATCATTTTAAAAATTTCAACTCGAAAATACTTCAAGTTCAAGAGCACAAAGATAATCTAATTGTGATTATTATTTAAGTCCTGAGGCATTGGTAAAAAGGTATTTCTCCAGTACTTAATGGATATTAGTATTTAGTTAATTAATATTCATTTTATCCAAGTAATTTCCCCTTGGTGTTATACTGCTGGACAGCTCTGTTTTTTCGGACGCATTAATATAGCAGACCACCAGAATTAATCCCGGTAAAATAGCGGCACCCAAACTAAGATAATGTGCCGCAACTGCTCCAATGAAACATCCTGCCAAAAATCCTGTTACAGTAATAAGCTGTTTGATAAATTTCGTATCAATTTTGTATTTTTTGAAGAAATGTTTAAAAACATATCCCAGTGAAAGTGATAGTTGGTTTACAGTGCCTGTGATCATAGTGGTGGATCCAAAGGTTTCTTTATGATATATTTTTCCAAAGGCATTTTGAAATCCAAGAGCAAAAACAAAACACATGGACAGAACGAATGTCACTTCTTGTGATAGCATCCCTGCCAATTTTAAAATATAACCCGATATTCCGGTCATCGTTAAGATTATCCCTTGATAATACAGCAGGTCATATTTTCTGTTTTCCGATTTTTTTGCCACCCAGCCTGCCACTATAATTGACAGTATAAAGACAGGAAATGCCAGCAGCCTTAACCATGAGTGGATGTCATTGCCATTGATGACCTGATAAACAAATATGATAAAGTTGCCCGTGACGTGAGCAGAAAAGATATTATCAGCGGCAAGAAATGTTACCGTGTCACAATATCCTGCAATCGCTGAGAGCAGGACAGTCAGATACGCTGTATTTTTTCTCATTTATGATGAATTTCAATGCATTATTTAATATGCGAGCGCAGCATCCACGCCATTTTCTCATGTGCTTCCAAAAGCCCTGTGATGTAATCGCTGGTCCCCAGATCACTCCAGACCGAATCAAATTTTTTTATATTTTCACGCAGCAGAATCAGAATGCTTTGGTGATCTGCTAACAACTCGTGAATGAATCCTAAACTGTCATTTTTGTCCCTTGACTGCTCGCTGAGCTGTGTAAGTCCAAGGTATTCCTTCAATGACCCCGGTGCATAGTGTCCAAGGGTTCGTATCCGTTCTGCAACGCTGTCTACAATTTGGTCAAGTTCCTGATACTGCTGTTCAAAGAAAAGATGCATGCTGTGAAAGTTTGGGCCTTCAACATTCCAATGCGCTTTTCTTGTTTTGGTGTACAGCACAAATTCATCAGCAAGAATTTTACACATTGCCTGTGCAACTCCTGCAAGATTTTCTTCCTTAATACCGATTTTAGGATCCATAATTTCTTTTTTTAGTTAATTTAAGCAGAGGTGCCAAAGGTTTTTGCCCTTTAATTGGAATAATGATCCGGTTCAATAATCTACCAGCACTCCAGATTTATCAATTCATTTACAAAACTAGTAAATCACCACAGGCCCGGGTTTAGCAAATTTTCCTTATCTATTAACCTTTTTTCCTAATGACAACTCGCTTACATCCTTTTGTAGAAATCATAGACAAGGAACATTCCACTCAGGAGTCACAATAGTAAACAACAGCAGAAATAATGACGCTTCCAAATCGGAAATCAGCTGTTACGGGCTTTAAAACTTTCTTATCTGCCTTAAAAAGCATTACCATGCTTTAAAATGAAAGCAAGGCAAGGCAATTCGAACAAGGCATTAACCTGGCAACCAACATTTAAAGAGCTGGTTTTAAACTACCAATAGCGGGAAAAATAGTTAATAGATAAGGAAAAAGTGACTAACTCTAAGGGGGATATCTGTTGCAACTTTGTACTCAATACAATTGGAAGGCATATTACTCGAGTATATTAATTCCTAAAAGATTCATATTGCATAAGCAACAAAAGAAAAATAAAAACATAAAAAATCTAAACAATGGCAACAACAACCATCAAGAATGTTACGTCAATAGGATTAATTTCTGTTGCGCTTTTATTAGGAGCCTGTAACGATAAAAATACGAATGCAAATCAAAATGCAGCTGCGGAAGAAGCGGTGAAAACAGACCAAACACCTATCGCAGATTTCAACACCGATCCGAATTTAGATATTGAAGTGAGAAAATTTCTAAAAGTACTAAACAGCGGAGGAACTCCTTTAGAGAAACTAACACCTAAAGAAGCTAAGGATGTACTTGTCAACGCTCAGGCTAGTGTTAAAGTAGATCTCTCAGGAATTGAAGTATCTGAAAAAACCATTACCAATGACGGTCTGACCATTTCTTTGAATATTGTCAGACCTAAAGGTATTAAGGAAAAACTGCCTGTCTTTATATTTATACATGGAGGCGGATGGATACTAGGGGATTTCCCTACACATGAGCGATTGGTGAGAGATTTAGTGGTGCACTCGGGATTTGCTGCGGTATTTGTGAATTATACCAGAACTCCAGAAGCCCAGTATCCCGTGGCGATTAACGAAATATTTGCTGCTACCAAATGGGTGGCCGCGCATGGAGATGAAATCAATGTTGACGGAACTAACATGGCTATTGTCGGCAATAGCGTTGGGGGTAATATGACAGCAGTAACGGCCCTGAAAGCAAAAGAAAATAATGGTCCGAAAATTAAGGGCCTAATTATGATGTGGCCTATTGTAGATTCTAAATTTGATACAGATTCCTATAAGAGATTTGGCCAGGATAGATTCTTAACTGTTCCGGTTATGAAATGGATGTATGATTTCTATATTCCAGATCCTGCAAAACGAAACGTTATCTATGCATCACCGCTTCAGGCCAGCCTTGATCAGCTTAAAGGCTTGCCCCCGACTCTGATTCAGACCGCGGAAAACGATATTTTAAGAGATGAGGGTGAGGCTTTTGGACGCAAATTAAGCGAAGCAGGCGTCAAAGTATCTACTGTACGATATGTAGGAATGATACATGATTTTGGACTATTGAACGGTCTGGCCACCCTCCCTTCGGTTAACGCGCTTACGGTGCAGGGCGGCGCGCAATTAAAAGAATATTTAAAAAAATAAACATAAAGCGGCAGAGCCTTATTTGAAGTAAAAAAAAGTGCTACAGTTGAAGAAATCAGTAAGGTTGTCAAAAATCAAACTCTTATCGATTAAATATGCCGCGTATAACATAACCTAAAAATCAATTTATTATGGAAACTAATTTTACAGTGAGCCGTCGAAAATTTCTTGGAGCAACAGGCATTTTGGCTGTCGGCTTGGTAATGGCACCACAGATGGTATTATCACAAAAAGAAAATTTACTGCTTTCGGCCTATCAGGAAAGCCCTGTACTTACCATTATGAGAGCGGCTGCCACGGCAGAAATAATACCAACTAAGCTTAGGGGAAATATTACTGTTTTGGAAGGTTCAGGCGGAAACATCTCAGTGCTGAGCGGTTCTGATGGATTATTAATGGTCGATGCCGGCATTGGAGTTTCTAAACCGAATGTTTCGGCTGCAATAAAAAATATAAGCAGCAAACCTCTAAAATTCCTTATCAACACACACTGGCATTTTGACCATGCTGATGGAAACTTATGGCTCAAACAGCAAGGAGCCACCATAATTGCACAGGAGAATACGCGCAAACATCTTGCCGTTGAAACCAGGGTAGATGACTGGGATTATACTTTTCCTGCAGCACCAACTGAGGCCCTGCCTTCAAAAACTTTTAAAGACAACAATTCAATAACTTTTAATGGGGAAAAAATACAAATGAAACATTACGATCCAGCGCACACGGACAGTGATATTTCTGTTTATTTTCCAAAGGCTGATGTCCTTGTTGTGGCCGATACATGGTGGAATGGATACTACCCTTTTATAGATTATAATACTGGGGGAAGTATTACAGGTATGATCAAAGCGGCAAAAGAAAATGTCGCTAGAGTGACTGACAAAACAATTATAGTTCCAGGCCATGGCCCTGTGGGCAATAAAAAAGAATTGACCGAGTTCAGAGATATGCTTGTAAATGTCCACAAAAAGGTTGCCGCCCTTAAAAAACAGGGCAAAACATTGGAGGAAGTTGTGGCTGCCAAACCAACAGCAGAATACGATTCCAAATTTGGAGGTTTTGTAATAAAAGGCGATGTGTTTACCTATCTGGTCTACAAAGGCATTTCATAAATAAAACAGTTACTACAGTATTTGTTAGTAATTCAAAATAAATGATTGTTTTTAATTTAGAGGTTGATTATTGAAAAATATCCTTTGTATGAATTTTATTTAGATTCTCGCAGAGGATATTTTATGGAATTAAATCCCTTAGAAAATTTCACTCACTCAAATAATTTCTTTAAAAGATTCTACACTATTATAGAAAATAAAGAGGCTGTAGAACTACTAGTGAAATAGCCACTTTTCTGTTTTTTATTCGGCCTCCTTAGTAGAACTCTTGACGAAATAAAAATAAGAGGAATAGACACTTACTGAATTGTTTATTATTATTCTGCTGAAGAGCTAAATTATTAGCTGTAAAATAATCAAAACTTCTTTTGAAAATGAGTGCCCTAGCCCAGATAGAAGGGAAAATTCTTTTGTGCCGGGGTTCGCAGCAAAAGATTGGAATGATAGCTGGAGATAGCTCCAAATTAAACCAAACTTCAATTTTTAAATTCTAAAAAGCCTCAAAAAGTAGAATTAGAGTTCGGATTAATGGCTTTAGGACACAACTTAAGAATGAAAATTGCAGCATAAGGGAAATTTTTGTATCCACTCAAAATAGAGACAATAAAATCAAAAACAAACACCAAAAAAAAAGCCGCCTCAAATTTGTTTTGAGACGGCTTCATTATATTATTTCATCTTTTATAGATTAGGAAGTACAGTATGGCCGCTGCCTACTATTTTCTATTATACTATCAGATCCAAGTCAAGTACATTTAAAAAATATAGCGTTACAATGGCGCCCACCACTATCATCACTCTTTTGACTACCTGCATGTTGATCTTATTGGATACTTTTACGCCATAGTACCCCCCGAAAAGGGAACCGGCAATCAGTACCAGTGCAAATTGCCATTGTATGAGCCCGGAATAAATAAAGATTAAAACGGCAATCCCATTATTGAGTGCAACCATCAGGTCTTTAAAGCCATTAAGCTGTGTGTCATTTTTCATACCGTAGTAACGCAGCAGAGCTATAAACATCATTCCAACCCCCGCCCCAAAATAGCTGCCGTATACATTTAATATAAAAAGTGAAATCAATTTACGATGTGAATACTCAAAAGCTTTATATTTTTTTGAATCAAAGTAGGACAAAATAGTCTTGTTAAAGGTAAACATCAGCCAGGAACATAGCAGCAGATAAGGACCTATGAGTTCAAATGTCTGATGGGAAAAAATAATCAGCAAAAAAGCGCCTGCTGCTCCCCCGGCTAAGGAAATTATACCGAAATATCTTTTTATGTTTTTATCAAGTGGAATCGGGTTCTGTTCACTTGCCATACTGGCCAGGTGACCACACAATAGCGTCGTTGTAGTGGTGGCGTTACTGCTCACAGGCTGCTTTCCCAAATAAATCAAACTGGGAAAAACAATAAACCAGCCTCCGCCTATCGTAGCATTAAGTGCCCCGCCAGCCAGCCCTGCAATAAATAATAAAATGAAGTCAGAATAGTACATAGTCCCGTCTTTAAATTTGTTTCTACATTCCAAAAAATTAAATGAGCAAGAGGAAAAAAGGAGCATCAGCGGAAATGCTTAAATAATTAACTGATTGTCTTTGAAAGTCAAGCACAGTATCGTCAATATTTAAACTTTGAAGACAATCTTGCTGCGATGTAGAGCAAATCCCAATCTTTTCGATAGAACGTACTTTTCCCCCGACCATTATTATGCGCTATACTGCTGTTGCTGAAGTGGAACAGCGGGCAATTTTATTTTCTCACGGTAATGCAGTGGAGATATTCCCTGCTTGTTTTTGAAGAATCTGCTGAAGGTCTGGATATCTTCGTAACCAAGATCGTACGCTATTTCTTTTATTGATTTTTCGGTGTGCTGAATCTGATTTCTGGCATCAGCCATAATACGATCGTGAATAAAATCCTTTGGCGGGCATCCCATCACAAGGGAGAATAAAATAGAAAGTGTTTTGGGAGTCTTATTGAGTTTTGAGGCATAAAATGCCACATCATGATGCTCTGAAAAATGATCCTCGACCAGGAAGTTAAATGCACTGATTATATCAGATGAATACTTTTTCTGCTTTTCAAAATTATCGCTTTTACAGCAAAACCGCAGAATTCTCTTCAGCAGCAGTGCAAGCATATCCCTCTGCATTGCATCCTCTGAATTTATTTCATTGCAAAAAAAGGACCATGCACTTTCCAAATGATCCAATTGGGTTTCATGTATTTTTATAAGCTGCAGCTCTCCGGCGGTGAAGCTGCATAAACTTCTGAGCTCATCGGGTTGCTCCTGGCCGGTACTGCATAAAAATGACTTGCTGAATTTAAGCAATCTGGCTGCTTTTAACTCTACGCCTTCCACCCGATGGAATGAATTCAAAAAAAATACAGCGTTTTTGGAAATCTCGTAACAGACTTTATTAATCTTTATCTGCATGCTGTTTCCCCTATTCCAAATCATGGCAAGTTCTGAGGCATCAATATCAAAAATGGCGGAATTATTTTTAGCATTTATTTCCGCAATTGTCAAAAGCTCCTTTAAGTTGGTTTTGTAAGTCATGATCTTGTAAATTAAAGTTAATAATAGAATGTCGGTGCACCCAAGCGCAGAGGCCAAAATTCTATTTCAAAGTTGCGCATTAAAATCAATTTGAATTTTACCTTTCATTCCATTGTTGTTGACTTTTTCATCCAAGACTGCTCGGTTATAAATAATAAAGTAAACTATTTTGTACAAAAAAGAAAAAAGCGGAAATTTTAAAGATATTGATCATAATTTGCTGTCTTTTGACAAAGGCTGATAAAGCGTGCCGGTACTATATGATTATCAAATAAATATTTCCATTAATGACGAAATTTAACTTTACAGGTACATTAACTTCATTAAAATTTACTTTAAATTGAAAATAATTTGTACTTTAACGATTAATTAATATAATAATTGGAGGGGTAATAAACAAGGTCCGTTTCCATACTTTAGTTGCCGGCAAGATAATTTACTCAGTTTTTAAATCTCGTGTATATGCATTCAAATCAAAGCCAGGACCAAATGCTGGTAAAGCTTAGCAGAGAAATTTCTAATTCACGCAGCAATGTGGAGTTACTGAATGTTATTTGTCACTTATTGAAAAGCCATATTAATTTTGATGACTGCTATGTTCTGCTTTACGATAAAGAGAATAAAAGCTACAAAACATTGCTTTTTGACATTGGAAAAAGATCCGAAGATGCTGCATTTAAAAAACAGCTAAAAATAGCACATTCGCTTTACAGCTTTGAAAATTATACTGATCTTCCACAAGTGCAGGATATTGAATTACTGCTTAGTAATGGCCACAAAGGACTTGAATTTATGCATGAGGCTGGTATTAAAGAATTTGCCAATCTAAGGCTTTACTATAAAGATGAGTTTATAGGTCTCTTTGTAATGCTTACTGAAATCCAAGGGGCGTTCGCTTCTGAGAAGCTCCATCTTTTAAAAAATATTTCTTACCAAATAGCTGCCGCATCTTTAAATATCAGAGATGCCTCTGAAATTGCAAGAAGAGAAGAAGAAAAATCAATACTGCTTTCCTTAAGCGGGGAGCTCTCAGCTCTAAAAAGCAGGGCTGATCTTCATGAAATCATTAACAGGCGTATTAAAAAAATATTTTCAATAGAAGAGCTCGGCATCGCCAAAATCGATGACAATGGAAAAACGTATCGTGCCTTTATTATTGATCAGAAAGATACCATTACAACTGATGTTGAGTTTGAAGCCGCCACTTCAATGGCCTATGAAATCAGCGATCCTTTATTTAGCAGAGTAATGCAGGAAAATGATCCTGTAGTATTTGATGTGGATAAAATTGCGGAAATACCAGAGATGCCGGGATTTGTCCATTTTTGGAAAAAAATGGGCAGAAAACAGGTTTTGTGCCTGCCGATGAAGGCAGGACCAAAAAATATTGGAATGCTTGTACTGCATCTGGGTACCGGTCAAACATTAACTGTTAATAACGACCTGATCAAAGGGGTATGCTCGCAGCTTTCCGCAGCAGTTTCTAATATAGTGGTCAATGAAGAAATCATCAAACGCGAAAAGGAAAGGGAACTGCTTTTATCCTTAAATCTATATATTGCTGCGGTCAGAAATTACGACGATCTTCTTCAGGTCATATCCAATCGTCTAAAAAAAATACTTGGTTTTAGCAATACAGTTATAGCCTTAATCAACGATGACAAAGAGACTGTGAGCACCTTTCTTCTGGATCCAAAATCCAGAACCAAAGATCATCCTATTTATTCAAAAGACTGTACTGCGAAATTTCCTTTAAATGACGGGATACTCGATAAAGCGGCAGTCTCGGACGCAGCGAACATTTTCAATATGAATGAACTTAAGGTGATTCAGGAACTTCCATTGTACCTTAAGGTGAATTTCGAAAGTGGGATGAATCAGGCGGCAGTAATCCGTTTTTCACGTGCCGGAGAAGTTTTTGGATTTTGGATACTGTTTTTTGAGAAGAATATAATGCCAAATATTAAATGGATAAGCCTGATAGAGGGTCTTGCCAATCAAATTTCTGTTGCACTTTCCAACATAATTGCGGATGAAGAAATTAAAAAAAGAGAATGGGAAAGAAACCAGCTTCTGCAATTAAATATGGATCTGGCCGCTGTTAGGACTAACGAAGATTTAATGATTGTCATTACAAAAAAATTAAAAGAAATACTTCTTTTCAGTCATGCCCATCTAACACGGATTAATGAGGACCGAATATCTGTAACGCCTTATTTGTATGACCCGGATTCTAAAAGTAAAAATCACCCTCTTTACGAAACTCTAAAAGGCAGCAGAATTCCCATTGAAGATGGAATACTTAATAAATCAATGGCAACTCCTGAGCCCACTGCCGTTGATTTTGATCAGCTCAAAATGGAGCAGGAACTTCCCCTTTATGCCAAGGTAAATTTTGAAAGCGGTATACAGCGGGTAATTACTACACGATTTACAAGCGGAGACCGTATATTTGGTTTTTGGATGCTTTTCTTTGATAAGAAAATTATCCTTGATCCCCATAAGTCAAGCCTGATAAAAGGCATTTCAGATCAAATGTCCATCGCCGTAGCCAATATCATAGCCGAAGAAGAAATTAAAAAAAGAGAGTACGAGAGAAATACACTGTTATTGCTGAATATGGATCTTGCGGCTGTTCGCACCAATGAAGATCTAATGTTTGTAATAACTGAAAAATTAAAAAAAATTCTCCATTTCAGCCACGCCCATCTGGTAAGAATTAATGATGATCGAATTTCAGTTACCCCCTTTTTGTATGATCCGAATTCAAGAAGCCAAAGCCATCCCCTGTACAGCAAACTTAAGGGAAACAAATTCCTTATTGAGGACGGAATATTAAATAAGTCAATTATTACTGCGGATCCCACCATAATTGATTTTGATCAATTAGAGAAAGAACAGGAACTGCCGCTTTACGGCATAATAAATTATGAAAGCGGAATCCAGCAGGTTGTAACAACCAGATTTATTATAGGAGACAAGGTATTTGGTTTCTGGATGATGTTCTTTGATAAAAAAATTGCACTTGATGCCCATCAATCCAGTCTTATAAAGGGTATTTCTGATCAGATGTCTATAGCAATAGCTAATATTTTTGCAATTCAGGAAATTGAAGTTCGGGAAAAAGAAAAATCAATGTTGCTGGATCTTTCCAACAACGTAGCAAAAATTAGAAATAAAAATGACTTGCGACTAATTGTAGACGAAAAACTAAAAACACTTCTGGTATTTAATAATATTTCTTTCTGTTATGTTAGCCCCGATGGTAAAACATTTGGTTCTTTTATTTTAGATCCGAACTCGCCAAGCGTAAAGCATCCTAAATATGGCGATATAACATCCATGGTGCATCCTGTAAATGATGGAATAATAAATAAAGTACTTGCATCAGAAGACCCGCTGGTCTATGACATGGAAGCATATATTAAAACCAATAACAAAGTTCCTGATTATTTTAGAATGATTTATGATGTTGGTATGAGACAAATGATATTTTCAAGGCTACAAAATGGTGAAAATACAATTGGTTATTTAGCAATAACCAAAAAAGTCAAAATGCATATTGATAGCAATCAACTAAATCTCATTAAGGCAATTTCTGCTCAGTTATCAGTAGCTTTAGCTAATATAAATGCTAATGAACAAATTGAAAATCAAATTAAAGAAATTAAAAAATATAAAAATCAACTCGAAGAAGAAAATTCCTATTTGCTGGAAGAAATTAATAATAACTTTAAGCATAGCGATATTATTAGTGTAAGCGGAGAAATGAAAAAGGTCTTCCACCTGGTTGAACAAGGAGCTCCATCTGACAGTACCGTTTTATTGCTTGGAGAAACAGGGACTGGAAAGGAATTAATTGCCAGGGCTATTCACAATTCATCCCCGCGATTTAATAAACTTATGGTAAAAGTAAACTGCGCGGCCCTTCCTGCAAACTTAATTGAAAGCGAATTGTTTGGTCATGAAAGAGGCAGCTTTACCGGGGCCATAGAAAGGAGAATTGGAAAATTTGAATTAGCAAATAACGGCACTCTATTTCTGGATGAAATTGGTGAGATGCCCCTTGAACTGCAGGTTAAACTTTTAAGAGCACTACAAGAAAAGGAGATAGAGCGTCTTGGTGGAAAAACAACCATAAAAGTCGACGTTCGTATTATTGCTGCCACAAACCGTAATCTGGAGCAATTAATGGAGGAAGGTAAATTTAGAAGCGACCTTTACTACAGGCTAAATATTTTTCCAATAAATCTGCCCCCCCTCAGGGATCGCAAGGAAGATATTCCAGCATTAACTTCTCATTTTATAAAAAGATTTTCAAAAAAAACAGGGAAAAAAATCACCAACTTAAGCAACAAGGCATTGCAGGAAATGATGCAGTACAACTGGCCGGGAAACATTAGGGAACTGGAACATTTAATTGAACGAAGCGTTCTTCTAAATACCGGGGAAACTCTTAAGGGTATTGTGCTTCCTGTAAAAAACAGCAGTACCGTTTTTAAAGAAGAGGATACATTAGATATAAAAACGATAGACGATAACGAACGGGCTTATATCATGAAAATCTTAAAATATACGAATGGAAGAATTGCAGGTTTCGGAGGAGCTGCAGAGCTCCTGGGTATTCCACCAACAACATTGCATTCACGGATGAAGCGATTAGGCATCAAAAAGGAGCATCTTTCAGGCGGGAAGCAATGATTTGGCTTCTTTAGTTTTGTTGCATAAGTTCAACTGCGCATATCTAAGCCACCTGGTGCTTTTGGTTTAACCTGAATTCACTGGGCGCCTGTCCAAAAAAGGATTTAAACAATCTTGAAAAATGGGCTATGCTTTCAAAACCCAGCGTATAACAGATATCCGTTACTGTAAATTTGGTTGCAAGGAGCATTTCTTTAGCTTTTTCAAGTCTTCGTTCCCTTAACCATTGCGATGGGGGCATATTATATATTGCATGGAAATCCCTTCTGAAACTAGACTGGCTTCGGCCTGTTAAAACACAAAGCTGGTCAATTGAAACTGAGTTTAAAACATTATCCTCTATGATGGATTTGAAATTATTTGCAAAACTGGCTTTGAGTTCTAAAAACTGGCTGAGCATTTCTCTTTCTGTATTGGCTATATGAAAAAGAAGTTCAAATAGTTTTATTTTTACAAGCATTTTATTTGGCTCTTCAAAATAAAGATCAAGCGAATCTATGTAATTTTGAAATCTGCTGTCAAATGCTTTTACACTCACTGGGGGATATGAGTCATTTCCCAAAATTGATAAAGAAATTAATTTGACAAATTCCAACACAAATTGATCCTGTAGAGAAAATAAAAAATAACATACTTCAGTGGAAGATTCATCAGGACACTTTATTTCGTATTCAATCAAAATATCCTTTCTAAAGAAAGCCATTTGATTCTCTGCTATTTCATAGGTATCGGTTCCATGTTTACATACCATAGTGCCACGTGTTACAAAAAGCAGTTTACTGGAATTGGTATAAAATGACCCCCTGCAAGCTTTCAGGCATATTCCTGATTCGACAGCGATAGTATTTTCCAACATAAGGTGTCTGTGGCTTTTTTCAAAAATCAGGTTTGTTTGGGGATCGTTTTTCTTTGTAATGGGTTCCATAATTAAGTGTTTATAGTTCAACTTCTCTACGCCCTATATAAGCCAAACGTTGTGCCAACTCACAAGTAATTGAAATACAGTTAGTTAAAATGAATTTAAGGATTTCAAGGTGACTATATATCGCCAGAATACGAAAGGGCGTACGAGATTAAGTCATATGTGCCGCTAGATATCAAATAATTTATGTTGTCAATGAATTTTAGAAAAGCAAATACTTAAAACCATAATAGATGCTTTAAAGGATCAGGCAATAGTATGAGAATTGCAGGTTTCACTTTGACCATATTTGCTCAAATTATGATTTAGGGCGCTCCGAGGGTTAAAAATATAAGTTTCGCAAATTTTTACCCCAACGGAAAAATTGACAACACTATTGGAAAATTTGCCTAACAGCAACACCCACTAACTTTGTAACTTCATTTTCGATTAAGTGTGACTTTACGCATGTTAACCCAAAGATTTTAACCGGCTGTAAAATCACTTTACAACCTCTAATGGACAATTAAGCAATGAAAAGAAACCCCACAATCACAGATCCGAATTTGAAGTCGATTTTAGAAGAATTTCATAAACTTTTTGCCGATGAGATAGTTTTATTTATAAAAAATAAAAACTACTATTGGAATATTGAGGCAGAAAATTTTTATCAGCTGCGTGAGTTTTATAAACAGCAGTCAGATCAATTGGAAAAAATCATTGAAAGGACAGCCGAACATATTCGCGTGTTAGACTCACAGACCCAGACACGGCTTTCTGATTATTTAATGACTACAAATTTGCTCGAACAACCCTATACGGGCCATACAAAAGACCAGCTAAAATACCTGTTGGCCTCCCATGAAACTATTATTGACAATTTAAGGCGTCTTGCTGGACTTTTTTTTAATAAATACCATAATCCAAGTGCTGCCTATTTCGCCCGTAAGATCCTTATCGAACATGAAAAAATGGCCTGGATGATTAGATCCTATCTCAATACACCGCCAAAAAAAAGTAGTACTGTACCGGATTAAACCCAGTAGCCTTTCAAAATACTTTTAATTTTCAAAAAAAGCGGAGAGTTTATAAATTATTGAATTCAAAAAGCAGCATTTATAAACAAGTTATCAGCGCTTTTCTCATTAAAGAAAAGCGGATTTAATAAATGGAGAAATTTCCATATATGATCATATAAAAAGTTTATTTACAGCACAAAAACCTTTAAATCTGCCACTTACCCAAACAGACTTAAAAAAAAATTATATTTAGGCAGCTTTCATACAAGCAATACTCCACATAAGCATCTCATTATTCACATTTAATTTTAATTTATTATGCAAAACTGGATATTCTGGATAAAGTGAGCACCTAATTCTGGATAAAAGTGAGCAGTATAAATGAACTCAAAAAGGTGTCTAAAAAGTAGTTTAAAAATATAAAATTATTTTATTCTATTAGTTGTTTTTCTAT
>NZ_JAGYVZ010000015.1 GCF_018380615.1 Flavobacterium psychroterrae | reverse complement strand
AGATAATTTTTTATTATATTTGACATAGATATTGTTTTGTTTGGCGACATCAAGATACTGAATTTCAGTATCTTGAACAATATCTAGTCCGTATTTTTTACTTGAAATAATTACACCCAACGGGTTATTTTACTCTAAAAGTAACTCTTCTGGCTAATCTTCTAGCTTCTTCTGAATCTTTTTGAATAGAAGTATCAGCTCCACCAGCAACTACGTTTAATCTTGAAGATGCAATACCTGCTTTTTCAAAAATAGTTTTAACGTTGTTTGCTCTTGTGTTTGATAATTTATCATTGTATTCTGAACTTCCAACCTGATCAGCAAAACCTAAAATATCAATAGAAGCTGAAGGAGTTTTTCTTAAATAAGTTAAAACAACATCAATTGCAGCTGTCGAATTTTCGATTGGAGTTGATTTGTTAAAGTCAAAATAAACGCTGTAATATTTATCATTGATCATTTCTTTGATAACATCTTTATCAGAAACTACAGGACCACTTATTTGCTTTTCAATAATTACTTGTTTTTCCGGCATTTTTTTAACTAGATTTTCAAGATCAGCAATCTTGTTTTCTAATGCAGAACTATCAAAATCTTGCGAAATTACAGTCCAGTCAGCATGTTTTGAGTTTTTTCCTAAATAAACATTTAGTCCAACTGTTCCCTGAAAAATAAGTCCTGAAAAACCTCTGTTTTCCGCAACATAAGCACCATCAAAAGTATAATCTTGTGAAGCGTTTAAAATAGTTGTAAAATCACCAGTTAAAGCAAGTCTGTCAGTTAGCCTGATTTGTCCCGTAACACCAGCAATAAAATTACCAACTCTGTCTTTAACATGAAAATCTTTGTTCTCTAACTGAGCAACACCAAAACCTGCGTGACCTAACAAACCAATAGTTTTAGTCCAGGTTTCAAAGTTCATGATTCTTCCTAAGTTTGCAACAGCTTGCAAATCTACTCTGTAGTATTTTGAATCAAAGTCTACAGTATTGTTTTTTGCTGTAAAACTGTTGTATCCAAAATCAGCTTTCAAACCAAATTTGTTATTTAACATATATCTAACCCCAAGATCTCCAACAAAAAAACTTGGTGTTGAAGTAGAATAACCTGAAGAAAATGGGCGTTGAGGTTTATGAACCCCACCACTAACTTCAACAGACCATTTATTATAGTCGTTTGAAGCAGTTTCTGTTTGTGCATGGAGGTTTGTTAAACCAAGCGAAAATGCAAGAATAATTACAATTTTTTTCATTGTATTTGAGATTTTAAATTTTCCCCAAAACAACAATTTATTGTAAGATTTGTTCTCCAGTAAAAGTTATTAATGTAACAGAATAAGGTTAAATATAATTATGGCTGTTTTTAACTGTTCATTAATTCCTGAAAATGATCTGTAAATTGTCCTAAATGTAACCCATCCATTAAGCCGTGATGAACGTGAACAGACATTGCAATTGTTCTTTTTCCAGTTTCTGAAGTCATCATTTTACCAAAAGAAATTTTAGGGCAACTATCTGGAAAAGTGTAACTACGGGCATGAGAAAGGGAAGTAAAATTCAACCACGGAATTGCCGAAAAGTGAATCAGATTATCATTATCAAACGCTCTTGTAAAAAGTCCGGTTGTGTTTTGAATACGTTCAATTTCGGTTAAAGCAGTTTGCTCGAATATTGTAAAATCAGGGTTATATTCAATCAATGAAAACCCAAACGTACCATCTTCGCGACCAATTGTAGCCGAAGCGTCAACGCGATCATTGATATAAATAGCGTTATTGTCGATTCTATACTTAAAATTTTCGATAGAATTTACCGCAACCAATGTTTTATGCAAGTAAAAAATAAAGAAAGAAGATTTCAGGCTTTTTGCGGTTTGATATGCTTTTGTGCAATCTATTTGTACGGTGGCGCCAAAGAATGGTTCTTCCATTTGTTTGAAATGCTGGAAATGTTCCTTGCGGTTCCAGTTTTCTAAATCTAAAAGTGTTTTCATTATAATAAGTTCTGAAGTATTTCAGTAATTTTTTCGAATGAACTAAAATGTTCGTGCTCGACTTTATGACTAATTTTTTCGTGTTCCCAAGTAGTGTGAAACGGAATATGTACGGCGTAACCTCCAATTCCTAAAACTGGTAAAACATCAGATTTTAATGAATTTCCAATCATCAAAAACTCATTAGACTGAATGTCTAAACGACCCAGTAATTTTTCGTAATCAATTTCCTGTTTGTCTGACATTACTTCGATATGATGAAAATAATGTCCCAAACCAGAACGGTGTAATTTACTGTGTTGGTCTTTTAAGTCGCCTTTTGTAGCAACAACCAGTTTGTATTTCCCGTGTAATGATTGCAATGTTTCCTCGATTCCGTCGAGAAGTTCAATTGGTTTCTCCAATAATTCTTTTCCGTACTGAATAATTTTCTGAACAACTTCAATAGGAATTGTATTGTTCGAAATGTTCATCGCCGCTTCAATCATTGATAAAATATATCCTTTTATTCCATAACCATATAGAGGTAAATTCTCGATTTCGATTTTAAATAATTCCTGTGAAATCCCCTGATGCGAAAGATAATCTTCCATCAAAGCACAAAATTTATGTTCAGTTTCCTGAAAGTAAGGTTCGTTGACAAACAAAGTATCATCGGCATCAAATGCGATTACTTTTAAATTTGGTATTTTGTTTTTATGTAACATAATGTTTTTGTTTCAAGTTTTAGGTTTCTTTTGTTTCAGGTTTTTGCTTTTGTTGTCCTTTTTTGCCACGAATTGCCACGAATTGCACTAATTTTCTCGAATTTTTTTACCATTCCAGATAACTATCGGGATAAATGATTTCAAAGGTTTAAAAAAAATCTGCTCAATCTGCCAAATCTGCGAGAAAACTTTTTGCCACAGATTAAAATGATTCAAAGATTAAAAAAGAAATTTGCTTTATCTGCCAAATCAAGGTGAGAAAATTTTCTGCCACGAATTCACGAATTATTTTAAAAGTAAATCCGCGTAAATCTGTTTAAATCCACATAATCCGTGAGCAATCTTTCAATCCTTAGAAAAAAGCCTCTTAAGAGATATTGTCTTATCGTAAAAAGTAATTCTTATCCCAAAAAGCAAAATAATTCCGCCAAAAACCATTTGTAAAGTTATTTGTTCTTCTAAAAACAACCAAGCTAATATGGATGTAATTACCGCCTGGCTCAATAAACTTAATGAAACTCTGGTTGCGCGCATATGTTGTGTGGCATAACTAATAGATAACCAGGCGCACAACTGACAAATTACAGCTTGCAATAGCAATACAAACCAACCAGTATCTGAAAATCCTGTAAAAGGTTCGTTCAAAGCATAACAAAGAATTCCTAAATAAATGCTCGATGCAATTAAACTAATTGTCATAAATGATAAAACATCAACATCTGAAAGGACATTTTTGCTCACCAAAAGATAAATAGAATAAAGGATTCCGGAGAAAACCGCAAACAGAAAAGCCTGATTGAAATTCAGCTCCATAAAAAAGCTAAAACCAACCAAAGTAATCATCCCGAATAATGAAACTACGGTTCCAATCCAGAAATTAGTTGCAGGTCGAACTTTCAAAAAGAAAAAAGATCCAATTCCAACCCAAAGTGGAGATAAATTAGTCAGCAACGAAGCCTGAGTCGCGCTTGAATCCTGAATGGCGATATTCCAAACTGCAACATCAGATGCGAATAAAATCCCGCAAAGTGCCGCTAAAAGTAAAAATCTAGTATTTGGAAGTTTGAAATTTTTGGTAATCACAACATAAGGCAAAAGTAAAATCACAGCAAAAAACATTCGGTAGAAAGCCGAGATTAAGCCAGGTGCTAGTTTCAATTTAACCAATATTGGGAAGATTGAAATACAAAGTATTCCGCAAATTAAGGCTAATCTTGGTTTGGTGATTTTCATTGTTTATGCTTTTTCTAACTTAATAGAGTTTAAATACTTGAGTTTTATGATTAAGCGAAGTACTAATCGTTAAATTTTCTAATGATATATTCTTTCGTTTTATTGTCGTAATATCCTAAATAATAATCTTTTATTTTAAATAAGATTTGCGCTGATACATCATTGTTTTTATCAAAAAAAGTTCTGATTTTATCAAATGCCAAAGGTTGTAAATCACCTTTAATATGATTGCCTTCTTTATCAAACAAACCGTCGATTTTAACCACTTTTTTGTTTGCATACGCATTAAAGTTGTCCATAGTAGGATTAAAGAAAACATTTCCCATTATTGAACCAATAAATCCAAACTGCCCCAAGGCTGCTTGTCCTCCGGATTGCTTTGGTCCGGAAATACCTCCAAACGTCACCAAAATATTTTCGCCAATGTGATAGCAAGAAATACCAGTATTCAAATTGTTGATTTTTCTAAGAAACTGTGAACTGGTTTCTAAAGTTCTGCTTCCTGAAAAATCGCCGCCTTCCTGAGTAATTTCTGAATTTTTAAATTCAATTGGAGTTTCAGAACTTGTTGTGTATTCTTTTATTAAATTGCCTTCTAAATCTTTTATTGTGAAATAAAACTCGTCAGATGAGGTTTTGATTTGGTAAAGTTTATTGTCAATAAAAAAGGAATTTGAGCTGATATTTTTTTGAAATCCGGAACTGCTTAATTTTGAAATAGAAGTTGATTTTATAATTTTTTCAGCAGCTGTAAATTTCTCCAGATCAATTATAATCACTTGAGTAAAATCAACATTTAAGTCAATAGTTATTACAAGCTGTTTTTTGTCAAAATAGCATTTTCTTCTTTTTGCAGTCTCGTTTAATGAAGTTGGATTATTTACATTAATGTCTGGTAAGGAAAAAGGAGGTTCAAAAGCAAGTAAATTTTGCTCTAAAACGCCATATAAATCAGATTTGATGTAATTTAATTTAAAGAAGTGAAATCCATCTAAAGAAATTGTTTTCTCGTTATAATCACCATTTTTATCAAAAATATGAAGTTTTAAATTGTTGCTTTTTTTAATAACGCTTAAAATATAGAAATTATCATTTTCACTAAACTGCTGTAAAACTTTTTCGTTTTTTAAAACTAAAGCATATTGTTTTGTGACTACTTTTCTTGAATTAAAGTCAAATAACTGAGAAAAAATAGCATCGCTATCAGACGATGACCAGAACAATCGCGTATTATCATTACTAATGTTATAGCCAATCATCGATTTGTATATTTTAGTATCTGGTCTTTCAATAGAAATACTGTCTGCAACTTGCATTTTTTCGTTAAGCTGAATGGCTTTCACCTTGATTTTGTCACTCATAAACAAAGTAACTTTATTATTGTCATTGTTTACTGTTTGAAAAACATCTACATTTTTTTTAAATTCAACAGGTGTAGAGCTTACAATTTCCTGAGAGAAAGAGTATAAACTGCTTAAAAATAAAGAGGCAAGGAATATTTTTTTCATCATTGGTAGGATTGGTTACTTTTTAGCGAAGATCTCATTTTTTTCTTTAGCAAAAAAAGAAAATATAAAACACATAAACCCCCAGCTTTAGATGTGACTAAATATCCAAAAGGATAGATTTAGGACAGTTTCCTGTTCCAGCACCTTAGCGAGGGAATATGTGTTTAATAAATAATGCCGAATCAAAATTTGAAAAATGTGCCGTTACGCACTAAATATTGGTAGAAAAAAACAGGAATGAAATTTCGTTGGCGTGCCGTAGGTACGCAACAAACGACAATTGCGTACCTACGGCGCGCTAAATCTATTCGTATTTCATCATTTCTAGCAATATTTAGTGACTAACGGCACAGAATTTCTGCCTTAAATTGGCATTTATAAAAATTTAGGATAAAACTTGTTTTTGTGTGGTATTATGCAGTCATGATTTTCTTGCAGGCATTGTTAATTTCCATATCCGAAAAAGAGCCAAGCGCGCTCGCCAATAATTTACTCGTTCTAATAGAACTTATCATTGTCATCCTGAGATCCTGGTCATCACCCATTTCATTTAAGAGAATTGTCTCAAAAATTTCGGACAAATGTTCCGGTTGATCTCTAAAATCCTCTTCAAACCAAAGGTCTGAAAGAAATTTTGCCATTGCGGTAATTACAGCTGTTTCTGATGTTTTTTGATTTTCTTCTGTCATTTTCTGAAAATATTAAACGCACGAAGCCCTCGTTTTCGGTTGTGACAAAACATTCCTTGGAATGAGATTAGGGCTATCACTAGCTCCTTCAACGTGAACGAGGGCTCGTTTATGTTAACTTAAATTAAGTTTTCGGATTTTTCGCCGAAGAAATGTTTTGTCGGTACAAACCTACAACTATAACTTCAGAGTATAAATAAAATTATCAGAAATTTCTCATTTTAAATTATAGTTTTGTTTATGAGTCAATCAAAAATTATATTAATCAGCAAATTTTCTAATAATGTATTCTTTGGCATCTTTATCATAATAGCCAAAATAATAGTAACTATCTAATTTAAACATGGTTTGTGCTTTAATATCTTTATTGCTTTCCAGAAATGTACTTATTTTGTCAAATGCCAGAGGTTGCAAATCTCCTGTAACGTGATTCCCGTTTTTGTCAAATAATCCCTCGATTTTAACCACTTTTCTTCTTTCATACGAATTAAAATTATCTATAATTGGGCTATAAACAACTGTATAATAAAGTACAGCGCCAATAAATCCAAAACCACCTAATAGTACTTGTGACGTACTCTGTTGTTCTTGTGAAACACCTCCTAATGTCATTAAAGTGTTTTCTCCAACCTGATAGCAGGAAATACCCGGATTTAAATTGTTTACTTTTCGTAAAAATTGCGATGAAGTTTCTAATACTCTTTTCCCTCCAAAATCGCCTCCTTTTAAATTGATTTCAGAATTTTTAAAGTCAATAGTAGTTTCTTCAGTCGTAGAATATTCTTTTATTAAAGTACCATTTATATCCTTGATTGTCATAAAAATTTTATCTGAAGATGATTTTATTTGATACAATTTATTACCGTTTATAAACGAATTCGATTTTATATTATAATCATCCTGACTAAATTTACTGGGAGATGTGTTTAAAATATTTTGCAAAGTGGCAGTATACGTTTTTAAATCAAGAGAAATTACTAGTGTATAACTAATATCAGTATCAACAGTTATAATGATTTTATTATTTTGTGTATAACATTTTCTCTTTTTAGCCGTATTAACTAAAGAAGTTGGGCTTTCAGAATTAATTTGGACTAGTGAAAACGGTCTTTCAAAAGGCAAAAGTCCTTCTTCAAATATTTCATATAAAGTTGATCGATGATAGAATTTATTTTTGGTTAAATCGAAATCTTTAATTTCTAAATTTCCCTGATGATCAAAAACATACAATTTAAAAATATTACTTTTCTTTGGTAAAGTTAAAATTATGAATTTATTTCCAACTGAAAATTCCTGAAGATATACTTCATTTTTAAATTCTAAAACATGAGCTTTTTCAAGCGTTTTATTGTTTTCTGAATCAAATATTTGTGCAAGAATTTTCTTTTTGTTTGATGATGCCCAAAACAATGTCGTTTTATTGCCGGAAATAATATTTCCAATCATTGCAGAATAACTTTTTTCTGGTTTTGGTGATGAAGTAGAATCAATAAATTTCATTTTATCATCAAGACGAATTGCTTTAATTCGGTTTTCATCAGCCATAAACATTGTAGTTTGTTTAATGGAATCGTCTACAACCTGAAAAATCTGAACATTCTTTTTCAATTCAATTGATGTAGAATTTACAATTTCCTGCGAAAAAGAAACTATACTATTAAAAAATACATACGCAAAGAATAGTTTTTTAAGCATTAGCAATTGTTTTTAATTTTGAGCGAATATCCTATTTTTTACTTAAATAAAAGAGAAACTATAAAATTATTTAAGATGTTTTCTAAAAGCAAAAAGCATGAATCAATTAAACAGTAATTGATTCATGCTTTTTAAAACAGGATATAAAACCTTAATTTATTGTTTCACCATTTGGTGCATCAGTATCAGGATTTACAAAAACCAATTTACCTTCAGCATTTGTTGTCATCAGAATCATTCCCTGGCTTTCAACTCCGCGTAAAGCTCTTGGCGCTAAGTTTGCCAAAACAGTAACACGTTTACCAATGATTTCTTCTGGCGAAAAGCTTTCTGCAATTCCCGAAACAATCGTGCGAACGTCAATTCCGGTATCAATTTTCAAAACCAAAAGTTTGTTTGCCTTTGGCATTTTTTCTGCTTCAATAATAGTTCCTACACGTAAATCCATTTTGGCAAAATCCTCATATTGAATTAAATCTTTTTGAGGTTCTGCTTGTTTGTTTTCAGCAATATTAGCGGTTTTTGTAGCTTCCAATTTGTCTATTTGTTTTTGTATTTCTTCGTCTTCTATTTTTGCGAATAATAATTCTGCTTCCCCAATTTGGTGACCTTCCGGAATCAATTCTGAATTTTCAGTAACATCATTCCATTTCAATTTGCCTTCATTTTTCAGGATTCCTGATAATTTCGCTGCAGTAAAAGGCAAGAACGGTTCAGCAAGAATACTCAACGCAGCAGCAATTTGCAAGGCAACATACATTTGAGTTTTTACACGCTCCGGATTGTCTTTCATTACTTTCCAAGGCTCTTCATCGGCAAGATATTTATTTCCTAAACGAGCAACATTCATCAATTCGCCTAAAGCTTCACGGAATCTGTAACGCTCCACCGAACTTGAAATTACGGCTGGATACGCTTTTAATTCTGCCAACGTTTTTTCATCAACTTCAGATAATTCATTTGGAGTTGGGATATATCCGTCGTAATATTTATTGGTTAAAACCACAACACGATTAATAAAATTACCAAAAATGGCAACTAATTCATTGTTGTTTCTAGCTTGGAAATCTTTCCATGTAAAATCATTATCCTTAGTTTCAGGAGCATTAGAGGTTAATGCATAACGCAAAACGTCTTGTTTCTCCGGAAATTCTTCTAAATATTCATGTAACCAAACCGCCCAGTTTTTAGATGTAGAAAGTTTGTTTCCTTCCAAATTCAAAAACTCATTTGCAGGAACATTGTCCGGCAAAATATAGCTTCCTTCGGCTTTAAGCATCGCAGGGAAAATGATACAGTGAAAAACAATATTGTCTTTCCCAATAAAATGAACCAGTTTTGTGTCTTCATCTTTCCAGTAAGGTTCCCAGTCTTTTCCTTCGCGCAACGCCCATTCTTTAGTCGATGAAATGTACCCGATTGGTGCATCAAACCAAACATATAATTTTTTTCCTTCGGCACCTTCAACCGGAACATCAATTCCCCAATCAAGGTCACGAGTCACAGCGCGAGGTTCAAGACCTCCATCAACCCATGATTTTACTTGTCCGTAAACATTAGGTTTCCAGTCGTTTTTATGTCCAACCAAAATCCATTCAGTCAAGAATTCGGTATAACGGTCAAGAGGTAAAAACCAGTGTTTTGTCGATTTCAAAATCGGAGTTTCTCCAGTAATTGTCGATTTTGGGTTTATTAAATCCGTCGCATTCAAAGTCGATCCACAATTTTCGCACTGATCTCCGTAAGCTCCATCATGACCGCATTTTGGGCAAGTTCCCACAACAAAACGATCTGCCAGAAACTGATCTGCTTTTGCATCGTATAATTGCTCCGTCACTTTTTCAATAAAATCACCATTATCATACAGTTTTCTAAAAAATTCCTGAGCCGTATCATGATGAATTTTAGCCGAAGTTCGAGAATAATTATCAAACGAAATTCCGAAATCAGCGAATGATTTTCTAATAATTCCGTCATATTTATCAATAACTTCTTGTGGTGTAATTCCTTCTTTTTTGGCTTTCATCGAAATTGCAACCCCGTGTTCATCGCTTCCGCAAATAAACGCGACGTCTTTTCCTTGCAAACGTAAATATCTCGAATAAATATCTGCAGGCACGTAAACCCCCGCCAAATGCCCAATATGTATAGGTCCATTCGTGTAAGGCAATGCCGCCGTAATAGTATATCTCTTTGGATTTTGTATCATAACTCAATTTTATTGAGTGCAAAAATAAGCAATAGAATTGAGATTTTGTTATTCCGCCGAGTTTCACAGAGAAAAAGCGCTGAGATTCGCTGAGTTTTTTAATCTCGCAAAGACGCGAAGACGCAAAGTTTTTTAAATTAATACCACAGATTAAAGAATTAAAATGATTTTTAAGTTAAGATCTGCTCAATCTGCATAATCTGCGTGAAATAAAATCTTGTGTGATGTTTTTCAGGAGCTAATTCCGCTTCCCGATGGCTATCGGGACGGCACAAAAGGATTTTCACTTCTATCGGGGCTAGAAAACCCCACTTTGTCAAAAATGCATTTTATTCAATACCCCAATTATCAGACTGAGCGGAGTCGAAGCCCCGCAAAGATTGGCGACATTTCTCTACGGAATTTCTTGTTTTTTATTTCGTCTATTCGTTTATCATTTCAATGCATATTATAAACTGGACTGAAGTCCAGCCCTACAATATGTTCCGAACCTGCGGTTCTCTTTTAAGTTCTGGAGGAACGATTTATTTTATGGGCGTGAACTTCTGTCAAGTCTCCTGAAGTCCAGCCCTACAATATGTTCTGAAACTCCGGTTCTCTTTTAAGTTCTGGAGGAACGATTTGTTTTTTAGGCGTGAACTTCTGTCAAGTCTCCTGAAGTCCAGCCCTACAATATGTTCCGAACCTGCGGTTCTCTTTTAAGTTCTGGAGGAACGATTTATTTTTTAGGCGTGAACTTCTGTCAAGTCTCCTGAAGTCCAGCCCTACAATATGTTGCGAAGCGAAGTTTTCTTTAAAAGTTTCTGAGGAACGATTTATTTTGTAGGGCTGGACTTCAGTCCAGTCTCCGTGTTTGGAGTCGCCAATATTTGCGGGGCTTCGGGATCGCTCAGCCTGAAAAAACATAAAGAAAAATTTGTGAATCTCAGCGCTTTTTCTCTGTTTTTCTCTGTGGAATAATTCTAAAATAGATTGTGAAATAACCTCATAAAATAGAACCAGTTTAAACTAGCTCTCGAATTAAAATCTTCAAAAATTATTTTGCAACCTTTGCCCTGAAAAAAAACAAAGACAATTTTATGAGCAAGACAAAATTAATCATCAATAAAAACGGATCTATCAAGATAGAAGGTGACTTCGAAATCATGGATGCTGAAGGAACTGTTTACGGATTACAAGGAAGAGCTGCATTAGGACTTTGCCGTTGCGGATTATCTGCAAACAAACCTTTTTGCGATGGCGGACACCGTAATAACTTCGAACACGATTCAATCGCATTCGATTTACCACCAATGAAAACAAGCTAAGAAATCTTATTTTCTGGTTATTATATGAAAGCTGCATTATGCGGCTTTTTTTTATAGATATATTTCTCCACGCATAGTGATAACCGCAGAACCACCAACCAAAATATCATTTTCCCTCGACATTACTTCAATCAACGAAGGCTGACTCAGTTTTACACCTTGCAAAATTTTGTATTCTATATTAGGTTGAGCGTATTTATTAGCAGTTAAAAATCCAATTAACGGACCAGCAGCGGTTCCTGTGGCAGCATCTTCATCGATACCAATTAGCGGATTAAAAAATCTGGCTTCGACTATATTTTGGGGATCTTCGTCGGCAATTGTAAAACAGTAGAAACCTTCGAAGTCATATTCTTTTGAGATTTCGATTAAGCGCTTGTTGTCTGGAATACAATCGTGTAGAAATCGTCGGTTTTTTATGGGAACCATTACATGAGCAACTTCGGTTTGAACTATTGTAGGCAAAAGATCATCAACCGTTAAATCGTCAATTGTTAATCCAAGTGCTTTTGCGATTCTCGAAGCTGGCACTTCCTGACCAATAACAGCTTGTTTTTGGTGCATTTGAACTATCGGATATTCTGTAACCGGATCAAAACTTGTCGTTAATTTGATTGGATTATCTTTCATGATGACAAAATGATCGGTTCCATTTTGTTCATCAAATATTTTTATATTTTTAAGTAATGCGGCACAAACGGCGCCCAATAAATTGTGTCCTGCGCCATCAACTTCAAAACCTGTAGGTGTAAAAGACCGAACTTTTAGTGCTTTTTGAGCGGTAGAATAATAAACAAATGAAGTTTCAGAATAACCAAATTCCTTTGCAATGTTGTGATACGATTCTAATGCTAAATCGCCATCAGTAAAAACAACAGACAACGGATTTCCTTTGTAACTTTTATTAGAGAATACATCTAAAACGAAATATTCTAAGGCTATTCTATCTTTCATTATTTATAGTTGTTTTTTCACCATATAAGTGATGTAAGTTCATATTAAAAGCTACTCGTTGTATCTAATTGTTTTGAGCATAGAAACCTGCTTTTTTATGCATTTTAAATCAAATTCAAATATTAGAAAGAAAATCTGCTCAATCTGCGTGAAAAAAATAATTCAGAGATAGAACTTTCGTTTGCTTCAATTTTTCGATAGAATAAAGTTAAGGTTTGTATTTTGATCTAAGTTACAATCATTCCTTTTTTTTATAACATTCGTTTTTGTTCTGCGCTTATATTTATTGTTTTTTCAAGTCGGGAAATTCTGGTTTTTTCCTGTTTTGCCGTCATAATCCAGTGAATCATTACTTTTTTGTACGATGGCGCTTGCGTATTAAAATATTCCCAGGCTATTTTATTGGCTTTAAATTGTTTCTCAAAATCCGGATCAAGAATTGAAGGTTCTTTTTCGTGCGAGTAAATTCCGGATCTTTCTTTAGATCTTAATGCGAAAGCTTTTTCACCTGCTTCAGTCATCAATCCGGCTTTTGTGAGATCTTCGACTTTTTTGATGTTGATCGCGCTCCAAATACTGGATTTCTTTCTTGGTGTAAACCTGATCGAATAACTTTCGTCATCTATAGATCTTCGAACGCCATCAATCCAGCCAAAACAAAGTGCCTGATCTACAGATTCTGACCACGACATTGACGGTTTTTTGCTGTTCACTTTATAAAAACCAACCAATAATTCGGTTTCATTTTGGTGATGCTTTTCCAGCCATTCTCTGAAATTTTCTTGATTTGGGAAGAAGGTTGGTTTCATTTTATTCAGTTTTTAATGGCGGTAGTGGCGGCGGTAAGATAGGACCTAAATCTCCAAAATCAATGACTTTTTTGGTTGCAATAAACTTCAGTTCTTCTTTAAATTTTCTTAAAAAATTAGCGTATTTATAAAGTTCTTTTGGAGCAGTACCTCCATATATCAAAATGGATTTATTCTTACCGTTACTTGACACGTTTATTAGATAACTTCCACCATCACACAAATGTTCTTGTGTGTATTCAGATTCAAATTTTTTGAGATTTAAAGATTGAAGGTATTTGTTTAGCTTGGTTTTTTTATCAGCTGGAATTATGGCGTAAAAATTTTGAATTGGTTCGGGAAATCTTCTTTGAAAATAAACAGTATCGCTTTTTGTAAACTTAATTGCACCAACATGTCGTAAACCTGAATAAGATAAAACAAAACTATCAAAAGGAAATTCGTTCACTTCTTCTTCTTTTTTACAACCAAAGAGAAATAATAAAACTAATGAAATAAGTATAATTTTTACTTTCATAATAAAGTATTTGATTCCTAATAAGCCGACCGATAGCGCGGATTTACAATCCGTGCCCGCAAACTGATTTAAAATATTGCGCTTTTAAGATTTTGTCATATCGTTGCGGGCACGGATTGTAAATCCGCGCTATCGGATTTTCTTAGTTTTCTTAGTTTAAAACTAAAAAGAGACTCGTAAGTCTCTTTTTGCAATCATTATAATTTTAAAAGGTTATTTACCTTTTAATAATCTTTCTAAATACTCAATTTTTTCTTTTTCGACTTCAACCAAACGTTCGTATAATTCAAGTATTTTGTCAAGAGGATTGAAATTGGGTTGCAAGTTTACTCCATTTATAGTCGAATTATCATTGCTAGTAAAAGTATTATTAATAACATTTAATACTGTTTCGTCACTATAATTTTTAATAGCCTCAGCAGAAACGCCTAAAACTTCAGCAATTGCAGTTAATTTTTCTTCATCAACATTTTCACTTCCTTCAATATTAGAAACAGATTGCTGGCTTAAACCAATTGCAAAAGCAAGTGCTTCTTGTTTCATTCCTCGAAGTTCTCTGATTCGGCTAATATTTCGCCCAATATGTTTTGGTTTAGTTGCTATACTCATAATTCAAAGGTATTTAAAATTCTTTAAAAAATTTATTGTTTTATTTAGTTAAACACAAGTTTTCATTTGTATTAAACCATTATAAGTTGTTGTTAACAATAGAATCTAATGGTTACTTGCGACCTTAAACAAAAGTAGTATTTTTCTTATTATAAAGAATGGAAAAAATTAAACCTATTAACAATAATACAATAAAAACATACACATGGAATCAAAAGAAACTAAAATTTTAGAGAATCTTAGAAAATTAACTGCCCGATATTGTACCACTTTAAATTTATCTACTGACAAAACGGAGTTTCACACCGCTAAAATTGAGTTAGTAGATTATTATGAACTTGGTTGTATAATTACCAACATGTTAAAATTATGCATTTTAGCGCTTGATAACGAAGTACATAAAATTGACGAAGCACAAAAAAGTTCTACTATTAATGTTAGTCTTATTTTAGAAACTGTTCTCCAAATGTTTCCTTTAGATGAATTTGAAATGTTAAGTGAAATTAATGAAATACTTATTTCGGATTTTAAAAGTGTTTAATCAATACAATCTTGTCATTTTATCCTGAGTTCGCGTTAGGGCTAGCATCGAATGTCACTAAGTTAAGATGAAATATATAAAATTACTTAACAGTTTAATCAAGAAAGCAATTAGAAAAAATCCGTTTTTATCCGCGTTTTTGCGTTAGCGAATCAGTAAAATCAGCGTCTAATTTTTGACGCGGATAAAACAGATTTACTTCGTAAAAACGCGGATAAAAACGGATTTGATTTGCAATGATTTTATTTTTTAAAAGCTTAACTTAATGATATTGGAATAGAAGTAAAAAGGAAGTGCGAGGACTTGCAGCGTCCCGATAGTTATCGGGAAGCCCGACCCGGAGGGAAACGCCCAAGAATTTATTTGTATCAAGTTTCATATCTTTGTAAACGTAAATTAAAAGCAAAAATCATGGCAAAAGGTCCCGAAAAAAACACCAAAAACAAGGCTTTGCATACCAAATTGCTAAATAAGAAAAAAGCCAAAATTCAGGAAGAGAAAAAAGCGCATGCATTGCGTTTGAAAGCTTTGGTTACAAAAATGAATCAGAAAAAGAATAGCGACGAATCTGATGTTATTTAAATCAGATTGTATTTCTTTTCTGTTTTTATTTAACTGAAATTTGCAAATCAATATCTAAAAAAATCAAAATGGAGGAATTCGGTAGAATAATAATTTCTGAAACGGCAATGAATAGTGAAAATCTTCAGGATGTGATTCACTCAAATATTTCGGTAATCAATTTAATGCGTGAGGAAGGTGTCGATGATGAGTTTATTCACGAAGATGCTTTGATGAGTTATTATCTTGATTATTACTATTCGCAATACGCCGAAGGAAATTTTGCTCAGTTTGTGCATAAATCCGGTTGGAATAAGGAATTGAATGAACTTATTGAAGAAGGTTTGGCTTTAATTGGTGCCGAAAAACATCTGGAATTGTTCCAGCAACTAAGCAAAAAAGTAAAATTAATGAGCAGCGTTAAGCTGAATAAATTTCTTAGCGGAAAATTGGAAGGCGTAAACCCAACGAGAGATTTACTCAACAATGATACTTTTTATGAAATAGAAGAAAATCTGATTACGCTAAATGCTGATTTCCTGAAGAATCATCCTGATTTTGAAGTGCTTTCGGTTGATGATATGTTTGCTACATTAGAGGAATATGTTGGGCATGAAATTAAGAGAGCTTAGTTTTTTTAGAGGTTTAAAGGGACAAAGGTTCAAAGCAACAAAGGTTTTTAGGTTCAAAGAGGCAGAGGTTCAAAGGATCAAAGGTTTTTAGAAAGAGCCTTTGGCTTGATTTATATTGTAGAGATGGATTTTAATCCATCAGCGCAAAGATTAAGTGCGCATAATTATTAGGGTTTAGAAATTCTAAGTTTATTGTCTCAATATTGTCAGGCTGAGCGGAGTCGAAGCCCCGCATAGTTGTTGTTTGCATGTCTACAAAATTTCACACAAAGGCGCAAAGAAAATAAAACTTTGCGCCTTTGCGTTTTTGCGCGATTTAAATTAATCTCTTTAAAAAACTTAGGGAATCTTTATGAAGTGTTCTCATTACTTTCTGAAATAACTTCATTAATTTAGCATTGAGCAATTTAGAGATTAAAAGAGCCCAAAATGAAATACAGATACTGCCTAATATTGCTTTTTCTTCAAATAGGATTTTCTCAAAACAAAATCAACCTTTTTTCAGAGATTAATTATAATTCGATTCCTTCGGTTTCGTTGAGCGATTATAAATCGGTTCAGGAACGGGATAAAAAGTTTCAGAATCCAAATATTGCTTTGGGAATTGGGATTTCGGGCGGTGGTTCACGAGCGCAGTTTTTTAGTATGGGCGTACTTTTAGGATTAGAAGAAATTCAGGAAACCAATTCGCAACGTAACTTTTTAAACGAAATTGATTATTTCTCTACAGTTTCCGGCGGTTGTTTTTCTGCAGGATATTATTTGACGATTCTCAAGAATAAACTGTTTTTTGATAATTGCTCTTTCAATGAATTCTACTTTTCTAAAGCCGATGCCTATAAAGATTATGTCGATAAATCGGCAAATATTTTGTCTTTACTAAACAATAGCCGAAACGAAAAAGGCGATAAAATATCGATGACACAACGCATTGATTCGGATATTTTGCAATACGATGCCATAAATCCTGATAATGTCAATAAGTTTGATTCGCAAATGATGTTGTCGGATTTTTTTATTCCAAAGGATAGTAAAACGATTCCGTCTTTACCAATGTTTGTGGCGAATGGAACTGCTTTTAATAATGGCGAACGTGTTCCGTTTATGCCACATATTATTCGGGGTTTGAATCTAAATTCATCTTTGGCGCCCAATAAAGCCGAAATGGTTTTGAACGAAAATAAAGTAAACGACGGTTATAATTTCCCCGTGACTTATGCAATCACGGCAAGTTCAGCATTTCCGGGAGTTTTGCCAAAAGTGAAATTTGGCGTAAAAAATCAGGATAAAATTTTGTGTATTGTTGATGGCGGAGCATCTGATAATATGGGTTATAAAACGTTGGTCGAATTGCTTCATAACGATACAAAAGTAAATGACAAAAACAAGAAAGCCCTTTTTATTGATTGCCTCGGACAAGGGAAAAAAACGCCCTATATAAGCGACGCAAAAATCAGATTGATTTCGTTGTTTGAAACCGCTTCTTTATACACGGTTCAAACGCGATATATGACTTTTGATAAAGATATAGAAAACACTTTTGAGCGTTATAAAATTCCGGTTTCTAATTATCAGATTATTGGCTTTACCACGATTCGGGATTATTTAATGAAAATGGAAAAGGACGATAATTATGAAGATTTAGTGTTTGAATTAAAAAACACAAATGACGAATCGAGCAGTTGGTTCAAATTATATACCAATTTCAAGCAGGAACTGATTGCTAAATTTGGCGAAGATTCCTTTAAAAAGGACAAAGACGGAATTGTAATTGTTGCCACTTTAGACAAAGAAAAATTCAAGGATTTATCTGCAAAACAAGTTTTAATGCTATATGAATATGCATCGCACGTTGAAACAAAACTTAGAATTACTCCCGAAGAACGTGAAATGTTACTATTGTCCGGACGTTTTGCAGCATTTTTAAAAACCAATGATTTGAAAGAATTGTTAGTAGAACAGAAATAATTTTATCCGTAATTTGGATTTCTATTTAAACCGTGAACTTTGACAAATCAACTTATCAAGTATAAAAAAATAATTTTTGGTTTATTGTTTCTGCCTGTTTTACTTTCAGGTCAGGAAAAAAATAATAGTACGCCAGAAAATGTTTCCCGTTATTTTTATGACGACCATGTTGTTTCGGTTGAAATTTGGTTTGGACCGGATAAAAAGCCAGACAGTACAAAAACCTATTATTCTAACGGAAAATTGAATGAGATTTTTTATTATGATGATAAAGGGTTAAAGGATTCAGATGCTTTTCAGTTCAATAAACAAGGTGAAAAACTGGTAACCTGGAATTTTTCGCATGGAAAATTAGTAAGTAGAACAGATCATAAATTGCCTTTTAATAAAGACAAGGAAGAAACGGTTAAAAATGCGCTTAAATTAATGACGGAGATTAACGTCAAAACAAATTATAATCCCACGAGAGTTAATGATCTTTTTAATCGGGGTGTTTTAAGTATTAGTCTTGGCAATACAACATTAGCGCTAGAAGATTTAAAAAAAGTCGAATATTCTATTGACAAAGATCCAAAAAATAAAAATATTGTACTAACAGATTCATTAGAGAAAAAGCGGGATGTTTTTAGAAGTAAACTTTATGACAGATTAGCAAGCATTTATGCATCGCTGGAAATGGAAAGTTTTGCGTTTAATTATTACTACAAGGCAATAAAGAATGCTCCTGATGATTTACGCATTTTATATAATTTTGCAACTTTGTTGCAACAAACGAAAATTAAACGATCTGGCACGCCATTATTTAGAGAAAATTGTAGCCGAAAAATCTGAAACACCCCACGCACGATGGGCACTTGCCAGGTTATTGAGCGATATGGGCGATTATCAAAAAGCGATGGAAAATATTACAATAGCTTTTAAATATGAAAAAGAAATAATAAACAGAACCACAGCTTATGGAGGAAGGGATTTAAGAACTACGCGTGGTTTAATATATCATAAACTTGGAGAATCAGATAAAGGAATTGCCGATTTGAAATATGTGCTTGAAATGGATAAAAATAATTCTTACGCGATGAAAAATCTCGGAATCATCTATCTCGATCAACATAAATACAAAAAAGCCTGCGAACTGTTCCGACAAGCAAATGAACTCAATTATACTTTAGCATATGATGAGGTTGACTTGCCATCGTTATTAGAGAGTGCCTGTAATAATGTTCAACCTGAAGTTACAATTAATAAAAAGCCTTTTGTTTATCCTAATCCTGCTGTTGCAAGTATTTCAGTGGAGAATTTTGGCTCTGTTGATTTTGATTATGAGTTTTTTAGTTTTGATTCTGTCTCGGTTTTAAAAGGTAAAAGTACAGATGGTAAAATTGATGTTTCGACTTTATCTTCGGGATTTTATGTGCTTAAAGTTTCTAGAGGTGATTTTGTAGAAACTTTTAAAGTGATAAAAGAATAGGGGTATTTGTAATAGCCATTTATGTTGGAAATAAAGCTCCATTGGAGCGGCATATTTATAGAAAATTTATTGTTTTTTTATTTTAAGCTCGATTGGAGCGATATATTAAGGCGTTAAAGATCTCACCCCCCTGGGGTTTTATATCGAATCAATTTGTTGTTTCTATAAATATATTACCCCGCTGGGGTTCGATTTTATTCAAAATTTAAAAAAATCGCTGTGTGATTTTCTGTATCTCTGCGGAATAATCTTATTTCACCTGTTCAACTAATTCCAGTCTTTTTACAATCGAATTTTTAACTAATATTGTGCCGGGAGATAATACGGCATTTGCTCCAATTCTGGAGTTATCACCAATTAAAGATCCAAATTTATCAGAGTTAGTTTCTATAATTTCCGAATTATAAAGTACTGATATCTTTTTATTTATTCTTTCATTATAGTGATTTGCAGCGATTGAACCTGCTTCGAAATTAATGTTTCTGCCAATGATACTATTTCCGATATAATTAAAATGAGCAATTGCTGTATTAGAACAAATAATGCTGCTTTTTATTTCGCAACCAGGACCAATTTTTACCGATTGATCTAAATAAACACCTTCTCTAAAATAAGCATTTGCGCCAATGTAACAATCCGCGCCAATAATTGCCGGACTTTTTATTGTGACATTATTTTCAATCGTGGCTGATTTGTGAATGGCAATATTATTTTCAATTTTATAATCATCTCCAAGATTTATAATCATTTTTTCGATTATATTTTTGAGATTATTTGTAATATTCCAAGGTTCTGATTGATTTAAATCGCTAAAAGTCTTTGAGAAATCTTCAATAAAGTTATCGATAAGCATATTGTAATTTTTTAATTGCAATTTACTTATTTTTATTTTCGAAAGAGGAGATTTCACAGAGGTGCACAAACTATTTCACAGAGTTTCACGAAGGAATATTAAAAAAAGACTGTTTTCAAAGGATTAATCCCGAAGCTTTGGGACGTTGCTACAAAATAAATCATTCCTCTGGAACTTCTACAAGAGAGCCGTAAGTTCGGTATATATAGTTGGGATGGATTTAATCCATTTTATAAAAAAAAAAATCTTGTGTATCTCTGCGAAACCTTCGTATATCTCTGTGGAATAACTATCAATTATGTTTTCCTGATGAACTTTGTCGTAATCTTAGGAAACATTTCCTTAAATTTGCTTCCATTATAAAAAAATACAATAGTTATAAAAATCAAGCTATGTTACAGATCGCATTTATTAGAGAGAATCAGGAGAAAGTAATCAAGGCTTTAGCAAAACGAAATATCGATGCTAAAAGCGTTGTTGAAGAAGTGGTGCAACTAGACGAAACCCGTCGCGCAACGCAAGTAGAATTAGACAACACTTTATCTGAATCTAATAAATTATCCAAAGATATTGGAGAATTAATGAAAGCCGGAGAGAAATCTAAAGCTGCAATCTTAAAAGAAAAAACGGTTTCATTAAAAGAAAAAAGTAAAGAATTAGGTGAAAAAGCAGAAGCTCTTGCAACCGAATTAACCAATAAATTATACACTTTACCAAATCTTCCGGCAGATATTGTTCCTGAAGGAAAAACTCCGGACGACAATTTGAATGTTTTTCAGGAAGGTGATATTCCGGTTTTGCATGAAGGCGCACAACCTCACTGGGAATTGGTAAAAAAATACGATATCATCGATTTTGAATTGGGTGTAAAAATTGCAGGTGCAGGGTTTCCTGTTTATAAAGGAAAAGGAGCTCGTTTACAACGTGCTTTAATCAATTACTTTTTAGATAAAAATACTGCTGCAGGTTATAATGAAGTTCAGGTGCCACATTTGGTAAATGAAGCTTCAGGTTATGGAACAGGACAATTGCCGGATAAAGAAGGACAAATGTATCACTCTACAATTGATGATTTATATTTGATTCCAACTGCTGAGGTTCCAGTTACAAATTTGTTCCGCGATGTATTATTAAGCGAGACTGAATTACCGGTTTTATATACAGCATACACACCATGTTTCCGTCGTGAAGCAGGTTCTTACGGAGCACACGTTCGTGGATTAAATCGTTTGCACCAATTTGACAAAGTCGAAATCGTACGTGTTGAACATCCTGATAAGTCTTATGAAGCACTTGACGGAATGGTTGAACATGTAAAAGATATTTTGAAAGAATTGAAATTGCCATACCGCGTTTTACGTTTATGTGGTGGTGATATGGGATTCACATCGGCTTTGACGTATGATTTTGAAGTGTTTTCTACAGCGCAGGATCGCTGGTTAGAGATCAGTTCAGTTTCTAACTTCGAAACTTTTCAGGCAAATCGCTTGAAATTACGTTTCAAAGACAAAGAGGGTAAAAATCATTTGGCTCATACACTTAACGGAAGTTCATTGGCTTTGCCTAGAGTTTTGGCTGGAATATTAGAAAACTACCAAACGCCGGAAGGAATCGTAATACCAGAAGTTCTACGTCCTTACTGTGGATTTGATATTATAAATTAAGAATAAAGTTTCAGTTTGAAGTCTCAGTTTACAGTTTTACACTGCGCTGAGACTGAAAACCGAGACTGCGACTAAAAACTGACTATGACGAATGGAGTTTTAAATTGGAACGTAGATCCTGTTATTTTCATGATAACAGACAGCTTTCCGTTAAAATATTATGGAGCTTTTTTTGCCTGCGGATTATTATTGGGTTATGCTATTGTGAGAAAGATTTACAAAAAAGAACATCTTTCATTAGACAATCTTGATAGTTTACTCGTATATGTTATCGTTGGGACAATTTTAGGAGCGAGATTAGGACATTGTTTCTTTTATGAACCGTCGTACTTTCTTCAACATCCAATAGAAATTCTTTTACCAATCCAGAAAGTTGCCGGAGTTTATAAATTTGTTGGATTTCAGGGTTTAGCAAGTCATGGAGGCACAATTGGAGTGCTTATAGCAATCATTTTATACTGTCGAAAATATAAAGTTAAGTTCTTATGGCTTTTGGACAGAATGGCAATTGGAGTCCCGGTTACGGGTGCTTTTATCAGATTGGGGAATTTTATGAATTCTGAAATCTATGGAAAACCAACTAACGGAAACTGGGGTATTGTTTTTCAAAGAGATGATTTGATCCCAAGGCATCCAACGCAATTGTACGAAGCATTTGCTTATTTATTGATTTTCGGAATTTTATTATACATGTATAAATTTGAAAAAATCAGAAATGCCAGCGGATTAATCTTTGGAACTTTCTTCATGCTTTTATTTGTGGCAAGGTTTATAATTGAATTTTTCAAGGAAAATCAAGAAAGCTTCGAGAATAATATGCTCATCAATATGGGGCAAATATTAAGTATTCCGTTTATAATAATAGGTTTGGTATTGGTAATATGGAAAATGAAAAGTTTACAGTCACAGTCAGAATCACAGTCACAGTCTCAGTTTACAGTTTAATTGGACTGAATGATGTGACTAAATGCGACTGAATACTGAGACTGCGACTGCGACTGAAAACCGCGACTGAAAACCGCGACTTTTAAAAAAACAGACTAAAAAAAACTGAATATGAAAAACATCTTTATCTATATCGTTTTATTGTGGTCTACTTTTGCACTATCTCAAAATGAGCAACTGGCTCAATATTATTATGATAAAGGTGATTTTGAAAAAGCAAAAATCAGTTATGAAGAGCTTTTAAAAAGTTCTCCATCCAATACCCAATATTTTTTAAGAACAGTCGAATCTTATCAGCAATTACAACAGTTTGATTTAGCTCAAAAAGTAATTCAGGAGCGATATAACAGGTACAAACAAGGTGTTTTTTTAGTAGAGTTAGGTTATAACTTCCAACTTCAAAAAAACGAATCGAAAGCCAAAAATTACTACGATCAGGCAATTGAAAAAATAAAAACAAGTCCTAATGATGTTTACGGAATAGGGAATTCTTTTGAGAAAAAAGTATTGATTGAATATGCCTTAAAATCCTATCAAACCGCAATGCAGGTTCAGCCGAATTACAATTTTAATTTCCAGATTGGAATGTTGTACGGGCAGTTAGGAAAAACAGATCAGATGATTGATCTTTTGCTAACAGAATCGTACACTAATCAGCAAAACGCTAATTTAATCCAGACGCAATTATCCCGTTTCATGAATGGGGAAACAGATAATACTGCTTTTAAAGATGCAATGCGTAAAGCGCTAATTATAAGAACCCAAAAAGATCAGGATGTATTCTGGAATCATTATTTGAGTTGGTTTTATGTGCAGCAAAAAGAATTTGGAAAAGCCTTTATTCAGGAAAAAGCAATCTATAAACGTGATCCGGAATCACTTTCGAGTATTGTCAATTTAAGTCAGTTTGCCTTAAACGAAGATGATACTGATACGGCAACTGAAATTTTGAACTTTATACTTCAAAATACTAAAGATCTGGATTTACTAATTCAGACTAATTCCTATTTAATGCAAATTAAAATCGATAAAGCGCAGGAAAAAGACTACCCAATTATCAATACTGAGTTACAACAATTGCTTACAACCTATGAAATAACTCCTTTTACCTTATCTTTGCAAATAATTCAGGCGCATTTCCTGGCTTTCAATCTTAAAAAGACTGAAGAAGGAAAGGCAATTATTAAAAAGGCCTTAGAATTAAATTTGAACGATTATCAGCAAGCTGATGCAAAAATGGAGTTGGCAGACATTTTGCTTCTGGAAGAAAAGTTCAATCAGGCGCTGATTTATTATTCGCAGATTCAGTTGGATTTAAAGAATGATGTCATGGCGCACGAAGCAAGTTTAAAGGCAGCAAAAACAAGTTATTATAAAGGTGATTTTGAATGGGCTTTGAAACAATTTAAAGAACTGAAAGCGGCAAATACACAGTTAATTGCAAATGATGCTCTGGAATATTTTTTATTGATAAATGACAATACTGTCGCTGATTCGACACAAACGGCATTAAAGCAATTCGCAAAAGGTGATTTTTTAATTTATCAGAATAAGAAACCGGAAGCTATAAGTCATTTTCAGATGATTTTAAAAACCTTTAAAGGACAGGAAATCGAAGCTGTAACATTGTTGCGTTTAGGTAAAATTTATGAAAGTCAAAAAGATTTTAATTCGGCGTTAAGCCAATACCAGCAGATCATTGACAATCATAGCGACGGAATTTATGTGGATGAAGCGCTGTTTTTTTCGGCAGAAATTTACAATGACGAATTAAAAGATACAGAAAAAGCAAAACCTTTGTATGAAAAGGTGATTTTTAACCATCAGGATAGTATTTACTTTGTTGACGCGAGAAAAAAATACAGAGAGTTAAGAGGAGATAAGAATTTATAATGCAGATTATAGGATTTTTAGATTGTTGGATTATTCGAAAAGTCTAACAATCTAAGTAGTCTAATAATCTAACAATCTAAAAAAAATGATAATTTACAACGTTACCACAAATATACACGAGAGCGTTCACGACCAATGGTTGAAATGGATGCAGGAAAAACACATACCGGAAATTCTGGCGACAGAAAAGTTTTCTTCGGCAAGAATTGTAAGGGTTTTGATTGAAGAAGAAATGGGCGGAATTACATATTCAGTTCAATATGTTACGGATAGCAAAGAAATTTTGGAACAATATTATATTGAGGATGAACCCAAATTTCATCAGGAAGCTTTGGATTTATTCGCTGATAAAATGCTTTCGTTTAGAACTGAATTAGAAGTTATTTCGGAACATTAGTTTTTAGTCTCGGTTTTCAGTTTCAGTTTTAAAAAAAATATTATGGAAATTCGATTTCAAACTAAGGAAGAAAGTAATAAACAACAACAAGAAGAATTTTTAAAGTTGTCTAAAGTTGAAAGGTTTTATAGTTTTTTACGTTTAAGCGAGCGTATAAGCAAATTTCCTGTAAAGAATAAAGTAGATAAGAACAAAGACAATTTTGTAATTATTATAAAATCAAGATAAGATGTCAAAAATTTGGGATCAAAACATTGATGAATTTATAGCTTTGGCTGACAAGCATAATGTTCGTATGCTTATGGTTGGTGGTGGGGCGGTAAATTTTCATGGATATCAGAGGCATTCCGCTGATGTTGATTTTTGGATAGAAACAACAGATGAAAATTTTAAAAAATTGGTTGCTGTTTTTAATGATATGGGATATGAAATAGAAGATTTTCCTGAAAATGTAAAAAAACAAGAACAAAATATATCAATAAAATTTTCTCCTGTTGATTTAGATTTAGAGTTGATAACTAAATTTTCAGTGAATAAAAGTTTTGAAGAGGCTTATAACGATAGTGAGGAAATTACTGTAAAGGATAAAACTTTTTTAAGATGGAATGTTTTGTCTTTAGAAGATCTGATTACAAGTAAAATTAAAGCAAATAGAACAAAGGATTTATTTGATGTTCAACAGCTTCGAGAAATAAATAATAAATAAAACTTTGCGCCCTAGTGCCTTCGTGGCAAGAAAACCTTAGTGCCTTTAAGGCGAACAAAAAAGAAAATGGAAAAAGTAAAAGCCAAAAAACATTTAGGACAACACTTCCTGAAAGACGAAAGTATAGCTAAAGCAATTGCAGATACTTTGAGCTTAAAAGGATACGATGAGGTTTTAGAAATAGGACCGGGGATGGGTGTGTTGACTAAGTATTTGCTTGACAAACCAATTAATACACATGTGATCGAGATTGACACAGAATCTGTGGTGTATTTGGGTGAAAATTATCCAAAATTAAAAGATAAAATTATCTCTCAGGATTTCCTGAAATACAATATTAGCGAGGTTTACAAGGATAAACAATTTGCTATAATTGGAAATTTTCCATATAATATTTCTACGCAAATCGTTTTTAGAACTTTAGAATACAAACATCAGATTCCGGAATTTTCGGGGATGTTTCAAAAAGAAGTCGCTGAACGAATATGCGAGAAAAAAGGCTCAAAAGCTTACGGAATCTTATCCGTATTAGCACAGGCTTTCTATGTTACTGAGTATTTATTTACTGTAGACGAAAATGTTTTTATTCCTCCGCCCAAGGTCAAGTCGGGTGTGATGAAAATGACCCGAAAGGAGGATTATAGCCTTCCGTGTGGTGAAAGGTTGTTTTTTACAGTGGTAAAAACGGCTTTTCAGCAAAGACGAAAAACATTACGTAACAGTTTGAAAACATTAAATTTATCAGATGAATTGCGATTAGACATTATCTTTGATAAGCGTCCTGAGCAATTAAGTGTCGAGGAATTTATTGTTTTGACTCAAAAAATAGAAGCCGATGGAGTTCAAAGTTAGTAAAGATTTAATCCAACAGTTAGAGGAGCATATTGTTAATAAAAACGACAAAGAACTTGAAGTTTTACTTAACGATCTGCACCACGCAGATATTGCCGAAATCCTTGACGAACTGGATTTTGACGAAGCAACTTATATTTTTAAGGTATTAGATAGTGATAAAACAGCAGAGATTCTTCTTGAATTAGAAGATGATTTGCGTGAAAATATCTTAAGCCGACTTTCGCCTAAAGAAATTGCAGAAGAGCTTGATGAGCTTGAAACAAATGATGCTGCGGATATTATTGCCGAGTTATCTCAGGAAATAAAAGCCGAAGTTATCTCGGAAATGATTGACGTTGAACATGCAAAGGACATTGTGGACTTATTGCGTTACGACGAAAATTCTGCCGGGGGTTTAATGGGAAAAGAGTTAGTAAAAGTCAATGAAAATTGGAATGTACTTACTTGCGTAAAAGAAATGCGTATTCAGGCAGAAAATGTTTCCAGAGTACATTCTATTTATGTAGTTGATGATGAAAACCGACTTAAAGGCAGATTATCCCTAAAAGATTTATTGACGACTTCGACCAAAACACAAATTGGAGATATTTATATCAGAAAATTAAATTTCGTAAACGTAGATACCGAAGATGTTGAGGTAGCACGTATTATGCAAAAATACGATTTAGAGGCAATTCCGGTTGTTGATGAACTGGGACGATTAGTTGGTAGAATTACTATTGATGATATCCTTGACGTAATCAAGGACGAAGCTGATAAAGATTACCAGTTAGCAGCAGGTATTACACAAGATGTTGAGTCAAACGATAGTGTTCTGGAATTAACAAAAGCACGTTTGCCATGGCTGTTAATAGGAATGGTGATTGAGATTGTCGCATCTTTTGTTTTAAAAGGAAACGAAGCTACTTTTCAAAAATATTCAACTTTGATTATTTTCGTGCCATTACTTTCTGCAACCGCGGGAAATATTGGTGTTCAGGCATCGGCAATTGTGGTGCAGGGTCTGGCTAACGGAACCTTAAAAGAATTTAGCCGTGGTTATTTCAGTAAGGAAATTAGTGTTTCCATGATTTCGGGAACTATAATTTCATTGCTTTTGCTGGCGTATCACTCCGTAATGTACCAACAGTATTTAGTGGGAATCGCGATTTCAATCTCTATGATTGTAGTGATTTTATTTGCTGCAACTTTAGGAACTTTAGTACCGCTTTTTTTACATAAAAACAAAATTGACCCTGCAATTGCAACGGGTCCCTTTATCACTACAACCAATGACGTATTTGGAATTATGCTTTATTTTGGAGTAGCCAAATTGATTCTTGGGTTTTAAGTTTTTGCAACAAATTAATAGAATGCAGTGATTTAAGATCTCTAAAATCTGTGTAATTTGTGGCTGAAAAACATGCTATTAACCAGCCAAAAAACAAGCAATGAAAGTACACATTATAGGAGGAGGAAATCTTGGGGTTTCTATAGCCTTGGGGATTGCAAAATTCTCAAAAAACAATCAGGTTACTGTTACAAGAAGAAATATAGCTAGTATTGAATATTTATCAGAATATGGAATCACGGTTTCATCTGATAATAAACATACTATTCAAGAGGCCGATGTGGTGATTTTAACTATAAAACCATATCAGGTTGATACTGTTTTTGCAGAGATTTTACCGGTAATTCAGGGAAAAACAATTGCTTCGGCAGTTAGTGGTTTGTCTTTGGAAGTGCTTCAGGAAAAAACAAATAATGCTTTTCCGGTAATCCGAATTATGCCCAATATCGCTGCACAATTTGGAGAATCAGCAACTTGTATCTCTTTCCCTGAGAAGGACAGAGAAAAAGCGTTGCCAATTGTTGACTTATTTCAGGATTTAGGAACTGCTCCGGTTATCGATGAAAAACTAATGGACGCAGCAACAGTTCTTGGCGCATGCGGAACAGCTTATGCTTTAAGATATATTCGCGCTTCAATGCAAGCCGGAATTGAAATAGGATTTGATTCTCAAACTGCATTAGCGATTGCTGCACAAACCGTAAAAGGAGCTGCAAAAATGTTACTGGAGGAAAAAGTACATCCGGAACAATTAATCGATCGCGTAACAACGCCTCAGGGTTGTACAATCGTTGGTTTGAACGAAATGGAACATAATGGTTTCAGTTCATCATTGATAAAAGGAATCAAAACTTCTTTGAAGCAGATTAAGGGATAAATTAAAATTCTAATATAAAAATTCCAAATTCCAACTTTGATAAGTGGAGTTTGGAATTTTGTTTTTAGAATTTAGTAACGTGTTCTTGAGCAATAATTTATCCCAACAAGCAAAATTATAATTGATATCGAAGAAAAAAGTATTTGATTAATTCTTTTCATTTAAAGCAAAATTGGAATTTGGAATTTTAAAATATTGGAATTATCCCAATATCTATCGTGATTTTTACTTCTTAATCAACTGTATATACTTCCTCCCGCATTCTGAAATCTTAGTATAGGAATTCATTGCATTGCCGTAATTCTGAATTGTCAGCGTATCTTTTACATAACCTGCATTAATTCCTGTTGGGATTTCAAGTTCTTTAGTTTCTGAATCTGTAATAGAATCAGATTCTTCTTCGTGACTAATATCTCCTTCAAATTCATCCCATTTTATACCTTCTAAAACTATATATTTTTCACCAGATTCATTAGTTGTAAAACGCGCATTGCCTTTTAGTTTTCTAAGGTTTGTTTTTAGAAAATAAGAGTAACCGTTTTTCTCTTTTTTAATTTCCACCGAAATTTTACATTCTCCGGTATTGTTTTCGTCTGGTTGTGTTTCATAAAAACCTTCCATAGATTCTTCTTTTTGATTGGTTTGAAGTGCGATATCGGTTTCAGATGATTCTTTTTCTTCTACAGGTTTTTCTTTATTAGCGCAAGCTGAAAAAGACAGGATTAAGAAAAGAATAAAGAGAAAATTAGGTATTGATTTCATAGTTAAACAGTTGTATGTTGTTATGATTCTGGTTTGTCAATATTGTTAAATGTCAAATCACGCCAAAAAAATTAAACGGCTTTTTTCTTTGCCAAAATATATTTCAGATAAACAAAACCAATTATTCCGGAAAGCACCGAAGCAACAAGAATTGCAATTTTCGAAAAAACAATAACTTCAGGATCTTTAAACGCTAAAAGCGTGATAAAAATGGACATGGTAAAACCAATTCCGCCTAACATTCCTGCGCCCAGAATGTGCGCCCATTTTAAACTTTTTGGTAAAGCGCATAAACCTGCACTTACTCCAATTGAAGAAAAAAGTATAATTCCTAAAGGTTTTCCAATTACTAAACCCAAAATAATTCCAAGAGTATTGGGATGATTTAAACCTTGATGCCAGTCAGATTGTATGGCAATACAAGTGTTTGCAATGGCAAATAAAGGCAGAATTACAAAAGCGACTGGTTTGTGTAAAAAGTGCTGTAATCGATATGAACTTGATTTTTCTCCGCCATCACCAAACGGAATCACAAATGCCAATATAACGCCGGTAATTGTAGCATGAACACCGGAATTCAGCATAAAATACCACATTGCAACTACTCCAATTAAATAAGGAATCAGGTTATGAATTTTCATTCGGTTTAAAAGGAACAAGAAAGCCCAGATTCCTAAAGCTATGGCAAGATTTACAAAAGCAATTGAAGTAGTATAAAAAATCGCAATTACTATAATAGCGCCTAAATCGTCAATAACCGCTAATGCCGTCAAAAATACTTTTAATGATGCGGGAACTTTTTTTCCTAAAAGAGATAAAATTCCAATTGCAAAAGCAATATCAGTCGCCATTGGGATTCCTGCTCCGTTTTGTGTTGCGGTTCCAAAATTCAACGCCAGAAAAGTAGCTGCAGGAACCAACATTCCGCCAAAAGCCGCCATAATAGGCAAAGAGGCATTTTTGAAACTCGAAAGTTCACCATGATAAATTTCACGTTCCAGTTCTAACCCAATCAGTAAAAAGAAAATAGTCATTAAACCGTCATTGATCCAATGCGTGATCGAATGACCAAAAAAATCTTTTTCCCATAATGAGATATATTCTATTTGAAAAGACGAATTGGCAAGATATAAGGATATAATTGTAACAAAAAGCAAGAGTAATCCTCCGGATTTTTCGTTTTCAAAAAAAGATTTAAAAGTTTTGGATAATTTCATTTTGTGTTTTTAATGTTTTATTCTAATGAAAATTCAACAGCTTTTTTTGCATGGATTTCAGTAGTGTTAAACAATTCAGCATTCGTATGTTCATTAGTAATTAATAATTCAATCTCTGTGCAGCCCAATATTATTCCTTCGGCTCCTTTATGAATTAAATCAGTAATTATTTCTAAAAAGATATTTCTTGAATCAACATTTATAATTCCTTTTACTAATTCTTCATATATAATTCGGTGTATATTGGCTCTTTGTTTCTCGTTTGGGATTATAGTTTCGATTTTGTATTTATCAAGCAAACGAACTTTAAAAAAATCTTGTTCCATAGTAAACGACGTACCTAATAAACCTATTTTTTTTATACTTTTCTCCACAATCTTTTCGGCAACTGCATCAACAATATGAATTAACGGAATTGACACATTTTTTTCTATTTCGTCAGATACTTTATGCATGGTATTGGTACATAAAATAATAAAATCAGCACCACCTTTTTCGAGTTTTTGTGCAGCTTCAATCATTAAATATCCCAATTTTTCCCAGTTTCCTTCTTTTTGCAATAATGCTATCTCATTAAAATCTACAGAATATAACAACGATTTGCCGGAATGGACACCACCTAATTTTTCCTGAATAGTTCGGTTTATTATCTGATAATATAATGAAGAACTTTCCCAAGACATTCCTCCAATTAAGCCAATTGTTTTCATATTCCTTTTTATGCTAATTTACGCATTTCTTGTTGAATTAATTTTGTCAAAATAATAAACGGCAATTTTTTTGTTACTTTGTTTTCTTAATTAAAGTTTAATTTATGAGCGTAAAAATTCTACATATCGACAGCAATCATCCTATTCTTTGGCAACAACTAGAAGACGCAGGTTTTGAAAACCACACCGATTTTAAATCTTCTAAAGAAGAAATTGAAGCTAAAATTCAGGATTATAACGGAATCGTAATCAGAAGCCGTTTTAAAATTGATAAAACTTTTTTAGATAAAGCGACCAATTTACAGTTTATTGCCAGAGTTGGCGCGGGTTTAGAAAGTATCGATTGTGATTATGCCGAAGCAAAAGGAATTCATTTAATCGCTGCTCCCGAAGGTAATCGCAACGCTGTTGCAGAACATTCATTGGGAGTAATTTTGTCATTATTCAATAATTTAAATCAGGCTGATGCCGAAATAAAAGCCGGACAATGGAATCGTGAAAGCAATCGCGGTCATGAGCTTGACGGGAAAACGGTTGGAATTATTGGTTACGGAAACATGGGGAAAGCTTTCGCCAAAAAACTTCGCGGTTTTGATGTAGAGGTTTTATTTCATGATATTGTAGAAAATATAGGAGATGAAAATGCAAAACAGGTTTCGTTGCAGGAATTACAACAAAAAGCGGATGTTTTAAGTCTGCATCTTCCGTGGACTTCGGAAACGGACAAAATGGTAAATTCAGATTTTATAAACGCATTTGCAAAGCCATTTTGGATTATTAATACATCTCGCGGTAAAAATATTGTTACAGCAGATTTAGTTGAAGCAATGAAGGCTAAAAAGATTCTGGGAGCAGGTCTGGACGTTTTGGAATATGAGAAGTTATCTTTTGAAACACTTTTTCAGGATAAAAACACTCCTGCAGCTTTTCAATATTTGCTCGAAGCTAAAAATGTTCTTCTAACACCTCATATAGCAGGTTGGACATTTGAAAGTCACGAACGTTTAGCACAAGTTATAGTCAATAAAATCAAATCCATTTTCTAATAAAATTCTTAGCTTTTTGTTTAGATTTTAATAACAAGTCTTTTCTGTAGAATAAAGTTATTTAGAATTAGTTTTTATAAGTATTTTTTTTTAATATTGTTTCAGATTTTAACAAAATTTTAGATAATAAGGAGTAGCCGAAAATCCTAAAAGAGTAGGCATTTAACTAACTAATTTTATAATTATGATTGAATGGTACAAAAAAGTAGTTTTTGAAAACTACGCAAATTTTGATGGAAGAGCTAGAAGAAAAGAATATTGGATGTTTTTCCTGGCTAACGTTATTATCAGTTTTGCTTTAGGTTTTGTTCTTGGACTAATTTCGCCAACTTTAGGTTTGGCTGCAAATGTTTACAGTCTTGCCGTTTTAGTTCCTTCTATTGCAGTTGGTGTTAGAAGAATGCATGATGTAGGTAAAAGCGGATGGTTTCTGCTTATTCCAATCTACAATTTAATTTTAGCTTGTACAGAAGGTGATAAAGGAGTAAATGAATACGGTCCTGATCCTAAAAATGAATTTAAAGAAATCAACGAAATCGGAAAAGTTGACTTGTAATAATTAATTATAAAAAATGGAGAATAATTTACACGAAACATCTAACAAGGTTAGCGAGCCAATTCCGGTATTTAAGGTAGATCCTATAATGGTTTTGGTTTTTGGTTTTTTAACTTGTGGATTATATTTGATTTACTGGAATATTAAAGTATCTGAGGTTTTTAATGCCGTAGCAGAAAGAGAAGTTATTTCTCAGCCTATCGCCATTTTTGCCGGATGCTGTATGCCTGTAAATATTTATTTTTATTACCTGGCTGGAAAAGAAGCGTTGCCAAAAGTTTATGAAAAAACCGGTGAACTTCAAAAAGACCAATCCACTTTATTAATTCTGTTAGGATTCTTTTTTCCTATCGCAGCAGCAATGATTGTACAAGGTGACATCAATAGATTATACAAATAATAACAGAATAAAACGTAAAATTTACGGAATTATCGGTGCAGCAATTACACTGATAATTCCGTTTTTTTTAATGCTTGACAATCACAATGATCATCTGGAATCAGATCAGTCGTTTTGCCCTTTCAAAATGGTTACGGGTTTTCCCTGTCCCGGTTGTGGGATTACGAAATCATTGGTTTATTTCTATCAGGGTGATTTGTACAAGTCTGTCAGTTATCATATTTTAGGTCCTTTTGTTATTGTATTTTGCTGGTTAACGATTATTGTATTAACGACAGAAATTATTACCAAAAAAGAATACTTTACCGGGCTTTTATACAATCGAAAACTGGCATATAGTTTGGCTTACTTTTTAGCCTTTTATCATTTAATAAGATTGGTTCTTTTTATTAGAAACAGTTCTTTTGATGATATATTACATCAGTCTATCTGGTTTTAAAACATACAAAATCCCATTTTCGAATGGGATTTTTTTATGGAGAATTTATTCCTTCAATTTTATAGTTCATTCCGCTTTATAATACCTTTTTCTATTACAAATAAAACTTTTACAATCCCCGCGCGAATTTAGATTCCTTAATCTTATGTTTTTATATAAGTATCAAAAGGAGTAACCGAAATCCAAAAGAGTAGGGAATAATTTTGTAAATAAATAATTATGATTGAATGGTACAAAAAAGTAGTTTTTGAAAACTATGCGAATTTCAACGGAAGAGCAAGAAGAGAAGAATTTTGGTTTTATAATCTCGCGGGTTTAATTATCTCGATTGTTTTAATGATAATTGACCAGGTTTCAGGCTTAACTTTTGGAGTTGCTAAAACTGGAATATTAGGACTGGTATATGGTTTGGCTATTTTTTTGCCGGGTTTGGCTGTTTCAGTTCGAAGATTACATGATATAAATAAAAGTGGATGGTTTTCTTTTATAGTATTAATTCCTTTGATAGGAGTAATTTGGTTGCTGATTTTGTTTTGTAAAGAAGGAGATCAAAGTAGAAATGATTACGGAAATGATCCTAAAAATATATTTGATGAAATGGATGAAATTGGAAAAGAGTAATTATTATATAAAAAGAGAAATCCCATTTGCCTCAGCAAACGGGATTTTTCTTTTTAATATTGGTTTTGAATTTAATCTTCTTTCTCAGCTAATTTACGCTCTAATTCTATTTGAAACTCTTCAATTACAGGTTTCATAGTGCTTTCAGGAATATCTGCGATTCTAATGTACATTAAACCATCTATGGCATTGTTGAACAAAGGATCGACGTTAAAAGCTACAACACGTGCGTTTTGCTTGATGTATTTTTTAATTAAAACAGGTAAACGTAAATTTCCCGGTTCTAATTCGTCAATGATTTTATCAAATTTATTCAAGTCAGATTCAGCTTCGTCGAAGATAAAATCTTTATCGGCATCTTTCAGTTTAACTTTATATGCTTTCTTCGGATGAATATATTGAGCAATATACGGATCGTAATAATTAGATTTCATGAACTCAATCATCAATGATTTCGAGAAATCAGAGAATTGATTGCTAATGCTTACACCACCTAATAAATATTTATGTTCAGGATAACGCAAAGTGGTATGAATAATACCTTTCCATAATAAAAACAAAGGCATTGGTTTTTGCTGATATTCCTTAATGATAAAAGCGCGGCCCATTTCTATTGATTTATGCATCATATCATGCAATTCAGGCTCAAATCTAAATAAGTCATTCAAATAAAAACCTTCAATTCCGTATTTTGGGTAAATTTCAGAACCCAATCCCATACGATAAGCGCCGGCAATTTTTTTAGTTTCATCATCCCATAAAAACATATGGTGATAATATTGATCAAATTTATCTAAGTCAATAGATTCATTTGTTCCTTCGCCTACTTCACGAAAAGTAATTTCACGTAAACGACCAATTTCATGCAGAATATTTGGGATAGATTTTGCTGTTGCAAAAAATACTTCATAATTTTTACTTTGCAGTAAACGACAATCGCTGTTTCTTAAAGCATTAACCTCGTCAATCATTTTTGGCTCGCTTGCAGGAGTTACAATTTTTTTAGGAGATTTTGGTATTTTTAAACTTGCAGTATCTAATAATTTGCTGTCCTTTTCAAAAGGATTTGCCAGCATATAAGTTTTCTTTCTTAAAAATTCTGAGTAATCTTCAAACGATTCAAATTCGTTTTGCTCGTTTACAGAAATTGGTTTCCCAATACGAACTTTAATTACACGATCTTTTTGAGTTAACAATTCAGATGGTAATTTTGCAGTTCTTAAAGTATCATCGATTTTAGAAAGCCAATAAAATAATCGGCTGTTTTTAGCGTGAAAATAAATCGGCACAACCGGAACTTTGGCTTTTCTGATCAGTTTCAAAGCACCTTCTTCCCAAGGTTTGTCAACAACCAGTTTTCCATCTCTGTAAGTAGAGACTTCTCCTGCAGGGAAAATTCCCAACGGCTTTCCATCGCTTAAATGGCGTAACGTTTCCTTGATTCCTACCACACTGGATTTAGCATCCCTATGATTCTCAAAAGGATTAACCGGCATGATGTATTTTTTAAGCGGAACAATTCGGTGTAATAAAAAGTTAGCTATAATCTTGAAATTAGGTTCTCTTTCAAGCATTAATTTCAAAAGCAAAATCCCATCAATTCCTCCAAGCGGATGATTTGAAATGGTAATATAAGCGCCTTCTTTAGGCAAACGTTTTAAATCTTCTTCAGGAATTTCAAACTTAATTTGTAATTCATCTAATACTCCGTTTAAAAACGCAACATCTTCTAAATGTTTATTATGATCGTAAATTTTATTAAGGGTAGAGATCTTAAGGACCTTCATAAGAATCCAGCCTGAAAAAGTACCAAGAACTCCGTACTTATCAACATTTATTGCCTTTGCAACTTCTTTCGCGGTAACTAAACCCATGTACTATTTTTAATTTATTAGAGCAGCGAACAAAGATAACAAAAAACTCTACTTTTCGTTGATTCAAACACAAACTTTCCACTTTTTTATTACATTTGGAATCCTTAAAAAAACACTGATGAAAATTATTTCTTATAATGTAAACGGAATACGTGCCGCAATAACTAAAGGCTTTATCGAATGGTTACAACAGGCGAATCCTGATGTTATTTGCCTTCAGGAAATAAAAGCGACTGAGGAACAAATTCCGGTTGACGCTATTACTGCCGCGGGTTATCCGTATCAATATTATTATTCTGCGACCAAAAAAGGCTACAGCGGAGTGGCAATTTTATCCAAAATAAAACCCAATAATGTAGTTCACGGAACCGGAATTCAGCACATGGATTTTGAAGGACGTAACCTTCGTGCTGATTTTGACGACTGTTCTGTAATGAGTTTATATCTTCCGTCAGGAACAAATATTGAGAGATTAGACCATAAATTTATGTTTATGGATGACTTTCAAACCTACATTAACGAGCTAAAACTAACAATTCCGAATTTGATTATTTGCGGCGACTACAACATTTGCCATGAAGCGATCGATATTCATGATCCGGTTCGTAACAAAACGGTTTCGGGATTTTTACCTTCAGAGCGTGCCTGGCTGGACGGATTCATGAAATCCGGTTTTATCGACAGTTTCCGCCATTTCAACAAAGATGCGCATCATTATTCATGGTGGAGTTACCGCGCCGGAGCCAGAGGAAACAATAAAGGATGGCGTATAGATTACAATTTAGTCAGCGATTCACTGCAGCACAGATTAAAACGTGCCGTGATTCTTCCGGATGCCGTACATTCAGATCACTGTCCGGTTTTAGTCGAAATTGAATAATTTTGGTATTGTTGTTGTTGAGAGGATAGCGAGTTTAAATTTCAAAAATTAATATTGTCATTGATATTGAATTTTGACATTGTTGGATTATTAATGCGCCCCAAATAAAAACGAAAAGAAAATGATTAAAAAGGCCTCCATCGGATTACTGGTTGTAGCAATGTCTATGACATCATGTGTATCCAAGAAAATTTACAACGATCTTGAAACTAAATATTCAGATCTAAAAAAAGAAAACCGTTCAATTGCTGATCAAAATACCGATTTACAAAAATCAAAAAATCAGCTTGAATTAGATCGCGATGCATTAACAAAAGATTTAAGCGCAACAAAATCTGATCTTGAAAAACAAAAAGCAGATTTAGCGGCTCAGCAAAAAAAGTATAAAGTGCTACAGGATTCTTATAATGCATTAGAGAAAAATAGCAACGATGCATTAGAAAGCAACATGGCTAAAAACCGTGAATTGTTAGCGCAATTAGAAGCAAAATCTAAAAAATTAGCTGATGAACAAGCACGTCTGGATAAAACGGCAAGCCGTTTAAACGAACTTGAAGCAATGATTGCCGCTAAAGAAGAGGCAATGCGCAAACTGAAAGAAACTTTATCAAAAGCCTTAAACGGTTTTGAAGGTAAGGGATTAACGGTTGAACAGAAAAATGGAAAAGTTTACGTTTCTATGGAAAACAAATTACTTTTCAACTCGGGAAGTTGGGCAGTAGGAGTAGAAGGTAGAAAAGCAGTTGTAGAATTAGGAAAAGTATTAGGTGATAATCCGGATCTTTCGGTTCTTATCGAAGGTCACACAGATGATGATCCTTATGCAGGTTCAGGTCCAATTGCAAACAACTGGGATTTATCTACAAAAAGAGCTACAGCAATTGTAAATATTTTAAGCGAAAACGCTAAAATCAACAAACAAAAATTAACAGCAGCCGGACGCAGTGAATTTTCTCCACTTGCAAGCAATGCAACTCCGGAAGGAAAGGCGAAAAACCGTAGAATCGAAATCATCCTAACACCAAGATTAGATGAAATCGCTGAAATGCTTAATAGTATTAATTAAGATGCTAAGTCTCTAAGGGACTAAGTTTCTAAGATTTAAGGCTCAGAGTTTTTACTTTGAGCCTTTTTTGTTTTTATTACAAAAGATGCAACGAAATTTATTGATATCCTGGTTGGAATTTGGAATTTAAAAATTGGAATTTCCATTCTTATTATTTCGCAACTTTGAATTTCTAAAATTATAATTATGGGACTTCCAGAATTAAAAGATAAAATACGCCATCAATTAGATTTAGCTGATGAAAGAGTATTGCGAATTGTTTCTTCTGTTTTTGATAATTACTTAAATGAGGTGGTTTCATATGATGCGCAGGGAAATCCTTTGACTTTATCTGAATATAATAATAAAGTTGAAGAAGGTTTGAATGATGAGAAATACAATCGAATAATTTCAAAAGAAGATTTATCGAAAGAAATGCAAGATTGGGATAAAGAATAATGGCTAAACATGACAGGAAAATTAAATTATCATTAAACAGTCCAAAAAAAAACTTAGCAACTCAGAACTTTAAAACTTAGCCCCTTTAAAAAAACCTTATCCTTTTTTTAACTTTTGTCGTATTTTCGTTTGAAAAATCCCGTCGTATCTTTGAGTTGTATAATTGAAAGCTGATAACTTAGAATCTTATTCACTCAGCAACTTAGAACCTCAAAGAAAAATGAAATACACTACTTTACCCAATACCGACATAAAGGTTAGTAAAATCAACCTCGGAACAATGACTTTCGGACAGCAAAACACTGAAGCCGACGGACATCAACAAATGGATTATGCGCTTGAAAGAGGCATTAATTTTTTTGATACTGCCGAGATGTATTCAGTTCCGGCAAACGAAGCAAGGTACGGAAGTACAGAAAAAATTATAGGAACATGGTTTAAGAAAACCGGAAATCGTGAGAAAGTAGTTCTTGCTTCTAAAATTGCAGGTCCAAATCCAAATTTCACTTACATGCGTGAGAAAGTAGATTTTTCTCCGGCAAGTATTACATATGCTTTAGAAAATAGCTTAAAACGCCTTCAAACAGATTATATCGATTTGTACCAGATGCACTGGCCGGCAAGAGATACTAATTATTTCGGGCAACGTGGTTTTGGAGGTCATGATGATGCCTGGGAAGATAATTTTAGAGAAATCCTTGAAACTTTTGATGGCTTAATCAAACAGGGAAAAATAAAACACATTGGAGTTTCTAATGAAAATGCCTGGGGAATGATGCGTCTTCTTGAAGAAAGCAAGTACCAGAATCTTCCAAGAATTAAAACCATTCAAAATCCGTATAATTTATTAAATCGCCTTTTTGAAGTAGGTTCTGCCGAAGTTTCAAAATATGAAAATGTTGGTTTATTGGCGTATTCTCCATTAGCGTTTGGAGTTTTAACTGGTAAATTTTTATCGGGAGAAGCACATCCAAATGCGAGAATCAATCTTTTTCCTCAATATACACGTTACAACAGCGAGCAATGTACACAAGCTACAAAACTGTATCAGGAAATTGCACAAAAACACGGCTTGACTTTGACAGAACTTGCAATGGGATTTGTATTGCAACAGCCATTTTTAACCAGCGCGATTATTGGTGCAACAACAATGGAGCAATTAAAAGAAAACATTGATACAATTGATGTGTTTTTATCAAAAGAAGTTCTGACCGAAATTGCTGCTGTTCAGGCAATAATTCCTGATCCGGCACCGTAATAATTTTGATTAAGTGATTCGACAAACCTAACAGGTTTCTTCAACATAGTTTCATTAGAAAAATATAAAATCCCGATACAATAAGTTTTTATCGGGATTTTATTTTATTATAAATTCAAAACCTGATCTTTAGGATATCTCACTCTGTAACTAATTCGGAATTTCTTGACTTCATTAGGTTTCATCTGCAATTGCCAGGTTAAAATTCCTGTTTCGGTATTCACTTTTGCACTGTCGCTTTGCAATAATTCAACCTCGATTTCTTTATTAGTAGTCAAAGGATATTGATCCTTCAGTAAAAGTTCAATGTTTTCCTTCTTGTTATTTCTTACTGTGATATCATAAGTGAAAGTCTGTTCTTTTTTTGAAGATAAAAACTTAGTTCCTGATTTATCGGCTACTTTTTCACGTTTAATAGATACTTTCTTGTCGCGTCCCATACTTAAATTCAAAGTATCACTCGTTTGATTTGGTTCTATAAAAGTTTTGCCTACATACATGCCTTCAAAAATAATATTCGCTTCACCTCTTAATAAATTGTATTTACTGTAATCTGCTATTTCGGCTAGAAGAAAAGCTTCGTTTTCCACTCTTGGTGCAGCATAATATTTATAAGATGCTGGTAATTTTATTTCTTTTAAAGAAACACTATGAACTTTTCCGTTAGATAAAATATCATACGGAATATCAATATCAAACGAAACATTCAATTGATTTTCTTCAACAGTTGTGAAATCTGAAACAGATGATTTTTTCATAATAGGCGCTGCACTTATAACAACTTCCTGTAATTCTTTTTCCTCAACAGCAACTCCCGCAACTCGTCCTTGCAATTGGTTCATTTTGCTTCTTTGCGATCCATAACCATTTTGAGCGTAACTATTATCTCTTAAAAACCATGAACTTAGTATTGGAGCCTGATTGTTTTGATTTGGCATTCCACTTGACAAAGTAAGTTTTACTTTTTTCCAGTCGATTCCGGTATTTTGAACAACTTGTGCTTTGTACATCATATTAATTGGTGCCGTAACACTTTCGGCACGTAAATCATAAAACGGAGTCCACGCAGCATTATTTGTTAAGTATGAAATGTCTAAAGGAACGATTCCCGCAACTTCATTCATGACCTGAACAATTAATTTACCTGACGAAGTTTTTTCCTCTTTGTTAGCGTTAATCTCCAGTTTACTTTGTAGTTTATAAAGGATCTCGTTTAGTTTTTGCTGTTTTTCTGAAAGCGTATTAATGTTATTGGCAATCTCGATTTGCTTCGTTTTATAATACTCCACCATTTTCATCAATTCGGTTACATTTAAACCTGAATTAACGCCATAGATTTGCTGGTTTTTGTCTAAAAGCTGAATTGTTTTATTTTCAGAATTAATGGTATTATTCACTTTCTGAATTTCTTTTTGTACGATTACAATACTATCCCGCACTCGTTTTAATTCAGGAGATTTTGTATCTGTATCATATTCTGAAATATAGTTATTGGTAAACTGAACCGAAAGCACCGTAACTGTCGAAGGAGATCCTATTTGTATCGAACTTTCGTTTAAATCAACAGCGACATTTTTTATGACAATTTCACTAGTTCCTGCGGGTAAATTGGCACTTGCTAATTGTGAAATTTCGGCGGCATTAAAATAAACCGTGGCGCTTTTTACTTTTGCGGTTGTAAAGACTGGCTTTTGCGCAAATGCAATCGCGCAAGCCAATAATAAGACAGATATTGTTATTTTTTTAATCATGTGATTTGTATTTTAGATTTTCTTTTTTTTGGAAGGTTTAGATTACGAATATCTGCAATTAAATCGAATTCTAATAGTAAATAACCAGAATGATTTTCTTTTTAGAGTTGTCAATAATCTTTTCAATTGCATTAAAAAATGTTGCATTTACCATCGGGCAACCGTAACTGTTGCAAATTGGGTTTTCCTGTTCTTCAAACGGAACTTTGCTATACTGGTGTAAAACAACATTGCGATCAAAGGCATTACTATTAGTTTTATCTAAACCGTACAATTTATAAGCTTTTCCAAACGATCCTTGATATGAAGTTCCTATTGCATATTTCCCTAGTGAAGTACAATGAGAATCTTTGAGATTGCTGAATTTCAATTCGCCCGGAATACCAGTTTCAGAACCTGTTCCGTGTCCGACCAGACCTTTATTGAGTATTTTGTTTTGCTTTAAATCATAAATAAAAAACCGGTTTTTCCCAGACTCAATCTTCATATCTAAAAGAAAGACAATATTTGAATTGTATTTAGGAGATTTCCCCAAAAAACTCCTGATTTCAATTGTCTCACTTTTTAGTTTCTCTTTATAGGAATAAACCGGTTTTGAATTTTTAATGATTTCTGGCTTCTCTTCTTTATTACTGCAGGCAAAACTCACGCCAAAAATTCCGATCAAAAGCAAAAAGACAATTTTCTTTTTCATCTTTATGATAATTTATTTCTCAACCGTATAACCTTTAACTTTTGCAAAACCAACTATCGATGTATTTATCGCATTGCCTAAATCATCTTGTTTCTTGGTTTTTTTAGATTCCGTATCAATAAATTGCTGACGTTTTTTGCCTAATTCACCAATTTCTTTTTGGATCGTTTCTCTTTCTTTTGTTTTTTGAGCGACAATTGTATTTATTTCAGCTTCAGATTTGTTTTGAAGTTCTGCTGGTAATTCTTCTTTTTTAATTTTCGAAATAGCAGTTTTGTCATCTTTTACTTTATCGACCAGATCCCAGCTTTCATTTTTATAAACTGCTTTTGATTTGCTCACCGCACGTTCTGCATAATTAGAAGCAGAAACTTTTTGCGCATTTTTATCCTGTGTTTCCTGATTCATCTTTTTTGCCGAACCTTTAGCGCCATAACTAATATAGGTTTTATTGATTTTTTCGTTACACTTTGTAATTTCAACATCATAAGGCGTTGCGATATATTTTACAGCTTCGTTGGAGTCGATATTAAAATATTTCCCTTTTCCGTAATCAGCGCCATTTTTCCATAATTCGTTTATGCCTTGCGCTTTATCTCCGCAATAAATAGTATTCACATAAATGCCATTTTTAAGTGCGTTGCTAATAGCTTCTTTATAATTAATTTTTCCCTGATTAAATTCTTCGTTTCCTGCAATGTAAATCAACTTCATATTGTTGTTGTCCTTCGCCCATTTTAACTGGTTTGTTGCATCCTGAATTACGGCGCCGCAATATTCGTTTCCGCCATTTGTACTTAAAGAAAACAGTTTCTCTGAAATCAAATCCAAATCGGTTGAAAGAGGCGCGATTTGTCTGATATAATTTGATTTTTCAGATAAACCATCATTTCCATATTCATATAAAGCGATTTCGATATCCGGCGTTTTACCGTCATATTTTAAAGTCGTTAAAGTATTTACAATGTTCCAGAGCCTTGATTTCGCCTGATCGATCAAACCGTCCATACTTCCGGATGTATCCAATAAAAGTGCGACTTGTATTTTTGTGTTTTCTGCTGCGATTGGATTTTCTATTTCAGTACTTTTCTTCGGATTTGCATTTGAAGAATTACAGCTTAATAATGAAATTGTAGTGGCTAAAACTGCTGTGATAAATAGATTTGATTTCATGATTTCTGGTTTTTAATTGTTGATTACAGACCAAACTTAAAAACTAAAAACCCTGCTTTTTTGCAGAAAGGGTGAAACGCAACTTTCATTTGGTGAAACGAGTTGTAAACGGAATATAAAATACTTTACTTTACATTGTTGTTTTTTTGAAGGTTTTCAGGTGCTGAAAATCTGAATTTCTAAGGCTTAAAGAAATTAAAAATATGAGACGTTTATTATTAAGATCTGTATTTTCTGTAATGCTAATGTTGCTGTTTCCGTTGGGAGTTGCGGCACAGGATTCTATAGCGAAAAAGAAGGCAATGCCAGCTACAAAAATGAGTAAAGCCGTTACTAATTTAGAGAAATCCTTAGATAAAAATGATGAAGGAAAAATTGCCGAAAACTACGAACAATTAGCAAATGAATTTCTCAACAAAGGAGATAATGCAAAAGCCGAAGAATATTTTAAAAAAGCGCTTACAAGTTATACAAAACTCAAACGTGTAAATGATAAAACCAGAGTAACCAGAAGTCTTGCAAAAGTGCAGGAAAATCAGAAAAACTTTGGATCTGCAATTAAAAATTATGAAGTCGCAGGTTCATTGGCAAAAGATGCATCTGAAGAAAAAATCAATTTAAATGATGCAAATCGTTTAAAAAATCAGGCAGAACCTGTAATGCAGGCAACTTATGTGAACTCTAATATTGAATTGCTGAAAAAGGAAAAGAAAAGCGGCGAAGTAGCAGAAGCTTATGTTCAAAAAGCGGAGAATTCATTGCAGCAAAAAGACAAAAGTGTTGCAATTGAAAGTTATAAAAACGCGCTCGTTTACGCAAAAGACAAACCCGAAGCGGTTATTAAAATCAAAAATGAAATTGCAAATGTTTACGCATCAGACAATCAGTTTGAAAAAGCAATTGGAATCAACGAAAAATTATTGGCAGAAGCCGTAACCAAGAAAGATTTTAATACCCAAATCAAACAATTGCAATCTATAGCGTCACTTTATTTTAAAAAGGAAGAACCGAAAAAAGCAGTGGTTTCCCTGAAAGAAGCGTATGATCTTGCGTCAAAAAAAGGAAATTCGGCAGAAGCCAAAAATACTTTATCTGCTTTAGTGAAATATTACAAGTCCGAAGGGAACGAAAAAGAAAGTATGGCGCTTTATGAGCAATTCGTTCAAAATTTTGATGAATTGATTCAATCCGATACAACCTTAATCAGCGCAAAAACTTTTCAGGTTACCGAAGGAAAAATTCGTCAGCTTGAAAAAGAGAAAACATTAAAAGACGAATTGATTACCAAGAAAAACACGTTCAATTATTTTCTTTTGGGATCCATTTTATTGCTTTTACTTTTGTTCGGATTTATCGTAAAAGCGTTGTATGCCATAAAAACCAAGAATAAAGAAATCGCTTTGCAATCGTTACGACGAGAAATGAATCCGCATTTTATATTCAATAGTTTAAATAGTGTCAATCAGTTTATATCTGAAAATAAAGAATTAGAAGCCAATAAATACCTAACTTCTTATTCAAATCTGATGCGTGATATGATGGAAAACTCCAATAAAGATTTTATTTCATTAGATAAAGAAGTCGAACAATTAAAAAAATATCTTGATCTGGAACATTTGCGTTTTCAGGATAAATTTGATTTTGAAATTACGGTTGATGAAAAGCTTGATGCCGAAAGTGTTTTTGTTCCCAATATGATTATTCAGCCGCATTTAGAGAATTCCATTTGGCATGGTTTGCGTTATCTCGATAAAAAAGGGTTGTTACAGCTTAAATTTCAGCTTGTCGATGCAAAAGTTGTTGTAGTTATTGAAGACAACGGAATTGGTTTAACCAAAAGCCAGGAACTTAAAACCAACAATCAGAAAGTGCATGAATCCCGTGGTCTCAATAATACCAAAGAAAGAATTGGTTTACTGAATGAATTGTACAAAAAGGATATTTCATTTGTAATTAAAGAGAAAAAATTGCCGGAATCAGGAACAATTGTCGAAATTGTTTTTCCATTAATTGATACAATATGATGACAATCCAGAAGATAAAAAGTGTAATTGTCGAAGATGAATTGGCTGCGCGCGAAGTACTTAAAAACTATTTGAGTAAATATTGCCCGCAAGTCGAGGTTATTGGTGAAGCACAGAATATAAAAGAAGCCGTTCCAATGTTGCATGATTTAAAGCCACAATTGGTTTTTCTGGATGTTGAAATGCCTTTTGGGAACGCTTTTGATGTTCTCGAAGCGTGTAAAGATCTACAGTTCGAGACCATATTTGTAACTGCTTTTTCTGAATATTCGCTAAAAGCCCTGAACCAAAGTGCTGCTTATTATTTACTGAAACCTATTAGTATCGAAGAATTGATTGTTGCGGTAAATAAAGTCCAGCATCAAATTATGAATCATGAAATTTTTAACAGAAATAAAATTATCGTTGAGAATTTCCATGAAGCAAAACCGGAAAAGCAACAGGTTATTTTACCAACATTAGAAGGTTTTGAAGTCGTAAAAATGGAAGAAATCGTTCGCTTACGTGGAAATGGAAATTTCACAGATCTGTATTTGAATAGCGGAAACAAGAAAATGGTTTGCAGGTTTTTAAAACACTTTTCGGAGATTTTGCCTTTGCCTTTTATCCGCGTTCACAAATCCCATATCATTAATATGAATTGCGTGAAATCATACAATAAGGGCGGAATCGTAACTTTAAACGACGGAGCCGAAATTGAAGTTTCACCTACTTATAAAGAGGAATTTTTAAGGAATTTTAAGTAGGTTTTTAATCGCGCAAAGACGCAAAGGCGCAAAGTTTTATAAGCAATATTGTCATCCTGAGCGGAGTCGAAGGACACACGAGAAGCTCCGCAACGTAAGACAATCTTTGGCTATTTACTAGTGTGATTTCTCCTTCCGTCGAAATGACAAAAACTTAGCGTTTTTGGGGTAATCTATAAATCAAATTCGTCACCAATAGCCAAAGAATCCGCAGGAACAGCTGTTGAATCGGGAGTTTTAATGCGTATCAACGAACGTGCATTTCCTGAAATATAAACGGGTAGTTGCCCTATTGTATCTTCAGGCACTAAGAGACCTCGACGAAACATTAAATTTTTTAAAAACTTCTGATTTTGAACTGCAAAGTCTCTCAAATTTCCCTGATCATTAAACTGATACATGAATTTTCTTGGTTTGGGAATAATAGTTGCCAGGTATAAACATTCGTCTACATTTAATGCCGACGGACTTTTTTGGAAATAGAAATGACTTGCTTCGCCAATTCCATATACATTTGGTCCCCATTCTATGATATTGAAATAAACTTCCAGCATTCTTTCTTTGCTTACAACACGATTATTTTCTAAGATATAAACTAAGAGAATTTCTTCGAGTTTACGTGAAAGTGTTTTTTCACGGGTCAGAAAAACGTTTTTAATCAATTGCATACTAATCGTACTTGCGCCACGAGAGAATTTTTTAGTTCGGATATTCTTTAAAATCGATTGTTTGAATGCTTCATTTATAAATCCGCGATGAGAAAAGAAAGAAGGATCTTCTGTCGTTAACACAGATTTTCGCAAATAGGGTGAGATCTGGTCTAAAGGCGTGTAATTTGGATTTGAATTTCCAACTAAAACCGGACGCTGTAAAACGTTCTGAATTATGGCGCGATAAACAAATTGACCATTTAATTTATTAAGATCGGCTTCGCCATATTTTATGATTTTTAAATCTTCTTTGTTCAGTTTACTGTCAAAAACCAGAGTATTTGGTCTGTTTTTATTGAATTTGAAATCTAGTTTATAATCAAAATTCCCTGTCGCTTCCATACCCTGAAAGTGCGTAAACAATCCATCAGGAAGCGAAACAATAAAATCCTGCGCTTTCATTTTCGGGATATCAACTTTTAAAGTATAAATGGTATCTTTTTCAGTATTATATGAAATATAAGGTTTTACTTTTATCTTATTCAATTGCATTGTTGAGGTGCTGTCGATCGAAATAAAATCATCTCCTAATAAAAAGCGATAATCAAAACGGGCATTTTTAATAACAACATCTTTACTGGCAATTTTAGGATGATTGATTTTTAAATTAGCGATTGAAGTATAACCGTCAATATGCAATTCGCTTCCGTCTTTTTCAATGTTTGCCACGTTTAAACGAATAGAATCAAAACTTGCTTTTAAGTGATAGCGTTCATCAAGATATGGAACGCGAATTGCGCCGGTATCTAAATTAAAGAAACGAATATCGGCTTTTTTATTTCTTGGATCGGCAAAACCTTTTATGTTCCAGCGCTGGTCAAAATTTTTACTTTGAACATGAAGACTAGTTTCAAGTTGTTTATTGTCTAAAACCAGTTTATTTACCGCAACAGAGGTTTTTTTGCCATTGTCATCAATTCTGAAATTCAGGTTTTCCAGTTTCATGTCTGTGGGAACCAGATTTAGTAATTTAGAGATAATTCGATAGGCAAAAGTCGCATATTTGCGTTTTTCGTTTTTATCAGAATCGGTTTTGTCCTTTTTCAAGAAAGCATCAAAGTTGCGAACATTTCCTTTTTTGACTAATTGAATATAGCCGTTATTTACTTTTAAGGTCCCTATTTGAACATCGCCAATTAACAAACTTGATAAACTAACGCTGGTTTCTATTTTTTGAATGTGGCAAAGTGTATCTGCATTTTTAGGAACCAATATAACATCGGTTAATTTAATGCCGGACAAACCATCAAATGTAGCCGATTTTACAGAAAATGTACTGTTATATTCGGTATTCATCTTGTTGGTCACTTTTGCAATTGCTTGTTTTAAAAGCGAATCACGAAAAAAGTAGAAACCTAAAAAAAGCACTACTAATACTATTGCAAGTATTAGAAGTGCTTTGTATATTTTTTGTTTTGGAAATTTCATAAAGTAAAATTATAACAACATTACCCAAAAAGAATTCCGGCTACATCTTCAATTTTGGCGACAAGCTCAATTTTGATTCCGGTGTTTTTTAAGGCAATTTTGTTGTACTTGGATACAAATATAGTGGTGAAACCTAATTTTTCGGCTTCCTGAATACGCTGGTCAACACGATTTACAGGTCGAATTTCTCCTGAAAGTCCAACTTCGCCGGCAAAACAACAGCCTTTTGTTACCGGAATATCCTCGTTTGAAGATAAAATTGCAGCAACAACAGCCAAATCAATTGCAGGATCATCAACAGAAATTCCTCCGGTTACGTTCAGGAAAACGTCTTTTGCGCCTAAACGAAATCCGGCTCTTTTTTCTAAAACCGCCAAAATCATATTCAAACGTTTTGCATTATATCCCGTAGTGCTTCGTTGCGGGGTTCCGTAAACTGCGGTACTTACAAGTGATTGTATTTCGATCATTAACGGACGCATTCCTTCAAGTGTTGAGGCGATTGCGGTTCCTGATAATTCTTCGTCTTTGTGTGAAATTAATATTTCTGACGGATTACTGACTTCTCTTAATCCGCTTCCTAACATTTCATAAATTCCTAATTCGGCAGTAGAACCAAAACGGTTTTTCAGCGAACGTAAAATTCGGTAAACGTGATTTCGGTCGCCTTCAAATTGTAAAACGGTATCCACCATGTGTTCCAGAATCTTTGGTCCGGCGATGTTTCCGTCTTTTGTGATATGTCCAATTAAAATAACCGGAATATTGGTTTCTTTGGCAAACTTGATTAATTCAGCGGTGGTTTCTCTAATTTGAGAAATACTTCCGGCAGTTGATTCAATATAATCCGTGTGTAAAGTCTGAATCGAATCTATAATGACAATTTCAGGCTGAATGGCTTCAATTTGTTTGAAAATATTTTGCGTTTTAGTTTCGGTCAAAATATAACAATTGTCGCTGTTTGGCGTGATTCTTTCGGCACGCATTTTTATTTGCTTCTGACTTTCTTCGCCGGAAACATATAAAGTTTTATAAGGCAGTTTTAATGATATCTGCAGTAAAAGTGTACTTTTTCCTATTCCGGGTTCACCACCCAAAAGTGTCAGAGAACCAGGAACAATTCCACCGCCTAAAACACGATTCAATTCACCGTCAGTAGTATCCATTCGGATTTCCTGAGTCGAGTCGATTTCATTGATTTTTAATGGGCGGGGCGCTTTGCCGTTAGAAGTAGGTTCACTTTTCCAGGCTACTTTTTCCTGCTTCTGAATGATTTCTTCAGCAATAGTATTCCATTCTTTGCAGGCATTGCATTGCCCTTGCCATTTGGCATATTGGGTGCCGCAATTCTGACAAAAAAAGGAAGTTTTAACTTTAGACATTATTTAGTGGTTTTTTCAAGTGTTTTCATCTGGTCGATTTTCTCGTACATTAAATCTTTATTCAAATCGCCAATAGGTTCCATTTGTGAAGCATTCTGATATTTTTTAGAAGCTCTTTTAGGATCTCCCATTTTCTCGTACATCAATCCTAATTCATATTCGCCCAACATCGCTTTTGGATAATTTACATTTCCAATTTCTGCCATTTTACCTAATTCATCGTACGCATTCTTTTTCAAAATAAGCGTTTCAATAATTTTGAAATCACTAATCCTTACCGGAATCTGAACTCCCATAACTTTAGACATGATATCGTATTTATTTTGCAGATAATCTGCGTAACCAGTTTCAAGAATAGCAATTTTGCTGTTGTATTCAGCAGAATTTATAGGTCTGTAAACTTCAAATATGTGGTATAAGGCGCTTGGAATTGCGTGTAAAACTTCCGTATAATGCGTTGTGCCTTTAAATACATCGTATTTGTAATTCACCAACGGATTATTGGCAATTTTAATATTGCTGTCTAATTTTTCTATAGGTTCTTTGATTTTTTTGTTATCTCCATCCGCTACAGATAAGTAGTAAAATAACGGCTCCGTTACTTTGGCAAATTTTTCAGGAATTCTAACTTCCATTTTATTGGCAAGTTCCGGGCTAAAAGCTATATAAGCGTTAAAAAGTGGCTGTTCCTTGTATAAATAAAAATTCAGAAAACTTGCAGTAACGTCATGTCCTGCAATAATTCTAAATGGAGTTGTACGATATTTTTTTTCGATGTACGGAATTAATTCTGCTCCAATAAATTCAAAAAAGTTCGCTCCTTTTTCAAAAGGAAGTCCGGTGTTTTGATCAATTGTAGTATCGTCTTCGCGTTCGTCATTTTTATTTTGATGAATTCCAATGATAATCATTTCGGGTAAATCTCCCCAATATGAACCGTAACTTACTGCTCCGGAAAAAGGATCAAATAAATAATCACCATCTAATAAATATAAAACAGGGTATTTTTTTTCAGGATTTGCTTCGTAAGAATCTGGAAGTCCAATGGTTATTCTTCGTTCTTCTCCAAGTTTGACAGATTGAATGTTGTCGAATTTTTTCTGAGCAAATACAGAAACTGAGATTAAGATAAACAGCAGGTAAACTTTTTTCATGATTTGGGGCATTTCAGTGAATTAAAAAGTATTGAAATAGTGTAGCAATATAATACTTTATTTGCTTTTTTGTTTATGTAGGAATTTAAAAAAAGCAATGAAGTTTAGCACGAATACTAAAATCTCAATGTCATTAAGTTAAGTTTTTCCCAGATAATTACGGCTAAAAAAAAATCGCGCGAAGTCGCAAAGCCGCCAAGTTTACATACATTTTCTTTGCGATTTTGCGCGATATTTATTCGGCAAAAGCAAGCCTGTTTGTTCAAATATAATTTTGACAAACGGTAGTAAGATAAAGTGTAAAAGGAAAACTTAGGTTAATGAATTATCATTTTCATTAGGAAAAATAATCCACGGCTTGAAGGTTTTAGCTTCTTCAAATTCCAGAGTTGCATAGGATATGATGATGATAATATCATCTTTCTGAACTTTTCTGGCTGCAGGACCATTCAGTGTGATTTCACCTGAATTTTTTTCTCCTTTAATGGCGTAAGTTTCAAAACGTTCTCCATTATTAATGTTTACAATAGATACTTTTTCACCTTCAATAATATTTGAGGCTTTCAGTAAAGTTTCATCAATAGTAATACTGCCAATATAATTTAAATCAGCTCCGGTTACTTTAACACGATGAATTTTAGATTTTATAACTTGAATTTGCATGTTGCAAAGGTAAATTAATTTAATGAAATGGTATCAATCAACCTTATAGAATTAACAAATACTGCGATAAATGCACGGTAGTTTTTGTCTTTACTTTTATGATCAATAGGTGATAATGTAGATTCATCAGCAATAACGAAATATTCAAGGTCAAATCTCTCGTTGTCTTTGAAGGAATTTTCTACGAATTTGATCGTTTCTTCAGGAGTCTTGGTTTGGAATATTTCTTTTGCCTCGGTTAATACCTTATATATTATAGCTGCTTCTTTTCTTTCTTCCGGGGTTAAGCGTTCATTTCTTGAACTCATTGCCAGCTGATTGTCTTCCCTAAAAATGGGACAGCCTACAACATTAACCGGTAAGTGGGCTTTTTCGACCATTTTTTTAACAATTTGCAATTGCTGGAAATCTTTTTCTCCAAAATAAGCATTTGTAGGAGTTACAATTTCAAATAGCCTTTTTACGATGGTGCCAACACCATTAAAGTGTCCGGGTCTGAATTTTCCTTCCATTTGATTTTCTAATCCATCAAAATCAAAGGGCTGTGAAACCGTATGTCCTTCGTAAATATCATCTACAGTTGGTGCATATAAAATGATTTTGTCACTTAAATTGCGCATTTTTTTTACGTCTTCGTCAAGTGTTCTTGGATATTTTTCGAGATCTTCGGGATTGTTAAATTGCGTGGGATTGACAAAAATACTTACTACCGTATCGTCGTTTTCCTTGATTGATCTTTGCATTAACGCCAGATGACCTTGGTGTAAAGCGCCCATTGTTGGTACAAATCCTATAGTTGAATTTGCCGTTTTGATAGTTTTCAAATAGGCTATCAAAGCTACTTTACTGTAGAAAATATGCATGGCAGTATTATTAAAATTTAGTGCAAACATAATATATTAGTTATAAACTGCATAAATTTTTGTAATTTTGCAACGTTTTTATTACCAAAAATTAAGTAAAATACTATTATGAAAGATAAGAGGATATTATATGTATCATCTGAAGTCGTGCCTTATTTGGCTGAAAATGAGGTTTCTTTAATGTCTTATGACGTTCCCAAAATGATCAACGATCAAGGAGGTCAGATAAGAATTTTCATGCCAAGATATGGAAATATCAACGAAAGAAGACACCAATTACATGAAGTTATTAGACTTTCAGGAATGAATTTGGTAGTGAATGATTTAGATATGCCATTGATTATCAAGGTAGCTTCAATTCCTAAAGAAAGAATTCAGGTTTATTTTATTGATAACGATGAATATTTTAAACGTAAAGCAACTTTTGCTGACGAAGAAGGTGTTCTTTATCCGGATAATGACGAAAGAGCGATATTTTTTGCTAAAGGAGTTGTGGAGACGGTGAAAAAACTAAACTGGGTTCCGGATATCATTCACGTTCATGGCTGGCTGGCTGCAATGCTGCCAATCTACATGAAGCATTACTATAAAAATGAAGCTTTATTTTCTGAAACTAAAATTGTAACCTCTGTTTACGGGCAATCTTTTGATGAAAATTTAGATTTAGAAATGATAAATAAGGTGAAATTTGACGGAGTTCCGCATGAAGCAATCTCTGATTTAGAAACACCAAATTACGAAAACGTTCTAAAGGCTAGCATATTACACTCTGATGCAGTAATTATTGCATCTGAAAACGTATCCCCAAGTTTAACAAAATTTATAGAATCTTCAGGAAAACCTTTTTTACCTTTCGCCGGGAAAGATGGATTCGCAGAAGCGTATACCAATTTCTATAAAACGATGGGTCTTTAAATTTTAACTTTATTATTAAACATGTATAATACTTCTTTTATTAAGAAAATTCTATTAGTTGCAACAGTTGTTCTTTTATATTCTTGCGACAAAGATTTTAATGCGATTGGTGATGGTTTGATCGGTGACGATCATTTTGGACTTGAATCTGAAAAATATGACGTTTTAGCTTATAATCAGGAAGTAACTCCAGTGCAGTCAAACGGATTAACACTTAATGGTTTAGGTATTTTTGATAATCCGGTTTTCGGAACAACAACATCGAATTTTGTAAGTCAGGTTTCTTTGTCTTCTTATGCGCCAACTGTTGGTGAAGTAACATCAATAGAAAGCGTAGTGCTTAGCGTTCCTTATTTTAGTCATGTAACTGCTACAAATGCTGACGGAAGCCGCACTTATGCATTAGATTCTATATATGGGGATGTTAATGGTAAACTTAAATTGAGTGTTTACGAATCTAAAGTTCAAATGCGTAGTTCTTTTATTGATGGAGGTTCTCAATTTGCACAATTGTATTATACAAATCAGGATTCACCGGATTCTGATGACATTAATTTTAATGCAGATGCAAGCAAAGGGGTTTTACTTAATGATGATGTAAATCCATTACAAAATGAACAATTCTTTTTTAGTGCTGCAGAAATTGTAGATATCACTAAAGATGATGCTGGTAAAGATGTTACTACAAGAGTGGCTCCGGAAATGCGCCTGAATTTAAATAAAACGTTTTTCCTGGATAAAGTTCTAAAAGCTGATGCTTCAAAACTTTCATCTTCAACTGTTTTTCAGGAATATTTTAGAGGATTGTATTTCAAAGTGGAAAAATCAGGCGGCAGCCCTACAAATATGGCATTATTAGATTTTGCAAAGGCGGGTAATGCTAAAATAACAATAAAGTATAAAGCGAAAACGGCGGCAACAACTGATGGTGATGCTACAGAAGATAAGTCAATAGTAATTAATTTAACAGGTGCCCAGGCTGGATTACTTCAGGAGAATAAAAACGTTACTTATGACACTGCAGTTAAAAGTGCTAACAAAACCGCAGGAGATGAAAGACTTTATTTAAAAGGAGGTCAAGGATCGCTTGCTGTAATTGAATTAAGTGGTTTTGGTGCTCAACTAGAACAAATAAGAAGTGAAAAGTGGTTGGTTAATGAAGCGAATTTAATTTTTTCTATCGATTCAGATAATATGAAACCTGCTTATGAGCCAAAAAGAGTTTACTTATATGATTTAGATAATAATCTGCCAATTGTAGATTATACCGCAGATGGAAGTTCAAGCATAACTGCTGATACTAAAATGACTAAGGTTGTATATAGCGGGATAATTAATGTAGATGCAACTACAAAAAGAGGTACAACGTACAAAATTAGATTAACGAGTCATATTCGTAATATCATAAAAAATGCAACTGTTAAAAACGTGAGATTAGGTTTAGTAGTTACAGGAGATATTAATACAATAACTTCAGGAAAATTAAAACTTAAAAATGACGTGATTTCAGATGTGCCAAGAGCTTCGGTTATGAGTCCGTTAGGTACAATATTGTTTGGGTCGAATATTCCTTCAACCGATGCAAATTATGCTAAAAGACTACAACTGCAAGTATACTACACGAAACCAAATTAATAAATAATATATGTGTGGAATTGTTGGATATATAGGTCACAGAGAGGCTTATCCTATTATTATAAAAGGATTAAAGCGGCTTGAGTACAGAGGATATGATAGTGCTGGAGTCATGTTATATGATGTCGAAACAGGTATAAAACTTTGTAAAACAAAAGGTAAAGTTTCGGATCTTGAAGCTAAGGCAAAAGAAGGCTTTACTTCAAACGGAACTATAGGAATCGGTCATACACGTTGGGCAACACACGGGGTCCCAAACGATGTAAACTCACATCCGCATGTTTCTAATTCCGGAGAATTAGTGATTATTCACAACGGAATTATCGAAAACTATGCACCGCTTAAAGAGGAATTAATCAAAAGAGGGTATACTTTTAAATCAGATACAGATACTGAAGTATTAATTAATCTTATTGAAGAAGTTCAGAAAAAAGAAGGAATTAAATTAGGAAAAGCAGTTCAGATTGCTTTAAATCAGGTTGTAGGAGCGTATGCAATTGCAGTTTTTGATAAAAAAAATCCTAACGAAATTGTTGCTGCAAGATTAGGTAGCCCATTAGCAATTGGTGTTGGAGAAGGAGAATATTTTATTGCTTCAGATGCTTCGCCTTTTATTGAATACACTTCAAATGCAATTTATCTTGAAGATGGTGAAATGGCAAACATTAGATTGCACAAACCATTAAAAGTCAGAAAAATTAAAGATGACTCTTTAGTAGATCCTTATATTCAGGAACTTCAGATGAATTTGGAGCAAATTGAAAAAGGCGGTTACGATCACTTCATGCTAAAAGAAATCTACGAACAGCCAAGTGTTATTAAAGATACTTACAGAGGAAGACTTCATGCTAATGAAGGAATTGTTCAAATGGCAGGTGTTGAGGATAATTTAGAAAAATTCTTAAACGCAAAACGTATTTTAATAGTAGCTTGTGGTACTTCATGGCATGCAGGTTTAGTAGCAGAATATATTTTTGAAGAATTTACCCGTATTCCTGTTGAAGTTGAATACGCTTCAGAGTTTAGATACAGAAACCCAATTATAAATAAAGATGACGTTGTTATCGCTATTTCTCAATCAGGAGAAACGGCTGATACAATGGCGGCTATTAAATTAGCGAAAGAAAACGGTGCCTTTGTTTTTGGTGTTTGTAATGTGGTTGGATCTTCTATTTCAAGAGAAAGTCATGCTGGTGCTTATACACACGCAGGTCCGGAAATTGGAGTGGCTTCAACAAAAGCATTTACAACTCAAATCACCGTTTTAACCATGATCGCATTGCGATTAGGTAAAGCAAAAGGAACTTTGTCAAACACTGACTTTCATGGATATTTACAAGAATTAGAAATAATTCCTGAAAAAGTAGCGGAAGCTTTAGAAACTAACGACAGAGCAAAAGAAATTGCTGCAACTTTTAAAGATGCACCAAACTGTTTGTATTTAGGTCGTGGATATAATTTTCCGGTGGCGTTAGAAGGAGCTTTAAAACTTAAAGAGATCTCTTATATTCATGCAGAAGGTTATCCTGCTGCCGAAATGAAACATGGTCCAATTGCTTTGATAGATGAGCATATGCCCGTTATCGTTATTGCACCTAAACAAGGGCATTATGATAAAATTGTAAGTAACATTCAGGAAATCAAATCAAGAAGCGGTAAAATCATCGCTGTGGTTACTAAAGGCGATACTCAGGTTCGTGAGTTAGCTGATTATGTAATTGAGATTCCTGAAACTTCAGATGCGTTGTCGCCGTTAATCACAACAATACCTTTACAATTATTGTCTTATCATATAGCAGTAATGAGAGGTTGTAATGTAGATCAACCGCGTAACTTAGCAAAATCAGTTACTGTAGAGTAACATTTTTATATTATTATAAGAAAAAAGCGAGATGTAAATCTCGCTTTTTTTTGTGCCTTATTTTTTCAATTTTCTTTTTATATATCAGTGCTAAATGTTAAAAAAGCGATATTCCACGTCTCGCTTTTCTTATTGTCATATTTTTTTCTTAGATATGTATTTTTATTAAATCCTTATTTTTTTGGTTAAAAATAATATGTATGCATAGTATTTACTGTTTTGGGACTTTGATATTTGATTTTAATTTAATAAAAGTAATTGATGAATAGTTAAAATTGTAACTAAATTTATATATTATATTTATTTTTTTTAACATTTTTTTATTAATATCAAAATTATTTGTATTTTGGCTACATAAACTAACCAAAAACAAACCTAAATGAGAGTATATTTACTAATTATGTTGTTTTTTAGCGGAATAACCTTTGCGCAGAATACAATTACTGGTTCTGTTACTGATGGTAACAAACAATCTATCCCCGGTGCTAATGTAAGTGTTGTAGGAGATCGAAGTGCTACTTCAACAGACTTTGACGGAACATTTAAGTTGAGTACTTCTGTCAAACTTCCGCTTACGCTAAAAGTAACAGCGGTAGGATTTGAATCTAAGACGATCAATGTTACATCTGCAAGTCAAAAAGTGAATGTCATTTTAAAAGATGAAGAAACAAAACTGGATGAAATCGTTGTTTCTGCGTCGAGAACTCCTGAAAGAGTAATTGAATCGCCCGTTACAATTGAGAGAATGGGAATTCAGGAAATCAGGAATACAACTGCTCCAACTTTTTATGATGGTTTAGAGAATTTAAAAGAGGTGAACTTTAATACCAGCAGTATTTCGTTTAAATCCATTAATACTCGTGGTTTTGCATCTGTGGCGAATACGCGTTTTATGCAATTGGTGGACGGAATGGATAATTCATCGCCGGCATTGAACTTTGTATTGGGAAATTTAATTGGAATTTCGGATATAGATGTGGCTAATGTGGAGCTTTTGCCGGGTGCTTCTTCGGCACTTTACGGAGCAAATGCTTTTAATGGTATTTTGTTTATGAACAGTAAAAGTCCTTTTACGAATGAAGGAATTAGTGTTTACTACAAATATGGACAAACAAGTCAAAAAGCTGCCGGAACTAATGATTATAATGATTTTGGAATAAGAGCTGCAAAAGCATTCACAAAATATTTTGCACTAAAGGCTAACTTTACATATATGGAAGCAACAGAATGGATTGCTGCCGACACAAGAAGTATGACCGGAGGTTCTGTAGGTCATGCAAATAATCAAAATTACGACGGATTAAATATTTATGGTGACGAGGTAACTACTTTTATACCAAATGTGGGACAAGTTAGCAGAACTGGATATCGTGAACAGGACTTAACAGATAATAAAGTTAAAAACTTAAAAGCTGATTTTTCTGCTCATATAAAACCAACAGATGAAACAGAAATTATCCTGCAATATAAAATTGGTTTAGGAAGCACAATCTATCAGGGAGCAAACAGATATGCCTTGAAGGATTTTACCATGCAGCAAGGTAAAATTGAGGTAAAAGGTAAAAACTTTTTTGCAAGAGTTTATGCTACAGATGAAGATGCGGGAAATTCATATGATATGAGATTCGCTGCATGGAATGTAAACAGAGCTGCAAAATCTGATCAGGAATGGTTTACGAATTACGCAACAGCTTATCAGTTTTCTGGTGCTGTTATGGGAACAAATGCAAACGAGTCTGCTGCAATTGCAAGAAATTTTGCTGACTACAATGTGCTTCCTGCGCCACTTTCGTTTATTCCTGCGTCAAAAGGATTGCCTAGATTCGAACCAGGTTCGGCTCAGTTTAATAGTGCGCTTGCAACAGTAATTTCTAATCCTGATTTAACTCAGGGGGCAAAATTTATAGATCATTCTAAATTATATCATTCAGATGTGAATTATAATTTTAGAGATATGATCAAATGGGCAGAAATTCAGGTTGGTGGTTCATGGAGAGAATATGTAATGGATTCTGAAGGAACTATTTTTACAGATTATGATGGTCCAATTAGTTATAGAGAATATGGAGCTTACGGGCAGTTGACTAAAAAATTCATGGATGACAGATTGAAATTCACAGGGTCTTTGCGTTACGATAAAAGCCAAAACTTTGATGGTAATCTTTCACCAAGAGTTTCGTTTGTGTATTCTGCCGGAGAGTCTAAAAGACATAACTTCAGATTGTCTTATCAAACAGGTTTTCGTAATCCAACAACACAAGATCAGTATATTGGTTTAGATCTTGGGCCATTCGCATTAATTGGGTCGGCTCCGGAAAATTTAGATCGTTTTCAGGAAACTGTGAATGTAAGTGCTGCCGGACAAACTATTGCTGGTCAGCCGGCAACTATTGGGATGTCTGGTCAAAATGCTTACCGCAATGCCTATACAGTAGCTTCGGTTCAGGCGTTTGCGGCTTCGGCTAATCCTGCTGATCTTAAAGTGGCTAATATCGGATTAGTAAAACCAGAGCAGGTTCAGGCTTTTGAGGTGGGATATCGCTCAGTAGTACAAAACGATTTATCTATCGATTTAAATGCTTATTACAATATTTATAATGATTTTATGAATACATCGAGAGTAATATCTCCATATTATGGAACTGTAGGAACGGATTCAACTAATCCTTCGGTACAGCAAACGTATCAGGCTTTAGCTTTTGGGGACAGAAGAGTATATCAAATTTATACAAACACTACGGCTCAGGTTTCTTCATTAGGATTTGGAATTGGTTTATCAAAAAAAATATACAAAGATTTCGAATTAGGTGCTAATTATAATTATGCACAATTTGATTTTAATCAGGAAGATGATCCAAGTTTTATTGCAGGTTTTAACACGCCAAAACATAGAATTAAAGCGTCTCTTGGAAATGCTAAAGTGATTAAAAATTTAGGTTTTAATGTTAATGTGAGATGGAATACAGAATATTTATGGCAATCTTCTTTTGGAGATGGTATGGTTCCTGAAAATACAGTTCTTGATGCTCAGATAAACTATGCTTTCACAAAATTGAAATCAGTAATTAAAGTTGGAGCAACAAATCTTTTCGGGTCTGATTATCTTCAGGTAATAGGAGCTGGGGCAATTGGTCAGCAATGGTTTGTTTCCTGGACAATTAATCCATAATTATTAAAAGTAGTGATGAAGCAGGTTTCTTTCTTTTGATTATTTCAAATGAGAAAGAGTTAATAATTTTAAACTTAATAACATGATAAAAAATATGAAATGGCTATTATTGGTTTCCTTAACCTTTGTAGCATGTAATAATGATGATAGTGATACTCCAGCAGAAGTGCCTGTTGTTGCCGGATCAGCGGTTTTTACAAAATATATAGCACTTGGAGATTCTTTTGCTGCAGGTTATAGTGACGGAGCCTTGTTTGCAAAAGGTCAGAGTAATTCATATGCTAATATATTGTCTCAGCAATTTGCGGCAGCGGGCGGCGGAGCTTTTACTACTCCTTTAATGCTGGATAATATTGGAGGTTTTTCTTCCGGTGGCTTACAGGTTCCTAAATTCCCAACAAGGCTTACTTTTATTGGAGCTACAAGTTCGCCTGCAAACGTTCCGGGAGTTTCGGCTACACCAATTACGACTCATTTAACGGGGACTTTTAGTAATTTAGGAGTTCCGGGAGCAAAAAGTTTTCACTTAATAGCGCCTGGTTACGGAAATCTTGCTGGAGTTTTTGCAACTCCTGCAACAGCAAATCCGTATTTTGCACGTTTTGCTTCATCAGCAACTACAAGTGTTTTAGCTGATGCAGTAGCACAAACGCCTACATTCTTTTCTTTGTTTATTGGAGGTAATGATGTTTTGGGTTATGCTACAAATGGCGGTGTGCCAACTTCCCAAGATCCGGTTTTGGGAGATGATATTACACCAACGGCCACTTTTAATTTTGCTTACAATACACTGGTTACAACTTTAACAGCAAATGGCGCAAAAGGAGTTGTTGCAAATTTACCTTATATTACAACTTTGCCTCATTTTACGACAGTTCCTTATAATCCACTTACTGCAAAATCAATTGGGAAAAATAATGACGCAGTTGGTTTGGCAACGATTAAATTGCTTAATGCGCAATTATATGGTCCGCTTAAACAAGCTTTGACAGCTCTTGGTGCCGGAGACAGAATTAATTTATTGTCCGAAACTTCTACAAGTCCATTATTGATAAAAGATGAAACATTGCCTAATCTTGGCGCTCAGTTAGCAGCGATATTTGCACCAACGTTAGGCGCGCAGACTGCAGGTGCTTACGGTGCGATATTTGGTCAGGCAAGACAGGCTAAAACTACAGATTTAATATTGTTAACTACAAAAGATGCTATTGGTACAGCGCCAACGGCTGCTAACTCTGGTTTAGGAATTGCTCCGGCGTTTCCGTTAAATGCATTTGGGATATCATTTCCATTGCAGGATAAACACGTGTTGATTCCAACTGAAATTGCAGAAATTAAAACAGCAACAGATGCTTACAATGTAATAATTGCTGCTGCTGCCGAAGCAAAAGGATTAGCTTTTGTAGATACCAGAAGTGTGTTGGCACAGCTTTCAAACGGGGGATTTCGTTTTGGTAATTTCACAATGACATCCTCTTATGCGGTTGGAGGAGCATTTTCGCTTGACGGAGTGCATCCAAGTGCTAGAGGATACGGATTGATTGCCAATATTTTTATAGATGCAATTAATGCAAAATATGGTTCGACCTTACGTCATGTTGACTTGGCTTTATATCCAATTCAATATCCGTTAACGATACAATAAGCCAATTTTTTTAGTAAGAAAGCCACTCGTTTCGAAAAATGTAGTGGCTTTTTTTATTTTCATAAAAATTACTGTTTTAGTTATTTGAAGCCTTACTTTTATGAATCTAACATATTCGTAGTATTTTTTATAAAAAAAATATTGATTTTATATTTTAAAAAATTATCTTTGCGCTCTGAAAAAAGAGGTATTTTCGATAAACCTAAATAGCTATTTAATAAATACATAAGTAATGTCAAAAGTAATAGGAAAAGTTGCTCAAATCATTGGACCAGTAGTTGACGTAGTTTTCAACGGTAAGGATGTTGAACTTCCAAAAATTTATGATTCACTAGAAATCACTAAAAAAGACGGAACATTATTAGTTCTAGAAGTGCAATCTCACATTGGAGAAAACACTGTTCGTACCATTTCTATGGACTCTACAGACGGTTTGTCAAGAGGATATGAAGTAGTTGGAACGGGTAATCCAATCCAAATGCCAATCGGTCCAGATGTATATGGAAGATTATTCAATGTAATTGGAGATGCAATTGATGGTTTAGGAAACTTGCCAAAAACAGGAGAAAACGGTTTGTCTATTCACAGACAAGCTCCTAGATTCGAAGATTTGTCAACTTCATCAGAAGTTTTATTCACAGGTATTAAAGTAATCGATTTAATTGAGCCTTATGCAAAAGGTGGTAAAATTGGATTGTTTGGTGGTGCAGGTGTTGGTAAAACAGTATTGATTCAGGAGTTGATCAACAATATTGCAAAAGGTCACGGTGGACTTTCAGTATTCGCAGGAGTAGGTGAAAGAACACGTGAAGGAAATGACTTGCTTCGTGAGATGTTAGAGTCAGGAATTATAAAATATGGTGATGATTTCATGCACTCTATGGAAAATGGAGGATGGGATTTATCTAAAGTAGATATGCCAGGAATGAGAGAGTCTAAAGCTACTTTCGTTTTCGGACAAATGAATGAGCCTCCTGGAGCTCGTGCACGTGTAGCACTTTCAGGATTGTCTATCGCTGAGTATTTCCGTGATGGAGCTGGAACTGATCAGGGTAAAGACGTATTGTTTTTCGTTGATAACATCTTCCGTTTTACACAAGCAGGTTCTGAGGTATCAGCACTTTTAGGACGTATGCCTTCTGCAGTAGGATACCAACCAACTCTAGCAACAGAGATGGGAGCTATGCAAGAGCGTATTACATCTACAAACAAAGGATCTATTACATCTGTACAAGCGGTTTACGTTCCTGCGGATGATTTAACTGACCCGGCGCCGGCAACAACATTTGCTCACTTAGATGCTACAACAGTATTGTCTCGTAAAATTGCTGAATTAGGTATTTATCCAGCGGTTGACCCGTTAGATTCTACTTCTAGAATTTTAACTCCTCAAATCTTAGGAGCTGAGCATTATGACTGTGCACAAAGAGTAAAAGAAATTCTTCAAAAATACAAACAATTGCAAGATATTATTGCGATCTTGGGTATGGAAGAATTATCTGAAGAAGATAAATTATCAGTATCCAGAGCACGTCGTGTTCAACGTTTCTTATCTCAACCTTTCCACGTAGCGGAGCAATTTACAGGTATTCCTGGAGTTTTGGTTGATATTAAAGATACTATCAAAGGATTCAACATGATTATCGATGGTGAATTAGATCATCTTCCGGAATCAGCTTTCAACTTGAAAGGTTCTATTCAGGATGCTATCGAAGCTGGAGAAAAAATGTTAGCTGAAGCTTAATATAATTATGAATTATGAGTTATAAATTATGAGTTTCTACTCACTTATAACTCATAACTTATAACTCATAACTTAAAAAAGATGATTTTAGAAATAGTATCACCAGAAGCAAAATTATTTTCAGGAGAAGTAACATCTGTTACCTTGCCTGGAGTTGATGGAAGCTTTCAAATATTGAATAATCACGCTCCTATTGTTTCTATTCTGGAAAAAGGAACTGTAAAAATTGCAGCTTCAAATTTTAATTTTTCTAAAGACATAGCGAGTAAATTCACGAGAGTAAATGACCAGACTTATACATTAGAGATTCAGTCAGGAACTATCGAGATGAAAGACAATAAAGTAATTGTATTAGTTGACTAATACAATTTCAAAATTATTATAAAAGCCAGACAGTAATGTTTGGCTTTTTTTGTTTTATCTTTGAACTATTAGAATCTCTTTATAAAATATTGATTGTACAATAAAAGCTCAGTAAGCTTTTATTATTTCGTTTTATCGACCAGATAAAGCGTAATTATCTATGTCAAATTTTATAAAGAATATATGAAAAATATAAAAAAGGTTGCCGTTTTAGGCGGTGGCGGCAGAACTGGAAATTATCTCGTAAACCAGTTGTTAAAAGAAGGATTCAGCATAAAACTTTTGCTGAGAAATCCAGAGAACTTCTCAATTCAACACGCACATATAGAAATTGTCAAGGGCGATGCTCTTGATTTAGCATCGATACAATTATTGCTTAAAGATTGTGAGGCAGTTTTAAGTACAATCGGACAATGTAAAGACGAACCTCTTGTTGCGAGTGGTGCAACTGAAAATATCCTGAAAGTTATGAAGGATCGCCAGATTGAACGTTTTGTTTTATTGGCAGGATTGAACATTGATACACCATTTGATAAAAAAAGTTCCAAAACAAAAATGGCTACAGACTGGATGAAAGCGAATTTCCCTGTAATTCAGCAAGACCGACAAAAGGCTTATGATTTATTGGTTGAAAGTGATGTGAATTGGACACAAGTTCGGGTTCCTTTTATTGAATTTACAGATATTGATACTGAGATTTCTATTAATACTGAAGATTGTTTGGGAGATAAAATCACCGCTCATGATATTACAAAATTTATGGTCAGAGAAATGATTGATTCTAATTACAAAAGACAATCGCCTTTTATAAGTACAATTTAAAATTAAATAAAGACAGCGGGCGACATCAAACCCGCTGTTTATTTCAAGTTCAATTTCATAACTTTGCTTTTATGAAATTACCTGAAAACCTGATTAAAAAGCTTGAAAACCGTAAGCAGAATAATTCGCTTAGGAAATTACCTGTGTTTAATAATTTAGTAGATTTTTCTTCTAATGATTATATTGGATTCTCAAAATCCGAATCTATTTTTAAATTAACGCATGCGTATTTATTGGAAAACGAAATTTTCCAGAACGGTGCAACGGGTTCTCGTTTGATTTCAGGCAATCATTCTGTATATCAGATAACAGAAGCCTTTATTGCAGAGTTTCATGAAGCTGAAGCGGCTTTAATCTTTAATTCAGGTTACGATGCCAATCTTGGCTTTTTTAGCGCTCTGCCGCAACGAAATGACGTTATTTTATATGATGAATTATGTCACGCTTCTATTCGGGATGGAATTGTGATGTCAAATGCCAAATCGTATAAATTCGATCACAATGATTTTGAAGATCTGGAAAGGCTTATTATTAAATACCACTCTTTTAAATTCCAAATTCCAACTAATATTTACATTATTACCGAAACTGTTTTTTCTATGGATGGCGATACTCCAAACTTAGAAGAATTAGTTGAACTAGCTGAAAAGTACAACTGTTATTTAGTAGTTGACGAAGCACATACTTTAGGTGTTTTTGGCGAAAAAGGCGAAGGATTAATTCAATATCTTAATTTACATAATAGAATCTTTGCCCGAATTATGACTTTTGGAAAAGGTTTAGGCTGCCACGGTTCAGTAATTTTAGGAAGTACAGAACTTAAAGAATATCTGGTGAATTTTGCCCGAAGTTTTATTTATACAACAGGATTATCTCCACATTCTGTTGCTACAATTTTAATAGCGTATCACCAATTAGTAATCGAAAAAGAAACAATCAGCAAATTGCGTCAAAACATTGTGTTGTTTAACCAGCAGAAAAATTTACTTGGCTTAAAGCCAATGTTTGTTCGAAGTAAATCAGCAATACAATCAGCAATTGTTCCGGGAAATGAAAACGTAAAGCAATTGGCACAACAATTACAGGATAAAGGATTTGATGTAAAACCAATTCTTTCACCAACGGTTCCTGAAGGACAAGAGCGTTTGCGTTTTTGTATTCATAGTTTTAATTCTGAAGAAGAAATCAATCAGGTTTTAGAACTTCTGAGAGATTTTGTATTTTAAATTTTTTATTTCACAGAGATTCACGAAGTAGGCACAGAGATTCGCAAAGTAAAATTTTGTAAATCTCTGTTTTTTTTCTTTGTGAATCTTTGTGAATACCCTGTTTTTCCTCGCTTTTTTAAAAAAGTTTTAAAAACTTTAATTTTTTTTGTAACGTTTTGATTGTTTGATTACTTACGAGCCGTAATCAAATAAACCAAAATAATTATGAAAACAGAATCAACTTCAAAAAGCGAGAGAACTTCAAACTTTATATTTATATTTTTAACTTCTCTCGGATTAGGGTACACTTTAGTAAACCATTTTATATTTGATAAACCAAGAACAGAAACACTCGTTGTAATGATTTGTTTATTTATGCTTTCGATCGCTTCATGGAAACGAAAGAAAAATATTAAATAGTAACAGTGGGTTTCAATCATCAAATCAATCAATCATTAAAATACAATCATCAATCAATTATCAACTTAATCAATCAACAAAATGAAAAATGTATTCAAATCAGTAGCTACAGCAATCGCAATTGTTTTTAGCTTGTCAATTCAGGCACAAACCAAATCTCCAAAACTTGAGAATTCACTTTTATGGGAAGTATCAGGAAATGGATTATCAAAACCTTCTTATTTGTACGGAACTATTCATATGATTTGCGGACCGGATTATTTTTTATCTGATAAAACAAAAAAAGCACTCGATGCTTCGACTGAATTAGTATTAGAAGTCAATTTGGCTGATCCAAAAGAAATGACGACAATGCAGCAAATGGCAATGGGCGAACAACCTTTAAGTAAAAAATTAAATCCGGAACAATTGTCTAAATTAGATGCAATTTTAAAAAAGACAACCGGAATGACCGTGCAGCAAGTAGATGCTTTTAGTTTAATGGCAGTAATGAGTTTAATTTCGATGAAAACCTTAGGTTGCACAGATTTAAAATTTTATGAATTGGAATTTATCGAAAACGCAAAGAAAAGGAATTTAAAAGTCGACGGATTAGAAACGGTTAAATCTCAATTTAAAAGTTTTGAAAATGCTTATTCTGATAGTGAAATGATAGCAATGTTACAAGAATCTGATGTTGAGGAAACAAATTCACTTGTAACGAATTATAAAAAGGAAAATTTGCAAGAATTATATAAAGATATTACTGCTGAGAAATTAATGAATGCGAAAGCTAAAAAATACATGCTTGAAGAAAGAAATCAGAATTGGGTGAAATTATTGCCTGCAATGATGCAAAAAGAAAGTCTGTTTGTGGCGGTTGGATCAGCACATTTAGCTGGTGAAGAAGGAGTAATTAATTTGTTAAGAAAAGCAGGATATCAGGTAAAACCAGTAATGAATTAGTACTATTTTGAAAGAGAAAGAACAATATTTTTTAAATAGAATCGAAAGTCATAAAGGAATACTCTACAAGGTTTCTAAAATGTACATGGATAATCATGACGATCAGCAAGATTTGTTTCAGGAGATTATTTGTCAGCTTTGGAAATCGTATGATTCTTTTAGAAACGAAAGTCAGTTTTCGACCTGGATGTATCGCGTTGCAGTAAATACGGCAATTGTTTTCCTGAAAAAAGAAAAACGGAAAGTTGATAAATATGAAATCGCTTCTGAAAACATTAAAGACGATGAAGGCGATTCGCATATTAAAGAAAGTCAGATTGATCATTTTTACAAAGCAGTTCAAAAACTGGAAAAAATTGACAAGGCTATTATTTTCTATCAGTTAGAAGGCTTTTCTCATAAAGAAATAGGAGAAAATCTCGGAATATCTGAAGGAAACGCAAGAGTGAAATTAAACAGAGCAAAAGAAAAATTAAAAGAAATAATTAAAAATCAGGGATATGGATTTTAACGATATACAAAACGCATGGAACAATGAAAAAACTGATAATGTCGTTCTTCCAGATAATTTAGAAAAAATAAAATCGGCCAAGACACCGTTAGGCAAGATCAGAAGAAATTTGAGAAATGATTTGATTGGGCAGACAATATGTGTAGTTCTATTAGCAGCCATACCCTACATGTACGAATTTCCCGAAAAATGGATTGCACCTTTTTACTTGCTTTTCAGTATCTTTTTAGCTGTTTGCATTTACTATTTGGCTAAGTTGTATTTCTTTTATAAAAGGCTAAATAATATAACTTTAAAAACCAGAGACAGTCTTTATGAAACTTATTTCGACATAAGGCTGAATATGGAATTGTACAAAACGTTCGGCTTTGCATTAACACCATTTTTAGTATTGTTTTTACTTGGTTTTGTATATGAGAAACTTTCAATGAAACCTGGAGGATTTCAGATAGAGAACTTAAGTAATGGACAATTGATAAGTGTTTTTTTTATAGTTGCCTTTTGTATTTTATTTATGGGATTGTCTGTGGACTGGACAGTAAAATGCTTTTATGGGAAATATGCCAAAGAAATTAAAAAAGTAATTGACGAATTAAAAGAAGAATAAAATACAACCCATCGTAATTGATGGGTTTGTTGTTTTTATTGGTATTTTTGAAAAAGTTATTACACAGAGAAACACCAAGAAAAACAAAAGCTACATAAAGAAAAAAACTACTTTGTGAATCTCTGAGCTTTCTTTGTGCATCTTTGTGAAACAAAAAAAGCTTATGAAAATATTTGTAACAGGAATTTCTACGGATGTTGGTAAAACTATAGCTTCTGCCATTATTGTTGAAGCTTTAGAAGCTGATTACTGGAAACCGATTCAGGCGGGAGATTTAGAAAACTCTGATAGTATTAAAGTAAAGAAATTATTAAGTTGTGGCGCTGAACGAAGTCGAAGTGAATCTCACATTTTCGAAAACAGTTATCAATTAAACACGCCCGCAAGTCCGCATTTGGCAGCAGAAATTGATGGAATTACAATTGATTTAAAAAAAATTCTTGAACCCAAAACCGAAAATCATTTAGTAATTGAAGGCGCGGGAGGAATTTTTGTTCCGTTAAATGAAAATGAAACTATTATCGATTTAATTCAAACAGATTATAAAATAATTATTGTTTCGAGACATTATTTAGGAAGCATCAATCATACTTTATTAACGATAGAAGCAATCAGAAATCGTGGCTTTCAGGTTTCGGGAATTATCTTCAGCGGAAGCGAAAACAAATCAACCGAAAATATCATTCTGAATAAAACCGGAATAAAATGTATTGGCAGAATTGACCAGGAACCGTATTTTGATCGAAATGTAATTAAAGAATATGCAGACTTGTTCCGAGAAAACCTTCTAAATTTATAGAGTACAGAAAATAGAATAAAGAAAATTGACTTTCCTATCTTTGTCTCTATTCAAAGACGTAAAGTCTTTGTTCTATACTCTATTTTCTATATTCTAAATAAGATGACATTAACCGAAAAAGACAGCCAGTATCTTTGGCATCCTTACACACAACACAAAACGACACAAACTCCAATTGCGATTTCAAGAGGTGAAGGTGCTTTGCTTTGGGATGAAAACGGAAAAGAATATATTGATGCGATTGCTTCGTGGTGGGTGAATCCGTTTGGGCACAGTAATAAATTTATTGCAAATGCGATTTACAAGCAATTAACGACATTAGAACACGTTTTGTTTGGCGGTTTTACACATGAGCCAGCAATAAAAGTGGCAGAAAGACTAATGGAGATTCTGCCTGAAAATCAGCAAAAAATCTTCTTTTCTGATAATGGATCAACTGCTGTTGAAGTGGCGATAAAAGTAGCTTTGCAATATTTCTTTAATAAAAATGAAAAACGAACTACAATAATTGCTTTCGAAAATGCATTTCACGGAGATACTTTTGCAGCTATGGCGGCAAGCGGAATTTCATTTTATACACAAGCTTTTCAGGGAATGTTTATAGATGTAGTCCGAATCCCGGTTCCGGTGAAAGGGCAGGAGCAGGAAAGTTTTGATGCATTAAAAAATGTGATTAAAAATCATAATTGTGCAGGTTTTATTTTCGAACCTTTAATACAAGGAGCGGCTGGAATGGTAATGTATGAACCTGAAGCGTTAGTAAAATTGATTCAGATTTGTAGAGAAAACAAAGTTTTAACTATTGCTGATGAAGTTATGACAGGTTTTGGTAAAACAGGAAAAACCTTCGCAATGGATTATGTTACTGAAAATCCGGATATGATTTGTTTATCAAAAGCATTAACCGGCGGAACAATCCCAATGGCGATTACGACTTTTACACAAGAAATTTTTGATGCTTTTTATGATGATGATATTAATAAAGCATTATTTCACGGTCATACTTTTACGGCGAATCCCACGGGTTGTGCGGCAGTTTTAGCAAGTATGGATTTGCTGCAGACGGATGAAATGCAAGCTAATATTAAAAGAATCAATGCAAGTCATTTAATCTTTCAAAAGAAAATTGAAAACCATCCAAAAGTTTCTACCGCCAGAACGTTGGGTGTTATTTTTGCAGTCGAGATCAAATCAGATTCTCAGGAAAGTTATTATGGTTCAATGCGAAATAAACTCTATAATTTCTTTATTGAAAAAGGAGTTATTTTAAGACCGGTTGGTAATATTGTTTATATTCTTCCGCCTTATATTATGACAGATGAACAGCTTCAAAAAGTATATTCGATTATTGAAGAAGCGATTGATATGGTTTGATTTTTTTTTTGTCCACAGGTTTAAACGGGTTAAACGGGTTTTCACAGATTATAATGAAAAGAAACAGTGAAAATCTGTTTAATCTGTGTCATCTGTGTGCCATTTTTTACAAAACTTCGCGAACTTTGCCATTTAAAAATTACCAATTTTGAATAATAAAATTGCTATAACAGCTTTTTCTTCTATCTCGCCTTTAGGAAATACCACTGAAGGAATCTGGGAAAGATATCTCGACAATCAACATTGTTTTTCTAAACAGTTTTTAGATCAGCAGGAAACTTCGGTAGCTTGTCTAGATACTGAATCAAAGTTGATTATAGCTGAATTAAGAGAATCAGATATTAAATACAAGTTTTTAGATGATTCGGTTTTATTTGCTATAGCAGCTTCTAGAAAGGCAGTTCAACAAGCAGGATGGAATTCAGATGATATTTTCGGAATCAATATTGGTTCATCCCGAGGTGCAACAGATTTATTCGAAAAACATTATTCGGCATATTTAAATACTGGAAAAGCTCCAACTTTAGCTTCTCCAACCACAACTTTAGGGAATATTTCTTCTTGGATTGCGCACGATTTACAAAGCAATGGTCCTGAAATTTCGCATTCTATAACGTGTTCAACGGCACTTCATGCCTTATTAAATGGTGTTGCATGGTTAAAATCAGGAATGGCAGATAAATTTTTAGTTGGCGGAAGTGAAGCTCCTTTAACCGATTTTACGATTGCTCAAATGCGTGCTTTAAAAATCTATTCCAGAATCGATCAGGACGATGAACTTTGGCCCAATCTGGCTTTTGATTTTGAAAAAACTCAGAATACAATGATTTTAGGCGAAGGCGCTTCGGTTTGTTGTTTGGAATCCGGTGAAAAGGAAAATGCAATTGCATACATTACAGGAGTTGGATATGCAACGGAGATTTTAAAACATAATATTTCAATTTCTGCGGAAGCAACCTGTTTTCAAAAATCGATGAAAATGGCTTTGAAAGATGTTGATTTGCAAAGTATTGATGTTATTGTCATGCACGCTCCCGGAACGATAAAAGGTGATTTAACAGAATTAAGAGCCATCGAAAAAGTTTTCGGATCTCAATTGCCTTTATTAACGACAAATAAATGGAAGATCGGACATACTTTTGGAGCATCCGGAATATTAAGTGTAGAACTGGCGCTTTTAATGTTGGAGCACGATACTTTTATCGGAGTACCTTTTGGAACAAAACAAATTCAGATAAAACCAATTGAAAGAGTTTTAATTAATGCTGTTGGTTTTGGAGGAAATGCCGTTAGTATTTTGATTGAAAAACCATAACTAATAGATAAAAAAGAAAAGAAATAAAAAAACCATTCGCCGCAACGAATGGTTTTTTTTGTTATTAGAAAATTACTTTCCTGGTAATGATTTTGTTGTCTTCTGTTCTGACTTTTACAATTATGACCTGATGTTGAATCGATAATTGATCCGTTGAATACGATGTTGTATGTACATTTTCCTTATTAAAAATATTTCGTCCTAAAACATCATAAACATACACAGATTCAATATTTAAAAGATCAGATTCAATCAGGATTTGATTATTTGACTGATAAATCACAATCTGTTTTCTTGTGATTTCTGGTATTGAAGGAATTTCCAGCACAGGGTTTTCAGGAGTTGGATTTCCTCCCGGCGTTGTTGCTACAGGATTCTCAGGCTGTGTTGCTACAGGCGTTTCCGGTTGACTTGTAACAGGATTCTCAGGTTGCGTTGCTACAGGCGTTTCCGGCTGAGATGTAACTGGATTCTCAGGTTGTGTTGCTACAGGCGTTTCCGGCTGAGTTGTAACTGGACTTTCAGGTTGCGTTGCTACTGGTGTTTCCGGTTGAGTTGTAACTGGACTTTCAGGTTGCGTTGCTACTGGTGTTTCCGGTTGAGTTGTAACAGGATTTTCAGGTTCGGTTACTACTGGCGTTTCAGGCTCAGTTGTTACCGGATCTGCCGGTTTTGGTTCCTCATTAGGAGCAATAGTAGTTTTTTTGTAAAATGAAAGTACAAAACGATCATTAAATGTTCCTGGATCAGTAGCGAAAGTATATCTTGATTCAGATAAATTGGTTACAACATTAGTAGTTTTGTCTAATAAATATACATTTTTACTGCTAAATAGTCCGTCAACACTTTCAATACCAATTGTATATTCTGTAGCTGAACTTGCAATATAACCTAATGGAATTATTTCTTTTTGTTCTTCAAACGGTAAAGCACGACCTTGAATAACTAAATTGTTTTCACCTAATATTGAATATAAAGCGGTTCCTGATGCATAAGTACTTCCGTCGTAAGCATCATCTAATTCATTTGTTGCTCCGGTAATATAACCTAAAAGCATTTCGTTATAAGCGCCATCATTATTTTTAATATTCAGCCAAACTCTGTTTTTCTCCACAACAGTTTTTGCTGTTTTTGAAAACTGATTGTTACTTGCCGTTGTTTTTACTCTCAATGCATTATTAAATACAACATTTCCTGTTGTTTTAGCTTGTACAAAAAATCCTTGTCCTGATGCAATATTTCCAGTAAGTTTATTACCTCCGCAAGTAGGACAATTTGTAAAATCTCCTGTTCCTGTTGAACCGGTTGCGTTGTATGAAATGTAGCTTGAATCGCTATAAACAAATTGACCGTTTGCATTAGGAACCGGCGTAATTGAATGCGTCCATAAATAAAATGTTCCCTTAATTACAGCACTATTGTCTGCATAAAACTGATCTGCATTTAAAGCCGATGGATATGGATTGCCTAATAAATTTGTTGTTGTAGTATTACCAGCTTTATTTATTACCGGAATTGTAATGATACCATTATTAGGTACACCAATAAATTTTCCTTGATAAATTTGTGGATTGCCAATTGCAGCATAAGATTGAGGCCCTCTGATAATGTATCCTTTTCCTGGCTGCATTATGTAATTTCCTCCATTTAAGTATTTCCAGTTATTAATAGAGGAGTCAAACTCTAAGTATTTGTCAAACAAAGTTTCTGGAGATAAATTGTATAAAGTTTGATTGATTACCGGAGATGACCAGTAAGTATAATCAAAACGATTTATAGGCGTTGTGTTTCTGTTAACTTCAAATGAAGTCGTGCTGCCGGTATATGTAGAGCTATTGTTTGTTTGTACTAATGAACCACTGTTTTGAACTACTATTTTACCAGCTGCATTTACAGTAATATTTTCATTTACAGTAAGGACTTTATCAGTCGCAATTGTTAATGTTTTACCTGCAGCTACTGTACATGAACAAACTTCCAAATCATTTGTTAGTGTATAATTATTGTTGATAATGATAGAAGAGTTTGCTGGGGGAGCAGTTGATCCGTCATAACTAAAAGGCACGTCAATAAAATTGATTGCTACATTAGCATCTCCGGCATCTTCTCTAAGACGAACATCAACTTTAGAGTTTTTATTTAAAGAGTATTGTTGTCCGCTATTTATTAGTACTGAAGTATTAGTATATCCTGATTGGGTGTAAACCTTTACTCCATCAATATAAATTTCTCCAATATCATCACAATTTACTAACTGTATCTGGTAACGTCCACAAGGAAAACCCTGACGTTTATAGGCAATTGAAAATTGATCAATATTCATAGGGGCACCTTGCCATCCAGCAGTATAAGATGGTGATTTAGTTCTGTCCCAAAATGTCTGAGTATTTATGTTTAAATTATTATCTACATAAGTTCCTGCGTAACTTGCCGCCGGTAAAGATATGTCTGCTAATGTATAACCATAAACATTCCATTTGTTATCTCCGTAAACTGTTGGGTTACCTTTTACAGCACCATAAGAAAAGGAAACTCTTGATGAACCTGCATTTTCATAATATTCTAAAACCAAATCATGCGTACCGGCAGTAAAAGTATATTGTGCCGAGTAACCAATATAACTATGATCACTCCATGAATTTGCTGGTGTTACATTTACTAATGTTCCATCAATGTATAATCTAACTCCATCATCAGCACCTAATGTAATGTTATAAGTTTCTGCTGTTGTTGTAGCTTTCATTAAATAACGTACAAAAAACTTGTCGCTTGGTGCAGTACCACAAAATGCATCTGCTGCAACAGTAGCGTCTCCGGTTATTACACCATCGCCTATATTTCGATCAAAATTAGCTTTTTCCGCAACAGATCCTGTATAAGTAGTGGCAGCCGGATTATTACCTGTATAATTATAAACATAACCTTTCCAATAATTTGATCCTGCGGTTAAAGCCGGAGTACAAGCTGAAGTTACCCCAACAGTAGCAGATGAATAATTTGAATTAGCGTTTCGTAATGTATAATTAAATGAAGTTGTTCCTGCAAAAGTACTTGAAGGAGTAAAAGTTACACTTGTAGTACCGTTTACAGTTACAGTTCCGTTTGTTGGTTGCGTAACAGTTATTTGTTGTAATGCAGCACCACCTATAACATCATTTGATATAATAGGAATAACAGTAGACTGACCTCCGGGAAGGGTTACATAATCATTGTTTGCCGTTAAGGTATTAATGTCTTTTACTGTTCCTGTAATAACTGGACCTACAGAATTTCCATTTCCGTTTAATATATCAAAAGTATTGTAAGTATTAGATACGTAGAATCTTATGTATACTGTTTCATTAGGAAGAACAGGGTTTATATCTGTAGCGAAAGTAGTAGTTACTGGTGTCCATGCTCCGGCACTATTTGTTTGAGGAACTAAAACTTTTACTCCCGTAGCAAAATTAACGTCCTTGGAATATCTTACCTCAAATCGTTGACCATTTGTTGATCCTCTGTAACTAAAATTAAATTGTTTTAGATTTAACTGATGATTTGCATCAGCAGTATTAATTTTAAATTGAATGTATTTGTTAAGATCTAAATTACCTCCATTTTGAGATGGATCCGGCCAACTTCCGGTTTGAAAAAAAGCATTTGTGGTATTTTGGTAAACATAAGATAGTGTTGCTCCGGTAGAAGTTACAGGTGAATTAGAATTTACATACGTTTTTGTAACGGGATTGAAACTTGATGAAGCACCATTCCAGAGAGATAAATTATCATCTGTAGTATTTGAAATTGTTACCTTGATACTTGCCGTAGAAGTTCCTGTTGGTGCTGTTACAGTATAGTTAAGAGTAGATGAACCGGTAAATCCCTGGGCAGGATTAAAAGTTATGGTTTTATCCGGATTGATTATAGCGGTCCCTTCTGATGCAGGTGGATTAGAAATTGTTAATGCTGTAACAGTTTCTTTTTTAACATCGTTATTTAAAGGATTAATGTTTACTGCAACTTCTTTTAGTGTGCTTTCATAATCATTTATAGCCAATATTTTAGAAGAGTCAAAACTTGTTATAGTTCCTCTAATAAGTGGTACAACATTATTTGTATTAGTTCCTGTTTTTACATCAAAAGTATTATAAGTGCTATAAGCATAGATTCTAACGTAAACTGTTTCGGTTGGTAATATCGGATTTATCTCTGCAGAAAAACTTGTTGTATAAGTTGTCCATGTTGTTGGAGTTGAAGTTTCTAATATTAAATCTTTTACACCAGTGGCAAAAGAAACATCTTTAGAATATTTAACTCTAAATTTTCCTGAACCAGATTTAGCCTGAAAGGTAAAAGTACTTAAATCTGCCTTATAGCCTGTGTTGGGTTTTATCGTAAACTGAATATATTTTGTTGGATTATATTCCCCACCATTATCCGCAGGAGTTGGCCAGTTGCTTGTTTTAAAAAAAGTTTCGTTACTGTTATCCGAAGTATAAGCAATGTTAATTCCGTTATTTGGAGACAAATCTTGCGAAGTGACATTTGCAACAGAATAAGTTGGGCTCAAATTATTAGCATTAGCGGCATTCCATTTTACCAGGTCAATTTGACTAAATCCAAAAAAAGGTAAAAATAAAAGTAAAAGAAAAGTTTTTTTCATGTTAAATGTGTTCTATACAATTTGTTATGCTGGCATAGGATAAAATTTGCCCGCACAAATATAGACACATCTACGTGTTACTAAATAGATAGGTTTTTAGAACTAATATATAATCGTTAAAGTGTTAAATAAAGTCGATGAACTACACGTTTAAAATCGTATATTCATGTTATTTCTTATAAATACAGGATTTTAAATATAAGAAAACTCGTAAATTATGGGCTAAAAACTGAGAATTTTTAAAATTTTATTCCAAAAAAAGCGAGTTGCGTTGACTATTCGCAAAATATGCTAAAAATCAGGTTATTCTAAAGTAAGAAAATTTAATATGTTTTCCTATTTATATTTCATATCTAAGAATTAATTAAATTCTTTCTCTAAAACAGTAACTTTATCATAAACTAAAAAACTTTCATAACCTCTTCGTAACATATAATCGCAGAATTTTTTTCTCTTTTTCAAAATATTTTTTTCCTGAAGACCATTCCAGCATTTTTCAGAAAGTTGTTCAAAAGTAGTTTCATACTCTTCAGATGAAATTTCTTTTAATGCCAAAGTAATATTGAAAGGAGAAATATGTCTCATTTTAAGTTCATTTGTAATTCTAATTCTTCCCCAGTGCTTTATACGGTGTTTTCCTCTTGCAAAACTGCATGCAAAACGACTCTCATTCAAAAAGTTACTTTCAATTAGCTGAACTACAATAGCATCAATTTCATCCGGGGTCATTTTTAAGCTGTATAATTTGTTTACCACCTCATCATGGCATCTTTCCTGATAGGCACAAAAGTGTTCTAATTTTAACAAAGCCTCTTTATTTGTCATGAATTAATTGTTTTTTTTTCAAATGATAAAATTTTGTTTTTTTTATATAAAAAGTAAGAATTTAGAGCTAAAGCTGTATTTTTTTGGGAAAATCGAGGCAAATTATTTTAGTTTTCATAATTTTTGTAGGTAAATATTACTTTTTTTTGTATAAAAAGCTTTATTTCAGTAACTTAGAGACGGTGCTTTTTTATAACAATATTGATTTCAGACTAATCCTAAAGTCGCAAAAAAAATCTTTTTTTTCAGTATTTCCTATAAAAATAGCACAAAATAATTAAAGCCATTAATATTAAATCCTACCATTATGAGACTAAAACTATCTTTATTTGCCTTTTTTATTTACATTTTTTCATGGTCTCAGACCACAAATACATTTACCAGTAGTGGTTCATTTGCAGTAGCGGCGGGACTTACATCCGTAACAGCTGAATGTTGGGGAGCAGGAGGATCTGGAGGAGGAAATGACACGAGTAACTCAGCAGGCGGCGGCGGCGGAGGTTATAGTAAAGCCACAATTACCGTAACTCCTAATACTTCAATAAGTTATTTAGTTGGTTTAGGAGCAGCAGGAACTACAGCAAGTGGTATTAATGGGGCAGCATCTAGTTTTTCAACAGTATCAGCTAATGGAGGCATTGGCGGTACAAGTGGCGTTGGAGGTGCTGCAGGTATTGGCGGTACAGGTGGTACAGGTACCACTTTTTCAGGCGGGAAAGGATCTAATGGTAGCCTTGTACTCGCATTGTTGTTTTCAGGAGGTGCAGGAGGTAGTGCAGGAACTGCCGCAAATGGTAATAACGCAAATGGTGGTGCTGGTGGAGCTGCTGTTGCAGGAGGTGGAGCCGGAGGTTCAGGAGCAACTTTAGCAGGTCCTGGAGGTAATGGCGCTATACCCGGTGGCGGTGGCGGACTGGTTTTGTTGGGTATTGGCAATAACAAAGGCGGAAACGGCGGAAACGGACAAATAAAAGTAACCTATACCTGCCCAACCTACAGTACGACAGCTGCAACAGCAACAAATGCTTGCGCCACAGATGGAACTTCTATAATCACAGTAGCAGGAAATGCAGCTAATTTACCTGTAGGAACTTACACCGTAACTTATAATACCAATATTCCTGTACAGACCGCATTATCTGCAACAATGACTGTAGCTACAGCTGGAACTGGAACTTTTACGGCTACGGGTCTAACAACTGTAGGGACTAGCACTATAACAATTACGGGATTAGCATCTGGAGTTTGTTCTTCTGCTGTTTCTGCAACTAATACTGCAAGTGTAACAATTTTAGCAGCAAGCGCAGGAGGTTCAGTTGCGGGAGGTAGTACAATTTGTAGTGGTTTTACAAGTGCGCCATTGTTATTGTCTGGACAAAGCGGAACTGTAATAAAATGGCAATCTTCAATTAATCCTTTTACGGTATGGACAGATATTGCAAGTACTGCGGGGCTTACAACTTATACATCAGGAATACTAACACAAACGACTCAATTTAGAGCTGTTGTACAAAACGGACCTTGTATTGCTGCTACTTCCAGCGTTGCAACTGTTACTGTAAATACTTTACCGGCAGCTCCAATTATCGGAACAATAACTCTGCCTACATGTGCGGTTCCTACTGGTACAGTCGCATTAAGCGGTTTGCCTTCTGGTGGAACTTTGACTATGAATCCCGGTGCTATTGTAAAACCATATTCAGGAACCACGGCGATTGTTTCCGGACTTTCTGCAAATACATATACTTTTATCGTCAATAACGGAACCTGTACATCTGCAAGTTCAACAGGTGCCTTTGTGCCGGGATTGATTACTAATACTTACACTACTTCTTGGTCTAATGGTACACCCACCGTAGATCAGAATATTATTTTTGCTGGAAATTATACATCTCCCGGAGCCGGCGCAGATATTACTGCTTGCAGTTGTACGGTAAATTCAGGAGTAAATATTTCAATTCAGGCTTTTGACACTTTAACTTTAACGAATGCATTGATAAATAATGGCGGAACTGTAACTTTTCAAAATAATTCCAGTTTGTTACAAACAACAATTGCTGTTAACGTAGGTAATATCGTTTATAAGCGAACAAGCTCAAACATTCGTCTTGCTGATTTTATCTATTGGTCTACACCTGTTAATCCGCAGAAATTGGTAGATGTTTCTCCTTTGACTTTGTTTGATAAATATTTTGGATTTGACGGAACAGCCTGGGTACCTACTGTTGCAAATTCAAGTATGGTAGTCGGAAAAGGTTATATTGTTCGCGGACCACAAACGTATTCAACTACTGTTGGTGCTGATTATACGGCATCGTTTATTGGCGTGCCAAACAATGGCAATATTTCGGCGGAAACTGTGCAAACAGGTAATTATTATTTAGTAGGAAATCCTTACCCGTCTGCTTTAAAAGCCGAGACTTTCCTGGGAGCAAATGGATTTTTAAATGGTACACTGTACTTCTGGACACATAATACTGCGGTAGTTTTTGGACCGGGTTATCAATACAATTCAAACGATTATGCAAGTTATAATTTGAGTGGTGGAGTTGCTACAGCCCCGGCACCCAGCGGAAGTATTCCAGGAAACAATAACAATACTCCATCAGGTAGAATTGCTGCGGGTCAATCCTTTTTTGTAAGTGCCAATGCTCCGGGAACTATAGCATTTAACAATGTAATGCGAATAGGAGGCGCAAATAACAATCAATTTTTTAAATCGGAAACTAATTCAGATGCAGAAATTGAAGCGCATCGTATTTGGTTGAATATGACAAATGATGAAGGGGCTTTTAAACAATTACTTGTCGCTTATATTGATGGTGCTACAAACGATTATGAAAACAGATATGATGGGAAGAGTTTTAACGCAAACCCATACCTGGATTTTTACAGTGTAGATACCGAAAATAATTATGTGATTCAAGGACGTGCCTTACCTTTTCAAAATAGAGATGTGGTTCCTTTAGGTTATCGAAGCACAATTACAGGCGATTTTACAATTGCTATTGATCATGCAGAAGGTGATTTAAATACACAGCCCGTTTATCTTGAAGATAAGTATGAAAGCGTGATTCATGATCTGCGAGAAAGTAATTATACATTTACAACACGATCTGGAACATTTAACGATCGCTTCGTATTAAAATACACTAATTTGTCATTAGGAGTTGAAGAAAATGAAGGAGAAAATAATGATTTACTGATTGCTGTAAAGGATAAAATAATTACAATAAATTCCTTCAGAAATCAAAATATTAGCACCGTTTTTATCTACGATTTATCGGGTAAGCAAGTTTACAAAAAAACGGACATTTCAGGTAATAATTTAGTAATTAATAACTTAAAAGTTCAGAATCAAGTACTGCTTGTAAAAGTCATTTTAGATTCTCAGAATATTCATTCGAAAAAAATAATTTACTAAATAATTCACTTTTCAGTTAAAAAAATCCATTTATAGGTTTATAAATGGATTTTTTTATGCAAAAAATGAAAAAACAGCACTTTAAAAAGTAGGGTTTTTTATCTGAAACAATTTTTTAAAAACCAATAAAATGCATTTCATCGGATATTTTTGCAGTTTGTCGGAAAAGAAGTGTTTTGAAAAAAAACACTTGCGAGACACTCTTTTTTATAGTTTATTTGAAGCAGAATTTCTTAAAACAAGATTGTGAAATCTTTTAAGTGTTGAAATTTAAATGATTGTGTTTTTGATGTAGTTGGGTTAGTTTTTGCCTGTTTTTTTTGAAAATTTATTTTGTAAATAAAAGCTTTCAAAGAAGATAGAATATTTTAGAAATTAAAATGCAAAACGATGTTGATGGAAAAATAAATAAATTATTGAAAAACAACACTTTTGCTTTTTTAAGATATTTTCCAAAAACAAAATATAAAACCCCAATACCTGTATGATTCAAAAATTACTTTTGTTCGTTCGTTCTTTATTTTTAAAATTTAATTCTTCTTCTTCAGAAAGGTCTTTTATTCCGAGTTTAAAATTGCTTTGTGTTGCGATGTTTTTTGTAAACTTTAGTTATTCCCAAAAAACATGGGATGGTTCTGCAAGTAACAATTGGAATGCAAATAACAATTGGACTCCCTCAGGAGTGCCTACAGCAACTGATGATGTCATAATACCAAATGGTGTTACTGGAACAATTACTATAAATACTGATGCTGTATGTAAAAACTTTACAATTAATGGTGGAGGGACCACAAATAATGTTACAATAAGTGCAGGTAATTCTCTTACTGTTTCAGGAGTAGTAACAATTAATGCGGGAAGTACTAATGGAGTAAATAAAATTCTTAATGTAGGAACGAGTTCTCTTACTTGTACGGCTATTGCTATAGCTGCAACGACTAGTACTACGAGAACTTCTGGAATAACGCTATCATCTGGAATTGTAACTTCTTCAGGAAATATTACAATGGGTAATAATAATTTCTTTAATTTTTCAGGATCGGGAGTTTTAAATGTTGGTGGAAATATGTCTGGAGGAACATTTACTTCTTCAACGGGTACTGTAAACTACAATAGATCTGGAAATCAAACCGTTGGTTCATACAATTATTATAATCTAACTTTGTCGGGTAGTGGAGCTAAAACAACCTCTGGAGTTGCAGTAAATGGTACCCTTTCTATGGAAGACGCTGCTACTGTTTCAACCGCTGTGACTTATGGCGGAGCATCTACATTACAATATAATACTATAACAAATCGTACTGCTGGTAATGAATGGCCTGCAACTTTTGCTGGTACTGGAGGTGTAGCAATTAAAAATACTGGAATCATTACATTAAATAATGCAAAAAATGTAGCTAACAATTTTTCTATAGATTCAGGAGCAAAAGTAAATCTTGGCTCTTTTACTCATTCTGTAGGAACTCTTATTCTTAATAATTCTTCTACAGTTGCAGGTTCTTGGGGAAGCAATGGTTCAACAGCAGTAAATAAAAGTAATACCTATTTTGATGCTTCATCTTCTGGAATTGTAAATGCAGGATGTACATTTAATTTTGCTGCAGTTGCGCCAATTACGAATGTAAGACTTAATACTTTAAATAATCCCTCATCCGCATCAAGTACAACAGCTTATGAAGATTTTGCTTCAAGTAGTAGTACTACATTAATTAGAGGGCAGAGCTACACTATTTCTGTAAATGGAAATACATATAATGGGAATTACAATTTTTATTATACAGCTTTTGTAGATTGGAATCAAGATGGTGATTTTGATGATTCAGGAGAATATTATGCAATTGGAACTATCTCTAATTCTACAGGAAGTGATGGAAAAATAGCTTCAGTTTATTTCCCTATTCCAAATGGAGCCGTTTTAGGTAATACCCGAATGCGTATTATAAGTCATTATAATTCTTACAATACAACCCCATGCTCATCTGTTGATGGAAATAGTTTTGGACAAGTTGAAGATTATTTAATTACAGTTCAGGACGTATGTTCAGTTGCACCAGCTCCGGGAAATACTGTTACATCAGCTGCGTCTGTATGTCCAGGTACTCCTTTTACTCTGTCTTTACAAAATACATTAGCAGATGGAACAACTTATGTTTGGCAAACTTCACCAGATGGTAACGCTCCATGGACAAATGCCCTTCCAACACCATCAACTTTTTTTTCAAGTACTTTTTCAACAGCACAATCTGCTAATACAACGGTTGGAAATATTAGCCTTTACGGAAATGATACATCTATCACTGGAGGAGAATTGCTTTTAACTAAATTGAATACAAGTTATTATGGAGGTTTCGTAATTCAATCGACGCCTGGTATAAATATAAATGCTTTTACTACAAAGTTTGATTATAAAATTTATGGAGGCACCGGTGCTGATGGATTAAGTTTGAGTTATGCTCCTACTGTTGTAAATAATGCAGGAAATGGTGAAGGTGGTGAAGGTTCTGGAATCATCTTACAGTTAGATAGTTATGATAATGAGGGAATAGCAACAGGAAGTCGTGTCAGAATACTTTATAATGGAAGTTCAATCTTCAGTTCTGCGATTAATGTTCCATTTAATATACGAACTTCAAGTGCTAGAAATGTAGTATTAAGTGTGGATAACAATGGAAAGTTGTCTCTCTCTATTGGAGGTACCACAGTAGTTTCTAATCTGACTTTACCAGCAAATTATCTTAGTTCTGATAAATCAAATTGGAAATTTAAATTTTCAGCACGTACAGGAGCTTCAACAGACAACCATGTTATAGATAATCTAACAATTAACTATCTAGATGTCGCTTCAACAAATCCTACATTTACTACTTCACAAACGGTTCCAACTTATTATCGTGCTCTTGTTACTTGTGGTAGTACAGTTGATTCTGCCCCTGTTTTTGTGAATGTAACTTCTGCAGTAATTAATCCAATGACTGCGTCAGTTTGTACTGCATTAGCTTTTACAGTTACTCCGGCAAATGGAACTAACGGAACTATTCCTTCAGGAACAACTTATAGTTGGGGAATTCCAACAGTAACAGGATCAATGACAGGAGGTGCTGCAAGTACAGGTTCGCCAATAAACATATCAGGAACACTTGTGAATTCTACCGGTAGTCCACAGACAGCAACTTATACAGTTACTCCAACTTCTGGGGGATGTATAGGAATGCCATTTACTTTAACTGTTACAGTAAATCCTTTACCAACAGCTCCCATCGTAACAACAGTTCAACCAACTTGTTCAGTAAATACAGGAACTATTACAATTACAGCACCAACAGGAACTGGAACAAGTTATAGTATTAACGGATCAACCTATACAAATACTACAGGAATATTTGCAGGACTTGCAGTAGGACCTTACAATGTTACAGCAAGAAACAGTTCTGGATGTACATCACCCATAACCGTAGTAAATATTAATGCTGCTACAGTTAAAACATGGACTGGTGCAACTGATACAAAATGGAATTTAGATGCAAACTGGAGTCCAGACGGAATCCCAACTGCATCAGATTGTGTAGTAATACCTAATGTTACCAGAAAGCCTATTATTTCGGGAACTGGAATAAGTGGTGTTGCGCAGGCACTTACGGTAAATGCTAATGCTTTATTATCGGTTTTTAGTAGTAATACGCTAACCGTTACAAACGAAATAAAAGTAGCACCAACAGGATCATTGGTATTCGAAAATCATTCAAGTTTGCTTCAGTTAAATGATAGTCCTACTATTAATACTGGTGATATTACTTATAAACGTATAACACCACAAATTCGCGTAGCAGATTTTACATACTGGTCAACACCGGTAAGTTCTCAAACATTACTTGGCGTTTCTCCTTTAACTTTATTCGATAAATATTTTGGATTTGACGGAGATGGTTGGGTTGGAACAAATTCAAGTACAATAATGACCGTTGGTAAAGGATATATTATTCGTGGTCCGCAAAGTTATTCAAGAACAGTAAAAGCAGATTATGAAGCTTCTTTTATTGGAGTTCCAAATAACGGAAACCTTTCCGGAGAAACATTGAGAGCAAATAAATATTACTTAATAGGAAATCCTTATCCATCAGCTTTAGATGCTGCTAAATTTTTAGCCGCAAATACTTTTCTAAAAGGTACTCTTTATTTCTGGACCCATAATACGGCGGTGGTTTTTGCACCTGGATATATATACAATTCAGATGATTATGCTGTTTATAATCTTACCGGAGGAACAGGAACTTATGCAGCACCAAGCGGAAGTATACCAGGAAATAATCCTGCGGTACCATCTGGTAAAATTGCAGCAGGTCAATCGTTTTTTGCTAGCGCCGGGACATCAGGAGGAACTGTGACTTTTAATAATTCAATGCGTTCAGGAGCGACAGATAATACTCAGTTTTTTAAACCGGGAACAACATCAAAAGGAACTGAGGCAAATCGCGTATGGTTAAATATGACTAATGATGGCGGAGCATTTAAACAACTACTTGTTGGTTATGTTGATGGAGCCACTAATGAATTCGATAAAAATTATGATGGTTTAACTTTTAACGGTAATGCGTACATCGATTTTTATAGTTTTAGTAACGACAATAAATATGTAATTCAAGGACGTGCATTGCCATTTTCAGATGCTGATATTATTTCTTTAGGATATCGTACTACAATTGAAGGTGACTTTACCATTTCGATAGATGGAACTGATGGAAGTTTAAGCAATCAAAATATCTATCTTGAAGATAAAACAACTGGTAAAGTTCACGATTTAACCGCCGGTAATTATACTTTTAAAACTGCGATAGGAACTTTTACAGATCGATTGGTTTTACGTTATACAAACAAAACATTAGGAATTGGAGACATCGAAAACCCTGATAATAATCTTATAGTTACAGTTAAGGACAAAGTTGTCAAAGTAACTTCAACAAACGAAAATATCAAACAAGTTACTATTTTTGATATAACAGGAAAACTGCTTTATGACAAAAATAAAGTGGGAGCAACTGAATTGCAATTGCAAAATTTACCATTCAGTAATCAGGTTTTATTAGTAAAAGTTATTCTTGAAAATGATTCAACGACAACTAAGAAAATAATATTTAAGTAAAAGATCCAATTACTTATTTTATAAAATCCATTCCGTTATGCGGAATGGATTTTTTTTTGAAGAAGATTTAAATTGTTTCCAAAATAAGGGATTTGCGAAGCTGAAAGAAAAACACTATAATTGCAGTTAATTCTTACAATTAAAATTGTAGTTGTAATTCAATCTTCTTAATTTTGATTAGAAAATTCATTCTCGCATTTACAGTACTTTCTTTATTTACCGAAATTCAGGCACAACAAGGAAAATTAGATATCACTTTTAATACCATTGATAACGGAATAAACGGCGACGGTTTTGACAAAACAGTCCGAACTTTATCCTTACAGTCAGATGATAAACTTATAGTTGGTGGTGAATACCTAAATCTTAACGGAATACCTATTTCATATTTGACCCGGTTAAAGCCGGACGGAACAATTGACGACGAATTTGATTTGGAAACAGGTTTAAATGGTAAAGTTTACACTTCGCATATTCAAACAGACGGCAAAATAATCGTTGCAGGAAGTTTTACCTCTTATAATGGCAACAATTCAGGAAGACTTATTCGGTTAAACCAAGATGGTTCGCAGGATACAACATTCAATACTTCGCCGGGAGCGACTAACGGAATCATCTACAAAGTTTGTCCTCAGCCTGATGGAAAAGTTATAGTCGTTGGAAGTTTTACAAAATACAACAATGTAACGGTAAACAGAATCGCCAGAATTTTACCAAACGGTGCTTTAGACACTTCTTTCAATACAGGATCAGGTGCTGCTTTGAACATTACAGATGTTGCAATTTCTTCAGATAATAAGATTTTAATCTCAGGTAACTTTATTTCATTTAATGGAGCTACTACAAGTAAGATTGCGCGTTTGCTTCCGGATGGAAGCATTGATACCAGTTTTAATAGTGGTTCAGGTTTTAATGAAGATGTAAACTCCATGATTTTACAACCCAATGGGAAAATTATATTAGGCGGAAAATTTACTGATTATAACGGAATCAGTGCTAATAGAATTATCAGGCTTAATGAAGATGCAACAATTGATCAAAGTTTTTTATCAGGATCAGGTTTGAACACAGATGCTGTTCAGGTAATTAAAACAGATACTTTCGGGAATATAATGGTTGGAGGATCTTTTAAAGGTTTATATAACGGAAGTGAAGTCAACCGAATGTTTCTTTTAAATTCAAACGGAACTCTAAAACCAAATTTCAATACAGGTTCAGGACCAGCGTCGGCATCTGTTTTTGCTTTCGAAAATGCTCCCGATGGATCTTGGTATATCGGAGGCTCATTTTTAGTTTTTGACGGTCAAAATCAAGGTAAATTAGCCAAAGTTGATGCACAAGGACAACATGATACATCCTATTTAGCCGCCGGAGTTGGTTTTGATAACGCAGTTCATAAAATTCTATCATTAGAAGATAGAAAAACAATGGTATTTGGAAATTTTACTAAGTTCAATACTCTTTTTGCACCAAGGATAACCCGGCTTTTAGAAAACGGTTTATCTGATGAAACCTTTAATGCAGTACAATCCGGAGCCAATAATCTTATAAAAACCGCAGTTTTACAATCAGATGGGAAAATAATTTTAGGCGGAAATTTTACAAAATACAATGATATTATTTCTAACCGCACTGTCAGAATTTTATCTGATGGTGCAATTGACCCTACATTCAATATAGGTACGGGATTTAAAACTCAGGTTTATGCAATAGCAATGCAGGATGAAAAAGTAATTGTTGCGGGAAATTTTACAACTTATAATGATCTACCAGCCGGAAGAATAGTGAGATTGTTAGAAAATGGTACACGTGATCCCGGTTTTAATGCAGGTCTTGGCGCAGATGCAATAATTGAAACAATCTTGGTTCAGTCAAACGGAAAAATTCTGGTAGGTGGAAGATTTAATACTTTTAATGGTCAGTCGTTTTCTCGGTTAGTCCGTTTGAATTATGACGGAAGTATTGATTCGGATTTTAATATCGGAACTGGTTTTGACAAATTTGTCTACACAATAGCGTTGCAATCGGATAAAAAAATAATCGTTGGCGGAACATTTTTAAGCTATAACGGAATCTCCCAAAAACGAATTTTAAGATTAAATCCTGACGGAAGTTTAGATACTACTTTTGATTCCGGTTCAGGTTTTAGTAATGGTGATGTTTTAACGCTTTTAATTCAGCCAGATGATCGAATTTTGGTTGGAGGAACTTTTTCAGGAACTTATAAAACTTATCCTTCTTTACGATTAGTTCGTTTGATGAATTCAGGAGATTATGATGCTTCTTTTCAGGCAGATTTAAATGGAAAACTGAATACAATGAGCTTTTCATCAGATCACAGATTAATGATTGGTGGAGATTTTAATTCAGTTTCAGGACTTTCAAAACATAGAATTGCACGCCTTAAACTTTGCCTGGAATCTACAATTTGGAATGGTATTTCCTGGTCAAATGGTTTTCCGTCAGGCGGAAAAGAATTAACTTTCAATGGCGATTATCCCAATTTAACTTCGGCAAATGCTTGTAGTTGTTCAATTGAAATCGGGAAAAATATAACACTTTTAAGTTCGAATACTCTAAGTCTTGAATTTGATTATTCAGGATCAGGAACATTAATTTTAGAAGATTCAGCAAGTTTATATCAATCAGATGACGATATGGTAAATACCGGAATTGTGGATATAAAAAGAAAATCTTCACCCATTTTAAAATTCGATTATACTTATTGGTCTTCTCCGGTAGAGGGTCAAAAATTGATTGATGTTTCTCCAGATACATTATGGGATAAATATTTTTCTTTTGATTATGTATCGGGAAATTGGAAAGATGAAAATTCATCTAATATCATGACATCCGGAAAAGGATATATTATTCGCGGACCACAAGATTTTTCTACAACTGTTCCTTCACAATTTGAAGCAACATTTAAAGGAATTCCCCATAACGGAAAAATTGATTTAGATGTGGGGATTGATACTTATAATCTAATCGGCAATCCGTATCCATCAGCTATAAGTGCTGATATGTTTTTGTTTGAAAATAAACTGAATTTAAAAGGAGCGCTTTATTTCTGGACGCATAATACGCCATATAATTTTACTGAATATTCTTCAAATGACTATGCCGTTTATAATTTATTGGGCGGTGTAGGAACACGAAGTTCGGTTTCTGCGGGAGTTAATGAAACCATTCCTGATGGAACAATTGCTTCCGGTCAGGCTTTTTTTGTGGCAAGTAAAAATTCAGGCATTGCCCAATTTAATAATAGTATGCGAATACAAAACAAAAATTCAAGCTTTTTCAAACCTTCAAAAAATACTAAACCAAAGAATTTAAACCAAATTGAAAAGCACCGTGTCTGGCTGAATTTTGAAAATAAACAAGGTGTTTTCAAGCAAATTTTATTTGGATACATCCAAGGAGCAACAAATTCATACGATGAAGATTATGACGCCGAATCCTTTAACGGAAATCAATATGTAGATTTTTACAGTATTACCGATCATAAAAATCTAGTAATTCAGGGTCGCGCTTTGCCATTTATAGATACAGATGTAATTCCGTTAGGATATAAGACAAAAATTGTGGGAGAATTTACAATATCAATTGATGATATTGATGGTGATATAAGTAATCAGCCAATTTATATTGAAGATAAAACAACCGGAATTACGCACAACTTACAAAGCAGCAATTATACGTTTACCACGATCGCAGGAACTTTTGAAGATCGATTCCTTATAAAATATACAGATAAAACGCTAAGAACAAAAGACTTTAAAAATCTAGAAAACGGAATTTTAGTTTCAGTTAAAAACAAAGTAATCAACATAAAATCATCAAAAGAAAACATAAAAGAAGTTACTGTTTTTGACATCACAGGAAAACTACTTTATGATAAAAAGAAAATAAATAGTGCCGAATTGCAAATTCAAAACTTGCCAGTAAATAATCAGTTTTTATTAGTGAAAGTAACTTTAGAAAATGATTTTATGGTGACAAGAAAGATTGTGTTTTAGTATAAAATACAAGTTGATATTTATAAAAACCCATTTCATTTTGTGAAATGGGTTTTTTAGTTAGTGAGAAAAAATCCCTGAAACGCGGTATTGTTTTTAAGATAATCTTTAGCTATCATTGTTATTAATTTAAGTTTTTACTTACATAAAATTAATTGTTATGATTAAAAAATACTTACTACTCTTACTTTTTTGCCCGTTGCTTAGTCATTCCCAAGACATTCTTTGGGAAAAAGTCTATGGCGGTTTAAATTCAGATTATTTATTTGATGCACAATCTACTGCAGATTACGGCTTTATACTGGCGGGAAGTTCTTTGTCTAATAAAACAGGGAATAAAGAAAATGATAATAAGGGTGATCTGGATTACTGGATCTGGAAGATGAATCAAAACGGAGATCTCGACTGGCAAAAGAGTATTGGTGGCAGTGGTTTTGATTTGCTCAAAAGTATTAAAACTACCGCAGATGGCGGTTTTATTCTGGCGGGAACATCTAATTCTCCTAATGACTTTGATAAAAAGGATTCCTGTAAAGGAGGTAATGATTTTTGGGTAATTAAATTGAATGCTGCAGGCGTTGAACAATGGCAAAGAACTATTGGCGGGAGTGGTCAGGACGAATTATTATGCGCTTTCCAGACTAAGGATGGCGGCTATATGTTAGGAGGTTCGTCTTCTTCAAGTCCAAAATTATTAGACAATGATTTATTGGTAAATCAAGATTTTTCCTCTACGGATTTATATACAAAAACAGAAAAAAGTCGGGGTAATATGGACTACTGGATTGTAAAACTGGACAAAACAGGAGTTATAGAATGGCAAAAAACCTATGGAGGAGAATATGCTGATGTATTAAGAAGCATGAAGCAAACCAGAGATGGAGGATACATTTTAGGAGGATATTCAAACTCACCACAATCAGGAGATAAAACAGAGCCCAATAAAGGAATAGGAGATTATTGGATTATAAAAATCAATAATGCAGGAGTTATAGAATGGCAACAAACTTATGGAGGCAATGGTGATAACCAGCTTTATGTAATACATCAGACAGAAGATGAAGGATATATAGTAGGAGGAAATTCGAACAGTACCAGTCCGCTTACTTCATTAGGAGGTATGGTGGCAAAAGGTACAGATTATTGGGTTTTAAAACTCGATAAAAAAGGAAATGTCATATGGAGCAAAACTTTTGATTTTGGTAAAACAGATATTTTGACTTCAGTATTAGAAAGCAAAGATCATAGTTACCTCATTGGGGGTTATAGTCAAAAAGAAGAAAATCGATCTATGGAAGGGATTGCTGGAAAAACTAAGGGACTTATTAGGGAAAATAAAGAAGAAAACGGATATATAGCTTTAAAAATAGATGATAAAGGCGAGGAAATTTGGAGGAAAACAGTAAAAAGTAATGGTGAAGATGTGTTACAAAAGCTTTTCGAAACCAGAGATGGTGGATATCTAATGGCTGGAACTTCTAAATCAGGAACTTCAAAAGATAAAAAAGCCAGTATTGGAGGAAATGATTTTTGGGTGGTAAAACTAGAGGATAGATTAAAGCCGGACAAAGTAAAAACTAAAGGAATAGAAGCTATTCCTAATCCTGTAGTGACTTTTACCAACATTATTATAGGGTACAAATATGAAAACGGTACTGCAACTGTGGTGGATATGGCAGGGAGAATATTAAAGCAATTTGATATTACAGGACAAACTATTCCAGTTAATTTAAGCAATTATCCTGAAGGAATTTATATCGTGAATATAAAAACGAATGTGCAGAGTGATGGAGTGAAAGTGATACGAAAGGGGAAAAATTAAATGATTTAAGCGAACACAGAATTAGGAATTTCGATCTTAAACCGTATTTCCTAATTTGTTAATAACCAGTAACTAAATAACCATGAAGATTAAATTTATAATACTATTTATATTATTAAACCTGAATTTGTACAGTCAGAAATCAACAGAATATGATTACAATATTCCTTTGCCACCGGAATCTTATCAGTTTAAAAAAAGATTATTAAACAATGTGTCTCTATACACGGGACAGCCTTCTATAAATATTCCAATATATTCTATTAACCTCGATGGTGTGGAAGTACCAATTTCTATTTCATATAATACCGGAGGTATTAAAGTAGAAGAAGATGCTACATCTGTTGGTTTAGGCTGGAGTTTAAATATTGGGGGACAAATAACACGAAACAATCATGGCGCCCCAGATGAGCGTTTTTTTATCCATCAGGATTATAGTAACAAAAATACATTTGGAATTGGAAGATTAAAAACCTCTATAGATCCTACTGAAAGTTCAGAGTGGAATTGTAATAATGATGCTGAGCATGGCAGCAGGATGCAGTTTTATGCAAAAGCATTTTTAGCAGGAAATGATGTAAGAAATATTTACGGGAACGATGATTCCCGTCCTGATGAATTTTACTACAGTTTCTTCGGTCATAGTGGAAAGTTTATGTTTAATCAGGAATTAAAAAAGTTTATCACTTTTCCATTAGATGATATTACTATTAATTACGAATTAGGTAAATTATCAACTATTCCGCAAAGTAACTTTTTTGATAATTTTAATGTAAAATTACCTAATGGTTATAATCTGATTTTAGGTAAAGATGGAACTTCATCTATTAGTCAATATGGACTTACTCCCTTTGATCAATCCTGGCAATTAAAAAGAATAATTTCACCAAACAACAAAGAAATTATCTACAATTATATTTCGGCTAATTATATGCTGTATACAAATTTGGGAAATCATGTTAGTCAAATAATTGTTAGGTCTTCGCGAGAAATAACAGGAAGTTCTTATGAGTCAAATATTACTGGTACAAAAGAAAAATTGATCTCCGAAATTATTTTTCCTTCAGGAAAAATGAATTTTATTTATGGAGACAGACTAGATTTACAAACTGGTGCAAAGAAATTAGAAAAAATAGAGGTTTACGATATTTCGAATAATTTAATTAGAAAAATTGAATTAGTTCAAAGTTATTTTAATTCCAATCTTCATCTTTTTTCTAAGGATGAAGTCAACAAACGTTTAAAGCTTGATGCAGTTAAATTTTACGACACTAAAAATACTGTTGTAGAGAATTATAACTTCGATTATTATTTATTTGATAAAATTCCTTCAAAATATTCAAAAGCCCAAGATCATTGGGGTTATTTTAATGGTAAAGAAACTAACTTTTCTCTTTTTCCTGAAAATTTATTGCCAGAATATCACGTCGAGGGTAGTTATGGATTTAATAGAGATGTAGATACCTTATACACAAAAACATTTTCTCTAAAGAGTATTAAATTCCCTGAAGGTGGGGTTAAATATTACGATTATGAAAATCATAAATGTTTAACTGGAGCTACAACTGCAAATTATTTTGATGCTATTTCAGATGAACGATATGCGCTTAAACAAGCATCACTCACAATTTCAGGCTATGCTTTAAATTATTATTATCCTGCTCCTAATGAAGTGAATATGTTCAATAAAGTATTTTATAGCGAGCCTTTAGAAACAAGTATCTATAGTACATCGTTAAAATCTAATGAAGTAAACCTTTTAATAAGATCAAATTTGCCTTTTCAGGTTCCTAATTATAGAAATATAAATGCTGAATTTAATAAGGTTGAGTTTTACCTGCAGGAAAAACAAGGAGATGGTACTTATAAGGATATAAAATATCAGGGTACAATTTCTAAAGACGAACATCCATCAGGTAATATAAATAGTTACTTTGATTTGGGAGGTAAGGGTAGTTATCGAATGAAAGTTGTTGTTACACAAAATTACTTATTATCAGATTCTAAGGATTATAATAATTATCATAATACAAGTTTTATTTTAAAGTATCGCGATAAAGTAAGAGATGATGTAAAAGTTGGAGGATTAAGAATAAAAAATATTCAAACATATACCGATGAAAATTTAAATAGCGCAAAATACACAACTTACTTCAAATACTTAAATGATGATAAAATTACATCGGGTAAAATGATGAATGTACCATCTTATGTAGAAAGTATTTCGCTGTATGTTTTTGATGGTATACATTATGAGCCGGGTCAAGGAGGTCATTCAACTCAAATTGAAGATCAACTTGGAATAAGGTTATCATCATCCTCAACTTTACCACTTTATAAAACTTCAGGTTCAAATGTAGGGTATACCAAAGTAAGTCAAATAGACTATGATAATATAAATAAAACAGAGATAAAAGAAGATAATTATTTTAGTTTTAAAGAACCTTTATTTTCAGAAATACCTCTGTTTGATGACAGGCGTGAAGACGAACCTCAGGAATGGCACAGAGGAAAACTTCTAAGAAAAGTATTTTATAATGATAAGGATATTGTTAAAGAAGAAGCATATGACTACTACGGAAAGGAAGTTGAAAAAAACAGAGGTTATGTAGATGAAATTAATTACGAATTAATGGATCAAAATCAATTGTGCACGGGGAATTCGTATGTTTCTAAACATATTTTTCCTTTAGGAGTTAGCTTTCCAAATATTTTAAAAGATATTCCAAAGTATGCTTTGAATTCTTTTGCTTATGATGGAATTTATGCAGCAAATAAATATACTATTGAAAATTATGCTCCAAAGGGTTTAAAAATCCCCTATTTTAAAATCTACACAGGTTTTGATAAACTAAAATCAAAAACGGTAAAAAATTATTTCACTGATGGCATAGTCGTAGAAAGTGAGGAATATTTATATAATAATTTACCCTATAATATTGAACTAACGTCGGTTAAAAGTACTACTTCGAAAAACAGCGAAATTCTCGAAAGCAAATATTTTTACCCTCAGGACCCAGAAATGGCAAGTGAGCCATTTGCACAGGAACTAATCGCAGCAAACAGAATTGGAACACCGTTAAACACCCAAGCCTTTAGAAGTGGAAACAAATTATCAGAGCAAAAAACAGTTTACGATAAAAGTATTGCAACCAGCAATTTATTATTGCCTAAATATATTCTTGAAAATAAGGGAGCTGCAGCTTTGAATGCAGTAATCGACAAAAAAATCTCCTATGATTTATACGATGATAAAGGAAATGTTTTGCAGTATACGCAAGAAGGTGCTACACCTGTATCAATTGTATGGGGATATAATAAAACGCTGCCAGTGGTTAAAATTGAAAATCTGGCTTACAAAACTATTCCCGTCAATTTAATTAATGAAGTGCAAACGGCCTCTTCGGATAAAGGAAGTGAAACAAATATGGCAACTGCATTGGCTAAGTATTTTTACAATTTTAGCATAGGGTTAAGCAATACTATGATTACCACATACATGTATAAACCTCTCGTAGGAGTTAGCCGAATAGTAGATGTAACGAATCAGGCAACTTACTACGACTATGACAGTTTTAATCGATTAAAATTTGTTAAAGACTGGCAGGGAAATGTTTTAGAATCATATTGTTATAATTATAAAGGACAAATTATGGATTGCTCATTAAATGTAGCGCCAGTTTACAGCAATGTTGCAATTAGCAAATCTTATGACAAATACAACTGTCCTTTAGGGCAAGTTGGTCCTGTAATTTTTTCTGTTTCGGCAGGAAATTACACGTCACTTATATCACAAGCTGATGCAGATGCACAAGCTTTGGTTTATTTAGATAAACAAGGTCAATTAAATGCGAACCGAAGTTCATATTGTGTTTTTATGAACACCGAAATAAGTCATCAATTTAATAAAAATAATTGCTCTTCCGGTGCTGTAACTTCTGCAATAATGTATTTGGTTCCTGCTCGTAAGTATTATTCTTATGTTTCGCAGGCCGAAGCTGATAAACAAGCTCAGAATGATATAGATAAAAATGGTCAGATTTATGCGAATACTAATGGAGCTTGTATTTTTAAAAATAACGCTTTAAGCAGGCTTTTTACTAAAAATGATTGCGAAATAAATGGTATACCACCAGACGCTATCTTTTATGTAGTAGAAGCAGGAAAATACATTTCAAAAATTTCACAGCAGGATGCTGATTTACAGGCGCTCTATGATATTGAACAAAACGGGCAAGAATATGCTAATGTAAATAGCAAGTGTATTTACACGTACAAAAATATAGAAATACACCGTTCATTTAGAAAAAATGATTGCCCTCCTGAAAGTATTCTGCCTGACCCTGTTTCTTATAAAGTCGAAGCCGGAAAATATATATCAAACATTTCACAAGAAGAGGCAGATAATCTTGCAAAGGCAGAGTTGCAACAAAGCGGACAGAACTTTGCCAATACAAACACTGTTTGTAAAATGATTAATTGTACCGTTGTGATGTCAGATTCAGATTCGAATATGTCAATGGTATGGATAACTGTTACAGCGATTCCGCCAAGCAACGACCCAATTACAATCAATGTAAGAATTGCGTATCAATATCAAATCAATAAAATAGGCTACTACAGCAAAGATCTTATTTTACCGGCTGGACAAAAAACGAAAACTTTTCAGGTTCCGCTTACGTTTATTGGCGCAGCTGAGCTAGACTCTTTTACGGTTAAATAACTCACTCTATTTTAAGATTTTAAAAGCAAATAAGATGAAAAAATATATAGCACTAATTATTTTAGTTGCATTTCCCAGTATGGATATTTCCGCACAATACTTTAGCGATGATAATTTTATTTATAAAGCAAAGCCCAAAAAACCAACGCAGGCAGATTATTTTAAAACATTAAAAAAGGAAGATATGATTCAAAGTGTCACTTATTTTGATGGTTTAGGGCGTCCTGTTCAAACAATTGCTATTGGCCAGGGTGGTGATGGATCAGATATTATTACACCCATAGAATATGATGGATTTGGCAGACAAGAGAAACAGTATTTGCCTTTTTCGCTTCCTAATACTAATAATCAATACCCGAGAATCGAAACGCAAACAGCAATAAATAATACCCTGTCCTTTTACAGTACCGAAAAATACAATAATACTGCAAACCCTTTTTCTCAAAAAAAGTTCGAAAATTCTCCACTAAACCGTGTTTTAAAACAAGCTGCACCCGGCAACGATTGGGCGATGAATGAAGGTCATGAAATAAAAATGGAGTATCAGACTAATGCAGCTGGTGAAGTGCGATTATTTGAAGTAATCACAACTTGGGATGCATCAGCCGGACTGTATGATATCTCCTTTTGGGACAACGGAAATTATGACAAAAATGAATTGTATAAAACCGTTAGTTATGATGAAAATTCGGCTAAAGATGCTTTTGAAGAAGATGCAAGTACTGTAGAATTTAAAGACAAAGAGGGGAAAATAATTTTGAGAAGAACCTATGAATCCCAAAAAAAACACGACACTTATTATGTATATGACGAATATGGAAATTTAACTTATGTGATTCCTCCTAAAGCAGATGGAGTTATTAATGACGAAATCCTCAACAACCTTTGTTATCAATATAAATATGATAGTCGAAACCGCTTGGTTGAGAAAAAATTGCCGGGAAAACAATGGGAGTTTATTGTATACGACAGACTTAACCGTGTTGTAGCAACCGGACCGGCTAATTCTCCGTTTCACGAAGATAAAGCTGTAGGATGGCTGATAACAAAATACGATGCGCTTGGCAGACCAATATATACAGGATGGGATAAAAAAGCGGCCGAGAGTGCCGGAAGATATATTTTACAGCAAGAATACAATCAGGAAAATCCAGTATTAGAACCTAGCCAAAAATCAGGTACTATTGAAGGTATTCCGGTAAATGACAGTAAGGTTCCATCATCGGGGTTTAAAATTCTTACCGCTACTTATTATGAAAACTATGCCTTTCCCAACGCAGCCACTAAGCCTTCGACAATACAAGGACAACAAGTTTTATTTACCAATACGCGTTTAGTAACAGGCGGCTGGACAAGAGTACCCACAACAATATTAGAAGTTTTGGGCGGAACCAATTCAATATTTTATGATGTGATGCGAAGACCTATAAAAAAACATATTACCAATCATTTAGACGGCAATTCGTATGTAGAAGACCGGCTTGATTTTACAGGAAAAAAACTTTTTTCGGTTACGAGTCATAAACATTCCTCATCAGCTATTGCGGTAACTGTTTCCGAAAATTTTACTTATTCTCTGCAAGACCGCTTACTAGCCCATACCCACAAAATAGGTTATGGCACAGAACAATTATTAGCAGAAAACACCTATGATGCATTAGGGCAATTGATTAGTAAAAAAATAGGAAATACCGTGGCAGCCCCTTTTCAGAAAATTGATTATAATTACAATATAAGAGGCTGGCTAACACATATTAATAATATAGATAATTTACAAGAAGAGAATGACCCTGGAGATCTATTTGCTTTTAAAATAAATTACAATAAAATTCAGGGAGGTATGTTTCAATCTCAAGAACTTTATAATGGTAATATAGCCGAAACTTTTTGGGCAACAAATTCAGATGGAGGTGTAATTCGTGGCTATGGATATCTTTATGACAAGTTAAACCGTTTGAAAGTAAGTACCTACCAAACACCAAAACTTACAGATAACAAAAATTATTTTGGAGAATTTGCCGCTTATGACAAAAACGGAAATATAACAAATATGCAGCGCAAATCTATAGCAGGAATATCCAGTAACCCATATGTAGATGATATGGATATTTTGGACTATTTTTATAAAGAGAATTCTAACCAGCTTATGAAAGTAACGGATTACAGCAATAACCCGCAAGGATTTAAGGACGACAGCGACGGTTATAATGATACCGAAGATGATTATACTTATGATGATAACGGAAATTTAATAAAAGACCAAAATAAAAACATAACCGAGATAACATATAATCACTTGAATTTGCCTAAAAAGATAACATTTGCTACAGGAAATTCTATTGTTTATATTTACAACGCAGCAGGGCAAAAAGTGGAGAAAATTGTCACGGATAATGGGGTTGTAACCAGTACTAAATATTTAAACGGTTTCCAGTATAAAAATAACATTTTACAGTTTTTTCCAACAGCCGAAGGTTATGTAAGGAACACCAGTACAAATCCTGCAACATATAATTTTGGTTATGTATTTAATTATACAGATCATTTGGGCAATGTTAGGGTAAGTTATGCTAAGAATCCAACAACTAATAAATTGGAAATATTAGAGGAGAACTCGTACTACCCATTCGGACTCAAGCATCAAGGGTATAATACGGATAATTTACAGCCAAATTATTTGCAGAAATTTAATGGCATGGAATTACAAACAGAACTAGGGCTAAACATGACGGCGATGGAATACCGCCAATATGATAATGCTTTAGGAAGGTTTAATTCTATTGACGCTTTATCAGAATTAGCTTTTTCAATTTCCCCCTATCGTTTTGCGTATAATAATCCGGTTTATTTTAGTGACCCAACAGGTTTATTTGAAACTAGAAAAGAAGCCAGAGCCTATAGAAGAGAACATGATATTACAGGAAGCATAGTTAAAAATAGTGACGGAGGTTATTCTATAAATGATAAAGCCAATAGTATTTCGTATTTTAAGCCCGGCGAAGGAATTGAAGTGAGTACAATGGGCAGTGACGGTGTAGCAACAGCTGCATTGGCGACCCAAAGCAGTAAAAGTTCTCCAATAGTACAGGAAGGAATTGCCCTATGGGGAAGTAATCCTTATGGAGATTTAGAAGGATGGAAAAGAGGGACAGCAAGTCAATCTGTTAATGCTGATGATATTGCAGTCATGGGTCCTGCAGCAATGTCAGTAAAAGGACCCAATGCATTTGAGCGATTATTTAATGCTCTTAAAAATGGATGGGATTTATGGGTAAAAGTGGAAAACATTGAAAGTGTATCAGGCAGAACATTAACTCCAGGGACAATTGAAACTCAAAATATTGAACCCGTAATGGTTACTATACCTTTATATCACTATGATGTAGATGATACCCCAAATAATATGCCTTCAGTAGGAAGAAAAGGATATCATGATACATTAATAAATACTTCGCAGAGAGATGTTATTGATAGGATTAATAAATCTAATTATAAAAAACAACAAACAAAAGCTGATGCACTTGCTAAGGCAAAAGGACTTTAAAAAATGAAAAATTAGAAAAATGAAAAATATAATGTTATTGAGCTTTTTAATTTGTCTGTTTTCTTGCAAAAAAGAGGAAAATAAAAATATTAAAAAAAAGCAAGAAGATAATTACAGTATAAATGTAGATTTTCCTGATACAGTTTATGTCAGTAAATATTATAATGGTAAAATAAATTATAAAAATGAGTTAGATACTATAACAACAAAATTACTTGATATAAATAAGCCTAGATTTCTTGAATACGGTTTTACACTAACAAGAAATATTACCTATAACGAAACACATCTAAAAAAAATAGAAACGGATACAATGATTGCAGAGAATAATAGAATGATTCCACTTTACAGTATTCGTTTTAAGCAATTAGGAGTTAATTATATTGACGGTATGGTTACAGATGAAGTAAATATAGAAAATGGCGGTAAAAATGAAAAGGGAGAGCCTATGACAAGGGTTATTACAAATGAATTTAGAGTTACTAAAAAAGTTATTGTAATAGAGAAAAAAGAAAAGAAATAGAATTTTAAAAAAAAAGTGTTTTGGAAACCCCCTCGCTGGGGCAAGCGTCTCGCTTTTGTGTTCATTTTTGATGTATGAAGATTTTACAACGCAGCAGGGCAAAAAGTGGAGAAAATTGTCACGGATAATGGGGTTGTAGTAACCAGTACTAAATATTTAAACGGTTTCCAGTATAAAAATAACATTTTACAGTTTTTCCCAACAGCCGAAGGTTATGTAAGGAACACCAGTACAAATCCTGCAACATATAATTTTGGTTATGTATTTAATTATACAGATCATTTGGGCAATGTTAGGGTAAGTTATGCTAAGAATCCAACAACTAATAAATTGGAAATATTAGAGGAGAACTCGTACTACCCATTCGGACTCAAGCATCAAGGGTATAATACGGATAATTTACAGCCAAATTACAAGTATAAGTACCAAGGACAGGAATTACAAGATGAAATGGGTCTTGGTTGGTATAGTTACAAATGGAGAAATTATGATCCCGCAATTGGTAGGTTTATGTCTATTGACCCGTTGAGCGAAAAATATGCTTATCAATCACATTATAATTTTTCTGAAAATAGAGTAATAGATGGAAGGGAATTAGAAGGCCTTGAAGTTGTTTTAATTAACCCTACTAAATCATCCTCTACAGAGCAACAAAAAGTGGCTGATCAAAAAATTTATAACGGATCAAAGAATATTCTTAATGGTAATGGATTGATTACTGTAGTAGGTCATGGAAACCCTAAACGTTTAGATAATGATGTTAGAGGAAGTAGAATAGAAACAGCATCCCAACTTAACGCTGTTTTAAATAGAAATAGTGATGAATGGAAAAATAAAGAAAAAGGAGAAGGTATGACAGTAGCGTTATATGCTTGCCGAACTGGAGCTAATCAAAAGAATCAGGACGGCTCTAGTAAAAAAGAATCTTTTGCACAAAACATATCACGCTCTTCAGAATTTAAAGATGTCGAAATTATTGCGCCAGATCAAAGAGTGTATTTTACAGATGGTGGTCCTATTGGGACTTATAAAGCAGAATATGCGGGTGAAAATGATGAGTATAAAGCAGGTGCTAAAGATCATAGTATGTCTAATGAACCAGGTAATTGGAATGTTTTTAAAAATGGAGAATTAATTCGAAGTTATAAAGGTGACTGGAAACCAAAAAATGATCCTAGCATTTGGGATAAACTAACTAAAGAAAAAAAATAATGAAACCAATAACTATTTTAATTATAAGTTTAATTTTTGTATTAATACTTATAAGTTGTAATAAAAAAGAGGAAGGCCTTCCATTAAATAGTCCAACACCTTCTGATAGAGATTTTTATATAAAAGAAGCTTTGGTAAAGGGAGATACTAATGCATACCTTAATTTAAACAGCTATTATATGGATTACCCTATAGATGGTATTTTGTATTCAGCAATTATAATGGCTAATAAATATGAGTATCATTTGGCTTATTTGAATGTTTACGAAGCATTAACAAGTCAGGATCACAAAGCAGATGTTTCCGAACTTGAAGATTTAGATAAAAACACAAGAAAAATAGCTTTAGAATATTTAATTAAAGGAGCTGAAAAAGGTAATAAAAGCTGTAAAAGCATTTTGGGACATCATTACTTAGAAGGTAGATTTGTAGAGAAAGATACAATAAAAGGTGAACAATTAATAAAAGAAGGTGAACGTTGAAAGAATGAGATAGTTTTTAGTAAACTTTTTAAAAGTGTCTGGAATAACAAGTATAAGTACAACGGGAAAGAGCTTCAAGATGAGCTGGGGCTTAACTTCTATGATTATGGGGCTAGAAATTATGACCCTGCTTTGGGACGTTGGATGAATATTGATCCGCTGGCGGAGCTAATGAGAAGACACAGTCCATACAATTATGCTTTTAATAATCCAATGAGATTTATAGACCCAGGTGGAATGGGACCAAATGATGTAATAATAAACGGAACAAAAGAAAACCAACAAAAAGCATTTGAACAATTGCAAAAGTCTGTTGGTAGTCAATTATCTTTATCAATGAACGATAAAGGGAAAGTTTCTTATTCCCAAAATTCAACAGGACCACTTAATGAAGGAGCATCAAAATTAACCCAAGCAATCGACGACCACTCTGTCGTTGCAAATATAAATTCTACAGACAATTTAGTTTCTTCTGTGACAGGATCACTTTTACAAGGAGAATTCCAAGGTAACACATTAGATGTAATATCTGGTGTAGCAACCGCACAACAAGAAATGAATGTAAATGTTTTAGAAAGGGCAGATAATGTAAAAGGTACACCCGGAGAAAATGTATTGCATGAAACTATTGAAGCATATGGCGGAGCCAAAATTAATCAAAGAGATAATATTGGGATAGTACCGGCTGCAATGATTGGAATTCCAAATAATGTATATAATGAAGCTCATCAGAATTCACCTGGTGGACAAGCTGCCGATCAAGTTCAGTATGATAAAAACCCACCGAAACCTGGACAAAGGGTTTATAATCCTTCTACACAAGGTAGTTTGAAAACACAAGGAATTATAATTCAAACCTTTCCTCAAAAAATGTAAATATGAAAAAAATAATCTTAATTGTATTGATATTAGGTCTAATATCGTGCTATTCTAAAGTCAAAGTATCAAAAACGAATAATCTAGCGTATTTTAATCAAAATAAAGAAGTTCTAACTATCAAAAGCATAGATTCATTTACTTCATCTAAAGTGGTATATGTAATTAAAGCATTTGATAATAAAAATAAGCTTTTTAAAATTGTCTCAATAAAAAATGAAGATAGTATAGAATTTAAAGATAATCACAAAGAGATAGAGGTTGGTAAAACATACTCTTTTGAATTGTATTCTGTTTTTAGTGGAATAAGTTTAGGAAGCCCTCTTAAAACCTACACAGTGTACAATGTTAACATATCAATAGAACCTGAAAAGTCTATTGATGATTTATATAATACACCTAATTTAAACGGTTTAAATTTAATTCCATAACAATTACAAGTATAAGTACAACGGCAAGGAGCTCCAAGATGAGCTGGGGCTTAACTTCTATGACTATGGAGCAAGAAATTATGATCCTGCACTTGGTCGTTGGATGAACATTGATCCGTTGGCGGAAAAAATGAGAAGATTTAGTCCTTACACGTATGCATTTAATAATCCTATGCGATTTACAGACTCCGATGGAATGGCACCTAGTGATATAATTGTGAATGGTTCACAAGCTATAAAATTTACAGAGCAATTAAACTCTTCATCAAGTTTAGCTATAACTAGAAATGATGAAACAGGTAAGTTATCTGCAACAGGTAAAGCAAAAACGAAGGCTGATAAAAAACTATTGGAAGCTATAAACAGTAAAGAAATAACAGTTAATATTAATGCAACAAGTGATAATTTTATAGGTAATAACGTAATTTTCGGTGGAGCTTTTGGTGGTAGTGAGTTTAATGAAGGTACTATTGTAGCAACACAAGTAGTAAATCCAATACAAGCAGGGATCATAGAAGATCTTACTGGTATGTCTAGTGGAACTATTGCGATGCATGAAACGTTAGAAGCATATTTAGGAGCTGAAAAATCACCGGGTGCAGGAGGGTTTAATAGTGATGAAAGGAGTTATGAAAAGGCTCATAAAGATGCGATGAAATTAGAGCCTAATGCTAAAAAAGTTAATACTCTAAATGGTGTTAGAGTTAGAGCATCTAACGAAAACCGAACTGAAAATACTGCCACTTACAGTGGAGTTATATGGAAGGGGATTGACTATAGGCAGTTATTTATTGATGAGAATGTTCCAATAAAAAGAGAATAATTATGAAAAGAAAAATTTATGTTCTTGCCTTTTTATTTTTAATTATGCAAAATATTTTGGCTCAGAAATGTAGAAACTATAAAGTATTCGTGGAGTTACAGGTAATATTTATGAGAAAATTTTGCGGTATAAAAAATATGAATTGGTTTTATTAAAATACGTTCCAGTAATTAAAATTCCTAATAGAAAGAATTTTTCTATAGCTATTGAAGATAAAGTAGTTTGGAGTGATGGAGGAAAATATACTGCTTATACAACAGATATGTTATCAGGTTTATATTTAACTACTCGCTGTAGCGAACATGCTGCTTATGAAAACAAAAAATAATATGTAAATTATAAATATAAGTACAACGGAAAAGAGCTTCAAGACGAGTTACAACTTAATGTTTACGACTATGGAGCACGTAATTACGACCCTGCACTTGGTCGATGGATGAATATTGACCCGAAAGCTGAACAAATGAGAAGACACTCACCTTATAATTATGCATTTAATAGTCCTATATATTTTATAGACCCTGATGGTATGTCTCCTGATGATTGGAAAACAGATGCTAACGGAAATATGGTATTTGATGTTAACCTTACTAAAGAAAATGCATCAACACAATTAGGTGAAGGAGAATCTTATGTTAGAAAATCAGCTTTTCAAGATAATGGAAATGGAACATCAACAATTTATAATGAAGGAGGTAGTAAAGATGTAGCAATAAATTTAAATGATGTAACCATCCAAAGTGAAAAAAGTAGTTATGTTATGTCAGGGGAGTACGGTCCTTATATGGGGCCTGATGCAATGAGTGTATCTTATAGTGGTTCTGTAAATGGTTTGTTTTTCTCAGCCAATTTATCAGTAGGGCTTGCCTTAACGGGTGACGACGCAGCTCTTGTTGTTTCTGGCGGTATAAATTGGGGTCCACAATCAGATTTATCTCTTCCTGGTATTAAAGGTGGATGGAGTATAGCTGCCCATAATAACGAAGGTAATAGTTCTGACGTATTAGCTGGATTAGGTGGTACAAGTGTTGGCTATTTTGGAGGACTAGGTATTGGCGGAGGAATTTCAAAATCAGCTTTAAAAAATGGAGAATTAGACCCTAATGGAGTTAGTAATATAAGCGTAAATATCGGACCTACAGTTGGTTTCGGGAAAACAAAATCGACAGGATATTCTTTTAAAGCAAGTGACGGAATAAACAGCATAAAATCTTTATTTTAAAACTTATGAAGAAAATTTATCTTACAATATTATTAATATTTTTTTATTCATGCGGCGATGTACTTAAACCTAATTGTGATGAAAGTGCAAATTCTAATAGAGAAACTGAATGTTTAATTATTTTTGATAAATTACCAGCATTTAGCACACCTTATTTAAATGCTAAAGGAAAAAATCTGTTGACGGGTAAAGAATGCGAATGTGAGGATATAGGGAGATGGTGGATACAGTATAAAGAATATTTAAAAAAAGGTGATACTATAATTAAAAAGAAAGGTGAACTCATTTTTAGCATACATAAAAAAGATACCGTTCTTCGATTCAATTATGAATGTAATGATAAGGTCTATAAATAATATTAAGCATGAAAAGATATATATACGTCTTCATTTTTTTTAATTTACTATTAAGCTGTAATTTTAATGGAAATGTCAGTTATGAAAATGAGGAAATGGAGAAAGAAAATGCTCAATCTGTAATTGGAACATTTTATATGTATTCAAGTAAAAATGATTTGGATAAAGCAATGAGCTTATTTAGTGATTCTTTTTATAAAATTACAAATAAGAAAGATTTAAAAGATTTTTTAGTTAGCAAAAACATAAAGCTAGGAGTTTTTAAAGACTATTCATTAAGAAGTTGGAAAACAAATCGTGTCATAGGCACAAATCCAAAAACAGAGTATTTATTTATGATGTAAAATATAGTAATTCAGATGCTGTAGAAACGATTTCATTAGTAAAAGAAGATGATGTTGTAAAAATATATGGATACAATGTTGATTCAAAAGATTAGGGAAAATGAATCAGATGTATTGATGGTTAATTATGTCCTTCTCCTAAGCAAAATCAGAATTAGGGGTAATGTATCAGATGTGTTGGTGGTTAATTATTCCATATAACATTTTTAGATAATCAATGATTTATAGTAATATCCCCCAGCTCCCGCACGAATCCTTTCGTGTGGCCCGTGCTGGCGCGAGCATCTTGCTTGTGAACGCAAAGATCTATGAAGATTTTACAACACAGCCAACCAAAAAGTAGAAAAAAATGTAACTGAAAACGGAGTTGTAACCAATACAAAGTATTTAACAGGTTTTCAATATAAAAATAATGTTTTGCAATTTTTTCCAACGGCAGAAGGTTATGTGAGAAACACGAGTACAAATCCTGCAACATATACTTTTGGTTATGTGTTTAATTATACAGATCATTTGGGCAATGTTAGGGTAAGTTATGCTAAGAATCCAACAACTAATAAATTGGAAATATTAGAAGAGAACTCGTACTACCCATTCGGAATTAAGCATCAAGGGTATAATACGGATAATTTACAGCCAAATTATTTGCAGAAATTTAATGGCATGGAATTACAAACAGAACTAGGGCTAAACATGACGGGGATGGAATACCGCCAATATGATAATGCTTTAGGAAGGTTTAATTCTATTGACGCTTTATCAGAATTAGCTTTTTCAATTTCCCCTTATCGTTTTGCGTATAATAACCCGGTTTATTTTAGCGACCCGATCGTTCAGATATACTCAACGATAGCGCGGAAATTCTTTCCGTACCCGTTCTAATATTATTAAACCTGAAATTTTTTTGCTAAGATTTTTTTCTATTCTTTGTGGGCACGGATTGCAAATCTGCGCTATCGTGTATCGTGCGTGTTTATATAGCAAGGAAAACTGTCGTTTATGATAAACGATAAAAAGCATTACGACACTTTTCTTAAAAAAGTCTTTTCGAGATTTCCATGAGTATTCTGCATTGCTTTTTCATTTTTGTAATCAATCCATTTCTGACCTTTTACTTTTCGCATTAAAATATCGAAATGGCGCATAATAAAAATATTATAAGCCGCTTTAGATAAATTCACAATACTTTTAGGGAAAGAACGCAAACTCATAGAAAATCCAGGAGTTAAATACTTCATATAATGCCAATAACCTTCGGGCATATATAACATTTCGCCATGTTTTAGATTTGTGATAAAACCTTCGGCATTTTCAAGAGCAGGGAATTTTACATAATCGGGATTGTCAAAATCAATGTCTTCTCTCGAAATCAAAGCATGCGGAACTTTGTACATATATTTAGATTGATCCGGCGCAAAAAGCATACATTGTTTTTCACCATGAAAATGGAAATGCAAAATATTCGAATAATCAATATCATAATGCATGAATACCCTTGAGTTTTCACCGCCAAAAAACAACATTGGCAACTGCTTGACTAATCTCAAACCAATATCCGGCCATAAAAAATCATTCTTTAAAGTTGGAACTTCCTTCATTAAATTATAAAGAAAAATGCGGTAATTAGTAGGTTTCGACTCTAATAAATTAATATAATCGCCCATTTTCATTTTAGTATGCGCTTCATTAAAGCCATCTTCATGATTAACAGGTCTGTTGTCGTATAAAGGAACGACAGTATCGCCGGCGATTTCTTTGATATAGTTTAATTTCCATTTATGATAAGCCGGCCAGTCTTCGGTTAGCTCTTCAATAACAACGGGAATTTGCTTTTTTACATATTGGGAAATAAAATCAGATTTCGAGATCTTTTTTACCCTTTGGATTTGTTGTAACTTCATCTCTTTAAAAATAAAAAAATTGCTTATAGCTCTGTGCTACAAGCAATTTAAAAATAGTCGTCGAGATATATTAACTCATTTAATTAAATTTTTGCTTTAATCGAAGCTTCAAGGTTTCGTTCGATAGTATGTCCCGGTCTTGACCATCTTGGTTTTTCACCAAGCGTAGTAAATTGAGAATCCGCAGCTTCTACTGTTTGCGGCTGTGAAACCTTAACAAATGGTTTTTGCGGAATCAATCCTAATAAGTCAAACATTTTCATGTCTTCCTGAACATCAGGATTTGGCGTTGTAAGTAATTTATCACCTGCAAAAATAGAATTCGCGCCTGCAAAAAAGCACATTGCCTGACCTTCGCGGCTCATATTAGTTCTTCCGGCAGATAATCGAACCTGTGTATCCGGCATTATGATTCTGGTTGTAGCAACCATTCGGATCATTTCCCAGATTTCAACAGGTTTTTCTTCTTCCATCGGAGTTCCTTCAACAGCGACCAAAGCATTAATTGGCACAGATTCCGGTTGAGGATTTAAAGTCGAAAGTGCTACAAGCATTCCGGCTCTGTCTTCGATACTTTCTCCCATCCCAATAATTCCTCCGCTGCAAACCGTAACATTGGTTTTACGAACATTTTCAATAGTCTGCAAACGATCTTCAAAACCACGAGTTGAAATTACATCTTTATAATATTCTTCAGAGGTGTCTAAATTATGATTGTAAGCATATAAACCGGCTTCTGCTAAACGTTGCGCCTGATTTTCGGTAATCATACCTAAAGTACAGCAAACCTCCATATCCAGTTTATTAATGGTACGAACCATTTCTAAAACCTGATCAAATTCTTCACCATCTTTTACATTTCTCCAGGCCGCTCCCATACACACCCGCGATGATCCGCTGGATTTTGCACGCAAAGCCTGAGCCTTAACCTGACTTACACTCATTAAATCATTTCCTTCAACTCCTGTGTTATAACGCGCAGCTTGCGGGCAATAACCACAATCTTCAGGACAACCTCCCGTTTTGATCGAAAGCAAAGTAGATACCTGAACAACGTTAGGATCATGCTTCTCTCTATGAATTGTTGCTGCTTCATAAAGCAGGTCCATCAAAGGTTTATTATATATGGCGATTATCTCGTCTTTAGTCCAGTTGTGTTTTGTAATGCTCATTGATACATTGTTTTTGTGAATCAAAAGTAATTAAATTGTTTTAATCACCAAACGTTGAATTTTGTAAATGATTTCTTAAGAGATATTCTAAACCCAAAAACACTCTAAAATCATAGAATTGTGTTGATGATTTTAGAGTGTTTATGGTTTGTTTTTATCCTGAAAAGTTAATCGGCTATATATTTGTTGTTCCAGTACAACATCATCATTAAAGTAACAATTACCGATGAGGCAAGTCCTTCAAAAAGCAGACAAATGCAATATGTAGGTACAGATGGATCTCCGCCAAACATAAAAGTTTTAGAAAGCGTTTCTACATATGCATCGCCACCTCTGGCATAACTGTAAATTAATAATCCCAGGACACTAAATGAAACTCCCACTACAGAAGTTGTCATTGCAGAAACCGCATTAGATACAAAATTAGTTTCACCCTCCTTCAGGTTCATTTGCATTGTTCTGTTTACACCATAAAAGATAAAAAACACATTTAGGGTTCGCAGGTAAAATAAATGAGAAAGCCCTAATAAACTCATCAATAAAAAATAAATGCCTATTCCGAGGAAAATCAAAAAACCGTTGGTAATTTCTTTAGGTAAATTCATAGTGGTTATTTTTAAAGAAGTTAATATTAAATCTTTGATAAACAGAGTTCTATATCAAATTTACAGAAAAAACAGCTACGATGATTTAAAAGTAGGGTAAAAGAATGACCATCATAGAATTTAATAAATGATAGATCAGAAGTTTTTAAAAATTGTGATCGAAAAGTGTAATCCCTGCGGGCAATGTCATTAAGTTAAGCTTTTAAAAAATAAAATCATTGCAAATCAAATCCGTTTTTATCCGCGTTTTTACGAAGTAAATCTGTTTTATCCGCGTCAAAAATTAGACGCTGATTTTACTGATTCGCTAAAGCGAAAACGCTGATAAAAACGGATTTTTCTAATTACTTTCTTGATTAAAACTGTTTAGTAATTTTATATATTTCCCGTTAACTTAATGACATTGCCCTACGGGATATTTTGTTTGCGTTAATGGCTGATATAAATTTTCTGCCAATATTTTCTACCAATATTTAACTCCTGACGGAGTATGTTGTGAAGATTGTAAATGCATGTGGTTTATTCCAAATAATAAAAAAAAATATCTCGGAGAGATTATATGTTGGTAGAAATAATTTGTTTTTTCCCAAAATGCATTTTACGGATAAAAAGATAGCTCGGAGAGATTATATGTGGGTAGAAAATAATTTGGTTTTCCCAAAAACACATATTAATGCATAAAAATGATATCTCGGAGAGATTGCATATTGGTAGAAAAAATAATTATGGATGACAATTTTGTCCCATCGGGACTATACGTTTTTTACAATTGACTCACAAATGCTAAAGCATCTTTTTTATCCTGATTTAATTGAGCTTTAAGTAAATCCAGTGAACCAAATTTTTGCTCTTCGCGAAGATATTGCAATAATGAAACTTCGATTTTTTGACCGTAAATATCTTCATCAAAGTCAAATAAATTCACTTCAATAGTTTGGTTTTGTCCGTTTACAGTTGGATTAAATCCGATATTCATCATTCCGAAAACTTCTTTTTCGCCAATTAATGCTTTAACGGCATACACACCAATTTTTGGAATCAGCTTATATTCTTCTTCAATTTTAATATTCGCTGTTGGGAAACCAATAGTTCTTCCTAATTGTTTTCCTTTTACAACTTCGCCTGATAAAAAATAAGAATAACCCAGATATTCATTGGCAAGATCCATGTTTCCTTCGTTTAAAGCCTTTCTGACTTTAGTAGAACTTACCGATACATCCTGAATTTCCTCAGCCGAAATCTGTTCCACTTCAAAACCATATTCAGCGCCAAAAGCAATTAAATCGTCAATATTAGCCGTTCTGTTTCTGCCAAAACGGTGATCGTGTCCAATAATTATTTTCTGAATATGAAATTGATCCACTAAAATAGAATGTACAAATTCTTCAGCGGTTAATCTGGAGAAACTTTCGTTAAACGGATGAATCACAAGATTTTCAATTCCTGTTGCTTCCAGAAGTTTTGTTTTTTCAGAAATGGTATTCAAAAGTTTAATTTCTGATTTTTCCTGTAAAACCATTCTTGGATGCGGAAAAAAAGTAAGTACTAAACTTTCATATTTTCCGTTTTCAGTATTTTGAGTAATTCGTTCAAGAATTTTTTTGTGACCAATATGTACGCCGTCAAAGGTGCCAAGAGTTAAAATCGTTTTCTTGGTTGACTGAAAATCGTTTATAGAATGAAAAAGCTTCAAAACAAATAATTTAGGATGGTGCAAATTTATACTATCTATTTTGAATTTAATAGTAAGCCCAATTGAATTTTGATGCGATTCACTTTCTTTTTGTGAAAATGAAGTAACTCATCGACTAAAAAGCATTAATTGTCGTATATATGTAAGAATTTAATTTAATTCACTTAATTTTGAATCTTTAATAGTCTTCAAGTATGAAAAAAAATCTACTTTTTTTATTTTTTATTTTTTGTTCTACAACGATTCATGCACAAAATGATGATTTGTGGCAAAAAGTCAGTGCAAATTCTGTAACCAAAAAAGGAAATTCATCTGGTCCCGAAAGACTTTATTATAAGCTTAATACAGACTTTTTAAAAAATAAACTTTCAGCTACGGCAAAAACAGCAAAAAGCAGTACGGAAATTACTATTCCAAATTCTAATGGTGTTTTAGAACGATTTACAGTTTGGGAATCCTCTAATTTTGAACCGGAATTACAAGCAAAGTATCCGGAAATAAGAGCGTACGAAGGAAACGGAATCGATGATAAAACGGCCAAAATTCACTTTAGTGTAGCACCAATTGGATTTCAGACAATGGTATTACGTGCTGATAAACCATCTGAATATATAGAGCAAAGTCCAGATGACAAAACTCAGTATATGGTATTTGCTAAAAATGATGCAACTTCAAGAAGTCTAACTTGTAAAACTACAGGTTTACTTTCGAATAAAAATAAACCTTCGACATCAAAAACTACCGCGAGCAATAAAGTTTTTAAAACGTTGAGATTAGCACTTTCGGCCACAGGTGAATATACTGCTTTTTTTGGCGGAACAAAAACCGGAGCATTAGCAGGAATGAATGCAACTTTGACCAGAGTTAACGGAGTTTTTAACCGTGATCTTGCCGTACAATTATTGTTGATTGCTACTAATGATGCTATTATTTACACCAATCCAGCAACAGATCCGTATTCTAACGCCGCTGACGGAACAGCAAATTATCCTGATCGTGATGATATTCAGGTTTGGAATGTAGAAGCGCAAAATAATATAACAAGTGTAATTGGAGAGGCAAATTATGATCTTGGTCATTTATTTGGAGGTTCCGGAGGTGGAGGAAATGCAGGATGTATAGGATGTATTTGCGATAGTCCAACATCCTCAAATATCACAGCAAAAGGAAGTGCTTATACTTCACCATCAGATGGAAAACCGCAAGGAGACACTTTTGACATTGATTTTGTAGCACATGAAATAGGACATCAATTAGGTGCAACTCATACTTTTTCATATGGTATTGAAGGAACCGGAACAAATATTGAGCCTGGAAGTGGTTCTACGGTTATGGGTTATGCAGGAATTACAGATTATGATGTTCAGGACAATTCTGATGATTATTTTGCTTTTGCCAGCATTTTTCAAATTCAGAATAATCTTGCTTCAAAAACTTGTCCCGTTAGTACAGCGATTGCTAATAATCCGCCAACTATTAATGCCGGATCAGATTATACAATACCAATAAGTACACCTTTTATTTTAACTGGAACAGGTTCAGATCCTGAAGGTGCAACAGTTACTTATACTTGGGAACAAAATGATAGTGCAACAACAACTTCAACATCAAACAGTATTGCATATCCTACAAAATCTGATGGTCCGTTGTTTCGATCTTTGATTCCTACAAGTTCTCCGGTTCGTTATATGCCAACTTTAAGTACGGTTCTTGAAAATAAACTGACTACAACGTGGGAATCTGTTTCATCTATTGCAAGAACGTTGCATTTTACTTTAACAGGAAGAGATAATGCTGCGCAAGGAACAGCTCAAACAAGTACAGATGCAATGATTGTAAATGTGGCGGCAGCTGCGGGACCATTTACAGTAACTTCTCAAAGTGGAAATGATGTTAGCTGGCAACTTGGATCAAGTCAAACCATTACCTGGAATGTAAATAATACCAATACCTTGCAAGGTTCTTCAAATGTCAACATTAAATTATCGACTGACGGAGGATTAACATTCCCGATAACACTAGTTTCAAACACAGCAAATGACGGTTCTGAAACAGTTCAGATTCCTACAAGTGTACAAGCATCAACGAATTGCAGGCTTATGGTAGCTCCAACAGCAAATATTTATTATGCCATAAACAGCGAACCTTTTGCAGTAGGTTATACCGCTACAACAACTTGTGATTCTTATAGTTTCGGCAATAGTTTTGCAATTCCTTTTCAAACCACTTTTGCCACCAGAACCGTAAATGTTCCAGCTTCAACCGGATCAGTTTCTGATGTTGATGTTTTAGTAAATGTTACACACGACAGGCTTTCGGATCTTGAAATTCAAATGGTAAGTCCAAAAGGAACAATTGTGAACGTTTACAATAGAAGTTGCGGAAACATAAAATCTACACTTGCACTTCAGTTTGATGATTCAGGAGTTCCGTTAGATTGTTCAAAAACAACAAGTCAAATTGTTGTTCCACTTGAAGCATTAAGTGCTTTTAATGGTGAAAATCCTCAGGGAACATGGACATTTAGAGTTCGTGATGCAGTTTCCGGTAACGGAGGAACCATAAACTCGGCATCTGTTAATATTTGCAATCAGACTTTTACCTTAGGAACGCCTGATTTAAGTAATGTAGAGTTAGTGCTGTATCCTAATCCAAATAAAGGAAACTTTACAATTCAATTTTCAAGCGATTCTATAAACAGAGTTCAGGTTTTTGTTCATGATATTTTAGGAAAACAGATTTATTCTAATTCTTATAATATCACATCTTACTTTAATCAAAACATTCAGCTTTCAGATGTTTCATCAGGAATGTATTTTGTTACCATTATCGATGGTGATCGCAGAACCGTGAAGAAAATAATTGTGAATTAAATATCAATTTTTTTAAATTCCAAATTCCAAATCTGAAAGATCAATTTGGAATTTGGAATTTAAATATTGAAATTTCTTTTTAAGAATTCGCCATTGCCATACAAACAATACTAATTTTAGCCCCGGGAATTTTTAATAAAGCACGTGAACAAGCTTCAAGAGTAGCACCGGTTGTTAAAACATCGTCTACAATCAAAAAGTGTTTGTTCTGATTTCCTTCTGTAAAAGTGACATCAAATATATCTTCGATATTGTCCGATCTTCCTGCAAGATTCTTTTTTGATTGCGTTTTAGAATATTTCTTTCGATACAAAATACTCGTATTATAGCTAATATTCAAGCCTTCGGCGACAGCCAAACCAAAAGTCGTAACCTGATTATAACCGCGTTCCTTGAACTTTTTAGGATGTAAAGGCACAGGAATTACAACATCAAATGGAGTTTCTAAAACCAATTCCTTTAAATCCTCAACATACCAATTTCCTAAAACGGTACCAATTTCTTCGTGACCTTTGTATTTCAGGTTGTGAATGAGTTCCTGAACGATGCCTTTTTTAGTAAAATATAAAAGTGCCGATGCATGTTCAATAGCAATTTTGCCATAAAATTTTTTGACAGCTTCGTTTTTTGGATCTAAATGATATTGTGTCATCGGTATTTCATGTCGGCAATTAGTACATAAAACAGTTTCGGCAGTAATCAAAATAGTATGACAGCCCGCACAAACTTTAGGGAAAAACAGGTTAATAATATAATTAAACACAAATAGAAAGAATTTAGTTACAAAAATAACAAAATCAATCCTTCAATCTTTGTTATTTTTCTTTTTTTTAATCGGACTTTTTATATTTTTGCATCACTATGGCAAAACAAGAAGATTTATTAAAGAATGTGGTTTCGCACGCAAAAGAGTACGGATATATTTTTCCGTCAAGCGAAGTATACGATGGATTGAGTGCAGTGTATGATTATGCACAAAATGGTGTCGAATTAAAAAAGAATATCCGTGAATATTGGTGGAAATCAATGGTTCAGATGAACGAGAATATTGTAGGCCTTGACGCTGCAATATTAATGCATCCAACAACTTGGAAAGCTTCAGGCCACGTTGATGCTTTCAATGATCCGTTAATTGATAATAAAGATTCAAAGAAAAGATATAGAGCCGATGTTTTAGTAGAAGATTATGCTGAAAAGTTAAATCTAAAAGCTAAAAAAGAAATTGAAAAAGCAAAAGCCCGTTTTGGAGATGCATTCAACGAAGAGGAATTTGTAACCACAAATTCCAGAGTAATTGAATATTTAGCTAAAGAAACAGAAATTAGAGAGCGTTTAGGACGTTCTTTAGGAAATGGAGATTTAGAAGATGTAAAAGCTTTAATCGAAGAATTAGAAATTGCGGATCCTGAAACCGGTTCAAGAAACTGGACAGAAGTACGTCAGTTTAATTTAATGTTCGGAACTAAATTAGGAGCTTCTGCAGATACTGCAATGGATCTATATTTGCGTCCGGAAACGGCTCAGGGTATTTTTGTGAATTTCCTGAACGTTCAAAAATCAGGTCGTATGAAAGTTCCATTCGGAATTGCTCAAACGGGTAAAGCATTTAGAAATGAAATTGTTGCAAGACAATTTATTTTCCGTATGCGTGAGTTTGAACAAATGGAAATGCAGTTTTTCGTTCGTCCGGGCGAAGAAATGCAATCTTATGAATACTGGAAAGAAACCCGTTTAAAATGGCATTTATCTTTAGGTTTAGGAAAAGAGAATTACCGTTTTCACGATCACGAAAAATTAGCACACTACGCAAATGCTGCTGCTGATATCGAGTTTAATTTCCCATTTGGTTTCAAGGAATTAGAAGGAATTCACTCTCGTACCGATTTTGACTTAAAAGCACACGAAAAATTCTCAGGTAGAAAACTACAATATTTTGATCCGGAACTAAATGAAAATTACGTGCCATATGTAGTTGAAACTTCAGTGGGATTAGATCGTATGTTCCTGGCTGTTTTTGCCACTTCATTAAAAGAAGAAACTCTTGAGGATGGTTCAACAAGAACAGTTTTAAAATTACCATCAGTTTTAGCACCAACAAAAGCCGCTATTTTACCATTAGTTAAAAAAGACGGATTGCCGGATATCGCTAAAAAAATCATCGATGATTTAAAATGGGATTTCAGCGTAGCGTATGATGAAAAAGATGCTGTAGGACGTCGTTACAGAAGACAAGATGCTCTTGGTACGCCATTTTGTATTACAGTCGATCACCAGACAATCGAAGATCAAACCGTAACAATTCGTCATAGAGATACAATGAAACAGGATCGCGTCAAGATTTCTGAATTAAAAGATATTATTGAAAACGAAGTTTCTATGAAAAACTGGTTGATGAAAATGTAAATTTTTTAAACTATTTTATATAAAACCCAAATTCCATATCGGAATTTGGGTTTTTTTTTAATTATAAATGTGTATTTTGTCGATGATATTTGCACTTCATCTTTATATTTTAACATTTGGTTATAATGTGTTAACAATGAAATGTTTAAATAAGTGAAATTCGTAATTTTAATGAAGGGATAAAACGCAAAAAATAATTTTTTTTCACGAGTATTGATCAAACTTAATCGAATAGTTGTCAGGTGTTCACGAAAAATCAATCGAAAGCAATATTGAAAAAGTATTCGTATATTATCATTGACGATAATGCTGAAAGTATTTTTGAAACCAAAACAATGGCAGAAGGTTTTTCAGATTTAACTTTTGCAGCATCGGCTATGAATTATGAACAAGGATTGAATTTGGTTTTAGAACATAAACCTGCTATTGTTTTTTTAGAAATTGATCCTCAGGATTTATCCAGTAAATTGTCACTTAGTTTTATAAATGAGCTTCATAGATTTTTACCCATTTTGCCTAAGATAATTATAACAACAACAACAAAAGAACTGGCATTTGAGTCCATTCAATATAGTGTTTTTGATTATTTTTTGAAACCTGTTCAGCCCATAGATTTTATAAAGACAATTTTAAGATTAAAAAAAATTTTTTCAGAAACCGATTCTGTTGAAATAAGAAACGAAAATATTTCTCCCTTGCTTCCGTTTCTACAAACGCCACAAGTTGTAGAGAAACCGCTTATTATATGTATTAAATCATATGGAGATTACAGGTACATAAATTCAAATGATATTTGTTATTTTCAGGCGGATAATAACTCAACAGATATTTTCTTAAATTCTGGTGAAATGATAACTGCTTTTAAAACATTAAAGCATTTTGAAGCAATTTTATCGCATCCATTTGTCCGAATTCATAATAGCTATATTATCAATAAAAATTACATAGCGAGAATTCATAACGGAAACTCAGTTTGTTACATAAAAAACTCTTCAAAAAAGATTCCGTTTTCTAAAACTTATAAACCAAATGTAGATCTAATTATAGCTGATTTTTCTATAGGAAATTACTTAGAAGTCTAATAATTAAGTGTTTACATTAATTTACCGCTCATTGACTATCAATTGGGCATGATCTACCATAAACTTGTTTTTTTGTATAAATTTTCTTTGAATTTGGAACTAATTTTACACCATGATTCGCACAAAGCGATGATTCTCCAAAAACAAAAATCAAAAATTTAATACCCCCAATCATGAAAAAAGCAGCTTTAACATTCGCATTAATTTCTACTGTAATAGTAGCAACTTCATTTGAAACTCCAAAAACAAATTCTTCTTCAGATAATTATCAGGTGCAGCCAATTGATGATGGTAATACTGCACATGGATCGGTTGGAAAAAGAAAACTTGATTTGCAAGTTAACACTAATACGTCTCAAATTAATTTTAATCAATCAGAAGGATTTCGTCAAGACAGACAATCAGCTGGTATTACTAAAAAAATGGATTAAATAATTTTTTATAAAATAAAAAAGCTGCCAAAATTTGGCAGCTTTTTTTTTATGTCTTTACTTTTAGTATTTTTGATTAAATTCAAAACAGACATTGGAAAAAACTTCTCAAATATTATTGTTTTTAATTCTCGTTTTGATTGGGTGTACCAAGAAGACTCATTTAGATAAAACTGAAATTTCAGTAGAAGATAGTCTGCCAGTCTATTTGTCTTTGGCTAATGATATAAATCTAACTTACGATTTAAAGCAAAAGTACAATCAAAAAGCATTTGATATTATAGTAAATCAGAATAATGATTCGATAGCCAGAGTTAATCTCTTTAAAGTTGCGAATCGATATTATAATATGAATGATTTGAAATCGTATCGTGAAATATCAAAATTGATATTAGAAAGATCAATAAGCGATAAAGATTCTGTAAGTACAGCAAAAGCGTATACTTATTTAGGTGATTATTATAGTTCTCAAGGAATTTCAGATAGTGCTTTTATTAATTTTTTTAAAGCAGAAAAGATTTATTTGCTAATTGATGATGAAAATAATTTGGCAAAAACTTTTTTTAACAAAGCAAGTCTCCAATATGATGAAGGTGATTTTTTTGAAAGTGAAATAGGCGTTTTTAAAGCATTGCGTATTTTAAAAAGACAAAAAAATGTCAATGATCAACTTTATGAATGTTACAATCTACTAGGGGTTTTATATAACGATAGAGAAGAATATAGTAAGGCATTAGAATTTCATAATAAAGCTTTGGATATCCTTAAAGATGAAACTATACCATTAGAATTGCAGTTAAAAGCAGCTTCATTAAATAATATTGGTTTTGTATATATAAATATGCAGAAATATTATGAAGCAAAAAGATATTTTCAAAACGGATTAAAGCAAGAAAATTTGTTTAAAGAGAGAACTATTTTATACGCAACTCTGTTAGATAATCTGGCTTATTCAAAATTTAAATTAAAAGAATCTAATGGATTACCCGATCTGTTTTTCAAGTCATTAAGAATTAGAGATAGTTTAGGATTAAAATCAGGAATAATATCAAATAAAATCCATTTATCAGAATATTTTGCATTTAAAAATGATACTTTTAAAGCAGTTCAATTTTCAAAACAAGCCTTAATTCTTTCTCGAACATCCAGTAAAGTAAGTAATACTTTAGATGCGCTTAAACAAATTGCTATTGTTGATCCTAAGAATGCTCCAAAATATTCAAGGGAATATATAGCGAATAATGAAAAATTAGTAAAAGCTGAAAGGAAAATGGGTGAAAAATTCTCCCGTATAGAATATGAAACCAGCGAAATAAAAGATCAAAACTCAAATCTAAAAGAGAAAAATAAAACTTTAATTTACATTTTTAGTATTTGTACTTTAATAGGTTTGTTTTTCTATGTTTACAAAACACAACAAGCAAAAAACAGAGAATTACTTTTTAAACAACAACAACAAATTGCAAACGAGGACATTTATAATTTGATGATTTCCCAGCAAAACGATATTGAACTCACTCGTATTAAAGAAAAGAAAAAAGTAGCGCAGGATTTACACGATGGCGTTTTAGGCAGAATGTTTGGTGTCAGGATTAGTTTAGACAGTCTGGATAAGGTAGATGAAGCAGATGCAGGGCCAAAAAGAAAAAAGTATTTAACAGAACTCAAAAACATTGAACAGGATATCCGTGAAATTTCCCATGATTTAAATAGAGAGAAATCCGAATTAATTAATAATTTTATTGCGATTTTAAACAAATTATTCGAAGATCAACAAAATACCTATGATTCAAAATTAATTACCACTTTTGATTCTAATATAAAATGGGATTTGGTAAGCAATGCCGTTAAAATTAATTTATACAGAATTGTTCAGGAAGCGCTCCAGAACTGTAATAAATATGCAGATGCAAATACCATTACAATTGAATTTAAAAGTGAAATAGATCATTTAGTGGTTTCAATTTTTGATGATGGAGTTGGCTTTAATCCCCAAAAAACAAAAAAAGGCATAGGATTGCACAACATACAATACAGAGCAGCAGAATGTAAAGGCACAGTTGCTTTAAAATCTGCAAAAGGAGAAGGCACATTTCTTGTAATCAAAATCCCAATAGATCAGAAAATTAACCTACACAATACATGATAATTGACTCAAATGCCCCAGATTCTCAATTGATTAAAAAGAATATTTTAATTGTTGATGATCATCCATTTATAATCGAAGGATATAAAAATGCCATAACACGTTACAATCCTGATCAATATGAATTTTTAATCCTGCAGGCTCATGATTGTAAATCTGGCTATGACTTAATTCAAGATGAGAAAACTCCTGAATTTGATGTAGCATTTTTAGATATCAGTATGCCGGCATATGAGGAAAAAGATATTTTTTCAGGCGAAGATTTGGCTAAACTAATACTAAATAAAATGCCAAGCTGCAAAGTTATTTTATTAACGATGTACACAGAATTACTAAAAATCAAAACAATTATAAGAACCATAAAACCGAATGGCTTGGTTATTAAAAACGATCTCACTTTTGATGAATTGCTGTTTGCATTTGATAAAGTGATGAAAAATGATAAATATTACAGTCAGTCCGTTCAGAAAATCCTCAATCAATCGCCTCATAATTCAATTGAAATTGATGAATTTGATAAACAAATTTTATTTCATTTATCAAAAGGAACCGCTATTGAAGATATGCCACAGTACATTCCGATATCATTAAACGCAATCCAAAAACGAAGAGTAAGCTTAAAAGAATTACTCAAAGTGAAAGGTTCAGATGAAGAATTAGTGAAAGAAGCCAAAAGCAAAGGACTTTTGTAAAATAAAATTCCAAATTCCAATACTTCATTTGCATTGGAATTTGGAATTTTTTACATTGAAATTTGAATAAACTTATTCACTCAAAGCATCCCAACCACGAGCTTTTAAAGGAATCTGAGTATTGGCACGTGTTACTAAATTTATTCCTTCGCTTTCGTCGGCCATGTGACCAATAACCGAGAAATTTGGATTTCCTTTTATCTTATCAAAATCATTAATGTCAATTGTAAATAACAATTCATAATCTTCACCGCCATTAATTGCAACTGTTGTACTATCAATATTAAACTCTTCACAAGTCGAAATAAATTGCGGATCTAACGGAAGTTTGTCCTCGTATAAATTACAACCTACTTTTGATTGTTTGCACAAATGAATAATTTCAGAGGATAGTCCGTCAGAGATATCAATCATCGAAGTTGGTTTAATTTCAAGTGCGTGTAATAAAGTACGAACATCTTTTCGTGCCTCAGGTTTTAATTGGCGTTCGATTAAATAACTGTACATGTCAAGATCTGGCTGACTGTTTGGATTGACCTGAAAAACCTGTTTTTCACGTTCTAAAACCTGTAATCCCATATATGCAGCACCAATATCACCTGTTACAACCAGTAAATCAGTTTGTTTAGCACCGTTTCTATAAACGATTTCCTCTGCATCAGCTTCTCCAATTGCAGTAATGCTTATAATTAATCCTTTTTGTGATGAGGTTGTATCTCCACCAATAACATCAACCTTATATTCTTTTGCAGCGTGTGTAATTCCTTCAAACAATTCTTCTAATGCTTCAAGTGGGAAACGGTTAGAAACCGCCACAGAAACCGTTATTTGAGTTGGTCTGGCATTCATAGCACAAATGTCAGATATATTTACAACGACAGCTTTATATCCTAAATGTTTTAATGGCATATAAGCCAAATCAAAATGAACGCCTTCAATCAATAAATCAGTAGAAACGACTACTTTTTTATCTTTAAAATCAAGAACAGCTGCATCATCGCCTATACTTTTTAAAGTAGATTCCTGAGTAACATCAAAATTTTTAGTTAAATGTTCAATTAGCCCAAATTCACCTAATTGCGCTAAAGTTGTACGTTGCGGATTTTTATCTTCGATCATTTCTTTTATGTTCCAATTTTATTAAGGTGCAAAGGTACAAAGGTTTTATCGAATTAATAGATGTTATCTCTGATGGCTTTATTTATGTATAAAGAAAGGCTTCTTTGTATAGCATCGGCAAAACTCGACAGTCCCTAAGCCTCCGGATAAAACCTGTCTGGTTTAAAATTACGCTAACTTATGAAAAAGGTTTTTACAATTTTGTACGCAGAGGACACAACATTGCGTCTCTGCTTTGTCATGAATTTTATTTTTAGAAACAACATTTTTTCCGATCTTTAAGAGATATAAAAAGCAAATTATGAAAACATTCGATATAGTTACTTTAACAGTAAATCCTTCAGTAGATAAAAGCACCCATTTTTCAGGTTTAATTGCTGAACAAAAAATAAGATGCAAAGATCCGCAATTTGATGCCGGCGGCGGCGGAATAAATGTTTCAAAAGCAATTTCACGCTTACGCGGAAGTTCATTAGCAATCTTTACTTCAGGCGGACCGGTTGGCGAAATGCTGAAAGATCTGGTAAAAAAAGAAACAGTAGATTTTGAAGCCATAGAAACAGAAACGGCAACAAGGGAAAATTTTATTGCAGTTGATGATAACACAAATTCCCAATATCGTTTCGGATTTACCGGAGATGTTTTATCAGATTCGGAAATTGAAAAAATCTTAGAAACAATTTCAAATCTTAAACCAAAATTTCTTGTAGCAAGCGGAAGTTTAAACGAAGGTTTGTCATCTGATTTTTATCAAAAAGTAGCAGAAATTGCCAAAAAATCTAATTCCAAATTAATTGTAGACACTTCCGGTGAAGCTTTACAGAAAGTTTTAGAAACCGGGGCTTATCTGATAAAACCAAATGTAGGCGAATTAGCAAAATTAGTTGGAGTTGAGCGCCTGGAAATGGAAGAAGTGAATGAAGCTGCTAAAAAAATAATTGCCCATGGCGGAGCCGAAATTGTAGTAGTTTCTCTTGGGCCTCAAGGAGCAGTTTTGGTCACAAAAGATGACTATGAATATGTTCCTGCGCCAAATGTTGCCAAAAAAAGTACCGTTGGAGCCGGAGATAGTATGGTTGGTGGAATGGTTTGGGCAATTTCGCAAAACAAAAGTCTGAAAGAAGTAATTCGCTGGGGAGTTGCCTGCGGATCTGCCGCAACAATGAACGAAGGAACGCAATTATTCAAATATGAAGATGCCCATCGTTTGTTTGAATGGTTGAAGAATAAGTAATTAAGTTATGGGTTATGAGTTGCGTCCTAAACCCGACAGGTTTTAAAAACCTGTCGGGTTTAGCACACAATGACAATTGTTCGTAAAGATTTTAATGTAGAGCCACACAGCAGTGCGTCTCACGCCCAATAACCACAATGTATTTCATTGGGATAAACACGTAGTATCTTGACTCTCTTTTATACAGGAGGAAAAAATAATTTAAAATTATTTTTTCCTCCTGACAAACCGTTGTCACTAACCCTCGATAATTTTGGAGTATTAAAATAATTAAAACTTTAAAACCATGAAAACATTAGCTGCACAAGTAATTACTCCCGAAGATTTATTGAAACACTGGCAAGGTCATCGCACCCTTACACGTCGTGTAATTGAATTGTTTCCTGAAAAAGACTTCTTCGAATTCTCAATAGGAGGAATGAGATCTTTCGCTAAATTAACAGATGAACTTTTGGCGATTGCAGTTCCGGGACTTAAAGGAATCGTCAATAAAGAAGAAAAAGCTTTTGCAGAAGAATCTGAAAAATTGATTTTTAAAGCGCAATATCTAGAAAAATGGGACGAAGCAACTGCCGAAATCAATCAATATTGGGAAAAATTATCTATTGAAGATTTCAATGAAACCTTTAATCTTTTTGGTCAATACGAATTTCCGGTGATTCAGAACATCTTGTATTTTGTTGATAACGAAGTTCATCACCGCGCACAAGGATATGTGTATTTGAGAGCTTTAGGAATTGAACCTCCTTTTTTCTGGGAAAGATAAATTCTTTTACAGATTGCTAATAAAAAAACTCCTAAACTGAATTTCAAATTCAGTTTAGGAGTTTTTTTTATGAATGTCTTTTTTTATAAGTATCAATAAGTTCCAGTACTCTGGTTCTGAGTATTTCATGTTCCAGAATTGTGGCATAATCTCCAAACATCAAAATCCATCTGGGAAAACCTTCCTGAATATCACGTGACATAAACGTCATTTCGATTTGGTCTCCAATTTCTTTTTCCGAAACAAAACCGTGGTATTTTTGTTCGTATCGAAGATAATTAAGCACTTTTTTCTCTACTAAAATCCGAACTTTTGTAGTTGGGATTGTTTCGTTTTTAATTAAATACGTTTCTAAAGAATCGTGTTCTATTGTAAAATTACAGTCGGTTTTTTTAATTCCCTGGATACGATCAGTTCTAAACTGTCGATAATCTTTACGTAAATGACAATAACCCAGAAAATACCAATTGTTATGATCATGAAAAACACCAACAGGTTCTATATTTCGTTTAGTTGGTTCTTCGGCTTCTAAAGTTTTATAACATAAAATGATTTGCTTTTTCTCTGCGATACTTTCAAACAAAAGTGCCAGCGTATTTGGCGAACTATCATGAAATAAAGGTTCTGCAGCCTGCATTAAAATTCTCGATTCAACATTTGAAAGCCAGTCTTTATCCGTACCTCTCAAAACCGATTTCAACTTATACATCGCCGATGCATAATGCGAGCCCAAAGAAGGATCAGTAAATTTTTGCATCAGTTTTTCGGCAGCAATAAAACTGCTGACTTCTTCACGCGTAAACATAACCGGAGGTAATCTGTAACCATCCATTAAAGCATATCCAACTCCCGCTTCACTATAAATAGGAACTCCGGAAGCTTCAAGAGTTCTGATATCCCGATAAATAGTTCTTAAACTAACGTCAAAACGACTCGCTAATTCCTGTGCTTTTACAATTTTTTTAGATTGTAATTGAATAAGAATAGCAACAATGCGGTCAAATCGTTTTGGGGTTTCGTCCATTTTTTCTTTTCTAGGTTCAAAGATACAAAGGTTCATAGGTTAAAGAAATAATAAATCTGTCCCAAATTGAGACAGATTTATCCGTAAAAATGATTTCCACAATCTAATCAATTTTAATTTCTATATTTTTCATTTAATTATCGAAATTCTTTGCGGGAGACGTACTTCTGTGCGCCTCTACAAATCTGTGTCGGAAATTGATACGTGGATAATTAATTATAAAAAATACATTCGAGTTTTATAAATAAAAAAAAGCTGCCCCAAATTGAGACAGCTTTCGAATATCTGACGTATATAAATTTAGAATCTATATAAAAGACCAAATTGTGGCTGATCGAAGATATTTTCAAATAAATTAATATTTAAATTAAAAGTATCTGATGATGCACCATTTTCAGGAGAAACACTATTATATGCTAACACATTAGCTAATGTAAAAGTTACTGCAATGTTTTTGGTAACAAAATAGTTTAAACCTACAGTGATATCTGCTGTAATGCTGTTATCAGTGTCGTCTTCGATTCCTTCAATTTTAGTTTTGTTTTGTCCAAACCCTAAACCAGCCTCAGCAAAAGCTTTAAAACGTTTTTTGTCTAATTCTAAAAAGTAGTATCTCGCAAAAGCACCAACTCCGAACACATTGGTTTTTGTTTGAGGAACTGCTTCTTCTTTTTCACTAGAGTAATTTAGTTTTGCTCCAACGGCAAATTTGTCGTTTAGCAAATACCCGAATTTTGGACTAAACCCATAATAATCGCTTTCTCCACCCGTACTAATTTTGATGGAACCTTCCAGGAACATATCTCCGTGTTGAAAAGTAACCCCTTTTGCTGAGTTCATTTCAGAATCTACTTCTTCTTGTTGTTGTGCATTTGCAAATGAAAAAGTAAGCATTGATAAAATAATAAAAAATTTAGTTTTCATAATTATAACTTTTAATGTTTGTAAGATTAAAGTTATCTTTTAAAATTTTAATTTTTCTTAAAATGTAGTCATCTGCGTTAAAAATGAAAGTCATTGAGTTAAAAATCGCCTCTTTAATAAGTATTTACTGATATGGTTTTAAAGTTAGAAAGGTTGGTTTTGTTGAGTTAACAGGTTGTTTGTAAAGTAAAACATGGGTTTTTATATAAACAAAAAACCCAACAACTTTCGTCATCGGGTTAAATCTATATTCTTTACTCTTTGTTCTATCTTCTAAAAAAATAAAAACCTAATCATTCAATTTCAAAACAGCCATAAATGCTTCTTGCGGAATCTCAACGTTTCCTACTTGTCTCATACGTTTTTTACCTTTTTTCTGTTTTTCAAGCAATTTACGCTTACGCGAAATATCTCCACCATAACATTTTGCGGTAACGTCTTTACGAAGCGCTTTAATCGTTTCACGAGATATTACTTTTACGCCAATCGCCGCCTGAATAGGAATGTCAAACTGCTGACGCGGAATCAATTCTTTCAGTTTTTCACACATTTTTTTACCAATGTGGTAAGCGTTATCCACGTGAATCAAAGATGATAAAGCATCAACGATTGTAGCATTTAATAAAATATCTACTTTCACAAGGCTTGAAGTTCTCATTCCAATAGGAGCGTAATCAAACGAAGCATATCCTTTAGAAACCGTTTTTAAACGATCGTAAAAATCAAATACAATTTCGGCAAGAGGCATGTCAAAAGTCAATTCAACTCTTTCAGTAGTCAAATAGGTTTGGTTGGTAATTTGACCACGTTTTTCGATACACAATGACATAACATTACCTACAAAATCAGATTTGGTGATAATGGTCGCTTTAATATAAGGTTCTTCTACGTGATCTAATTTTGATGGTTCCGGTAAATCAGATGGGTTGTTTACCACAAATCCTACCGTTGGATCTTTTTTAGTATAAGCCAGGTACGAAACGTTAGGAACCGTAGTAATTACCGTCATATTAAACTCACGTTCCAGTCTTTCCTGAATAATTTCCATGTGTAACATTCCTAAGAATCCACAACGGAAACCAAATCCTAAAGCTGCAGAACTTTCCGGTAAAAATACCAATGAAGCATCGTTCAATTGCAGTTTTTCCATTGAGTTACGCAACTCTTCATAATCTTCAGTATCAACAGGGTAAATTCCGGCAAAAACCATTGGTTTTACATCCTCAAAACCCGTAATCATATTTGTAGTTGGCGTTTTTGCATCTGTCAGAGTATCTCCAACTTTTACTTCTTTCGCTTCTTTAATTCCAGAAATCAAATAACCAACATCACCTGCAGAAATTACATTTTTAGGAACCTGATTTAATTTCAAAGTTCCAATTTCGTCAGCAAAATATTCATTTCCTGTCGCCATGAACTTAATTTTCTGCCCTTTTTTAATTTGTCCGTTTTTCACACGGAAAATAACCTCGATTCCACGAAACGGATTGTAATGTGAATCGAAAATCAAAGCTTGTAAAGGCTCATCAACATTTCCTGTTGGTGGTGGAATTTTTTCGATAATGGCAGCAAGAATATTTTCTACACCAAAACCGGTTTTTCCTGAAGCATGAATAATATCTTCTAATTTACATCCTAATAAATCGATAATATCATCACTAACTTCTTCAGGATTAGCACTTGGTAAATCAACTTTATTCAAAACCGGAATAATTTCCAGATCATTTTCTAAAGCAAGATATAAATTCGAAATAGTTTGTGCCTGAATACTTTGTGCAGCATCAACGATTAAAAGTGCCCCTTCGCAGGCAGCAATAGATCGAGAAACTTCATATGAAAAGTCAACGTGACCCGGAGTGTCAATTAAATTTAAAATATATTCTTCTCCTTTATAAGTATATTCCATTTGAATGGCGTGACTCTTAATAGTGATTCCACGTTCACGTTCCAGATCCATGTTGTCAAGCAATTGAGCTTTTTCTTCACGAGCTGTAACGGTTTGTGTAGCGCCTAATAATCGGTCAGCCAATGTACTTTTACCGTGGTCAATGTGTGCAATAATGCAAAAGTTACGTATCTTCTTCATTTTAATATATCAATTCTCTAAACGAGTTTTTAAGTAATTTTCAGGGTATAATTACGCTGTAGCAATTGCTGTTGAGCGTGTTATTAATGCGCAAAGATAGCGCAAAGTTTTGGATTCTGGAATGCCGTTGTTATATAGTTAGAATCTGAGTTTTAAAACGAGCATTAAAACTCGAAATTAAATCCTTTTTCGGTTAGTTTTTTGTAAATGTCAGGATCAAATTTGTATAATTTTGCCGCTCTGTGCGAAACATCCTGTTGTTTTTCATCAAGTGCAACCAGTAATTTCATATGGAGGATTTTTCGGCGGAAATTAGATTTATCCAGCTCAATTCCTAATATTTCTTCATATAAATGCATTAATTGCAATAGGGTAAATTTTTCCGGTAACAGATTAAAACCAATTGGAGCCTGACGAACCCGATTGCGCAATTGCATCAGACTAAATTCGAGAATTTCGTTATGGTCAAAAATTAACTTCGGCACATCTTTAATCTTGTGCCACTTTGCTTCAATTACAGAATTGCCGGCTTTAATATTATAATCTTCCCGGTTGACCAAAGTATAATAACCAACAGTGATAACTCTGGTGCTTTTTACACGGTCAGGATCTGTAAAAGCTTTTAGCTGCTCTAAATAGATGTTGTCCAGACTAGTGAGTTCATATAATATTCGCAGTGCTGCATTGTCAACACTTTCATCCAGATATAAATTTCCTCCCAAAAGTCCCCATTTTCCAATACTGGCTCCTTCGGCATGTTGTACTAAGAGAACTTCAAGATTTTTTTTATCAAAGGAAAATATGACGCAATCTATACTAATACCATCTATAACAGGTTTTTTTTCTACAGTTGTAGCATGATCAGATTTCAGTGTATTTTTTGAAAGTAAAGGTTCCATTTTTGCTTTTATAAGCGATTATTAAAATTCAAAATTGAATCCTTTTTCAGTAAGTTTTTTATAAATAGCCGAATCAAACTGGTACAATTTTGCCGCTCTGTGCGAAACGTCCTGTTGTTTTTCATCAAGTGCAACTAATAATTTCATGTGCAGAATTTTTCGGCGGAAATTAGATTTGTCCATTTCAATTCCTAAAACCTCTTCATATAAATGCATTAATTGTAATAAGGTAAATTTTTCAGGCAAAAGATTAAAACCAATCGGAGCCTGACGAACTCTATTGCGAAGATGCTGTAAACTATAAGATAGAATCTCGTTATGATCGTAAATCAAATCCGGGATACTATTAATCTTGTACCATTTTGCGTCAGAAGCCGTAAAACCAGCTTTAATATTATAATCTTCCCGTTTTACAAGCGCATAATAACCAATCGTAATAACGCGTCGAAGCGGGAAACGGTCCGGATCCCCAAATGCTTTTAACTGCTCCAGATAAATATTATCAAGACCCGTAAGTTCGTTCAATAAACGGTGTGCGGCATTGTCAGTACTTTCTTTTTTATAGATCCAACCTCCCGGAAGTCCCCATTTTCCTTTACTGATTCCTTCTCCGTGCTGTACCAAAAGTACTTCTAAACTTCCTTTATCAAAACCAAATATCACACAGTCAATCGTGATCGCATTCATTGCGGTTGGCTCGTTTTTTAAAGCCGAATCGTTCTCTACATTTTTAACCATATGCTATTTAAATTTTGACAAATTAAATAAATAAAATGAATAGTAGCCTTTATAAAAGCTTTATATTTTTCTTAACGAAATAATTTTCTGACAATCAGTTGTTTGGGAATTGTTTAAAAATGCTATTCTAAAATAATAATTCTTAAACCGCTGATTGTCAAATTGCTAATTCGTTATTTTTTTGATATTTTTTTCGGCTGTTTAAACCGATATATTATTGTATTCATAATAATCACATTCTATTAATCAGAATCGAAAAAAAATAACCCTAATATTTTGTTAATATAGAAAAAATGTTTTACACTTGTAGTCAAAATAACCATAAGATAAGTTCAGTTTGACTATAAGTTGAAAAGGGACAAAGTTATAACTAAATAAAAAGTACCACAAATGTTTTTTTTAGGAATTGATTTAGGAAGCTCTTCGATAAAATTATCAGTGTTTGATCCTGAAAAAGGAACAACTATTGGCGCTGTTAGCGTTCCTGATTTTGAAATGCCAATTATTGCTCAGGAATTTGGCTGGGCAGAACAAGATCCTGAATCCTGGTGGCAATTTGTTAAAGACGGAATCAAACAATTAGGTTCAAAATCTAATATTGATTTAAAAAAAATTGCCGGAATTGGGATTGCATATCAAATGCACGGTTTGGTTTTAACCGATGAAAACTTGAATCCCGTTCGTTCTTCGATTATTTGGTGTGACAGTCGTGCAGCAATTATCGGAGATGAAATTTATGATCAGATTGGTGCTGAAAATTGTCAAAAACAAATTTTAGGAAGTCCGGGAAATTTTACTGCTTCAAAACTAAAATGGGTAAAAGACAATCAGCCGGAAGTTTTCGCAAAAGCAAAATACATGATGCTTCCCGGAGATTTTATTGCTGCCAAATTATCCAAAGTAGCACAAATAAGTACTTCAGGATTATCAGAAGCGGCTTTATGGAATTTCTCAGAAGGAAAACTAGCAACAGAAATTCTTTCTCAAATGGGATTATCATCAGATATTGTTCCTGAAATTGTTTCAAATTTTGGAATTCAGGCAACAATTCACTCAGACATTGCACAAGAATTAGGATTAAATCCGGATGCTAAAATAACATACCGCGCAGGAGATCAACCAAACAATGCATTGTCATTGAATGTTTTAAAACCCGGCGAAATCGCTACAACAGCCGGAACTTCGGCAGTAGTTTATGCCGTAAGCGATCAGGATGCTTACGACAAACAAAACAGAATCAATACTTTTTTACACGTCAATAATACGGAGGGCGAAAAGCGAAATGGCGTTATGCTGTGCATTAATGGTTCTGGAATTTTATACCAATGGTTGCGAAAAATCATGTCGGTTGACAGAGCCGAATTAATTGCGTACGAAAAACTAAATGCCGAAGCTGCAAAAGTAGCAGCAGGAAGCAACGGACTTCGTTTTTACCCTTTCGGAAATGGTGTTGAACGTATTTTTAATAACAAAAATGCAACATCAGGAATCCAGAATTTAAATTTCAACATTCATCAACCATCTCATTTAGTGCGTGCTGCCTGCGAAGGAATCGTGTTTGCCATGAATTATGGTTTTGATGTAATGAAAGAAGTTGGAGTTTCAGGAACTGTAGTTCGTGCAGGAAATTCAAACTTGTTTTTAAGTCCGGTTTTCAGGGAAATCTTCACCAATACTACGCAAACTACTTTAGAATTATACAATACTTCAGGAGCCGAAGGTGCTGCAAGAGGCGCTGCTTACGGTTTTGGATTTTACAATTCGCTTGACGAAGCTTTTTCAGGATTGCAATGTTTAGACCGAATAGAACCCAACAAAATCCTGACAAGTCAATATCAGGATTTATATCAGGAATGGAAAAATCAAATTAAAATAGAACAATAATAATAGTAATAATGAGCACAACTAATCAATATTTTAAAAACATCGACACAATTAAGTTCGAAGGTAGAGAAAGTGATAATCCGTTAGCGTTTAAATGGTACGATGAAAATCGTGTTGTTGCGGGAAAAACATTAAAAGAGCATTTGCGCTTTTCAATGGCTTACTGGCATACGCTATGTAATACGGGAGGAGATCCGTTTGGAGCTTCGACTGAAACTTTTTCCTGGGATAAAAATGAAAATGCAATTTTAAGAGCCAAAGACAAAATGGATGCGGCTTTTGAATTCATGACTAAGTTAGGTTTGCCATATTACTGTTTTCATGATGTTGACGTTGTTGATGATGCGCCAACATTAGCTGAATTTGAAACTCGTATTCAGACTATGGTTGAATATGCAAAACAAAAACAACAAGAGTCCGGAATTAAATTGTTGTGGGGAACTTCAAATTTATTCAGTAATCCTCGCTACATGAATGGTGCTGCAACCAACCCAAATTTTGATGTTTTGGCATATTCAGGAGCTCAGGCAAAAATCGCAATCGATGCAACTATTGCATTAGGTGGTGAGAATTATGTTTTCTGGGGAGGTCGTGAAGGATACATGAGTTTGTTAAACACAGACATGAAAAGAGAATTAGACCATTTAGGCAGATTCTTAAATACGTGTAAAGATTATGCTCGTAAAGAAGGTTTTAAAGGAAACTTCCTAATTGAACCAAAACCTATGGAACCTACAAAACATCAATACGATTATGATGCAGCGACGTCATTAGGTTTCATTAATAAATACGGACTTCAAAATGATTTCAAATTAAATCTTGAAGTAAATCACGCTACACTTGCAGGACATTCATTTGAACATGAATTACAAGTTGCGGTTGATGCAGGAATGTTAGGAAGCATTGATGCAAATCGTGGAGATTACCAAAATGGTTGGGACACAGACCAATTCCCAATTAATATTCAGGAAGTTACACAAGCTATGTTAGTTATTCTTGAAGGTGGTGGAATTCAAGGTGGAGGAATAAACTTTGATGCAAAAGTGAGAAGAAATTCAATCGATTTAGAAGATAAATTCATTGCACACATTTCAGGAATGGATGTTTTTGCAAGAGGATTAATCTGCGCAGATCACATACTACAAAATACAGATTACAAAAAATTGCGTACGCAGCGTTACAGTTCATTTGACGGAGGAAACGGAGCTAAGTTTGAAAAAGGAGAATTATCTCTTGAAGATCTAAGCAAAATTGCCCGTGCAAGTGGAGAACCACAACCACTTAGTGGAAGACAGGAATTATTTGAACAAATTATTTCGAATGCATATTAATCAGGTAAGGTAACTAACTAAATTTTAAACCAATTTTTAACTATTATGAAAAGCAAATATTGTATTAAAACAACGCCGCTCTCGTTTTGTATGGCGCTGTTGCTTAGTGTATTCATGATGCAGTTCGGTTTTGCACAAGCGCAATCTACTGTAAGCGGAAATGTAACATCAGCAACTGACGGAATGGGTGTTCCCGGCGCAAGTGTTGCGGTCGAAGGAACAAAATCAGCTACAGTAACTGATTTTGACGGAAATTATAAAATTGAAGCAAAAGCAGGAGATGTATTATTAATCAGCTTTATTGGATATAAAACTCAAAAAGTAACGGTTGGAACTCAAAAAACAATCAATATTTCACTAAAAGAAGAAACATCTGAACTTAAAGAAATTGTAGTTATCGGTTACGGTACACAAAAGAAAAAGGTAAATACAGCTGCAACTTCATTAGTATCAGGAAAAGACATTCAAAATGTAGCGAGTCTTGATGTAGTAAATGCATTGCAGGGTCAGGCTTCTGGTGTAAATGTTACTTCGACTTCAGGTCAGCCGGGAGCAGGAATGGCAGTAAACATTCGTGGAGTTGGTACAGCTGGAAACAGCACGCCACTTTATGTAGTAGATGGTGTTGTGGTAGATAACGGAATCGGGTATCTTGACCCATCAGCTATTGAAAGAATTGACGTTCTTAAAGATGCTTCTGCAGGATCTATTTACGGTGCAAGAGCAGCAAACGGAGTAATTTTGGTTACAACCAAAAAAGGAAAAGAAGGTAAAATAAATGTAGCTTTTAATACGTACACAGGTTTTCAGCAAGTGGCTAAAAAACTGGATTTATTAAACACTCAGGAATATACCACTATTATGAACGAAGCTCGTGTAAACTCTGGTTTAACACCTTTATACACACAAGCTCAAATTGCGGCTTTCCCAAATCACGATTGGCAGAAAGATTTATTCAACAATGGCGCAATGAAACAAAATCACTCCCTTACAATTAGTGGTGGTGATAAAAAATCGACAATTTCTACAGGATTATCGTATTACGGACAAGAAGGTTTAATTGGCGGAGTAACAAATCAATCTGATTATAACCGTGTTACTTTTAATGTAAACTCAACTTCTGAAGTAATTGAAAATCATTTAAAAATTGGAGAAAATTTCTCATTTGCAAACATTAAAAGTTCAGGTGTTGCAGATCAGGGAATTTACAGCAACGGAATCAGAAGTTTCTTAAATGCTGCGCCAATTGATGCTGCTTATGATGCAAACGGAGATTTCGCACATTCGGTTATTTCTGCTGATATCAGTAATCCATTAGGATCACTTTACTACAATAACTTCAACGAGACTAAATCAAACCGCTATGTTGGGAATATTTTTGCAGAATTAAAATTCTTAAAAAACTTTACTTACAGAACCAGTTTTGGTGTTGATATGACAGATAGCAATTACCGTTCATTCAGACCGGTTTATTCTCTTTCTTCAAATGACAATAACACAGTTTCAAGTGTAACACAAAACTCAACTAAATCATTAGGTTGGATTTTTGAAAACACAATTCAATACAAAGCTACAGTTGCCGGAGCGCATAACTTTGATGTATTAGTAGGTACTTCTGCTAAAAAAAATACATCAGATTTTATGGAAGCAACAGGAAGAAACTTAACTTTTGATGATTTTGCACATGCTTATTTAAGCAATGCTACAGATCAAACATCAAATACAGTAAAAGGAAACCGCGCAGATTATGCTATTCAATCTTACTTCGGACGTTTGTTGTACGATTACAATAACAAATACTTATTTACAGCAACAATTAGAAGAGACGGTTCATCAAACTTTGCAGATACAAACAGATACGGAAATTTCCCATCAGTTTCTGCAGGTTGGAACATAGACAAAGAAAGCTTCTTCCCGGAAAATAAAGTAGTAAGTAGTCTTAAATTAAGAGCAAGCTGGGGACAAAATGGTAACGACCAGATTCCTGCATTCTCTTATATGTCAACAATTAGTTCATACAATAAAAACTACCATTTTGGTACAGGTGACGAAACATTGCAAACAGGTTCAAGCCCGGATCAACTTTCAAACCGTAACTTAAAATGGGAAACATCAGAGCAATTAGATTTTGGTTTTGATGCTACTTTGTTTACTAATTTTACTTTAACGTTTGATTATTACGATAAAAAAACAAAAGACTGGTTGGTTCTTGCTTCAATCCCAACTTATGCAGGAGCAACTGCTCCTTATATTAATGGTGGAGATATTAGCAATAAAGGTGTTGAACTTGCACTTGCTTACCGCACAAATTTCGGAAAAGACTGGAGTTTCTCTGTAAACGGAAATATTTCTCATAACGAAAATGAAGTTTTAAGAGTTGCCAACAGCGAAGGAATTATTCACGGAGAAACCAACTTATTGTTTCAGGGAACTGATGAAATGAACCGTGTTGAAGTAGGACAGCCAATAGGTTATTTCTACGGATTAAAAACAGCTGGAATTTTCCAGAATGCTGGTGAAGTTGCTGCGGGTGTACAACCTAATGCAGTTCCCGGAGATGTTCGTTTTGTAGATTTAAACGGTGACGGAAAAATTGATGCAGATGATAAAACTAAAATTGGAAATCCAAATCCTGATTTTACTTACGGTTTAAATTTTGACCTTTCGTACAAAGCATTCGACTTATCTATTTATACTTATGGAGTTGCTGGAAGTCAAAACGTTTTTGGTATTCACGATCCAACTCGTGCGTACACAAATAGCACGACTGATGTTTTAAACAGATGGACAACAGAAGGAAGTTCTAACACAGTACCAAGAGTTACTTACGGAGCAGATACAAATGGGAACTACACAAAATTCTCTGATTTGTATGTTCAAAATGCAGATTTCTACAGAATTAAAAGTGCCACTATCGGATGTGATTTAACAAAATTAACAAACAAGTTAGCCTTCTTTAGTAAATTCAGATTATATGTAGCGGCAAACAACCTGTTCACGTTTACAAAATATCAGGGAATGGATCCTGAAATTGGATTTGGAAACACAAACAGAGATAGCAGCGGTAACTTAACTCAGCCATGGGCAAAAGGTATTGACGTAGGTTATTATCCACAGCCAAGAACCTACATGATGGGTCTTAATGTTAACTTTTAAATTATGAAAACGATGAAAACATATATAAAATTATTTGCTGTTTCAAGCTTGTTCGTTTTAGGAGCTTGTTCCACTGATTTTTTAGACACAGAACCTTCTACAATTAAAGTAGAAGAGAATTTTTATAAAACTCCTACTGATGCTTACCAGGGATTGGTTGCTATTTATGATGTATTACAGCGCGAAGCTTACGGCGGACCGTTATTGATTAGCGAGCAGGCTTCTGATGATTGTTTTGGAGGATATGGCGTCGCTGATGCACAGGCAGATGTTGAATGGGATCGCTTTTTATTCGTGACCAATAAAGACATGAATACTGATGTTTGGAAAAACTCTTATTTAGGAATTTACAGAGCAAACATTTTATTAGCAAATCTTGATAAAATAAACTGGGGAGCAGACACAACATTAAAAACAAGATACGAAGCAGAAGCCCGTTTTTTAAGAGCACATTTTCATTTTCAGGCAGCAAAAATGTTTGGAGATATCGTTCCTTTAGATCACGTAATCACTTCTAGTGAATTTCAATTGCCAAGACAAGCTGCTGAGGTAACTTATGCACTAATTGCAAATGATTTGAAATTTGCTGCTGATAATTTGAATAATGATAATTACTCTCAAAAAGGAAATGCAAATTACGGACGTATCACAAAATGGGCTGCCGAAGCTTATTTAGCAAGAACCTTTTTGTTCTACACAGATTATTACAAAAAAGCAGATATGGCCGGAGTAGTAACAAAAGCACAAGCTACAGCTTATATTAATGATGTTGTTAGTAATAGCGGACATGGTTTAGTAGCTGATTTTGCTAATCTTTGGCTAGCGGCTTCTTTCGAAAATTTTGCTGGAGAAGACAATACCGAAATGGTTTGGGCAGTTCGTTTCAACGGATCAGGAAAAGGAAACTGGGCTTTAAATGAAGGAAACCGTTTTCAGGTAAATATTGCGCCTCGTGGAGGATCAATTGGTAAATATGCAACAGGTTGGGGTGGAGCAACAGTGAACCCAAAATTATACAATGCATACGAAACTGGAGATACACGCAGAGATGCCACAATTATTGATTTTGCAGCTGAAGGTTTAAACTTTAATGCCGAAGCTAGAGAACAACGTCAATACACCGGATATTCATGGAAAAAATATTGCCCGATTACAGATGCAGCAGGAACAGCAATTGTTGAAATTAACGGAGGGAATTTTCAAATTGATAACTATCAGGATTACGCGATTATTCGTTATGCAGATGTTTTATTAATGGCTGCCGAATTGAATTTAGGTACAAATAATGCATTGGCTCAAGCCGATTTAGATAAAGTTCGTGACCGTGCTTTTAAAAACACAGCACACAGAGTAACAGTTTCAAAAACAGTTATTATGGATGAACGTCGTTTAGAATTAGCACTTGAAGGACAACGTTATTTTGACTTGATCAGACAAGGTGTAGATGTTGCAAAAGCTGCAATCGACAACACCGCAACTGATGCTCAGTTTAATGTGACTTTTAGAACAGCAACTTTAGGCTGGTTGCCATTACCACAATCTCAAATTGTACTTTCTAACGGTACTATTCAACAAAATCCAGGTTGGTAATTAACTCAAAACAATTGATTATGAAACGAATATTATATATAGCAATAGCTGCAATAACCATAGGCTCTGGATTATTTTCCTGCGAGCCTGCAGAAGATCGTGACAGCTTACCGGCTGTAAGTTTAACACCAGAAACAATTAAATTTTCGGTAAAACAAAGTACGGCGAATGAAAACGAAGTAATTTTAAAAAATGAAGATCCAAGTGTCATTGCATATTGGAGATATGTTGACGCAAATGGTAATGAATTAGGACATTCAAACAAAAGCGATGATAAGGTTGTTTTTCCTTTTGCTGGTAAATACACCGTTTATTACACCGCTTACGCAAGAGGAGGTTCTGTTGATGCAGCTCCGGTTGTAATTAATGTTTCTAAAAATGATGAAACCTATTTTAGAGATCCAAAATGGACAATGTTAACTAACGGAGTTGCAGGTAAAACATGGGTTTTAGATTTTATTGATCCTGTAGGATGGGCTGGCTTGGATTTTCCTGAAAACCCAAAAGGTAAAGATTACTGGAACTGGTTTCCGGATTATGCAAGTAATTCATGGGTTATGCCAAGTAAAGACTGGGGAGAAATGCATTTTGATTTAAACGGAAATTATAATACAACCGTAAAACAAACCGCTCTTGCTACAGATGCTCAAACTTCAAAAACAGGAACATATTCATTTGATATTACCAATAATAAGTTAGCTTTTAATGGAGGAGTAGAATTGCTTTACGGAGGAGATTATCACGGTGATGTTACAACCTGGAATAGTGTAAAAGTAGTAGAACTTACTGCCACATCATTAAGATTAGCAGTAATTAGAGATAAAAGTAGAACTGGCGAAGGAATTGCTTTGATCGTTTTTCATTACAAGCCAAAACCATAATTACTTAAAGATATAAAACTGCCGATAGGGGATTGGTAAAGTCACTTATCGGTATGTTTATATTTGTTTTTAAAATAATAAAATCCTCTAGAAATGAAGCATAACAGAAAATATTTAAATAGTGGATTACCATTATTAATGCTAATCGGAATTATCTTGCTGGGTTCATGCAGCAAAAAAGAAGATGCTTTCGACAACCGCAAAGTTTCTTTTAATTCAGATTGGAGTTTTCATTTAAATGATAGCATAAAAGATAATGATACTATTGGAACTTCAACTAAATGGAGAACTTTAAACGTTCCTCATGATTGGAGTATCGAAGGAAAATTTGATGAAAAAAGTCCTGCCGGATATGGAGGCGGAGCGCTTAACGGAGGCTTAGGCTGGTATAAGAAAACGTTTAAAATAAATGCTTCTGATAGCAGTAAAGTAATATCAATAACCTTTGATGGTGTTTACAAAGACAGCGAAGTTTGGGTAAACGGACATTATTTAGGAAAACGTCCAAACGGATATATTGGTTTTCAATATGATATGTCACCTTACTTAAATTACGCAGACAAAAACAATGAAATTATTGTAAAGGTTGACAATTCAAAACAACCCAATTCACGCTGGTATTCAGGATCAGGAATTTTTAGAAATGTCTGGATCGAAACCACTGACAAATTACACGTTGCACAATGGGGAACTTATATTACAACCCCAAAAGTTACTGCTCAAAAAGCTTCGGTACATTTTGAAACTACAATTCAGAATCAAAATTCAGCTTCAAAAAAGGCAACAGTAACAACCACTATTTTTAAAGAAGATACAAAAGTAACATCCGTTACACAAAATATAACCATTGCAGCAAATGCAAACCAAACGATTAAACAAGAAACTCAGGTTGAAACGCCAGTTTTATGGTCTGTAGAAAAACCTGAATTGTACACAGCAGTTACAGAAATTTCAGTAGATGATAAAATTGTTGATCAATACAAAACTAATTTCGGAATCAGAGATTTTAAGTTTGATCTTGATAAAGGTTTTATTTTAAACGGAAAACAAGTAAAAATAAAAGGAGTTTGTTTACATCACGATTTAGGTCCGTTAGGTTCTGCAATTAATACCCGCGCCATTGAACGTCAGTTAGAAATCCTGAAAGAAATGGGTGTAAACGGAATCAGAACTTCTCATAATCCGCCCGCTCCGGAACTTTTAGACCTTTGCGATAAAATGGGTTTTATTGTAATGGACGAAGCTTTTGATATGTGGAAACAAACCAAAACCAAATACGACTACGGAAATGATTGGGACAAATGGCACAAGAAAGATTTAATCGATCAATTGCTTCGCGACCGCAATCATGCCAGCATTTTTATCTGGAGTATTGGTAATGAAATTCCGGAACAATGGAACGAAAAAGGGGTTGAAATTGCCAAAGAATTAGCAGCAATTACACGTCAATACGATAAAACACGTCCGTTGACCGCAGCGATGAATCCGCCGGTAAACATGAATATTGATGACGTAACGTTACAATTCGAAAAGAATAATGTACAAATTAATCCACTTGCCGCATCTGGCGTTTTAGATTTAATTGGTTACAATTATGCGCATCAAACATATGAATATCATAAAAAGAATTTCCCAAATACACCTTTTATAGCAACAGAAACAACTTCAGGTTTACAAACCCGTGGTTATTATGATGCCGTTTCAGACACTATTAAAAAATGGCCGGTACGTTGGGATCTTAAATTTACAGAAGGAAATCCAAATAATACAGTTTCAGCTTACGATCAGGTACAAACGCCGTGGGGTTCAACACACGAAGCGACCTGGAAAGTAATTAAAAAACACGATTATCTTTCCGGAATGTACATCTGGACAGGTTTCGATTATATCGGAGAACCAACGCCATACGAATGGCCGTCAATCAGTTCTTATTTTGGAATTGTAGATTTAGCCGGTTTCCCTAAAGATGTATATTATATGTACCAAAGCGAATGGACAGACAAAAACGTTCTGCACATTTTCCCGCATTGGAACTGGAAAGCAGGACAAACCGTTGATGTCTGGGCATATTACAATAATGCTGATGAGGTTGAACTTTTCCTTAACGGAAAATCAGTAGGAACTCGCAGTAAAAAAGGCGAAGATTTACACGTAATGTGGAGAATTCCATTTCAACCCGGAACACTAAAAGCAATTTCCCGTAAAAACGGAAAAACAGTTCTGGAAACCGAAATTAAGACAGCCGGAAATCCATCAAAATTAAAATTAACCGCAGACAGAAGTACGATAAAAGCAGACGGAAATGATTTGTCATTTGTAACCGTAGATATTTTAGACGAAAAAGGAACTTTGGCACCAAATGCAAATAACGAAATTAACTTCTCATTAAAAGGAAAAGGAAAAATCGTAGGCGTTTGCAGCGGAGATCCGGTAAGTCACGAATCTTATAAAGGTTCAAAACATACCGCGCTTAACGGAAAATGTTTAGTTATTATTCAATCTGATAATACAACAGGAAGATTAGAATTAACCGCTAAAGCGAATGGATTAAAACCAGCCACAATTGTAATTACAGCAGAATAAATAACCATTGCGGTAAATTTTTAACACATAGAAACATAGATTTAGTTGGTTCGTAAATAGGCGTTTCACTTGCATTAACACATCCCGATAGCTATCGGGACTATGTGAAAAGAAATGTGTTTCTTTTTTGTATTCTTTATACAGATAAAAAACTATGTTTCTATGTGTTAAATGTTTTTTTGCTACTCAGAATCGACATATTAAAATATTATTTTGAATAAAAGTCATCACTAAATTAAACCAATGAAAAACTCACAACTAAAAGCATTATTTTCGCTCTTTATGTTTGGATTATTGCTTTCGCCAAAAGCGTCTGCACAAATTCAAAACGCCGATGTGCTAAATGCTCCAATAGATATCAGCAAAGATTTTCAGAATTATCTGAACACTTTTTATTTTGCCGATGAGCTAACCGGTTTTGATCCTGCAACAGGAAAAGGAACGATAAAGTATTTAAGATACAACTATAAAACACGTCAGGCTTTCAACAATATGATGATGAAACCTGATGTCGAGAAACCAAACGAATTTCCAACAACAGAATACGACGTTTCTCCTGAATTGCCTTTCGAGATTCAGTTTGTATCTGATAGAACCATCAGAATAAAAACGACTTCAGGACCACAATTTCATCCTCAAAAAGAGTCTTTAATGCTGGTTAATGGTGTTGCGCCAAATCATCCTGAATTATGGAAATATTCTAAAATCGAAGGCGGACACAAATATACCAGTAAACATGGAGTTGTTGAGATATTATCAAAACCATGGCACGTAAAAATTTATGATGAAACCGGAAAATTATTGACAAGTACGCTGCATGATTCTGATTTTAAAAACACCTATACACCAACACTTCCGTTCTCGTATGTGCGCAGAAACAGCGATTATTCCAGAAGTATGGGCGCGGCTTTTAGCTTAGAACCAGATGAAAAAATATTTGGTTGTGGAGAATCTTTCACGCAATTCAACAAACGCGGGCAAAAAGTTGTTCTTTGGACAGATGACGCAAACGGAATCCAGAATGAAACGATGTACAAGCCAATTCCGTTTTACATGAGCAGCCGCGGTTACGGAGTTTTCATGCACCACTCAACACCAATTACAGTTGACTTTGGAAAATATTTTTCAAGCGCCAACGAAATGTATATTGGAGATGATGAAGCCGATTTGTTTTTCTTTATCGGAGAACCCAAAGACGTTTTAGACCAATATACAGATTTGACTGGAAAAGCCGCCATGCCACCACTTTGGTCGTTTGGTTTCTGGATGAGCCGAATCACTTATTTCTCTGAAAAAGAAGGCCGAGATGTGGCAAAAGATTTACGTAAATATAAAATTCCAACAGATGTAATTCATTTTGATACCGGTTGGTTTGATGTAGACTGGAGAAACAATTATGAGTTTGCAAAAGCACGTTTCCCGGATGCTACAAAAATGATGTCAGATTTGAAGAAAGACGGTTTTGAGGTTTGTTTATGGCAATTGCCTTATTTCACACCAAAAAACACCTTATTTCCTGAAATCATGGAAAAAAACTTAGCCGTAAGAGACCGCAAAGGAAATCTTCCGTATGAAGATGCTGTTTTGGATTTCTCAAATCCGGAAACAGTAACCTGGTATCAGGCAAAATTAAAAAAATTATTCGATCAGGGTGTTTCAGTTTTCAAAGTTGATTTTGGAGAAGCAGCACCGCCAGACGGAATTTATCATTCAGGAAGAACCGGTTTTTACGAACACAATTTATACCCGTTACGATACAATAAGGCTGTAGCCGAAATTACTCAAAAAGAAAAAGGTTATACTTTAATCTGGGCAAGAAGTACCTGGGCAGGATCTCAGCGTTACCCGTTACATTGGGGAGGAGATTCTGAAACTTCAAACGGCGCAATGTCGGCAGAATTGCGTGGCGGACTTTCATTAGGTCTAAGCGGATTCAGTTTCTGGAGTCATGACGTAGGAGGATTTGCAACAAAATCACCAGAGAATTTGTACAGAAGATGGGCGCCTTTCGGGATGTTTACTTCACACGTAAGAAGCCACGGAGAACCTCCGCGCGAACCTTGGTTGTATAGCAAAGATTTTCTTGAAGGATTTAGAAAAGCAGATAATATGCGTTACGAATTAATGCCATATATCTACGCTCAGGCAAAAGAAAGTTCACAAAAAGGATTACCAATGATGCGCGCTTTATTTGTAGAATATCCAAATGATCCGGGCGCATGGTTAGTGGACAATGAATATTTATTTGGATCAAGTATCTTAGTTGCGCCACTTTTTGAAGAAGTAACAGAAAGAGACGTTTATCTTCCGGAAGGAACGTGGATTGATTACCAAACCAAAAAAGTATACCAATCAGGCTGGCATAAAATCAAAGCCGGAGAAGTGCCAATTGTAGTTTTAGTAAAAGACGGAACAGCTTTGCCCCACATCGCTTTAGCACAATCTACAAAAGATATGGATTGGAGTAAATTAACACTAAAAGTATATGCAAGCGATAAAACAACTTCGGCGACAGCCAAAGTATTTTTACCGGACGGAGATGCAGTACAAGAAATAAAAGTAACCAAAAACGGAAACAATTTTGACGTAACTTCAAACCCATTTCAAGGAAAAACGACTCTGAAAACGGAGTGGGTAAAATAAAAAGTTATGCCACAGATTAAAATAATTATTACTCTCGCAGATTTAGCAGATCATGCAGATTTTTTAATCTTCAAAATCAGTGAAAAAAATTGAGCCACGGATTGCACAGATTAAAAGGATTAAAAATTTAGAATTAAAAATTAAAAATCCGCTCAATCTGCCAGATCTGCGAGAAAAAATAAACCCACAGGAAATAAAGAAATCATTTAGAATCTTTTAATCTGTGGCAAAAACAGTCAAAATAAATTCGCGATAATTCGTGCAATTCGTGGCAAAAAAAACATCCCAACTTAGGATAAAAAATAAGTTTTTGTTGAGTTTCTAAATCGGGTGAAAGCACAAGCAACACCCGATTTATTAAAAATGAATTAAGAAAAAAATATCATGAAAAATTACCTCATTCTTCCCGCTTTAATCCTTTCAGTTTCGATAGGATACAGTCAGAAAAATAAAAATGCTTATGAATTGGCATCGCCAAACGGGCAAAACAAAATCAAATTTGAGTTAGTAAAAAACGCTCCAAAATATGCGGTATCACACGGAAAAACCGAAGTGATAACGCCATCAGACATGGGATTTTTACTGAAAGGAAATGAAAACTTAAGCACAGATTTCGAAATCAAAAGCGTGAAAAATTCCACTTTTGATGAAACCTGGGAACAAGTTTGGGGAGAAAAGAAAAACATCAGAAATCACTACAATCAGTTATCAGTTCAATTACAGCAAAAAGCAGGAAACAAACGTAAGTTAGAAATTCAGTTTCGTGCGTTTGATGACGGAATCGCGTTTAGATATGTGTATCCAAAACAAAGTGTAAAAGATAGTATTTTCATTATGGATGAAAAAACGACTTTTAACCTAAAAGAAGATGGAAAAGCATGGTGGATTCCGGCAAACAGAGAAAACCGTGACGAATATCTTTTTAAAGATGCTCCGGTAAGTACTTTGGATACCGTTTTGACTCCATTAACGATCGAAAGCAAAAGCGGATTAGCCTTAAGTTTTCACGAAGCAAATTTGGTTGATTTCGCCAGTATGACTTTGGTCAACACAACCGGAACACAATTAAAATCTGATTTAGTGCCGTGGGCTGATGGTGTAAAAGTTCGTGTAAAAGACACGTTTACATCTTCTTGGAGAACACTTCAAATAGGAGAAAATCCATCAGAATTAATTACATCTTATTTGATTTTAAATCTTAATGATCCAAACAAATTAAAAAACACAGATTATTTCAAACCATACAAATACTTCGGGATTTGGTGGGGAATGCACATTGGGAAATATACTTTTTGGGAAAGCGACAAACAAGGCGCAACAACCAAACATGCCGAAGAATATATCGATTTTACAGCAAAAGAAGGATTTCATCATTTACTAATCGAAGGATGGAATAAAGGCTGGACACCAGCTTGGTACGAAAACCACATGCACATGTTTAGTTTTACAAAAAGTGCTGATAATTTCGATTTAGAAAAAGTAGTAGAATACGGAAACAAAAAAGGCGTAGCATTAATTGGTTACCACGAAACAGGTTCAAACTTAATTAACTATTTAAAAGAAGTTGACGAAGGTTTTGCATTGTACAAAAAACTTGGAATGCACTCAGTTAAAATTGGACATGTAGGTTCAAAATTAAACATGAAGCAAAATCACTTCGGACAATTTGGAGTGAATTATTTCAGATATATTTTAGAAAAAGCAGCTCAATATGATTTAGCCGTTTTGTACCACGAATCAATAAAAGATACCGGAGAACGCAGAACTTTCCCGAACATGGTTTCGAGAGAAGCAGCACGAGGTCAAGAATATAACGCGTGGAGCGAAGGAAATCCGCCAAACCACTTGACAATTCTTCCATTCACCAGATTGCTTTCAGGACCAATGGATTTTACACCTGGAATTTTTGATGTTGAGGTAAAACAAGGTTTCCCCGGAAAAAGAGTTCACGGAACAGCAGCACAACAATTGGCATTGTATGTAACAATTTATGCACCAATCCAGATGATGGCGGATCTTCCTGAAAATTACGAAGGAAAACCGGCATTACAATTCTTAAAAGATGTTCCAACAGATTGGCAAGAAACTAAAGTTTTAGAAGGAAAAATTGGAGAATACATTACAACTGTTCGTAAAGATATAAATAGTGCCGACTGGTATTTAGGAACAATTACAAATGAAAACGCAAGAGACGTAAATGTTTCATTATCATTTTTAGATCCAACTGCAACTTACGAAGCTCAGATTTATGCTGACGCCGAAGGAACTGATGAAACGCATAATCCATCAGCAATAGCAATTTCTAAGAAAACCGTTAAAGCTTCAGATTCACTAAAATTACATTTAGGCGGAGCAGGAGGAACAGCAATTAGATTTAAAAAACTATAAAATATAGATAAAGATTGTCGATGTAGATTGTCAAACCCGACAGGTTTTTAAAACCTGTCAGGTTTAATAACACAACGATTAACATAATTCAAGAAAACCATTTTCAAATGAAAAACTTTTCAGCAATATTATTAATTTCATTACTTCTAAACAATATCATTTTGTTTGGACAAAACAACAATGCTGAAAACAGAATCATAAAAGTCGATTACAATAAAACATCTGGACAATTAAACACAATGTTTAAAGAATGTATTGGAGCCGGAAGAGCAAACGAAGGTTTACGTGCCGATTGGCAACAGCAATTGGCGATGACCAAACAAGAATGTGATTTTAAATACATTAGAATGCACGGTTTATTGTCTGATGATATGGCAGTTTATACCGAAGATTCAAAAGGAAATCCACAATATAATTACCAATATATTGATGCTTTGTATGATTTTCTTATAAGTATTAAAATTAAACCTTTTGTTGAATTGGGATTTATGCCATCAGCATTAGCAAGTGGAAGTCAGACTATTTTTTGGTGGAAAGGAAACGTAACTCCTCCAAAAGATTATAAAAAATGGGAAGATTTAATTCGAAATTTGACCCAACATTTCACAGAACGTTACGGAGCCGAAGAAGTAAAAACATGGTATTTTGAAGTTTGGAACGAGCCCAATTTATCTCCGGGTTTCTGGACAGGAACACAACAGGAATATTTCAAATTATACGAATATGCAGCACGCGGAATAAAAACTGTAAATGCGGCTTATAAAGTTGGTGGTCCTGCAACTGCCGGAGCAGCTTGGGTTCCGGAAACAATTGAATTTTGCACCAAAAATAATGTTCCTCTAGATTTTATTTCGACACATACTTACGGCGTAAAACAAGGGTTTCTGGATGAATTTGGGACTTCGGGAACAATTCTGAATAAAGACGAAGCAAGTATAAGTGGCGATGTGATAAATTCCCGTAAACAAATTTCAAATTCGGCTAAGCCAAAATTAGAATTGCATTACACAGAATGGAGTTCTTCATATACGCCGGCAGATCCTGTTCATGACAGTTATCATTCGGCAGCTTATATTTTGCAAAAGCTAAAACAAGTTGGCAATGCGGCAAACTCCATGTCGTATTGGGTTTTCACTGATATTTTTGAAGAAGCAGGTCCAAGATTCACTCCTTTTCACGGTGGTTTTGGATTATTAAATACGCAGGGAATCAAAAAACCGGCTTATTTTTCTTATTCATTTTTGAATAAATTAGGAGAAACAGAACTTCAAAATAAAGACACTTCTTCGTGGACAAGTAAAAATTCAAAAGGCGATGTTCAATTGTTGTTTTGGGATTTTACCAATACACATCCCGGAGATTCAATAAATAATCAGGCATATTACATTCAGGATTTACCTGCGAAACCAAAAGGAAGCGTAAAAATTGAAGTAGAAGGATTGCAAAAAGGAACCTACAAATTAGAAATTTACAAAGTGGGTTACAAAGTAAATGACGCTTACGCAGATTATCTGTCGATGGGAAAACCAAGTCAGTTAAATCGTGAACAATTAAAAAAGATAAAAGAAAAAAATAACGGAGCAATAATCGCTACAGAAAAAGTGACTATTTCTGCAAAAGGAAATTATAGTACATCATATAAAATTAATGAGAACGACGTGGTTTTGTTCAATTTTGTAAAACAATAATTTCCTAGAAAAACGAATTCCAAAAAACTAAAATAAATTTATTAAGCATGAAAAACAAAATCATATACCTGTCAGCAGCATTGGTTTTTGCACTTTTTACATCTTGCAAAAATGAAGCAAAAAGCGAATTAAGCGCTGATTCTGGTGAAGCAAAAGAGTATAAAGGAAAAGAAATTGGATCGGAATTTGATGCCGAAATCGATAAGCTGGTTGCTCAAATGACATTGGAAGAAAAAATAGGAATGTTGCACGGGAACAGCATGTTTACTTCCGGCGGTGTAAAACGTTTGGGAATTCCGGAACTTAAAATGGCCGATGGACCGCTTGGAGTTCGTGAAGAAATCTCTCGTGATAACTGGGCTCCGGCAGGATTAACAAATGATTTTGCAACCTATTATCCTGCAGGTGGAGGATTAGCCGCAACTTGGAATGCTGAAATGGCATATACATTTGGGAATAGTCTGGGACAGGAAATGCGTGCAAGAGATAAAGACATGTTGCTTTCACCGGCAATTAATATTGTGAGAACGCCGCTTGGAGGAAGAACTTACGAATATATGTCTGAAGATCCGTTTTTGAACAAAAAAATTGCGGTGCCGTTAATTGTTGGTTTACAAGATAATGATGTTATGGCTTGCGTAAAACACTTCGCAGCAAACAACCAGGAAACCAATCGTGATTTTGTCGATGTACAAATAGACGAACGTACATTACGTGAAATTTATCTTCCGGCATTTGAAGCTTCAATAAAAGAAGCTCATGCGTATAGCGTAATGGGCGCTTACAATAAATTTCGAGGAGAATATTTATGTGAAAACGATTATATGCTAAATAAAATCCTTCGTGACGAATGGGGATTTAAAGGTGTTGTAGTTTCAGATTGGGCTGCGGTACATTCAACTGTAAAATCTCTAAAAAGCGGATTAGATATTGAAATGGGAACACCAAAACCATTCAATGAATTTTTTCTTGCCGATAAATTAATCGCTGCTGCAAAAAGCAAAGAAATCTCAGAAGCTGAATTGGATATTCACGTAAAAAGAATTTTACGCACATTATTTCAGGTAAAAGCAATGGGCGGAAAAGAGCGTGCAAAAGGAAGCATCTCAACCGAAGCACATTATCAGGACGCTTATAAAATCGCTGCCGAAGCAATTGTGTTATTGAAAAATGAAAACAATGCATTGCCATTAAAATTAGACGGAGTAAAATCTATCGCGGTAATTGGAAACAACGCAACGAAGAAAAACGCTCTTGGCGGATTTGGTGCAGGAGTGAAAACCAAAAGAGAAGTTACACCACTTGAAGGTTTAAAAAACAGATTGCCATCCTCAATAAAAATCAATTATGCTGAAGGATATTTAGAGCGTTACGACGAGAAAAATAAAGGAAACTTAGGAAATATTACTTCAAATGGTCCTGTAACAATCGATCAGTTAGATCCGGCAAAATTACAAGAAGCGATTGAAGCAGCTAAAAAATCTGATGTAGCGATTATTTTTGCAGGTTCAAACCGTGATTATGAAACAGAAGCTTCTGACCGTAGAAATTTAAAATTACCATTTGGACAAGAAGAATTAATCCAGAAAGTATTAGCCGTAAACCCAAAAACAATTGTCGTTTTTGTTGCCGGAGCGCCATTTGATATTGATGCTGTAAGCAAAAAATCTTCAGCTGTAGTTTGGAGTTGGTTTAATGGTTCTGAAGGAGGAAATGCTTTGGCAGATGTAATTTTAGGAAAAGTAAATCCGTCAGGAAAATTACCGTGGACAATGCCTAAAACCATTATGGATTCTCCAGCGCATGCAACAAACAGTTTCCCCGGAGGAAAAACAGTAAATTATGCCGAAGGAATTTTAGTAGGATACCGCTGGTTTGACACTAAAAATATTGCGCCGTTATTCCCTTTCGGATTTGGATTGTCTTACACTACTTTTGCTTTTGATAATGCAAAGACCGATAAAACTTCTTATGCTCAAAACGAAACAATCACAGTTTCTGTTGATGTGAAAAACACAGGAAAGATTGATGGAAAAGAAGTCGTTCAGTTGTATACTTCAAAATCAGATTCAAAAATCACACGTGCTGCACAAGAATTAAAAGGTTTCCAAAAAATATTGGTAAAATCAGGAAGTTCAAATACAGTAACAATTAAAGTTCCGGTAAAAGAATTGGCTTATTACGATGTTGCTACTAAAAAATGGACAGTTGAGCCAGGAAAATATACGTTGAAATTAGGAAACTCTTCCAGAGATATTAAAAAAGAAGTTGTTGTAACTATTAAATAAAGGTTGAAACAATAATGCTCTTTAATTTTTATTAAAGAGCATTATTTTAATCCGTTAGGTGTTTTTTTTAAACACATAGAAACATAGAATTATTGAACTCAAAAAAGGCGTTTCACTTGTATTAACACATCCCGAGGCTTATGGACTATGTGTGAGAAACGAGTTTCTTTTTCATTACTTTTTTCAAAATCATAAAATCTATGTTTCTATGTGTTTAAAATTTTTAGGTAATGGGTTATTTTAATAAATAAAAATGAATTGCGTGAATTAAACTGATAATTAACTATTTAAACCAAACCAAATGAAAAATAATATTAAAACTTATCTTTTTAGTGCTATTTTATCCTTGTCATTTTTAAGTATTTTGGCATGCAGTTCTGATAAGGATGCAGAAGTAAAAGCGGAAGCACAAACACAAAAAGTTGCTGCTGCGGGATTATATCCAAGTTACAATACAAATCCGCTTCCGGCTGATGCGTCAGGAATGGCAAGTACAGCCGTACAATTAGCTGCAAAAATCAAATTGGGCTGGAATATTGGGAATACTTTAGAAGCAACCGGTGGAGAAACTGCCTGGGGAAATCCAAAAGTGACAAAAGCCTTAATCGATGCCGTTAAAGCAAATGGTTTTAATGCAATCAGAATTCCGTGTTCATGGAATCAGAATTTAGAAAATTCGGCTACAGCCAAAATTAAAACCGAATGGCTAAACAGAGTTAAAGAAGTCGTGCAATATTGCGTTGATAATAATATGTACGTTGTCGTGAACATTCACTGGGACGGCGGATGGCTTGAAAATAATATTACCGAAGCCAAAAAAGTAGAAAATAACGCGAAACAAAAAGCATTCTGGGAACAAATTGCAACACATTTACGAGGATTCGACGAACATTTGCTTTTTGCTAGCGCCAATGAACCGGCGGTTGAAGATGCAGTACAAATGGCAGTTTTAACTTCGTACCATCAAACTTTTATTGATGCCGTTCGTTCTACAGGAGGAAAAAATGCCAATCGCGTTTTAGTAATTCAGGGACCAACAACAGACATCGAAAAAACAAACAAACTAATGCTGACTTTACCAACGGATAAAGTAGCAAACAAAATGATGGTGGAAGTACATTATTATGCGCCGTGGAATTTTGCCGGTTTAACCAAAGATGAATCCTGGGGAAAAATGTTTTATTATTGGGGATCAGGTTTTCATTCGACTACAGAATTGGATCGAAATGCAAGTTTTGGAGAAGAAGCAGATCTTTCAAAAAACTTCAAATTAATGAAAACGCAATTTGTTGATAAAGGAATTCCGGTATTACTGGGAGAATTTGGAGCAATTCGCAGAACGACTTTAACCGGAAATTCATTGACATTACATTTAAATTCAAGAGCTTACTATTTAAAAACGGTGGTAAAAACAGCCAAAGCAAATGGATTATTACCTTTTTATTGGGATGAAGGAAGTCTAGGTGATAAAGGATTCGGAATCTTTAACAGAAGTAATAATACTGTTTTTGATACTCAGGCATTAACTGCTTTGAAAGAAGGATTACAGTAATAAAAAACAAATTCACTATATAAGTGATATAAGTAAATATAAGTTTATTCGCAAACAAAACTTATATTTACTTATATCACTTACATGGTTTAAAAACATAACGATGAAAAAAATAATTGTCTTTATCATGTTGATATTTAGTGTTTTTACGAATGCTAATGTAAGAATGCCTTTAATATTTTCTGACGGAATGGTGTTGCAACGCAACAAAGAAATTCCAATTTGGGGTTGGGGTGATATAAATGAAAAAGTTGAGGTACATTTTAACAAGCAAACCAAAACCGTTCAGGCTGATAAAGATGGAAAATGGATGATAAAACTTTCTGCTGAAAAAGCCGGAGGACCATTTGAATTAATTATTTCAGGAAAAAACAAAATCATTATCAAAGATGTTTTAGTGGGTGAAGTCTGGATTTGCAGCGGACAATCGAATATGGAATTTCAGATGTACAAAACCATGAATTCCGAAAAAGAAATGGCAGATTCAAATTATCCTATGATTCGTCATTTTGGAGTCGCGCAGGATTTAAGCGGAACGCCAAAAGACTATTTAAAAGCCGGAAAATGGGCAGTTGCCAATAAAGAAAATATTCGTGACTTTACAGCCGCAGGTTTTTTCTTCGCCAAGAAATTATACGCTGAACTAAAAATCCCAATCGGAATTATTAATACTTCCTGGGGCGGAACCAACGTAGAAACCTGGACTAGTCGTGAAGCTTTCGAAAAAAGCAATGATTTCAAAGCCATGATTGCAAATGTTCCTCAGGTTGATATGGATGCTGTTTTTGAAGTGTACAAAAAATCGGTTCTTGATAATATAAAGAAAGTTCAGGGGTTTGATGTTTCAATGGAAAATGAAAACCAATTCAAAAATTTCAATTTTGACGATAAAAACTGGCCGGAAATTAAAGTGCCATCTTTATGGGAAAACCAGCAAATAGGCAATATCGATGGCGTTGTCTGGATGCGAAAAACAATTGTTTTAACCGCTGAACAAGCCAAATCTGAAGCCGTTTTACATCTTTCAAAAGTAGACGATGAAGATATCACGTATGTAAATGGCGTTGAAGTAGGAACAAACAAAATCTGAGAAGCATTAAGAGTTTATAAAATTCCCGCAGGAACTTTAAAAGAAGGCAAAAACGTAATCTCCGTAAGAATTGCAGATTATTCAGGCGGCGGCGGAATCTACGGAGATTCAGCCGACTTAAAAATCCAATTCAAAGACACTAATATTCTGCTTGAAGGACTTTGGAAATTTAATGTTGTTCAGGTAAAAATCGAAGTTTCGCCTAACAGTTATCCATCGTTATTATACAATGCAATGGTAAATCCGCTGGTTCCGTATGCTTTTCAGGGCGTTTTATGGTATCAGGGCGAAGCAAATGTTTGGCGTGCAAAAGAATACAAAAAATCATTTCCGCTAATGATCAACGATTGGCGAACAAAATGGAATCAAGCCGATTTTCCTTTCTATTTTGTGCAATTATCGACTTTCAACGAGTTCAACGGCAATAGCAAAGTTGGCAGCCGTTGGGCAGAACTTCGCGAAGCACAACTTGAAACTTTAAAATTAAAAAATACCGGAATTGTAGTAACCACAGATATTGGCAACGCAAAAGACATTCACCCAACAAATAAACAAGACGTCGGATTACGTTTAGCGGCTATTGCGCTAAATAATGTTTACGGAAAAAAGCAAGTTTATAGCGGACCAACTTTTAAATCTCAGGAAATAAAAGGAAACGAAATAATCCTTACTTTCGACAATCTAGGAAGTGGATTATCAACGTCTGACAATTCAGAAAACGTAAAAGGATTCGAAATCGCCGGAGCCGACAAAGTTTTTCATTCGGCGAAAGCCACAATTAAAAACAACAAAATATTCGTCTCCAGCGAAAATGTAAAAAATCCAGTTTCCGTTCATTACGGTTGGGCAGACGACGATAGCGAAATCAATCTTTTCAACAAAGAAAAATTTCCCGCATCGCCATTCAGAACCGATAATTGGGAAATGATTACGGCAAACGAGAAATATAAAGTGAGTAAATAAGTTAAAGATAAAATGTGAAAAGTTCCGTTTTAATGACTTATTTTGAGATGATCATCAGGGCGTGACCGTACTTACAAAAGGCGCTATTTAACAAACCGCTTATGTGCGCCTTTCGCAAATCCGGTCGGGCTATCCACACTACTTCGGTAGTTTGCTCCTATCCCTCACGCGCGCATATTGAGGATACTAAACCTGACGAAAATTTTATAAAAGAGTTCTGGAGGAACGACATGTTTATAGCATAGGAATGGCATATATTTAACGGAATTAATTCAAAATCAAAAAAGGAATAAATGAAATCAAACCTAAAAAAAACATTTCTCATTTTACTATTCACCTTTTTCTGCCTAAACATAACGGCGCAATCCAATCATGTTTTATGGTACAATCAACCTGCAGAATTTTTTGAAGAAAGTCTTGTTTTAGGAAACGGAAAAATGGGAGCAACTGTTTTTGGCGGTGCAAATTCAGATAAAATTTATTTGAACGACGCCACACTTTGGTCGGGTGAACCCGTAAATGCCAACATGAATCCGGACGCCTACAAAAACATTCCGGAAATTCGTGAAGCGCTTAAAAACGAAAACTACAAACTAGCCGACGAATTAAACAAAAAAATAGAAGGCAAAAACTCCGAATCCTATTCGCCTTTAGGAACATTAGAAATCAACAATTCCGAAAAAGGAAAAGCTGTCAATTATCATCGCGAACTGGATATTTCGAATGCGGTTTCAAAAGTGAGTTATGAAATGAACGGTGTAAAATTTACCCGGGAATATTTTGTTTCGGCACCGGACCAAATCATGGTAATCAAATTAACCAGCGATCACAAAGGAGGTTTGAATTTTGATATTAATTTAAAGAGTTTATTAAAATCAAACGTCGAAGTAAGAAATAATACTTTGATAATGACTGGTTCTGCGCCAATTCATGAAAATGCCGGATATACTGTTTTGCCAAAATACCTTGACATAAAAGAAAGAGGAACAAAATTCACCACTTTAATCCAAATCAAAAAAACGGACGGAAAAATTACAAATTCGAGAGAAACTTTAATCTTAAAAGATGCCACAGAAGCAATTATTTATGTTTCTGTTGCAACAAGCTTTAATGGTTTTAACAAAAATCCCGTAACCGAAGGTTTAGACGATATAACAATTGCATTGCAAAACCTGAACAAAGCATTTGCAAAACCGTTTGATCAATTAAAAGAATCCCATATTGCCGATTATCAAAAATTCTACAATCGCCTTACTTTAGATTTAGGCAAAACAACCGCTCCGGATTTACCAACAGACGAACGTTTATTGCGCTACGCTGATGGTAAAGAAGATAAAAACCTTGAAATCCTCTATTTCAATTTCGGACGTTATCTATTAATTAGCTCTTCAAGAACTTTGGGCGTTCCTGCCAATTTACAAGGTATTTGGAATCCGCATTTAAATGCACCGTGGAGCAGTAATTATACAATGAATATTAATCTCGAAGAAAATTATTGGCTAGCTGAAAACACCAATCTTTCAGAGATGCATTTGCCGCTTTTGAGCTTTATCAAAAATCTTTCGGTAACCGGAAAAGTTACGGCAAAGACTTTTTATGGAGTAAATGAAGGCTGGGCTTCAGCACACAATTCAGATATTTGGGCAATGACCAATCCGGTTGGGCAATTCGGAAAAGAAGATCCAAGTTGGGCTTGCTGGCCATTATCAGGCGCCTGGTTAAGTACGCATATTTGGGAACATTATGTTTTTAGCCAAGATAAAAATTACTTAAAAAGCGAAGGATATCCAATCATGAAAGGGGCAGCACAATTCTTTTTCGGCTGGATGATTCTGGATAAAAACGGAAATTTAATCACATCGCCATCCACTTCTCCGGAAAATAAATACATTGCCCCAGACGGATTTATTGGAGCAACTATGTACGGCGGAACAGCAGATTTAGCGATGATTAGAGAATGTTTTGAAAAAACGATCAAAGCCTCAAAAGTTTTAAATACAGATGCTGATTTTCGTGCAAAATTAGAAACGGCGCTTGCAAAATTTCATCCGTATAAAATTGGTAAAAAAGGAAATTTGCAAGAATGGTATTTCGATTGGAATGATGAAGATCCCAAACATCGCCATCAATCTCAATTATTCGGACTTTTTCCCGGTGATCATATCACGCCCGAGAAAACGCCTGATTTAGCCGAAGCTTCTAAGAAAACTTTAGAAATAAAAGGCGATGAAACCACAGGTTGGTCAAAAGGCTGGAGAATCAATCTTTGGGCAAGACTTTGGGACGGAAATCGTGCCTATAAAATGTTCCGTGAATTATTAAAATACGTAGATCCGGACGGAAAAAAAACAGAAACGCCGAGAAGAGGAGGAGGAACCTATCCGAATTTATTCGACGCGCATCCGCCATTTCAAATTGATGGAAATTTTGGAGGAGCCGCAGCTGTTGCCGAAATGCTGATTCAGTCAGACGAAAACGAAATCAGATTATTACCTGCTTTACCGGATGCCTGGGAAACAGGTTCTGTGAAAGGAATTTGCGCCCGCGGAGGATTTGAAATCGAAATGAACTGGGAAAATAAAATCCTGAAGAGAGTTTCCGTTTTCTCTAAAAACGGAGGTAAAACAACTTTGATAAATGGAGATAAAAAACAAAATATCGTTTTGAAAAAAGGCGAAAAACATGAAATAAACTGGTAAAAAAAATCTAAACGCATCTATGTCAAACCCGACAGGTTTGGACTGCACCCAAAAGTTTAGACGAATTTATAATTAAATTTGATAATAATGAGCTCGATATTGTATCGGGCTCATTCCTTTTAGATTAAGTTTTATTCGATCATTATTATAATAGTCTATATATT
>NZ_JAGYVZ010000014.1 GCF_018380615.1 Flavobacterium psychroterrae | reverse complement strand
TTTTGAGGTGGTCACTTTGAACCGGAATCAACTGATCTCTTTTACAAGAATAGGGTGGTCACTTTAAACCGGAATCAACTGATCTCTTTTACCGGAATGGTATGCTCACTTTTGCCAGAATTTGCATTTGGCCTCCTGATGTAATCTCTTTTCGGTGTCAAAGATGGTTTCCGCTTTAAGGGTTGGCTTTTTAAGTGTTTTCGTTTGCCTCATTACGCTAATTTTTGGTTTAGATCGTCAATTGTTTTTTGAATTTGTTGTCTGATATAAGGCTCTTGAACATTTTTTATCTGTTGAAGCAATAATAATTCTAACATATCGGCTTCGTGGAATTTTAGAGAAACTTTTATTTTCTTTTTAGCGTCGAAATGATTCTTTTTTCCTTTTGCCAATACCGCTTTTGCATCGAGTTTAGCAGCAACATCCAACGCAATTGATAAAACTGCTTTATTTCTGCGAGTAATGGCATTTGTGTTATAAACTGCCTCAATAGTTGCTGCGATTATTATGGCGTTTTCGGGTGTTAATCTTAAATCTATTTTCATGTTAACTTTTCTCCTAATTTGTTTAAATATTCCAGTTTAGCGATACAGTATTGATATGTGTCAATATCATAAACTCCTTTCTTTACCTTAAAAAAGTATTGATTCCTGGTATGATCTAAAAATATGTCAACACCCAAATGATTACCTACAGGCTTACGTAATTTCCATTCAGTCTCAAACCACGCTCCATAACCTCTGGTTTTTTCTAATGTTCGATCTTTTATTAATTTTTCAACTAAGACTTTTCCACACTTGGTTTTGTGAAAGTCAGTTAAATAACAAATACGACCATTGCTCAATATGTTTTCCTTCTTTAGTTTTTTTAGAAGGGTTTCTTTGCTTGTAATTATTTTCATGATTCCAAATTTTTGATTTGATATTCTAATTGTTCGCGAAGTATATCGTCTGGTGTTTTAACACGAGCTAGAAATATAACTGCGTATTCAAATCCTCGGTCAGGAGATTCACTTTGATAAAGAGAATAAGGATGTGTAGAAAAGTCTCCGGGTAGCAGAAGATTATTAACATAAACAAATTTCCTGATCTTCATATTCAGTTCGTATTTATGCAAAGGATAATGCGAATTAAATCTCGCTTCGTGTTTTGTAAATTCATTATTCATTTAACATTCTGTTTTAGGCTCTGTTAATCGTTTTCCGCATTCTATGCAAATGAGTACTGTGGTTTCACAACCACAAGTAACTTCTAGCACTCTTATTTCGGCTATGTCGTGTGGACATTCTTCCGTAATACTATAAATCTTCATATTTAATGCCTCAGACCACAATTGGAACAGTAAAGGCTTCCGTTTTTTTCTTTGACAGGCATCTCGATTTCACATTCGAAGCAATGAGCTTTAAATAGCCATTGATCTTCTTCTTCTTGTTCTGCTAATTCCATTTTACAAACGAGATATATCACCGTTATAAAAGCAGTAACTAAGGCAATAAAGAAGGCTATTAACAGTGCGATAAATATTAAAAAGTAAGTCATGTTATTTATATTTTTTAACTACCATTAATTCAAAACAACTGATCATTTTTGAAAGCTCCGTTTCGCCCATTTCTTTAAAGACTTTTTAACTGGCGATTTATCACTCTTTAAAAAATCACTAAGCCTGTTTAAGTCTGGAACTTCGCCCCACTTTTCATTAGGCACAACCCATTGAAGTGTTCGTAAGTGAGATAAGATCATTTTGTGCTGCTGATTATTATTGTCAAACAGACCCCAATTAGAATTGCTTTGCTTTTTGCCACTATTTAAAATGTTTTCAAGCTGTTTTTTGGGTTTGTTGTAGTTGTCTACAGCGGAACCGGTTCCGCTGTAGACTTGAGGGGTTTTAGCTTTGATCATAGCTCGTTTACTTTATTAGTTGCGTCACATCCTTTTTCAAATCCTGCTGCAAAAGCTTCGTCATGTATTGTTTGCAAATAATCCTGACCGTCTATTAATTTTTTAATAGCCTCTGATAAAGGATCATCTGTATTTGTTTTTATGGTTTTCATTAATTCGTCAAATGCTAATAGTTTGTTGAAGTTTTTCATATTGTATTATATTTTGTATGTTGATTTCGGGTGCTTTTTAAATCTTGGATTATCTATAATTATCGTCTTGTAAACAGTGAATGCTTTTTTTTCGATTTGGGATAGCGAATCCAAAGGATTTGGAACTATCCATTGTGTCTCAGATACCTGAATTAAAAGATGTCCGTTAACGCTATATTTGCTGTGATCTTCTATTGGTATTATTTTTACGGTCATTTTGCCAAAGTTTATAGGTTATTCTAATTTTAAATTTTAGCCACTCAGTATAAGTGGCTATTGGCTTTCGGTTGGTTATTATTAGCAGGACCCCTAATAATATGATCGTACTTAGATTATTACTACTCGGTTGCATCGTCCTGTGGTAACAAAAAACTTAGATCAAAATTTTCGGGAAAAGGTATTGAAGACATTGAAAGAGGTAAGTTTTGTTCTATTCCAACGTTGTTTTTAAAACTTGCTTTAATATACCAACTGGATAACTTCGGGTTATATGCGTTTTCGATGATTTCAACGCCTTCAATCAATCCAATATCGTTATACTCATTTGCCATTTGCTTTAGTTCTAAGACTCTTTTTGGATCAAGATTTCCTTTTTTATCAGGACGCAACAATCGATTAATCTGATTTACTAATCCTGCCGTTTTTTTATCGCTAATTAGGGAGTTGATGAAACTTTTTACTTTTGCTACTCCTATAAAAACATCATCAGTATAGCCGGCATTTTCATTGTAACCTATTATAATACTTGTGCCTTCCTTAGTAGTGAAAGTGTGGCTTTTTTGATCTGTTTTCTCGCTGTAAGCTTCAAGTTTCATTTCTAACATCGACTTGATTTCCTTAAAAATATGTGATTTGATTCTCACGCCTTCGTCAGACCACTTTTTAAGCTCATCAAAATATAATGGTATGCTTTCAGACTTCAATTCTTCTAATGTTGCTTTGATGTCCGCTTTTGCATTTTGTCTTTTAACAAGTTCAGCTCTTAAGTCTTTTTCGGAAAGATTATTTAAATTGATAACCGGTGTTTTAATTTCTGTGTTCATAATTATTAGTTTATTATTTTAAAATCTTTTACTTCTATTTCGTTAGGAGATATTATTGAGTATTGAATGTTGTATCTAAATTTATCCCTGAGCTCAATAATAAATTCGTTCTGTAAATCATAGTTATAAGGAATTATTACTGTCTTTTGTTTGCCGTGGTATTCGAAGAACATTTTTATTTTTTGATGCAACTTGTACCGTCTGTTTTCTTCAGGAGTCCTTTTTCTTTTAGGGGGCTTCTTCGGTTTTATTTTATCTTTTATCATGGAATGATCTTTTTAGTTTTAATATCTTTTTAAATGCTCTAAAAAGTGGCTCTGTGCATTTCCTTTCCATTGGTTTTTGATAATCAGATTAAGACAGTAAGCAATTTTTTCCTCTATCGATTGGGCAACAATTGCTTTTCTTACCTCGCTTTCGTTATGTTCTCCTTTTAGATAACTTAAGTATTCAAACCTCGAACCACGTTCCTGATTAATTTCTATTCGCTCGCCCTGAGTGAAAATTTGTTTTCTTCCTTTTTCCTGCTCTCTGGTGCAGAACTGCAAAACCAGATAAAGCAATTCTAATCTCTGTAATGTTTCAGTTTCAGTCATAAATTAGTTTTGGCTTAAGATGTTAAGGACCCGGGTTCCCTTTACTTTTCGTTTCACGATTGGAGCAAGTAGCGGCATAGGTCGTATATTGAAAAGATTGAGTGTACATTCGCTGTAACATTTATTATAATCGGATGCAGTTACATTAGGATTAGTGTAAATCTTGGTCAGATTTATAAATTCAGCTTCACATTTCGTCAGTTCAATTCTGAACCAGGCGTTGACAGAACTGTTTGCCAACACCTGCTGAAATTGTCTTTCCGTTGTAGTCACACTAATACACCAATTGCTATATAAATTAAAAATCATTGATTCGTACTGCTCTGGTGTGATCGCTAATTTTGAATGGATTGTTGTCATTGTTTTTGTTTTTTTTAGTTTTTCTCTGAACCTCTTAATTTTTCGTAGCCTTCCTGCCAAACTATATAAGTCCCGCCGTTGGGTCCTATTGTCCTTCCTTTGCACGTTGCTAAATATCCCGACACGAATATTTTTTTGTTTGCATCGTACATAATCTTTCTTTCTAACTCGGAATATGGATTGTTACCAAGTGCCATTCCTGCAATTATGATTATTTTTTTATTCTTGTATTTCCTTGTAAACTCAAAGTACTGATCCAGATTCTCGAAAAAATAAGATGCTGAATTAATCAAAACGACCTGAGGACTATTTCGCCGATCGAGGTAGTTGCACAAATCTTTGTAATTATAACTTGCTGCGACGTAGTTGTCTTTAACATCCTGCATGTTTTTTTGGCTCGTCCTTTTTATGAAATCATCATCGTCCAATTCCTCTTCAAGTTCATTATGTATACCTTTCAATTCTTTGCAAAAGGCTTTAACAATATCTAACAGCAAGTTACTTTTACCAGAACCTGAGCCACCCCAAACAAACCAAACCCCTCTATCCTGTGGATTACCGAAAGCTTGATATAACTTTGGTGCAATATTTTCGAAATCTATGAGTGTTACTTTTTGGTTAACAATGTTGCCGACTGTTAGGGCTTTTTTCATGCAAACATTTGGGTTGGTAGGTTTAGCACTTTTCTAACAAATTGTTCGTTGAGTTTTTCGCCTGTTCTGTCTGCCTCTCGTAATGCTGGCACTAAGGCGTCATGTAATTCTCCATAATTTTCACAAACTCGTTGCAAAAATGATCTTAGTGGTCTGTCTTCTACATTTTCCAGAAATCCTTGAAAGTTTTTATCAATACTTGGTAAAACACGTATTCCAAATTTTATACGGCGATAGAACTGACGCATACCTGCTTTTTTACGTTTTCTCAGTTTATCCAAATTGTCAATTAATTCGTCAGTGCCAATAAGAACTATTGAACAATGTCCTTTTAAGTCGTCTGTAAGCTCTTTCATCATTGAAAGCGTTGGTTGCTTCATATATTCACATTCATCAAAAATCAATTGGGGCTTTAAACTTTCGAATTTTTGCTTTTGCATAAACTTTACAATCGCATTAATGTTTTTGCTTTTGGTTTTAGAATGCGGAATTTTAGCTTTGTCCAAAATCTTGTCAATTAGGTCTGAAAGGTTATCAGAACTACCAACTTTAATTATAAAAGTGTCCAAAGGATGTTGTGCAGCAAATAGGTTTGAATTAAAAGTTTTTCCGCAACCTGTTTCACCGATAACAGGGTTAATTGTACCATGTTCTTTTGAATCTTCTAAAATTGCCATCATAGCGGTCATTTGTTTAGTTACTACTGGTTTCCAATATGTTTTCTTTAATGCTAATCCAATAAAGGATGCCACTTTTTCAAACCATTTAGGTGCAATTTCAGTTGGTCCAATTTTGAAACTTTTATTTCGCATATTTGAGATATACGACTCATTAACACCTGATTTTTTAACAAAGTCATTAGCTGACATTTCATGTTGTGATAAGTAGTTTTCTAACTCGCTTACAATTTGATGTTTTAGTTCTTGTGTCATGGTTGTAGGTATTTGTTTATGTCTGTTTTTTGATTGTAATAGTCGTCCTGTTCTTGCTGCCAAGTCTTATTCGCTTTTGTTTCGATTATTGTTTCCTGCCTTTCCAATATTTTAGCGCCTTTGTGCTGTAAGCGCTGTCGACTTTTCTGGTCTTTATGTTGTCCCCTGGAATCAACTATTAAATGTTTCGCCAACGTGTCACTCAGTAAAGTGTTTTCGAAGAGATTTTCTAGTAATAGAGCATTTTCCTCACGTTCATTTGTGATGTATTCAATTGCACGCTTATTATAGTCACTCACTCGTTTTAACTGTCCAGCATCCGCTTCGCTTCGATCATCCAAAGCCATAGCCTGAATATGCTTTCTTTCTAATAAGAACCTGTGCTTATAATCTTTGCTTACCGCCAGAACCTGATCTATATTTTTAGAATCGTATAGTATTTCCCAATCCTGATGCCCTTGTTTTCTGAAATCTAAATCAAAACTGTCGTACACTTCCTTAACACCGTCAATCCTAACGTTTAAGCCTGATCCTACTAACTTGTTGGTAAGTCCTGATTTTTTACCTAATGCCAATAAGAAATTTTCATTTGGCATTGTAAGTTTTAAATCTTCAGGAACATTTTCCCAATTGCTCACATACTCGTCGACTTTTTTACCTCTCTCAGCACGAATGATGCTTTCTAGTTGTTGCCTGCATCCCTGTTCATCTGGAAAAAACTTACTAATCTTATTGATCATTTCTGAATTTGGTTGATTCTTAGAACCGCTGTTGATGTTATAGCCGCTCCAATTATCCATTAACCTGCAATATGTTTTGTTTATATGGCTGAAATACGGCTCAATGATTTTTGATTTAGCGTTCTTAACTTTTGCAGGTGTATAAATATGCGCACATGCCTGATAAACGGGTGTAAGTACTTTACTTTGATAGTTATCACTTTGCAACTGTCTTGGATTCATTCTTTCACCAAATAGCTCAGCAGTGTGGTTAATCGCATTTCGTAAAGCTTCTTTAATAAGTTCCCGTGATTCGTGAGAACCTATTGCATAACCAATTGGATATTTGTTGAAAGCGTCAAGAACAACAACCATTGTTAACCTGTTGTGATACGTCGTTGTGGAATATCCGCGTTTATCGACTGAAGTGTTTTGATATAAAAGTTCTGCGTCCCATCCGTCAAGTGTCCAATACAACATTGGTGCGGTTGGAGCTTGTCTTTTGTTTTGCATCAAAATGTTATTAGACAATGCCGAAACTCCATTTCTACCAGCATAAATAACAAGGTTTCTTTCTTTTTTACGATTTCCAACTGTTTGCGCTGTAACTGTAGGCCAATTCATTTTTTCAGCAACGATGTTGTATAAATTTGCTACCAGTTCATTATCTAAATTGGTGTGCTTAGCCAGCAATTCATCTATCAAGGCTTCCTGCTCACGTTCCTTTAATTTCAGAGCGTTTTGCGTTCCGTATTTATCGGAAATGATTCCAGCATAGCCTTCCTTCAAATATTTATTTACCTTAAATCTCAAAGAACTCTTTGTAGTTGGTAACTTGTGATCAACTTCGGTGAATGCGTTTACATCACGGCTCAAGCTTTCCCAAATATCAACCGTTGTACAACCTAATGTTTTTAAATACTGCTTACGATTTGTTTTCATTAGCAACACTGTATTAAGAACTGAGGACTGAAAAACATATTTTTGAATCACTGCCGGGTCAAGCTTTACTTTTTCACCATACTGATAGGCTATATAAAAATTATATGCTTCACGATCTGCGATATAATGCTGAGCAAACCAACTTTTTTTAATTTCTTCATTTGGCTTTCCAAACTTTACTGCTAATTCATCTTTCCACTCCTGAGTTATCGACGAATGAAGGATCAGAGCGTCACAACCTAATGAAGCACGGCGCAGTTCGGTTTCAGTGCTATTTTTCGAATTAAGCCGTTTGTATAGTGCGTTATAACTTATGAGTTTTAAACTGTCCGCATGAAAACATCGTTCGAAGCGATCATAAACTAAGTATTTAATTTTAACACCTAATTTTTTGTCGTGATATTCGTAAGGCGTTTCCAAACTAAAGTGATTTTAAAAGCTTTGTTACTGCCTCGTGCATAATCTTATAGTCCTTTTTAACCAGATCGCTCATCTCACTATTTCGGTTTCCTGCTAGGCTCATTCTGATGAAGCGGAGAGAGAATCCATACTTTTCTTTAATGCGAGTAAGGATTTCCGTATTGTGGTTACTTTTCGTTTTTGTATGTTTGTCCATAGTTTTGTTTGTTCTTTTTAACGGAACAAATATATACACAAATTGTTTACCAACAACATAAAAATACACTTTTTGTTTACAAAATGGATAAAAAACTAATAATCAATAAGATACAAGATGCATATCAAATGTCAAAAGATGGTGATTTTGCTGAATTTCTAGGTATATCGAAACAATCTCTATCGAATTGGAAGAGCAGAAACACCTATGACATTGAATTGCTGTACACGAAATGTGTAAATATTAATCCTGTTTTTTTATTGACTGGCGAAGAGCCTATAAAATTAATTTCAGAAAAAAATAGCTTGAAAGAAGAATTTCACAATAATAAAGATTCCCAGATATTCAAATTAAAAACGGACGAAGTTGTCCAGAAGCAGTCGGTACCTTTATATGATATACAGGCATCCGCCTCTGTCGTTTCACTTTTTAAAGATCATATTGGAGAAAAACCTATTGATCATATTACAATTCCAAATCTACCAAAATGTGACGGCGCTATTTATGTTAGTGGTGACAGTATGTATCCATTACTAAAATCCGGAGATATAATAATGTACAAAAAAGTTGAAAATGCTTTAGATGCGATATTTTGGGGTGAAATGTATCTGGTATCGATAACAAATGACTATGGAGATGAATTTGTAATGGTAAAGTGGTTGCATCGATCAGAACTAGGGCACGATTTTGTTAAGCTTGTTTCTGAAAACAGGCACCATCAACCAACAGAGTTTCATATCAAAAATATTAAAGGTTTGGCGTTAATTAAGGCTAGCGTTAGAATAAATTCGATGTACTAAAATATAATCGTCTCATTATTAGTTATTTAACTTTTATAACATCTGATTTTTATGCATTACGGGGTATCTTTAAAGCTGTTTTTTGAACATTTATGGCTTTAAATAGACATTACGGGGTATTGCTCAATAAAATTTCATACAACAATTAGGCTACCCATTAGGCTACCCATTGGGCTACGCATAACTAAAAAGTTACTTTTATGAGATATACGTTAATTTATTTTAAACAGCTTATAAAAACTAATTTTCTACTTCCGAAAAACTCTTTAATACCAAGCTTTTAACTGTATCTACAGTATATTTACCGCTCAGTAATACATCGCAGCTTAAATGGTACTTTAAATTCTTTTTAAACGGTACTTAAATGGTACTTAATGATACCTGTTGTACATTTGAATTATTCAAAAAAAAACTCCCACATTTCTGTGAGAGCCTTATTTTATTGGAGTTTTCGACCTTTTTTGGTTATAGTGTTATTGTTTATTTTAATTTAGTGCCTATATTAAATACTTTTATTTTTTATATAAGCGATCCACTTTTCTACTTCATCTTTTATTTCAACTGCATTATGTTTTGGATAGTGTTTTTTTACATATTCAAAGAATTCTGTTCTAGTATTACCTGTTTCCCATTCCATAACACTAAGATAAAGCATTGGCCATTTTTTAGTCTGCTGCATAAATTCATATAATGCAAAATAGGGAGGTCCGTAATACAATGAATTCTCAATAAGTTCATCATAGAAAGGTCTTGTAAAAGCCTTTTTTAGATCTCTGATAATTTCATAAGGGATACGCTGCCTGCTCCCTTCGCGAATTGCTGTTGCGAAGACAGACATACTTTTGTCCTGAAAAAAGGTATAAAGATAATTACGAAATTCCTCTTCCATGATATCACAGAGATCCTGGCTGTAAAAAGCATATTCTTCTTTGAATAGTTCTAGCGAGAAATTACCGGAATGCTTGTTTTCGATAAATTCAATTACTTCCATTTCTAAGGCAATAATCTTTTCAAGAGAAGGGCTTCCTACGAGTCCCGCAACAGCTATAATATACTTTGGTTTGGAAAACAACTCAAAAAAATTACTTTTAAAAAAGAGTGTCTTTCTTTCAAAAGTTACCTGCACATACAAAGGATGTGTCATGATTCTACCCAATGGAACTTGTTTCAGTTTTTCGTTGAAATAGGTTTTATAGCTTATTTTAGATAGTTTGTTCATATTGTTTTACGGAATTGTTTGATCTGATATTGGTTATAATATACTTAAAATCGGTACAAATATAGATAAAGTTTTTATAAAATATAAAATTATAAAAACATTTTGTTATCTTAGCATTATGAAAGTTACTAGCGAATGATAAAGGATGGTGAACATTAAAGAAAGTAGTATGGCAAATAAAGAAGTTAATGAAGAGATAAATGAGAAGAGAAGAATTACTCCGGAGAAAGCCTTGGAAATGTTAAGGTCTGAAGGACTGGATGTAACGCTTGAACAAGCTAAGAATATTTTGGATTTTTTGCGTAAATTAGCAAATATTACAGTAACTAAGTATTTAAAAAGAAGAGGATGAAAATGATAGCAGACTTATATGTAAGAGTGAGTACCGATGAACAGGCAGATAGGGGATATTCCCAAAGAAATCAGGAAGAAGTACTGCGTAAATATTGTGAAATTAACTCCATTGAGATAAGGGACGTGATTTATGAAGATCACTCGGCAAAGACCTTTAACAGACCCAAATGGAATAAGTTTTTGCAAAATTTAAAAAAGCACAAAAACAAAATTGATCTTGTTTTATTTACTAAATGGGATAGGTTTAGCCGTAATGCTGGAGATGCTTATCAAATGATAAATATCCTCAGGAAACTTGGTGTAGAGCCGCAAGGTATTGAACAGCCACTTGATTTTACTATTCCTGAGAATAAAATGATGCTCGCTTTTTATCTTGCTGCTCCTGAGGTAGAGAATGATAGAAGGGCACTTAATACTTTTCATGGTATGCGTAGAGCAAGGAAAGAGGGAAGATATATGGGATATGCTCCTGTGGGATATATTAACAAGGTTAAAGAAGATGGGACTAAGTATATTGCATTTGACCAGCCTGAGGCATCTATTTTGAAGTGGGCTTTTGAAGAGCTTTCAAAAGGAATTTTTAATACAGAACAGGTTCTTTGCATGGCAAAAGAAAAAGGTCTTAAAGCAAGTAAAAATAATTTTTGGAGAGCTATTCGTAATCCTCTTTATTGTGGTAAGATCGTGATTCCAAAATATAAAGATGAAGATCTCGCCTATGTAACAGGTCAGCATGAACCTTTAATATCGCAGACTCTGTTCTATAAAGTGCAGGACATACTTGACGGAAGATCAAAAACATATTTGCCAAAAGCAATTACTACTAAGCCGTTTCCATTGCGTGGATTTTTTACTTGTCCGGAATGTTCAAAGATATTAACGGCAAGTATTTCCAAAGGGCGTACTAAGTATTATCCTTATTATCATTGTAGTGCAGGCTGTAAATACAGGATAAATTCTGATACGGCTAACGAGGTATTTATAAAGAATTTAAAACAGTATGTTCCCATACCGGAGATAAAAAATCTCTATATTTCTGTTTTATCAGAATGTTATAGAGAGCAGACCAAAGAAATATATGAAGAAAAGCTTAAAATAATAGCCCAGCTTAAGGATTATGAAAAAAGGCTTTCGCATGCCAGAGATTTATTAGCAACACAACAAATCGATGCTTCAGATTACAGAGACATGAAATCTGATTATGGGGCAGTAATTAATAGACTGGAAATTAAATTAGCAGGTATTAATGTAGATGATCAAGATATTGATGAAATATTAAAAGTCGGTGTAGAAAACCTCTTGAAGCTCAATGAATACTATGATAGTGGGGATTGGTCTCAATCAAGAGATTTGATTGGTTCGATTTATCCTGAGAATTTCACTATTTCAGAAAATCAGTTTCGAACCACTAGAATCAATGAAGTTTTGCAAGTTATCTACTTGATTAATAGTAGAATATCAACAAATAAAAAAGGGACAAAGAAGACTTTTTCTTCTTTGTCCCATGTAGTAGCGGGAACAGGACTCGAACCTGTGACCTTCGGGTTATGAGCCCGACGAGCTGCCTACTGCTCTATCCCGCGATGTTTCGGGTGCAAAGATACGCCGATTTTCTAGAAATCCAACGAAAACTTTAAAAAATGTTTTATTTTCTGTATTGAGTTGATATGACTACCTTTGCACATTAAATAATACACAAATGTCACATAAAGCAGGTTTTGTAAACATCATCGGGAATCCAAACGTTGGAAAATCAACATTGATGAACGCCTTTGTTGGAGAAAGATTATCAATTATTACATCAAAAGCACAAACAACTCGTCACCGTATTCTTGGAATCGTGAATGGCGAAGATTTTCAACTTATATTATCGGATACTCCCGGAATCATCAAACCCGCCTATGAAATGCAGGAATCGATGATGAACTTTGTAAAATCGGCTTTTGAAGATGCTGATATCTTGGTATATATGGTCGAAATAGGGGAGCAGGATTTAAAAGATGAAGCTTTTTTTAATAAAATCATTAATGCAAAAATTCCGGTTTTGTTATTGCTGAATAAAATCGACAACTCAAATCAGGAACAATTAGAGGAACAAGTAGCTTTTTGGACAGCGAAAGTACCAAATGCCGAAATTTTCCCAATATCCGCTTTACAGAATTTTAATGTACCGGAAGTTTTCGGGAGAATTATTGAATTGTTGCCGGAATCTCCAGCATATTATCCTAAAGATCAATTAACGGACAAACCGGAACGTTTTTTCGTAAACGAAACCATTCGTGAAAAAATCTTGTTGAATTATAGTAAAGAAATTCCATACGCTGTTGAAATCGTTACAGAAGAATTTTTTGAAGACGAAAATATTATCCGTATCCGTTCGATTATTATGGTAGAACGCGAAACTCAAAAAGGAATTATTATTGGACATAAAGGTGCTGCTTTGAAAAAAGTGGGCGTAGATTCTCGTGCCGATTTAGAGAAATTCTTTGGGAAACAAATTCACATTGAACTTGTTGTAAAAGTGAATAAAAACTGGAGAAGCAACGCGAACATGTTGAAACGATTTGGGTATAATCAATAGTTGCTGTTTAATCGGTTAATTGTTTAATAGTTGAATTGGTAAAATGTTTCAAGTTTCAAGTTTGAAATGTGAAATTGGAATGGTTAAGTTTTTTTGTTCAGGTTTCAAGTTTCAGGTTGAAATGCGAAATGATGACCGACAAAGCTCTTGGTACCCTGAAGCCATAGCCCTGATAGAAGTGGAATCCTTTGTGACGCTTTTTAGCGGAGCAAAAGATTGAAACGGATTGCTTAGCCAGTTCGCATTTTCAGGCTCGGGTGCAGGAACAGCCATTAAAAATAATCCTTATATAACAGGAAAAATAATAAAAAACTTAGGTACTTAGAAACTTAGCGACTTAGCCACTTTTTTACCTACCTTTGCAAAAAATTAAAATAAAGTATTTTGGATTACAAGTGATTAGGTTTTTAGACAACTAAAAATCTAAAATCTAAAATCTAAAATCTAAAATTCAAAGAAATGAATAACATTGTTGCGATAGTAGGAAGACCTAATGTAGGGAAATCAACCCTTTTTAATAGGCTGATACAAAGAAGAGAAGCTATTGTAGATTCGGTTTCTGGAGTTACCAGAGATAGAAACTACGGTAAAAGCGAGTGGAACGGAAAAGAGTTTTCTGTAATTGATACCGGCGGATACGTTCGCGGTTCTGATGACGTTTTTGAAGGAGAAATTAGAAAACAAGTAGAATTAGCTATCGACGAAGCTGATGTTATTATTTTTGTGGTTGATGTAGAAGAAGGTATTACACCAATGGATGACGTTGTTGCGCGCTTATTGCGTAAAGTGACAAAACCAGTTTTATTGGCTGTAAATAAGGTAGATAATGCAATGCGTGAAAAAGACGCTCTTGAGTTTTATAATCTTGGTTTAGGAGATTATTTCACATTTGCAAGTATTTCAGGAAGCGGAACAGGAGATTTATTAGATGCTTTAATCGATTCATTTCCAGTGAAACCGGAACCAGTTCAGGAAGAGGTTGTTTTACCTCGTTTTGCTGTTGTGGGACGACCAAATGCTGGTAAATCAAGCTTTATCAATGCTTTAATTGGCAAAGAACGTTTCATGGTAACGGATATTGCAGGAACAACCCGTGATGCAATTGATACAAAATTTGACCGTTTTGGTTTTGAATTTAACCTGGTTGATACTGCGGGAATCCGTCGTAAAGCTAAAGTAAAGGAAGATTTAGAATTTTATTCGGTAATGCGTTCAGTTCGTGCAATTGAGCATGCAGATATATGTATCTTGATTATTGATGCAACCCGCGGATTTGAAGGTCAGGATCAAAGTATTTTCTGGTTGGCTGAAAAAAACCGTAAAGGTGTTGTGATTTTAGTGAACAAATGGGATTTAGTTGAAAAAGATACTATGTCTACACGTGATTACGAAGCTAAAATTAGAGAAGAATTAATGCCTTTTACAGATGTGCCAATTTTGTTCGTTTCGGCTTTAACAAAACAACGTTTATTGAAAGCATTAGAAGCTACTGTTCAGGTTTTTGAAAACAGAAAACAAAGAATCCCAACTTCTAAATTCAATGAATTTATGTTGAAAGTGATCGAAGCTTATCCGCCACCAGCGACAAAAGGTAAATATGTAAAAATTAAATATTGTATGCAGTTGCCAACTTTAACGCCTCAGTTTGTGTTTTTTGCAAATATGCCACAATATGTTAAGGAACCATATAAAAGATATCTTGAAAATAAAATTAGAGAAAATTGGGATTTTTCAGGAGTGCCAATCGATATTTATATCAGAGAAAAATAAAATAAAAAGTCCTCACAAAGAGGACTTTTTTTATGCCTTGTTGATAATCGTAATAATTTGTTTTGAACTTACTGGCATACTATTTGAATAAATGTTGAAATTACAATTAAACCTTTTGGCTCTTTTGGAGTCTTATTGTTTCTAACCAACCATTTTATGACCAAAATTTATTATTTCCTAATTTTTACACTTTTTTGTTATTCGGCAAATGCCCAGAATGACATTGTTATTAAAGGAACCGTTATTGATATCAATACACAATTACCGCTGGAACTCGCAACGGTTTATTTTACCACAGTAAAAGATTCCACAGTTATTGAATATGCTACAACAGATAAAAACGGATCTTTTAGCATTAGAACTAAAAAATATGATAAGCCTATTTTTTTAAAGGTAAATTATATGGAATATCAGCCTTATTTTGAAGAAGAAAAAGGACTTCTTGAAAGCAAGGACTTTGGTAAACTATATTTGTTAGAGACTGCAAATGCTTTGGATAATGTAGTTATCAAAAGTGAAGCTGCGCCAATAACCATTAAAAAAGATACGCTGGAATTTAATGCAGCCTCATATAAAGTGCGGCCAGATTCGAATGTGGAAAATTTACTTAAACAATTACCTGGATTTGATGTAGGAACCGATGGTAAAATTACCGTAAACGGGAGGGAGGTCAATCAGGTTTTAGTCAACGGAAAAACGTTTTTTGACAAAGATGGCGCAATCGCCTTAAAAAATCTGCCAGCAGAAATTATCAAAAAAATTCAGGTTTCGGATTTTAAAACGAAAAAGGAGGAATTGTCAAAACAAGAATCAACTTCAGATTTTTCGAGTATAAATATCACAATCGACGAAAAGAAAAATAAAGGTTACTTTGGTAAAATTCTTGGCGGATACGGTTCTGATGATCGCTATGAAAGCAGTCTGATCATGAATTTCTTCAATAATAAACAAAAAATTAGTGTTTTAGCTTCCTCTAATAATATTAATTCAACCGGATTTGCCCAGGATGAGGTATTTGATAATATGGGCGGAGGGCGAAATAACAAAGGCAGCAGCGGAAGTTCAGGAAGTGGTAAAGGAATCACACAGTCAAACTTGATAGGACTTAATTATTCTGATGACTGGTCGGAAAAGCTGATGGCAATGGGAAGTTATAATTTTTCGAATTCGATTAATAATAATGACAGCAAATCTGACCAGATAAGTTTTTTGCCAACCGGAAATATTTCAACTTCATCTGATTCTAAAACCAGAAATGAAAATACCGGAAACAATGTTAATTTTGAATTAGAATATAAAATTGATCCCACTACGAGATTAGTTATTGTGCCAAAAGTGAATCAGTCCCGCTCGAATAGTAATTCAACTTCATCTAGTTTTTCTGAAGATGAAAATGGTGATGCTTTGAACGAAAGTAATGCCAAATCATATTCTGAAAGCACGAATACAAGTTTTGGAAACACAATTAACTTCAATAAAGCTTTTAAGAAAAAGTCGCGTAATTTTAGTGTTGTATTTGATAATAATAACGCCAAAACGGATGCTGAGGCGCTGAATCTTTCGCAAACTATTTTTTATCAGGACAGTAAACCTAACGACGATAGGAATCAGAAAAGTATAAACAATAATACCACAGATACTTATTCTCTTGAACTGGAATATACAGAACCGGTAACTGATTCTCTAAGAATTAGATTTGGATCTGATTTTGACTGGAACAAAGAAATGAAGGATATGAGAACATATGATTTTGATGCTGCATCACAATCTTATTCAGATTTAAATCAGTCTTTGACGAATTATACAACATCCAAACAAAATTCCTTTAGTCCTAAAGTTGGGATTACATGGCAGAAGAGCAAATTTACGGTCAACTTAAATTCCAGAACAGCACTTGTTGAGTTTGATAATCACTCTTTGTACCTTAATAATGCTACTGATTTGAATAAGAAATATGCGTTGCCTTACGGAGATTTTCAAATACGATATAAGTTTAGCCGTTCTAAGAATCTAACATTCAAATATGATTATTCAAATGCACTTCCTTCAGCAGTTCAATTAATGCCGGTTTTAAATTTAACCAACCCTTTAAATACGATAACAGGAAATCCGGATTTGAATCCTATCGAAAAAAACAGCGCTAATTTTAGTTTTAGAAATTATGATTTCCGCACACGTTCCGGTTACAGTTTGTATGTAAAAGGGGATTATTATAATAATGATGTGGTTTCAACTTCTATTTATGATGAAAGCGGAAAAAGAACCACAACTTACGTGAATATTTCAGGAACTTACACGACTTCGATTGGCGGAAACTGGAATCAGTCCATAAAAAGAGATGCTCATGTTTTGCGATATGGTTTTGGTTTAAACGGAAGTTATTCTTTTGATAAAGGATTTACCAATGCTGTTTTATACAACGCAAAATCTACAGCTCTTACTCCAAAAGTAAATCTGACTTATGAATACGGAGAACTTTTAGTGATTTCGCCAACCTATAGTTTATCATACAATCAAACTAATTATGAGAATTCATCAAGAGATGCGACCTCTAATGTTGTACACAGAATTAATTTGCAAACAACAAGTTACTGGCCTGCAAATTTAATTTTCGGTAATGATTTCGGTTACACTTATAATTCTAGTATTTCAAGCAACTTCAAAAAGGATTTCTATTTGTGGAATACAAGTTTGTCTTATGGATTTTTTGATAAAAAAGTCTACGCTAAAATAAAAGTGTATGATGTTTTAAATCAGAATCTAAGCGCTACAAGAACTATTTCGGCAACATCGATCCGTGATGAAGAAAATACTGTTTTGAAGCGTTATGTAATGTTTTCTGTAAGTTATAAAATAGGAAATTTTGCAGGAGCTGAAAAAGGAGGAAAGAAAAGACAAAGAGATTAGGTTCTAAGTTTATGAGCTTCTGAGTTACTAATTTTTTTAGGTTCAAAGTGGCAAAGTGGCAAAGGAACAAAGGTTTAAAAAAAATAAGAAGACAAAGATTTCCCTTAGAGACGCACAGCAGTGCGTCTTTTTTTATGCCCACAGATTTTACGGGTTAAACAGATTTTGCACAGATTTTTTAATTTTTTAATCTGGAACTGCAGGTTAAGAAAGTATCATATTTTTATTTGAACATGGAGATTATGGAGATTGTGTAATACATCTTTTTGTATTTCAAATATTGAATTACCTTAATAGTTATCTCAATTTCATTAAGATAAGCTTTTGAAAATAAAATCATTGCAAATCAAATCCGTTTTTATCCGCGTTTTTACGAAGTAAATCTGTTTTATCCGCGTCAAAAATTAGATGCTGATTTTACTGATTCGCTAACGCGAAAACGCTGGTAAAAACGGATTTTTTCTAATTACTTTCTTGATTAAACTGTTAAGTAATTTTAAATTTTTTGACTAACGATTTTTGATTTCAGATGTTTGAAACAGCATAAAATCGACAATCAAAATCTACAGCATAAAAAAACGAGATAGATTTAAAAACCTATCTCGTTTCATGTAATTAAAATTAACTAATTGTGTTATAGTGAATACTTTAAAGTAATGCCATAAGTCCTTTGATCACCAATTACACCTGCATATTGTCCTGTGTTTCCACCTGCCGGTAATAATTGTTCGTAATAATCTTTGTTTAAAAGGTTACGTCCCCAAAAGTGAATTGATAAGCCTTGTGATGCACGGAAACCGAAACGAGCATTGAAAATAGCATAACCCGGAACCACTAAGTATTTTGAAGCTGAAGGACTTGATGAGAATTCAGATCTGGCATAAGAATCTAATCCAAGGAAAACTTTTCCTGAATTTCCGAAGAATTTTGCCTTATCAGAAAGTTCACCTCCTAAAGATCCCGCCCATTTTGAAGCACTAGGTAATTCAGTTCCTGAAACATCTTTAAAAGCTACTGGAGCTCCCGTTTCTTCTAATGGAAGCGGTGCATTTGTAAATTTCACATATTTACCATCTGTATAAGTTGCAGCACCATTAATAGTTAAGTGTTGGCTAATAACAAAGCTGGCATCAAGTTCAGCACCTCTAACACGTACTTTATCTGCATTAGCAAGATATCCACGATTTACACCCAATTCAGCAGCCTGAACATTAGTTTGGAAATCTTTGATATCTGTGTCAAAGAATGCAAGATTAAACACTGAATTTCTAAATGGAGAAGTTTTAAAACCTATCTCATAATGATTTACTTTTTCGGGCTTAATTACAGCAAGATCCAATAATGGCAGACCTTTTGCATCAGTAGGAAGTCCGGCTACGTTTACACCAACTGGTTTATAGCTTTTTGCATAAGTAGCATAAATATTGATTTTGTCTGAAGCTTTAAAAGTCAATGTTATGTTTCCGGAAAAGTCAGTATTATCAGTACTGGAGTCAAATGCCTGATCAGAATATACTAATTTTTTCAAAGCAAGTAATGCAGGATCAGTAGTTTGTAAACCGCCGTATGTTGTACGGGCATAATGCGCGTCTTTTTTATCAAAATTATATCTTAAACCCGGTAAAACGTGAAGACGATCTGTAATAGCCCAGTCGATTTGACCAAATACTGCGGCACTTGAAGCTCTGATATTAGCATCGGTTTTGATTCCGTATCCTTCAAAAAGTCCCGGAGTTTTCCATAATGCGCTTGTTGTACTTTGTGCAAATCTCCATTGTGCATTACCAGATTCCTCTGTTCCGTCTGTTTGTGATGTTTGATCTATAAAAAATACACCTACCACACCACTAATTTTTTCTGTAAGTTGACCTGCGTAACGAACTTCTTGAGTAAATTGAGTTTGTCTTGTTGGATTTTGAGATAATGCTAAAACTTGCAATCCTGTAAAATCTCTGTCATTTGACGGATCCCAGTTCCAAAAACGCCAAGCTGTAGTTGAAGTAAGAGTTCCTGATCCAATTTTTGTATCAATGTTAAGAGATAGACCACCCATATCTTGTCCTGAACGCCAAGGAGTATCATGATCAATTTTACGGTCAAAAGCGTTTTGACTTGGCAGTTGATAATTAAAATCTTTGATTATAGCATCAAACTGGCGATAAGCAGCTCTTTGAGTAGGAGCAACACCTGCAACAACCTGAGCATATCCGTCGGGACGTTGTGTTGTGATATCTCCTGCTAAAATAATATTTGTATTTGTTGTAGGAGTCCAAAGCAACTGACCTCTGATCCCTTGATTGTTTAATGTGTTTGTTGGTCTTCCTGTTGCGACATTATCAATTAAACCATCGCGTTGTGTACCTGAAAAAGACAAACGACCTGCTACTTTTTTACCTAAAGCACCTGTAACCGAAGCTTTAGCTTGTAGAAAATTATAGTTTCCGTAGCTCACTTCAAAATCAGCTCCTGAAGTAAAACTTGGTTTACGGGTTGTTATGTTAAATGCACCGGAAGTTGTGTTTTTACCAAATAATGATCCTTGTGGTCCACGTAACACCTCTATTTGCTCTATATCGATAAAATCTAAAGTAGTGGCGGCAGGACGAGCGTAATAAACACCATCAACATAAAAACCAACTCCAGGATCAATCCCGTCATTTGTTAAACCAAAAGGAGAACCCAGACTACGAATGTTGATTCCTGTATTTCTTGGGTTTGATGAATACAATTGAACAGATGGAACAAGTTCTTTGATTCTGTTTACGTTAAAAGCTCCGGTTTGCTCCGCTTGTTTTCCTGTAATTACAGAAATTGCAATTGGTACATCCTGAACTTTTTCTATTCTTCGTCTTGAAGAAACGACAACTTCTATAAGTTCGTTTTCTTCTTTAAGCGTAACAGGTATCGAAGCCGTTGGTAGATCTGTAAGTTCGATTTCGGTAGTTTTGTATCCTACGTATTGAATTATTAGAGTTAAAGGAAGTTTTCCTTTTGTATCGATGATGAACCTTCCTTCAGAATCTGTTGTGGTATTATTTGTTGTTCCTTTTATAACAACGTTTACGGCTTCCAGCGGAGTATTTTCACTTGTTTTAACTACACCTTCGATGTTTTGTGCAAATGATATTGAGAAAGTTAAAAAGGATAATATTGTAAATATATTTTTTATAGAATTTTTCATTTTTATAGTAAGTATATGTGATTAGTAGAATTTAAATTAAATTTTTTTTACCAGCACATACACATCATAGAAGAATTGTTTTTTAAAGTAGAGAATTGACTATTTTGGTTTTTTTGCAAAAGATTTTTCGATACATCTGATCGATTGTAATTTACTTTCATAGAGTTGAAATTTTGTAAATGGTTGTCGGTTTTTTTGCAAATATATGTAAATTCTATAGATTTACTAGGAATTAGGAAATATTTTTTTATTTCTTTACAAGTGAGGCGATTGTAATACCTTGCATCGCTTTAAGAGTTTCATCACGAATGATCATTAAACCGTGTCTTAAGCTGCATTCTTCCTCAGTTTTACAATCTGAACATGGTTCGTAAAAGTTTAACGAAGCACATGGTAAAAGCGCAATTGCACCATCAAATAAACGGTGAATTTCTGCCAGGGTAATATCGTTTTTTGAGCGTATCAAATAATATCCGCCAAATTTTCCCTGCTTACTGCTTACAAAACGTCCGCGTTTTAGATCTAATAAAATTTGCTCTAAAAACTTTTTAGGAATATTAGCTCCCTCAGCAATTTCTATAGTTCTAGAAATGTGATTTTCGTCTTGTTGTGCTAAATAAAGTAAGGCCTTAAGGGCGTATTTTGCTTTATGTGATAACATCTATATTTAATTATGAATTGTAAATTATTAATTATGAATTTTAACTGAGACTGAGATTGAAAACTGAATACTGTTTTTTACCAGCCCCCGCTTGAACCTCCTCCAGAGAATCCGCCTCCGCCAAAACCTCCTCCAAAGCCACCGCCACCACCGGATGATCCGCCACCAAAACCTCCGCCGCCAAATCCACTTCCGCCGCTTCTTCCAAGACTACTTAAAAGAATCACATCGAGCAGGCTTGGACCTCCGCCGCTATTATTACCTGAATTTCCTCCGCCGCCTTTATTTCTGGACAGCAAAATTAATACAATTACAACAATAACAATTAACGGAATTATAGGAAAGCTATTTCCTTTGGCTTGCTTACGCTCTCCTTTGAACTTTCCTTTAAAAACATCAATTATGGCATCTGTTCCTTTGTCAAGTCCGTTATAAAAACTTCCTGTTTTAAATTCCGGAATAATAATATTTCTGATTATTGTTCCGCCAATTCCGGCAGTCAAACGATCTTCAACTCCGTATCCGGGATTAATGGCAATTTTCTTTTCGGCTTTGGCCAATAAAATAATTACACCATTATCATCTTGTTTTGTTCCGCCAATTCCCCAGGTTTGTCCCCATTTAGTTGCCAATTGAGAAACATCTTCACCTTTTAAACTTTCTATTGTAATCACTACAATTTGAGTTGTAGTAGAATCAGAATACCGAATTAGTTTTTCTTCAAGCTGTGCTTTTTCAGATGCGCTTAAAACATTCGCATAATCATAAACAGAAGTTTGAAAACTCGGTTTTTCAGGAATTGTAAACTGTGCAAAAATAGAATTACAAGTAAAAAACAATAATAGCAAAAAAGTAAACTGAAAAATTCTTGAGGAATTTGTGATCTTATTTTTGGAATCTTTCATCATTTAACCTTTTGATATTTCGTTTGATAATTCGTTGGTATCGCCTTCAAATCCCGGAAAATATTTTTTTAATTGTTCGCCGGCATTTAGAATACCATCAACAATGCCTTGTTTAAAATTTCCTGATTTAAAGTGATTTACCATAATGTCTTTCGTGCAATCCCAAAAATCTGATGCCACGACATCATTTATGCCTTTGTCTCCACAAATAGCAAATGTTTTATCGGCTACAGCAAAGTAAAACAAAACCCCATTCTGAAGTTGGGTTTCATTCATATTTAATTCATAAAAAACTTCTAAAGCCCTGTCAAAAGGAACTTTAGAAGTTGTTTGTTCTATATGTACTCTAATTTCGCCAGAAGTATTTTTTTCGGCTACGCGAATAGCTTCAACAATATCTTGTTCTTCTTCTTTGGACAAAAAATCTTCTACTTTTGACATTGAAATTATTTTAGAGTTCAGATTTCAGACTTCAGATTAAATCAGAAATCGTCAATCAAAAATTTTATTTTTAGAATTTTACTTCTACTGGTTTATCAGCACCTGCAACAGCTTCAAAGTATGGTTTTTCTTTATAACTTAAGAACCAATTGTTTGGAATAGCAAGGATATAACCATTATAATCCTGAACAGCTTCATTAAAACGAGTTCTGCCTGTTAAAATTTGATTTTCTGTACTAGCCAATTCATCTTGTAATTTCAGGAAACTTTCATTTGCTTTTAACGTTGGATATTGTTCTACAGAAACTAATAATCTTGATAAAGAAGATGATACTCCGCTTTGAGCCTGATTAAATTGCGCTAATTGCTCAGGAGTTACATTGCTTGGGTCAATAGTTATAGATGTAGCTTTTGCACGAGCTTCAATAACTGCTGTTAAAGTTGATTTTTCAAAATCAGCAGTTCCTTTAACCGTATTAACTAAGTTTGGAATTAGATCATTACGTCTTTGGTATGCTGTTTGTACATTTCCCCATTCTTTATTAACTGCTTGATTTTTTTGCAAACCAGTATTTTTAATTCCAATTGACCAAAAAGCAATAATAGCAATAAGTGCTATAATAATTCCTACGGGGATTAACCATTTTTTCATATCTGTTTTGATTTAAGTTTGTTCTAAATTATGTAATAAATATATTATAATTCGTTTTTAATTTCGTTTAATTGTGATTTTATCGTCTCTAATTTACGTATTATTTCGAATTTATCTAATGTTTTCTTTTGTCCTTCTTTCAAATGTGTTCTGGCGCCATCAAGTGTAAAACCTCTTTCTTTAACTAAATGATAAATCAATTGCAGGTTGGTAATATCTTCCGGCGTAAACATTCTGTTGCCTTTGGCATTCTTTTTTGGTTTTAGGATATCAAATTCACTATCCCAAAACCGAATCAACGATGCATTGACATTAAAAGCTTTGGCAACTTCGCCAATGCTATAATACCTTTTATCTTTTGAAAGCTCAATATGCATGATTTGTAATTTTCTGTTTTTATTCCAAAAATACAACTTTTTGGAGGATTAATCTAATGACTGGTTTTCCTGGTTCGCCATTTGTGAAATTGCGACATATTCTTCCGCCGAGATATTTCCATAATAAAAATTCAACGGGTTTACGACTTTTCCGTCTTTATGAACTTCGTAATGACAATGCGGACCTTCGGATCTTCCGGTACTTCCCACATAGCCAATTACATCGCCTCGTTTTACATGCTGACCCGCTCTGCAATTGTATTTGCTTAAATGCGCGTACAAACTTTCGTATCCAAAACCGTGCCTGATCACGACATGATTTCCAAATCCAGAAGCCGCCGCATCTGCTCTTTCTACAACGCCATCACCTGTGGCATAAACCGGTGAACCTGTATTGGCAGTAAAATCCATTCCGTTATGCATTTTTCGCACTTTCGTGAAAGGATCAGTTCGATATCCAAAACCAGAAGCCATTCGTTTTAAATTTTCATTTCTAACAGGCTGAATTGCCGGAATCGCTAATAATAAGTTGCCTTTTACGCTCGCTAATTTCAAAATTTCATCTAATGATTGAGATTGAATCGCTAATTCTTTTGATAATCGGTCAATTCGTTTTGTGGTATTTAAAACCAATTTTGAGTTATTATAACCTTCTAAATCCTTATATCGTTTAGGATCTCTAAAACCGGCTTTTCTGATAGAATCCGGAATTTCAGTTTTATTAAAATAAACCCTGTAAATATTGTTGTCCCGGTTTTCTAAAGCGTCTGTTACATCATCAATTTCATCCATTTTTTTGTTCAAAATCGAATATTGCAATTTCAAATTCTCAATTTCGCGCGCTTGTAAACGATCTTTTAGAGTTTCGAAATAAGGAGTATTGATTAAAAGCACAAAAACTAAAAAACCAAATAACGCCGAAGCCAGCAAAAACAGTAATGCGTAACCGATTTTGATTCTTTTTCTGGTTTTTATTTTTGTATAAGCCAGATTTTCTGAGTCGTAATAATATTTTACTTTCGCCATATTTTAAAATACCCTATTTTTGCAGCTTGTAAAATAAGTTAGTCGAACAAATTTAATAAATGTTTCAGTTGTTCGAAGCTTTTTTCAAGAATAAATCAATTAGATAATGTGTCAATTAGATAATTAGATAATGTATTAAGTAGGAGATTTATTGTTTAAAGCCGTAAGTTTTTTATTTTAAATTATCAGATTATCAAATTGAAATATTAAGTAATTTTCTAATTGACACATTATCAAATTGTCACATTAATAAATATGAAATCACAAGACGTACGTAAACAATTTTTAGACTTTTTTAAAAGCAACGGACATTTAATTGTTCCATCTGCACCTATCGTTCTTAAGGACGATCCAACTCTTATGTTCAATAACTCGGGAATGGCCCAGTTTAAAGAATATTTTTTAGGAAACGGAACTCCAAAAAGTAAAAGAATAGCCGATACGCAAAAATGTCTTCGTGTTTCAGGAAAACATAATGATCTTGAAGATGTTGGGTTTGATACTTATCACCATACCATGTTTGAAATGTTAGGAAACTGGTCTTTTGGCGATTATTTCAAAAAAGAAGCAATCAATTGGGCTTGGACTTTATTGACAGAAGTTTATAAAATTCCAAAGGAAAACCTTTATGTTTCTGTTTTTGAAGGAAGCAAAGAAGATAATGTTCCGTTTGATCAGGAAGCTTGGGATATCTGGAAAACATTAATCGATGAAGACCGAATTATTCTTGGAAATAAAAAAGATAATTTTTGGGAAATGGGAGATCAGGGACCATGCGGACCTTGTTCTGAAATTCACGTTGATTTACGTTCAGAAGAAGAAAAAGCACAAGTTTCAGGTAAAAGTTTAGTAAATAACGATCACGCACAAGTAGTTGAAATCTGGAATAATGTATTCATGGAATTCAACCGTAAAGCGGATGGATCTTTAGAGAAACTTCCTGCACAACACGTTGATACCGGAATGGGATTTGAGCGTTTGTGTATGGCTTTACAAGGAAAAACATCTAATTATGATACCGATGTTTTTACACCGCTTATTGAGAAAATAGAACAAATTACAGGATTTACATATACATCTAATGAAATTAAAAACATTAGTGAAGAACAAAATAAAACCAATATTGCAATTCGTGTAATTGTAGATCACGTTCGTGCCGTTGCTTTTGCAATTGCAGATGGGCAATTGCCATCAAACACCGGAGCTGGTTATGTAATACGTAGAATTTTGCGTCGTGCAATTCGTTACGGATTTACCTTCCTTAATACAAAAGAGCCTTTTATCAATAAATTGGTAGAAGTTTTAGCAAACCAAATGGGAGAATTTTTCCCTGAAATCAAATTACAGCAACAATTTGTTACCAATGTTATTCGTGAAGAAGAAGCCTCATTCTTAAGAACTCTTGATCAGGGATTACAATTGTTAGATAATGTAATTGCACAAACTAAAGGTTCAGAAGTTTCCGGAGCAAAAGCATTTGAATTGTACGATACTTTCGGTTTCCCGAAAGATTTAACAGCTTTGATCCTGAAAGAAAAAGGAATGTCCCTTAATGAGCCGGAATTTGATGCATCAATGCAGGAACAAAAAAATCGTTCACGTGCAGCATCAGAAGTTTCAACAGAAGACTGGACAGTTTTGATTCCAGGAAATGTTGAAACATTTGTAGGTTATGACAAAGTAGAAAATGACGTAAAAATTACCAGAATTCGTAAAGTAGATTCTAAGAAAGACGGAATTCTATACCAAATCGTTTTAGACAACACACCATTCTATCCGGAAGGTGGAGGACAAGTGGGTGATAAAGGAACATTAGTTTCTGCAAACGAAACGATTGAAATCATCGATACTAAAAAGGAGAATAATTTGATTTTGCATTTCGCAAAACAATTACCTGAAAATATTGAAGTTGGTTTTACAGCAAAAGTAAATACCGATTTAAGAACATCAACTTCTAAAAATCACTCTGCTACGCACTTAATGCATTTGGCTTTGAGAAACCTTCTTGGAACTCACGTAGAGCAAAAAGGTTCATTGGTAAATCCGAACTATTTGCGTTTTGACTTTTCGCATTTTTCTAAAGTTTCAGAGGATGAATTACGTCAGGTTGAAGCAAGTGTAAATGCGCAAATTGAAGCACAATTAAATTTGGTAGAACACAGAAATATTCCGATTAAAGAAGCATTAGATAAAGGTGCAATGGCTTTATTTGGAGAGAAATACGGAGATAATGTTCGTATGATTGAATTTGGTGACAGTAAAGAACTTTGCGGTGGAATTCACGTGAAAAACACAGCAGAAATCTGGCATTTCAAAATCATTTCTGAAGGAGCAGTAGCGGCCGGAATTCGTCGTATTGAGGCAATTACAGGTGATGCAGTAAAAGATTTCTATAAAAATCAGGAGAATACTTTATCTGAAATAAAAGAGACATTAAAAAATCCACAGGATATTTTAAAATCTGTAGCTTCTTTACAAGATGATAATGCAAAATTAAAAAAGCAAATCGAGCAATTACTTAAAGAAAAAGTAAATGCTTTAAAAATAGAATTAGAGAAAGATTTCCAAGAAGTTAACGGAATTAATTTCCTTGCAAAACAAGTAGATTTAAGCATGGCTTCGACAAAAGATTTGGCTTCCGCTTTAGGAAGTTCAAAACCAGATTCGTTTGTGTTTTTAGCTTCAATAGAAGATGGTTTGCCAAACATTCACTGTTACATCTCTAAAGAATTGGTAGCAAGCAAAAGCTTAAATGCAAATGCTGTTATCAAGGAATTAGGTAAATATATTGAAGGAAATGGAGGAGGACAGCCTTTCTTCGCATCCGGAAAAGGAAAAAATGCTGTTGGAATTGCTGAGGCTTTGGTTCACGCAGTTGATTTTGTGAAGTAAGTTTTTTATATTTCGCGCAAAGACGCAGAGTCGCAAAGTTTTTATATGCTTTGCGACTTTTTTATTTAAGTAATTTAATTTTTGTAAGTTTATACTTTAATTTTTAAGTATGAACGAAAATGAACTTTCAGCTATTGTAGTTGATATCTGCTACAAAATGCATGTAAAACTTGGTCCCGGTTTGTTAGAATCAGTTTATGAAGCAATTCTATATTACGAATTAACTAAAAAAGGGCTATTTGTCGAAAGGCAAAAACCACTTCCGGTTATTTGGGATGAATTAAAACTTGATATTGGTTTTCGAACGGATCTAATTATTGAAAATAAATTAATCCTAGAAATAAAATCAATTGAAAAAATAACAGAAGTTCATGCTAAACAAATTATGACATACTTAAAAATTACAAAAATCAAATTAGGATTGCTGATAAATTTTAATGTTCCTTTGATTAAATTTGGTATTACAAGAATTGTCAATAATCTTTAAAGAAATTTAAAGAGTAAAAACTTTGCGCCTCTGCGTCTTTGCGCGATTTTTTATTTATAATGTTCAATTTCAAAAGACTTATAAAAAAGAAAAGTCGCAAAGCATATAAAAAAACTTTGCGACTTCGCGACTTTGCGAGATTAAAAAAAACTTACTTACGCTCACCAATTTGCTGACGCCACATAGCGTAATACAAACCTTTTTCAACAATCAAATCCTCATGTTTACCGGATTCAATAATTTTACCTTGTTCAAGAACAAAGATTTTATCGGCGTGTAAAACGGTTGATAATCTATGGGCGATTAAAACCGTAATCCTGTTTTGATCAGATATATTTCTAATAGTAGCATTAATTTCCTCTTCGGTAATAGAATCTAAAGCAGAAGTTGCTTCATCAAAAATCAATAAATTCGGATTTCTTAAAATGGCTCTGGCGATTGACAAACGTTGTTTTTCACCGCCGGAAACTTTAATTCCGCCTTCGCCAATTGTCGTGTTTAGACCATCTTCAGCACGTTGTAATAATTTTTCACAACTCGCTTTTTTAAGGGCATCATATAAATCTTCATCAGTTGCATTTGGTCTCACAAACAATAAATTCTCGCGAATTGTTCCCGAGAATAATTGTGCGTCCTGAGTAACAAATCCCAATTGTTTTCTTAAATCCAGCAAATCAATTTCGGTAGAATCTATGTCATTATAAAGAACCTGACCTTCTGCCGGCGTGTACAATCCAACTAATAGTTTCACCAATGTTGTTTTCCCCGAACCGGATGGACCAACAAATGCTACTGTTTCACCTTGTTTAATTTCAAAATTGATATTTTCTACTGCTTTAAATTTGGCAGTTTTGTGCTTGAAACTTACATCCGAAAAAAGTAAAGATCGAATTGCTCCAACATGTTTAGGTGTTTTTGGACGAAATTCTTTTGGAGCGCTCAATAAAGTTTTGAAGTTTTCCATTGACACTTTGGTTTCATTCAAAGCAATAATGAAATTTCCTAATTCCTGTAAAGGTCCAAAAATAAAGAAAGTAAAAAATACCATCGTCAATAAATCACCCACGATTATTTTTTGTCCAAACAAGAAATAGTATAAAGTAAAAACGACACAAGTTCTTAAAAAGTGAACAGTTGTTCCCTGAATAAAACTCAAACTTCTGATAAAACGGATTTTCTCCAATTCGAGTTGTAGAATTTTAAAGGTGTTTAAGTTTAGACGTTTTTCTTCCTGATACGTTAATCCAAGACTTTTCACCAATTCAATGTTTCTTAAACTTTCGGTTGTAGAACCAGCCAGTGCATTTGTTTGATTTACGATTTTTCGAGAAACGACTTTAATCTTTTTACCTAAATACGAACTGATTAAAGCGATAATAGGAGCAGTTACTAAAAAGATAAGCGAAATACGATAATCGATTCTGGCAACGTAAACAATTACGAATATAAAACCGATAATGGTTTGAAAAATTAAAGAGATAGAAAGCGTTATTAATTTTTCAGAATCAGAACGGACTTTCGTCAATTTACTTAAAGTTTCACCGCTTCGTTGGTCTTCGAATTCTGCGTAAGGTAAATCAAGTGATTTTTTGATTCCGTCAGTATACATTTGTGCTCCTGTACGCTGAATCACGACATTAGTAAAATAATCCTGAAAGTTTTTGGTAATTCTTGAAATCATCGCGGCACCAAGCGAAAGTCCAAGCCAGAAAGATAAAGATTTGATGAATCCTATTTCATTTCCTTCATATTTATGCAAACCAACACCACAATCCTGCATTAATTTACCGGTAATAATAGAGTCTGATAAGCTGAAACAAATGTTTATAGAGGCCATAATCAACGCAAAAAGCAAGAGCATTTTGTGTTTGATTATATAAGAATATAATAATTTCATATGTGAGTTTGAATTTAGAGATGCAAAAGTAGTGAATAGTTTGGCTTTCTAAAGTTGCTTTTTGTTATTAAAACTGTAATTTTTAATTAGATTTGCTCAACCAAAAATAAATTTATAAAAATGAAAAAACTTTTATTGCTTTTTAGTGCTTTAACTTTATTACTAATATCGTGTTCCAGTGATGAAAAATCATCTTCTGAAGACAAATCTATCTTACCTGGAACTATTTCTTATACTTATCCTTCTGTTTATTTAGGAACAAATAGTAAAAGTACTTTAAGTTATGATGGAAATAAATTACTAACCAGCATAGATGAAAGTTCAAAAACTGTCTTTACTTATACAGGAAAAGTTATTACAAAACAAGAGAAATTTGCTGTAGATTCGAAAGGTTTGGAAACTAAAAATATTGAAGTTAACTATACGTATGAAAACGGAAAATTAAAAACGAGAGTAACAAGAAGATCTTTTACTGTTAAATATCCTGAAGGAGAATATATTGGAAAAACAGTATACACACATACTTCTGATAATTTGATTTCATATGTAGAATACTCAGTTAACCCTGACACTAAAATGGAGACAAAAGTTAGTGAAGGCAGTTTAACTTATAAAAATGGTAATTTAGTTCAATTTAAGTCAATTAGAGGCAGTTCTGTCTCGACGATAGTTCAGGAATATGATACTAAAAATAACCCTTTAAAAAATATTTTGGGTTTTGATTTATTATTAACTGAGGTAGAATTTTCGGCTAATAATATATTGAAAATTAATAGAACAGATAGCGAATTCCCTAATCCTGCAGTCTATTTAGTCAATTACATTTACAATGATAAAGATTATCCAACAAAACGCACATCATTTACAAGTGACGGTAAATCGATAGAGTATGAAATTGGATACACATATTAAGTTATTAAAAATTTGAAATTAATAAAAAACCAAATACTTCTTTATTTGGTTTTTTTATTGGTGAAAATTCGTGAAATTCGTGTTTAAATCAAAACCATGCAATTCAGAACCCAAATCCCAATTTCTAAAACCAATAATCAAATTGATTATAATTCAAAGATAATTTCTATTGGTTCTTGTTTTGCCGAAAATATGGCGGATAAATTTGATTATTTTAAATTTCAAAATCAAACAAATCCGTTTGGGATAATTTTTAATCCCGTTTCGATCGAGAAAATTATTAGCCGGGTAATTAAACAGGAATTCTATACAGAGAAAGATGTTTTTTTTTATAACGAACGTTGGCACAGTTACGAAGTACATTCCGATTTAAGTAATTCAGACCGACAAGAATTACTGGAAACGCTAAACAAAGCAATTCTAGAAACCGGCAAACAATTAAAAGAAGCCACGCACATTATTATTACCTACGGAACTTCTTGGATTTACAGGAATATCGAAAGCGATGAAATTGTTGCCAATTGCCATAAAGTACCTCAAAAGCAATTCATAAAGCAATTATTATCAGTAAATGAAATTGAGCAAAGTATTCATAATAAAATTGATTTAATCGGGATTTTAAATCCTCATATCAACTTCATATTCACCGTTTCACCAGTTCGACATGTCAAAGATGGTTTTGCGGAAAATCAACTCAGCAAATCACATTTATTTGCTTCGCTCCACAGCAATCTAAAATCTAAAATCAACAATCTAAAATTAGAATATTTTCCTTCCTATGAAATCATGATGGATGAACTTCGTGATTATCGTTTTTATACCGAGGATATGTTACATCCCAATCAGGTTGCGATAGATTATATCTGGCATAAATTCAGCGAGAACTATATCTCAGAAAATAGTATTAAAACTATGGAGGAAATCTCAGATATTCAAAAAAGTCTGCGTCATCGAAGCTTCAATCCCGAATCTGAGCAGCATAAAAAATTCCTTTCTAAACTTCAGCAGAAGATAAATGCGATTCAGGAAAAATGGAATCACATTAAATTTTGATTTAATAAAAGCATTTCGATTTCATTTCTTATAATAAAGATTATCACTTATTGTAGTCAAAAAAACTTAGTGTCTTCGTGCCTTGGTGGCAAAATAAAAGTAAGAAAATAATTATTTGTCCATAAAATTTTAGAATAATTGCACGTAATTATGTAAATTGTTGAGGTTTAAAATTCTCAATTTTGTAGGCTGTATAAGTACAGCTTTATAATAACCCAATTTTAATTTAAACGTGTTTTATTGAACGTATGAATAAAAAACGAATTCATTTTCTTAAAAAAACACTACGTATACTGCTTTGGTGCGTGGGTTCTATTATTGCACTTTTATTGCTTATAATAGTTTTAATTCAGGTTCCATCGATTCAAAATTACGCAAAGGATAAGGCGATAACCTATCTTCATAACAAGATAAAAACCAAAGTTTCCTTAGATCATATTTCTATTAAATTCCCTAAAGATGTAGTTCTTGAAGGTTTCTATTTTGAAGATCAAAAAAAAGATACTTTATTAGCAGGAAAACGTTTAGAGGTTGATGTAGATCTTTTTAAATTGATAAGCAGCGAATTAGAAATTAATTCGGTTTCACTTGAAAATGTAACGGCAAATATTTCCAGAAATAAAGACGGCGTTTTCAATTTCGATTATATCATAAAAGCTTTCGAATCAAAAGAACAAAAAGTTGAAGATCCTGATAGCAAACCCTTCAAAATATCAGTGGTAGATGTGAATCTTGATAATGTTAAATTCAATTTTAAAGATGATTTTGCTAAAAATGATATCAAAGTAAACCTGACACATTTTGATACAAAATTTAAGGAATTCGATCTCGATAAAATGAAATTTGATATTCCGAATATTAAGTTAGACGGATTAAAATTAGTTTTAGATCAGGATGTTGTTCAAAAAATCGCCGAAGTTTCAGTAGAAACTGTCGACACTATTTCCAAAAGAAAAGACTTCAATTTAAAATTAGGCAAAATCAGTTTGTCTAAAATTGATATTGCTTATGATAATAAAGATTCCAAATTAGATTCGGGAATAAAATTGGGGAATCTTGATTTATCGGTTAACAAAATCGACTTAAACAATCAGCTTTTAGATTTCGATACTTTCGAATTAAAAAATCTAAAAGGGAATCTAAGATTAGGATCAAAAGACAAACAAATAAAAACTCCGGATTTAGATTCAACGGCAATCAAACAAGCAGGCTGGAAAGTAAAACTGAACGATGTTGATATTCAGGATATCGCTTTCAAATTTGATAATATGGATTCAAAACCTGTCGTAAAAGGAATTGATTACAGTCATCTTGATTTAAATAATTTTAAATTACAAGCGGAGAAATTATATTATGGAAATGATACAATTTCAGGAAATATAAAAGCATTAACGGCAAACGATAAAAGCGGATTACAAATTCAGTCCTTAAAAACTAACTTTTTTTACGGACCTAAAAATGCTTATTTAAACGATTTGTATTTAAAAACGCCACAGACTTTACTTCAAAATAAAGTCAAGGTTGCTTATGCTTCGATTGCGACAATTTCTAAAGATTTAGGAAATCTTTCGGTAGATGCGAATCTAAATCAGTCAAAAATTGGTTTTAAAGACATCTTATTATTTGCGCCTGATTTACAAAAGACAAATCCGTTTAAAAGCAATCCAAATGCAATTTTATATCTGAATACACGCTTAAGCGGAAAAATAAAAGATCTTGATATTCCGCAATTCGAAATGAGCGGAATAGGAACGACTAAAGTTTCTCTTTCGGGAAAAATCAAAGGTTTGCCGGATGCCAAAAAAGCCTATTATGACGTAAATATCAAGAAACTTTCAAGTACTTCAAAAGATATATATTCGTTTATTCCAGCAGGAACAATTCCCAAGAACATTCAACTTCCTTCGCAATTAAATCTACAGGGAAAATTCAAAGGTTCAGTTCAGAATTTCAAAACCAATCTGGCTCTAAACAGTAGTTTCGGAAATGCAAAAGTTGATGGTTTATTTGATCAGCGCGTTAAGAAAAAAGAGAAATACGATGCAACGGTTTATTTGCTGGATTTTGATTTAGGAAAATTAATAAAAAACGATTCCATTGGAAAAATTACGCTTAAAGCGAAAGTAAAAGGAAATGGTTTAGACCCAAAAACGGCTCAGGCACAAGTTGATGGATTAGTTCAGAAAGCAGTTTTTAATAAATATACCTATAGAGATTTAGCTTTAAAAGGAAATATCGCAAACGGATCATTTGCTGTAAAATCAGGAATGAAAGATCCTAATTTGCATTTTGATCTTGTGGCAAGCGGGGATACAAAAGACAAATATCCATCGATAAAATTAAAATTAAATCTTGATATTGCCGATTTAGAAAAACTGAATCTTCACGCCGGACCAATGAAACTGCGCGGAAATGTCGATGCAGATATTGCCAATAGTAATCCTGATTTTTTAAATGGAAAAGTTTTCCTGTCGAACGTTCAGGTTTTACAAGAAGCAGAACCAATTGTTTTAGATTCGGTTCGTGTAATTGCTTTTGCTGATAATACCCGAAATAATATCAAAATATCTTCTCAGTTTTTAAAAGCAGAAATAGACGGAAAATACAAACTAACAACCTTAACATCGGCAATAGAAAAATCATTATCGAAATATATTGATTTAAAAAATCCGAAAGTAAATGGAGAAGCAGACGAACAAAGATTAGCATTTACGGTAAAAATTGACAATGACCCGATACTTTTTAAACTGGTTCCGAAATTGACAGGTTTAGAACCTATAAATATTACCGGAAAATACAATAACGTAACAGATTCATTAGAAATAAAAGGTACAATCCCAAGAATTGTTTATGCTGAAAACACAATTGCCGACGGGAAAATAAATATCGAAGCCAAAGAAAATGCATTAGAATACATGATTTCTGTGGCTACAATTGAAAGCGGTTCCTTAAAAATTCCGTTTACAAGTTTGTCAGGAAAAGTCGAAAATAATAATTTGACTTATGCCCTTGAAGTAAAAGATACCAAAGACAAACAACAGTATTTTATTGCCGGAGAATTTAAATCAGAAGATTCAAAAAACATTTTTAAAATTGATGCAGAAAACTTTATTCTGAATTATGATAAATGGACAATTGATCCTGAAAATACAATTGAATTTGGAGGAAAAAGACTTTATATCAATAAATTTTATTTAGCGAATTCCGGTAACGAATTAAAAATTCAGTCACAAGGCGAGCAGGATAATGCGCCGTTGCAAGTAGATTTTGTAAACTTCAAAATCGAAACCATTATGAACATTGTCAAGAAAGATAAACTTTTGATGCAGGGTTTAATTAACGGAAATGCGGTTGTTGAAAATGTAATGACGAAACCCACTTTTACATCTGATTTAAAAATAGATCAGTTTGCTTTTAGAGGTGAACCTGTTGGTGATATCGCCATAAAAGTCGATAATAAAACCAATAATTTATTAGCTGCAAATGTCACGCTTACCGGAGAAGGAAATGATATGAACCTGACCGGTAATTATAGAATGGACGATGGTAATCTTGATTTTAATTTAGATTTAAACAATCTGAATATTAAAAGTATTCAGGGTTTTACCATGGGAAATATTACTGATGGAACCGGAGCTTTAGACGGAAATTTTAAAATTACAGGAAATGCAAGTGCGCCAAAAGTAAATGGGGAATTAAATTTTAAGGATACAGGTTTCAGAGTAGCGAAATTAAACTCATTCTTTAAAACTCAGAATGAAAAAATCACGCTTCAAAATGATCTGATTACTTTTAATAAATTTACTTTTCATGATGAAAATGATAACGAGTTAACAATCGACGGAACAATTAAATCAGCAGATTATACCAAGTTTGATTTTGGTCTAACTGTTGTTGCAGATGATTTTAGAGCCATACATTCTAAAGAAGCAGATAACGATTTGTTTTATGGCGATTTGATTTTAGACACTAAATTAAACATAAAGGGAACACTTGAAAATCCTGTTATTGGCGGAAATATCAAAATAAATAAAGACACTAAATTCTCCGTTGTTTTGCCGCAATCAGATCCTTCAATTGCTGATCGTGAAGGTATTGTAGAGTTTGTTGACGAAGATAATGTGTATCTGAAACAAACCATTGCAATGGAAAACAAACTGAATCAGTCGCAACTTGTTGGAATGGATGTAAGCGTTGAAATTTCTATTGATAAAGAAGCAGAATTAACGCTGGTAATCGACAAAGGAAATGGAGATTATTTAAATCTAAAAGGTGAAGCACAGCTTACAGGAGGAATTGATCCATCCGGAAAAACAACTTTAACGGGTAAATATGAGTTTACTGATGGAGCATATGAAATGAATTTCAACATGATCCGACGTAAATTTGATATTCAAAAAGGAAGTTCTATCATTTGGAATGGCGAGCCTACAATGGCAAATTTAAACATTACGGCGATTTATAAAGTAGAAACTGCGCCAATTGATTTATTAGGAAACCAATTGCCAACTGATAATCCAACGATTAGAAATACGTATAAACAGAAAATTCCGTTCCAGACATTATTAAAAATGAACGGTGAATTATTGAAACCGGAAATCACGTTTGACATTGTACTTCCTGACGGAAATTATGATGTCTCGACAGATGTAGTTTCGCTTACGCAAACAAAACTGCAACAGTTACGACAAGAACCGGCAGAATTAAACAAACAGGTTTTTGCGCTTTTATTATTGAATAGATTTATTGGCGAAAATCCTTTTGCGAGTGAAAGCGGCGGAACAAGTGCAGAATCATTAGCAAGACAAAGTGTGAGTAAAATACTTTCGCAACAATTAAATGATCTTGCAGGAGAATTAATTACCGGAGTTCAGTTAGAATTTGACCTTGAATCTACAGATGATTATACAACGGGAACCAGAGAAAACAGAACCGATTTGAATGTAGGAGTTTCTAAAAAACTTTTAGACGACAGATTAAAAGTAACCGTGGGAAGCAGTTTTGCTGTCGAAGGTCAGGAACGCGCCAATGAAGAAAGCACCAATATTGCCGGAGACGTTGCACTGGATTATCAATTGACAAAAGACGGACGTTATATGGTTCGTGCGTATCGAAAAAATGAATATCAGGTTGCGGTCGAAGGTCAGGTTGTTGAAACAGGAGTTGCCTTTATTATCACAATGAGTTACAATAAATTCAGAGAGCTTTTTCATCGTAGTGCAGCAGAAAAGGAAATGATTAAAGAAGAAAAACTACGCAAGGAAAAAAGAAAACAGAAAGAGAAAGAAGACAAAGAAAAAGAAGAAAATCAAATTGAAGGAAATGAGCAAAAAACATAGCAATATCAAAACCATATATGTCAGATATTTTGTGATGCTGTCCTTATTTTTTGTTTTTGGATGCAGCAATACAAAATATTTACCAGAAGGAGATTTATTGTACACAGGCGGTTCTGTGACAGTAAAAGATTCTATTATTAAAAAGAAAGACAGAAAAGAACTGGAGAAGGAACTGGAAGGTTTATTGCGTCCTAAACCCAACAAACAAATATTAGGATTACGTCCTAAATTGTGGATTTATAATCTTGCAGGAGAACCTAAAAAGCAAAAAGGGATTCGATATTGGCTCCGCACTAAAGTTGGTGAAGAACCAGTACTTTTCAGCAAAGTCGATTTAGATTATAACGCTTCGGTTTTAAGAAATTTCACAGAAAACCGCGGTTATTTTAAAACCCGTGTAAGTGCAGATTCAACCGTTAGAAATAAAAGAGTTACCGCAGAATATACGCTGATTCCTAAAAAGCAATATATTATTACAAGTGTCACTTTTCCGGATGATTCCTTAAAAATGTCAAAAATAATTGCACGCTCAAGCCGAAGAAGTTTATTGAAAGTAGGCAAACCGTATGACTTAGATATTATAAAAGCAGAAAGAGAAAGAATAGATGCCAGACTTAAAGAACGTGGTTATTTTTACTTTAATCCGGATAATATTTTAGCGCAGGTTGATAGCAGTAAAGGCGATCATGAAGTAAAAATAAGACTGGTAATAAAACCAGATACGCCGCCAAAAGCACTTACATCATACAAAATCAATAAAATTATTGTTTATCCAAATTTTACAGTTTCAAAAGACAGCGTTAAATATACCAGGAAAGATATTGTACAATACAATGATTTCACGATTATAGATACTGCAAATACGTTTAAACCAAGAGTTTTTGACAGAACAATATATTTCAAAAAAGGCGATTTATACAGCCGTAAAGATCATAATCTGACATTAAACCGTTTCGTAAATCTGGGAACTTTTAGCTTTGTAAAAAATGAATTTAAACCTTCAGACAGTATTCCAAACAGTTTAGATTCCTATTATTATTTAACGCTTTTGCCGAAGAAATTTATCAGAGTTGAGGTTTTAGGGAAAACAAATTCGGCGAGTTATACCGGTACAGAAGTAAATGTAAACTGGAACAACAGGAACTTATTTCGCGGTGCAGAATTGCTTACCGTTTCTGTTTTTGGCGGTGCCGATTTCCAGCTTTCGGGAACCAATAATGGTAAGAACATTTATAAACTGGGAACAGAAACCAGTTTGACGTGGCCAAGATTTATTATACCATTTTTTAAAGTTGCTGGTTCCAGTGAATTTATTCCGAGAACTAAAGCAACATTGCGATACGAATATCAAAACAGAACACAATTATATGCATTGAATTCTTTTAAGGGATCTTTTGGATACTTGTGGAAAGAAAACATTCGTAAAGAGCATCAATTAAATGTATTTGACGTTACTTATGTGAGCCCTAATCACGTTACACCAGAATATCTGGCAGATGCAGAAGCGGATGAATCATTAAAAAAAGTGATAGAAAAGCAATTGATTTTTGGTCCAACATATTCGTTTACGTACACCAATACAATGCAAAAGCGTAAAAAAAATACCTTCTATTTTAATGGAGAATTAGATTTAGCCGGAAACGTAACAGGTTTGGTTACAGGCGCAAATGTCAAAAAGAACGACACGATAAAAATATTTGATGTTCCGTTTAGTCAATTTGTAAAGTTAAAAGCAGATTTTAGGCATTATTTAAAATTGAGCAAAGAAAGTGAATGGGCAAGCAGAATTATTGTTGGTGCCGGACTTCCGTACGGAAACTCAGGTGCGTTGCCAACATCAAAACAATTTGTTGTGGGAGGAACCAATAGTATTCGTGCTTTTAGAGCGAGATCACTTGGACCCGGAAGTTATTTAAATACAGAAACAACAAACAATTATTTACCGGATCAATCAGGAGATTTAAAATTAGAATTTAGTACAGAATACAGGGCAAAACTTTTTAGTATTGTTCGCGGAGCATTATTTGTTGATGCAGGAAATGTTTGGCTTTTAAACGCCGATCCCAATAAACCAGGCGGACAAATTACTAAAGATTTCATGAAAGATATCGCAGTAGGAGCCGGAGCCGGATTACGTTTTGATTTATCATTCCTGATTCTAAGAACAGATTTAGCGTTCCCTTTAAGAAAACCATATTTACCACAAGGAGAAAGATGGGTACTTAAAGATATTGATTTCGGAAGCGGACCTTGGCGAAAAGATAACCTGATTCTAAATATTGCGATTGGCTATCCATTCTAGTTGTTTTTTTGCCACGAATTTCACGAATTAGCACGAAGTAATATTAGCTATTCAATTATACTAATTTTAATTAATATACGCACATAATAATTAGTGAAATTTGTGCAATTCGTGGCAAACTTGAAAAATTTATTTTTTGAATTGATTAATATAGACAAACTATGAATTAGTGAAAATTAGTGCAATTCGTGTCAGACTTTAATTCTCATTTTGTAAATTGGTCTAATAAAATAATAGAATGCAAAATTTAGTAAAGAGAATAATAGTTTTAGCCGCAATTGTACTTGTGATCGTTTTGGCTTTCAAATATTGCGAGTTCAAAAAAGAAGACGATTCTACAATTGATTATAACACCAATTTAATTCAGCAGCAAATTCTAAACGTTGGAAAATTGGTTGTCACCGAAGGACATTTTTCAGAAGTCATTACCTATAAAAATCAGCAGAAATATTTAATGGACATGGTTTCTTTCGAAAAGAAAGCACTTGTTGTTGTCAATGCAAATGTTACCGTAGCCTACGATTTGCATAAAATGAAATACGATATCGACGAAAAAAACAAAACCATCACCATTTTAAATATCCCAAAAGAAGAAATTACAATCAATCCGGATATTCAGTTTTATGATGTAGAACAAAGCAAACTGAATCCGTTTACGGGAGATGATTACAATAAAATCAACAAATCGGTAAAAGCTAATCTTGCCAAGAAAATTGAAAAATCTACCCTAAAAACAAACGCCCAAAACAGATTAATAAGTGAATTATCTAAAATCCTTATTTTGACAAATTCAATGGGCTGGAAGTTACAATACGAAGGAAAAACAATAGAATCTGATAAGGATTTTAATGAGGATTTGAAGTTGTAGAGGAGGAAGGTTCAAAGGTTCAGAGGTTTTGCCGTAATCTTGTCATTTCGACGCAGGAGAAATCACACATGAAACTTCACAAAGAATGTCGACAATCTTTGGCGAATACTGTATGTGATTTCTCTTTCGTCGAAATGACAAGATTGTAGAAAAACTTTGTAGCTTCGCGCCTTTGCGAGAAATTAAACCTGTGGAAATCAGTTTAAACCAGTAAAACCCGTGGGCAATAAATTAAACAGTTTCCTTATTAAATATCAAATCCAAACCACCAGCAATCAAATGCGCCACCTCAGCACGTTTAATTTTCAATTGTTCAAGATAAATCAACACTTCCTGTAAAAGCTGTTCTTCATTTGAATCCTTCAAAAGTTCTGCAATTTCAACCGAAAGTAACCAATCATTGCCATGATTTTCTTTTAGTTTTTCAAACACAGACTTCAACTCAGATTTAGAATCTTTATTCTCTCGAATCAATCGAACCGTTTGATATAGCACTTCTAAATCATCACGTTCATCTGTATGTTTTGCTTTTATTGTAGTAGTTGTAGGAACAGAATTAATCAAGTCAAAACTATTCACATCGGCTGGACCGGAAAAAGCCGAAACTACTTTTTTACCAATTGCCATATCGTAATTTCCCCATTCAGGCTGAAACAAAATCGTTTCGCCATGAGTTACAGTACAATTTTTAAAACTAATCAGGATAATTTCTCCATGTAAGTTTCTGGAACCCGTAATGATTTCGCCTTCAACAATAATATTGCCTTCAAATTCCAGTTTTACAGTTTCATTTTCAACAATGCTATAAGCCTGTAAATCCTTTGGACTCATATCTTCGATCGCTAAATTAAATCCTTTCAGTTTCCCAATCGGACTTCCAAATCCTTCCGGATGCGTTAAAGTTCCGTGTCCAACTAACTCTTTTTCGCGGTAGGATAAAGCCGTTTTTCCTGTCGTCTGAATGTAAACCGGTTTTCCTTCATCTTGAATTACATTCGTGAAAACGCCCGAAATTTGTAAACCAGTACTCAATTCAATTGTTCCTAAAGCATTCGAATGAATCAGCTTTTGAATCCCCGAAAGTCCTCCAGTTCTTAAAGCCATTTTATTAGCAAATTCTTCTAAGATCAAACTCAAAAAAGAGAAATTTGGTGTCACATAAAGTTGAGGTTGCAATTGCGTAATATCAAAATTTTGATTCGCAGCCGAGATATCATAAGGAATTTTCTTTACGTTATCCGTCATGCACCAGGCACTTTCACCAATAGAAGAAAGTAATCCTGCGCCATATATTTTAGGGTTTTCAACAGTTCCAATCAAGCCATATTCAACCGTCCACCAATGCAGGTTTCGAATTTGAGCCATTTCAGACAATTCGCCCATATTGTTTTGTAAATCGGCAACAGCTTTTTCAGCTTCGTCAATTTTTTCCTGTGGCGTATCTTCTGCTTCTTTCAAGATCGAAAGCAACCGAATCGCTTCATACATTTGATAATCTTTGTGTGATGAAATCGCTTTGCATCCTATTTCACCAAATCGGCGTAAATATTCAGCATATTCAGGATTCGCAATAATAGGAGCGTGTCCGGCGCCTTCGTGAATAATATCCGGCGCAGGCGTATATTCAATATGTTCTAACTGACGAATATCTGACGCAATAACCAATACATTGTACGCCTGAAATTCCATAAAAGCATTTGGCGGAATAAATCCGTCAACTGCAACCGCAGCCCAGCCAATTTCGGTCAGGATTCTATTCATGCCGTACATACTTGGGATAGAATCAATTTCGATTCCTGTTTTGCGCAAACCGTCTAAATACGAACTATGAGCGACTTTTGATAAATAATCTACATTTTTACGCATTACATAACGCCAAACCGCTTGGTTTATAGGTGTGTAATCGCTATAATCCTGAGGTTTAATAAATTGCTTTAAATGTTTAGGCAATCGCTCTAATAACGGGTTTGTTTCAATACTTGCATTCATTTCGAAAACGTTGTAGATTAGAATGTAAAATTACGAATTTACACCACTATTTATTGCTGTTTACTGCATTTTTTTTCTTCAAAAGCCACTTTTATTGCGTTTTTCATGAAGTTCATTTGACAGCTGATGCGGGTTTTTAGGAGCTATTTCCTGCTGTTCGCTATATCTTTTTGTTTTTAAAGAAAAAAAATAAATTATGACTAAAGTAGTTTATAAATAGTAGTTTACGAGTTAGTCTATCTTAGAAGGTAACGATTTAGTAATGATTCTCTTTGCATCATTTTACTCCACTATTTCTTGTAACTAAAACACAAAAATACAATAAATAGGCGAAAGGTTTTATCTTCTATCCTGTTTTTGTTAATCATTGAATTACATTTGTCACATATTTTGGATTTGTAGTGATGTAAATAAGTCGAAAAATTAGAGTAACTATTTTTTAATCAATATTAAAAATAGTTACTCTTTAGTGCTTTATTAATTATTTCAACTACAATTCGGACACAGGCTTGATAGATTAAAATTCAACTACTTAACCAGATAATTATCTGGGATTTTATAACAGGTTTGTACAGAATCCAAGCAAGTTACCGAAAGGTATTTTTACAACTAAAATGTATGTGATTATGAATATGATCATAATTATCATTGCGATGTCAACTAGCATATTTTCAAATGGGCTCTTTTTTTTAAATAGAAACTGCAACGATTGTCTTACATCAAACGCACCATAATAAATTTAGTTTTGCTGTTCACATTTTGAAAGGATATTTAGAGCACCAAGAAGATTTAAAAATAACTTTGGATATTTAGCTTTGGGTTGCAGAATCTATGCAAAAAAGATCAAATGGAGCTTGATCTTCAATATTCCAAAAGATGAGCATACTTATGGGATATACTTAAAACAAAAAGGAGAATTTTTATTTTGCAAGGCTAATTAGCGTTTAGAATTTTTTTTATTGTTATTGATGAATTTTAATTTACTATTTCAATCAATTTTGAACTTTTTAAATCTAAATTAAAGTCAAAAGATACCCTGTTAATGAACCGCCTAGAACTATAAACGCACTATTGATTTTCTTGTAATTAAAAGTTATAATAATACTTAATAAAGCAATTATAATAGTTCGCCAATCTATAATAGTTTCCTTTCCCATTTCTAAACAAATAGAAAATATAATTGCTATTGACGCAACATTTACAGCGTCTAAAAAGATGGAAAATAATGTCGAACTCCGCATTTTTTTTACTAACGGATTTAAAAGTGCAACAAAAACAAAAGAGGGTAGAAAAATGGCAATAGTTGAAATTATTGCTCCTGAAAATCCATTAATTTGATAACCGATAAAAGTTACAGATGAAAAAACGGGTCCGGGTGTAAATTGTCCGACTGCAATTGCATCTATTAATTGTGTTCTCGTTAAAAGTCCTGTTGAAACTAATTCTGCATCAAGAAAAGCGAAAAGCACATATCCACTTCCATATAAAATTGCGCCAATTTTTAAGAAAATCAAGAATAAATTTAAGTTTGTTGCTGAAATTAAATTATTATTTGAAACTTGAAAAAGTGTTAGCGGAATAAAAGCATTTATGTTTTTATTCGTATTTTGTTTTAAATAATATAGGAATACTGCAATTATTCCTGCACCAAACATTAAAATTATTTCATTGTAATTTATTAGTGAAAGCAGCAAAACAATAGCTCCAATAATTCCTAGTTGAATTGTTTTTAAGGATTTTTTTGCCAAAGGAAAAATTGCTGAAAGTACAATGGCAATAATAGCAGGTTTTATACCGTATAAAAAAGGTTTTATTTCTGGAATTTCACCATATTCTTTATACAGCCAAGCAAAAAACAATGTAATGATTACAGCAGGGAAAATAAAACAAAATCCTGCAACAATCAATCCTTTCCAACCTGCTTTTTCGTGTCCAATGTGAATAGCCATTTCGGTACTATTGGGACCAGGTATTAAGTTTGTAGCCCCAATTAAGTCAAGAAAATGTTGCTCAGTAAGCCACTTTTTTTTGACTACTACTTCATCTTGCATCATTGCAATGTGTACTGCAGGACCACCAAAACCAATAATACCAATTTTCAAAAATAATTTTGCTATTTCTTTTAAATTATTTTTCTCTTCCATTTTGATTTAATTCCTTATCAAGCGACCATTTACCTGCACCTTCTATTAGAATAAAAATTCCTCCAAGTAACATTGCCCAATCTGTTCTACTGCCGTGAAGCATTTCCCAAAATCCATCGTTTTTTAAAACTTCTGCTTTTGTTGTTGCAATTGCAACAAGCATAATTATTATAATTGGAATACTTGCTAAACGTGTAAAAAGTCCAATTAAGATTAATGCACCACAAAGTATTTCAAAAAAACCAACAAAATTTCCTAAAAATTCAGGTGATGGCAAACCAATTTTAGCAAATCTTCCTGCTCCTAAAGTATCAGGAAATAAAAACTTTTGTATTCCTTCTGATAAAAATACTACTCCAACCATCAAACGGATTAAAATAGTTGTTTTTGAATTATCTGTATTTATTAATTTTTGCAACATAATTTAGTCTTTTATTTGAAATATTGATTTGAAAAAGGTGTTTTTTCAGGAATTAGTATCATATAATATTTGTGATTTGTAGATTGAAAACTAGAATTAGCTGGATTTTTTTTGAAACTTATCTTTATTCTTTGTGGGATTTCAAGAAGTTTTTTTTAATCACCATTTATTTGAACTACAAAATCATTGTAAATCTTTATATACATTTTGGACACAACCCAGAAAGTGTAAAATTTACCTCTTTTACCAAATAATTATCGGGGATTTTATAAGAAGGTTCAACCGAATCCAAGCAAGTTACCGAAAGGCATTTTTCACAACTAAAATGTACGTGATTATGAATGTGATGGTGGTTATCGTGATGGTGATGGCAACTTGCATATTTAACCGTTCCGTCCGGAGTGGCAATTTTATGAATCAGATCTTCATTGATCAAACGTTCTAAAACTCTGTAAATAGTAACTCTATCACATAAATCTCCTGTCAATTTTTGAATCTCAACATGTGACAATGCAACTTCAGAATGAGTTATTAATTCTAAAATAGCCGTTTTGGAGGCGGTGTTTCGTATAGTTTTCATAATTACCAAAATATATAACGCAACATTGTTGCGATTAATAAAATACCAAGTATATTTGCAACCAAATTGCATTAAGCAAATGTACAAGAAAATTAAGAAAGAATCAATAGTGGTTTATAGCTAATTAGCCTTGCCATTTTCATTAAAAGCATTTTTAAATTTTTAAAATATGACAAGCAATACCAATTTTGATGTAATAATTATAGGCGGAAGTTATGCAGGTCTTTCAGCAGGAATGTCTTTGGGAAGAGCTTTGAAAAATGTATTAATTATAGACAGTGGAAAACCTTGCAATATTGAAACCCCACATTCTCATAACTTCATCACCCAAGATGGGAAAAAACCAAAAGAGGTCGCAACTCTTGCCAAACAACAAGTGGAGCAATATGAAACTGTAAAATTTTATAATGGACTTGCAACAAGTGGAAAGAAAACAACGAACGGCTTTGAAATTACTACGCAAATAAACGACAAATTTACTGCTAAGAAATTGATATTTGCAACAGGTGTTAAGGATCAAATACCTGATATAAATGGATTCTCAGAATGTTGGGGGATTTCGGTTATCCATTGCCCATACTGCCACGGTTATGAATACAAGAATGAAAAAACAGGAATTCTTGCAAACGGAGATATGGCATTTGAAACAGCAAAAATGATTCAAAATTGGACAAATTATTTAACCGTATTCACGAATGGAAAATCGACATTGACAATCGAACAGACTGAAAAACTTGAAAAACACAACATAAAAATAATAGAAACCGAAATTGATTCTTTACACCATACAAAAGGACGATTAGAAAGTATTGAATTTAAAGACAAAACTTCCCTAAAAATAACTGCTTTATATGCAAAACCAAAATTTGTACAACATTGCAATATCCCAGAACAATTAGGTTGCGAATTGACGGAACATAACCTTATAAAAACGGACCTTTTTCAAAAAACTACCCAAGAAGGAATATTTGTTTGTGGAGATAATACCACAATGCTAAGAGCGATATCAAATGCTGTTGCAATGGGAACTTTAGCAGGTGTAATGGCAAGTAGAGAAATAATTGAAGAAGAATTTTAAATAACATTCGAAAAAAGCTTAAAATGGAACAGCCCAAAAAAATAAACGTTTACATCATCACAGGATTTCTAGGCTCTGGAAAAACAACTGTGCTGAACAATTTGTTAAAGCAATTTTCTACCGAAAAAAATGTAGTAATCGAAAACGAATTTGGCAAAATTAATATTGATGCAACATTAATAAACGGAACTTTCGAATTTGTTTATGAACTCACAAATGGCTGTATTTGTTGTTCGATAAACAACCAATTATTAGAAACCCTGACCCGAATTCATACTTTAGAGAACCAACCCGATAATTTGTTTATAGAAACAACGGGGATTGCCGATGCAGGCGAAATTGCGGCAAATTTTACAGCTCTTTATGTCGCAGAAGCTTTCGATTTAAAGAAAATCATAACTGTTGTTGATGCTGAAAATATACTTTTCTATAAAGATTCTAATATTGAAGTGACAAAACAAATTGTAGCTGCGGGCACTGTGATTATTAATAAATCAGCCTTGGTTGCCTCCGAAATTATTACAGATATAAAAGATTTTATACAAGCCATAAACCCATATACAACTATTATTTTATCAAATGATGGTTCGTTAGATAGAATGAATTTGGAGATAGAAAACAGTCAAAAACCGCTAACTCCTGCCACAATTTATAAATCTGAAAGTGTTCATAAAATCAAAACAATGCTCTATGAAACAGATGATTTTTTTGATATTCAAAAATTGAAATACGAACTTTTTAAGAACCTCTATTTGTATTACCATCAGATTTACAGGATAAAAGGATATGTTTTAAATGCAGAAAATGAAGTTTTCTTGGTACAAACCACTGGAAAAACAGTGGTCATTTCTCCAGTCGAAAACCAATTGATTTTAAAAAGCCAACTGGTTTTTATTGGAAAAGAATTAGAGTTAAAAACCATAGAGCGTTTACTCAAAAGTGCTATTGTTAAAAATAAAAAACTACAACTATTCTAATGAAAAAAATAAAAATAGGAATTCTGACCGTGTCTGACCGAGCCAGTCAAGGAATTTATGAAGATATTTCAGGACTTGAAATTAGAAAAGTAGTTGATAATTACACCAATGACAGCTGTGATTTTGCCTATTTGATAGTGCCTGATGAGGAAGAGCTGATACTTGAAAAATTAATTCATTTATCGGATATCGAAAAATGCAGTTTGATTTTTACCACCGGCGGAACAGGGCCTGCATTACGAGATGTAACCCCCGAAGCCACCGAAAAAGGCTGTCAAAAAATGCTGCCGGGTTTTGGCGAATTGATGCGTGCAGCAAGTCTTGCGTATGTTCCCACGGCAATTTTATCAAGACAAACGGCAGGAATCAGGAACCAAACTTTAATTGTGAATTTACCCGGAAAACCTAGTGCAATAGAAACTTGCCTGAAAGCCATTTTTCCAGCCATACCCTATTGTATCGATTTGCTCGAAGGCCCATTTATGATTTGCAATCCAGAAAAAATCCAAATTTTTAGACCTAAAAAATAAGTATGATTACGATAACATTACCTTCAAATATTCAAAAAACATTTCATCAAGAATCAGTTTCTATTCAAGATGTTGCGGAATCTATAAGCAATTCTTTAGCCAAAGAAGTCCTTGTGGCCAATGCAAACGGTCAAATTGTTGACTTAAATTATGCTATTCCAAATGAGGCTAAAGTCAATTTACTAACTTGGAAAGACGACGAGGGCAAAAATGCATTTTGGCACACGACTTCTCATTTGCTTGGGGCGGCGTTGCAAGAATTATATCCTGGCGTACAACTCGGCATTGGTCCAGCTATAGAAAACGGATTTTATTATGATGTTGATTTTGGCGAACACAAATTTACTGATGCCGATTTTACCAAAGTCGAAAATAAAATGCTCGAATTAGCCCAGAAAAAATCATTGAACATTCGAAGAGAAGTTTCAAAAAGTGTGGCTTCTGCGTTTTTTCTGCAACATTACGATGGCTATAAGTTAGAATTAATTGAAGGTTTGCCCGACGGAACAATTACGTTTTACGAAACTGGAAATTTTACCGATTTGTGTGCGGGCCCTCATATTCCGAATACTTCATTTATAAAGGCAGTAAAACTTACTGCTATTGCGGGCGCTTATTGGCGTGCCAACGAAAAAAACAAAATGCTGACTCGTGTTTATGGAATTTCATTTCCCAAAAAAGCGGAACTTGATTTATATCTTGAAGCTTTAGAGAAAGCAAAACAGCGCGACCACCGGAAGTTAGGCAAGGAATTAGAACTTTTTTATTTTGATGAAGAAGTAGGAATGGGCTTGCCGTTGTGGGCTCCCAAAGGAGAAGCATTGCGACAAAATTTAATTGGTTTTTTGCGAAAAATTCAAATGCGTGCAGGCTATCAACACGTGGCAACACCTCATATTGGAAAGAAAGAATTGTATGTTACCTCGGGACATTATGCCAAATACGGTCAAGATGCTTTTCAACCTATAAAAACACCTGCCGAGAATGAGGAATTCTTTTTGAAACCAATGAACTGCCCGCATCATTGCAAAATATACGCTACCAAACCCCGAAGCTATAAAGAACTCCCTATAAAATATGCCGAATTTGGCACGGTATATCGCTACGAACAAAGTGGCGAATTGCACGGATTGACTCGCGTGAGAGGATTTACCCAAGACGATGCGCATATATACTGCCGACCGGACCAACTGAAAGATGAATTTTTGAAAGTCGTCGATTTAGTGAATTTGGTATATGGGAAATTAGGTTTTACCGATTTTCAGACCCAAATTTCGTTGCGTGATACTACCAATAAAGAAAAGTATTTAGGTACAGACGAAATGTGGAATTTAGCCGAAAACGCCATTATAGAAGCCACCCAAGAACGTGGAATGAAAACCACTACCAAAGAAGGCGAAGCGGCTTTTTATGGTCCAAAACTCGATTTTATGGTGCGTGATGCTATTGGTAGAAAATGGCAAATTGGCACGATTCAGGTCGATTATATGATGCCCGAAAATTTTGATTTGAAATATATGGGCAGTGACAATCAAAATCAGCGTCCTGTAATGATTCATCGGGCGTTGTTTGGTTCTATGGAACGCTTTATTGCGCTTTTAATCGAACATACGGGTGGTAATTTCCCTGTTTGGCTTGCTCCAACCAAAGTAATTATGTTGCCTATTGCATCCAAATATATTCCGTATTGTCAGGAAATTGCTAATCAAATTAACGAGGAATTCGATTTGCAAATTGAAGTCTATGAACGTGAGGAAAAAATTGGACGCAAAATCAGGGATGCCGAAACTCAGAAAATCCCCTATATGCTTATCGTGGGCGAAAAAGAAAGTCAGGAAAACAAAGTTTCGATTCGGGTACACGGCGAGGGGGATAAAGGAATCGTTTCAGTTTCGGAATTCATAGAAAATTTTAGAAGAGAACTTAAAATAATCTAAATGATTTTAAGCGGAAAAGAAATAGAAAAAAATCTCGGAACAGATCTTTCGATTGAACCATTCGATGCGAAACAACTCAATCCCAATAGCTATAATTTGAAATTGCACGAAGAATTATTGGTTTATGACAACACCATTTTGGATATGAAAATGGAGAATAAAGCATCGATGATTCGCATTCCAAAATCGGGTTTATTATTAGAACCCAACAAACTCTATTTGGGCAGAACGGTAGAATATACTAAAACCTATAATTATGTACCAATGCTAGAAGGCAGAAGCAGTATTGGTCGTTTGGGAATGTTCATACACGTTACGGCAGGTTTTGGCGATGTGGGTTTTGAGGGCTATTGGACATTGGAAATCTTTGTCATTCAGCCATTGATTATTTATCCTAATATTGATGTTTGCCAACTTTATTACCACACTATCGAAGGGGAATTTGAAACTTACTCAAGCGGAAAGTATCAAAAAAACGATAGCATTCAACCGAGTTATTTATTTAAAGATTTTGAAAATGACAATTGGTAAAAAAGAATTAGAAGAAACCGAAAACCTGAATTTGCAATTTGAGAAACGTGGCGGTTTGCTTCCTGTTGCTGTTCAAGAAACAAAAACAGGACAACTATTGATGCTGGCTACGGTAAACAAAGAAGCTTTTGAAATTAGTTTAAAAACACTCAAAGCTACCTTTTACAGCACCTCAAGAAAACAAATATGGACAAAAGGATTAACCTCTGGAAATACTTTGAAAATTGACAACATACTGATTGATTGCGACCAAGATTCTTTGGTATATCAGGTTACTTTAGAAAACGGTGGTGTCTGTCACACCTTTAACCAAAAAGGAGAAAACAGAAAAGCCTGTTTTTATCGAAAAATAAATCTTTTAAGACAAAAATCAAAATGAAACAAGAGCAACAAAATAAAGCAGATACTATTGGCGACAACCACATCGGCACATCGGCAGAAACACCATTGCGTGCAGATGCTTTTGCCAAAACAGACGATCAAAAAATAGAATCTATTTCATTTCATTATCAAAAAATAATGGAAGAATTAGGTTTGGATTTAACCGATGACAGCTTGAGTGGTACGCCCTATCGTGTAGCAAAAATGTATGTGAAAGAACTTTTCTCGGGTTTAGATCCCAAAAACAAACCGAAAATTTCAGTTTTTGACAATAAATACCAATACAATAAAATGCTGGTTGAGAGTCAAATAACCTTTAATTCCTCTTGCGAACATCATTTTTTGCCCATCATTGGCAAAGCACACATTGGCTACATTTCGTCAGGAAAAGTAATTGGGCTATCCAAAATGAATCGGATTGTGGAATATTACGGCAGACGACCACAAGTGCAGGAACGAATGACGATTCAAATTTTTAATGAATTGAAAAATGCTCTTCAAACCAATGATGTCATTGTAGTAGTCGAAGCCGAGCATTTGTGCGTTTCTACCCGTGGTGTCAATGACAAATCGAGCAAAACGACAACATTGGAATTTGGTGGGAAATTTGAAGACGACCAAGTGCGAAATGATTTTTTTAAGATGATTTAAAATGATACAAGAAGCCACAACATTACTAAAAGAAAACGGACTCAAAATTACCCAAAACAGATTGGATGTTTTGTGTGTTTTTTTAGGTTCTGAAAAGGCTTTTACCTTATTAGATTTAGAAAAAATATTTAGTTTAAAACACGATCGATCCAGTCTTTTTAGAAGTTTGCAAACCTATTATGAGAAAGGAATTTTAGAGAAATTTTGTAACGCAACTGGAACAGCGATTTATACCTTAAACCGTCATAAACCTGATTGCAATGGCAAATCTCATTTTAAATGCAAGGATTGCGAAACCGTTGTTTCCCTCCCGAATTTACCCACCGAATACCTTCAATTATTGGGTAATAATAAAATGGAAACGATGAACCTTTTAATTGAAGGCACTTGTGAAAACTGTCAAAATAAAAACCCCGAAACACTATGAATCCATTTGTATTAAACGAATATCCCAATGCCGAAACAGGCACAGCTGTAACCGATAAATACCTAACCTTTTTAGAAAAAGAATATGGTGCTGATTTGTCCAAAATGTTATTTGCCACTTCACTTTGCTCTGACGACGTCAATGTTTCTACCGATTTTAGGAAAGTACTTTCACGTCCGTTTTCGATGGGTGGTTTAGGAGGTTTGCCGTATTCAGGATTTACAGGAATGGTGGCTTTTGCACATCATATTCCAGACGGTGGCGATGCTTTTATTTTTTATGCACCCCACATTGGAATTACGGATGAAGGCGAATTAGGAAAAATGAGACGTCCCGGACAATCCCGATTGACCAACAGTTGCGGTGCTTTGATGCTTGGACTCGAACGTCTGCAACAACAAAGTGAGGTATATGTTCCCATCAATTCCGAAATGGATTACCAACAGATATTGCTCGAACGAACCGTAATGCCTTATAAACAAAGAATATTGGAAGCTAAAAATCCCAAAAAAGAAATTACCGAAGTTTTCTACGAAGAGATTCATAAAAAGATACAAGTGTTAGTAAAAATGTCTAAAAAAGAATTTCCCTGTAAGCGTATTTTTTTATTGGGAGGCATCATTATCAATACATCGCCAGAGCTCAACGATATGGTCGATGTGCGAAATTTTCAGCTCATCAATACCAATGAGATTGATGATGAGCCTTTTGATATTTCGATTTTAGAAACACCCGCTTTTAAAGATTTGTAAAACATCCAAGTAAAATAAAAAATAGTAATGCAAAAAATAACCCATCTAAAACCCGAAGAAATTCAACTACTCAAACACTTTAATACCAAAAACAAAATCCTTTCGGTTTTCTATTATTATTGGATAAACGCATCAAATCCCGACGAACATTATAGTTTTATAGATGTTATTGAATTTGTTTTTGATGACAATTCTTCTTTGATTTTTAAATTGAATGATGAGGATACTGGAATAGCAATTACCTCCGAATTTGAATTTGAGAAATACAAAGCAAGTTTGCAAACCGAATTTTTACAGCAAATACGACTTCAAAAAGTAGAAGCTACAACATTAGCAATCTGGAAATTTGCATTGCCGAATTCTTTTCAGGAAATAACAGCCATTAGAGAGAAAGGACATTTTTTGAGTACTACTTTTTGGATTGCTTTCAAAAGTCAGAAAATAGAACTGAATTTTCATCCCATCGAAGGTCTTGTTGTAACAGAATACGAGGAAGTTTTGGAATAATTTAATAAAAACAAAATGAAAATTACCATTTGTAGAAAGGCTCATTTTAACGCCTGCCACAGAATGCACAACCCGAATTGGAGTGATGCTAAAAACAAAGCCGTGTTTGGCGTGTGCAACAATCCCAATTATCACGGGCATAATTTTGAATTGATTGTAAAACTAACAGGGCAAATAAACCCCGAAACGGGTTATGTTATGGATATGAAAGTCTTGGCTGATTTGATAAAAACCGAAATAGAAGACCGTTTTGACCATAAAAATCTTAATCTTGATTGTCCCGAATTTGTAGACAAAATTGCCTCTACAGAAAACTTTGCTTTGGTTATTTTTTCGATTTTAAAACCCTTACTTCCACAAGAACATCAATTGGGAATAACCCTTTTTGAAACTAATAAAAATTATGTGGAAATAAGTGATTAACTTTAACGCAACAACACTGCATTAAATCCAATAAATATATATTTGTATTAAAACCATTTTAAATGAAAAATTCAGAAGTTAAAAAAACGACAACTCCCTACGATATTTTAGGCATTTCGAGTGCTACATTATGCTTAATTCATTGTATTATATTTCCATTGTTTGCCCTGATTCCCTTCGGCTTTTCGGATGATTACATTGTAGATACCTTCTTTGCCTGCATCGGAATGCTCGTAGTATCAAAAATTTTGATGAGTAATGCTACAAGCACTGTCAAAATAATTTTAGGATTATCGATAGTGATAATCGTGATAAGTGTACTATTAGAGATTGCCTTTGACATTCATAGCGGATTAATTTTCGTTGGAGGAATAGGTATGATTATAGGTCATTTTTTAAATTTTAAATCGCATATACATTCTTAACTAACAATTATTTTTCTCTAAAAATCAACAAATGAAAACAAAATTTAAAATTTATTCTACAGCAGTTCTCTTTATGCTCTTTTTGTTTAATTCCAAAGAAATAATTGCACAAGAATCAACCATTTACAATAAAGAAAGTCAAGTAACTATCTTCCCTGTCTTATGGCAACAAACATCGGCAGAATATAGAGCCTTGTGTTACCAAGCTTTTAATTTTGCGACTTTGAGATTGAATGAAATTCCAAAAAAAGAAATCAAAAAAGGGAATCTCGCCATCATCACAGATTTAGACGAAACCATACTCGACAATAGTTATGTGGGAGCGCAACTCATTAAAGAAAACAAGCAAATGACCGATGCCGAATGGAACCGATGGACTGCAGCATCCAAATCTACCGCAGTCCCAGGAGCATTAGCTTTTTTGCAGGAAGCAAGCAAAAAAGGAATCACTATTTTTTATGTTTCCAATAGAGATACGGCTTCGGTAAAAAGTACGCTGATAGATTTAAAAAATTTAGGTTTGCCCAATGCCGATGCACAACATTGTCTTTTTAAGAGCAATACTTCCTCTAAAGAAGTGCGCAGATTGACAATAGCCAAGGAGTACAATATTGTGATGCTCTTAGGCGACAATCTAAATGATTTTAAAGACACTTTCGAGAAAAAAACAATTGCCAACCGCTTTCTTGCCACCGATGCAGAGCAAGAACTATGGGGCAAAAAATTCATTGTTTTGCCCAATGCGACTTATGGCGAATGGGTAAGTGCACTCTACAATTATGAGCATAAAACAGACGATGAAAAAGAAAAAATCCGAAGAGAGTTGTTGAAAGGATATTAAAAAATTAAAGCAACATTGTTGCGATAATAAAATAATTCATATATTTACACTTGTATTATAATAAATGGGAGAAGTCGAAAACCCAAAAAAGAGTAGACATAACAATTAATACTTGAAAAGATGGTAAATTCAAAAAAAGCTTTAATTGCAGCAATTCTTTCTGCAAAAAGCGTTGGAGGAACACACTGTAGCAAATGCGGTCACTGTACAGCTACACTTTAATTCAAAGAACGGGAGTTGCAGTTCGAGCTGCTTCTCCCGTTTTGTTTTACCATTAATACTTGAAAAAAATGGAGCAGCAAAATTACAAAGAAATAGTTGATATTGACCAATCTCAGCTTGATAATATGCTTTTATATTCTAATCCAGACATAATTTCCAGATTTAGGGATATGTATAATGTGAATGAAGATGAAGCTGAGGATTTATTTAAGGAAACCCGTAAATTCCTTTTTATTTGCCAGTTAAAAGGAATATTTATTCCCGATGATTTGTTGATTCTTGATGAGATGTGGCACAACTTTATTTTGTTTACAAAAGAGTACCACTCATTTTGTAACAAGCATTTTGGCAGATATTTTCATCATCTTCCTGCATCGAAAAAAGAAAAAGAGGATCACAAAATAAAAAACGAGACAGATCCTGATGGAGCAATGAAAGAATATCTTCAGAAGATGGAGCATCTTATAAGTACTGCTTATGACTACCTGGGTGAAGAAACTGTAATAAAATGGTTTACCGTGTATCCTGTAAAATACAGCAAAGAAAGTATTAAAAAACTAAGAAAAGAATGAGCATTTTTCCTAAACGAACGCTTCTAAACAAAGGAGTAACTATTCATTGGAATTTCAATACTGCTCATTTAAAAGGGATTCATATATTTCCTTTTGTACGTATTGGCGTAAAAAGACCCGATGGAGTAGTTACAATGCTTTATGAAGGCAACATTCTTGCTTTACCTGACTCAAAAGAACAGTTTTCAGAAAACAAAACTCCCAAATACAAATACCTCAATAAGAACACACCACTTCTGGTTTTGGCAGATTATCTATCTGGACAAGCTAAACGTGAGGTTCTTGTTGATATATTAACAGCCATTCAATCTGGGCGACACTATTATTTTTATTATAACATTCCCGACGATGCACCTATAGGAAAATATGAATTGATATCCGAAGTGCATAGTAATGGGGAAATTCGATATTCTAAAACAGCTTCCGATGATTTTTTCTTTGTCGAAAAATTAGAGATAAAAGAAATCAAAAAACAATCTGAAGGCTTTATCGTCATTGTTAAAAATCTTTCTACAGAACCTATTCCTGTAAAAATTGTAGAATGCATAGAGAACGGAGACGACTTATCTACTCAATTACAAGTATTTGAAATACCTGCAAATACTGAATTTCCGATTACCTATCATTCTGAAAAAACATTTTTACTTTATAATGAAGAGCGCGAAATTATTCCACTGACAGAAGGCTCAGGAATAATAAGCCTTCGAAATCAACAATTGCTTTCGCTTTCTAAAAAAGAAGATTTTGGAAAAGTAATTTATGTGATTCCAAAAGATACTGATGAAACTTTTAAGCTCGATACTATTTCAAAAGAAATATGGTTAAAAGCAGATGGTCTCAATACTAAAGAACTATTTGAAAACGATCAAGTATATAAGGATGCCTATCAGGAATTAGTACAAAGTGGTTTGATACAAGAAATAAAATTATGAGCAAGCCCTTGGATATAAAAAATGATAATCTGTGGAAACTGATGTGGACTATGTCTCTGCCAGGTATTATTGCTACAATTGTCATTTCACTCAACACTTTCATAGATTCCCTTTATATTGGTTATTTTATTGGAGCCGATGCGCTTGCCGGAATTTCTTTGGTTATTCCTTTAACGATATTAATCACAGCGGTTATGGTTATGATTGCCTCTGGATCTGCATCGGTTTTGAGTCGGGCTATTGGATCTGATAATAAAGTTATTCAACAAAAAGTATTGAGTAATCTATTTACAATGTCTGTTATTGCTTCGGCTTTGCTTATGCCAATCGGATTTTTGTTCTCTGATGAATTATTATCATTGATGGGAGGAAAAGGAAAAGTGTTGCGATATGGGTCTGATTTTTATAAGATATGGTCTTTCGGTATTTTCTTTACTATTTTTGGTCTTTCTGCAAATGGCCTTATTCGGGCCGAAGGAAAAATAAAACAAGCGATGCGTTTTTCTATTATTTCGGTGGTATTGAATATTGTTCTTGCTCCCATATTAATTCATTACGCAAATTTTGGAATAAAAGGCGCTGCTCTTGCCAGTATTATAGCAATGACAGTATATGCGTTTCTTACTCTTCGATATTTTTTATCTGGAAAAGCCTCTTTCGAAACAGGTAAAATCAGGTTTAAGATTGATACTGAAATGCTAAAGAATGTTTTTACAATTGGGTTGTCTGCTTTTTTTATTCAGGGAACCAATTTTATTCGTCAGGTCTTTATTTTTAAAACTGTGGCGCACTATGGCACTGATTGGGACTTGGCTTTTTTTTCAACCGTTTTCAGAATATTTACTTTCTCCGTTATGCCAGTTTTTGGACTATTGCAAGTATTACAGCCGGTTGTAGGTATTAATTATGGAGCTGGTAATTATGAAAGATGTGTAAAAGCCGTTGGGGTATTCAGGACTGGGGGCATTTTATTTCTTTTGCTTATATGGATACCATTAACGCTGTTTCCTTCCTCAATTGTTTCTATAATGCTTCCTGACCAAGTGCTCTCTGCACAGGAAATTGAATACTTCAGAACCATATTGTTTATCATCCCTTTTTTCCCGATTGGAACAAGTGGTATTATCTTTTTTCAGGCTATTGGAAAAGGCAAGAAATCTAGTTTTATATCCATTGGAAGGGAATTAATTTTATTTATACCCCTTATACTTATTTTACCCTTTTATTATGGCACAAGTGGAATCTATTATAGTATCGTTATCGAAAACTTTTTATACCTGACTATACTATTCTTATTAACCTCTTATGAGTTTAAAAAATTAAGAGTAAATGCCTTGGCTGTAGGATAATAAAATCTGGAAAAAATGAATAGTAGTTGGAAAAAGCATTACCAAAAAATTCAGGAAAAAAAGCTGTCAGCTTCTGCAACTCTTGTAAAAGCCATTGCTTTATTTGATAAAGAAAAAGTAGATTTGCCAATGGCCTGCGATTTAGGTTGTGGTACAGGAATAGATACTATTGCACTTATCGAAAAGGGATGGGAAGTAATTGCTATTGATAACCAAAAACAGGCAATAGAAGAATTAAGAAATGGCATTCCAGTAGAATACAGTTCTAAATTGATTTTAATTAAAGCCGATTTTGAAGTCATTACACTTCCCAATGTGTTGCTGGTAAATGCTTGTTTCTCACTCCCTTTTTGTCATCCTGAAAATTTTAATGTTCTATGGCAAAAAATTATACAATCTATTTTGCCAAATGGTCGATTTGCAGGGCATTTTTTTGGAGTTAATGATTCGTGGGCAAGTGATCCGGAGAAAACCTTTCACAGTAAAGAACAAATTTTAAATCTTTTTGCCGGATTTGAACTGGAATATTTTGAAGAAGTAGAAAAAGCAGGCAAATCAATTGATGGGAAAGAAAAAAATTGGCACGTGTTTCATATTGTGTCAAAAAAAATATCTTAAAAAACATTTTTTCACAAAATAAAAAACCCATCCCGGATATACCGTAGATGGGTTTTTATCAGATTAAATAAATTCTAAATCCTTCTTAACATTCTGTTGCTCATAGCAAAAATAAAAGCAGATAATAATCCCATTAAGGCGTAACATACTAGAATAGTTATCGAAATGGAGGCTGTATTTTTATATTTAAAAACAGGAAAGGCATCATAATCTTTCTTTGTTACGGTTCTGTCAAAAAATAATGCTGGATAATAAATAGCATTTAGGCTATCGTGCAGCGTCTTTGTCTGCCATACAAACGAATGATTAGCAAGCGCATCATTACTAGCCAAAGAGGTAAAAATACCATCTATTGCTGCAGTAGGATTAACTACACAACTAGAGTTTATCAATTCTTGTCTTTGTTCAATATTTTCAAAATATTTTTTGACTTTTACCGTATTAGCATCATCCAAAAGTCGATGATAACCTAGATAAACTGCAAATGAAAACGCATTGGTTTCTGGATTTATGTTGGCGTTTTTATATTCAGGATAGATTTTACCAAATTGTTTAATCAGTTTTATTCCATAAGTGGGATCATCAAACTTCGAGCCTTGTGGTCTTCTCGACATTCTACTAATCGCTGTGTTATCTACAGGAATTATTTTCTCTATCAAGGCAGTAGATAAAGTTGGAATAACAATACAGGTCATAGTCCACATTATTCCACAATATAAAGCATTAGTACTAGTGGTTTTACCCATCGAATTGATACAATATACCACGGATAACCAAAAGACAAAATATAAATTAGCTCCCACAAAAAACAAAAAATCGTTTATTGTCGGATTTTGATTGAAACAACAATAATTTACGATCAATCCTATAACTACGATAAAAACAACCATCAATTCAATAATCAAACCTACTAGCAAAAATTTAGATTTTAGCCATTCTTTCTTCGAAATCCCCTGACTGTTTATCAACCGCCAATTGCCATTGTCTAACTCGTTGGATAGCGAATTGAAACAAAGGATGATTATCAGTAATGGCAGTAAATAAATAATCCAAAAACTGGTATCAAAGTGCCCTGCTAATGACCGCAACGGATTGGCTATTTCTCCTTGTTTGAATAATTGCATAAAAAAGCTCTCGACCTTAACCGTATAATAGTACGGAAACACATCGGCTTGACCAATGCAAAATAGAGAAGTACTTGATGGGGTTTTGAATACTGGCAAAGTAATATTCCGATTGGACGATAATAATCCTGTAACATTTTCATAGTCCTCTTTTCCCTTTGCTGTGGTGGTATCTGCATCAAAACCCCGAATAAGTACTGCTAAATCCCTTTCTTTTTCGGTTTTAAAGTTTTCAATTGTCTCTATTTGTTTGCTTTTGAAAACAAAACCTTGGTACAAACCATACATTCCTACTGCTAAAAACGCAAAAAGAATCACGCTATTTATGGAGTGTTTTTTGAAAAGCCAAAATTGGGTTTTTAATGAAATTTTCGAGTACACTGTATTACTATTTTTCATCTTTATTTTAACTATAAATTAGATTAATTCGGCTTCTGAACATTAAAATAAATAATGAAATGCTCCAAACGAGCAACCAAATATTTTCTATAATTACCGATTGCAGCAACCAAATAAGTGATTTGTTTTCAATATGTAAATCTGAAATTGCGTTGTATTTTCCTTTTTTTACCCGATAGGTATCGAATGTATTGTAAGCAGAATTGTCCTTCATATCATTGTTCATATTTTGAACAAATGACCTGCGGTAATTTTCGGATTGGGTCTGAAAATCAATTTCGGATTCCAGTCCTGCATTACAGGTAGACATCGATAAATTCCGTATCACAATAAATGGACTAGCAATCCCCATCCAAGTTTGTACCTTCTTTTGATTTTCCAGGGTCGAAAATATTTTTTTGAAATGTAAATCGTAAGCTTTACTAGAGTAATCTTCACTTTGCTGCATAATAAACCCTTCAAAATTAAATGGCAATTGCTGCACACTATCTACTTTATACTTTACTAATAAATCCTTTTCAATTTTTAAGGCTCTGTCACTTTTGGGGTCGTGTCCGTCCAGACCATTGTCTATCGATTCCTTTATTCCTTTTTTTAATTCATAATTAGTAATTAATGGATAAATATTTTCGGCTAAATTGGCCGACATTCTAGGCATAATAATGTTGGTAAACATCCAAATGAGTAACAAAAAGGCAATAGAAGTTCCAATTTTTTTTATATGTGCCGAAACCAAAACCCCCAACAAACACCAAATAATGCAATAAATAGAATAAATCACAAGGAGATATAGCAGTGATCCCAGATTTAAGTCTCCATCAAACAATATATAAGAAAGGATTGCGGTAAGCAGGAAATAAGGAATAAGAAAACTTGCGAAAAGGATAAAAGTTGCCAACATTTTCGAGAAAAGTACTTTTCTAAAGGATACTCCCTGAGCCAAAAGCAATTGCAATGTCCCTTTCTCAAACTCTCCGTTTACGCTATTGAAAGTAAATAAAATGATGAACAAAGGCAAAATCAATTGACAGATTAGCGCAGGACTTAACCAGCCAAATCGCAATCCCGTATCGCTTTCTTGGCTTTTGCTAAACAAAAAATCATTTTGCCTATGCGGTTCCATATACACGGATGTTCCCGTGTATATGGTTAAACCTGGATCCAGACATTGTAGCGACGTGGGTTTTTTATAGGCATAATTACCAAAATGGGCAGCCATATGAGGATGCTTTAGTTCCTGCGAAAGCCACTCTTTTCTGGAATCTTCTTGTGCTTTTAATCGTGTATCCAACAAATGCGATTGATAGCTTAACTGATGCACAAGGGCAATGAGACTAATGAGTATCAAAAACAGCGTAAGCCATCTTACTTGGCTATTTCGTCGCCATTGTAACCATTCATTTTGTATTAAATTAGATATCATTGCTTATTATATTATCAATTAGTTACGATTTTTAAAGGGAATTATCTTTATTGTTTTTGTGAAAAGTATTTGGTATTTTCCATTTAACATAAAAAATTAGACACAGTTATTTCTTTACGGTTTCAATAGATAATAGAACTGATCCCGTATTTTCTTCGTACGTGGTTGATGGCACAGGTCTTTCTCCTCCTCCACCATTAAATGGTATAAACTTAAATCCAGTTACAATTGGATCAGTCCACTCTAAAATAGCTTCTCCTAAATTATCTGAACCTGTAGTATATGTAACTGTTGTTGAACTGCTATTTGTAGTCGTTGTACTACCTCCAAATTCACCTCCTAATTTAATCAGACCGAATAAATCCCCTGAAGCAGATGCCTTATAGTTTACTCCTCTTGTGGTGCTGTGTGAAATCGTTTGAGATACTGTACCTGATGGATCATTTTCATAAACCCAAAACTTCCATCTATCTCCATATTTTTGCATATTCCAAGTTACAATATTTATTGGAGGATTGAATTTGTATTCTTGAGTTACATTATTAGTACTTAACGAACTTCTAGGGATGTTTACCACTTTTAATAACTTATCCAATTCACCTGATGAAGATGAACCTGAAAAAAATATGTATATGTATAGTTCTAAGTTACCCTCCATCCAATCGTCTGTTGCTGCTTGAATACCTTGAACAGTATTAAATTTAATTGCTGTAATTGCTTCCTCGTATGTAGAATTAAGAGGCCCTTCTAGTTTTCCTAAGTACTGATTTATATCATAATATATATAATCTCTATGATAACAAGTTGGACAATTACTATTAAGAGTAGAAAACTTGTATGCGTCCCAGACCTTAGCATCAACCCCTTCTCCTTTTATAGTTGTTCTAGCATTCATACCTTTCGGTTTTACTTCATTTTCAATGGAGGGATTAAATGATTCGCTTATAAACTCAAAATTAACCTTTCCGCTTTTGATTTTACCTCCAACATTACTAATAGCATTTTTGGCAGTTGCATTATCCTTATTAACAACTCTTTCGTTTTCCTTTATTACTAAAACTGGAAAATCGGGTTCCTTATCAAATCGTACATTATTTTTATTGCCTTTACTATCATAAAAGGCAATCGTGCTTTTTTTATCATTCACATTTCTAATGGCAACTAACGGAATTGCATCTTTATTAATATCCCAATTAATAATTGAGAATTTTTGTAGATCAGGAACAAAAATTGTTAAAAGCGGAGATTCTTCTAAAATTTTATCAAGTTTGTTTTCAGGGTCATACTTACTCAGTATTTCCAGAAAAGTTTTACCATTATAAACTTGCTTATTCTTTACTAAAGCTACAAGTATGTCATAGTCATTATCAAATTGAACACTTGCTTCTTCTTTAATAAAATTTCTAACATTAACATCTTCTACAGCTATTGCTAGAATTTTACCGAATTCAACCTGATTCGCCATATTATTATTTGAAGAATATTGAGATGAATCTTTCTCAATACTTGCCTCTTCAACACCACACGACATTACTATTGTTAGTAATGACACACAGACTATTTGTGCTATTTTATTTACTCTATAAATTAAGTTTTTCATTTTTTTTTCACTATTTAATTGTTTTTATTTCCAATTACTCTACAATTGTGTGTTAGTTAATTTTTGTAAAACCATTACAAACTCCTGAGCTTAAATCAAATTCTTTGGCAACTGCACCTCCATTAATTTTATACGAATAAACAGAATTATTATTTGCTGCCGGAACATTAAAATAGATTTTATCATTATCCCATTTGGTCATAAATGCAGGGCTACCAAATATTTTTGGCAATGTTGATGAAATATTTCCTGAAGTAGTTTTGGTTGCCAAATCTATTTTATAAATTTCTGCTGTGGCAGCAGGCTTGTCATTTGAAAAATCAAATGGGTAAGCTGCTTCGTCGGAATAACGGACTGTAAAAGTCATTCCGTTATCGAAATGAAATAATCCCGCACAAGGTTTTCCCGTTGCTGTATCAAGATTGAAGAAATACGTTGGATCAAATTCAGTTGTGCCACTCTTGATTCTTACCACTCCACTCGGTTTCCCATTGTTTGCAAATCCAGCCACGTAAATATCATTGTTGGCGTCTTTAATTAATGAATTGGCTATAAACGATGATGTTGTTCCTCCAACCCACATCTCACTACTACGATCATCTTCAATTAATTTTTCGACTTTATTAGTTGTACGATTAATGATACCCACAAAAACTTTGTCTTCTAGGTTTATAAAGCCTGCACCTTGATAATTAATACCTATATAAATAAAATTGTCTCGAATAACCATACCCTGATAAAAAACATCGGTTGCATCTGTTTTTTGCAAGCCAGTTAAATCAATGGTTGTGATTATCTGCATATTGGTTGGATTAAATTTTATTAATTTGGGTACACCAGCAACACCAACCGGAGTCGCATAAGCTTCGGTAGCACTTACAAATTCTACTGCTCCAAAAGTTTTTAGACCTGGTACAGAAAAATTGGCTATTTCTTTAGGTTTACCACTTTCATCAAAAACAAACTTTCGCAAAGTAGCTGGTGCGCCAAATGTTGATATATATACATCGGAACCGTATTTGTACATCATTCCTGAACTGGCCAACTCGGCTGCCATTGAAGTACCCAACGTTCCAGTAGGAAACTCATTGGTTCCAAATAAATAGGTGGTTTGGTTGGAACCTGTTCCACCCGTTGTGGATAGCGCATAATTTACTTTATTTGGATTTGCCGGTTCTGAGTCTTTTTCACAAGAGGATAGACTAACTAATGCAACAGCGGTTACAAGAAGCATTGATAAATTTTTCATTTTCATTTTTGTTTAGTATTAGATTTATAGATTCGTATTTTAAAACTGAATGCTCTTCCAGGCAATTGTACTTTAAAGTTGTCGTAGGTTTTTGAGTTAGTCAAGTTGGTTACTTCAAAGGAAAACGAGAGTCCTTTATCTGCAATGGCGTATGAAACTCCTGTATTTTGTAAAAACTGTGTGGGGATTCTGTTTTTTAATTCTTTGGCTCCATCCACTTCCCAATACAGGAAGTATTCGTGGGTGTAAGTCGCATTGAGCCAAACGTGCAGGGGATTTTTTTTGTTAAACAGCGATTCATTTTTATACAAAATTCCTGCATTTGCAAAAAGATAAGGGATGTTTGGAAGCCTTGCGTTTTTATAGCGTTCGTTATTTATACCGCTATTCTCTATAACAGATTGGTTTCTTAAATCCTGATAAGTAATGTTGGCGTTTAAATGTATATCGTCAACAGGAATATATTTTATACTGCCCTCTGCACCCAATACCCTTGCACTCAAAAGATTTTGATACTGACCGCTAAATTGAGAGGTACGCAGATAAATAATATTGTCAACGTCTCTGTAAAAACCACTTACCTCGGTTTCAATTTTATTGGAATTATACAAGAAATTCACATTTATGTTTTCGCTTGTCTCAATATTTATATTTGGATTGGCTTTTATCAACATTAAATCTCCAAAAGCTTCCTCTACTTCGGGTAGGCGTGCAGCATGTTCATAGGAGGTTTTAATTTGAGCATTGTCATTGAGATTGTAGGCTAATGCTAGGTTGTAGGCTGTGGCGTGAAGTGATTGCTTAATTATTGTTTGAGTTGTCCACTCTATGGTATATCCTGAAAGATTCGCATAATAATCTTTAAAAGCTGTTGAAAATTTCAATCTTGATTTAAATAGATTTCCTTCAAATCCTAATCCGGCTATATTTTTCAACATCGCAGAAGGAGTACCAAAATAATCAATTCCCCCATAAAATTTTTGAGCCACAGTATCCTTCCCTGTTCGTTTATAATCTTGCAGGGTGTTGCTAAAAACGAATTTAAAATTGGGAGCAACTGCATACGTACTTGTGATCTTCCCGTTAAAAACATTGGTGTAAATGTTTAATAAATTGCCCGAAGAAGAAATTTCGCCACCGCCCATTTTTTTATCAACAACAACGCCTTCCCAATTGTACACATTTTGGGATGTATCTGTAAAAAGTCCGTTCAATTTGTTGTAAGACAGCAATCCCGAAAGATGAATGTTTTTGAAAATATTATTTTTTTGGTATTTAAGAATTCCACTCAATAGATTTTCTTTGTAAAATGCTTGTCCGTAAGGCTGTGTTTGTGTTAAGTTGTTTTGTATTTCGTCATAAGTTCCTGTTTGTATAATGCTCAAATTCAATTGGTCTGCAAAACGAATATCGGTAACTCCCGTTTGTACTTTTAGGTTATAATTCTTGTATAAATCGTGAAATCGTTTTACATTTTTTTTCTCATTATTACCAAATTCGTTAGGCACATCGGCATCAATCCGGTAATCATTTTGTGCATAATTGGCATTGGCTTGTATGGCAGCAAAAAAGTGATTGGACAGCTGTTTTTTTGCCGAAAAATTCAGTCGGTGTGTATTAAATGACCCTATGGAATAGGACGCATCATAATAGTCTTCTTTTTCTTTTCGGGTTATGATATTGATTGCGGCACCGAGGGCATCTGCACCCAAATCTACAGGCAGAACCCCTTTATAAACTTCTATTCGTTCCATTTGTTCTACAGGATAAATGTTCAGTAATTGCGTTTCGCCCATATTATCCTGTGGCAGACCGTCAATAAAATATTTAATCTGTTTTCCTGTACTGCCATTAATAAAAATCTCCGTTTTTGCTCCAAAACCTCCGTCTTGTTTTATTTTTATTCCAGAAACCTGCCTCATTAGATCTAATCCTGTGACATTAGTATTATAAAATGGTTTTGCCTCAATGACAGAAACATTAACAGGCTGTTGCTTAATGATTTTGCTTTTGCTAGCTGTTATTTCTACAGCTTTCAAAATATGTGTCGTTTCTTTCGGTTTTGTTTTTAAAGTATCTGTTTGGGAAAATACGTTTGAACATAAAAAGCAAAATCCTATTATAATTGTATATATTTTCATAGTTCATTCTTCGAAAAAGGAGATTCAAAAATTGATTTTTAGATGGTTTCCAAATACAATTTTTGTAATTCATTGGCATTTATATCACTTGTACTTAGAGTATGAATCAATGTTCCTTCTTTCATAATACCAATTTTAGTTCCCACATTTACAGCATTAAAAATATCGTGCGTGGTCATAAAAATGGTCTTACCATCGGCGGCTAATTCTTTGCATATTTTGGTAAACTCGGCAGTGGCTTTGGGATCAAGTCCGGAGGTTGGTTCGTCCATCAAAATAACTTTTGCTTCTTTGGCGATAGCAATGGCAATGCCTACTTTTTGCCTCATCCCTTTTGAATAGTTGCCTAATTTTAAATTATGAGAAGCAATTTGCAGATTGGCCCTAGTTAAAAAACTACTTAACTCTTCATCTGAATAATTAAAACCTGCCAAACGACTAAAAAAAGCTAAATTTTCTATTCCAGTTAAGCTACCGTAGAGCTGAACTACTTCGGGGATATAAGCTACGTTTTTTTTTGTAGCAGTGTCATTTGGTTTTACCTCTTCATCATCAATGCTTGCCACACCACTTGTTGCATTTATGAACCCTAAAAACAAATTGATTGTTGTCGTTTTACCAGCCCCATTCTGACCCAATAGACAAAATATTTCGCCTTTTTCAATAGATAAATTCAAATCTTTTAAGGCATAAATACCATTGTAAACTTTGCTTAATTTTTTTGCTTGTAATACAGCCATATAGAAACAGTTTTATAGTTTGAGCATCTGAAAAGTATAATTATTCATTTTTATACTAATGCAATAATGTTGCAAATATAGAAAAATATTTTATAAAGCAATATTGTTGCGTTAATTAATAAAAACCTATTTTTGAAAAATTTTTCAAACGAAATAAAATATACAGACACAAACCATAAAACAGAAATGAAAACACTATTTATCAATGTATTACTTGTTTTATCTACAAATGCATTTGCTCAAATAATAACAAAAGACACTGTAAAACAGGATACAAAACAAATATCGATTTATACCAAAAAAACGAATACAGCTATAAAAATAGATGGGAACCTTTCGGAAAGTGATTGGGAAGAAGCTCCTGCAATTTCAAATTTTATACAAGTAGAACCCAACCAAGGCGAAAAACCAAAATTTAAAACCATTGTAAAAATACTTTATGACAAACAAAACCTTTATATAGGTGCTATTTGTTTGGATAGTTTAGGAAGAAAAGGAGTTCGGGTACAGGATTTCAGAAGAGATTTTGATTATTATCAAAACGATCTTTTTGGTATTGCACTTGACACCTATAACAATAAGAGAAATGCAACCGCATTCCAGACTAACCCATATAGTGCCCAACGAGATTTACAAGTATTTGATGATAATGTTTATGATGTTGATTGGGATGCGTTATGGCAAACCCGAAGTGTTATCAACGAAAATGGATGGTCTTGCGAAATAGCAATTCCCTGGAAAACGTTACGCTATCCTAAAAATGTAAAAGATACTATTAGTTGGGGAATCAATTTTGTTAGAGTTGCCCGTCGTGAAAATGAAACTACAGCATACCCCGGTTTTCCTAGAAGTTTTGATACCTACAGGATGAATTATGCAGTAGAGCTAAAAGGAATTGAACCGCCAAAATCAAATACCAACATTCAAATAAATCCATACTTGATTTCACAAATAGATCGCAATACGCAAAACGGAAATCCATCCGAAAGTGAATATAAAACCAAATTTGGGGGAGAAATAAAATGGAGTCCAAATGCCCAAAGCACGCTCGATTTGACATTTAACACTGATTTTGCTCAAGCTGATGCTGATAGGCAAGTAAATAATTTAAGCCGGTTTTCGGTTTTTTTCCCAGAAAGAAGACAATTTTTTTTAGAAAATGCCGGTTTGTTTACGGCAGGAAATCAGAATATTTATATCCCGTTTTTTAGTCGAAAAATTGGATTAGATGATTTCGGAAATCCAATCCCCATTGATGCAGGTGCTCGATTTACACAAAAAACTAATAGCTATAGTTTAGGAGCAATTTACGTACATCAGCAAGAGACTGAAAGGGCGCAAGCATCTAGTAATTCGGTATTACTATTTAAAAAAAATTATGGAAAACAAAACAATTTAGGATTTTTAGTAACCAATAAATACAGTGAAACTAATGGTGTTATAAATTCATTTTCCAATTCATCGGCAACAATTACAGGGTTTAACAGAATAACGGACAACCTAAATATTGATTTCAGCATAAGTGGGACAAAAACCAATGGAGAAAACAAAGATGATGGTTATGCAGCAAACACGAGTTTAAATTACACTTCTAACGATATGGGATTGGTTTGGAATACGGGTTTGATTTCTGAAAAATACAATCCGCAACTCGGATTTGTGAGCCGTAATGATTTTTTTAAAAATTACTTGGATGTTTATTTAAACAAAAGAAAATTATCGTGGTTTCCAAAATTTATTCGCAGTTGGGAACCAGGAGTTAGTTTTGATTTCTATCAGAATCGAAATGATTTTAAACTTCAAGAAGGTTACATTGGAATTTACCCCATTTTTTTTCAATTCAATAATGGCAGTAAAATTGTAGGTACTTATCAGCTCAATTGGCAAACACTTACCGAAAATTTTAGTCCATTGGGAATCGAAATTCAAGCAGGAAATTACAAATATCAGGCTGTAAACTTCAATTATCGTTCTGATCAAAGCAGTAAATTATCCATAACTGCCGATTTTACTTATGGTGGATTTTATAACGGAAAAAATACAACTTATGTTGCAGGAATTCGATATGCGCCAATTCCGTATTTTGCTACAACGTTGAGTTATGAACAAAATGAAATTGTCGGTTTAGGAATTGATAAACAAGATTTGACTACCAGATTAGTTACTCCAAATATTCGTTTGGCGTTGAATCCTCGTTTGCAACTCAATGTTTTCTATCAGTATAATACTGTTGATAATCGCAGCCGATGGAATTCAAGATTAAGTTGGGAATATAAACCACAATCTTTTGTGTATTTGGTTTTTAATGAAAACAAAACCAATGATTTTAAACAGGATCAAACTATCGCAAAAATTAGTTTCCTGAAACAATTTTAATTTAACGCAACATAGTTGCGTTATTTGAATATTGTTTTATATTTGCAACAAAATTGCATTAATAAAAATTCATTTCAAATGAAAACACTCCTCATCCTTTCGCTTCTGCTACATTCATTAATTTCATCAAGTCAAAATGTCCCAAAAGACATCATTAGAATGATGAAATCAGGAAATGGTCGCTCTGTCGAAACTGCTTTTGAAGTTTATACCGTCGATGAAGAATACAAAATGCTTCGTTTCTTGAAATTGACTCCAATTATACAAAAGTTGGATATAAAAGAGGGTGTTTTTTATGACAGTTTCAAAATCGATACAAGAACTATTTATTTTAAAATGCTATCAAAAAACAAAAAAATAGTTTCGAAAACACCACAATTTAATACCTAAAATAATGAAAAAACTCCCCGTAACTGTACTATCAGGATTCCTTGGTGCAGGAAAAACTACTTTGCTCAACCACATTCTTCACAATAAAGAAGGTTTGAAAGTGGCCGTAATTGTCAATGATATGAGCGAAGTAAACATTGATGCCCAATTAGTCAAAAACGAAATGACACTTTCACGTACCGAAGAAAAATTGGTCGAAATGAGTAACGGCTGTATTTGTTGCACTTTGCGTGAAGATTTGATGATAGAAGTCGAAAAACTTGCCAAAGAAAATCGTTTTGATTATTTACTAATCGAAAGTACCGGAATTAGCGAACCCATTCCTGTGGCACAAACTTTTTCGTTTGTCAACGAAGATGAAAATATTGATTTGTCCCGTTTTAGCTATGTGGATACAATGGTTACGGTGGTCGATGGGTTTAACTTTTTTAAAGATTTTGGTTCGGCCAAAACGCTTGAAGACATAAAGGCTACTAATATCGAAAATGACAGTCGAACGATTGTCAATTTATTGGTAGATCAAGTAGAATTTGCGAATGTAATCATTTTGAATAAAACGGATTTAATCACAAAATCGGAACTCGATATTTTAAAAGCTTCGATTAAAAAATTGAATCCACTGGCCGAAATTTTAACTTCCGAATACGGAAAAGTAGATTTGAAAGCCATCATCAATACAGGCCTTTTTAATTTTGAAGAAGCCGAAGCCTCTGCAGGTTGGATGCGAGAATTAGAGGGCGAACACACTCCCGAAACCGAAGAGTACGGCATAACAAGTTTTGTGTTTAGAGACCATCGCCCTTTTCATCCCAAGCGATTTTATGAGTTTATTACCGATGCTTTTCCGCAAACTGTTATTAGAAGTAAGGGATTATTTTGGATTGCTTCCCGCCCAGCCGAAGCCATTAATTGGAGTCAGGCAGGTGGTTCGATGAAGGCCGAAGGTGCAGGCGTTTGGTGGGCAAGTATGTCTTTTGGGGAACGCATTAAATTTCAAAATTTTGTAGATTTTCAAGAAGTAATTGAAGAACGTTGGGATGTTAATTTTGGCGATCGATTGAACGAATTGGTTCTTATTGGCATCAAAATGAATGAAGCCGAAATTCGCAGTCAACTAGAGTTATGCCTTTGTGCACCCGATGACATTATGGATTTGCAAGATGGTTTTTTTCCAAGTACGGATCTATTTCCGATTCCAAAACAAATTAGCGCAAACGAAAGCACAGCGGTGTTTTATGATTTATAATTGAATGTTGTTTTTAATATTTTTGCATTTTTTGTAAATCCTGGAGTTTGGTTGATTGTAGGTGGATAACCCGTTTTTAAGGCGGGTTATTTTTTTAAATGAGAACAACTACAAGTCTAAAAAAGCCTTGCAGTAGAAGGACGAAAAAAAACTATTTTACTCAGAAAGATTTAAAACCTGATCCTCTGGGTTCTCTCTAAATTCGTAATTATTAATTATGCAATTCTTTATCAAAATAAATAACGCAACAATGTTGTATTTATGGATAAGTCAGCTATATTTGCAACACAATTGCATTAATTAAATAGCAATTTACTATTAAGCTAATTAATTTTAGCCATTTCAAGAATGAAAAAAAAGCATATCATAATCAGTGTTCTTCTGTCAATGGCGGTATTGTTCTCAATACTGTTACAGTCGATACATTCTTATGAACATCATTCTGAAAAACTTGCCAAAAAAACTTGCCATCATAATTATTCTAAAAATGAAACCCAAGTAACACACAGCCACAGCATTGCTGAAAAATGTTTTACCTGTGATTTTAGCTTTAGCTCATTTACTACTACTGATTTTTATGAATTTCAACTCAATAAAAACAGCCTTGTAGCATATTTACCTTTATTTCACTTCAAAAAAAAATCTTCATTTTTTAAAGGATGTCTTTTTTCACTTCGGGCACCTCCGATATTTTAAAATGCTAAAAAACAAATCATTCTAAATCATAGAATGATCCGCTTTTAAATATTTTAAATTATACTAATGTTGAAGAAAAAATTCGTGTTTTTCTGTCTTATTCTTTTTTGCAATAGCATGTATTCGCAAAATTCAATAAGCGGAAAAATAATATGCCAAGAGCCAATTAGCTTCTCTGGTATCCATATTCATATTGATGAAAAAATCATTCGCAGTGATGACTCAGGCAATTACAGTGCTGCTAGTTTACCTTTTGGCACTATAAAAATCAATGTATCCTTTATTGGATATCAACCCATTGATACTATTGTTGATCTCAAAAGCAATTTAAAACTTGATTTTAAATTGAAACCAAATACAACCTTGCTTCAAGAAGTTATAATTCAGCAAAAAGCCAATAACAGTACTAAATCGGTTGCAGAACAACAACTAAAAACCGAAACGATTGAAAAATACAGCAATCAAACACTGGGCGATGCTTTGAAAGAAATTGCAGGAGTTTCAAGCCTAAAAACGGGTAATGCAGTTGTAAAACCTATAATAAACGGTTTGTATGGGAGCAGAGTTCCTGTCATTAACAACAATGTAAAATTAGAAGATCAAGAATGGGGATCGGAACACGCACCTAATATTGATGTGAATGCAGCTGCAAAAATCACTGTAATTAAAGGATCTTCGGGCTTACAATACAGTGGAGATGCTATTGGTGGCTTAGTCATTTTAGAGCCTTTCAACGTAAAAAAAGATACTTTATTTGGCAAAACAATCATCAACTATGATACAAATGGAAAAGGCGGTTCTGTAACTTCAAGCATTCACAAAGGAAATAATCTCGGTTTTAGTTGGAATGCATTGGGCACTTTCAAATACATGGGCGATAAAGAAGCTCCCGATTATGTGTTATCGAATACTGGAAACCGAAATGCCAATTTTACGGGAGATATCAAATACACTGCAAAAAAATACAACACCGCTGTTTTTTATAGTTACTACAAGTCTTTAATTGGAATCTTGAGCGCATCGCATACCGGAAATGTAAATGATTTGTACCACTCTATAACGGACAAAGTACCTTCAATAGTCAATGATTTTACCTATACGATTAAAAATCCTAAGCAAGATGTTGAACATCAGATTGCTAAATTCAACTTCAATTACTATTTCAATGAATTAGAATTTATATCATTCCAATATGATTTTCAACAGAATAAGAGATTAGAATATGATGTACGTCGCGGTAATTATAACAATTTAGCCGCTTTAGACTTGAATTTAAAAACCAATTCTTTAAGCATTGATTATACCAAAAACGAACACGATTGGAATTTTAAATCGGGTATTCGAGCAATGACACAAAATAATTATGCCAATCCCGCAACTGGAATTCGGCCTTTAATTCCAAATTATGATAAAATAGATTTAGGTGTTTACGCCATAGCAAGTCATCATTTTTCGAATACTTTTACAATGGATAGTGGGTTGCGATATGACTTTTCTAAAATCGATGCTACTAAATTTTATCAAAAATCAAGGTGGGAAGAAAGAGGTTATGATTCAGAATTTTCAGATTTTATAGTAGGTGATTATGGGACACAATGGCTTACAAAACCAAGTTTTACGTATCATAATATTTCGGTCAGTATTGGTTTTCATAAAGAATTTGACGATAATTTGCAGTTGTTCACTAATATCAGTATCGCATCCAGAAACCCAAATCCCTCAGAACTTTTTAGCGATGGGTTGCATCATTCGACTGGCGTAATTGAGTTGGGGGATTTGAATCTAAACAAAGAACAATCGACTAAGTTGTCTGTAACTATTCAGAAAAAATACAATCGTTTTTCTATTGATGTAAATCCGTACATCAATAGCATTCGTGATTATATTTTTTTAAAACCTGTTGGTTTTGAAACAACCATTCGCGGTGCCTTCCCTGTTTGGGAATACCACCAAACCAATGCCCGATTAATTGGCGTAGACGTTCAAACGCATTGGGACATTACCAAGCAATGGCAGCATCTTTTTTCATTAGGATATGTAAATGGAGAAGATAGTAGTAATAATGAACCCTTAATTGATATGCCTCCATTGAACATCAATAACAAAATTCGTTTTTCTAAAAAAGAATGGAAAGACCTTATTCTGGAATTAAAAAGTGAAATAGTATTCAAACAAAATCAATATCCGGACAATAATTTTAATACTAACATTATACAAGACGGCGCTTTTGTATCCGTTGTAGTAGATGTAAGTACACCGCCGCCAGCCTATCATTTATTGCATTTTTATTCGGAAATGAAAATCCAAACTTTCGCAAAAGCGACTACAACAGTAGTGTTTGCAATTCAAAATATTTTAAACGTTTCCTATCGAGATTATTTAAACCGTCAACGTTTTTTTGCGGATGATATCGGTAGAAGTTTTCAGATTCAGCTCAAATTCAATTATTAAAAACTTTATATAATGCAAATCAATTTTAACATGTATCAATTTAATTTAAACACAAACAAAATGAAATCAACAAAACAACAATTCAACAAACCTGCAAGCAAACATTTAAAAATGGGAGCAATTGCCCTTATCGCAGCACTTACGTTCTCCTCTTGTAGTAAAGATGACGAAAATGAACCTGAACCGGTAAATGAGGAAGAGGTAATCACGACTGTTACTGCTAGTTACACCCCTGTAGGTGGAGGAACTGCTATTACTTTACTGTATCGAGATTTAGATGGCGATGGCCCAAATGCTCCAGTGACCACTGTTTCTGGTCCTTTTGCAAAAAACAAAACATACAATGGCGCCGTTACTGTTAAGAATGAATCGGTAAATCCTGCTGAAGATATAACAACCGAAATTATTGAGGAAGGAGTTGATCACCAACTTTTCTATCAAAAGACAGGGACATTGAATGCTTTTACTTACGCAACAGCCTCTAATAATTTTGATAAAAATGGAAAACCAGTAGGGTTACAATCTGTTTTTACTACTACCGAAGTGGCTTCTGGAAATTTAACAATTACTTTAAGACACGAACCTAATAAAAGTGGGGTTAATGTTGCAGCTGGTGATATAACCAATGCGGCTGGCTCAACTGATTTTGAAGTTACTTTTTCAATATCAGTTTTGTAAAAATTTAATAATTATTCGGTGTATTACCTATTCAAAAAAATGAATTGCCTACAGCTTTAATGGGACGAATTGAATCTATTATTATACTGAATAATCATTAATTTTTATATATAGATAGCAAAAGGCATACAGATTTTGTATGCCTTTTTTTTGAATAAAATAAATCGTGATGAAAACCAATACCCAATTTTTCAAAATGGAGAATCTACCAAAGACCTCTTTTGGACAGACTCTAAAAATGCACTTATCGAATTAATTTACGCTCTTTACTCATACCTTTAACCAAATTAAAACAGTAATTACAAAGCAGTACTCAAAAGGTACTGCTTTTTTTTTACCCATATATGCCATAAACAGCATTATGTAAAGCTTTACATAACTTTGTCAGTCTTCCTGTGATGTTCATAATTTTTGATTTTTACGTTGTGAAATTTCTGTTTGATTTTTTTTGATTTAATTTATTCGGCAATGAGAGGTGGTGCTGAAGTTTCGTTTCACTTTTTTACCGTTTCCAATGCTATATTTTTTCATTTCTGACATTTTTTTTATTCGTCTAAAGAGCCGGAGTATGCTTTGTTTCGTTTCACGAGCATAAAAGGTTCGTGTTTAGGAGGAACAAGGTTTTGTCAAAAAAATACAACCTGAATAGGTGGAGATTTTTTTGCAAACCCGAAGGGCTTGACCTTGTTCCTGCGTTAAGAACACGTAAATACCTTTGCTCTTGAAATGGGACAAAACAGCATACTGGCTTCTTGGATAAAAGCGTATGTGGAAGCCAATGGAAAAGGCATTTGGGAAATGGTCTATGTGATTAGAAAATGGGCATTTATCCATCAGAATTTTTAAACGTTTTTAGGTATGTGGCTAAGAAAGCCACCAAAAGGATATTGGAAAATATTGTGGGGATTTGTTCTGAATTTTCCGATATGCTTTTCAGTATTTTTCAGCCAAAGCTCTTTTATTGAAAGGGAATGAGGAAAGGAGATAAATGTGCTTTGGGTATAAAAAGTGTGGGCATAAAAAAGCAGAACCTTTAAGTTCTGCTTCTAAAATCTCTCCTAAAAGACTATAAAATTATTAAAGAGTAAGTTCTTTTTCTGCAGCTATAAATGTAAGCTCCATAGAATTAAATTTACCTGACACCAAATCCATATCCTTACTGATTTTCTGACTGGTAATTTTTGCATAAATCTGTGTTGTGGAAATGTTTTTATGCCCCATCATTTTACTAAGACTTTCAAGAGGAACTCCTTCTGTTAGGAACATAGTACCGAAAGTATGTCTGGCTGTATGGAAGCCGATTTTATTTTCAGAAAAAATCTCTGCCTGTTCAATAATCTTACGGATGTGGGTATTGCAGGTAGGATTAGAAGGTGTCGGAAAAACAAGTTCATTCCGCATAACACCCACATATTTCTCAATTATTCTTTTAGGTATTTCAAGCAAGCGGACATTTGATGCATTATCTGTTTTTTTACGTCTGCTGATAATCCATTGATGACCGTCAAAGAATGACTGGATATTGCTTCGTTTTAACTTCTTAATATCTGCGTACGATAAACCAGTAAAGCAACTGAACACAAATAAATCCCGGACTAACTCAAACCTTTTATTTGCATTATGAACCAAAATCTTCTCAACATCTTCTTTAAGCAGATAGCCACGGTCTTTCTCATTCATCGTAATCTCGTAATCTTCGAAAGGATTTTTTCTGATTAGTCCTTTCTTAATAGCAAGCTCTACCATTCGGATTACTGGCATTGTATAAACACATAGCGTATTATGTGTACATTCCTTATCTATACGCAGAAAGAAGTCGAACTCACGAATAAAATCTGGTGTAAGTTCTCTAAAAGCCATATCGGGTCTGTAATATCGCAGTTGGATAAACTCACTTAAGTGTCTATAAACAATATCATATTTCCTATAAGTGCTTGTAGAACGCTGTTCTTTATCAACCATTTTTTTAAAGTCTCCATTGTGGTCTGCAAAAACAGTGAGTATAGTATCAGTCATAACACCTATCCCAAAAAAGGCCATTTTTAATTTTTGTGCCGTAACGAAACCTTCCTCTTTAAGGATTTCATCATAATGATGGTCTATACGTAATCTAATTTTATCTAGTTTAATGTTGATTGCCAATGCTTGGGCACTCTTGCCCAAAAGCCTACCGTGTTTTAAATCCCAGGTATTAGAATTTATCTCTAATTTGGTACTGAAACAGGCTGGTTTACCGTCAATGGTAATACGCCCCATAATTGCAACTGTTCCATTCTTCTTCGGTTCATTTTTCTTTAGGTAGAAAAGTAGTTTGAACGTGGACTTTTTTGTCTTCTCCATAACTCAAAAATTTAATGTTTAAAATTAACTTTCATTGAGTTACAAGTAAATATGAAAAATAACGCAAACAACTGAAATATAGCCATTTAAAATTACTACGTTAAATCGTAATCAGTAACGATTTAGTAACTTAACCTTGTCATTTCAATCCCAAAAACTAAAGTACACAGCCTTCCAACTTTAGACCACAATTATATAAACCACTTTATAGTAACGGTTTTCACCGTTTTGCCTATTTTTGCTTTTTATTAATTCTTTTAAAGAAAAAACAAAAAGGATGCCGCTTCCATCAGGGCTAGGGCTCACCTTTTCAAAAGAACTATTTTTTTAAATTTATAGAGATAAAGAGTAATGATACTTAGAAATATTCATTTATAAGCACGCTTGGAATGAAGCTTTTCATAATGAATTTTAAAAATTTCAAGTAAAAACAATTCGTGAAAATTTGTGGCAAAATAAAATTTAATGATTCTCAAGATTTCTAAAATACTCAATTTTATAATTGAACATATACGCCATATTTGCCGCTCGAACCTTAGCTTCTTCGGCTAACTTTCCAACAAAAAGCCCGTCAACAGTTGAAGTAAAAATTTCCATCCAACGATCAAAATGAGATTGATTGGTTGGTAAGTGTTTGTGCGGAGGAAAAGGAGTTCCGGAATAAGTATGCACTTCTAACAAGATAGTCTGCCAAAAACGATACATTTTCTCTAAATGCTCAGGCCATCTTCCCAGTATTCTTTCATTGAATATTGGACCAATTAAATCGTCTTTCTGCACTTTATCGTAAAATGTATTTACTAAAAGTTTAATATCGTCCAAATTAGAAATATCCTGAAGAGTCATGTTTTTCTCGTTTTTAAATCAATTACAAAAGTACGATTTAACCAGCTTTTTATTTACTGATATTTATCATTTCCTGCTATTTCTTCTTTTTAATTATAGCTTTATAGATGAGTTTTGTTATTTAAAGTTTCAAATTCATTGATTTTAAAATGACCAAATATTCGGCGTAAGATTTTTAGTAACTTTTTATTTTTTAAAATGCTATAAATCAACTAATTAAAAAATAAATAGATAGGTTTTTGTAAAGGTGAAATTTTGACATGATGTGTATTTGTAAAGTTAAGAAAATACAGATTTAATTAATTTTATCTTAATATTGATATGAATTAATAATATTAATCTTAAAAAATAAGAAAAATTTAATTATTAAAAACTCAATAAAAATGAAAAAAACTACCCAAAAACTACCTTATTTAATGAATTTAAAGATAATGATGTTTATCATTATTTTAATTTCATCTACTATTAAGATGAATGCTCAAACGGTTACTCCGTGGATTACGAGCGGAGATCAAACGAAATTGCTGCAACAACAATCTACTGTAAATTTTGCTGCAAATTCAGGAACTAATGCTTCAACTATAACAGTTAATGCAGGAACAACATATCAAACTATGGACGGATTTGGTTACACATTAACCGAAGGAAGTTGCGAAGTAATTAGCGGAATGGCTGCCACGCAACAAAACCAATTACTAAACGATTTGTACAATCCTGTAACAGGTTTAAACGCAAATGTAGTTCGTATTAGTATTGCAGCATCAGATTTGAGTAGTTCTTCGTACAGTTATAATGAAACTTCGGGAGATGTAAATATGAATAACTTTAGCCTGAACGGACCAGATTTGACTTATTTAATTCCGATCATAAAAAAGATTCTGCTTATTAATCCGAATATAAAAATTCTGGCAACTCCTTGGTCAGCGCCAAGATGGATGAAAACCAATAATTCGTGGGTTGGCGGAAGTTTACAAACACAATATTATGCAGCTTACGCAAGATATTTTGTAAAGTATTTTGCAGCCATGCAGGCGCAGGGAATATCGATTTGGGGAATCACGCCTCAAAACGAACCTGAAAATCCAAATAATGAACCAAGTATGTTAATGAATTCTACAGAACAAAAGAATTTTATTAATCAACAACTTGGTCCACAAATGGCAACGGCAGGTTACGGGAATATAAAAATCATAGCTTTTGATCATAATTGTGACAATACAGCATATCCTATTGATGTTTTAAACAATAGCAGTTATGTTGATGGCGCAGCGTTCCATTTATATTTAGGAAATATTTCGGCAATGTCAACCGTTCGCAACGCAACAAACAAAAACGTTTATTTTACAGAACAATACACAGGATCAGGCGGAAGCTTTGGCGGAGATTTTGGCTGGCACATGCAAAATGTTGTTATTGGCAGTACAAACAACTGGGCAAAAACAGTTTTAGAATGGAACGCGGCAAATAATTCAAGTCTTGGACCAAGAACTCCGGGCGGATGCAATACTTGTTTAGGCGCAATTACGGTAAATAATAGTACCAGTTATACTAAAAATGTTGCGTATTATATTATTGGACAAATCTCAAAATATGTAAAACCCGGAGCTTTAAGAGTTTCATCATCAAGTACAAACGGAAGTATTGTTTCGGCTGGATTTAAAAACCCTGACGGATCGATTGCACTTGTAATTTACAATTCCGGAGGTGCAAATACAATCAAAGTTGTTGCAGGATCATCAGCATTTAATTATGCTGTTCCGGCATCATCAGCAGTAACATTTACCTGGGGCGCAGGAACACCGCCAGCAACGGGATTACCCGGATATTATAATATCATTTCAAGACACAGTAATAAAGGATTAGATGTTGCAGATAATTCGACTGTAAGTGGAGGCAGAATTCAGCAATATGATATTACAAATGGTGGAGGAAATAACCAACGCTGGAAATTTGTTGCTGACGGAAGTGGCAATTATTACATTATTGTAAAATCGACAGGAATGTATTTGGCAACCGAAAATAATAGTACTGCAGATGGAATAAAAGTACAGCAAAGAACAGCGTCAACTTCAAATGAATTCAAGTGGACGGTTACAAGTCTTGGCGGAGGTTACTACAAAATTATCAATGTAAATAGCGGAAAATCATTAGATGTTGAAAATGTTTCGACAGCAAACGGCGCAAATCTTCAGGTTTGGGCCTATACAGGAGGTTTGAATCAACAATGGCAATTGGTTCAGGTTGAGGCTTCGGCGGCTAAGAAAGTTGCAATCGAGGAAGTAAATGCTGAGTCTGATTTTTCTCTTTATATCAATTCAACAAATGATTATTTAAAAATCAATACGCCAAATTCAGGTTCAGGCGAAGTAGAAATTTACTCTGCTAACGGTCAGCGTTTACAAAAAAGAGCCATCAATTTTGTAAGTGGAAATGAAGCTGAAATTGAAATTTCAAAATTACCAAAAGGACTTTATGTAGTTAGAGTAAATGATAGCAAACGATCTTATTCTAAAAAAGTGCTGAAGCAATAATAAACAGTCGGGAATTTAATTAGTAATTTTATTTTTGATTTTAAAAGGCTGTCTGATTTCAATTCAGGCAGCCTTTTTGGTTTTATCCTATTAATTGCGTGAACAAATCCTGATTATCATTTAAGTAATGAAACTCAAAACCATATTGAGTCATATTCAATTTAATTGCCTTAATATCTTTTTTGTTTTTCAATTCTAAACCTACGACTACAGAGCCCACTTCACGACTATTTTTCTTCGCAAACTGAAAATAAGTAATGTCATCATCCGGACCTAAAATATTATTTACAAACTCTTTTAGAGCCCCCGGACGTTGTGGAAACTGAATCATAAAATAATGCATCAAACCTTCGTAAAGTAAAGAACGCTCCTTGATTTCGGCGGTTCTTTCTATGTCATTATTGCTTCCGCTAACCACGCAAACGACAGTTTTTCCTTTTATTTCTTCCTTATAAAAATCTAAAGCAGCAATTGTCAATGCTCCGGCAGGTTCTACAACCATAGCTTCTTCATTGTACAAACGTAAAATTGTCGTGCAGACTTTTCCTTCGGGAACGAGAATAATATCAGCTAAATTTTGACGGCAGATTTCAAAAGTTTTATCGCCAACTTGTTTTACGGCAGCGCCATCCACAAATTTATCAATTGTGGTTAAAGCTGTATTTTTATTTTCTGTAATAGAAGTTTTCATCGAAGGAGCGCCTTTGGGTTCAACGCCAATAATTTTAGTATTTGGGCTCAAATTTTTAAAAACCTCAGATAGACCAGAAGCTAATCCTCCACCGCCAATTGGTACAAAAACATAATCTATAGGTTTTTTATAGCTTTCCAGAATTTCAAGTCCTACAGTTCCCTGACCGGCAATTACTTTTTTATCATCAAAAGGATGAATAAAGATTTTATGATTTTTGATGGCATCTGCTGTTGCCGAAGCATATGCATCATCAAAAGTGTCTCCCGTAAGTACAATTTCAACAAACGATTTCCCAAATAACTGAACTTGTTTTACTTTTTGTTTCGGAGTTGTTTTTGGCATATAAATTTTGCCTTTTATCTGCAAAAGATGACAGGAATAGGCCACGCCTTGCGCATGATTTCCGGCACTTGCACACACAATTCCAATTGCTTTTTCTTTTTCGTTCAATGAAGAAATCTTATTATAAGCGCCTCTGATTTTATACGACCGCACAATTTGTAAATCTTCCCGTTTCAATAAAATAGTCGATTTAAATTCGTCCGAAAGATTTAAATTTTGTGTGAGTGGAGTAGCGGCAACCACGTTTTCAAGTTGCTTTTGAGCAGCAAGTACTTCGTTAAATAGATTCATCATGTTTGTTTTTCGCCATGAATTGCACGAATTTCCACTAATTTAGTTACTCAAAGTTGGAAAAAAAATTCGTGAACATTCGTGAAATTCGTGGCTATTTTAAATTTTTTAAATAAAAAAAACCTCCCGATTTGGGAGGTTTAATAAATTGTATATTGTTTACTTATTTATATCATACCTCGCCATTATCGCTGAATTGCGATAATATTAATAAAGATAATAATGATATTTAAGTTTTTCATTTCAGATATTTGAATCGCAAATGTATTAATTATTTTGGGAAGTATTTATCAACTTTATTTAGTTTTTTTAAAAAACTGAAAACTGCGACGAAAAATTATTTCTTAACCGGAGGATATTGCGCTAAAACTTTCGATACAATTTCTTTTACTTTTGCATCTTTTTTATCGATGTTTTTAGTTAAAGTTCCAACTCCTTCACCTTGCCAGATCATTTCTTTCTTTTTAGCATCGATTAAATCAATGAATAAAGTTCCTTCTGTAGATGTTGATACTGTAGTTTGGTTTCCGCCATACATCATGTAAGGATTCCATCCCCAACCCCAGCCGTAACCATAACCGGCGCTAAATTGGTTTACATTAACTTGTTCTCTTGATTTTGTAAAAATATTTACTAATAAATCAGGATTGTCACTTTTTGTAAAACCTTTGGCTTGCATTTCTTCCTCTATGGCATGCAGGATTCTTCTTTTATCCAAATCAGAAATTTCGACCTTATCAATTCCCGGCTTAAAAAAAGCATAGGTTTTATAAGGTGCAAAATCTACGTTTTTATCGTAATCAGAATAAACACTAACAGTGCTGCAGGAGGCTAATATTAAAAGCAAAAAAACGGGTACTAATTTGAATGTTTTCATATATTTAAGGATTTATGTTTTTTAAATAAATACGAAACTTTCTCTAAAATAGATTTTCATCTACAATATTAGGTAAAGTTACTTTTAATAAAGGCTGAACTTCCATTGCTCTTTTTATTGCAAAAATAGCTTCGTCATTTCGAGCCCAGCTTCGTCTTGAAATTCCGTTGTTAACATCCCAAAAAAGCATTGATGCTAAACGTTTTGAGGCCTCTTTAGAACCATCAAGAACCATACCAAAGCCACCGTTTATAACCTCTCCCCAGCCAACTCCGCCACCGTTATGAATTGAAACCCAGGTTGCTCCTCTAAAGCTGTCGCCAATCACGTTTTGAATCGCCATATCGGCTGTAAAACGAGATCCGTCATAGATGTTAGAAGTTTCTCTGTAAGGCGAATCAGTTCCCGAAACGTCATGATGATCGCGCCCTAAAACAACAGTCCCAATTTCGCCTTTGGCAATTGCCTGATTAAAAGCTTCGGCAATTTTAATTCTTCCTTCCGCATCAGCGTAAAGAATTCTTGCCTGAGAACCCACAACCAGTTTGTTTTCCTGTGCGCCTTTAATCCATTTGATATTATCCTGCATTTGCTGCTGAATTTCATTTGGAGCCGTTTTCGCCAGTTCTTCTAAAACTGCACTGGCAATATTATCTGTTTTTTGTAAATCTTCCGGTTTACCCGATGTACAAACCCATCTAAAAGGGCCAAAACCGTAATCAAAACACATAGGTCCCATAATATCCTGAACGTAACTTGGATATTTAAAATCGATATTATTCTCCGCCATTACATCTGCTCCGGCGCGGGAAGCTTCAAGTAAAAATGCATTTCCGTAATCAAAAAAGTACGTTCCTTTTTCGGTATGTTTGTTAATTGCTCTGGCTTGTCTGCGTAAAGATTCCTGAACTTTTTCTTTGAATAAATCAGGATTATTCGCCATCATTTCGTTCGCATCTTCAAACGAAATTCCAACTGGATAATATCCTCCAGCCCACGGATTATGAAGCGAAGTCTGATCTGATCCTAAATCAATTTTGATATTTTCTTTATCGAAACATTCCCAAACATCCACCACATTTCCTAAATAAGCAATCGAAACGACTTCTTTATTGGCTTTCGCCAAAGTCACTCTCTTGACCAATTCTTCTGTCGAAGTTACGATTTCATTAATCCAGCCTTGTTCGTGACGAATTTTGGTGATTTTTGGGTTTACTTCGGCGCAGACCGTGATACAACCTGCAATATTTCCCGCTTTTGGCTGCGCGCCGGACATTCCGCCTAAACCTGAAGTTACGAATAAATTGCCTTCAGGGTTTTGTTTTATTTTTCTGAAACCATTCAAAACCGTAATTGTCGTTCCGTGTACAATTCCTTGCGGACCAATATACATATAACTTCCCGCTGTCATTTGTCCGTATTGCGAAACGCCCAAAGCATTCATTTTTTCCCAATCGTCCGGTTTAGAATAATTTGGGATCACCATTCCGTTGGTAACCACAACTCTTGGTGCTTCAGAATGCGAAGGAAATAGTCCCATAGGATGTCCGGAATACATCGTTAAAGTCTGCTCGTTTGTCATTTCAGACAAATATTGCATCGTTAATAAATATTGCGCCCAGTTTTGGAACACGGCTCCGTTTCCACCATAAGTAATTAATTCATGTGGATGTTGTGCCACAGCATAATCCAGATTGTTCTGGATCATGTGCATAATTGCTTTTGCCTGTATTGATTTTCCCGGATATTCGTCAATTGGTCTCGCGTACATTCTGTAATCCGGACGTAAACGGTACATATAGATCCGACCGTAAGTGTCTAATTCTTCTGAAAATTCTTTAATTAATTCGGCGTGATGTTTGGCTTCAAAATAACGCAAAGCATTTTTTAAAGCGAGTTTTTTTTCTTCTGCCGAAAGAATATCTTTTCGTTTAGGCGCATGATTAATCGCTAAATCGTATTCTTTTTTTGGAGGTAATATTGAAGGAATTCCTTGTTGTATTTGTTCTTTGAAAGTCATTTTTTTAATTTTTTTTAGTCCCGATAGCTATCGGGATTAGATTGTTGATTTTAGATTTTTTTGAATCCAAATAATCAAATGTCTAATTAATTTGTGTTTTAATTTATGTCGCTCTGCTGGAGCTGAAACAATAACGTTAATTAAATTGCCATAAATATTTTGCTATAAATATAGCACTCCTCCAGAGTTTATAATTCGTTAATATTTTGCCACAAATATGTCAATCCTAACGGACTTATTTTAAGCCTTGGAAAGGCGTTATATTTTTAGAAAATCAAATAAATACGTTACAAAAGCTCCATCGGAGCGAAATATTTATCGATCAAAATTCGTTTCAAAATAATTCAAATTATCAAATTGACACATTTTCTAATTAAAAAACTATGGATAACGAATATCCGACCTGTGATAGGATTTGTGGATTTTAATCCTAAATTTTCTTGAGCGAATATCCATTTATAATTATTGATGGTTAATTGTTAGTTGTTGATTTTTTAAATTGACAAATTAAGAAATTATCTAATTTTCAAATTGCCACATTTTCTAATTAGATTATTTCCTAATCCTGCCTGTTTTTTTATCAAATCCGTAAGGACAATGGCGACAGCCGCTTTTGCAGCAATAACCACGTTTCAAATGGTGTTTTTCAGTAAAGCATTTATAACCTTCGGGCGTATAGTAAAAATCTTCGCCTTCGATTAATTTATTTTCATTACTTTGCTCTTTCATAAATCTGCATTGGGTTGATGTTCCTGTTTTCTTAAAATCAAATGAATTGAATTGATTGTGATTTTAATGAAATTGAACAATTTTTATCTACAAATTTATAAATTTTACAGCTAATGTTTCTGATTGTTGCCAAATATTTAATTCCGAAAGGATATCGCGGAATGACCGTGTTTCCGTTTGTGATTTTAAAATATGATGGAGATAAAGTGAATCCCATTTTTATCAATCATGAAAAAATTCATTTGCGGCAACAACTGGAATTATTGATTTTTCCGTTTTATTTTTTCTATTTTTCAGAATATTTAATTCGGTTAATTCAATATAAAAACAAAGATTTGGCATACCGGAATATAAGTTTTGAAAGAGAAGCTTACGCCAATGAAACCAATTTAAATTATTTGAAAAACCGATCTTTTTTTTGCTTTTTGAATTACATAATTTTAAAATAAAACAGATTTTGAATCAGGAAATTCATATCAACTTTTCCAATGACATTTCATTGACAATAAAGCGGGAGGACTTAAATCATCCCTTTATTTCGGGGAATAAATTAAGGAAATTAAAATACAATTTAGTTCAGGCGAAAGCTGAAAATAAAGGAACTCTCTTAACTTTTGGCGGTGCTTTTTCAAATCATATTGCGGCGGTAGCGCATGCCGGAAAAGAGCAAGGTTTTAAAACGATTGGAATTATTCGCGGCGATGAACTTTTTGATAAAATAAATGAAAATCCAACATTAAAATTCGCTCAGGAAAACGGAATGGAATTTGAGTTTGTGACGAGAGAGGAATATCGGAATAAAAGCGAAATTTCGTTTATAGAAAAATTAAAGGACAAGTTTGGCGACTTTTATTTAGTGCCCGAAGGCGGAACAAATGAACTTGCGGTAAAAGGTTGTGAAGAGATTTTGACGGATGAAGATGCTGTGTTTAATTACGTTTGTTGCGCGGTTGGAACGGGCGGAACAATTTCCGGATTAATCAACAGCGCCTTGCCACATCAGAAAATTTTAGGGTTTCCGGCGTTAAAAGGTGACTTTTTAACCGATGAAATTCGTATTTTTGCAAAAAAAGATAACTGGAATTTAATTTCTGACTATCATTTTGGAGGTTACGGAAAGATAAATTTAGAATTAATTGAATTTATCAATGCTTTTTTTGAAGATAATAAAATACCCTTGGATCCAATTTATACAGGAAAGATGGTTTTTGGCGTTATAGATCTAATAAATAAAAACTATTTTCCTCAACATTCAAAGATATTATTAGTTCATACCGGCGGATTGCAGGGTATTGAAGGAATGAATATAAAATTGAAGCAGAAAAAATTACCAATACTCAAAAGCAATGGTTAAAAAAATAATAGCATTCTTAATATTGGCAACTATAGTAAGTTGTTCTTCCAGTAAACCAGCAATTGCGACGACCAGAAAAGCAGCAGCGGTTCAGAAACCAAGAGTGGCAGCGACCAAAAAGCAAACTCCTGTAAAACCAACTGTTAAAAGTTATCCTTCTACAAATGTAACCACAGAAGTTATTCAATCGACTTCAAAAACTGTTGTCACCAGCGATTTAATCAATAATTATGTATTGCAATTTAAAGATATTGCAATGGGAAATATGACTAAATACGGTATTCCGGCGAGTATTATTCTGGCACAGGGAATTTTAGAATCAGGCGCGGGAAGAGGTGATTTAGCGATTGAAGCAAATAATCATTTCGGGATTAAATGCCATAACGACTGGCTTGGAGAAAGTGTTCGCCATGACGATGATTCGGCTCAGGAATGTTTTAGAAAATATCCTTTAGCTGCAGAATCCTATAGAGATCACGCTTTATTTTTGGTTGGAAAAAAGAGATATGCCACTTTATTCACTTACGAAAAAGACGATTATAAATCCTGGGCAAAAGGTTTAAGAGCTGCGGGTTATGCTACAGATCCTAATTATCCGGATAAATTAATCAGTTATATCGAGCGTTACAATCTGCATCAATATGATTGTCAGGTAACGGGAAGAAATTACAAACCTTTTGAGAAATCAAGTACAGTTAAAAATTCTTCAACTCCGGCTAAAAGTTCTTCAAATGCAAATTCAAACGATCCCAATTTATACGAAGTACAACAAGGAGATACTCTATACTCAATTTCAAAAAAATTCAACGTTTTGGTTGATGACTTAAAACGAAAAAATAATCTTTCAGACAATGCAATTTCTATTGGGCAGCGATTGAAAGTGAAATAGGTTTTTAGTTTTCAGTCTCAGTCTCAGTCTCGGTTTTCAGTTTGAAATCAATCTAAAATCAAATTTTAAAATAGAGTTTTCTGTTTTTAATCTAAAATCAGAACTCTAAAATCTAAAATCAAAAAATGATATATAAAAGAAGTAGTCAGCTTTTTGCTGAAGCAGAAAAAGTAATTCCGGGAGGAGTAAATTCACCAGTTAGAGCCTTTAAAGCGGTTGGGGGAACTCCTATTTTTGTAAAAAGTGCCAAAGGCGCTTATTTGTATGATGAGGATGGAAATAAACTAATAGATTACATTAATTCATGGGGACCAATGGTTTTGGGTCATGCGTACCAGCCTGTTGTTCATGCTGTAATTGAAAAGGCAAAATTAGGGACTTCTTTTGGAATGCCAACAGAACTGGAAACTCAAATTGCAGCTTTAGCGGTTTCGATGGTTCCGAATATTGATAAAATAAGATTTGTAAATTCAGGTACAGAAGCTTGTATGAGTGCGATTCGTCTGGCTCGCGGATTTACCAAAAGAGATAAAATAATAAAATTTGCAGGTTGTTACCACGGACATTCAGATTCATTTTTGATTCAGGCCGGAAGTGGAGCCGTAACTTTTGGATCTCCAAATAGTCCGGGAGTTACAGAAGGAACTGCAAAAGATACTTTACTGGCAAAATACAATGATTTAGAGAATGTAAAAACTCTAATCGAAGCCAATAAAAATGAAATTGCAGCAATTATTATTGAACCGGTTGCAGGAAATATGGGATGTATTCCGCCTCAAAAAGGATTTTTGCAAGGTTTAAGAGATTTATGCACGGCAAACGGAATTTTATTGATTTTTGATGAGGTAATGACAGGTTTCCGTTTAGCTCGTGGTGGCGTTCAGGAATTGTATAATATAAATGCTGATATTGTGACTTTTGGGAAAGTAATTGGCGGAGGTTTACCGGTTGGTGCTTTTGCTGCGCGCGAAGAAATCATGAATTATCTGGCTCCGCTTGGTCCGGTTTATCAGGCAGGAACATTATCCGGAAATCCGTTAGCAATGGCGGCAGGATTAGCAATGTTGCAATCTCTTGATAATGATCGCGCTATTTTTACTCGTTTAGACGAAAAAACGGCTTATTTAGAAGCTGGAATTGATAGGGTTTTAAAAGCAAATAATGTTGCTTTTACAATCAATAGAGTTGGTTCTATGATCTCTGTACATTTTGATGCAAATCCGGTGGTTGATTTTCAAACGGCTGCAAAAGGAGACAATGAAACGTTCAAGAAATTCTTTCATGGTTTATTAAACGAAGGAATTTATATTGCTCCATCTGCTTATGAAACCTGGTTTATTACGGATGCATTGACTTATGAAGATTTAGATTTTACGATTAATGCAATTGATAAGGTTTCAAAAACATTTTAATTTTAGAAAATAAAATATATTTTTCAATTTAAGGTTCAGCTTTTTTTAATTAGCTGAACCTTTTTTTTATGGATTAAAATTCATAATTGCATTAGTTAATGAAAAGTTAATATGTTTGATTTTCTGCATATATTTAGAATAAAAATTATTTTTGTTTGTTGAATAACCATTAAACCTACAATAAATGAAGAAATTTTTCATTTTTACTGCAATGGCATTTTTTATGCTGTTTTCTACTACACAATTTGCCCAATCGAATAAGAAAAAATCTAAAAAAGACGAATCCGTAATTGCGCCACCAGAAAAAAAATCAGAATCTGCAATTAAAGAATATAGTAAAGTAATTACTAAAGATGCTGTTTCTGATGATGGACTTTTTAAGGTTCATAAAGTCGATAAAAAATATTACTTCGAAATCCCGAATAAATACTTGAACAAGGATATGCTTTTAGTAAGCAGATTAGCTAAACTTCCTTCTAATTTAGGTGGAGGATATGTAAACGCAGGATCTGAAACTAACGAACAATTAATAGTTTGGCAGCGTTTTCAGGATAAAATTCTCATCAAATCAAAATCATATAATGCTGTTGCAAATGATAGTTTGCCTATTAGTATATCTGTAAAATCAAACAATTATGACCCTACATTATTTGCTTTTGATATCGTGGCCTTTAGCAAAGATTCAGCAAATACAGTGATTGACGTGACTAAATTTTATAATACAGATGTGAAAGCAATCAGCGGAATATCTGCACAAATGCGTGAAACTTATAAAGTAAAAGGACTTGACGATTCAAGAAGCTTTATTAATACCATTAAAAGTTTCCCAATGAATATCGAAGTCATTCAGGATATGACTTACAATGCATCAAAACCATCGATGCTTGAAGATACAGAATCAATAAGCATCCAGATGAATCAATCGATGGTTTTATTGCCGGAAGTGCCTATGAAACCAAGATTAGCAGATTCAAGAGTAGGTTGGTTTACAGTAAGTCAATACGATTACGGAAGCAACGAATTAAAATCTGACCTTAAAACTTATATCCGCCGTTGGAGATTAGAACCTAAAGATCCTGAAGCATATAACAGGGGAGAATTAGTAGAGCCAATAAAACCAATTGTTTATTATTTAGATCCTGCAACGCCGGAAAAGCTGCGAAAATATATTAAACAAGGAATTGAAGAATGGCAAAAACCTTTTGAAGCGGCAGGTTTTAAAAATGCTATTATTGCAAAAGATTCGCCAACTAAAGAGGAAGATCCTGATTTTAGCCCTGAAGATATTCGGTATTCAGTAATTCGTTATGTTGCAAGTACTACGCGAAATGCAGTTGGACCAAGCGTTTCTGACCCTAGAACAGGCGAAATTATCGAAAGTGATGTTATCTGGTATCACAACCATTTACGTTCTTACAGAAACCGTTATATGTTAGAAACCGGAGCTGCGAATCCATTAGCGAGAACATTACAAACCGGCGATGAGGAAATGGGCGAAATGATGCGTATGGTAATTGCCCACGAAGTAGGACATGCGTTAGGATTTCCGCACAATATGGGTGCAAGTTGCGCTTATGATGTAGAAAGTTACCGAAATGGTGATTTCACGCAGCAAAACGGAATTTCGGCAAGTATAATGGATTATGCGCGTTATAATTATATAGCGCAGCCCGGAGATAAAAATATCCGTTTTGTACGAAAAATGGGGGCTTATGATCAATATGCGGTAAATTGGGGTTACAGAGTGATCCCGAATGCAAAATCTCCTCAGGATGAAACGGCAACTTTAGACAAATGGATTATGGAGAAAGCTGGAAATCCGTTGTATAAATTCGGAAAACAAAGCAGTGCTTTTGATCCTACAACACAAACGGAAGACATTGGAAATAATTCGATGAAAGCCAGTACTTACGGAATGAAAAATCTGGAATATGTAGCCAGTCATTTAAATGAATGGACCAGTAATGTTACCAATGATTATACTGATTTAGACGAATTGTATAAAGAAATGCTGGATGTCTGGAGTAGATATGTAGGTCATGTTGTCACCAATGTTGGCGGTGTTTATGAAAATACGAAAAGACCAAATCAGGCAGGAAATGTTTATGAAGTGGTGCCAAAAGCAAAACAAATAGAAGCGATGAACTGGCTTCAGGCAAATGCTTTTGCTTCGCCAACCTGGATTGTAAATGTAAATACGTTGAAAAATACCGATTTTGCAGGTTATTCAGAAAGGTTTAGAAATTTACAGGTTCGCCATTTGAATAATTTATTAAGCATTGGTCGAATTGGACGATTAATGGATAATGAAATTCTTGGTGCAGATACTTACAAAGCTTTGGATTTATTAAGAGATACCCGAAAAGGAATCTGGAAAGAAGCTGCAACGCCAGGCAATGTAACAATATATAGAAGAAATTTGCAACGTGGTTATATTGACAGAATGGGCGCTTTAATGACCGAAGAAATTAAACCTACAGACAGATCAACTATTTATTATAATGTAGCACAATCTGATGTTCAGGCTTTGGTTCGTGGAGAATTAACGGCTTTAAAAAGTACTCTTATAGTGGCAAAAGCAAGACCTGTAAATACAGAAACAAAATACCATTATGAGGATTGTATTAAAAGAATTGATTTAATTCTTAATCCAAAATAGGAAATATATAGAAACAAAAAGAGGCTTTTAAAAAGCCTCTTTTTTTGATCTCAATTACATTTTATCTTTTCGGTGATCTTTCATTTTGTCTTTATGTTCTTTTTGAATCGCTGTCCATTTTGTGTATTGTTCAGCAGTTAAAATAGATTTCATTTTAGCATCATTAGCTTTGTGATCTTCTTCCATTTGTTTTTTCATGGCTTCTTTTTCAGCGTCGGTAGGTTTTTTATCTCCTCTGCTTTTTTTAAGCATTGCCATTTTTGTACTTCTGTCAGATAAAAGTTCACTTACCTTTTTTTGCTGATCAGCATTTAAGTTTAGGTCAGTTGTTAACTTTTGCAAATGTGCCTGATCGCGTTCTTGTGGAGATTTCATATCTCTTTTTCCTTTGTGATCGCCTTTACGGTGATGATCCTTTTCATGATCTTTTTTAAGTGCAGTCCATTTTGTGTATTGGTCGGCGTTTAAAATTGCTTTCATTTTAGCATCATTTGCAGCTTTTTCAGTTTCCATTTGTTTTCTGAAAGCTTCTTTTTCTGCGGCAGTAGGTTTTACTTTAGGATCTTTTTTAGTATCTCTAAATTTTTCTGCTTTTGTACTTCTCTCTGCTAAAAGCTGTTTTACTTGTTCTTGTTGCTTTTTATCTAAACTCAATTCAGAAGTTAACTTTTGTAAATGTTTTTCATTACGTTGTTCCGGAGTTAATTTTTCTTTTTGATCACGTGTTGATTTCTGATTGATGTCTTGTGCAAAACTTACTACTCCAACGAATAATAAAGCTGCGATAAATAATTTTTTCATAATTCGTTTTTTTTAAAAGGTTTATATCGATTAGACTTCAAGAACTCTGCTAAGTTTAATCACATTGTCAGATTTATCTTTTAATTAACAGAAACTATTAATGAAAACATAATATAATTTGAAACAAAAAAGAGGCGATTTAGCCTCTTTTTATATACTGTATTTAGTTGTTTTCTTTTTTGTATTCTCATTTTCTCTTTGGCCTTGTCTTTATTCTCTTCTTGAATAGACGTCCATTTTTTGTATTGATCGGCATTTAAAATCCCTTTCATTTTAGCATCATTTGCCTCTTTTTCAGCAATCATTTGGGTTTTAAAAGCTTCTCTTTCAGCAGCAGTTGGTTTTACATTGCTATCTTTTCGATCTTTTCTTTCTGCTTTAGCGCTTTTTTCCGCTAAAAGTTGTTTTACCTGCACTTGTTGGTTCGCATCTAAATTTAAGTCAGTAGTCAGTTTTTGTAAATGCTTTTCGTTACGTTGTTCCGGAGTTAATTTTTCTCTTGGTTCACGTGCAGGTTTTTGATCTGCGTCTTGTGCAAAACTTGCTACTCCAACGAATAACAAGGCTGCGATAAATAATTTTTTCATGATGTAAGTTTTTTAATTGTTATACCATTTAGACATTATCAAATTCAATAGGTTTAATCTGATTATCAGAATTATAAATTTTTTAACGAATGAACAAGTTGATCCGTAAAATTTAAAATGCTTTCAATTTCCTGAATTTATCAATATTTATAATGCTTTTGCTGGAATTGGTTTTTTAAATTTGCTTTAACAACAGCAATTAGAATATAATATCAGCAAAAAAATATGGAACATTTATTTGATAAGAAAAATAAAAACAGAGTTCTTAAAGCAGTAAATAGTGAGATGTCTTATCAAAAATTAACTGCTCCGGAATTGCATCAATTTGTTCAGCATTGGAATTATGATGACGGAATTGAACCGTTTAAGTGGATAATTAAGCAAAAATACCTGGATAAAGGAACAGCGCTTTGCTTGTACTGGATGTTGCAGCCCGATTATTTCTGTCAGTTTAAAACTGAAGATGAAATTAAAGAGAATCTTAACCATGAAAGTTATAAACTCGTAAAAGAAATCGAGGAAAAATATTGTTCAGGTTATTATCAGGATGAAAATTTTTCTTTTGATCCAAAGAATGAATTTCTTGATGAAAATTCTAATACAAAATGTATTCCTCAGGAAATGCTTGTAAAATCAGGAGGAAACATTTTTGAACGACTTGATATTGAGTTTGCTTTTTTAAGAAAACCGAATGAAAAGGAATTTAAAGCTATTAATACTAAAATATCAGACGCAATAAAGATTATTCAAATCTCAAATCCAGACTTTATTTTTGATCAAACTGATCATGCAATACAAGCTATAATAGAAAGTATTGAATATTGGAAAAAGAAAGATTTAGGAAAGATAAAAATCCAGAATCTATCTTATTTATGGATGGATTGTGTACATAAAAAACTCAGTTGGGATTGGGTTATTTGGGATTGGGAAACGGGAAATAATATAGGAATTACAAATGCTACAAAAGAATTAACCTGTCTTGCAGATACTATAATAAATCATACAATTGATGGATTTCAGCAATCATCAATAATTGCAGCTTTATATAAAGATTTGGAAGGTGCAAATAATTTTTATGATTTGAAAAGAGATCCTTATAGCGGAATCGGATTGCTTTTTAGTACAGATCATTTGAAATTTAGAGAATAAATTATGATGTTTATGTTAAAAGAGTTCCATTGTGAACTCTTTTTTTTTATGATCAGAAATTTACTTCAAAAATAATTGCGTAATTTAGTAGAACATGAAGTGAAATATAAAAATAATTATGAGTTTAGATACCAAATCAAACAATAAAATTGCCTTTTTTTCGACACAACCTTACGATAAAGCTTTCTTTAATAAGTATAATAATGAGTTTGGTTTTGAATTGGATTTTTTTGAAACACAACTGAATCCTCAAACCGTAATTTTAATTGAAAATGCGTCAATTGTCTGCGTGTTTGTAAACGATATTGTAAACGAATTGGTCATAAAACAATTAGCAGAAAAAGGCGTCAAAATTATTGCTTTGCGTTGTGCAGGTTTTAATAATGTCGATTTAGAAGCTGCAAAAAAATACAATATAAAAGTTTGTCGTGTTCCGGCGTATTCTCCGCAAGCAGTTGCAGAACACGCAATGGCGATGATTTTAACGTTGAATAGAAAAACTCATAAAGCTTATAACAGAGTTCGAGAACAAAATTTTTCTCTAAATGGATTGTTAGGTTTTGATTTATTCGGAAAAACAATCGGAATTATTGGAACGGGAAATATCGGAAAAGCTTTTGCCAAAATCGCATTAGGATTTGGTTGTAAAGTATTGGCTTATGATATTGTTACAAATCCAGAAATGGAAAAAGACGGAGTGCAATTCGTGCCTTTAGAAGAAATATTTAAGTCGAGCGACATTATTTCACTGCATTGTCCTTTAAACGATCAGACGAAGCATATAATTAATAAAGAATCAATTGCCTTGATGAAAGATAGCGTGATGATTATTAATACAAGTCGTGGCGGATTAATTGAAACGGCCTGTGTAATTGAAAGTTTAAAAGAAGGCAAAATTGGCTATCTGGGAATTGATGTTTACGAACAAGAAGAAAAGTTATTTTTCAGGGATCTTTCAGCTGACATAATTCAGGATGATAATATTCAGCGTTTAATGAGTTTTCCGAATGTTTTGGTTACAGCGCATCAGGCATTTTTTACCAATGAAGCCTTAACTCAGATTGCGTTGGTAACTTTTAACAATATAAAGTCTTTATTGGCTAAAAATGATATTGAGAATAAAGCAGCTTTGTTGGCTTAAAATTGAATTGGATTGGCAAACCCGACAGGTTTTATCTCGAGTCTTCGGGACTTTCAGGTTTAAAAACGTAATATTAAGAATTTTAAAAAGAGAAATTATGAAAAGTAAAATTTTAATAGTATTTGCAATTTTGGTACTATTTTCGTGTCAGAACAAAGATAAAAAAGACGAAAAAAGTATCATTAAAACCATTGCCGAAGATACGTTGTCTAAAACAGTGGCAGGAACTGCGGATGTTAGCGATGCACCTCGAACGAGAGATAAAGCTGTAGAACTAATCCGTAAAGAATTACAGGTCTTATTAAAGAAAGATTTGCCGGCAATGACAAAAGAAGACAGATTTTTTTACTACGAAGCTTTTGATTTAAACAACGATAAAAAAGACGAATATTTCGTAGGTTTCTCTAATCCTTATTTCTGCGGAAGCGGAGGTTGCTCGGGATATATTCTAAACAATGATGGTAGTTTAATCAACAAGTTTACTGTAACTGATTTCCCGATTTTAGTGACAACTTCAGTATCCGATAAATTTTATGATCTTATATTTGAGACCGGAGGAAAATTTCATCTTATAAAAATGAAGAACGGTAAATATGCTTCAAATCCATCGGTTCAGGAAGTTTGGAAAGGTGAAGTTCCTAAAGAGAGTTCGAAGGTTTTGGATATTCAAGGGAAGAAATTAGTGGAGTATTCGTTTTAAAATAGAAAACCCCATAGTCCCGAAGCTTTGGAACTGTGGGGTTTATTTATAAATTTATCTTAGAGATATTTTTTATTGATCTATATAGCGCCATAAGTAGACCAGCTCCAAAAAATAATATTCCAGTGTATCCAATAATTGTTTTGATTAATTTATTTCCTCTTTTAAATTCTTCAGGATATAGAATGAGAAACAAGCAATTCAAAATAAATATCAGGCATCCAAAAAACATGGCAATATTCGTTTTAAACGTATTTTTATTTGTGTCAATTTTCTTTTCTTTTATAAGATAATAGATGTAGCCTAAACCTCCGAAGAAAAGAATAAAATTGACATATTCCATTCTTTTTTTAACTGCAACAGCTTTCGAAAAGTCTAATTCTTGATTTGTAAATGAATCAATAAATAAATACGCACCAAGTATTGTTAATAAAATAAATAAAGTATAAAGAAAGTAATTATTAATTTTTGACATAATTGTTTGTAAGTCATTAAATTTAAATAAAAAACCCAACAAATTTTTAAAAATTTATCGGGTTTGTATGGTTATCTTTTTAGTATTTTAGAAAGTGTTTGAGGATTTCGACGATTATCCCAAAATGCGATGACAATTAATTCATCAGTAGTTATTTTATAAAAGATGTTGTAATGTCCTAACGTTGAGGCACGAATATCTGAAAATTCAGTTTTAACATAAATTTCAGTATTGCTAACTATAAAATGAACTCTTTGAGCGATTTCGGATACTAGTTTTTGTGAATAAGTTTTTGATTTATTTCTTTTATTCCAGTAAGTCAATATTTTTCTTCTTTGAATAACAGCACTACTAGTCCAAACTATTTTGATAGCCATTCTAAATCTTCTTTGTCTAAATCTTCCTGAGAAATAACTCTTCCGTATTTTATATCTTCTTCACTTTCTCTAAGCATATCTAATTCGTATTGTTCAAATTGATAAACTTTAGAAGTATCTTCATTTTTTATGAGACTTCTTATTTTTTCAAGTAAGCTAATATCTTCAATGTTTTTGAGTTTATCAAATATTTCCAATTTAATTTCTAAAGTACTCATAATAGGGTGATTTATAATAGTCAAAGTTATGCAAATAAAATGAAAAACCCGATAAGTTTTAAGCCTATCGGGTTGTATTTATAATAGGATAAGACAAATCTATTCCACCAATTCAACAAACTTAAACTCACCTTCAACAGCAACTTTAGTCAAGCCATGTTTAGATAAGTTTTTCATAGACGCATCCCATTTTTTACCGCTTAAATTAGCAGTAATTTTTAATTGCTGAAGATCCATTTTATTTTCATTTCCTTTTAATAGATCTACGATAAATTTCTCCTCGTCAGAAAGTTCTATTGACGCTTGTTTTTTCTCAGGACGCATTTGCGGGAACAATAAAACTTCCTGAATAGACGCGTTATTAGTTAAATACATAATCAAACGATCCATACCAATTCCCATTCCGGATGTTGGAGGCATACCGTATTCAAGCGCTCTTAAAAAGTCTTCGTCGATAATACCATTTGCTTCATCATCACCTTTTTCAGACAAACGCATTTGATCTTCAAAACGCTCACGTTGATCAATTGGGTCATTTAATTCAGAATACGCATTTGCAATTTCTTTACCACAAACCATTAATTCAAAACGTTCTGTAAGTTCAGGATTATCACGGTGTTCTTTACATAAAGGCGACATTTCTTTTGGATAATCAGTAATGAAAGTTGGCTGAATATAATTTCCTTCGCATTTAGCACCAAAAATTTCATCAATCAGTTTTCCTTTCCCCATTGTTTTATTAACTTCAATTCCCATTCCTCTGGCAGCTTCAAACAACTCATCTTCATTTTTTCCTGAGATATCAAAACCAGTAAAATGTTTGATAGAATCCGTCATTGTAACACGAGCGTAAGGCGCTTTAAAGTTAATTTGGTGCTCGCCAAAAGTAACTTCGCTCGTTCCGTTTACAGCGATTGCACAATGCTCAAGTAAACCTTCAGCAAATTCCATCATCCAGTTGTAGTCTTTGTAGGCTACATATATTTCCATAGCGGTAAATTCAGGATTATGCGTTCTGTCCATACCTTCATTTCTAAAGTTTTTCGAGAATTCATAAACACCTTCAAAACCACCAACAATTAATCTTTTCAAATACAATTCGTTTGCGATACGCATGTAAAGCGGAATATCAAGCGAATTATGGTGCGTAGTAAAAGGTCTTGCCGCTGCACCACCCGGAATTGGTTGTAAAACCGGAGTTTCCACTTCAAGATATCCTGCATCGTTAAAATAACCACGCATAGCAGTGAATAACTTGGTACGTTTGATAAAGTTTTCTTTAACTTGTGGATTCACTGTTAAATCTACATAACGCATTCTGTAACGTAATTCAGGATCATTAAAAGCATCGTGAACGTTTCCATCTTCATCAACTTTAGGCAAAGGAAGCGGACGTAAAGTTTTACTCAAAAAAGTAAATCCGTCAACACGAATACATTGCGCGCCAACTTTAGTGGTGAATAATTCACCCTCGATACCAATAAAGTCACCTAAATCAGTCAGTTTTTTAAATACGGTGTTGTACAAAGTTTTATCATCACCAACACACAAAACATCGCGATTAACGTACAATTGCAAACGTCCTTCACTATCCTGCAATTCAGCAAAACAAGCTTTCCCCTGATCTCTCACGCTCATCAAACGTCCTGCAACAATAACCTTCTTACCTTCTTCAAAAGATTCCTTTATCTGCTTTGAAGTGTGATTTACAGGAAAAAGATTAGCGGGATAAGGATTGATTCCTAAGTTGCGTAAGTTTTGAAGTTTTTCTCTTCTGATGATTTCTTGTTCTGATAATGCCATTTTGTGCTCTTTTTTAAGTGTGCAAAGATAAAGAAAAGAATGTACACTTTTGAATGCAGTTTTTAGATTTTTTGCAGCATTAATTTTCGTGTTTTCAATTCCCTTTTGTCCCGCTATTCGCTTGTATCTTTTTTGCAGAAAAAGCAAAAAAGGATACCGCTGCTATCGGGGCTAGATTAGGAGTTTCTGTTTTTAAAAGTGGTTTTGGTTGGGGCGATTTGTCATTATGCAGCTTTTTTGTCACTTCGACGAAGGAGAAATCGCACTAAGAATCCCGCAAAGAAAATCGTCAATCTTTGTCGAGTTACGAGTGTGATTTACTTCATCTGTTCGTTATCGCTCGGGTCTCCTTCGTAGAAATTGACATACTAAACGAAAACATTCTTATGAAAATGATTGCCATAGCCCCGATAGAAGTGAAAATCCTTTTGTGGCGGGGTTCGCCACAAAAGATTGAAACGTCGCGATGCCTATCGGGAATCGGGATTAGCTCCTTGAAAAAAAAATGGGTTTATTATAGAATCGAAATGACGCACAGGATGATAATATTATATGTAAAAAAACAAACAAAAACCTCAGTATCTTAGCCACTCAAAACCTCAGAACCTTCAAAAAGAATGAAATACATTTTAATATTAATTTTACTAATTGTTTCTATAAGTTGCCAAATTACAGAAACCATAAACATAAATGAAGACGGAAGCGGAAGTATTGAAATTGATCAGCTTCGGAATGAAAATAGTTACATGCAAATGGCTGGAGAAAACTATTCCAGAGAAGAAACTTTTCAGAATACAACGTATGTTTTTCAGGAATATATCACAAAGTATAATGAGACATTTTTAAAATATACTCCGTTAGAACAACAATTATTTAAAAGCTATTCGAATGTAAAAGCACATATCAAAAAAAGCTCTTTCGAGAAAGAATTCCGAAATACATTTACTCAAAATTTCAGTAAAGTTTCAGATATTCCTGATTTGTATAAAACAGAACGTTATGCAAGTGATTTAAAAAACAATTATGCCTTAACAGCAGAAAATGATTATTTTAAAATAGAATATTCCTTTGATGGAAAAGTTTTTAAACGTTTAGTTTCGATTACAAATCAAAGCCAACTTCAAAAAGAAAAAGAGGAATTTAAAAAGTTAGGAGCTAAATATGATCCATTAAAACTAACACAATCCTATGTTTTACGATATCATTTTGTCGGGAAAATAAAATCAGTTTCAAATGAAAAAGCAATTCTCAGTTCAGATAAAAAAACAGTAACTGTAGAATTTCGTCTTTCAGATTGTATGCAAAATCCTGAAATGACAAGTTTAGAAGTTGTTTTAGAGTAGAAAAAACAGACTGTTTCATAGAATGACATTACAGGAATATAATGTTATTTGATATAAGATGAAACCAACAAAACTTATATATTAGCCTCTCAGAATTTTAAAACCTTCAAAAATGAAATATATTTCAATACTAATTTTACTAATTCTTTTTACAAGTTGTCATCTTACAGAAACCATTACTCTTAATGAAGACGGAAGCGGCCATATCGAACTTTCTCATATTCGTGATGAAAATAGTATTGATCAATTAGGAAGACCGGAAAATCCTAAACCGGAAAAATTTAGAGATACGATGTTTGTGTTTCAGGATTATATTAACATGTATCACAAAAATTTTGTAAAATTCAGTAAGTCTGACCAGGAAATATTACTTAAACATGCCAATGTTAAGCTACGTATAAAAGTAGATCCGGTTCATAGAGAACATTTTTATTTTACTACGTTTGATTTTAAGAAAGTAGAAGAAATACCAGATCTTATTGAAACTTTTAGCTTGTCAAACTCTCTAAAAGAAAATAATAAACTTATAAATCAGTTTTTTAAAATAAAATATGTTTTTGACGGATCTACTTTTAAAAGAGAGGTAACAATTGTCGATCAGGAAAAATTTGACAGACTAAAAAAACAATACGAATATCGGGAAAGAGCACTTCATAATCCTAAATTGGCACAGTCCTATACTTTACAATATAATTTTCCCAGAAAAATAAAATGGTTTTCAAATTCAAATGCTATTATAAGTTCCGATAAAAAGTCTCTTACATTAGAATTTAGACTTGTTGATTGTTTCGAAAATCCAGATATGACAAGTTTAGAAGTGGTTTTAGAATAATAGATTTAATATAAAATAGGTAAAAAAAGAGAATGAAGAAAATTTTAATTTGTTTGTTGATTGTTTTAGCGGTTTCATCCTGTACTATGAAGGAGAAAATGGTAATTAATGAGGATGGTTCAGGAACTTTTTTATATGGATTTGATTTGTCAGGGATATATAAATTTGGTTTTAAAAATAGTGACTCTCTAAAAAGACAAAAACCATTAGATACTGTTTTTACTTTCAAAGAGGTTTTTGCAAAACTAAAAGACAGCATTGCAAAATTACCGGAGACTGAAAAACAAAAAATAAAGATACTTGAAAAATTTAAAGTTAGTGTAAAAGCAAATGAAGCCGAAAAACAATTAAAATTTGACATGGAATATAACTTTCCGTCGATAGATAGTCTTAAAAATATGGTTTCGCCTTTTGAAAGTCTTGAAGCAATGCCAAAACTGGGACCTGGTAAAAAGTTAGGAGGTTTAAGTCCCGTTCCGGAAAAAGAAAATAAAAAGCCCATGTTTTCTTATAGTTATGATGGAAAAGTCTTCGAGAAAAAGATCCTGATTGCTGATAATTCTAAGAAATCAAATAAAAAGAAGGAAAAAGATAAAAATCCTGATAATGACTTTAGTAAAAAAATGGATGAGATTTTAAAGGAATGTAAATATTCAATAGAATATCATTTTCCAAAAAGAATAAAAACGGTTTCCTTAAAAAACGCAATATTATCAGACGATAAAAAAAGTTTTACTACGGAAATTTCAATGAAAGATTTTCCTAAGGATGATGAGTTAGGATTCAAAGTAATATTTGAAAATTAAGCCTAAGTTAAAGACAATAATTTTTTGAAATAGAGTTCGTATCTTTGATAAAAATTAGTCATATGAAATTATACAAATTACTTAGTTTTTCTTTTTTAATTGCAACATTAACAAGTTGTACAGTAACCGAAAATATGTACGTAAATGATAATGGAAACGGAAAATTTTCTGTAGATATTGATGGTTCATCATTAATGGCAATGGCTGGAGATCAGCTTGGTGATCAAATGGGAGCCGACGCTAAAAAAAATATAGATTCTACTTTTACCTTCAAACAATTATTTGAAGAGAAAAAAGACAGTATTGCAAAATTATCTCCTGAATCTCAAAAAGAACTTAAAAAACTGGAAAACTATACCGTAAATACTAAAATGAACGGAGAGAAAAAAGAATTTTTAATGGCATTTTCAACTGATTTTAAAAATGTAAACGAATTGCATGATGTATTGCAATCTTTGAGTGCATTACAAAAATTAGAAGGAGCGGGGAGTCCTGCAACACCTTTTGGGAATGGTCTCGGAAATAATAATAGTAATTTAAGCTATTCTTATGATGGAAAGAAATTTACACGTAAAGCATTAATTGACAAACAAAAACTAGCAGAAAAAGCAAAAGATTCTTCGGCGGATATGTCTAAAATGATTTTTGCTTCTTCCAGTTATACTATAAAATATCATTTTCCTAAAAAAGTAAAAAAAGTATCCAATCCAAGTGCTTTATTTAGTGAAGATCGAAAAACAATTACAATTCAATACCCTTTCACGGATTATATGGAGAATCCTGACAAACTGAACTTTGATGTTGAGTTTGAAAAATAATTAAAATGAATAAAAAAATTCAACTTCAGGATTTAGGAAGTAAAGATTATAAATCGACCTGGGAATATCAGGAAGAAATTTTTAAGGATATAGTCGACTTAAAAATCAAAAACAGAAGAGAAGAACTTGATTTAGAAACACCAAATTATTTACTTTTTGTAGAACATCCGCACGTTTACACATTAGGGAAAAGTGGCGATCTCGAAAATTTATTATTAAACGAAAAACAGCTCGAAGCCAAAGGAGCAACTTTTTATAAAATCAATCGTGGTGGAGATATCACGTATCACGGACCCGGACAAATTGTAGGTTATCCAATTTTGGACCTTGAAAATTTCTTTACGGATATTCACAAATACTTACGTTTTCTGGAGGAAGCTATTATTCTGACTCTGGAAGAATACGGTTTAAAATGCGGTAGGAGCGAAGGTGAAACAGGAGTTTGGCTGGATGCAGGAACTCCCTTTGCACGTAAAATTTGCGCACTTGGTGTACGTGCTTCGCGTTGGGTAACCATGCATGGATTTGCTCTGAATGTAAATGTAGATTTGGGTTACTTTGATAATATAATTCCGTGTGGAATACGCGGGAAAGGTGTTACTTCATTACAAGTTGAACTTGGCGTGGAAAAAGTTGATGAAGCTGAAGTAAAAGCCAAAATTGTGAAACATTTGACTCACTTGTTCGAAGCAGAATTTGTTTAAGAAAATTTCCTAAAACATAAAAGAGAATGAAAAATGCTGAAGAAAATAACAATTATAGAATTGCCGTTCCTTCAGCATTTGAAACTGTTTTTTCTCATTTCTATTTCGCCGAAAATAAAACGGCTTTTCCCATAACAAAAACCTTGTTACCGAGTTTTCAAACCATTCTGGTTTTTAATTTTGGAACAAAACCTACTTTAAAATCAAGTCAGAATACAATTTTACAAGTTGAAAAATGTATTGTATTAGGTCCCATAAAACAAGCTTTTGACTATACTCTAGAACCCAATTCGCAGATTTTAGTTGCCAATTTTAAAAAAGATGCTTTTTACAGATTCTTTGGTAATGCACTTCTCACTCATTCTTTGCCCATTCATCCTGACGCATCAATTACTGAAAATTGTTTTGCCACTTTATGGGAAGAATTGAAAATAATTTCAAACATAAAACAACGAGTCGATTATATATTAGAATTTTGTAAACCTTATTTAGGGGAACAAAATTTAGTCACTACACTTTTAGCTAATTTTAAAGAAGAAGCTTTAGATCCAATTAAAACAATAGCTTCAAAAATGAATCAGAGTGAAAGAAATATTCAGCTCAATCAGAAAAAGTTTTTTGGCCACACCATGAAAGAAATCAATCGTTATGAAAGATTTTTAAAAGCGGTTGAGTTAGTCCAAAAAAGTGCGGCTGTTGCAGAAAAAACCGATTGGATTTTTATAGTGGATCAATGTGGTTATTATGATCAAAGTCAGTTGATACATGACTTTAAATATTATATGAATATTTCTCCAACAAAATTTTTGAAATTTCAGAATGATATTTGCGGTTCAAGAGCAATGTAAAAACTCTCATTTCGTTTTCTTACAATTGTACTCAAACCTTGCGTTCTACATTTGTCATGTTAATCTTTAAAAATAGAAAACATGAAAAATTTAATTGTATACGCACATCCAAATCCGGCAAGTTTAAATCATTTCTTCAAACAAACTGTCTTTGAAAGTCTTCAGAAATCCGGACAAGAAATTGTCGTACGTGATTTAAATCAAATTAATTTTAATCCGGTTTTATCTCTTGATGATATGCACGGACAAAGAATGGGGCAAATTGCTAATGATGTTAAAACAGAACAAGATTTTATTACTTGGGCGGATCGAATTATTTTTATTTACCCAATTTGGTGGACTGGAATGCCTGCGATTATGAAAGGTTATATCGATCGTGTATTCAGTTATGGATTTGCTTACAGATATGATCAAGGTGTTCAAAAAGGATTATTGACAGGAAAACAAACAATCATTGTCAATTCGCACGGAAAATCAAATGCGGAATATGTAGCAATAGGAATGAATAAAGCTTTAGTCTTAACTTCAGACACAGGAATTTTTACTTATTGTGGATTAGAAATTGAAAAGCATTTTTATTTTGACAAAGCTGATAAAGCTTCTGAGGAAAATGTATTGGAATGGGAAAACGAATTGATTTCGGTTTTAAAACAAAATCAACTCATAATTTAAAATTCTAATTCCAGTTGCTCCGGCAAGAGTCTAAAACTCATTCGGTGGTATTTTGTAGTTCCGTATTTTTTAATGGCTTCCCGATGTTGTTTAGTTGGATAACCTTTATTTTGTTTCCAATTGTACATCGGGAATTCTTCATGAATTTTATCCATATATTCATCGCGATATGTTTTTGCTAAAACTGAAGCTGCGGCAATGCTTAAAAATTTGGCATCACCTTTTATTATACATTGATTAGGTATAGATTTCAGTAATTCTATTTCTGTTAGAGAAAATTGCTTCCCAAAACTATTTTTCAAACCTAATTTGGAGTTTAGAGCGCGATTGCCATCTACGATAACAAATTCAGGAATTTGATTTAATTTTAAAATACATTCGTGCATTCCTTTCATAGAAGCATTTAATATATTGATTTCATCAATTTCCTCAGCATGCAAATGCGTTACTGAATAACAAACTGCATGTTGTTCTATAATTGGTTTTAATAATTCTCTTGTTTTTTCAGACAACTGTTTACTGTCATTTAAAATATGATTGTCAAAATCAGCGGGTAAAATTACGGCAGCAGCGGTTACAGGCCCGGCAAGACAACCACGACCAGCTTCATCTGTTCCTGTTTCCAGAATAAAACCTGAAAAATTTTTAGCAAGCATTTTTTTTTCGCAAATATTATGAAATTTTCTGTTGTTCGGCTAAAATTTTTACTGAAAATTTAATTTTTAACTAAGTTGACTTTTGCTTAGCAAAATATTAAATCGAAAAAAATCAGAAACCATATTTATAGTCTACATTATTTTTTAGGAAGGGTAAAAAAATTATCGAATGGAATCAAACATATTTCAGTGAAAAATATTTATTGCTGCAAATTTTTCTTAAGATTATATTTGATTTTATATTTCAAATAAGGATTTCTACTTCTGATGAAATGAAAAAATATTTAAATATTGAGTTAAACATGGAGGTTCAGCCTATTTTTTTTATGTTTTTAAGAATAAATCTGACAATTTTTTTAAAAACATGATTTTATTGACAAAATATTATAAAAAATATGTTTTGTTGTTTTTGATAATTGCTTAGGAATTATCAAAAAACCAAAAAAGACTATCGTTTTAGTGATCTTAATAAAAGATTCCTCTCTTTTTTACTAAGTTAATCAATTAGCATTGCTTGTTGTTAAAATTATGTTAATGAAATAGTTTTGGTAAAATTGAATTTTTGATAAATTTTAAAGAATATAACTATTAAAAATGAAGAAACTTATGCTTTTTATGAATGATGTTAATAGATGTTTAATAATTTAGATTAAAATTAAGTTAAAATGATTTGGTGTTTTAAGAAATAATTAAGATGTTTGCCACATACTAATTCAAAATAAATTAAAATGAAATTAAAATTACAATGGATTTGTACGCTACTAATAGCGTTGTCTATGCAGTTTTCTTTCGCTCAGGAGAGAACTGTTACTGGGAAAGTCTCTGATAAGACAGGAGTAATTCCAGGAGTAAATGTTGCTGTGAAAGGATCAAAGGCAACTACTCAAACAGATTTTGACGGAAGTTATTCTGTTAAAGCAAAAACTGGTGATGTGTTAGTTTTTTCATATGTAGGTATGAATAACAAACAAATTACTGTTGGTACTTCAAACACGGTAAATGTTGAATTGGAGTCTGAGGCCCAATTAATGAATGAGGTTGTGGTTGTTGGTTACGGTGTACAAAAGAGAAAAGAAGTAACCGGTTCTATTTCTAAAATTGCTGGAAAAGACATTGCTAACTTAGTGACTCCAAGTTTCGAGGGTGTTTTAGCCGGTAGAGCAACAGGAGTTCAGGTATTAACTAATACAGGTCTTATTGGAGCTGCTCCAAAAATTAGAATTAGAGGTATTGGATCTATTTCTGGAAGTACAGAGCCTTTAATTGTAGTAGATGGTATTCCTATCTATTCAGGTGATATTGGTGGTGTGTCAGCTACAAATGGTTTGGCAGATATCAACCCTGAAGATATTGAATCTTTTGATATTTTAAAAGATGGTGCTGCAACGGCTATTTATGGTTCTAGAGCTGCTAATGGTGTAATCTTGATTACTACTAAAAGTGGAAAAAAAGGTTCTTTAAAAGTAAGTTATTCAAGTGTTTTTGGTGTTGCTAGTGCAACTAAAAAATATGATTTATTACAAACACCTGATTTTATTACTATTTCTAATGAGAAAAGATCAAATTTAACTCCAGCTGGTACTCCTTGGGCTGTAGGTAATACTTATAATACAGACTGGCAAAGTGCTGTTTTAAGAAATGCTCCCCAAACTACTCATAATCTTAATTTTAGTGGAGGTTCTGAGAAAACGAAATACTATTTATCTTTAGGAATTACAGATTTAGATGGTATCAATTTATCTAATAGTATGAAAAAATATTCTGTTAGAGCTAATATTGATCAGGACATTAACAGATGGTTAAGTATTGGTACAAATTTAAATGTAAACAGAACAGAGTATAATGGATTGAATAGTAATGCAAGTGGTTTGTCAGGTAATATTTTTAATACAATCAGACAATTGCCAAATACACCTATTTATGATGCTCTTGATCCAACAGGTTATAATCTTTCTTCAAACAATGCAACAGTTGGTCAATGGGAGAATTTAGCTCCTGCGGGAGATAATATTACAAATATTCTGTATGTTCTTGATCATAATAAATATCAATCAACTACAACGAGAATTATTGCAAGTGTATTTGCAAATGCAAAAATTACTTCTGATTTAAGTTATAAATTACAAGTTAGTGCAGATAATGCTTCAACAGATGGTTTTCAATATTGGAACCCTGTTCATGGAGACGGACGTGGATCAAACGGAATTTTGTACCAGGAAAATAGAAATCTTTTGAGATGGAACTGGCAAAATATTTTGAACTATAAGCATACTTTTGCTGAGGACCATAATATTGGTGTAACAGGTGTTGCTGAATATCAAAAATCAAAAGACAAAACATTATGGGGTCAGGGAAGTGATATTATAAGTGATTTCTTCGATAAAAATTTAGTAAATAATAGTTTTAATACTAAAGATACGGGCGGTGGTATTTCTGAAAAAGGAATTATATCATACTTAGGTCGTGCGACATACAACTATAAAGAGAAATATTTTATTCAGGGATCTATTAGACGTGATGGAATTTCTCAGTTTGAATCGGATGTTAGATATCATAATTTCCCAGGAGTTTCTGCTGGTTGGACAGTTTCTAAAGAAAGCTTCATGGAAGGGATTAGCAATGTAGTTTCTGATTTGAAATTCAGAGGATCTTATTCTGAAGTTGGTAACGTTGATGTATTAAACCAAGCTGCTTATCCTTCAAAAGATTTGACAATTGGTTCGCCATACGCTGGTTCTAATGGAATTGGTTATTATCAATTTGGAAATCCTTTGTTACAATGGGAAACTTCAACTAAAATTGACTACGGAGTAGATTTAGGTTTGTTTAACAACAGATTGACTTTAGCTTTTGATTATTATAAAAATGATATTGATAATTTAGTTTTGGCTGCGCCAACTCCTCCTTCTATCGGTATTCCAAATAATACAATTAACCAAAACGTTGGTAAAATGTACAACGAAGGATATGAGTTTGCTGCTAGTTTTAAAGCAATTAACAATACAAACTTTACATGGGATGTTTCTACTAATGTAACACTTACTAAAAATAAGGTTACTGCTTTATATGGTGGGCAACCAATCGTAGGTGGTTCATCTACAGATATAAATATTGCACCTAATATTATTATTAAAGAGGGAGAATCAATCAACTCTTTATATGGTTTTGAATATTGGGGAGTTAATAAAGCAAACGGTAATCCAGTTTATTACAAAGCAGATGGTAGTTTAGTACAGGGTAACCTTAATACAGGTACTTATTTTAAATATGACCAAAATAATCCTGGGATGGCATTAGTTGCTAATGATCCTTTAACTTCTTCTTCTTTAGGAACTGCAGATAAGAAAATTTTAGGAAATTCATTGCCAACATATTATGGGTCATTTACTTCTAGCATGAAATACAAAAATCTTGACTTTGGTTTTATGTTTAGATTTAGTGGAGGAAATAAAATTTTTAACTCAACAAGAAGAGAGTTAATGAACCAAAACTTTAATAATAACGGTACTGAGATTTTAGGAAGATGGCAAAGTGCTGATAATCCTGGAGATGGATGGACACCAAAATTAATGGCAAGTTCAAATACATTTACAAATCTTTCAGGAAGTGCTAGTACTCGTTTTGTTGAAAAAGGTGATTTTATTTCACTTGATAATATTAGTATTGGTTATACATTGCCTAAAATGTTGATGGATAAAATTGGAGTTGATACTTTTAGACTTTTTGTTCAGGCACAAAATATCTGGTTGATTTCAGACTATAAAGGTATAAACCCTGAAATGGAAACATCTGGAGTAGATGTTAATGGTACACCACGTGCTAAAGTGATATCAGTTGGATTAAATGTAAGTTTATAATAAAAATATATGAAAAATATAATAAAAACAATTCTACTTTCTGTAGTTGTACTCGGGATGAGCTCATGTACAGAAGAAAAAATATTGGATTTAAAACCAGTAAACAATATTCTAAGTCCTGATGCTTTTACAACTCCTACGTTGATTGCAACATACATGAATGGAGTTTACAACGCTGCAGCTATCGGACAATATAACGCTGCACCAACTAGTCCAAATGGTGGTAGAGGTTACGTTTGGGGAGCTGCGTTTGTAGAACAAGGTGAAACAAGAGGTGAAGATGTTGTAAATATGGCGACTTTTTACGAGTTAACATACAAGGCAACTTATGATCCAACAACTCCTAATAACGTTTACTACTGGGTTGATGGTTACAGATTGATCAACAGATGTAATATCATGATCGAGGGAACAACAGAGGCAGCTGCTAAAGGTGTAATTACTCAGGCTGTTGCTAATGATTATATTGGACAAGCTAAATTTTTAAGAGCTATTACACATTTAGAATTACTTACTTATTTTGCAAGACCGTATAATTATACAGCTGGTGCTACTCATCCTGGTATTCCTTATAGAGAAGTAGGGGTTAATACAAGTGAGGAAATTGCAACAGAATCTGCAAAACCAAGAAATACTGTTGGTGAAGTTTATGCAAAAGTTTTGGCTGATTTAAACTCTGCTGAAACTCTAATTACTACTGGTAGTTCAACTGCATTTGCTTCAAGAGTTGTTGGAAGAGCATCTAAATGGGCTGCAATCGCTTTCAAAACCAGACTTTATCTTCAAAAGAGAGATTGGGCAAATGTAATTTTTGAAGGAAACAAATTAACTGGAGCTTTTGCATTAACTGCTGATCCATATGCTCCGTTTCAAAATACTACAAGTGTTGTACCTAGTAACTCAGAGTCTATTTTTTCTATTCAACATTCTGCTACAGCTAATCCAGGAGTAAATGCTTCTTTGCCTAGTGTATTAAAAAATAGAGCTTTAGTTTGTATTAGTCCAATTCTTTGGAGAGATAAGGAATGGTTAGCTGATGATAAACGAAGAGAAGATGGAAAATTTATCTATACTGCGGCTGGTATTAAATATACTAATAAGTACACAGATATTACTAACCAGACAGATGCTGCTCCAGTTGTTAGATATGCTGAAGTAGTTTTGAATATGGCTGAGGCTCAGGCTCGCTTATCAAATCCAACAACTGCTTTAACTTTGTTAAACTCTGTAAGAAACAGATCTTTAGCTAATCCAATAGCAACTCCTACTAATCCAATCGGGCAGGCTTATACTGCTGCTTCTTTTACTACAGATGCTGCTTTGGTTGCTGCTATTCTTAAAGAAAGAAGAATTGAATTTTTACAAGAAGGACGTAGATGGACAGATATTCATAGATTGCAAGGAGATCCAATAGTATCAGTTGCTATCGATGGAATTCCTGCAAAATATGCTAGTGCTACTCCTGCTGTTGCTGCATATGTACTAACAAATAGTTTTGTTGTTACGACTTCTATTGCTGCTATTAAAGGTGATGACTATAAATTTTTATGGCCAATACCACAAATTGAATTGAATACTAATCCAGGTTTAGGACAAAATCCAATCTGGTAGTGTAAAAATAAATATTTTGATTTTTTTGAAAACCCTCAACCACTTTTATGGTTGGGGGTTTTTGCTTATATATGATGTTTTGAAAAAAACTCTCAATAACAATGATTTGTTTTTTTATACGTTTTTATCTTTTACCTTTGCTTGACAAATTTTACCGAAATAATTACATATAAAGCCATCAAATGAGAATACTCTTTTTTCTATATCTATTAGTTGTACCAACTTTATTGTTTTCTCAGGAAAAAACTACTCCTAAAAATAATTTGGATATGAATACAAAATATTCAAGTATAACAGATACTCTAAAAAAGAAAAAAGCAAAAATTGCAACAATAGATCAATATCAGATTATTACGCTGGAGCATGACACAACTTATGTTGATACTTCGCTAACACTAAAAAGTGCTTATAAACAAAACCACCTTCGTAAAGATGATTTTGGACTTTTGGCTTTTTCAAACATCGGGCAAACTTTTAATATTTTACAATACAGTCTGACTAATTTTTCTCCTTATCCTGAAATTGGTTTTAGTGGTAAACATTTTAATTATATGGAGGCTGATCAAATCAATTATTATTCTGTAGCCACTCCATTGACAGAGTTATTCTTTAATACAACTATTAATAAAGGTCAAAACGTTGATTCATTTATAACATTAAATACATCTAAAAATCTTAATTTTTCTATAGCTTATAAAGGATTACGTTCAGAGGGAGATTATATTAATCAATTAGTTAGTGCAGGAAATTTTAGGTTTACAACAAGTTATGCTACAACAAACAGAAGATATGCTATAAATGCACATTATACCTATCAGGATATTTCGAACGAAGAAAACGGTGGAATAACCACGCCTTCGGATTTTGAAAGTGATAATAAGGATTATAAAAACCGTCAGAGATTACAAGTGTACTTAACAGATGCAAAATCATTTTTAAAAGGAAGACGTTTATTTTTTGATCATGCTTTTAGAATAAATCCAACGGATGGAAGTAATAATCTATACGTAACACATCAATTTAATTACGAAAATAAATTTTTTGAATACAATCAAGCTACTGTCTTGTCAACGGTTGGTAGTTCTACACCCGTACAAAGATTTGGAGAATCATATGTTACTCAGGGAATAAATGATCAGACACATTATGAAAGATTATACAATAAAGTAGGAGTGGCCTATGAAAATTCTCTTTTAGGTAAATTTAATTTTTTTGTAGATGATTACAGATCCAATTATGAATACGGAAGAATTATCATAAAAGACAGTGGTAAAACAGTAATACCGGATAATTTATTTCTTCAAATTAATAATGTAGGCGGACAATATGAATATCAAAAAAACAAATGGAACGGACGTTTTTTATATTCAAGATCAATTACAAGTCAATCATTGTCAAATTTAGATGCTAAGCTGAGATATGATTGGAATGAAAAGGTTCAATTTGATTTTAGATATCGCAACATTAATAAATTGCCAAATAATAATTATAACTTATATCAAAGTAGTTACGTACAATATAATTGGTCAAATAGTTTTAAAAACGAAAAAATTAATTCATTAAGTGCCAGTGTTCTTACGCCTTGGTTAAATGCCGAAGTTCAATATACGGTTTTAAAAGATCATTTGTATTTTGCAGATGTTTCTTCTCCGGCACAAATTGCAGCAAATACACAAATTGTAAATCCGGCGCAATACGGAAATGCAATTAATTATTTAGAAATAAAAGCGAGCCGAGAATTTAAATTTGGTCCTTTTGCTTTAGACAACACATTATTATATCAAAAAGTAGATCAATCAGATTTGATTTTAAATGTACCAGATTTTGTCACAAGAAATACATTTTACTATTCAGGTCACTTTTTTAAGAAAGCATTGTTTATGCAAACCGGAATTGTTTTTAATTATTTTACAAAATATTACGGGAATGATTACAATCCGGTAATTGGAGAATTTTTTGTTCAAAAAGACAAAAAAATTGGAGGTTATCCATTATTTGATCTTTTTGTAAACGCCAGAATTCGTCAGACTCGATTTTATTTAAAAGCAGAACATATAAATGCTCTGTTTTCTAAAAGCGATTATTATTCGGCACCTAACAATCCTTATCGTGACTTTGTTATTCGATTTGGTTTGGTTTGGAATTTCTTCCAATAAAAAAAGAACTTTATTACTTAAACACCAAATATTAAATTTAAATAGAAAATGGACTTTTCAAATAACATTTTAGAAACAATTGGTAATACACCATTAGTAAAACTCAACAAAATTGTTGCTGAAATTGATGCGTTGGTATTAGCAAAGGTCGAGACTTTTAATCCTGGAAATTCTGTAAAAGACAGAATGGCGGTAAAAATGATTGCAGATGCAGAGGCAGATGGCAGACTACAACCTGGAGGAACCATTATTGAAGGTACTTCTGGAAATACCGGAATGGGATTAGCGCTTGTAGCAATTATTAAAGGTTACAAACTGATTTGTGTAATATCTGACAAACAGTCTAAAGAAAAAATGGATATTTTACGTGCAGTTGGGGCTAAAGTTGTAGTTTGTCCTACTGATGTTGAACCAACAGATCCACGTTCTTATTATTCAGTTTCAAAGCGTTTAGCTGAAGAAACGCCAAATTCATGGTATGTAAATCAGTACGATAATATGTCTAATTCATTAGCGCATTATGAACAAACAGGACCGGAAATCTGGAAACAAACTGATGGGAAGATTACTCATTTTGTAGTTGGAGTAGGAACAGGAGGAACTATTTCCGGAGTTGGAAAATACTTAAAAGAGCAAAACCCAAATATTAAAATTTGGGGAATTGATACCTATGGCTCAGTTTTTAAGAAATATCATGAAACTGGTATTTTTGATGAAAATGAAATCTATTCTTATATTACAGAAGGTATTGGAGAAGATATTTTACCTAAAAACGTTGATTTTTCTTTAATTGACGGATTTACAAAAGTAACCGATAAAGATGCTGCAGTTTACACCAGAAAAATTGCTCTTGAAGAAGCTATTTTTGTTGGGAATTCTGCAGGAGCTTGTATCAAAGGATTGTTACAACTTAAAGAGCATTTTAAACCGGAAGACGTTGTGGTAGTACTTTTTCACGATTCTGGAAGTCGTTATGTTGGTAAAATGTTTAATGACGACTGGATGCGTGAGCGTGGATTCCTTGAAGAAAATATAACAAAAGCCGAAGATGTTATCAAAGATCATATTGATAAAGAATTGATTGTTGTTCGCACAGAAGAATTAGTTTCACATGCAATTGAACGTATGCGTAAATATAAAATATCGCAAATTCCGGTTGTAGATATTAACGGATTTGTAGGTTCTGTTGATGAAACGGATTTGTTTAGAAGTTATGTTGCGGATAAAAATGTTGCCGAAAAACCAATTAAAGAAGTAATGGGAAAACCTTTTCCAATTGTAAAATTAGGAACTCCGATAGAAGAAGTGTCTAAATTATTTACAAAGGAAAATGATGCTGTTTTAGTAGATCTTGGAAATGGAAATCATCATATTATTACAAAGTATGATATTATTGGGTCAATAAAATAAGAGAATTTTAATAACTATATAAATCCATAAATCTAGTTTAACGACTGGATTTATGGATTTTTTATAGTTTAATATATTTAAAAATGAATTTTACTGCAATAGATTTTGAAACTGCAACTAGTTATCATCCGTGCTCTGTTGGAATTGTTACCGTAGAAAATGGAATAATTGTAGATGAGTTTGTGACTCTAATTAAGCCTCCGAAAAACGAATACAATCCATTTACAATTCGTGTTCACGGAATTTATCCAAGGGATACTGTAAATGCAAAATCCTTTTTACAAGTTTATCCGGAAATAGAAAAAAGATTGAAAAATAGAGTAGTCGTTGCGCATAATGAAAGTTTTGATCGTAATGTTTTAAGCAAATCAATGGAGCTTTACGGATTGCAATATGAAGATTTGAACATTGCAACTCGTTGGGAATGTACCGTTAAAATATATAAGGCAAAAGGTTTAAAACCTACTAAATTAAGTGATTGCTGTCGTGAAATGAAGATTCAGTTAACGCATCATGAAGCATTATCTGATGCAAGAGCGTGTGCTAAATTATATATGTTGAGATAAAATTCAATACATTTGTAAGATTAGTATTATTTTTTATTTAATTTTAGGCTTTTATAAATTAAAGTAAAAGCCAAAATGAAAGAAGATTTTCTTCACTATCTCTGGAGATTCAAAAAGTTTGACACTTTGAATCTACAAACTGCCCAAAATCAGCAAATTACTATTGTTAAAACCGGAGATTACCTTGAACTTGCTGGCCCGGATTTTTTTAATGCTCAAATTATTATAGATGCTCAAAAATGGGCAGGAAATGTTGAAATTCATTTAAAATCTTCAGATTGGTATGTACATGGACATGAGAATGATTCTGCGTACGAAAACGTAATTTTGCATGTAGTATGGGAACATGATACAGAAATATTTGGTAAAAATAATGTAGAAATTCCAGTATTAGTTCTTGCAAATTATGTCACTTCAGAGATTTTAGCCAACTATAATTCATTAGTATCGCCTAAATCATGGATATTTTGTGAGAAAAGCATTAGCTACATCGATAGTTTTATATTTAAAAATTGGCAGGAAAGATTGTTTTTTGATCGTTTAGAACGCAAATCAAAATTTATTTATGATCTTTTGGAAGAAACAAATCAAGATTGGGAAGCTGTTTTATTTTTATTATTAGCAAAGAATTTTGGTTTGAATACTAATAATAATGCTTTTTTTCAAATTGCAAAATCTATCCCGTTTTCAGTAATTAGGAAAGAAAGCTTTGAAGTGGAAAACCTTGAAGCATTACTTTTGGGCACATCAGGATTACTGGATGATGAAAAAGAAGATGTCTATTTTACAGACTTGAAAATCAGGTATTATTATCTTTTAAATAAGTATCAATTAGAAAAATGTCATGTAGATTCAGTGCAGTTTTTTAAGCATAGACCAGATAATTTTCCAACGATTCGTCTTTCGCAATTAGCAAATTTATATCAGAAACACCAAAATTTATTTTCAAGAATAATTGCTCTTAAATCAGTTAAAGATGTTTATAATTTATTAGGCGTTTCTGCTAGTTTATATTGGCAAAATCATTATCTGTTTGACAAAGAAAGCGTAAAAAAGACGAAATCATTATCAAATTCTTTCCTGGATTTAATTATCATAAATACGATAATTCCTATGCAATTTGCCTATTCAAGCATAATGGGAGAATCTGTTTCTGAAGATTTAATTACTTTTATGAACGAACTTACGCCGGAAAAAAATGCCATTATTGATAAATTTAAATCTTTTGGAATTTCTTCTAAAAGTGCATTTGATACACAAACATTATTAGAGCTTAAAAATGAATATTGCAATCATAAGTCTTGCCTAAAATGCGCATTAGGAATGGAATTGCTTAAAAGTAATTAGAAAATTAGAAGATGTCCTAGTCAGATAATTTTGTACTTTTGTTATCCTGAGTGAATGCAAAGGATAAATCAAAAATCTAAAATATGTCAGCAATTTTAAAGCTTAAGTTTTTCTTTGAGAAATATGGATTTCATGTTTCGTCACGACTTGCAGATAAGTTGGGAATGCGAGTAACAAGCGTAAGGCTATTTTTTATTTACATTTCTTTTGTTACTGCAGGTTTAGGTTTTGGAGTATATCTAACGTTAGCATTTTGGATTCGTTTAAAGGATTTAATCCGTGCAAAAAGAACATCAGTTTTTGATTTATAACCAAATTTTAAAACAAAAAAAAGATCATAAAGTAATTACTCTATGATCCTTTTTAATTTTATATAGAAAAACTATTTTTCCGGATTATTCAGTTTGCTATTTTTCTTACCATAAGTAAAGTAAAATATAACACCCAGAGCCATCCATACAAAAAGTCTTAACCAGTTTGTCCATCCTAAACCGTACATCATTGCACAACATACAACAACTCCTAAAATAGGAACAAATGGAACGAATGGAGTTTTAAATTCTCGAACCATATTTGGTTCTTTTTTTCGTAGAATTATAACAGAAATACATACAAGCACAAAGGCAAACAAAGTACCTATACTAGTCATATCTCCTACAATATCTCCAGGAATAAAAGCTGCAAATGCACCAACAATTACTAAAATTGCAAGGTTTGCTTTATATGGAGTTTTGTATTTAGGGTGAACATCACTGAAAGCTTTAGGTAATAAACCATCTTTACCCATTGCGTAAAATACTCTTGATTGTCCTAATAACATCACTAAAATTACAGAAGAAAAACCTGCAAGAATAGCAACAGTTACTAATTGTCCTAGCCATTCGTATCCAATCATATATTTATTGATAGCAAAAGCAACAGAAGCTTCTTTACCACCTGTTCTAAAATCTTCAACAGTTGCAACACCAGTTAACACGTGCGCAAAAAGAATGTATAAAAGTGTACATACAGCTAATGATCCTAAGATACCAATTGGCATTGCTTTTTTAGGGTTTTTTGTTTCCTGAGCAGCTGTACTTACAGCGTCGAAACCAATAAAAGCGAAGAAAACAGTTCCTGCAGCTCCTAATATTCCCATAATACCACCATAACTATGTCCAACTCCATGTTCATCAGTAAAGATAGATGCTGGCGGAATATAAGGTGAATGGTTTGCAGGATTTATAAAGTTCCAGCCAATTACAATTATTAAGATAACAATAGCTACTTTGACGATTACAATGATTCCGTTTACAAAAGCCGATTCCTGAATCCCTTTAATCAATAATAAACTAATAACACTAACAATAAAAAGTGCAGGAAGATTTATAATTCCATGTGTCACTTGTTGTGTTACCGGATCAACTATTTTTTGAAATGGAGAGTGAGAAAATTCAAATGGAATTGGACTCATATGGAGGACATTGACCAGTAAATTGTTGAGATATTCACTCCATGCAATTCCTACTGTTGCAGCACCTACAGCATACTCAAGTATTAAATCCCAACCAATAATCCAAGCTAAAAATTCACCCATTGTAGCATAAGTATATGTATATGCGCTACCTGAAATTGGAATTGAAGATGAAAGTTCTGCATAACATAATCCGGCTAATGCACAACCAATAGCCGCTATTATAAAGGCAATGGTTACAGATGGACCGGCATTTTGTGCCGCAGCAGTTGCAGTTCTAACAAATAATCCTGCACCAATGATGGCGCCAATACCTAAGGCGATTAATGACCAGGCGGTTAATGTTCTTTTTAATCCTTTTTCAGAATCAGCAGCTTCTGCTAAAAGCTGTGCTAATGGTTTTCTTTTCCAAATTGACATATTATTATATTGGTTTATTGTTATTAAGCTCCAAATGTATCGTTTTTTGTAAAAAATAAAAACAATTATCTCTTTTTAAGTTACAAAATATTAAAATTTATGATAAAACAGGAGGTAATCGTTCTCTAGCGCCTTACATTCATTAAATTAATAGTGCTTTATTAATGAAATATGCAATTTTTGAAATTTATATATTTATAATATTAATCTTAATAAATTAATGTTTTTCCTGTAATTTTGTCATTTAATTAAAAACGGAAAATTAAACATAAAATGAATTTTAAAGCATTTACAAAATATTTGAAGTTTACAAATCACCAGCGTACAGGAATTTTTTTACTTTTTGGGACTATAATCATATTACAAGCCGTTTACTTCTTTGTCGATTTTACTTTACTTGAAAAATCATTTCCGGAAAATGAACAATGGATGTCGTTGCAGTCAGAAATAGATGCAATGAAATTTACAAAATCAAATGAAAAACCAAAGGTCTATTCTTTCAATCCAAATTTTATTACTGATTATAAAGGATATAAATTAGGAATGTCACTTCAGGAGATAGATCGTTTATTGTCTTTTAGAAAAGAAAATAAATATGTGAGCTCCGCAAAAGAATTTCAGGAAATAACAAAAATTTCAGATTCTTTACTAAATGCTATTTCACCACTTTTTAAATTTCCGGATTGGGTTCAGAATAAATCAGGCTTTAAAACGGAAAGAAAAGAATTTGTTAAGAAAGAATTTGCTAAAAAGGAAAAAATTGTAGTTTTAGATATCAATCAGGCAAGTCAGGAAGATTTAGTGAAAATTTATGGAATTGGAGAAGCTTTATCAATAAGAATTCTAAAGCAAAAAGAAATTTTAGGATGTTTTGTTTCAATGGAACAAATGAACGATGTTTGGGGACTTTCGCCAGAAGTTATTTATGAATTAAATACACATTTTAAGGCTGTAATACCTTCAACCTTTAAAAAAATAGCCATAAATGAGGCCCCTTTAAAAGAGTTATCGCAGTTTTCATATTTCAGATATGCGCTGGCAAAACAAATTGTAATTTATAGAAGCATGAATGGAAATATTAATAATATTGAGGATTTGTCAAAAATTAAAGGTTTTCCTGTTGATAAAGCAAAAATAATTAGTTTATATTTGGAGTTCTAAAACAAAAGCAGTTAACAATGAATTTTGATTATAACGAAACGCAGTCGATGATTGCACAATCTATAAAAGATTTTGCCGAAAAAAATATCAGACCTAATATAATGGAATGGGATGAGGCTCAAATTTTTCCAGTTGACCTATTTAAGAAATTAGGCGAAATGGGATTTATGGGAGTTTTGGTTCCTGAAGAATATGGAGGTTCAGGATTAGGTTATCATGAATATATTACCGTTGTTGAAGAGATTTCAAAAGTAGATCCATCAATTGGCTTATCTGTTGCAGCTCATAATTCATTATGTACCAATCATATTTTAACTTTTGGAAATGAAGAACAAAAGAAAAAATGGTTGCCAAAATTAGCCACAGCCGAACATATTGGAGCTTGGGGCTTAACCGAGCACAATACAGGTTCTGATGCAGGCGGTATGAATACAACAGCGGTTAAAGATGGTGATGAGTGGATTGTAAACGGAGCTAAAAACTTTATCACACATGCTATTTCCGGAGATATTGCTGTGGTAATTGTGCGTACCGGAGAAAAAGGAGATTCTAAAGGAATGACAGCTTTTGTATTTGAAAAAGGAATGAAAGGATTTACCTCAGGTAAAAAAGAAAATAAACTAGGAATGCGTGCCAGTGAAACTGCAGAATTAGTCTTTGATAATTGCCGTGTACCTGACGCAAATAGATTAGGAGAAGTTGGACAAGGATTTGTGCAGGCGATGAAAATATTAGACGGAGGTCGAATTTCAATTGGCGCTTTGTCATTAGGAATTGCAAAAGGTGCTTATGAAGCTGCACTAAAGTATTCAAAAGAAAGACATCAGTTTGGACAGCCAATTAGTAGCTTCCAGGGAATTTCATTTAAATTAGCTGATATGGCTACTGAAATTGAAGCTTCAGAATTATTGCTTCACAAGGCTGCATTTTTAAAGCAACAGCATAAACCAGTTACAACACTTGGCGCGATGGCAAAAATGTATGCTTCAGAAGTATGTGTAAAAGTAGCAAACGAAGCCGTGCAAATTCACGGTGGTTACGGCTACACAAAAGATTATCCCGTAGAGAAATTCTACAGAGATTCTAAGTTGTGTACAATAGGCGAAGGAACTACCGAGATTCAAAAGTTAGTTATTTCCAGAAATCTGCTAAAGGAGTAAAATAATATATTGGGCGTGCCCATAAAAACAACAGCCATTTAGCAAACGTTAAGTGGCTTTTATTTTACGGCCGGGCTTTTCTCTCCAAACGAAGCTCACTGAACTCCAATTAAAATAAATATTAAGTGAAGTAATCTTTTTATTTTTAAAGAAAACTAAAAATAATTTTCGTTTCAATCCCGCACGCACTCTTGGTTATGATATTAGGTTTATTGAATGAATAAGTTTTTTTAAATAAAGAGGTAGTGATAAGAGTAGGTTTACGATCAAAGTTAGTTGTAAAATAAGGTCTTAGCTCTTTTTTCTACATTCTTTTTTCTTTCCTCAAAAATAATTCATAATTCATAACTCATAATTCATAATTTATACATACTTTTGCACCCTTAACGAAAGGGGGTGTCTATATTATGTTAATTATACCAATTAAAGACGGAGAAAATATCGATAGAGCATTAAAGCGCTATAAAAGAAAATTTGATAAAACAGGAACTGTTCGTCAACTAAGAGCGCGTACTGCTTTTATTAAGCCTTCTGTTAAAAATAGAATCAAAATTCAAAAAGCAGCTTACATTCAAAACATGAAAGATGGTTTAGAAAGTTAGTATATAGCTTGTCAAAAATAATTACCGTTAGTTGTCAAAATTTGACACTAACGGTTTTTTTATGCTTAATTTTGAGGTAAATAATATTCTCTATTAGGCAGAATAGAAATTACTTATTCTTATGAAATCAAATAAAGAAGCATTTCGTGATTATCTTCAGCTCGAAAAAAAATATTCAGCACATACAGTTAATGCTTATTTAAATGATATTTTATTCTTCGAAATATTCAATAAGGATAATTTTGAACAGGAAAATATAGAGATGGCAAACTATAGTCAGATTAGAAGTTGGATTGTTTCGCTTGTTGATCAGGATATTTCCAATGTTTCTATAAATAGAAAAATGTCTTCTTTAAAAGCATTTTATAAATTTCTATTAAAAACAAAGCAAATTGAAGTTAGTCCAATGTTGAAACATAAGGCATTGAAAACGCCTAAAATTGTACAGATTCCATTTTCAGAAAAAGAATTGACAGATTTAATGCAGGAGTTTGAGAATCCATCGGGTTTTGAAGAAGTAAGAAATAAGTTAATTGTAGATTTATTTTACACTACAGGGATGCGTAGGGCAGAGTTAATACATTTAATGAAGTATAATGTAGATTTGTCGTCAAATGTTGTTAAGGTGTTAGGGAAAAGAAATAAAGAGCGTATTATTCCAGTTCTGCCAATTGTTACTGATCAATTTAATTTATATCTTAAGGAAAGAGCTTCTGTTGAAAAGATAGTTGATGAAGATTATTTTTTTATTTCTGTAAAAGGGTTAAAATTGAGTGAATCTTTTGTGTATCGATTAATAAATTCTTACTTTAGTAAAGTCTCTGAAAAAGTAAAAAAAAGTCCGCATGTGCTCAGGCATACTTTTGCGACCCACTTATTAAATAAAGGAGCAGATTTAAATTCAGTTAAAGAATTATTAGGACATTCAAGTTTGGCGTCTACGCAAGTTTATACCCATAATAGTTTAGCAGAGCTTAAAAAAGTATATACAAATGCGCATCCTAGAAATAAATAATAATTCTGAAATGTTTAACCCTAAAATTTGTATTATGAAGGTAGATGTTCATGCAGTTAACTTTACTGTTGACCGAAAATTGGTAGATTTTATTCAGGAAAGAATGGATAAATTAGAAAAATATTACGATCGGGTTGTCTCGGCCGACATTTTTTTAAAAGTCGAAAGAACAAGTGATAAGGAGAATAAGGCAGTAGAGATAAAGATTAATGTTCCTGGAGATGATTTTTTGGTTAAAAAACAATGTAAAACATTTGAAGAGGCTATTGAGCTTTCGGCAGAATCTTTAGAGCGTGTATTGGTGAAAAGGAAAGAAAAAATAAGAGCACACATATAATTGAAAATTTTTTTAAAAAAATGTTTTGATTCAAAGATAAAATAGCTACATTTGCAGTCCGTTAGAAATAGCGGACTTTTTTATTGATATTGCCAGCGTAGCTCAGTTGGCTAGAGCAGCTGATTTGTAATCAGCAGGTCGTGGGTTCGAGTCCCTCCGCCGGCTCTAAATATTTCAAATGCGATTTGAAATTGTTCATGCAATTATTGATAAAAAAGGGGAGATACTCAAGCGGCCAACGAGGGCAGACTGTAAATCTGCTGTGTGAACTTCGCAGGTTCGAATCCTGCTCTCCCCACAAAAAAAAAGAAGTTAAGGTTAGGGCGTAGATTTCAGGTTTTAAATCTAAATCTATAAATGCAATCTAAATCAGAACTCTCTGCCGACTTAGCTCAGAGGTAGAGTGCTTCCTTGGTAAGGAAGAGGTCACGGGTTCAATTCCCGTAGTTGGCTCAAGTAAGTAGGAAATTGAAAATTAATATATAACTAAGATTAAAAATTAAGTAAAATGGCAAAGGAGAATTTTAATCGTTCCAAACCGCACTTAAACATAGGTACAATTGGACACGTGGATCACGGAAAAACTACATTAACTGCAGCAATTACAAAAGTATTGTCTGATGCTGGTTACTGTCAAGCAAAATCTTTTGATCAAATCGATAACGCTCCAGAGGAGAAAGAAAGAGGTATTACTATTAATACATCACACGTAGAGTATGAAACAGCTAATCGTCATTACGCTCACGTTGACTGTCCAGGTCACGCGGATTACGTAAAGAACATGGTTACTGGTGCTGCTCAAATGGATGGAGCTATCTTAGTAGTTGCTGCTACAGATGGTCCAATGCCACAAACTCGTGAGCACATCCTTTTAGGTCGCCAGGTTGGTATTCCTAGAATGGTAGTTTTCATGAACAAAGTTGACATGGTTGATGACGCTGAGTTATTAGAGCTTGTTGAAATGGAAATTAGAGATTTGTTATCTTTCTACGAATATGATGGAGATAATGGTCCTGTTGTTCAAGGTTCTGCTTTAGGAGGATTGAATAATGATCCTGCTTGGGTTCCTAAAATTATTGAATTGATGGAAGCTGTAGATTCTTGGATCGAAGAGCCAGTTCGTGATACTGCAAAACCATTCTTGATGCCAGTTGAGGATGTATTTACAATTACTGGTCGTGGAACTGTTGCTACAGGTCGTATCGAAACTGGTATTGCTAATACAGGTGATGCTGTTGAAATTATTGGTATGGGAGCTGATAAATTAACTTCTACTATTACAGGAGTTGAGATGTTCCGTAAAATCCTTGACAGAGGAGAAGCTGGAGATAACGTAGGTTTGTTGTTAAGAGGTGTTGATAAAGAATCTATCAAAAGAGGAATGGTTATCATTAAGCCAGGATCAGTAAAACCACACGCTACTTTCAAAGCTGAGGTTTATATCTTGAAAAAAGAAGAAGGTGGACGTCATACTCCATTCCATAATAACTACCGTCCACAGTTCTACGTACGTACAACTGACGTAACAGGGGTTATTACTTTACCAGAAGGAGTAGAGATGGTAATGCCAGGAGATAACTTGACTATCAATGTTGCTTTATTAAGCCCAATCGCAATGAGCGTAGGTTTACGTTTCGCTATCCGTGAAGGTGGTAGAACAGTAGGAGCAGGTCAGGTGACTGAAATCGTAGGATAATCCTATAAAAATTATAAAAGCCAGTTGGTTTTCTTAACTGAAATCACTGGCTTTAATTACGGGCGTAGTTCAAGGGTAGAATAGCGGTCTCCAAAACCGTTGATGGGGGTTCGAATCCCTCCGCCCGTGCAATAAAAAATATATCAAATGACAAAAGTTACGAATTATTTATCAGAGGCTTTCGAAGAGTTAAAGTCAAATGTTACTTGGCCTGCTTGGGCTGAGGTTCAAAAATTGACAATTGTTGTGGCTGTATTTTCAGTTTTATTCGCCTTGGCAACATGGGGAGTAGACGAATTTTTTGCAAAAGCTTTGGCTGGATTTTTTAACTGGTTAAAAGGATAAATTTTTTGTGATGGCAGATAATAATGTGAAAAAATGGTACGTAGTTAGAGCTGTAAGCGGACAAGAGAATAAAGTCAAAGCTTACATCGAAACTGAGATTGCCAGACTAGGTATGGGTGATTACGTTTCCCAAGTTTTAGTGCCTACAGAAAAAGTAGTTACTGTAAAAGAAGGAAAGAAAATGTCTAAGGATAAAGTTTATTTCCCTGGATATGTTATGATCGAAGCTAACTTGGTTGGTGAGATACCTCATATTATTAAATCAATTACTAGTGTAATTGGATTTTTGGGGGAGATCAAAGGTGGGGAACCTGTTCCTTTGAGACTTTCTGAAGTAAATCGTATGTTAGGTAAAGTGGATGAGTTAGCTGTTAATACTGATACTCGTGCTATTCCTTTCAGTTTAGGTGAAACTATAAAAGTGATCGACGGTCCTTTTAATGGTTTTAACGGAACGGTTGAAAAAATCAATGATGAAAAGCGTAAACTTGAAGTAATGGTTAAGATTTTCGGAAGAAAAACTCCATTAGAATTGAGTTTTATGCAAGTTGAAAAAGTATAATTTTTGTTACATCTATAATAACCACTATAATCGCTTCCAATGATTATGGTGTTAAATTTTTTAAAAAATGGCTAAAGAAATTAGTAAGGTAGTTAAACTACAAGTTAAGGGAGGTGCTGCGAATCCATCGCCACCGGTTGGACCTGCTTTAGGAGCTGCTGGGGTTAATATCATGGAGTTCTGTAAGCAGTTCAATGCTAGAACACAAGATAAACCTGGCAAAATATGCCCAGTGCAAATTACTGTGTATAAAGACAAATCATTTGATTTTGTTGTAAAAACTCCTCCGGCTGCTGTCCAATTATTGGAAGCTGCAAAGCTAAAGTCTGGATCAGGTGAACCAAATCGTAAAAAAGTAGCTAGCGTTACTTGGGACGTTATCAAAGCAATTGCTGAAGATAAAATGGTAGATTTAAATGCATTCACAATCGAATCTGCAATGAGCATGATCGCTGGAACTGCTAGATCTATGGGTATAACTGTATCAGGAGATGCTCCTTTTTAATTAAGAGAAAGAAATGGCAAAATTAACAAAAAAGCAAAAAGAGGCTGCTTCAAAAATTGAAAAGAATAAACTATACTCTTTAAAAGATGCAGCTGCATTAATTAAAGTTATAGCTTCTGCAAAATTTGATGAGTCTGTTGATATCGCAGTTCGTTTGGGTGTAGATCCAAGAAAAGCGAATCAAATGGTTAGAGGTGTGGTTACATTACCTCACGGAACAGGTAAAGACGTTAAAGTATTAGCATTAGTTACTCCAGATAAAGAAGCAGAAGCTTTAGCTGCTGGAGCTGATTATGTAGGTCTTGACGATTACTTACAAAAAATTAAAGATGGTTGGACAGATGTTGATGTTATCATCACTATGCCAGCTGTTATGGGTAAATTAGGTCCATTAGGTCGTATTTTAGGACCTAGAGGTTTAATGCCAAACCCTAAGACAGGTACTGTAACTATGGATGTTGCAAAAGCTGTTGCAGAGGTTAAAGCTGGTAAAATTGACTTTAAAGTTGATAAAACTGGTATCGTACATGCAGGAATTGGTAAAGTTTCTTTTGGAGCTGAGCAAATTTATGACAATGCACACGAAATTATTCAAACATTAATCAAACTTAAACCAACTGCTGCTAAAGGTACCTACATTAAAGGTATTCACCTTACAAGCACTATGAGTCCTGCAATTGCATTGGACCCTAAAGCAGTATAATTGGTAGTTAATAATTTTTAGTATGACTAGAGAAGAAAAATCAATCGCGATTGAAGATTTAACTGCACAGTTAGCTGGTACAAATATTATTTATGTATCTGATATTTCTGGATTAAACGCAGAAACGACTTCAAACTTGAGAAGAGCTTGTTACAAAGCAGGTATTAAATTAGAGGTTGTAAAAAATACTTTGCTTGCAAAAGCAATGGAAGCTTCTGCTAATGACTATGGTGATTTACCTTCAGTATTGACTGGTAATAGTGCTATATTTATTTCAGATGTTGCAAATGCACCTGGAAAAATAATTAAAGATTTCAGAAAAAAATCGGCTAAACCTGTATTAAAAGGAGCTTACATTAATTCTGAAATTTATATTGGAGATGATCAATTAGATGCATTAGCAACTATTAAATCTAAAGAAGAACTTCTTGGAGAACTTATTGGATTATTGCAATCACCAGCACAAAGAGTTATCTCTGCTTTACAAAACCAATTCGCAAAAAGCGAAGAGGCTGAGACTGAAGCATAATAACAAATGCAGGGAATTTTATTTCCTTGCTGCTTAAATAGCGCACAATAAATAAATTATATTTTACAAATCATTTTAAACGATAGAAAAAATGGCAGATTTGAAACAATTCGCAGAACAATTAGTTAACTTAACAGTTAAAGAAGTTAACGAATTAGCAACAATATTAAAAGACGAGTATGGTATCGAGCCTGCTGCTGCAGCTGTTGTAGTTGCTGCTGGTGGTGGAGAAGGTGCTGCTGAAGAAGCACAAACTGAATTTACAGTTGTATTAAAAGAAGCTGGTGCTTCTAAATTAGCAGTTGTAAAATTAGTTAAAGAACTTACAGGTTTAGGTTTGAAAGAAGCTAAAGATGTAGTTGACGGTGCTCCAAGTAACGTTAAAGAAGGTGTTTCTAAAGAAGAGGCTGAAGGTCTTAAAAAATCATTAGAAGAAGCTGGAGCTGTAGTTGAACTTAAATAAGTTTAATCAGTTTTAAGAACTAGGTTTAGGTCTTGAGGTAACTCATGACCTAAACCATTTTTCGTATAATAAAATATATCAAGTTTTATTATCAAATAGTTTAAAATACGAAAAAGTTTTTGATCAATACGAAGAAAAAAAATTGACCAATTTTACCCGGTTATTTTTAAAGATGTATTGATTATAAAAAGAAGGTATAAATTAGACAATGTGTTTTTACACAAAAAACTACTTTTTTTTAATCAAAATTTTGTCCATTGATGATAACAAATCAGACTGAAAGATTGAATTTTGCCTCTACAAAAAATATTCCTGACTATCCGGATTTTCTAGATGTTCAGGTTAAATCTTTTAAAGATTTTTTTCAATTAGAAACTAAATCTGACGAAAGAGGCAACGAAGGGTTGTACAACACCTTCATGGAAAACTTTCCAATTACAGATACAAGAAATAACTTTGTATTGGAGTTCCTAGATTATTTTGTTGATCCACCACGTTATACAATTCAAGAATGTATAGAGAGAGGTCTTACTTATAGTGTGCCTTTAAAAGCCAGGTTAAAACTATACTGTACAGATCCAGAACACGAAGATTTTGAAACTATTGTACAAGATGTATATCTTGGAACAATACCTTATATGACTCCAAGCGGTACTTTTGTTATCAATGGTGCTGAGCGTGTGGTAGTATCTCAACTACACCGTTCTCCTGGGGTTTTCTTTGGACAATCATTCCACGCAAATGGAACAAAACTTTATTCTGCCAGAGTAATTCCTTTTAAAGGATCCTGGATAGAATTTTCTACAGATATCAACAGCGTAATGTATGCTTATATCGATAGAAAGAAAAAATTACCGGTTACAACTTTATTCCGTGCAATTGGATTCGAAAGAGATAAGGATATCCTTGAGATTTTTGATCTTGCTGAAGAAATTAAAGTTTCCAAAACTGGTATTAAAAAATATATTGGAAGAAGACTTGCTGCACGTGTATTGAACACTTGGCACGAGGATTTCGTTGATGAAGATACTGGTGAAGTAGTTTCTATCGAACGTAACGAAATCATCCTTGATAGAGATACAATTATCGACAAAGATAATGTTGAAGAAATCATCGATTCAAACGTTAAATCTATTTTGTTACATAAAGAAGATAATAACCAGGCAGACTATGGTATTATTCACAATACGTTACAAAAAGATCCAACAAACTCTGAAAAAGAAGCTGTAGAGCATATTTACCGTCAGTTGCGTAACGCTGAACCGCCTGATGAGGAAACTGCTCGTGGTATTATAGATAAATTGTTCTTCTCTGATCAACGTTATAACTTAGGTGAAGTTGGTCGTTATAGAATGAACAAAAAACTTGGTTTAGATATCCCAATGGAAAAGCAAGTGCTTACCAAAGAAGATATCATTACCATTGTAAAATATTTGATCGAATTAATTAACTCTAAAGCTGAGATTGATGATATTGATCACTTATCAAATCGTCGTGTTAGAACAGTTGGAGAACAATTGTCTCAACAATTCGGTGTTGGTTTAGCACGTATGGCTAGAACTATCCGTGAGAGAATGAACGTTAGAGATAACGAGGTGTTTACACCAATTGATTTGATTAATGCTAAAACATTATCATCAGTTATCAACTCTTTCTTTGGTACTAACCAGTTATCTCAATTTATGGATCAAACGAATCCACTAGCTGAGATTACACACAAGAGAAGATTATCTGCACTTGGACCTGGTGGACTTTCGAGAGAGAGAGCTGGTTTTGAGGTTCGTGACGTTCACTATACACACTATGGTCGTTTATGTCCGATTGAAACTCCAGAGGGACCAAACATTGGTTTGATTTCATCTCTTGGTGTTTATGCAAAAGTTAACGGAATGGGTTTCATCGAAACTCCTTACCGTAAAGTTACAGATGGTGTAGTTGATTTAGTAAGTACACCTATCTATTTAAGTGCTGAAGAAGAAGAAGGAAAAATGATTGCTCAGGCAAACATTGAAATGGATGCAACAGGTAAAATTACAGCTAGTAATGTAATTGCGCGTGAGGAAGGTGACTTCCCGGTTGTTGAACCTTCTGCAGTACATTATACAGACGTTGCTCCTAACCAGATTGCTTCGATTTCGGCTTCATTAATTCCTTTCCTGGAACATGATGATGCGAATAGAGCCTTGATGGGATCTAACATGATGCGTCAGGCGGTTCCTTTGATCCGTCCGGAAGCACCAATTGTTGGTACAGGTTTAGAGCGTCAAGTAGCTTCAGATTCGAGAGTATTGATTAATGCTGAAGGAGATGGAACTGTAGAATATGTTGATGCTAACATCATTACTATCAAATACGACCGTACTGAAGAAGAAAGAATGGTTAGTTTTGATGCTGATGAAAAAACATACAACTTAATTAAATTTAGAAAAACCAATCAAGGAACAAGTATTAACCTGAAACCAATCGTAAGAAAAGGTGACAGAGTAATTCTTGGACAAGTATTATCAGAAGGATATGCTACTCAAAATGGTGAATTAGCTTTAGGTAGAAACTTAAAAGTTGCGTTCATGCCATGGAAAGGGTATAACTTTGAGGATGCGATTGTAATTTCTGAAAAAGTAGTTCGTGATGATATTTTTACTTCTATCCACGTTGATGATTATTCATTAGAGGTTAGAGATACTAAGTTAGGAAATGAAGAGTTAACAAACGATATTCCTAACGTTTCTGAAGAAGCTACTAAAGATTTGGATGAAAACGGTATGATCAGAATTGGAGCAGAGGTTAAACCTGGCGACATTCTAATCGGAAAAATTACACCAAAGGGAGAATCAGATCCTACTCCGGAAGAGAAATTGCTTCGTGCAATCTTCGGGGATAAAGCAGGTGATGTAAAAGACGCTTCATTAAAAGCTTCTCCATCTTTACACGGTGTAGTTCTTGACAAAAAATTATTTGCAAGAGCCGTAAAAGATAAACGTAAACGTACTCAGGATAAAGATGCTTTAGGCGCTTTAGAAATGGAATTCGAAACTAAATTTGTTGAATTAAAAGACAGATTGGTTGAGAAATTGTTCCTGATCGTTAACGGAAAAACATCTCAAGGTGTAATGAATGATTTGGGTGAAGAAGTTTTACCAAAAGGTAAAAAATATACTCAAAAAATGCTTTACGCAGTAGAAGATTTTGCTCACTTAAGCAAAGGTCAATGGGTTGCTGATGACGCTACAAATAAAATGGTTAATGATTTAATTCATAACTATAAAATTAAGCTGAACGACTTACAAGGATCTTTAAGAAGAGAAAAATTCACTATTACAGTTGGTGATGAATTACCATCTGGAATCTTGAAATTGGCGAAAATTTATATTGCTAAAAAACGTAAGTTGAAAGTAGGGGATAAAATGGCAGGACGTCACGGTAACAAAGGTATTGTTGCAAGAATCGTTCGTCATGAAGATATGCCTTTCCTTGAAGACGGAACACCGGTTGATATCGTATTGAATCCACTTGGGGTACCTTCACGTATGAACATTGGTCAGATTTATGAAACTGTTCTTGGATGGGCTGGACAAAATTTAGGTAGAAAATTTGCTACTCCAATTTTTGATGGTGCTTCACTAGATCAAATTAATGAATTAACTGATGAGGCTGGAGTACCACGTTTCGGACATACTTATCTTTATGATGGTGGTACTGGAGAGCGTTTCCATCAAGCAGCGACTGTGGGTGTAATTTACATGCTTAAATTAGGACACATGGTTGATGATAAGATGCACGCACGTTCTATCGGACCATACTCGTTGATTACTCAACAACCACTTGGAGGTAAAGCTCAATTTGGAGGTCAGCGTTTTGGAGAGATGGAGGTTTGGGCACTTGAAGCTTATGGAGCATCAAGTACACTGCGTGAAATCTTGACAGTTAAGTCGGATGACGTTATTGGTAGAGCTAAAACTTACGAGGCTATCGTTAAGGGTGAGTCTATGCCAGAACCAGGATTACCTGAATCATTCAATGTATTAATGCATGAATTAAAAGGTCTTGGACTTGACATTCGTTTAGAAGAATAAATAAAGTTTTCAGTTACAGTCTCAGTATTCAGTTCAACACTGGAAGCTGAGACTGAAGCTGTTTATTAAAATAAAAGTTTTTAGGATTTATACCCGTAACCCGTTCCGATTTTTTATTTAAACCTTTAAGGTTTTGTAATTAGCACTTTAACATTGAAGTTTAGAGAAGTAATCCGTGGTAGTGTTAAGTCAATAGTTTGAAAGTCCAAAGTCCAAAGTCATTCGTGACTTTAAAAACTTTATGACATTTGACTTTAGACTAAAACGAAAATCAATTTTTTAATTGCAGATAAATCAATAGTAAAAACTATGATGAATAATAGAAATAATAATAAAGATAAAAATCCTATAAAAAGATTTAACAAAATCTCGATAGGATTAGCTTCACCTGAATCTATTTTAAAAGAGTCAAGAGGAGAGGTTTTGAAACCAGAAACTATCAACTACAGAACTCACAAACCAGAACGTGACGGACTTTTTTGCGAAAGAATCTTCGGACCTGTTAAGGATTTTGAATGTGCTTGTGGTAAATATAAAAGAATTCGTTACAAAGGTATCATCTGTGACCGTTGTGGTGTTGAAGTTACTGAGAAAAAAGTACGTCGTGACAGAGTAGGACACATCAACCTTGTTGTGCCTATTGCTCACATCTGGTATTTCCGTTCTCTTCCAAACAAAATTGGTTATATCCTTGGTCTTCCATCTAAGAAATTAGATATGATCATTTACTACGAAAGATATGTAGTAATTCAAGCTGGTATCGCTAAAAATGCAGATGGAGAATCATTACAAAGATTAGATTTCTTAACTGAAGAAGAATATTTGAATATTTTAGATACTCTTCCGCAAGAAAATCAATATTTAGATGATATGGATCCTAATAAATTTGTTGCCAAAATGGGAGCAGAGTGTATTATGGATTTATTAGCTCGTATCGACTTAGATGAGTTGTCTTACCAATTGAGACACAGTGCTAATAACGAAACATCTAAACAACGTAAAACTGAAGCTTTAAAAAGATTACAAGTTGTTGAGTCTTTCCGTGAGTCTAACTTAAACCGCGAAAATCGTCCAGAATGGATGATTATGAAAGTGGTTCCTGTTATTCCACCAGAATTACGTCCTCTTGTACCACTTGATGGAGGTCGTTTTGCAACTTCAGATTTAAATGATTTATACCGTCGTGTAATCATCCGTAACAACCGTTTGAAAAGATTAATGGAGATTAAAGCTCCAGAAGTTATCTTGAGAAACGAAAAACGTATGTTGCAGGAATCTGTAGATTCATTATTTGATAACACTCGTAAAGCTTCTGCTGTTAAAACAGAATCTAACAGACCATTAAAATCATTATCTGATTCCTTAAAAGGTAAGCAAGGACGTTTCCGTCAAAACTTACTTGGAAAACGTGTGGATTATTCTGCTCGTTCGGTAATTGTTGTTGGTCCAGAATTAAAATTATTCGAATGCGGATTGCCAAAAGATATGGCATCTGAGTTATACAAGCCTTTCGTTATCCGTAAATTGATTGAAAGAGGTATTGTAAAAACAGTAAAATCTGCTAAGAAAATTATAGACAAAAAAGAGCCTGTAGTTTGGGATATCCTTGAAAATGTAATTAAAGGTCACCCAGTATTACTTAACCGTGCTCCTACTTTACACAGACTTGGTATTCAAGCTTTCCAACCAAAATTAATTGAAGGAAAAGCGATCCAATTGCACCCATTAGTATGTACGGCTTTCAACGCCGATTTTGATGGGGATCAAATGGCGGTTCACTTACCATTAGGACCAGAGGCTATTTTAGAAGCACAATTATTAATGTTGGCTTCTCACAATATCCTTAACCCTGCAAATGGTGCGCCAATTACTGTACCTTCTCAGGATATGGTCTTGGGTCTATATTATATGACCAAAGAACGTATCTCAACTCCAGAACATGTAATCTTAGGTCAAGACTTAATTTTCTATTCTGCTGAAGAAGTAAATATTGCATTAAACGAAGGAAGATTAGAATTGAATGCTCGTGTGAAAATTAGAGCAAAAGATTTTAATGAGACTGGAGAATTAGTGTACAAAATTATTCAAACAACTGCAGGACGTGTATTATTTAACGAAGTAGTACCTGAAGCAGCCGGATATATCAATGATGTATTGACTAAGAAAAACCTTAGAGATATTATTGGACACATTTTAAGTGTAACTAATGTACCTACTACGGCAGCTTTCTTGGATAATATGAAAGATATGGGTTATAAATTTGCATTTAGAGGAGGTTTATCATTCTCTTTAGGTGATATTAGAATTCCAGAACAAAAAACACAATTAATTGCAGATGCCAGAGAGCAAGTTGAAGGTATTTCTGTGAATTATAACATGGGTCTTATTACTAATAACGAGCGTTACAACCAAGTTATTGATGTATGGACTTCGGCAAATGCTCAATTAACAGAATTAGCAATGAAAAATATTAGAGAAGACCAACAAGGTTTCAACTCTGTATATATGATGCTTGACTCTGGAGCGAGGGGTTCTAAGGAACAGATTCGTCAGTTAACTGGTATGCGTGGTTTGATGGCTAAGCCTAAAAAATCTACTGCCGGTGGTGGAGAAATTATTGAGAACCCGATTCTTTCTAACTTTAAGGAAGGTCTTTCGATCCTTGAGTATTTCATTTCTACTCACGGTGCTCGTAAAGGACTTGCGGATACGGCTCTTAAAACTGCCGATGCCGGATACTTGACAAGAAGGCTTCATGACGTATCACAAGATGTTATTGTAAACATCGAAGATTGTGGTACTCTTAGAGGTGTTGAAGTTTCTGCTTTGAAGAAAAATGAGGAAATTGTTGAATCTTTAGGAGAAAGAATTTTAGGACGTGTTGCATTGCAAGATGTTATTAATCCTCTTACTAATGAAGTTCTTGTTCAATCAGGTCACCAAATTACTGAAGCAATCATGAGAGTTATTGAAGCTTCTCCGATTGAAAGAGTAGAGGTTAGATCTCCATTAACTTGTGAAGCTTTAAAAGGTATCTGTGCTAAATGTTACGGTAGAAACTTAGCTACTGGAAAAATGACACAAAGAGGTGAAGCTGTAGGAGTTATTGCAGCTCAATCTATTGGAGAGCCAGGTACACAGTTAACACTTCGTACTTTCCACGTTGGAGGGGTTGCGGGAGGTATTTCTGAAGAATCTAGTATTGTTACAAGATTTAACGGTAGACTTGAGATTGAAGATTTAAAAACTGTAAAAGGTGAGGATAGTGAAGGTAATGCGGTAGATATCGTAGTATCACGTTCAACTGAATTAAAATTAGTTGACGAGAAAACTGGAATCGTTTTAAATACACACAATATTCCTTACGGATCTAGTATTTTCGTTAAGGATGGTGAAATAGTTACTAAAGGATCTACTATTTGTAAATGGGATCCATATAATGGTGTAATTGTTTCTGAATTTACTGGTAAGATTGCTTACGAAGATTTAGAACAAGGACAATCGTTCATGGTTGAAATCGATGAGCAAACAGGATTCCAGGAAAAAGTAATTTCTGAAGCCAGAAATAAAAAATTAATTCCAACTTTATTGGTTTACGGTAAAGAAGGCGAATTGATTCGTTCGTATAACTTACCAGTAGGAGCCCACCTTATGGTTGAGAATGGAGAGAAAATTAAAGCAGGTAAAGTATTGGTTAAAATTCCACGTCGTTCTTCTAAAGCAGGAGATATTACAGGAGGTTTACCAAGAATTACTGAGTTGCTTGAGGCTCGTAACCCTTCAAACCCAGCGGTTGTTTCTGAAATTGACGGTGTTGTTTCTTTTGGAAAAATCAAAAGAGGTAACCGTGAAATTGTTATCGAATCTAAATTTGGTGAGATTAAAAAGTATTTAGTTAAACTTTCAAGCCAAATCTTAGTACAGGAAAATGACTTCGTAAGAGCAGGAGTACCATTGTCTGACGGTGCAATTACACCAGATGATATTTTAAGAATTCAAGGTCCGGCTGCTGTTCAACAGTACTTGGTAAATGAAATTCAAGAGGTATACCGTTTACAAGGGGTAAAAATTAATGACAAGCACTTTGAGGTAGTTATTCGTCAAATGATGCGTAAAGTAAGAGTTCAAGATCCAGGAGATACATTATTCCTAGAAGATCAATTAATTCACACTAAAGATTTTATCGTTCAAAATGATAAATTATATGGTATGAAAGTAGTTGAAGACGCTGGAGATTCTGCGGTATTGAAACCAGGTCAGATTATTTCGCCTCGTGATTTACGTGATGAAAATTCATTACTTAAACGTAATGATAAAAATCTAGTTGTAGCTAGAGATGTAATTACTGCAACTGCAACGCCAGTTTTACAAGGTATTACAAGAGCTTCGCTACAAACTAAATCATTCATCTCTGCTGCTTCATTCCAGGAAACAACAAAAGTACTTAACGAAGCTGCAGTAGCTGGTAAAGTAGATAATCTGGAAGGATTGAAAGAAAATGTAATTGTTGGACACAGAATTCCTGCGGGAACTGGTATGAGAGAATACGATAATACAATCGTAGGATCGAAAGATGATTACAATGAAATGATGGCTAATAAAGAAGAATATATCTATTAATTAGGAAACTATGAGTAATCCGAAACAACAACAGGAGCAAATTAATATTGAGTTAGACGAAACTATCGCAGAAGGAATTTATTCTAATCTTGCGATTATCAACCACTCATCATCAGAGTTTGTTTTAGATTTTGTGAGTATTATGCCAGGTATTCCTAAAGCCAAGGTAAAGTCAAGAATTGTCCTGACACCACAACATGCTAAAAGATTATTAAAAGCAATTGGAGAAAACATTCATCGTTTTGAAGCCGCTCATGGCGAAATCAAAGAGACTGAACAAGCACCAATACCGCTTAATTTTGGTCCGGCAGGACAAGCATAAAAATAAGAAAGCCCCATTTATAATGGGGCTTTTTTTATTTAACAAAAACAACTAATTGCAATTCATCTGATTTAATTTACTTTTGTCGATTAAATTTTTTGTTATCAATCTATTATTCTAAATTGTTATCTCCTAATAAAATAGGATTAATTTTTGGAATATAATAACTTGTTAAGGTTGGTTTAATTCAAATTATAAAAAAGCGCTAATGTATCATTAGCGCTTTTTTTGGTCTTTAGAAAAAATTAGATACATACTTGTATAAAGATCAATTTGCTTAATGATGACTTTAATTTAATATTGGTTCAGAATTAGAGAATTATTTCACTGAATCTGATTATTACCTAAAGAAATAAACTTTTTTGTTTGTAAAGTTTATTTTACATCTTAAAAATCTTTGTTCTTTTAGCAAATATTAATTTAATTATTTTATAATAAATTCGCGATTTTTTATTTATTGATTTTCTCTAAGTGATTGTTAATTAGTTGAATGTGGTTTTAGTTAGGGAAGGTAACCATTTTTGAATTGTCTTTTTAGTATTACAAAAGTGATTTTATACTACATATCCTTAAACTCGCGCTAACGTTTTTTGCATGTTAAAATATTATATTTACTTTCTTATATATGTTAAAGTCAATGTTTGTTTTGCGGTTAAATCATTAAAAATGGGAAAAAACTTAAAAATTTCAATTGTGTTGTTATTTTCTGGACTGGCACTTAGTTTTGCCAATACTCATCTTTCAATTTTAATAGTATGCTTGAGCATCGTTCCTTTATTTGTTTTACTAAATGAAAGTTCAAAAAGACGATCCGCTTCTATGGGCTTTTTGTTCGGTCTTGGAATTGGATTGGGCTTATTCTTTTGGATGATAAAGGGAATTAATCATTATACAGGAAACGGGTTTCTTTATGGAATTTTTGTTTATCTTATCAGTAGTATTTTTTTAGGTCTTTATTTCTCATTAGTTTCTTTTATTACTAGTACTATTTATATAAAAAACACAAAATCAAGTAATTCATTATTTTTAAATAGATTTTGCATAGCAGCAGTATGGACAGTTTTAGAATCATGTTTAGCATTTGCTTTGGAATCTTTTCCACTACATTATTTTAGAATTGGCTTTCCTTTCGTTACAAATATTTATTTTGTTCAACTATCAAGTATGGGTGGATTAGCTTTATTAAGTTTTTTTACAGTTTTAATAAACCTTTGCTTAGCCGAATTTTACATGCAAAAAAAGAAACTTTATCTCATATATAGTTTATCTATTTTGTCCTTAATGTTTGTAATAGGAAGTATTTGTTATTATAGTTACTCACCTGTGCTTGCAGGAAAATCTTTTAAAGTTGCTATAGTTTCAGACAATACGAATCCGGAAACAAAATGGAATAGTGAGAACGGAAATGCTTTTGCCAATAAATATTTTCAGTTATGTAAAGATGCAACAGATCTTCAACCTGATTTTATTATTTGGCCTGAGACTGCATTGCCTTGGACTTATACTCCTGATGACGATTTACTAAAAGAAATTATAAGGATAAGCAATACCCAAAATATTACTCATGTTATTGGCATTAATAATGAAAGCAGCGTAGATAAAGCACTTTATAATTCAGTTTTTTATATTGATAAACACAATAAAGTAAATGGAATTTATAGCAAACAGATTCTATTAAAAGGAATAGAAGAGCCTTTAGGAAAGTATTTAGTTCCTTTTTTAAGTCAGGAAGGTTTTGTTTTATCAAAAGGTAAAAATCAAAAGCCAGTTCAAACAAATTTTGGAAAAGCCGGGAATTTAATTTGCAATGAAGTTGTTTCTGAGAATTGCGGATTAGAACAAGTGAAAAATGGTGCTAATTTTTTGTTCAATTTCAGTAATGATGGTTGGTTTAAAGATAATTACATTTCAGATCTTCATTTATATTATGCACGATTACAAGCTGTAGAAAATCGTAAAGATATAGCCGTTGCTAATAATTGCGGTATTAACGCCATAATAAATAGTAGCGGTTCTATTATTTCTGAAAAAAAAGATACAAGTACTACGTTGGTTTTTGGATCTATCCAACCTAATAACAATTTATCATTATTTACGAAGTATCCATTCTTGTTTAATATACTTCTTATACTATTTATATTATTTTATCTAACCTATTTAAAACCTAAAACTATAAGAACGGACATAAATGAAAAATTTTAAGAACAATAATTAATTTAACAATTTATAAATTTATAATATGAATAAAACTTTACTCTTTACATTACTGCTTGCTAATTTCTTTTTTGCTAATGCAAGTACTAGAATTACAGCTTACCGTTGGCGAAATAATAATGGTACCGAAACTACAGCTACCTGGAAAGCGCTACTTAACACACCAGTAGAAATTACTAACTTTGATGCTTTAAGAATTAGAATAGCTGTAGAGGAGACTTCTACTGGAAATAGTGGAGCGACTTTAGGCCTCAGTTCGAAAATTCAATTTTCAGATAATAACGGAAGTAGTTGGCAGGGCATTACAATTCAAAATTCTCCATTTATTTTCGAAGTTAGTCCAGATGTAGCTCATGAAACCGCTACTACCCAGCAATTAGCAACAGGAGATCCTGGCTCATTTGTTCCTGGACTATTTTTCAGTGCAGATTCTAATAGTTTTGTAGGTTTACCTGCTAGTCAGGGTAAATTTACTGAACAAGAATTTAGCTTAAAGCCTACTGCATTTATTAAAGCAGGTGTAACCTATACTTTTAGAATTGATGGTGTCCTTGTCGCATTAAATATTCCTAAACTTATAAGTACTGTGGGTATTCCATGTGTAACTCCTGAAGCCTCAGTAGCGTCACCTCAAAAATTAAATATCAATACAAAAGTTTCTGATTTGGTAGCAACAGGAACTGACATAAAATGGTACGCTGATGCTGTTGGTGGTACTCCTTTAGATGTTACAACTCCTTTATCAACGGGATTGTATTATGTTTCTCAAACCTTATCTTGTGAAAGCTTACGTACTGAGGTAGAGGTAAATATTGTTGATCTTAATGGTACTTCCTTAGAGTTTCAGGGAGGTTATGTAGAACTCCCTAATAGCATGCCTGCGACTTATACAAAAGAAGCCTGGATAAAAATAAATAATTTTTCACCTGTAAATAATATTATTTCAGGTGGCAGCGTAGATGGCGAACATGCAATTTATGTACCTGGTGGTGTATTGTCTTCTGGACATAATGGAAATTATAAAGCAGTAGAAGATAGTGAACAATTAAATGCAGATACTTGGTATCATGTTGCTGTAACTTATGATTTAGCCACTACTACAATGATATTATATAAAAATGGTGTTGCTATTGATGAAAATAATAATGTACCTGCCTTTATAGGAAGTCTGGTAATGATTGGAGCATTTGATCCGGGACAAAATTTATTTAATGGTGCAATAGATGAAGTTCGTATTTGGAATAAAGTTTTAACTCTGGCTGAAATCCAGAACAATATGAATTGCGAATTATCAGGAGCTCAACCGGGATTAATAAATTATTATAAATTCAATCAAGGAGTTCAAGGAGGAGATAATTCAGCAGTTTCAACCTTGACAGATTCAAGTGGAAATGGAAATGACGGCGCATTAGCAGATTTTGATTTATCTGCAGGAACTTCTAACTGGATAACTGGTTCAATTATTCAAACAGGAAGTACTTGTACAACTCTTAGTGTTGGCGACCATAATCAAGAATTCGCTTCAAGTTTAAAAGTTTACCCTAATCCATCCAGCAGTGCATTTTTTATCAATAGTGATACTAATGGAACAGCTGTATTATTTGATATATTAGGAAAAACGATCCAGACACAAAAAGTAAATTCAGGAACGACTGCATTAAATTTAGGAAGTATTCCAAACGGAATTTATCTTTTAAAGATAACGAATGAAAACAATCAGTCGAAAACTGTAAAATTGATTAAAAATTAAAATTCAATTATTTTGAATTTTAAAAAATAAAGAAAATTTAAAACTGCAAAGAGAATGATTTAAAAGTCAATTTCTTTGCAGTTTGTTTTTATAATGAGGATGTATTCTAAACAAAAATGCCAACTTAAAGCTGGCATTTTTTATTAAAAGTTTTAATCAAATTCTGAAGTAAAAAATAACTTCACAGTTGGATATTTACTTTGTGTCATTTGAATTGTAAAGTCAGAATCAGCTAGAAAAACTAGTTGACCGTATTTATCATGAGCTAAGAATTTTTGTTTAATTCGTCTGAATTCTTTGAATTGCTCATTTTTTGCATCGTCAGGCTTTACCCAACACGCTTTATGAACAGGGAAGTTCTCATACGTACATTTTGCGCCATATTCATGTTCTAATCGGTATTGAATAACCTCATATTGAAGCGCACCAACAGTTCCGATGATTTTACGGTTATTCATTTCTAAAGTAAATAACTGTGCTACACCTTCATCCATTAACTGATCGATTCCCTTATCCAATTGTTTGGCTTTCATAGGATCAGCATTATTAATGTATCTAAAGTGCTCCGGAGAGAAACTTGGAATTCCTTTGAAACTCATTATTTCTCCTTCGGTTAAAGTATCACCAATTTTGAAATTTCCGGTATCATGCAAACCAACAATATCACCAGGATAAGAAATGTCAACGATTTCTTTTTTCTCAGCGAAGAATGCATTCGGACTTGAAAATTTTAAGTTTTTCTTTTGACGAACGTGGTAATATGGTTTGTTTCTTTCAAAAGTTCCCGATACAATTTTTATAAATGCTAAACGGTCCCGGTGTTTTGGATCCATATTAGCATGGATTTTAAATACAAAACCACTCATTTTTTCTTCAGTAGGATCAACTAAACGAGTTTCAGAATCTTTAGCTCTTGGAGATGGTGCAATGCTCACGAAACAATCTAACAGTTCACGAACTCCAAAATTATTTAAAGCCGAACCAAAAAATACGGGTTGTAATTTTCCGTCTAAATAATCCTGACGATCAAATTTTGGATAAACTTCATCAATTAATTCTAATTCTTCACGTAATCTATCCGCTGGTTTTTGACCAATTATTTTTTCTAATTCAGGGCTTTTAACATCTGAAAAAGCGATAGTTTCTTCGATGTTTTTGCGACTGTCTCCACTAAAAAGATTGATGTTTTGTTCCCAAAGATTATAAATTCCCTGAAAGTCATAACCCATTCCAATAGGAAAACTTAAAGGCGTAACTGTTAATCCAAGTTTTTGTTCCACTTCATCCATTAAGTCAAAAGCATCTTTTCCTTCACGGTCTAATTTATTGATGAAAACAATCATCGGAATGTTTCTCATTCTACAAACTGCCACTAATTTTTCCGTTTGTTCCTCGACCCCTTTTGCAACGTCAATAACAACAATAACACTATCAACAGCAGTTAAAGTTCTAAAAGTATCTTCGGCAAAATCCTTGTGACCGGGTGTGTCAAGAATATTGATTTTTTTATCCTGATAATTAAAAGCAAGTACAGATGTTGAAACCGAAATACCCCTTTGGCGTTCGATTTCCATGAAATCACTTGTTGCTCCTTTTTTAATTTTATTGTTTTTTACAGCACCAGCTTCCTGAATAGCCCCTCCAAACAACAATAATTTTTCGGTTAATGTTGTTTTACCGGCATCGGGATGCGATATAATTCCAAATGTTCTTCTGCGTTGTATTTCTTTTAAAAAGCTCATATTTCGTATAAATAGGTTGCAAAAGTACTATTAATTACGGCTTAATAAAAATATTCACTTCGTAAATTAGGAACTCTTTTGTTTTATTAAATTTAGATTAAGATCAAAAAAAGGCTGTTTTATTAGAACAGCCTTAGAATTTATAAAAATTTGTAATTATTGGTTAATCGACCAAACAGTATATCCTTTAGGCGGACATTGAATTTTTACCCATTTATCTCCTTGCGTGATTGGAACCCAAGTTGAGTTTCCTGTAAAATCCTTAATTTGAGTATTTGCCCAATTAGTCTCCACCCATCTTTCCTGCCAGGAACTTGAATTGTTGATGTAAACTACCAATCCGGGATTTCCATTATATCCATTTCTTCTGGCTACATATTCATCATTATCAGAATATAATATTGAAGTTGTTCCGGTAGCTTTATTATTATGAATCCAAATCAAATTGTTTAATTTGTTTTTATCAAGCCATTCCTCATAATCTCTATAAAATATTGTTGGATATCCTTCGTGGGTTAAAATATAAGAATAGGCCAATAATTTATTTGAGATTTCATCAGTATCATGATTGGTCACAAAAGTTACCGCTTTATATGGATTTCTCTTCCACATCATGTCGTCGTTTAATAATGCAAGATTATTTCCATCAAAAGCATCATTCATTTTATAATAACAAGCAAAATCAAAAACAGAACTATTAGCATTATTTGCCCACCATTCAAGCGTATTTACATTAGCGTCCCAATATTCCCCAACCGAAAATCCGCCTACATTTGCATTCCATGAATTTATAACCCACGGAGCAAAACCTTTTACGTAGTCAAATCTCCAGCCATCAAATTTCATTGTATTTTTATAATATTTACCAACTCCGTCAGCTCTTAACCACAACCAATCTTGTACGTTAGGAACTTGATGGCACAAATCCGGAAATCCTCCAAAAGCTCCCTCGTCATTATTTCCGTAGCTGTTTTTATAGAAATCATTATAAGTACGTTTGAATTTTCCCGAAGCTATTCCTGTAAAATTAGTCCAGGTACTTGTTCCTGTAAATGGATTCGCTTCTGATTGTCCACCGCTATTATGATTAATTACAATATCAGCATATATTTTAAGGTTTTCTGCGTGTGCATTTGTAATTAAACTAACTAATTCGGTTTTTGAACCAAATCTGGTTTCTACAGAACCATTTTGATTATAATCTCCAAAATCAAAATAATCTGTTGGATCATATCCCATAGAAAATGCCCCATTTTGAGCTTTGGAAGCAGGAGGAAGCCATATCGATCCAATTCCCGCATTTGACCATGCAGTAACTTTTCCGCTTACAGTATTCCACCAATTTCCTCCGGCAGGAACATCCCAATAAAAGGCTTGCATCATTACGCCGCCGCCGGGATTGTCAACATATTTTCCTGTTGTTGATGAATTAGAAATTCCTGTGCTAAAAGGTTTTCCGTCGTGATTCGTAACATTAATGATTTTAAATTCCTGACTTTCAGCTTTTGGATCTACTTCGTTTGATTCATTTTGGGAGCATGAACAAATAAATGATGTCATTGCTGCAAGCAGAAAAATCTTAACAATAGGTTTTTTCATAATTAGATTTGGTTTACGGTTAGATAATAAAGTTTATAATTTGATATTTATTTGATTTAAAAAAGAACTATTCGCAATTTAAACACCAATAAATTATCAATTATTAATCGAAAGTATGTAATTTTTTATTTGATTGTTTTTTATAAGAAAATATTTATATCACGAAAACGTTGTAGTATTAATAACTTTTTTTATTTGATTGTAAGTGAATGGTTTGAAATTGAATTAGAAAAGTCACAAATTCTTCTCTGTTAAAGTTTTTTGAATAGGAAATCATATGTTTTTAGAGAAGATAATCTCTTATAATTAGGTCGCTTTCAATAAATTTAACTGCGTTCCATATAATTTTTTGTTAATAGTATAGACGATAGTTGTATTATGTAATTGAATTGTTATTTTTGTTCGTTATAAGTTAAAAAGAACTAGATCTTAATTATTTAGTATTTTCCATTAAATAAATTGAAAATGCATTTTAAAATGATTGTAGTTTAAACCGAAATTCTAAAGCAAGATCTTTACATTCAAATTAAATTTAAAATAATGTTATTAAAAAAATTACAGTTAAAAACAATTGATTACAAGTTAATGTTAACAATGTGTTTTTTATTTTTTTTCACCTCAATTATCTCAGCTCAGGAAATTATTAAAGATACTGTGATTAAAAAACCAGTTGAAATTCCTTCAGGTCAAAAGCAAAAAATTGATGGTATTATTGCTACAGTTGGAGATTATATTGTTTTAGATTCAGATATTGATAAAGGATATTTAGAAATTACTGCTCAGGGAGGTTCTACAAAAGATATTACAAGATGCCAGATGCTTGGTAAGCTATTAGAAGATAAGTTGTATGCGCACCAGGCAATTCAGGATAGTATTGTTGTAAGTGATGCCGAAGTAAGAAGTATGATGGACGACAGATTGAATTATATGATTCAGCAAGTGGGAGACATCAATAAAGTAGTTGCTTATTATAAAAAAAATTCAGTAGAAGAGTTTAAAACTTATTTTGCCGATATCTTAAAAGAGCAAAAATTAGCATCAGAAATGACTAAGAAAATTGTTGATGCTGTAGAAATTACACCGGAAGAAGTTCGTAATTTCTTTAAAAAAATACCAAAAGACGAATTGCCAACTTTTGGAGCTGAAATGGAAGTGGCGCAAATAGTTGTGGAGCCTAAAGTTTCTGCAGAAGATGAACAAAAGGTAAAAGACAGATTAAACGCTATTAGAAAAGATGTTCTTGAAGGCTCTAGTTTTGCAACAAAAGCAGTACTATATTCACAAGATCCGGGATCTTCGCCAAACGGAGGTTTTTATAAAATGACAAGAAAAACTCCTTTTGTAAAAGAGTTTAAAGATGTGGCTTTTAGTTTAGGAGAAGGCGAAGTTTCAGAACCTTTTAAAACTACTTTTGGATACCATATTATTATTGTTGAAAAAATCAAAGGTCAGGAAGTAGAATTACGTCATATATTAATTGCACCTACAGTTTCTGAAACTGCATTGAAAGATGCTAAAGAAAGAATTATTAATATTAGAAATAAAATAGTAAACAAAGAAATAACTTTTGCTGAAGCTGCAAGAACAGAATCTGATGAAAAAGAAACAAGAGCAAACGGAGGAACTTTAGTAAATCCTAATACTCAGGATACACGTTTTGAGTTGACTAAAATGGACCCGACATTATACAGTCAAGTATCAAACCTTGCAGATAATGAAGTTTCACAGCCTCTTTTAAATACTGACGATAAAGGTAAAAAAACATACAAGTTAATTACGATCACCAATAGAATCGATTCACATACTGCTGATTATGCTAAAGATTATACTAAAATTAAAGAATTAGCATTAAAAGAAAAACAAATCAGTACAATTGCAAAATGGTTTGATACAAAAATAAAAGATACTTACATTAAAATTATTGGAGAGTATAGAGATTGTAATTTTGTATACAACTGGTTGAAAAAATAATTTTTATTAAATAAATAAAAAGAGTTAGTTTTATGAATTCATAAAGCTAACTCTTTTCAATTTAAAAAACATATCTAAATGTCTGACGTAGCAGCAATTCATAATTTAGTTCAAAAAAGAAATGAATTAAAAACCGAAATAGCAAAAATCATTGTAGGCCAGGATGAAGTTGTCGACCAAATTTTACTTTGTATCTTTTCTGGTGGACACGCACTTTTAATAGGTGTTCCAGGTTTGGCAAAAACCTTAATGATAAATACTCTTGCACTTGCTTTAGGTTTAGATTTTAAAAGAATTCAGTTTACACCGGATTTAATGCCATCGGATATTTTAGGAAGTGAGATTTTAGATGAAAACAGACAATTTAAATTCATCAAAGGACCAATTTTTTCAAACATTATTTTAGCTGATGAAATCAATAGAACGCCGCCTAAAACGCAAGCAGCTTTACTTGAAGCAATGCAGGAACGTTCCGTTACAATTGCGGGACAAAACTATAAATTAGATTTACCTTATTTTGTATTAGCAACCCAAAACCCCATTGAGCAGGAGGGAACTTATCCGTTGCCGGAAGCACAATTAGACCGTTTTATGTTTGCCATTAAACTGGAATATCCAACATTTGAAGAAGAAGTTCAGGTGGTGAAACGAACAACGTCAGACGTTAAAACAACTATTAATCCGCTGTTTACGGCGCAGGAAATTATCGATTTTCAGCATTTGATTCGTAGAATTCCTGTTGCAGATAATGTGATTGAATATGCGGTAACTTTAGTAAGTAAAACGCGTCCGGACAATGCATTGTCTAATGAATTTGTCAAGAATTATTTAGATTGGGGAGCGGGACCAAGAGCATCACAAAATTTAATTTTGGCTGCGAAAGCTCATGCCGCTTTCAATGGTAAATTTTCACCAGATATTGAAGATGTTAAAGCAGTTGCAACCGGAATTTTACGCCATAGAATTATTAAAAATTATAAAGCAGATGCTGAAGGAATCACAGAAGAGATTATCATTCAGAAACTGATGTAAAAAAATAATGAATTGAAAAAAAAGCCTGATAATGTTGTATTATCAGGCTTTTTTTATGTCAATTTTGTTCTGCTTGTTTCGTTTATCAATCGGGCAGATTTATTGTAAAAAAGTTTTATCAAAAGAACTTCAACCAGCGAAGTGTATTTTTTATTATCACATTCATACCACCAATAAGAGAAATATTGAACGCCATTTTTTTCCATTTTCACGAATGATATTTTTTCATTATTTCGGCTTATAATTTTTGATTCAATAATTTTATAACCAGTCCCAGTCCAACAAATCAAAGGATTGTGTGCAGGAGTTTTAATATAGATAAGTTTTTCTGGTGTTGCAATTTTAAAAACTTCGGAATTGATCCAGCTTCCTTTCTGAATATTATAGGAGTGATCCAGATTTTCAAGTAAGTTGTGTTGTTGTTCTTTTTTAATTTCGAAACTTGTCATCAATACTATTGCAAATCCTGTTATAATCGATACAATGGCAAATTTTGACGAATTAGTGTTTATTAATTCTTCTTTTTTTGGTTTGAAAAAACGAATTAAATATAAGATTGGTAGTATCTGATAAAACACAAAACAAAGTAATCCAATAGTATAATGTAAAGTATTTTCTTTAGTACAATCAAATAATATTAAAGTTATGATTCTGAAATAATTCGAAATAATATTCAATGTAATTATCAAAATACAGAATAAAGAAATTTGTTTGATATTGAAATACTTTTGTTGTTTTCGTTCTTCGAATGTTAATAAAAATGCTCCAAAAAGTAATCCGGTTTTAAACATCGATAATCCCATACAAGCAGTATCGATCGTAATTTTGGCATTATTGATATAAAAATTAACGCCTTCAATTTTAGTAATCGGAATGAAATTTTTTAAACTTAAATACACACCATAACAGAGTGTCTGCTTAATTTCGACCGTTAAATAATTAAAAAAAGTATTAAATATAGAAGAGAATAATATAACGCAGATAAAAGCAATGAACGAAAACTTTCTGGTAAAACTATAATAAACAAAACAGACTAATATTGATAAAGCCAAAAAATGTACCGATTTAGTATGTAGTTGAAAGCTGATATATTCTAAAATAATCAATATTGCTAAAAGCGGATAACTCATTTTAAGATTCGTTTTTCTGCCCCCAATAATAAATAATACTATTGAGAATATAATTCCGAAAAGATTACTGTCTAATGCTGTTATTATAATAGGATAGTTTAGTGCCAATAGGCAAACTAAAGCAAACAAAATCAGTGCTTTTTTATGCAGCGTTAAAAATCTTTCCATTAACTAGTTTGATTTTTATTTTTTCTGTAATAAAATAAAAGGATTGTTGATCCCAAAATAATCAATAACCATTCGTGTGGTTCAGGAACTGCGCCGTCATTATTGATTGATGCATTCCCTAAAGTATCTACATTTTTTTCGATGCCGTTCTTTTTATAGTCTTCATCTGTTTCAAGAACGATTAATGATGAAATTGGTGTTACAATATTGGCATCTTTTGCTAATTCAACATATTGATTTTGGGATAAACTATCATTTTGAATTTTAACCTGCTCTTCAAGGACTTTTCCAAAAGCGTACATTCTGTAAATATGATTTGGTCCATTACTTTTTAAACTATTGTTTTGCGGACTTTCTACAATAGAAATATTTGCAGGTTCAATATTTACAGCATTCGTATCGGTTTTGAATAAAATAAACCGCTTCTGTTCAATCAATTTCAAACTGTTTTTTAAACTCGTCTGAAAATATGTTATGTATTTTTGTTCCTTCGCAGTTTGCCAGAACGGATTTATATCTGAAGAAATATTAATCACTTTTAAGTTTCTTTGTTTCGTTTCTGCTTTAATGTTTTTTAAATAATCAGAATCCTCAAGTTCTTCAAAATTAGCAGAAAACGTTCCGCATTTTGTAATTATCAAACTATTTTCAGAGATCTTATAAAGCGGTAATAAAGAATAATGTAAATCTTCAAATTCCTGCTCAATAGCCCTGAAGTTCTCTTTATTAATTTCCTTCTTCTCATCATTTACATAAACAAATACGTTTTGTTTGTTTAATTCGACAAAAGATTCAATTTGTTTGGTCGTCCAGCTGCTGTTTAAATCTAAAATAATCTCTGAAGGTGTAAACGGAATAATTATTTTTTGAATGTCCTTAACTTCATAAACTTTATTTTTCCATGCAAATGATGTTGATGGCAGCGCCTTGTTTAAGGGTATAATAGCTTCCCAATTGTCTAAACCTTTTGATTTATTGATGTAAAAGTTCTTTTTAAGCTCAAAATCTTTACTGGTTGTAATGTTTGTGTTTCCAGCCATCTGAATTCTTGAAATAGTTTCAGCATTAGAAATGTTAGGACCTTTTATAGAGAGACTTTGGTATTTCATTTCATTGTCTTCGACTTTTAGCGGAGTTGTAAAACCACATTTAAATGTTCGCGGATTCTCACGGTTTATAGGAAAAACCCTTACTACGACTTTGTTTCCTTCTTTCCATTGCATTAATGATGGATCACGGCTTTCGACTCCAACAATTTGTTTGTATGCCGCTTTGGCTTTTTCTTTGGTAGTCAAAACACCTTTTCGTTCAATTCCGTTCACCCATAATGAGAGTGAAGTTGCAACGGAACCTTCTGGCAATTGAAAAGAGTAAATAGCTTCCTGATCTCTTCGGGAATCTTCGGTACATTCAATTTTCATTGAGATTTCGGTATAAGCCAAACGCGCCTCCGGATATACTTTTACATCTTCCTTAATATTTTTGGTAATCAAATTTTCACCGCTCCATAATTGTTCTTCGGCTTCTAATCGTTTATCAAAGTTTGACTTTAAAATATTTATTCTATCATCATCATCTAAATTAAGATCCTGACAAAATAAATAAGCAATAGAAACAATAGGGTTATTTATTTTTCTTTCATTGTATTGTTTACTGCCAAAAGAGTCAAAACCTCTGTATGTAAGTATATCATGAATCGGAATGTAAACGATATCTTTTTTTAGCAGAATTTCATTAAAAAAATTAGGTTTTAAACGCTGCGAAATTGCAATATAATTAGGTAGTTCATTATTGTGATCAAATGATTGTATTCTAACACTTTGAGCTATTTTTCTGCTTTCGATGCTTAGGCCAATTGTAAAAACGGTCAGACCAATTATTATCATCAAAAATCCTGCACCAAACGAAATGTAATTGATTCTGTTTCTGTTCAAATGTCTCATAATTGTTACGATATGAATTATCAGAACAAGAGCGGGAACTAAACCATAAAAGCCCAATCCTAAGGCTAAAATTGCTACAAATGAAAATGGCATAAGGGAGAGTAAGTAAATCGTAAAATACACGATAATGGCAAACGACAAACCGTTAATAAAGTAAGAAATACTGGTTTCGCGATTTTCATCTGAATTTCTGTAGATCAGAAAATTAGACAGACAAAAGGCAAGAGTTGCGAGATAAACCCATATTGGTAAATCATAAAAAAGGGGGAAAAAGGCATTTAAACAGAAACACCCAATCAGCCAGTTTGTAATCAGGAAAGGAGTTAAATGAACGTATTTTTCTTTTTTTCTAAGAATTACAAAAGAAAGACCAACACCATAAATAAATTCAAATATCAGACCTAATAATGCAATAAATATAAAATAGTCAAAGTGAAGCTTTTTTGAGATAAGAGTCCCAACTAGCAAAATGCTGCTAAAGATCGTTATTATAAAACTAAATATAACTCCGGGCTTTTGAATATAATATTCTAAAAAATCTGATTTGTATTTCATGATTATAATTTATTTAAAAAGTACTTTGAATTGCAAAGTTATAAGAAAAAATGAATTACAAGTTTTTTATTTCATTTATTTTAAATGTTATAAATAAGAGTGAAATCGTAAATGGCTTTTTGTAACGTATAAGGTAAAATTTGATAAACTATAACGTTATAGAAGCTAATTTAGAAAGGTTCTTAGTTAAAAACGAAGTAAAATCCGACTTCATTTATAACATCAAATTCCGACTTTGTTAAAGAAAAGATTTTAAAATACTAATAATTCATTTTTTTAATACAAAACTGATATTTTGGCAAAAACAAGCAGTCAAAATCGTTTTTTAACAATAATAATTTTTGAAAAGGCGACTTCTATTATATTTTTTTTAATTGTCGGCATTAATACGTAAATTTGCGTACAAAAAAAATAAAATACCTAATTGCTATGACTTTTGATATCAAAATGATTAAAAAAGTGTACGAAAATAAGACAACCCGTGTCGATAAAGCACACGATTTGATTCGTCGTTCACTTGCTTTAATAGAAAATTTTTTAGACAATCACCTATGGCATTTAATGCCTTCTCAAACTTTTAATAGAGGTGTAAATTATGTTGAATTTGCTCCAGATCGTGTTGCATTTCAAATTGTAACGGCTTAACGGCATTATTGTAATTTAAGCAAACTGGTAAACAAAAAACGGCAGAACAAAAGATCTTTCTTAAATCTGCTTTTAACATTAAAAAAAAAGACTTTCTATTATGAATAATATTTATGCAGATTATATTAAAGAGATTGAAGAACGTAAAGCTCAGGGACTTCATCCAAAACCTATTGATGGCGCTGATTTATTAAGCGTAATTATTGAACAAATTAAAGATTTAGAGAACGAATATAGAGAAGATTCTATTAAGTACTTTATCTACAATACTATACCGGGAACGACAAGTGCTGCCGGTGAAAAGGCTAAGTTTTTAAAAGAAATTATACTTGGAACACAAGTAGTAAGTGAAATCACACCTGCTTTTGCTTTTGAGTTATTATCACATATGAAGGGTGGACCTTCAATTGAAGTATTACTAGATTTAGCTCTTGGTGAAGATGCAGCTATTGCAAAAGAAGCAGGGGAGGTTCTTAAAACACAGGTTTACCTTTATGAGGCAGATACAGACCGTTTAAAAGAAGCCTTTAAAAATGGTAATGCAGTTGCTATAGAAATTATTGAAAGTTACGCACAAGCGGAGTTTTTTACTAAACTTCCGGATGTTGTTGAAGAAATTAAAGTAGTGACTTATATCGCTGGTGAAGGAGACATTTCGACAGATTTGCTTTCTCCGGGAAATCAGGCACACTCACGTTCTGACCGTGAACTTCACGGTAAATGCATGATCACGCCTAAAGCACAAGACGAAATCAAGATGCTGCAAGTACAACATCCTGACAAAAGTGTGATGTTAATTGCAGAAAAAGGTACAATGGGAGTTGGATCTTCAAGAATGTCAGGAGTAAATAACGTGGCTCTTTGGTCTGGTAAACAAGCCAGCCCATATATTCCATTCGTTAATATTGCTCCAATTGTTGCAGGTACAAACGGTATTTCTCCAATTTTCCTAACTACTGTTGACGTTACAGGTGGTATTGGTTTAGATCTTCAAAACTGGGTTAAAAAACTGGATTCAGATGGTAATGTTATTCGTAATGAAAGCGGTGATCCTGTCCTTGAAGAAACATATTCTGTTGCTACAGGAACTGTACTTACAATAAATACTAAGACAAAAAAACTTTATAATGGCGATCAGGAGCTAATAGATATTTCTAAAGCTTTCACGCCTCAAAAAATGGAATTTATCAAAGCCGGCGGATCATACGCAATTGTATTTGGTAAAAAACTTCAAACATTAGCAGCTAAAATTTTAGATATTGAAGCTCCTCTTGTATTTGCTCCGTCAAAAGAAATTACTATTGAAGGGCAAGGTCTTACAGCAGTAGAAAAAATCTTCAATAAAAATGCTGTTGGTATCGCTCCGGGTAAAGTATTACACGCTGGCTCAGATGTTCGTGTAGAAGTTAACATCGTAGGTTCACAAGACACGACCGGTCTTATGACTGCTCAGGAATTAGAATCTATGGCTGCTACAGTAATATCGCCAATCGTTGATGGTGCATACCAATCTGGTTGTCACACAGCTTCGGTATGGGATAAAAAAGCTCAGGCAAATATTCCGAAATTAATGAACTTCATGAACAACTTTGGTCTAATCACTGCACGTGACCCTAAAGGAGTTTATCATGCAATGACAGACGTAATTCACAAAGTTTTAAACGATATCACAATAGACGAGTGGGCTATCATTATTGGTGGTGACTCGCATACAAGAATGTCAAAAGGTGTTGCTTTTGGTGCTGACTCAGGAACAGTTGCTCTTGCACTTGCTACAGGTGAAGCTTCAATGCCAATTCCTGAATCTGTTAAAGTGACATTTAAAGGAGAAATGAAAAGCTATATGGATTTTCGTGATGTGGTTCACGCAACACAATCTCAAATGCTTAAAAAGTTTGGTGGAGAAAATGTATTTCAGGGCAGAATTATTGAAGTTCACATTGGAACTCTTACTGCTGATCAGGCATTTACGTTTACAGACTGGACTGCAGAAATGAAAGCAAAAGCTTCTATCTGTATTTCTGAAGATGATACTTTGATTGAATCATTGGAGATTGCAAAAGGCAGAATCCAGATCATGATCGACAAAGGAATGGACAATCAAAAACAAGTTCTTCAGGGATTAATTAATAAAGCAGATAAAAGAATTGCAGAGATTAAATCTGCTGAAAAACCAGCTTTAACTCCGGATTCAAACGCTAAATATTATGCTGAAGTAGTTATTGATCTTGATCAGATTATTGAGCCTATGATTGCTGACCCTGATGTAAACAATGCTGATGTTTCTAAAAGATATACTCACGATACCATAAGACCTTTATCTTTTTATGGAGGAGAGAAAAAAGTAGATCTTGGATTCATCGGTTCATGTATGGTTCACAAAGGCGACATGAAAATTCTGGCTCAAATGCTTAAAAATATAGAAGATCAGCAAGGTCAGGTTGTGTTCAAAGCACCGCTTGTAGTAGCGCCGCCAACTTATAACATCGTTGACGAACTTAAAGCCGAAGGTGACTGGGAAGTTTTACAAAAATACTCAGGTTTCGAATTTGACGATAATGCTCCAAAAGGTGCAGCACGTACAGAATACGAAAACATGTTATATTTAGAGCGTCCGGGATGTAACCTTTGTATGGGTAATCAGGAAAAAGCTGCAAAAGGAGATACTGTAATGGCAACTTCAACTCGTCTTTTTCAAGGGAGAGTTGTAGAAGATACAGAAGGTAAAAAAGGAGAATCATTACTTTCTTCTACACCGGTTGTAGTATTATCTACAATACTTGGAAGAACACCTACAATAGAGGAATATGTAGCTGCAGTAGAAGGAATTCATTTAACCAGATTTGCACCTTCTCACAAACTGTTAGAAAGCACTTTTTAATTAGGCTTCTAACAAGTTATAATGTATAATAATTAAATTAAGAGATATGGCATTTGATATAGAAATGATTAAAAAAGTGTATGAAAACATGCCTGGTCGTGTTGATAAAGCACGCGAGATTGTTGGTCGTCCACTTACTTTAACAGAGAAAATTTTGTACAATCACCTTTGGGATGGAAATCCGTCTAAGGCGTTTGGAAGAGGAGTTGATTATGTTGATTTTGCACCAGATCGTGTAGCATGTCAGGATGCAACAGCTCAAATGGCATTATTACAATTTATGCACGCTGGGAAAAAAACAGTTGCAGTTCCTACAACGGTACACTGTGATCACTTAATTCAGGCAAAAGTAGATGCTGTAACCGATTTGGCGAGAGCAAAAACACAAAGTAATGAAGTTTTCGACTTCTTGTCATCAGTTTCTAATAAATACGGAATTGGTTTCTGGAAACCGGGAGCAGGAATTATTCATCAGGTAGTACTTGAAAATTATGCATTTCCCGGAGGAATGATGATTGGTACCGATTCTCATACTGTAAACGCAGGTGGATTAGGAATGGTCGCTATTGGTGTGGGTGGAGCTGATGCTGTAGACGTTATGTCTGGTATGGCTTGGGAATTAAAATTCCCTAAATTAATTGGAGTAAAACTAACTGGTAAATTATCAGGCTGGACTGCTCCTAAAGATGTTATCCTTAAAGTTGCCGGTATTCTTACTGTAAAAGGTGGTACAGGTGCAATTGTTGAATATTTTGGCGAAGGTGCAACTTCAATGTCATGTACCGGTAAAGGAACTATTTGTAACATGGGTGCTGAAATTGGAGCAACAACTTCAACTTTTGGTTATGATGATTCAATGAGCCGTTACCTGCGTTCTACAAATAGAGCAGATGTTGCTGATGCAGCTGATAAAGTAGCTCCTTATTTAACAGGAGATCCGGAAGTTTACGCAAATCCGGAACAATATTTTGATCAAGTAATCGAAATCAATTTAACTGAATTAGAGCCACATTTAAACGGTCCTTTTACGCCGGATTTAGCTACTCCAATTTCTAAAATGAAAGAAGAAGCAATCAAAAATAACTGGCCATTACAAATTCAGGTAGGTTTAATAGGTTCTTGTACCAACTCATCTTACGAAGATATTGCTCGTGCAGCCTCTTTAGCGAGACAAGTAAGCGCTAAAAACTTAAAAACTAAATCTCAGTTTACAATTACTCCAGGTTCTGAAGTAGTTCGTTATACAATTGAAAGAGACGGATTTATTGATACTTTTGAAAAAATTGGAGCTACAGTTTTTGCAAATGCCTGCGGACCATGTATTGGTATGTGGGACAGAGAAGGAGCAGAAAAAGAAGAAAGAAATACAATCGTTCACTCTTTTAACCGTAACTTTTCAAAACGTGCAGATGGTAACCCAAATACTTTAGCTTTTGTAGGTTCTCCGGAATTGGTGACAGCTATGGCTATTGCAGGTGATTTAAGTTTCAATCCGTTAACAGATACTTTGATCAACGAAGATGGAGAAGAAGTAATGTTAGATGCTCCAACAGGAGACGAATTGCCTCCAAAAGGTTTCGATGCAGAAGATCCGGGCTTTCAGGCTCCGGCTGCAGATGGTTCAGGAGTTCAGGTTGCTGTAGATCCAGCATCAGAACGTTTGCAATTATTAGCTCCGTTTGATGCTTGGGATGGTAAAAACATAACAGATGCAAAATTATTAATCAAAGCATTCGGAAAATGTACAACGGATCACATTTCTATGGCAGGACCATGGTTGCGTTTCCGCGGACATTTAGATAATATTTCTAACAATATGTTGATTGGTGCCGTAAATGCATTCAACCAAAAAACAAACTCTGTTAAAAATCAATTAACTGGCACTTACGACGCAGTTCCTGCTGTAGCTCGTGCATACAAAGCGGCTGGAGTTCCATCTATAGTTGTGGGAGATCACAATTATGGTGAAGGTTCATCACGTGAGCATGCTGCAATGGAACCACGTTTCTTAGGAGTTAAAGCGGTATTAGTAAAATCTTTTGCTCGTATCCACGAAACAAACCTTAAAAAGCAAGGTCTTTTAGGATTAACTTTTGCTACTGAATCAGATTACGATAAAATTCAGGAAAACGATACCATTAATTTTACTGATTTAACCGAGTTCGCTCCGGGAAAACCATTAACATTAGAGTTCGTTCACGCAGATGGTACAAAAGATATTATTTTAGCAAACCATACTTACAACGCCGGACAAATTGGCTGGTTCGTTGCAGGTTCAGCATTAAACTTAATTGCTGCAGGAAAAGCTTAATCTTTAAGATTTCGATTATACTAAAAACGCTCTGTGAAAACAGGGCGTTTTTTATTAGAAGCTAATCCAGCTATACACTATATCTTTTATGGCGAACCCCGCCACAAAAGGATATCGTTACTATCTGGGCTAGGACAATCGTTTTCATTACAAGATTATTTTTCGACCACTTCAACATTTGTTTTCTTTTAAACTCAAAATAAAAATGATTTTCAATACTTTTTCTGTTTAAAGTTAGTTTTGTTTAAAGCCAGTAAACTAATTCTTAAAATGCATATTTTCAAAGTGTTTGCGTTGTTTTTTAAATTGACCTGGTTAAGTTGAGGTAAATTAGTTGTTAAAAAACGTGTGTCTTTTACTTAAAAAAGTTAAATTCGCTTTTTATATAATATATTTACATTTCTTTAGTTTATATCATTCAGGCTAAAAGTTATATTATTTAAACTTAAAGAAGTATTCATTAAAACTTTAATAGGTATGGTTGTCAGATTAATTATAGTGTTGTTTTTTTTCAGTGTCGGCGTTTTTTCTCAGGAAAAGTTTATCAGGCACAAAATATCAAAAGGAGAAAACCTATCTGTAATTGCTAAAAAATATGGCGTAAAAACCAAAGATATTGAGGAAGCCAACCCCGACGCTCCCAAAGTTTTAAAATTAAATTCGGTTTTACTCATTCCGAATACCAATAAAAAATCCACAACAAAAAAAACTGAAGCAGTTGCAAGTACAATTCCCGCAACAACATTAAATTCAGATATTCACGAAGTACAGGAAAAAGAAACACTTTGGTCCATTTCAAAAAAATACAATGTCACTGTTGAGGATTTAAAAAAAGCTAACCCCGCTTTAGAAAATGATGGTTTAAAAATAGGGCAGAAGCTTAATATTGCCTCTAATACTATTGCCTCGACTCAATCTACAACGAAAAATCAGAATATAGAAAAGCCAGAACTAATTTCTTCAACAGATGTTGAGGTTGTAGTTGAAGTAAAACCAAAAGAAACAAAATATCTTATTGCTAAAAAATACGGAATAACAGTTGCAGAACTGGAGCGTCAAAATCCGTATATCAAAGGAAAGTTACCGGTAGGATATGTTTTGAAAATTAAAACTTCAAAAGAAAAAGCAGATATAGCGCAAGCATTAAATACTCAGATTGCTGAAAAAGCTGTTGTAACTTCAGAAAATGCAACTGCAACCGGTGATTTAAAACCTGAAATAGTATCCGCTAACAACAATGTTGATATAGTTGTTGAAGTGCAGCCAAAAGAAACAAAATTTGCTATTGCTAAAAGATATGGTCTAACTGTTGCCGAACTGGAACGACAAAATCCATTTATAAAAGGAAAGTTGCCGGTAGGTTATGTATTGAAAATAAATACATCAAAAGAAAAAGCTGATGCTGCACAGGTATTAAACACAACTCCTCAATTAGAAAATAATTCATCATCGCCAACTCAGGTCGCCGATAATTCAGAAATTAGAAAAGACACAACCACAATATTTAGAGTAAGCAATCATTCTGAATTAGTCAATCAATTGATTATGAATGCAACCGAGAATATAGGAACGCGTTACAGATCAGGCGGAACCACAAAAGCCGGTTTTGATTGTTCAGGTTTAATGATTTGTACCTTTAACAATTTTGACATTAAGTTGCCAAGAAGTTCTATCGAACAATCCAGAATTGGTACTAAAGTAGATACTGACGAAGCACAAAAAGGAGATTTAATTTTCTTTAAAACTAACGGACGACGCCAAATCAATCATGTTGGAATGGTAGTAGAAGTAGCAGATGGAGAAATTAAATTTGTTCATTCTTCCACTCACGGAGGAGTTATGATTTCATCAACGAAAGAAGCTTATTATCAAAGAACCTTTTCACAGGTAAATCGTATTTTGCAATAATATTAAATAAAAAACTTCGCCATTGGCAGGTTATAGCTTTTTGTTTAAATATCATTTGTTAAAAATAAATTCATAGTTTTTCAAGAAGTTTTTTCTTTTGTTCATTAAATTCATCTTCAGACAATATTCCTTTTTCTTCAAGTTTGCTAGTTTTTCAATTTGATCTAAAATATCAGGCTCTGAAATACTAATAGTTGAAATTTCTTTTTGCTGAGAGAGTTTGTCTCTGACAAATTCAGAAAAGCTTCTTGCTATCGATTTTTCTACATTTTCTATTTTAGCAATATTTCCGGATGTATGAATTTTAATTCCTCCTAACAGAAAACCCGTCTCATATTGTATAGTACTGATTTTGTCTAAAGGGAAATCTTCTACTTTTAATCCGTATAAAATTCCTTTATCAATAAATATTAATCTTCTATTTGTTGATACCAAAATACCCTGACCGTTATTGTACGTCCCTTGTACAATGTTGTCGATTATTTCAGTTTGTGCCAATATTTCTGGAAGCTCATTTATTTCTCTCCTACCTAGAATGCTTACAGAATTACTTATTTTTAATTGTTGTATTTGCTTTTTAATATCATCAAGACGCGAATAAGTTTGTTCACTTTCATTTATCTTTTTATTAAATAAATTTTGAATATCATTTAAAGAATGATTTTTAAGTTTAAATGCGACTTTTGGATCTACATCGTTTATTTTTTTAAAACAATTTATGCAAACAATATTGCCATCATTTAATTTTCCAGAGCCGAATGTTGGGGTATTCATAAATTTTAATTCTGCAGAACAGAGTATACAATTTGCCATATATTATTTTTTTATTTTAAAGTTTTCAGGAAAAAGCCGTATCGATTGAATACTAAGCTTTTATAGAGATAATCAAAGAAGTCAGGTAACGATTTGGTAACGGTGCTTATTGCTTTGCTTTTCAACGTGTTTCCGTTAGCTCATAGCAAATATACAAAATAATTCTTTTGAGAAGATTCTATTTAAAATTACCATTTATTACAGTTAAAGAAACTTAACTTTTCGAATTAAAGATACACAAAAAACAAACCTTGCTAAAGTCATTCTTAAAACAAGGTTTATTCAGTTTATATGATTATACAGATTCAATATCTGGATATTCTGGATAAAGTGAGCACCTAATTCTGGATAAAAGTGAGCAGTATAAATGAACTCAAAAAGGTGTCTAAAAAGTAGTTTAAAAATATAAAATTATTTTATTCTATTAGTTGTTTTTCTA
>NZ_JAGYVZ010000013.1 GCF_018380615.1 Flavobacterium psychroterrae | reverse complement strand
CTGCAGAATCTTTTAATGCGAAAATTAAAGCATTTAGATCTCAATTTAGAGGAGTTAGAAATGTAGATTTCTTCTTATTCAGATTATCTAATCTTTTTGCTTAATCCCCAACTTTTGCACCTGATCCGTTATTGCTATGTTAAAAACTGTTTAATTATAGAGACAATTAAAAGCAAAAAAAAAGTCTTTTCAAGAAAATGAAAAGACTTTAGTCGGGGTGGCAGGATTCGAACCTGCGGCCTCCTGCTCCCAAAGCAGGCGCGATAACCGGGCTACGCTACACCCCGTAAGCGGATGCAAATATAGGAATAAATTTGGTTTAGAAAAGGAAAATCTGAAAATAAATAAAACTTATTTTGAGATAGTTATTTAGGATTTGATTTGGTGGTAATTTTTTATAATAAAGTTTACCTTTGCATCACTTAAAACTAAACATATTATGTCAGATACGATCGAAAAAATTAAATGCCTAATTATTGGTTCTGGTCCAGCGGGTTATACTGCGGCTATTTATGCAGCCAGAGCAAATATGAATCCGGTTTTATATCAAGGAATGCAGCCTGGTGGTCAATTAACTACAACAAATGAAGTAGAAAATTTTCCGGGATATGTTGATGGTGTTACAGGACCGGAAATGATGGTTCAATTACAGGAACAAGCAAAACGTTTTGGATCAGATATTCGTGATGGATGGGCGACTAAAGTTGATTTTTCAGGAGATATTAAAAAAGTTTGGATCAACGATTCAATCGAATTGCACTGCGAAACAGTAATCATTTCTACAGGAGCATCCGCTAAATATTTAGGATTACCGTCTGAACAGCATTATTTAAACATGGGCGGCGGAGTTTCTGCCTGCGCGGTTTGTGATGGATTTTTCTACCGTAATCAGGAAGTTGTAATTGTAGGAGCAGGAGATTCGGCTTGTGAAGAGGCACATTACTTATCTAAACTTTGTAAAAAAGTAACGATGTTGGTAAGAAGCGAAAAATTCAGAGCTTCGAAAATTATGGAAGATCGTGTTCGCAAAACCGAAAATATCGAAATATTAATGAACCACGATACTCTTGAAGTATTAGGTGATAACCAGGTAGTTCACGCTATTAAAGCATTGAACAAAACTACTGGTGAAGTTCTTGAAATTCCTGCAACAGGTTTTTTCGTAGCAATTGGCCATAAACCAAATACAGATATCTTTAAAGATCAGATTACTCTTGATGAAACTGGTTATATTATAAATATTCCCGGAACATCAAAAACTAATGTTGAAGGTGTTTTTGTTGCCGGAGATGCTGCTGATCATGTATACCGTCAGGCAATTACTGCTGCCGGAACAGGATGTATGGCTGCATTAGATGCTGAAAGATATTTAGCATCTAAGGAGTAAGTTTTTAGTCTCAGTATTCAGTCTCGGTTTCAGTATTCAGTTTTTTTTTGGAATTGAAATTTGATTATTTATAAAATACAAAAGTCCCATTCTTAATTGAATGGGACTTTTTTTATGTGAGATTCTTTATTAAATTATCTTTTAGAAATAATTAATAAAAATTTATTGCGGTAAAGATGATTTCTCTTTTTCCTTGTCTTTCTCTTTTTCTTTTACGCCGCCTGGTTTTTTAATCAGTTTTGCTTCTTCGCTAAAACGTGTAAGTTCAATTTTTGGATTTCCAAATAATGAAACTTCAGATTTGTCTCCCGCTGCGATTGAAATACTGGTTCCGGCTAAAACTGTAGCGGATGATGAACCTTCGGTAGTAAGATTTGCATCTTTCAAAGTAAATTTTGTTCCGTTAAAAACCGAATTATTATCTAAACGAATCGTTGCTTTATCAGCAATACCTTCAATATTTGCAGCGGCTTTTTGGTATAAATCACATTTGAATTTTATGGCAGATACTAATGTTTTAATGGCTGAGTTTTTGCTCAATTGTAAATTTGCATCTTCAGATTTTAAGTTCAATTCGGTTCTTGTTTTATCATCAGCAAACAAAGTGAATTTTTTTGAGTTTACATTCAGGAATAATTTCGAATAGTCAAAACTATTAAATGTAATATCATCTAATTGCAGTTCCTGAATAGCATATACTACGGCATCGTTTTTTGTAATGACACTTTTTAATGATTTTGTATAAGTAACACGAACGGTAAGTTTTTTGAAAATAGTACTTTCTTTAGAGGTGTATAATCGAAGTACTTTTTCTCTTAAATCCATCCCAATGATGTCATGTAAATTATCATCGGCTTCAATTTTAATTTCGTTTTTTTCTCCTCTTTCAAGATATACTTCTATATTATCATCTGCTTCAATACCGTCAAATTCTCCTACTTCTTTAATGGAAGTAGTTACGATTTTAGATCCTTTTATTTTTTCTCTTCTCTGAGCAAAAGTTAGCGTCGTAACCAATAATAATAGGAGTAAGGCTGTATTTTTTTTCATTAATTCTAGATTTGATTTTCACAAATATAAAAAAATCATCCACTTTCGATGAATGATTTTTTTATATTTAACAGATAAATATCATTTTATCCCTGACTGATACTTCCTCCTGAACTTGCAGTTTTCTCGATTGTTTTAGGTGTAATGTCATAATTAATGCTTCCACCGCTGCTTGCTTGCGCTTTTAAACTCAAAATAGGATGAACATTTGTGCTTCCGCCACTTGAAACTTCTGCATGAACCTCATTAGCAAATAATTTATTTGCATTGATGCTCGAACCACTTGATGCTGAAGTTCTTATTGTTAATGCTTTCCCTTTTAGGCTAATCGTACTTCCGCTTGCTGAATCTGCCGATACATTATCAAATTCTAAATCAATATCCATTGTTGAAGCGCTTGAAGTTTCCAGATCAATATCCTCACCTTGCAAAACGCCGTTACTCGTTACAGTTGCAGCACTTGAAGCTTCTAATTTGTTGATTTTGGGCATTTTTACCGTAACTGTTTTCTTTGTAACATCTCTAAATGAACTGTATTTACATTTAATGATCAAAGTTCCGTTTTCAACTTTTGTTGTAATTTCCTTTTGTATATTATCATCGGCTTCAACTACAATTTCAGTAGCATCAGATTGTATAATTACTAAATCGATCGCATTGCTAACAGATACTTTAGTAAAATCTCCCTGAACGATTCTTTTTTCAGTAGTAACATTTCCGCTTCCTTCAACTGAGTTCACGTTAAAGTTACATGAGGCAAACAATAATGCGGTAACAGTCGCAATAATGAATTTTGTAATATGAATGATTATTTTTATCATGGCTTAGTTAATTTTAATTATAACTCCGTTTTTATCAGTGGTTAATCTGCCTTTGGTTTTTTTTCCGTTTAAAATTTCTTTTCCATTAATTTTAACCGAAAGTTCGTTTACTGTATCATTTTGAATATTTACTTCTTCATGCACATCTTCGTTCACATCATTGTATTCATCTTCTTCTGATGGGCAATTCAAACATTTAATTTTGGACCCTAAAACCTTATAATTGTAATTTCCACTAAAGTGTAAGTTGAAAAATTCATCGTCAGAGCTATCGTAATCCTGTACAGATGTATCTGGTTTGAAAAGCTGTCCTTCAGGCAAGTACAAATATACATCAACTTCCTGACCTCTGAATTTGTTTTTTACATCGGTTAAAAAATAATTATCAAGAACTAAGCGGTTTCCTTCAAGTTCAATTTTATAATTGATTTTTTCAGCTCTTTTTTTAGCATTTATAAATGAATTTCCTCTTGCGCTTTTTTCTATTTGTAAATATGCATTAGATTCATCAGTATGCAAAACATGTAAATGAACATCATTTGAGTATATTAACTGATGATTAGCTGAGTCCTGTACAAATTCAAAATCGCTGTGATGATTCAAATCTTTCGCATAATAATCATTGTACCTGAATTTCACATACAAAGTGTCTTGTGGACTAATTCCGATTTCTTTTTTCTCCACCGTTTTATTGTCGTATGATAGCTCAGTTGCTTGTTTAATTCCAATGCTAATTGCAATAGCAACCGCAATAATCCAAATCGCTAACAAAGTATATTTTGTAATATTCCCGATAGATTTTAAGTTAGGAGATAACAATTTGAAACCTAAAAGCGTCAAAAAGAAAAACGGAATCCCAAGGGCAAAGAACATTAATAAACCAAATGACCAAAGAGGATAATCTGTAAAGTTTCCAGCATCAACGAAGTTCTGCCAAGGAAAATCGAAAAAAACATTCGTTCCTAAAGTAAATACTCCAATCAATAACATGATCAAAACGCCAATTCCTGAGATAATTAAGATTACTCCTAAAAATTTAGCGAAGATTTTAAAAATCGTCATTATAAAGTCTCCAAATGAACTACTTATTCTCTCAGCTCCTGACTTTACCTGGTTTCCCATTGCATCATAATCAGCATTTTTAAATTTGTCTGATAATGACTCAATTTCCTCACGTACTTTTTTCTCAATGTTCGAAATCGTAACCGGTTCTCCGGTCATTTCCAGTTTTTCAGATGTTGTAATGGCTTCCGGAGTAACAATCCAAAGAACGAAATAAGCTAAAATTCCAGTTCCAAAACCTGCAAAAACAAATATTAAGAATATAATTTTTATCCATACAGCGTCAATCCCAAAATAGTGTCCTAAACCGGTTGCAACACCACCAATCATACCTTTTTCCTTATCGCGGTATAATTTTTTATGCTTTCTTGTACCGTAATCATTAAACGACTGATTTGTTTTTTCGTCATCTTCAAGAATATAATCTTCAGGTTGACCCATAACTACAATCACTTCCTCAACATCCTTCAATCCCACAACATGTTTGTCGCTTTTTTGTTTCTCAAGTAATAATTCAGAAACACGCATTTCGATATCTTTAATAATTTCGTCCTGTCCGGATGAGTTGTTAAGAGATCTTTTTATAGCGTCAAAATAGCGTGTCAATTTTACATATGCGTCTTCATCTATATGAAAAACCATACCGCCTAAGTTAATATTTACTGTTTTGTTCATGATTATTGGTTTTGATTGGTGATTAGATTAACGGCGTCAGACAATTCTGTCCAGGTACCGTTAAGTTCGTTTAAAAATGTTTGTCCTATTTCGGTTAATCCATAGTATTTTCGTGGTGGTCCTGAAGTCGATTCTTCCCAACGATAATTAAGCAGACCGTCGTTTTTAAGTCTGGTCAAAAGCGGGTAAACAGTTCCCTCAACAACCAGTAATTTTGCGTTTTTTAAAGTGTCTAATATTTCTGATGTGTATGCGTCTTTTTCTTTTAATACAGATAAGATGCAAAACTCAAGAACACCTTTGCGCATCTGTGCTTTTGTGTTTTCAATGTTCATAATTTCATTTTGTTTTTTTTAGATTGAACAATTCGTTTTTTGATTGATGATGATTGATTGATGATGATTTTGATGATTGATCGTTTTTTTTGGAGCTGTTTCCTGCTATTCGTTTCAATCTTTTATTTTTTAAAGAAAAAAAATAAAAGGATTTCCACTTCTATCAGGGCTAAACCCTAAAATACTGCTATAACTTTTATTCTTTTATGTAACACTGAGCGAAGTCGAAGTCCTACTTTATAAAAGGAATCGCCAGCGGATACTTGTATAATTCTCCGTTTGAAGCTTTGATTGAAGCGTAAATCACTAAAAAGAATTCAACAAATTTTAATAATCCAAAAAGTAAAACTGCCGTTGCCCCAATACTTAAGATTCCAATATTTCCGTCGATGTTTAGATTTCTGATGATTAAATCCTCATCGTTAAAAACAGTATTTATTGGAAGGTTTTTTAAAAGTACAAACGCAAAAATTGGAATTGCAATTAAAGCCAAAACTAAAGTATAAAGCAAAAGACTTAATTGAAAATTCAACGTTTGCTTTCCGTGATCGTTTACAAATTCTGATTTGTCTTTGTAACTCGTCCATATTAATATCGGGAAGATATAATTCCCAAACGGAATGATGTATTGACTTAAAGTACTTAAATGAGTGAACGCCGCAGTGTTCTTTTCTGATGTTTTTTCCATGATGAGTGGTGTTGTTGTTTCCATGATTAAAAGTATATAGTATTTTCTTATGCAAATATATGGCTAAAAGACAGTATCTTGTTTTGCATAGTACTAAATATTAACATAATTTTAACAAATATAAAATTATAATACAACTCATAATGAACTGAAAATCATCTTGAAGTCTTGTCTTTACTGGGTGCGCATGAAAGTAATTCCAATTTATTGTGCGTGCATAGTTTTTTTGTATTTTTACATAAAAAAATAAATCACATGGCATTATCAGTTTCTAAACTCAACAAATTTGTATTATTCAAATTACCATCAGCATATATTTGCGGTGTTCGTGTAAAAGCAATCGACGACGATAGATGCGTGGTAAGTGTTAAACACAGATGGATCAATCAAAATCCTTTTAACTCCATGTATTTTGCAGTTCAGGCAATGGCAGCAGAGTTAACAACAGGAGCGTTGGTTATTTCGCAAATTCAGCAAAGCGGAAAAAAAATCTCAATGCTGGTAGCCAATAATAAAGGGAACTTTACCAAAAAAGCAACCGGAAGAATAACATTTGTTTGCAACGACGGACATTTAATTGCCGATGCAATCAAAAAAACAATCGAAACAGGCGAGGGGCAAACCTTTTGGATGAAATCCATAGGAACAGATGAAAAAGGAATCCAGGTTTCTGAAATGGATTTTGAATGGAGTGTAAAATTGAAATAGTTTTTAAAAAGTTTTTGCCACGAATTTCACGAATTAGCACGAATTATTTTTTATTGGAGTTGAACATAAAAATATAAAATTTGTGCTAATTCGTGAAATTGCTTCGCCTGTTCGCTATCACTCGGGTCGTGGCTAAAAAAACATAAAAAGCCCCAAATATTTGGGGCTTTTTCATTGAAATGTGTTACGATTATTTTTTAGCGCAACATGCTTTTTTATCTTTTGCATCAGTTTTCTTGCAACAAGATTCCTTTTTAGCTTTTTCTTTTTTAACAGGTTTAGTTTCCTGTGCACTAACGCCAATTGTAAATAAGGCAATCGTTAAAACGGTAATTACTTTTGTCATTGTAGATTATTTAAATGTTTTTTGTTTTATGGTGATTCAAATATAATAGTATTTCTTAAAGTTGATTCTTACAATAAGTTAATGTTTTTATAATAGTTGTTAATACAATTTAAAGTGTTTTAGCCACAGATTATGCTATTATAAAAGATTAACAATTCAGGCATACTTTTGATATGAACTTAAATTACTTATATGGTTCAAAATAATCTAATAATTCAGATTCAATCCAAAACCAATTCCCATATCACTGTCATAATGCGTTGTAATCCCAAAGTTTCTGGCAACAATATATTTTAGTCCAGCCATATATTCCTTATCAGTATTCCACATCAAATTCATTCGCAAGCGTCTCGCAAGCGGAATATCCTTTCTTTCAAACTGAACTCTCACATTTCCATCGGTGTAAACCTCAACCTGGGCTTTTACAAGCATGGGTAAAGTATATTCTAAACCGGCGCTAAATACCGAACGATTGTCTTTAGTATTGCTTTGTCCGAAAAGGTTTTGTTCCTGTTCGTCCATTCCCATTTTTCTATAGCGCCAGTCAAAACCTATAAAAGGCATTAACCATTGATTTTTTCCGATGTAGCGACCAACATGTGTTTCGGTTTCATAACCGTGTTCATTGTTATAACCCAATCTCCATTCGGTTCCAATGCTCCAGCGCGTATTGCTGTACATTGCTTCACCGTCATTTCCGTTAGAGGCAAAATCATTTTCACCCATAAAATGAAACATACGATCATCCATTTTTAGCATTTTGTATGCCATTTCAGGATGATGAATCAACGGATTTGGTGCTGAATTTTCATAACTAAAAATACGTCCCATTCCAGCCATCATATGATATAAAATGTGGCAGTGAAAAAACCAGTCGCCATCAGCATTTGCCTGAAATTCGATTGTATCGGTTTCCATTGGCATAATATCAATTACATTTTTTAACGGAGAATAATCGCCATGTTCATTCAAAATTCTGAAATCGTGTCCGTGTAAATGCATTGGATGGCGCATCATTGATCCGTTGTACAATACAATCCTGATATTTTCGCCTTTTTTGATTAAGATTTTATCGGTTTCAGAAACTACTTTATTGTCTAAACTCCAAACATAACGATTCATGTTTCCAGATAATTCAAAGCGTAATTCTTTTAGCCCCCCAGCCCCAGAAGAAGGAGTTGGAAGAGTGGTTTTATTAGGCGATTTCAGCATTCCGTAATTCAAAGTTGTAATTTCTGCAGCCTCTGTCGTATCGGTTGCCATTTTCATATCCTCCATTTTCATCCCTTCCATAGTATGAACAGAATGATCTTCTGCTTTAGCAGATTTATCTTCTCCGGAAATTTCAGGGTACATCACGGTATTCATGTCCATTTTATTCAAAGACATTTGCATGCCCATATCATTCAATTCGCTGTTCATTTTCATCATGCCGTTCATCATTTTCATCCCTTCAAAATATTTTAATTTCGGAAGATGTGAAACGGATTGTTTCGTTCCTTCACCTAAAAACAAAGAAGTAGATCCTGTTCTGTCTTCGGCTGTAGCTAAAAAGGCAAAAGATTTTTTATCTTCAGGAATTGTAACCACAACATCATAGGTTTCAGAAACCGCAATAATCAATCGGTCAACTTCAACAGGTGTAACATCGTTTCCGTCACTTGCCACAACTGTGATTTTTCCGCCGCCATAAGTCAGCCAGAAATAACTTGAAGCACCGCCGTTAGCAATTCGTAGTCTGACTTTATCGCCCGCTTTAAATTGCGAAAGCTGTTGTTCGTTTTTTCCGTTAATCAGGAACTTCTCATAATAAACATCACTAACATCCATGGCGTTCATGCGTTTCCATTCGTTAGTAACTTTTGTCGAAAATTCACCGTGTTTTATGGCTTCGGCATAACTTTGAGTTGTCCCTTTTTTTATCGCAAACCAATCGTTTGCATTGTGCAGCATTCGCTGAATATTCTCAGGTTTTAGATCTGTCCATTCACTTAAAATTACCGGAACAGTTGGTAAATCGTCGATTCCTTTTCTAAAAGTCGAATCATCTTTCTTCTTATTAATAATAAAAAGTCCGTACAAACCTATTTGTTCCTGCAAACCCGAATGACTGTGATACCAATACGTTCCGTTCTGGATAATTGGGAAACTGTATTTATGCGTTGTTCCCGGTTTAATAGGCATTTGAGTCAAATAGGGAACGCCGTCTTCTTTATTTGGTAAAAATAATCCGTGCCAATGTAACGCAGTATCTTCGTTTTTTAAATCGTTGTGTACGTAGATTTCGGCAATATCGCCTTCGGTAAAAGTCAACGTTGGCATTGGGATTTGTCCGTTAACAGTAAGAGCGCGTTTTTGTTTTCCTGAAAAATTTACAATAGTATCGCGAACGTGTAAATCATAACGAACTACTTTCTGCGAAAGCATAATTTCTGTAAAGAAAAACAGTATCAAAAAAGATAGAAAAATTTTTTTATAGTTCATTTATAGAAATGTTAGCAGCATTATTAAACTCATTGTGATCATCAAACCATCTTCGATAATTGTAACAGTGCTCATAGGTAAATTAAAAACGGCACCTAAACAAGCACATTGAATTTTTTGTTTATTCAATACTGATTGCAATACGCCAATAATGCTTATGCTCATCACTATAAAAGTTACCGCGTTTGTAAAAATTGGGTTGAAATTCAGTAAATATGAAATCCCCAAACCAAGTTCTATAAAGGCGTAAAGATATCCCCAAACTGGAATTTTTCTGGCAAGAACGTCGTACATCATATAACTTTCTGCAAAACCTTTTAAATTTAGCATTTTAAAGAATGAAAAAACCAGAAAGAAACCTGCCATAAAGTGCTGCATTGCCTGCATGTAATCAAAATGATGATTTGTGAATTGTATTAATCCTGTGACCAAACTTATATAAAAGAAGATCAGCAATATTGGTTTATAGGTTTCAAACCAGGATCTGGTTTGCTCAACAGTTTCATTATGATCAATGGCTGAAATTTGATATTTACTGTCTAAAGCATTTTGCAATTCGGATAAAGGAATATGTTTTTCCATGCTTACTGTTGCGGTATTAGCCTCTTTTGAAACGCTTACGTGGGTTACGTTGTCAACTAATTCAAGTGCTTTTTTTACTTTGTCTTCGCAACTTGAACAAGTCATTCCGTTGAGTTGATATGTATGTGTCATTGTTTTTATTTTTAAAGTATCACAATGCAAATGTCCGAACTAAGGTTTGCTTCGGTTTGTAGAATTTTGAGAATGATTTGTAATATTATTTTTTTAATGGCAAAAAAACGCAAGGTCTTATACTAAGTTTTTATAATCTAGCAAAGATGCAGAGGCGCAAAGTTTTTGTTTCACGCAGATTCTACAGATTTTAGCAGATTTTAGCAGATTTATTTGTGAGAAAATGGTGTTGTTTTGTATTTTTGCTATAAACTAAAATTATAACAACTATAATCATAAATGAACGAACAAAAGCTGGCAGAACGTTACTAGAACTTGCAAGGTTATTGGCTACGACAAATAAAGGTATAGAAATTCAAGAAGAAAGTCCTTATAATCCTGAATTTGTTGCTAAAATTGAGAGAATATATGACGATTATAAAAGTGGAAAGACCAAAAGCATAACACTTGATCCTAATGATATATGGGGAAGTTTGGGATTGAAGTAAAGGAAGAGAAATAGTTCGTAACCGTTGTTGTAATCTCTGCAATGGGACATTATTCAGATAAATAAAAAACGTGCTATAATTTAGCACGTTTTTTTTATTGTAGAAATCAGATTTACAAATGCTCAATCTGAATTCGCTTTTTATCTTTCTGTTGTTTAAAATGCGTAGGCGTAAAACCAGTAATTTTCTTGAACTGATTGCTCAAATGTGCGACATTACTATAGTTTAAGATATCAGCAATCTCGCTTAACGAAAGTTCATTGTAAATCAATAACTCTTTTACCTTTTCTATCTTTTGGCTGATAAAATACTTTTCGATAGTGGTGTTTTCAATTTCCGAAAATAAATTACTGAGTGTGCTATAATCCTGGTTGAGGTTTTCGACCAAATAATCAGATAAGTTGATTTTAAGTTCATTGTTTTTATGATGAACTAAATCAACAATGAGGTTTTTTATTCTCTCAATAGTTTTCGTTTTTTTATCATCAATAAAATCGAAACCCAATTCTTGAAGGTTGTTAAGTAAAATTTCCTTCTGACTTTTGGTAATACTATCTTCCAATTCAACTTCACCCAATTCAACAGAAATAGTCTGAAGTCCGAGTTTTTCAAACTCAGACTTCACAACCATTATACAGCGACCACACACCATGTTTTTGATGTAGAGTGTCATAATTTATTTGATGGTTTCTACCACGTTTCCACAAGTCAGCATTGATGAACCATAATACGGATTTTTAACTGCTTTTTCTTTACTTAACCAGTCAGCGTCAGCCATTGGACAATATTGTTTGTAAACCGCCACATCAGATTTAGAAACTTTAATTAAATCGTAAGTGTTTTTTGAAAGCGATTTAAAAGTCTCACGCTGCTTTTTGATATCCGTTGAGGTCGAAATACTTTTAGCATCAGCAGTTAATTTTTTTACCACTTTCATCCAAACTGTATGTTCGTTGCTTTTTAATTTGTCCATTTTTATGGCACTAATTGCAGTTAATAAATCTGTGGCTTTCGCCGAAGTTAATTTCGCATCGCTTTTAATTAATGCATCTTTTACAGTAAAATAAGCATCATAAACAGATTGTAACTGACTAGAATCAGCAATTTCAATTGAAGTTGTTGCTGTTTTGATTGTATTTGCCTGAACGAAATTTGCAGAGAATACTAATACGATTACTGCTGCTATATTTAATATTGAATTTTTCATTTTATGTGAATTTTGATAGAGAATTTAGATTTTTCTCTAAGTTAAATAATTTTATTGAAGTTATTGTTTCGCAAAGAAACAGAAAGCAAAGTTATTTTTTTGCTTAGAATCTTAGTGTCTTAGCGCCTTAGTGGCTAAACACAAAAATGGCTGTAAGCAATAGAATTATTTTATTTTTGGTGGCAACCAGATCGAAGTAAAACCATCAGAAATACTACTGTTTTTGTAGTATGGAGTAGTTTTCTCAAAAGAGAAATTGAATAGATTATTATTGAATTCAAATTCGTTACTCGATATCATGCTGTATTGTAACCCGGAAGTTGTGCAACCGGAATGATCACATTTTCCGTTGCAGCCATGTTGATCCTTTTTAGAAGAAGAACCTTTTTTGCAACAATCTTTTTTACACGAATCTGAAGTTTCTTCTTTTGTAGAAGTTTTCTTCTCGCAATTCATTTTAGTTTCAGTTCTACCACACGCATAACCTGAATTGGACATCAAAAAGAAGCCAAGGGTTAAAATAAGAAATAATATGTGGAATTTTTTCGTCAATGAATTGTTTTTAGAATGACAAATTTATAAATAATTTTTAAGAGCTGCTATTTATTTAAGATTTCAAATTTATGTTTTCTTAAAATCAGTAGGTTTCATGTTTTTTCTCTTTTTGAAATAGTTAGATAAATGACTTTCATCTGTAAAACCAAATTCATACGCGATTTGCTTGATTGGTAATTGATTATTATGAATTCTTTTTTCGATCAAAGTAGTTCTTAAATTATGAATATAATCCCGATAACTGATTGCAAATGTTCTTTTGAAATAAGCACTAAAATAGGACTCGGCAATATTGAAATGATTGGCAATTACTTTAATCTGAACCAATTTAGGCTGATAAATATTCTGATGAATGTATGTCGCAATCTGCTCGTTATCTATATGATTCGATTTCATTTGCAGATTCATGCATCGGATGGTTTCTTTTATTAATCCAAAAATCGAAAGAATCTGATAAAAAACAATTGGCGAAGTCGACACATCAGTTTTGCAATTATAAGTCGTAATGTTTTCGACAGTATTCTTTAAAATCGTTTTGCACGGATCGTCTAATTTTAAAACCGTTTCTTTTAGCAATTTATTTCGCATGAAATCTTCGGGAGTATTCAAAAGCAAATCATCACAAAATAGGTTTTTATTCGAATCAAAATAATTGTCTGTAAACTTGATATATACAAAACGAGTTCTTTTTTTTATATCAAAATAATGATAATCTTCAGGAGAAATTACAAATAAATCCCCAGTTTTATAAGGAAGCAGATTGTTGTTTAAATGATGAATTCCGCTTCCTTTTTTGATATAAATGATTTCATAATATGTATGTGTGTGCGGAACATGAGGAAATACGTCATCTTCAAATTCATGAATGACAAGTTTTTCAAACTGATTAAATTTCGTCATAACTTAAATGTACAAGTTTATATCGCAAATATACAACTATTTTTATCTGCTATTGTGTTAAATTTGCACCATAGAAAGTCTAATCCTTTCTTGTGAAAAAAATGAAAAAAAGTCTTATTGCACTCTCATTAGGAGGTTTAACTATCGGTATTACCGAATTTGTTATGATGGGTTTGTTGCCAGATATTGCCTCAGATATGAAAGTTTCGATTCCGGTTGCCGGATATTTAATTTCGGCTTACGCACTTGGTGTTGTCATTGGAGCTCCTTTATTAGTAATTTTAGGTCGAAATCTTGCGCCAAAAAAAATGCTTTTAATATTAGCCTTAATGTTAACCGTTTTTAATGCACTTTCGATTATTGCACCAACCTATAATTTTTTATTCGCTTCCAGATTTCTTTCCGGTTTACCACACGGAGCTTTTTTTGGAGTTGGGGCTGTAGTCGCAAGCCGATTGGCAGATAAAGGCAAGGAAGCTCAGGCAATTGCAATTATGTTTTCTGGTTTAACCCTGGCAAATTTAATAGGCGTTCCCATTGGTACTTATATAGGACACAATTTTATATGGCGTTATACTTTTATATTAATTGCGGTTGTTGGTTTGCTTACGTTTTTGTTTATCTCTTTATGGATGCCAAATCTTGAAAAAAGCGGGAATGTCAATATGAAAACGCAATTGCAATTTTTTAAGAAAACAGAAGCCTGGTTAATTATTGGGATTACTGCAGTAGGATTCGGAGGATTATTTGCCTGGATTAGTTATATCGCGCCTTTATTGACAAATGTGTCTCAGTTTTCACCCGAAGATGTTTCATATATATTAATTCTTGCAGGTTTAGGAATGGTAGTAGGAAATTTTCTAGGAGGTAAACTTGCCGATAAATACTCTCCGGCACCAACTGTTTTAGCATTACTGCTTGTAATGTCAATTGATTTAATTTTAGTTTACTTGTTCTCGTATAATCAGTATGTTTCATTATTCCTGACTTTTTTAACCGGAGCAATTTCTTTTTCGGTTATTGCACCTATTCAAATGTTAATGATTCGTACTGCAAAAGGTGCAGAAATGATAGCATCGGCAGCACTTCAGGGAAGTTTTAATATAGGTAATGCTTTAGGCGCTTTTTTAGGTGGTTTGCCTTTGGCTGCGGGATATAGTTATGCATCGCCAAATCTTATTGGTGTTGCAATGGCAATTATTGGTATGATTATTACTTTTATCTTAATGCAAAAACATAAAAGTAATTTACAATTGCAACGCGCTTAAATGTAGTTTACTTTATAAAACAATATAAACCCTTAAACGAAATTCGTTTAAGGGTTTTTTTGTGCTTAAACTTTACCTTTTGTGTTGCAAAGTACTAACGCATAGCTGGTAAAGGTTGTGTTAGTAAGAATTTATTTTCTTTATGGTTTGCAATACTTTTTAAAAACATTGGACACAATTAAAAATATGGAGTTTAATTATTACAAAATTTTGCACTTTGTAAATTGTTTTAAATGTGAAAAAGACACTTATAATACTGCAATTAGTGTTAGTGTAATCGATTGTTTTTTTTAGGAAATCGTAAGAAATTAATAAATATCAATAATATATTTAATATTTATATCGAACTTAAATTACACATGTCATATAAAAAAGCACTTTTATTTTTCATATTAAATTTATTTTAGGAAATTTTTATGAATTTTAATTTTTTATATCAAAAAAATATTTATGTTTGTGTAATCGATTACAACTTTTTATTTAATGTAAAAAATGAATCTGTTTTGCAATTCAAAACTGACGAAATCCCAAGTTATCATTGAAGAAATTAATCTTTAATAATAAATAAAAGTTCAAAGATTAAATTTAGAATAACCACAAAAAACCACTTTAAAACAAAAATCTAATTAATAACTTAAACAATCAACCATGAATTTTAAAGATTTATTTAACAAAGGAGCACGTTGTTACTTTGCAGTTGTTTTTTTATTGTGTTTACTCACGAGCAATCAAATGAATGCTCAGACAGGAACACTTGAAGGAACCGTTAAAGATGCTGCAGGGCTAACATTGCCGGGAGTTAATATTTTAGAAAAAGGAACAAAAAATGGAACCTCAACGGATTTTGACGGACGTTATAAATTAAAGCTTTCAAATCCGAAGGCGGTTATAACATACTCCTTTATTGGTTTTAAAACCAAAGAAGTAGCCGTAGATGGAAAAACTAAAATTGATGTTGCTTTATCTGAAGATTCTAACAGCCTGAATGAAGTTGTTGTTATTGGATATGGAACGGCTAAAAAGTCTGATTTGACTGGAGCAGTTTCTACTATTTCAGGTAACGATTTGAAAAAAGTGCCGGTAGCAAATGTAGCTGAAGCCTTAACAGGTCGAATTGCCGGTGTTCAGGTAACTTCATCTGAAGGTTCTCCGGATGCGGATATAAAAATTAGAGTCCGTGGAGGTGGTTCTCTTACTCAGGATTCTTCACCTTTAATTATTGTAGATGGATTTCCAATAAATAGTATGAATGATATTTCATCATCTGATATTGACTCAATGACGGTTTTAAAAGATGCTGCTTCAACTGCAATATATGGATCACGTGGTGCAAATGGGGTAATTATCATTACAACTAAAAGCGGAAAAGATGGCAAAATCGCAGTCAATTTCAATATGTTTTATGGTATGAAAAAGATTGCTAATCAAATTGATGTTTTGTCTCCGGACGATTATACTAAATGGCAATATGAGTATGCTATGCTTTCCCAAACAGGAACAAAAGTAGCATCTGATCCATCTTCATATACTAAGTATTTTGGAAATTGGCAAGATCAGGATATGTACAAAGGTTTAAAAGGAGATAATTGGCAAAAACAAATCTTTGGGCGTACAGGTGAGGTGCAAAGTCGTGATTTAGGAATTAGAGGCGGAACTGATAAGCTTAATTATAATTTTAATTATGCTCATTATGATGAAAAGGCTATTATGATAGGGTCAGATTATAAACGTAATAACCTTTCCCTGGCTTTAAAAAGCAAATTAAATGATAAAATTGATGTTAGTTTTACTATGCGTTATTCGGATACTGAAATTGATGGTGGAGGTGTTAATGAACAAAATGAAAAATCTTCAACAGATTCGCGTATGCGTACAATTGTTGGTTATGCGCCACTTCCGGTACCAGGTTTGACTTCAGAAGACGTAACCGGAGATGGTTCAGATGTATTGATAAATCCTTTAATATCTGTGTCTGACAATGATCGTCAACAGTTTCGTAAAAACTATAATATGTTAGGTAGTTTTGGATGGGAGCTAGCAGAAAATTTAAAATTAAAAGTAGATTTAGGTTTGGATAATTATAACAATCTGGATTATCGTTTTTACGGACAAACTACTTACTATGTTGCTAATGCTCCATTAGGTCCATTACAGGGTATGCCTGCAATGATTATGTCTGATACTAAAGACAGACGTTTTAGAAATGCGAATACACTGAATTATGATTTCAAAAAAATAATGGGCGAAAACCACCATTTAAGTGCTCTTTTAGGAGAAGAAAGTATTTCATATAATTCAAATAGCGTAACAAGTACTATTCATGGATATCCTACATTTTTTGATTTTGATCAGGCAAAAAAATTAACAACACAAGGAACACCACAATCAGTAGATAATTATTACAGCCCTGATGACAAATTATTGTCGTTTTTTGGACGTGCAAATTATGACTACAAAAATCGTTACTTATTAACCGCTACGTTTCGTGGAGATGGTTCAAGTAAATTTTTAAAAGAGAATCGTTGGGGATATTTCCCGGCTTTTGCAGCAGGATGGAAAATTTCTGAAGAGAATTTCCTGAAAAATCAAACCTGGATCAATCTTTTAAAAGTAAGAGCCAGTTATGGTGAAGCAGGAAATAATAACATACCTGTTGGGCAGCAAATTCAAATTTTTCAATCTACACCAACACCATGGATTAATGGCGTTACCAGTGTTTGGGCACCTTCAAAAACAATGCCTAATCCTGATTTGAAATGGGAAACAACAGTGACTCAAAACGTTGGTTTGGATTTTGGATTTTTCAAAAATCGCTTAAATGGTACTTTTGATGTTTATAAAAATGTTACCAGTGACTTATTAATTAATTTTCCAGTTCCGGGATCCGGATACGATTTTCAATATCGTAATATGGGTGAAACACAAAACACAGGTTTCGAGGCTACTATAAATGTTGTTGCAATTGAAAAAGCCAAATACGGATTGAATTTTTCATTCAATATGGGAATAAACAAAAACCGTATTAACTCATTAGGGGTTATGAATAATTTTGGACAGGCTACAGGATGGGCTTCTTCACAAATTGGAGATGATTATCTGATAGAAGTTGGTTCTTCATTAGGAACTATGTATGGTTATAAAAATGATGGAAGATATGAAGTTTCAGACTTTGATTATGTTGGTGGAAAATATATCTTAAAAAGTGGTGTAATCAGTACTGCTACTACTTTAGTTGGAGACGGAAGCGCTATTAAACCAGGAGATATGAAATTGAAAGATGTTAATGGAGACGGTAAAGTAGATATAAATGATAAAACAGTTATTGGTAATGTTAATCCTAAAAGTTCCGGTGGTTTTGTTATAAATGGAAATGCTTATGGATTTGATTTAATGGCAGCTTTTAACTGGAGTATTGGAAATGATGTATATAATGCTGATAAAATTGAATTTTCAACGGCTAATGCTTCAGGGCAGTACAAAAATTTAAATTCTACTATGGCTGACGGCAAAAGATGGACGAATTTAGATCCTGTTTCTGGTCAGATAGTAACAGATCCTGCTGCATTAACAGAACTTAATGCTACTACTACAATGTGGTCTCCATATATGAGAAGTGCAATATTTACAGATTGGGCAGTTGAAGATGCATCGTTTTTAAGATTGAATACTTTAACATTAGGTTATACAGCTCCTGAGATGTTTACATCTAAACTTGGAGTTTCTAAATTGAGATTCTATCTAACAGCAACTAATGTTTTTGTTTGGACTAACTATTCAGGTTCTGATCCGGAAGTTTCAACAAGAAGAAAAAATCCACTTACACCTGGGGTTGATTCAAGTCCTTATCCAAGAAGCAGACAAATGGTTTTTGGGATGAATCTTAATTTCTAATTTTAAATTACTACAAAATGAAACATAAAATAATAATAGCAGGATTGATTATTTCTGGTTTATTCAGTTCTTGTCAACAATTTGAAGAGGACTATTTAGAGGCACCTGCACAATCAACATTAGATGCTTCGGTAATTTTCTCTACAGCCGGACTTGCAAAAGGAGCTATTGATGGAATAAAAGTACCATTTGCCGAGACTAACTCTTACAGAGGACGTTTCTTACCCTATTACGGATTAAATACTGACGTAGAATGGTATAGTGCTTCGCAAACGGCAGGAGATAAGTCAGATTTGTGTGTTTACGATGCAAAACCAGGTAATACAGAAATGAATACTACGACGAATGCGTATGCGATGATGTTTTCAGGTATTGAGCGTGCTAACGTTTGTATAAAGGGTTTACGTCAATATGGAAATCCTTTGCCGGGAACAGAAATGGGACAATTATTAGGAGAAGCTTTAGCATTAAGAGCTATTTACTATGCTGATTTAATCAAAGCATGGGGTGATGTTCCGGCTCGTTTTGAACCTATAACTTCTGAAACTTTATATTTGCCTAAATCAAGCAGAGATATTCTTTATAAACAATTAATTGCAGACTTAGGAGAAGCGTCAACATTAGTTGCATGGCCTAACGAAACTCCCTATACAAGTACTGTAGAGCACATAAATAAAGCTTTTGTAAAAGCTTTCAGAGCACGTTTGGCTTTGGCAGCAAGTGGTTATCAGCAATATCCTGATGGCGTAAGAAGAAGTACTGATCCGGAACTTTCAGTTGGTACTATGTATGCATTGGCATTGAAAGAATCTCGCGAAGTAATTCAAAGTGGTTCAGCTCATTTAGAAACTACTTTTGAGGGATTATGGAGAAAATACAATGAAGAGAACACAGTTGCTGGAGGAGAATCTCTTTGGGAAATTCCTTTCGGTGACGGACGTGGCAGAATGTTATTTACGTTTGCAGTAAAACATACTGCGGCTAGCGATCAATTTCAAGCTAATGGAGCGAACCGTGGCGGTGTAGCAGGTCCATTACCATTTGTTTTTTATGATTATGACCAAGTTGACGCCCGTAGAGATGTTACTTGTGTGCCATACAAATATGGTGCAGCAGTTAATAATGTTGCTAAACAAGAGTTAAATACGCTTGATACATGGTATTTTGGTAAATACCGTTACGAATGGATGAAACGTTATGTTACTTCTACCAATGATGATGGAGTTAATAAAATGTACATGCGTTATGCTGAGGTACTCCTTATTGCTGCCGAAACAGCTAACGAATTAGAAGGTCCCGGAGCAGCTGCGCCTTATTTAAAAGAAATTCGCAGAAGAGCATTCCCTACAGCTCAGGCAGTAAAAGTGGATGATTATGTCAATGCTTTGACTAGTAAAGAAGCGATGTTTAATGCTCTTGTTGAAGAAAATAAATTTGAATTTACCGGAGAAATGGAGCGTAAACAAGGTCTTATTCGTTGGAATTTATTGAAAGCAAAATTAGATGAGGCAAAACAAAAAATGACAGATTTAGCAGCCCGCTCAGGTAAATATACCGATGTACCGACAACTTTGTACTATAAATATAAAGCAGATAATGTATCTCTTGATATCTATGGATTAAACAGAGGTGAAACTACTAATCCTGGTGTAACATATACTGCAACTCCCTGGACATGGACAGGAACAGCAGCAGATGCTAAGATAAATTCATTGTACAAACCAGGCGTTAATCCTGATAACAGACAATTTTGGCCAATATGGCAAGTATTTATTGATGGAAGCAATAATCAATTAAAAAATGATTACGGTTATTAAGATCTTAGAAAAAATTAATAAAGTTATTACGATGAAAACAAAATATATTTTAAAAGGATTAATAGCCACATTAATACTTGTATTTGCAGTTTCAAGCTGCGATAGTTATAATGAGGAACTGTTAGACGGAATTGGAAATACCAGAGAGTTTTCCCCAATTGGTCTTACAGCAAAAGTTAGAAATCAAACAACAGTCGAGTTAAACTGGACTACAAAAGAAGATGATAATGCAGATCATTATGTTGTAGAATTTAGCGCAGATGATGCAGAATTCAAAACAATCTATAAAACCGTTGAGGTAACTCCTGCACAATTACCAGTTTCGGTAGCGTTAGAGGGTGAAACCACATATTCAATAAGAATAAAATCAGTTAGTGATTCAGGATTGGCAGATTCTAAATGGTCTGTAACGACAGCTACAACATTATCAGAACAACTTTTTTTACCTGTACAGCCAATTGATATAGAAGCGAAACAAGTAACTTTAAGATGGACGCCAAATAGTAATGTAACACAAATTACCGTTGCTCCGGGTGGTATTACACATGCAATAACGCCAGCAGAAAAAACGGCTGGAGTTGCAATAGTAACTGGGTTAACAGCAGAAACTGCTTATACAGCTACATTACTTAACGGTGCAAAAAAGAGAGGTGTTGTTACATTTACAACCGGAATCGATATTGGAACAGGTATTTTAGTTAAAGCTACAGATGATTTAATGCAAAAAATCGCTGATGCCGCATCTGGGGCAATACTAGTTTTAGAACCAGGTGATTATACAGCAGCAAATCAAATAGGAGCAATTACTTTAAATAAAGCAATTACTTTAAGAGGATTGCGCAGTTATGACAAACCTAAACTTCATGTGAATTTTGTACTAACTAACGGAGCCGCTAATATTAGTTTAATCGATCTGGATTTAAAAGGCGATAAAGGAGCTGCCGGAGCTGCAGTTTCGGTTATTAAATATAATGATAACAGTATTACATACGGTTCACTTTTAATAAGTGGTTCTAATATACATGATTATGGTATATCATTAATCAGTGCAAATTTAACTGCTGCTAAAATTACTTCTGTAATAATTGAGAATACTATTGTGACAAATGTATTAACAACCGGTGGAGAATTTATAGATGTCAGAGGTTCTCAAATGGGACAATTGACGCTTAAAAACAGTACTTTTAATAATTGTGCAACAGCAAGATACTTTATTCGTATGGATGCTGGTCTTACAGGTTTAACTACCAATATATTAATTGATAGCTGTACGATTTCAAACCCAAATATGTTAGGTACTGCTGCTAACGCCATTTTATACACGCGTTTTGTTACCAATGTAATAGCTGTTAGAAATACATTGTTTGCAAATACACCTGCACCATATACAAGAGAGGCTGTTACTGCAAATCCAACTTTTGCAAGTAATAATTATTACAATTCGCCAAATCTAATTGCTAACCCTAATGCACTTGCCAATAACAGACCAGATACATCTGGAACTGCATTAGATCCGCAATTTGTAGGTGCAGCAACAGGTGATTTTACAATCAAAAATCAAACATTAATAGACAACAAAGTGGGAGATCCACGTTGGAGACAATAGTTCATTTTTTAAGTTTTTAATTAGAAAAAGGGATGCAATTTTTGCATCCCTTTTTGTTGTAAACTAATTAATAAAGTTCTAAAATCTGTATATAAACTGAGACTGAAAACCGCGACTGAAAACTTTCTAAAATCTATTCAATATCCAAATCAAATTTTTCAAGCAAACCCGCAAGTGCAGCTTGAGAAACTCTGGTTCTCTTGATTTTATTTTCAGATGGATCAAAAGCATAATTTCTTGAAGAACGAAAATCAGTTTTCTCTAAAATACAATCCTGAAAAGTAGCATTGGCAAGATCACAATTTTTAAAAAGAGAAAGAGATAAATCAGTATTTGAGAAGTCAACATCTTTTAAGGAGCAATCAATGAAGTTTGTTTTCTTTAGTTTTTTATAAATAAAAGTCGAATAATCAAGCAGGCAATCCTGAAAAGACATCGAAAATAAAAAACTATTACTTGCACTAAAATCAAGTCCCATTAATTTACAACCAATAAATTTAATGTTTTTTAATCCAGTACTTTTAAGCGTAGAAAGCGAAAGATTGCAATTTTTAAAAGTACAATCTAAAAAATCAATATAACTAAAATCACTTTTAGAGAAATTACAATTAATAAATTCACAGTTTATAAATTCATTATCCGATAATTTTTGATCCGAATAATCAACGGTGTCAAAAGTTTTGTTTTGATGCAATGCAGTATCCATAATAATATGTTGAGGTTGAAAGGAATATTTTAAAAAGCAATTTATTCTAATTCGATACAATCGAAAATTTCATTTTGAAGAGACATTTCATTTATATCCTCTTCGCTTTCAATTCTTAAAATATTATCACAATCCTCCAGATCAAAATTCCAGACAGCATTAGGCAGTAATTCCCCAATCAATACATTTGCGAATTCTAATTTTGATTTTGAATCAACAGAAGTTTTAAAAACATAAATCATAATTTGCTTTTTTTTACGGGACAAATTTCAACAAATGCTTTTGGAGTAAATAGGATTTTACAAGCAATAATTAGGACTTAGCAATCATTTTACGATATTCAATAGGCGTGATTCCTTCGTGTTTTTTAAAGAACCGGCTAAAGTAAGAATGATCCTCGTGTCCTACCTGCATTGCTATTTCGCTGATAGAAAGCGTAGTTTGAAACAGTAAATATTTGGCTTCAAGTAAAATGGTTTCATCAATCCATTTAGTAGCAGGTTTGCCTGTTGTAGACTTTACCGATTTGTTTAAATGATTAGGCGTGACATTCAATAAAGAGGCATAATAATTTACCTCATGATTTATTTTTATATGAGCAAAAATCAATTCTTTAAACTTCGATGAAAGAACAGCAGAAGCATTGCCGCTTTTGGGAATTTTGACGTTGTTTTTATTCATTTCACAAAACAAAGCCATCAGATAAGATTGTACAATATTAAAATTGGTAATTCCAGATTCAACATATGAGGCTTGTAAGCGGATAAAAAGATTGTATATAAACCGGGAATTACTTTCAGAAAGGCTAATTTTTGGATTTCCTCCAATCTTCAGGAAATCAAAATCGTTTAACATTTCCGTATTACCATATTTTCCAATTAAAACATCGGGATGAAATTGGCATATGAATCCAATGATTTTATTGTTGACATTTTCTATTGAAAAAATCTGTCCTGCCGGAACCACAATAATCTCATTGGCGTTTGTTTGGTGTTCCTCAAAACCAATTTTCATGATATGCGTTCCGGAAGTTATAAAAAGAATTGTATGACAACTGTGTTTTGATGGTGGAACAGGATATTGAAGCTGCATTATTTCTTCCATCTTTAAACAAAAAAAATGATCAGAATTTGATTTAAAAAGTAAATGCATAGGGTTTCCTGCACCAAGGAACTTTTCACGAAATCCCTTTGCTTCATATGTTTTTACTTTTTCGTCTCCTTTACTTTTCATCTAATAATACAATCTAAAATCAAGTAATTTGCACAATGCATAATGCTTTTGGTACAACTCTTCTACAACTTCTGTAATATCGTCATTATCCTGATAAAGGCTAAAAAAAGCTTTGTCAATTGTACTTGAACTGGCAATTTTATTATAGGTTGAACCATAACCGGAAATGGCACGAGCACCAGTTATATCAAGAAAATATTGAGCTTCGTCATCGTTTAAGTCTAAAACTTTAAGATTCGCAAAATGAATAATTTTACCTTTCATCTTACCTTCAAAAAGTTCCGCGATTTCCTCAAGGCTATAATAATAATCGTGAAGGCAAATATTGTTAGCTTCGCCGGGCATTACCAGATAGATAATTTCATAATCCTTAAAATTATGATCTTCATAAAGCAGTACATTCAGGCTTTCTTCCAGACCTTCAATAGTATCGCAGGTTTTATAGATGCTGGAAATCCCTTGGTCAATTGCAATTTCTTCTAAGTTTTTTACCGCTAAAGTTGCCGTTTCGTTGTCTACGTCCGGAACACCTTCGAGGCAGAAGATGAATTTTTCGTAATCCATACATTATATTTTCTTGGTTGTAATAAGTCTTGTTTTCCTTTCTAACAAATGTATTTTTTATTGTCGAAAAACAACTATACAAAAAGTATTTTAACGCATTTTTGACATTGATTGAAGATTAGCTATTTGTCGAAATAAAAAAACCACTTTTAGAGAAAACTAAAAATGGTTTTTGAAGAATTAATATTTATTAATTTTTGAAATTTTCAATTCGTTTAGAATATAAATTACTTCCAAAAATAATTGCCCCTAATACAAACGGAACAAAGTGAGAAATTTGCCAAAAAAGTTCTTTTCCTGTTTTTAATCCTTCATTTGATGTTTCATAAATTCCAATCACAATAAAGAAAAGGGAAATTGCAAACAGACAATATTGAATTTTATAATTTATCCTCATCATTTTAAGTTTTCTTTTAAATATAAGTAAAATTATACAATCACCAAAATTATTCAGCTCTGTTTAAAACCAATAATCTTTGCCACCATTTTGGTGATTCTTCGTGTAAAACTTCAGCGTAGTTAATTAATTTGGATTCTCTTTTATTTCCGCATGCGGCACAAAAAGAAGCCTTAGGAGTTCTGTAAGGTTTAGAACAACTTTCGCATTCAGAACCGTAAAGTTCGATGCGATGATGCATAATTGCGTTAGGATTAGTTTCTTCAAATCCTGTAAGATTTTTATAATAGTCAAGTAAATCTTTGAAGCGTGTTTTTCTGGTCATACTACATTTACCTTTTTCAAAACCATCACGATAGAGTTTAGACGCAACTTTATATTCCTCTTCATTAAGCATAGGAACTTCCATTTTACAACGCCAGCACCAAAGGTTTTTCATAGTTTTAAATTTTCAGGTTTAAATGTGTAACGATTTATGACTTTTAAGCCAAATGTTTAGCTAATTTAGTGTGATTTATTAAGAATAGTTTACGGTTTCTCGTAATCTGAAACAAAAATCGTTATTTTAACATTTATAACACTACGTATAAATACCCGTTTTTTACAATAAAATTCTAGATCTAAAAAAAAGAAAAGTAGTTTAAGTGAATAGGCTAATTATTTTAAAACATAAAAACATAGATTTTGTAAACCTTAAAAAAAGGCGTTTTACTTCGGATTAATTCACATTGCTATGTGAAAGCAACATGTTTCTTTTTGTATTCCCTTTTCCATAAAAAAACCTATATTTTTTCTATGTGTTTAATGATTTTTTTTTTAATTATTTCAGGTAATTTCATCAAGAGATTGGCGTAAAATTTTCACGGCATTTTCCATTTCAGCCGTGTCAAAATGTCCAAAACCCAAACGAGTGGCCGTAAGATTTTTTGTTTGATATAAAATCGTCTTCGGTAAAAACAAACCATTTATAGCACATTGTTTTTGCAGCCTTATCAAATTGAAATTATCCAGCCATTCCACCCAAATTGCCAAACCCCGAAGCGGAACCTGAAATTTAATTTTCCCTTCCAGTTTTTCCTTCAGCAACAAAACAAAATAATCCCTGCGCTCTTTGTAAATTTTCTTATTTTTTTTAGAAAGCCGATGAACTTCGCCTTCCTTGATCCATTCTGTTAAAACCTGTTCCTTAATAACATCAATTCCCGGTTCCAGAATATTTTGATGTTTTTCGAGTTCCTTTATAAATGCCGAAGGCGCAGCAATAAAACCATAACCAAAGCCCGCCGGCAAAGACCTCCCAAATGAGCCAATATAAACCACCCTTTCATTTGAATCTAAAGACGCGAGAGGCAATACGGGATTATTATCATAATGAAAATCAAAATCATAATCATCCTCAATAATCACAAATCCGTAGCGATTGGCTAATTCCAAAATTTCCATTCGCCTTTTAGCGCTTAAAGAAGTCGTTGTAGGATAATGATAATTTGAAGTCAGATATAAAATTCTGATTTGCTGTTTCTCGCAAATTTGTTTCAGATCTTCCGTATTGATTCCATCTTTATCAACCGGTATCGTAATAATTTGTGCGCCACTGTCTGACAATGTCATGTTCGAAATATAATAACCCGGAGAAGCAACAACGACTTTATCACCAGCAGAAATCAATAATTTTGTAACCAGATACAAACTAATTTCGTGACTATTTGTAGTAAGCAAATTTGATGTTGAAATGCGAATTCCTCTTGTTACATTCAAAAAATTAGAAAATTGGATTTTAAAATTCAAATGAGATTTTGTCTGGATTTGTTCCCAGGTTTTAGTGCTTTTTTGGCCTTTAAGTTTTGAAACATAAAGCCTCGCCAGGACATCAGTTTGTACCAACCGCAAATCTGGTAAACCGTCATTAAATTGATACGGTATAGTGCTTATTTCCTTTGGATCTTCAAGAATAGTCGAATGTTTAAAAGTAAAAGCAGCACTTTGGGAATTATTTTTTTCAGTAAAAATATAATCCGTTTTCTTTTTTTCTTTTTTTTCTGATAAGATAAAAGTTCCCTTATTAGGTAAAATTTCAATCCACCCTTGCAATTCTAAATCCTGAAAAGCTTTAATCAATGTGTTTCTGTTAACCTGCAATAATTTACATAAAATGCGGGTTCCCGGAAGTTTTGTGCCTTCAGGAAGCAAACCTGTTTGTATCGCTTTAATAAACTCAAAAACAATTTGCAGGTATAAAGCAGTTGCATCTTCAGGCTTAAGCTGAATGAAACTTTTAAAAGGAATTTGAACCGGACTATCCATTTTTATAAAACTGGTATACATTAGTAGTACGGCAAGATACTACTTTTGCAAAAAATTAAAAAAAATGACAAAACTTTATTTTGCAATACTGACTCTGTTAAGTCTTGGTTTACAAGCGCAAGTGCAAAAAGACACCATTAATATTGATGAAGTAATTATTCATGAAAATAGATTTAGCACACCAATTTCTAAGAAAAACCGAAACGTTTATGTAATTGATAAAGCCACAATTGCAAAATTACCGGGACGATCTGTTCAGGAAATCCTGCAATATGCAAATGGTGTTGATCTACGACAAAGAGGACCTTTTGGGAGTCAGGCTGACGTAAGTGTTGACGGCGGAAGCTTTGAGCAAACTGTTGTACTTTTAAACGGAAGTAAAATCATCGATTCACAAACGGCGCATAATATGCTGAATCTGCCTATTCCGGTTGAGGTAATCGAAAGAATCGAAATAATTCGTGGTCCGGCAGCGATGACTTACGGAATCAATAGTTTGACCGGAGCAATTAATATTATTACTAAAAAACCAATGAAATCCGGAGTTTTAGTAAATACTTATGCAGGTTCAAACTTTGAAAAAGATACACAAGATACCGGAGATACATTTTATGGCAGCGGAATTCAGGTTGGCGGAGTTTTAAGCAAAGAAAAACAGCAGCATTCGCTTTTTGCATCACACGATAAAAGCAATGGATATCGTTACAATACCGCTTTTGAAAACAATAAAATATTTTATCAGGGAAATTATCAGTTGAATGATAAAAACGAAATTTTAAGTTCATTTGGTTACATCAACAATGGTTTTGGTGCGAACGGATTTTATGCTGCTCCGGGCGATAAAAACTCAAGCGAAGTTGTTCAGACTACTTTTGCAAATGTGCAATCGAAACATCAGTTGTCTGAAAAATGGACGTTAATGCCAAGATTGAGCTACAGATATAATTATGATGATTACCGTTATTACGGAATTGCCAATCTAAAAGCGGGCAGAAGCCAGCATTATACCAACTCATTTGCTGCCGAAGTAAATACATCATATAAGATGGAAAACGGTGAACTTGGTTTTGGAGCCGAAGCAAGAAGCGAAGATATAAGTTCATCAAATATTGGGGATCATAATCGTGAAAATTACGGACTTTACATGCAATACAGAACCACTTTTATAGAGAAACTGGATGTGAATTTTGGTGCTTATTTAAATTATAATTCAGATTATAAATGGCAGGTTTATCCGGGATTTGATGCGAGTTACGCCGTTACAGATGCATTTAAAATCATCGGAAACATTGGAACAAGCCAGCGAATTCCGTCGTTTACAGATTTGTATTTAAATCAGCGTCCGGGAAATATTGGAAATCCTAATCTTGAAACCGAAAATGCTTTTCAGAGTGAAATAGGTTTTAAATACATTAAACATAATTTTAATTTTAATGCGAATTATTTCTATAGAAAAATCAATAATTTTATCGACTGGACAAGAAACGTAACTACTGAACCTTATCAAAGTAACAACTACGGAAACCTAAATACAAATGGTTTCAACCTGCGTACTAATTACAATGCTAATTTATCCAGCGATTCTAAACTGAATATTAGTCTTGCATATTCTTATTTAGATTTTGAATTTCAGGATGTTATTCCGGTAGTTTATTCAAAATATTCGGTTTCATCTTTAGAACATCAAATAACAAATACAATCGATTTTCAGCATAAAAATTTTACGGCTTTATTTGCGACACGTTTCAGTCAAAGAGTAACGGGACCGTCCTATTGGGTGAATGATTTTAGAGTTAGCCAATCTATTAAAAAACTTACTGTTTATGTTGACGCACAAAATATTTTCAACACCACATATTATGAAGTTGGAGCGGTTCCGCTTCCTTCAAGATGGTTTAGTTTAGGAGTGAAATTTGTGACTTTTTAAAGTTAAATGGGAGAACTTCTAAAATGATAATCATAGAAATAAAATTATTGCAAATCAAATCCGTTTTTATCCGTGTTTTTACGAAGTAAATCTGTTTTATCCGCGTCAAATTAGACGCTGATTTTACTGATTCGCTAAAGCGAAAACGCTGATAAAGACGGATCTTTCTAATTACTTTCTCGGTAAAAGGGTTAAATAATTTCTATAATTTAATGTTTTCCATTTTGAATATTAATAAAACATAAAAATGCCTTTAATCAGTTTGAGATTAGAGGCATTTTGTTTTAGAAAATTCTCTAAGTTTGTATGACTTCATATTAATTATAATTTCAAAAATTAAATTTGAAAATCCCCATTTACAATCAGAGATCAGAAGCAGTAGGAGGTATTTTTATCGCTGAGTTATCTGTATTGGGTGAAGATACTCAAAGTGTAAATAAACTGGGAACACATCGCGATGATTTTTATAATTTTTTTGTGCTTACAAAAGGAAAAGTCATCATGAAATGTGATATGATCGACGTGAAAATAAGCGCTCCGGGTATTATTGTTGTTAAGCCATTTCAAATTCATTCACCAAAATTTGTTTCGCCGGATTCATCAGGATATTATATTAGTGTAGCTCCGTTTTTAGTGCCTGATAATTGCGCTTCGGTTTTTGAGAACATGAAAATTGCTAATCAGGTAAACAAACTTGATAAACTTCAAAAGAAAGATATTATGGAAACCGTTTTGTTATTACATCGTGCTTTTCAAAATACAACTTCAAACAAAACAGCTATTGTCAATGGACTTTTTAGTGCATTAGTATATCGTTTTGTAAACATTTATTCAGAAGCAAATCAATCAGCATCAGAACTTAAAAATCAATCGACGTTGATATATTCTAATTTCAAGAAATTAATTTCCGGTTCCACATTTTTAGAAACGCCTTCTTATTTTGCTGCGAAATTAAACATCACAACTTCGCATTTAAATTATTGCGTAAATATTTCGACAGGAAAATCAGTTACCTATTGGCTTCAAAATGCCATGATTTTAGAGGCACAACGATTGCTTTATTATACTGAAAATGATGTTAAGGAAATTGCCTTTACTTTAGGTTTTGAAGATCATACCTACTTTTCAAGATTGTTTAAAAAAATAACAGGCGAAACTCCATTAACCTTCCGGTTGAAATTCCGCGAATAGTCCAATCATCCCTATTTCTTCTTCAACTTATTTTTATTGTTTTAGCTTCAATTTTGCATTGAAATTAAAAGATAAGATTATGAATTCGATGCCCAAAATTATTGGAGATTTTATGGAAATGGCTTTTAGCAGTAAAATTTCCAAAGTAAATGTTGAAGCAGCGAAAATGCTCAGCGAAAATATAAAAATGGTCAGATTTAAAGGTCATTTTCCTCATGTGAAATTTAAAATTGGACAAGCTATAATTATCAGAATCGACGATACAAATTATCGCAATTACACGCCCAGTAAATGGAATAGTAAAGAGGGATGGTTTGAAGTTATTTTTCATATTCATAAAAATGGTCCCGGAAGTTATTTTGTTGAAAATTTAAAACCAAATGACCAATTAACCGTAGGAATGCCCAGAGGTTTTGAGGTTTTTAAAAGAGAAGAAAAGTACCAATTCTTTTTTGGAGATGAAACCTGTATCAGCGTTTTTAAAAGTTTTCAGGATGAAATTAATGCCAGTGAAAATAATTATTTAGGAATTTTAGAACTTGATTCCTCTTCTGTAGAAGTTCCAAATAAGTTAGGATTCGCGGTAGATATCGTGCCAAAATCAACCAATAAAGCCGAATTTGCAATTGAAATTTTAAATAAACTCGACAATAAAATTTGGGAATTATGGAAGGATGGATATTTTTATTTAATGGGAAATGCAAAGTCAATTCAAGCGTTTAGAAAAGCCCTGAAAGAAAAAGGAGTTTTAAATAAAAATATTTATACGCAGCCATATTGGGCAGAAGGAAAAATAGGACTTTAATTTAATAATCAGTTACTTGTAATAGAGTTGTTGAAATTTGATACAATTTGGAACAACTAAAATCAATCTTTTTTTGTCTTTAAATAGTAGTTTTGACGTTCAACAAATTTAGTTTTTAAACCACTAAAAAAACGCAAAATGGTACAGGAAAGAGTAATGGAGAAGCTTGCGATTTTAGCCGACGCTGCAAAATATGATGTTTCGTGTTCGTCAAGCGGAAGCAAGCGTGAAAATAAAGATAAAGGAATTGGAGATGCAAAAGGCTACGGCATTTGTCATGCCTATACAGAAGACGGACGTTGCGTATCATTATTAAAAATTTTACTTACAAACCATTGCATTTTTGATTGCGCATATTGTGTAAGCCGAAAAAGTAACGACATTAAAAGAGCCGCTTTTACAGTTCAGGAAGTTGTAGATCTAACAATTGGTTTTTACAGAAGAAATTATATCGAAGGATTATTTTTGAGTTCGGGCATTTTTGATAATCCTGATTATACAATGGAACGTTTGGTTCGAATTGCCAAGAAATTGCGTTTAGAGGAAAATTTTAATGGATATATACACCTAAAAGCAATTCCCGGAGCAAGTGATGAATTGATGAAACAAGCCGGAATGTATGCCGACCGTTTAAGTGTAAATGTCGAAATGCCAACAGAACAAAGCTTGAAATTGCTGGCGCCGGATAAAAATCATATTGATGTAATTAAACCAATGGAATATTTGAAAAATGAAATCGTTGGTCATAAAGAAGAAAAAAAACTAAACTACAAAGCACCAATTTTTGCTCCCGCAGGACAAAGTACACAAATGGTTATTGGCGCAACAAAAGAAAGTGATCTTGAAATTCTGGGCATGGCAGATTATTTTTATCAGAAGATGAATATGAAACGTGTTTATTATTCAGGATATGTGCCTATTAGTTACGACAGCAGGCTTCCGGCAATTGGAACTCCAGTTCCTATAATACGCGAAAACCGTTTGTATCAGGCAGATTGGCTAGTTCGCTTTTACGGATTTAATGTAAACGAAATTGTGGGTTTTAATCAGCCTAACTTGGATCTTGATATCGACCCAAAATTAGGTTGGGCGTTGCGTAACCTGAATCAATTTCCTGTTGATGTTAATACCGCCGACTTAGAACTGATAAAACGTATTCCTGGAATTGGTTATATGAGTGCCAAAAAAATTGTAGCAGCAAGGCAATTTAAAAAACTATTTCCCGATGATTTAAAAAAACTCGGAATTGCGTATACGCGCGCCAAATATTTTCTGGCGTTTGCATCACCATTTCAAATCCAGAAAGATTTGACTTCTATTCAGATCAAGGATCAGATTTTGAATTTGCAAAACAGTAAATACAAAAACGACTTTTCGAATCAACTTGCTTTATTTTAATTAAAATGATACAGCTTATTTACGACGGAACTTACGAAGGCTGGCTTACAGCGGTATTTGAAATTTATGAATATAAATTTCAAGACGTTGTTTTTGCTAAAAATGAAGCTTCGGCAGCTTTGCTTTTTTCCACCCATCATTATGTAATGACAGATGAGGAAAAAGCAAACAGGGTTTTAAGCGGAATTAAAAAACGTCTTTCGCCAGGAGGATATTCAGATTTTTATAAAGCATTTTTTTCTGATTTAGATGAGATAGAACAAATCATGTTTCAATTTACTAAATATGCATTGGCAAGTTCAAAAAATATTGAAGGAGATTTTAGCAATAGTGCCGTTTGGGATGTCAGAAAAGCAACAAGATTGACGAGAAGAGAAGCCCATCGCATGGAAGCATTCGTCCGTTTTAAACTCACAAAAGACAAACTATATTATGCTATTGTAGAGCCGGATTGTAATGTTTTGCCCATTATCGAAAGTCATTTTAAAAAACGCTACGCAGATCAACGCTGGTTAATATATGATGCAAAACGTAAATATGGCATTTATTACGATCTCGAAAATGTATCAACAATCGAATTGCAATTTAATGCGGAATCTAATTCCTCTAAATATTTAGCAGAAATATGCGATGAACAGGGAGAGTTTTTCCAGAATCTTTGGCGCGTTTTTTTTAAGAGCGTCAATATTGAATCCAGAAAAAACATGAAACTTCATATTCAGCATATGCCAAAACGATATTGGAAACATTTGACAGAAAAGATTCCGACATTGAAATAGATAAGTGAATTAAAATTTATAATTGTAGCTTTTTATCTTTTTGCCTTTTTGAAAGTGAAGGCTGCTCAAAATAGGAGGTAAGTTCTAAGGAATAAATGACGCTGGTAATTTTCCATTTTCCATCTCTTTTTATTAAGGTTAAATATTTTCCGCCCCAATTTGTCATTTTGTTATTTGCCCAAAAACTATAATCCATAGTTACGGCTGCAACAGTTCCGTCTTCGATAATATGAATATTGTCAAATTTATCTTCGGTAGATTCATATCGAAATAAACCTCGCATGAAATCTTTGTAGCTTCCTGAAAAATAATTGCTTCCCGCTTTTTCCTTGCCTTTCGTTTCTATTTCTTTATTTTGAGATTTGTCCATAAGCGCGGCGCACCAGGTTACATTTCCGTCATTAAATAAAGTATAAAATGTGATGGAATCTTTTTTGATAACGCTTTCGCTGTATTGATTTATAATCGAATTAATTTCTTTTTGATTATCTACTTTTTTCTGTGCATTTGAATATTGAACAACAATCAGTAAAACAATAATGAAGATTTTTTTAGACATCATTTTTATTTTTTACGATTATTGATCCATTTATACTCAATCGTTAATCCGTCATAACCGTACGCATCCGCTTTCATTTCTTCAATTGCGGTATAACTCACCGGATGCATTTTGCCCAGACGCGATAATAAAGCCTGATGAACAGCTTCGATATATTTTGCTTTATCATTCTTTAAATTCGTTGAATCAGAAATTTTAACCGTAAGATGAAAACTGTTTGTTTCTAATTCAGTTAGGGATTCTGAATTTATAAACCAAAGATCCTTTGGTACAAATGAAACCGTTACCACCGTGACTTCAGGTTTTTTGTTTAAGACTTCTTTGGTAAGAGTGCTAATAGTGAGTGCTAATTCTTTGGCTAAAGCCGAATTTTGTTCTCCGCTTAGTTTTAAATTGATTACAGGCATACTTCAAATGTTTTAAATTATTGAAGTACAAAGCTCATGATAACAATAAACTTATTTATTGATGTAGGTTAAGAGTTTGATTCGGCTTAAAGATTCGGGCTTAATGCCGAGATAGGAAGCAATATGATATTGTGGTACTTTTTGCTCGATTCCCGGATAAAGGATTCGTATCATTTCTAATCTTTCGGCAGCGGAGTTTTTCAGGAAAGAAGTTTCTCTTTTACACTTTCTGATAAAATAATTATCAGAAATATATTTTGCCAGTTTCAAAAAGTTATTGTCCCTTTCGATTAAAGAATTGAATTGTTTATGCGTTATGTAATACACTTTTGCATTGGTCAAAGCTTCGATATTGCAATTCGTTGGCATTTGAGTTAGAAAGCTTGTGTATGCGCTGACAAAACTATTTTCGAGATAAAAATCATTATTAAATTCGCCTTCATTATTTTGAACATAAGATCGCAATGTTCCCGAAATTACGAGCGCAATAAAATCACAAACAGCACCTTCCTGAATTAAGAATTCTTTTTTCTTCAGATTTTTAATGCGTAACTCTTTCTGAAATTCTTCAAAAAGTTCCACATTTAATCCTAAAGTTTCCGTGAAAATAGCTTGTAATGATTCCATTATATTGCTGAAATAAGATGAGTAAAGATAATTGATATTTCTTCGGGCAATTTGAAAAATTAAAATTTAAGCAAAAAAATACGCAAACTTAATCAGCTTGTAACAAACGCTCGTAAAAATTCTTACTATAGATCTTCAGTGTGTATTAAATTGTATTCATCTGCAATATCTGTCCAGTCATCTTTCCATGATTTGTGGAAGTAAATTTCTGCTTGTTGCCAATCTTCTTCATCCCATTCCTCTCTTTCATCGGTTAATTTTAATTTTTCAGTGCGAACTGCATCAATTAAAAAGGCAAGAAATTCATCAAAATCATCTGCAATAACCGAAACTGGTTCGGGATCTCCTGTAGGTAAATATAAAATCTGACCAGACTTTCCTTCAATATTAGGATCGTAGTCAATACATAATAAGTTTCCGGATCCATCGTGAGCAAAGGGAATTCTTTTTACAGAATATAATTGATTTTTGATTTTATTCTTTTGATATATAGAATCTGGTTCCGTTTGAGCTGTTGCTGTTTTGAAAAAATTCCATTGTATTTTTACGTCTTCAATTTCTAAAAAACCAAATCCCGCCATTACTCCAAGGATTTCTTTTTCCCCATTATACACTTTTAATAAATCTATATAGGACTTTGGTAAAGTTTGATTGAATAATTTTTCTAAATCTGATATTTCTTTTTCACTTGCTCCATCATTCATTAGCGTATCAAAAATATCTAATTTTGATTTAAAAGCTTTGTTTAATTGATCAATCAGTTTATTGGTCATTATAATTTTTGATTTATAATTATTTCTCCTCTTCTAAACCATCAACGGCAGAAATCTGATCCAATATATTAGTTTGGTTTGGCGAAATATAGTTTTTTGTTTCGGCAGGAGTTTCTTTCTTAAAAAGCATATCTAATGCATTGTATAGTCTTAATAAAACCTCTTTATCTTCTTTTTCAATTTCTAAAGCAGTATTGAAATTAAAAACGTAATTATTCGAATTGCGTACTTCTACTTTTATCGTTTTTGATGTGATTTTAAATTTGACTATATCCATTGTTGCTTCTTTTTTAGATATTTGAGATGTTCTTATGAGGTTTTTTAAACAAAACTACAATAAAAAAACCCTAATCAATTGATGATTAGGGTTTTGTTTTTATGTAGCGAGGACGGGAGTTGAACCCGTGACCTCAGGGTTATGAATCCTGCGCTCTAACCAACTGAGCTACCTCGCCAAGATTGCAAGCGAACCGTGTTCCTCATTGCGGGTGCAAAGATAGAAATATTATTAAAGCTTACAAGAATAAAATGAAGAAAAAAAAATATTTTTAAAAATGCATTGTTTTTGGACATATATTCTTATATTTCGAAAAAATTAAAAGTAGCACATGGATCAAAAAATACGTTACGAAATCGAGTTTCCAATAAATTCTTCGCCGCAATTATTATATCAATATATATCAACGCCGTCAGGTTTGTCTGAATGGTTTGCAGACAATGTAAATTCAAGAGGCGAATTCTTTACTTTCATCTGGAATGACTCGCAGGAAAAAGCGCGTTTGGCTTCTAAAAAAACAGGAGAAAAAGTAAAGTTCAAATGGGTTGATGAAAGCAGTAAAGACACGGAGTATTTTTTTGAATTACATATTTTAGTTGATGAATTAACTAAAGATGTATCGCTAATGGTAGTCGATTTCGCAGAAAAAGAAGAAGTAGGAGAAGCTAAACAATTGTGGGAGAATCAGATCTCAGACCTGAAACATCTTATAGGATCTGTTTAGTAAATTTCTATTTTATACCTTATATTTGCCCTGAACAAAATTCAGGGTTTTTTTATGATCAATTTTAACGGAAACATAGTAGCGCAAGAAGAGAATATATTAACTCAAAATCGTGCTTTTTTGTACGGCGATGGTGTTTTTGAAACGCTAAAAATAGTCAATAACAAAATTTTGTTTCTTGAAGATCATTATTTTAGATTAATGGCTTCAATGCGTGTTGTGAGAATGGAGATTCCGATGAACTTTACAATGGAATTTTTTGAAGAACAGGTTTTAAACCTCGTAAATCAAGAAGGAATTTCGGCATCGGCAAGAGCCAGAATTACCGTTTTTAGAAACGACGGAGGTTTATATTTGCCTAAAACAAACGAAGTGTCGTATTTAATTCACGCAACTTCCTTAGAAAGTGTTTCTTATGCTTTAAATACGGCTGAATATGAAGTTGATTTATATAAAGACTTCTATGTAACAAAACAGTTATTATCGTCGATTAAAACGACTAATAAATTGATAAATGTTACCGGAAGTATTTTTGCTCATGAAAATGGTCTGGAAAACTGCCTTTTAATAAATGATGCTAAAAATGTGGTTGAAGCATTACAAGGCAATTTATTTATGGTAATGGGCAAGAAATTAATCACGCCGCCAATTTCTGAAGGTTGTCTCAATGGAATTATGAGAAAGCAAATAATAGCTTTGGCTAAAAAAGTAGAAGGCATAGAAGTACTTGAAGAAATAATTTCGCCATTTGATCTTCAAAAAGCTGACGAATTATTTCTGACAAATGTAATCACAGGGATACAACCGATAACTAAATATCGGAAAAAGGAATTTACAAGTAATCTGGCGCATTTATTAGTGCAGAAACTAAATGAATCCATCTCTGAAAATTAATTCAGATATGGATTTTCAGGTGCATTCGACCATATAACATAATCACCTCCGAGCTCAATAATTTGCTCTTTCCAAAAATGAGTGGTGGATTTACCGATAATTTTATTTTTATAACTATTATCAGTAATGATCCAGGAGTTTCCCTGCATTTCATTCTCAAGCTGATTTTCGTCCCAACCGGTATAACCTAAGAAAAAGCGAATATTGTTTTTACCAATAGATCCGTCGTTTATTAAGTCTTTAGTCGATTCAAAGTCACCTCCCCAATAAATCCCATTCGAAATTTCGACACTATTAGGTATCAATTCCGGGATATTGTGAATAAAATAAAGATTGTCCTGTTCAACAGGACCTCCGTTATATATTTTGAAACTGGCATCAATCTCAGGTATCAAATCATTAATAGTATACTTTAATGGTTTATTAATGATAAAACCTATTGATCCTTCTTTGTTATGGTCTGCTAATAAAATTACCGATCTATTAAAAGATAAATCTCCAATTATAGAAGGTTCGGCAATAAGCAGGTGTCCTTTTTTTAATTTTTCTGAAATCATACGGCTACAATTTTTATTAAATTTAATAATAAAATATTTAAAAACCCAAATAAAATCGTTAAACCGCACAAAAAAACCCTCATGGAGGAGGGTTTTGATTATATTATAAGTTTAGAGAACTTTTCTTACTAGTTCACTGCACCTTCTAATTCAGCTCCGGCTTTGAATTTTACAACATTCTTAGCAGCGATTTGAATAGTTTTTCCAGTTTGAGGGTTTCTTCCGTCTCTAGCAGCTCTAGCAGATACTGACCAAGATCCAAAACCTACTAAAGAAACTCTACCACCTTTTTTCAAAGTAGCTCCTACGTTTCCTAAAAATGATTCTAAAGCTAATTTTGCCGCAGCTTTTGTAATTCCTGCATCAGCAGCGATAGCATCGATTAATTCTGATTTGTTCATAATAATTAGTTATTAATTGTTGGTTAAAAAAAATTGTTAATACACAAATTTAGTAGGAAATCCGTTCCTTGCAAGTGTTTTCTTTAATTTTAGCAAAAATTGTTGATAACTTGCTTTTTTTGTTCATAACGCTAACTGATTATCAGGCAAAAACAGGTAAAAACCCCTGTTTTACTGAGCTTAATAGACTTTTGCGGTATCAGTAAAAGTTATGCCATTTAGCAATTCTGCAACCTGCATTCTCTTTTTTCCCGGTAATTGAAGACTCAAAAGCTGAACAAAACCATTTTTGATCGCAATTTTGATTTCTTTTTTGCTGCTAATCAAGCTTCCAATCTCATAAGAATGATCTTCTAAAACTAGTTTTGCTTCGTATATTTTGATGCTTAATTCTTCATTTTTATCTTTCAGGAAACACCATGAAGCAGGATAAGGACTTAAACCTCGAATCAAATTATTGATTTCATCGCCTGATTTTGTCCAGTCGATCTTACAATTTTCCTTGTTTAATTTGTAGGCAGTTTTAATTTCAGCGTCGTCTTTCTGAATCGTTGTAGTTACATTTCCGTCTTCGATCACTTTTAATGTGTCAATTACAGTTTTACTTCCCAACAACATTAATCGGTCGTGTAATTGTCCCGCATTTTCTTCCGGTTCAATCGCAATTTCCGAATTTAAAATCATTGCTCCGGTATCTATTTTATCATCAATAAAAAAAGTAGTAACTCCCGTTTTTGTTTCTCCATTAATAATTGCCCAGTTTATAGGTGCAGCACCACGATAATTTGGTAATAAAGAAGCATGAAGATTAAAAGTTCCCAGACTTGGCATTTCCCAAACTACTTTTGGCAACATTCTAAAAGCAACAACAATTTGTAAATTGGCGTTTAGCGCTTTTAATTCGGCCAGAAAACTTTCGTCTTTTAAATTTGTGGGTTGTAATAAAGTAAGACTGTTCGCAAGGGCATAATCTTTCACTGCTGAATATTTTATTTTTTGTCCGCGTCCTGCCGGTTTATCTGCCGCCGTAATCACGCCAACAACTTCATAATCGCTTTTGATAATGGTATCCAGAATGCCAACGGCAAATTCCGGAGTTCCCATAAATATGATTCTTAATTTTTCCATTATAATTTTAAAGTGTATTTATTATTCGCCTGAATGGTGATATAATTGTTTTCCAGTAATTCCTGAAGCGCAACAACAACATCATTAGCGTCTAGTTTTATTTTTGTTTGAATTTCTCTTGATGACAAAGCCGCCGTTTTTAATTGATGCAAAATTTTATCTGCAATCGAATCGGCTTCGGTAATTTTGCCTTTTTGTGTAATACAATAGGAGCAGACTCCACAATTCTGAGTTGTTTCTTCTCCAAAATAATCCAAAATCAATCGATTTTTGCAGGTTTTATTGTCCTTTATATAATGAAGCACAGATAAAAGCTGGTCTTTTTTAAGCTGATTTTGTTTTTCAAGATATTTTGAAACCCTGTTAATCGTTAAGTCATCTTCGCGAACTTCATTGAATAATATAGTAGCGTCGTTATTTTTTGATTTGTATTCGATGATATTCTTCTCGTTCAGTTTTTCCAGAACAGCCGAAACCTGTTCTTCAGTATGATTTGATTTTTTAGCAATCAACGAAATATTAAACGGAGTTTTCATTTCGTAAATTCCCGGATACGTTCTTAAAATCGCCAACATGATTTCTTCATCATTTGAGTTTAAACTCATATATCTGATTACTTCTTTTGATTCCAATAAAAACTGCATTGTAATCTTTTCAGAAAATTCCTGAGACATTGTAATAATTCCCTGCTGATTCAAAAACTGCAAAGCATTATACGTTTTTAGAGTAGGGAAGTCATATTTCTGGCAAAAATGATTCAGCTTAAACGAAAACGAATCGTTTAAACCTTCGCCATACGCAATCTGAAAATAATTGCAAAGCTTGATATAAACTGTGTTCAGAAATTTTTTATCGGGTAGGATACTTAAAAATTGTTGTTCCGTTTGATTGCCGTCAGCCGAATTCGTTAAAACAACCGAAAAAGCTTTTTCGCCATTTCGTCCCGCTCTTCCGGATTCCTGATAATAGTTTTCGATATTCTCAGGCAATTGTGTGTGAATAACCGTTTTTACGTTGTCTTTGTCAATTCCCATTCCAAACGCATTTGTGGCAACAATAACCTGTGCTTGTTCAGACATCCACAATTGCATGTTTTTGTCTTTTTCTTTTGCCGAAAGTCCACCGTGATAATACGTCGCCTTGAATCCTAGCGATTGCAATTGGGTTGACATATTCAGGCACGATTTCCTGTTTCGTACATATATAATAGAAGGCTGGGGGTTTTTCTTTAAAATTTGTTCCGTGCGATATAGTTTATCTTCGACTTCAAAAACCATATATGCGATATTTTTTCTTTCAAAAGATTGCTGAAAAAGTATCGGATCTTTTAATCCTAATTCGGTTTTAATATCTTCAATAACTCTGGGAGTTGCCGTTGCAGTCAAAGCCAAAAATGGAATTTTAGGAAAGTATTTTTTAAGTTCTGAAATCTTCAAATAAGCCGGACGAAAATCGTGTCCCCATTGCGAAACACAGTGCGCTTCGTCAATAGCAATTAAATTAATTGGGAGATTTTTTATGCGTTCCAATATCCAGTCTGACTGAAGTCGTTCCGGAGAAAGGTACAGAAATTTATAATTCCCGTATTGGCAATTGTCCAGAAGATCAATGATTTCCTCCGTGTGAATTCCGCCGGTAAGCGCAATCGCCTTAATATTTCGCTTTTGCAAATTTGCTACCTGATCTTTCATCAAAGCGACCAAAGGCGAAACAACCAGACAAATACCTTCCTGCATCATTGCCGGAACCTGAAAACAAATTGATTTTCCGCCTCCGGTTGGGAGCAGGGCAAAAGTGTCCTGACCGTCTAGAACCGAGTCAATAATCTCCTTTTGCAACGGTCTAAAACTGTCGTGTTTCCAGTATTTTAAAAGAATTTCTTGCGCTTCGGGCATTGGTCTCGTTTTAAAGTTAAAAAATTTAGAAATCAGTTTCTAGTTTTGCAACTTTAAAACGCGCCTAAATTTTATCTAAGATATAAAGAATTCTGTTCTCCACCGTATCTTTAGGTACTTCAATTAAGTCGTAGCCGTATTTCTTGTAGGTTTCAACAAGGTGTTTTTGTATTGTCAAAGCTTGTTCAAAATTCTCGTAGCGCTCAGTGTCGCATTCGTAAATTTCTTCCCAAGGTGGTAATATAAAAGTTTTGGTGTATTTAAACTCCTCACATGCTTTTGTAAAATGCTCCGGATAATCATCGCCAATATAATCCATATAGGCTACAACATCAGGAATTCCGCGATCTATAAAAACTACATCATCAGGTTCCTGACCGGCATCTTGAAATTGTTTAATGCGACCTTCCAGCAACATTTCGCTAAATAATAAAGGCTGTTCCAGAAACAATTGATCGATACCTCGCTGCTGAGCTTCGAGTGTAACTTGTCTGGAAATTTCAGGATAACAACAGTAGCCACGAGCTACCAATTCGTTGATAAGAGTAGATTTTCCCGTTCCCGGGCCACCAATGAGGACTATGATTTGTTTTTGCACTTTCTAAAAATAAAGCGCAAATTTACCTAAACTTATTGATATTTAAAAAGTTTATTTCGTCTTAAGCGAATGATTTCGCAATTTTAGGTAAATCCCGAAACTTTAGAACCTGCTGCTCGCTACAATCTTTTGCTTTTTAAAGAAAAAACAAGAGGCTTACTCCTAAAACTTTGAGATTGTTAGGGCTAATCAGGAAATATAATTTGGGATGAATACCATTTTGTCATGTTGCTATAAAATAAAATTAAAAAGACATGGATTTCGAAAACATGGGCGCAACTGGACTAAAGTCCAGCTCTACAAAATAGATTGTTCCTCCGGAACTAAAACAGAAAGGAGTTGTGAATTCGGGTCAATATCATAGTGCTGGACTAAAGTCCTGCTCTACAAAATAGATTGTTTCTCTGGAACTAAAACAGAAAGGAGTTGTGAATTCGGGTTAATATCATAGAGCTGGACTAAAGTCCAGCTCTACAAAATAGATTGTTTCTCCGGAACTAAAACAGAAAAGAGTCGTAGACTCGGATAATATTGTAGGGCTGGACTTTATTCCGGTTGATGTCAAAATATAAATTTTATTATTTAGGATAATTATGCAGCATGTACATTGTAAATAACACAATTGAAGTAAATGAAAGGAACGAAGCATATAAAATTCCCCAGCCCGCATCATTCAAATTTACATTTCGGTCCTTTGAGAAAAATTTAATTGCCAACCCTATTAATATTCCACTAAAACAAATAAGACAAACGAAATTAAAATTATCAAAAAGCTTTAATCTTACCATAATTAAATAATGAATTATGAGTGTAACTGTAAAAGAGATAATTCTCATTTTTTTTTATATATAAAGTTTATTATTCACAAAACAAATATTTCCCGGAATCCTTACCTTTTTTACCCGAAGGAATAATAATATGCGATTCGAATTTTTTTTCTTTCAAAACATCATTCACAAAATCCAGAACATATTGTTGTCCTTGGTGAAAAAGATAGCCGGAGAATTCATGGCCTCCACCACAAAACGTAATCAGTTCAATATCTTTATGTAAGTCATTCATATGATTATAAACCGCATAAGAGCCAAACAAAATCAGCCAACCCGAAGCATTTGTTGGGCAAGATCTATGCGAACCTGCAGAGTAAGGAACCGTATCGTCATTATTCCCGTGTGCCAATAACATCGGAATCGCATTTTCTTTCGTAATCAAATTAATATCCTGAATCGCGCCGGAACCTCCAATGAAACCTTTGTATTTAAAGTTTTCAGGAAGATTATTTTTATATAGATTCATCAGTTTATAATCCCAGAACGAAGCATGGAAACCAATTTCGGCACCTGCACTAATTCCCGAAATGAATATTTTAGAAGCATCAAGATTGTATTTATTGGCATTTTCGATCAAAAATGAAGTTGCCTGCCACATATCGCTCACGCCAATCTGGATTGCTTTTATTTTCTCGGTTAACGTTCCTTTGCATCCAAAATCTTTTCCTTTCATATATAAACTGTATGAAATGCTTGCAACCGCGTAACCGTTTTTCGCCATAAACATGCCAAATTCTTTCTCGCTCGTGCGTTCTCCGCCGGAAAATCCTCCTCCAAAAGCAAAAATAATTAACGGAATTTTTTCGTTGGTTTTCTTCTGAGGTAAATACAAATCTAAATCCAGTTTGAGAGTGTCATTCTGAAAATAAGTCATTGTTTTAATTTCCTGTGCTTTTATAGAGTTGAATGTAAGTGTTATAAAAAGAATAAGAATGTAGTTTTTCATAGTAATGTGTTTTTAATCGCGCAAAGTCGCGAAGACGCAAAGTTTTAAATATTATGACTTAAAAAACTTTGCGTTTTTGCGACTTTGCGAGCAAATTTCTAAGCAATGTTTTTCTCAAATATAAGAGGAAATTTTACAAAGAAATAAAGTTACAAAGTTTTTTTCTTTGCACCTTTGCGCCTCTGTAACTTTGCACCTTTTTCGAAAGAAAAAAATCTAAAATCTAAACTCAAAACCGTATATTTGCCTTTATTTTTAATTACGAATGGAAAACGATAAAGAAAAAGAAACCGCTGAATTTTACGAAAGATTAAAGGTAGAGTTAGATAACTCAAATACTTGGCCTGCAGAATATTTGTATAAATTTATTATGCCGTCGGTAAACGATAATGTCGAGCGAGTAGAAAAAGCTTTTGACAATTTGGGAGCGGTAATTAAAACAACAAAATCTAAAACAGGTAAATTTACCAGTGTTTCTGTAGATGTTACAATGCATAGTGCTGAGCAAGTGATTAGCAAATACAAAGAAGTCTCTACAATAGAAGGTATAGTTTCATTATAACTTATGGTCGAAAAATATAAAAAAGAAGTCGCGAATGACGTTGTTTTTAATTTAGAATATAATTCTGAAAGACAACGCTTACTTATTCCGGAATATGGTCGTCATTTACAAAAACTGATCGATCAGGCAACTATTATTGAAGATGCAGAAACGCGCAATAAAGCTGCGAAATACATTATTCAGGTAATGGGCAGTCTGAATCCGCATTTGCGTGATGTACCGGATTTTCAACATAAATTATGGGATCAGCTTTTCATTATGTCTGATTTTAGACTAAATGTAGATTCGCCATATCCAATTCCGTCAAGAGATGTATTACAGCTAAAACCAGATGTTTTACAGTATCCACAAAACTTTCCTAAATACAGATTTTACGGTAACAATATCAAATATATGATAGATGTTGCCAATAGATGGGAAGACGGCGAAATGAAAAATGCATTAGTATTGGTCATTGCCAATCACATGAAAAAATCATATTTAAGCTGGAACAAAGACACGGTAAAAGATGATGTGATTTTTGAACATTTATTTGAATTGTCTGATGGGAAAATCAATTTACTGCAAAGCACAGAAGAGCTTTTAAATACAACCGATTTATTGCGTACCAACAAACGTATGTCTAATAAGATTACGCCACCGGGACAGCCAAAAATCCAAAGCAACAAAAACGTTAAAGGACCAGGGAAACCAAAACCTTTTCAGAAAAATAATAATCAGAAGTAGAAAAAAAGTTGCTAAGTGGCTGAGATGCTAAGTTGCTAAGTTTTTTTTTAGCTCAGAATCTTAGAACCTCAGTAACTCAGAACCTTAAAAAAAACAATCAGAAATAAAAAAAGTTGCTAAGCAGCTAAGCTACTAAGTTGCAAAGCAAAAAAAACTTAGAATCTTAGAACCTTAGTAACTCAGAACCTTAAAAAAAGAATATGGGAATTTTTAAAATCGAGGGAGGAATTCCTTTAAAAGGAGAAATCACTCCGCAAGGAGCAAAAAATGAGGCATTACAAATTTTATGTGCCGTGCTTCTAACGGGGGAAAAAGTAAAAATTAATAATATTCCCGATATTATTGACATCAATAAATTAATCACATTGTTGGGTAATTTAGGTGTGAAAATTCAACGAAATGAACCAAGCTCGATTACGTTTCAGGCAGATGAGGTTAACGTTGGATATTTAGAAACCGAAGCTTTCAAAAAAGAAGGCGGAGCGCTTCGTGGTTCTATTATGATTGTTGGACCGCTTTTAGCACGTTTCGGAAAAGGATATATTCCTAAACCGGGAGGAGATAAAATTGGTCGTCGAAGATTAGATACACACTTTGAAGGTTTTATTAATCTTGGAGCAAAATTTAGATACAATAGAGAAGATCACTTTTACGGAGTAGAAACTCCGGAAGAAGGATTACAAGGAACAGATATGTTACTTGATGAAGCATCAGTAACAGGAACGGCAAATATTGTTATGGCTGCTGTTTTAGCAAAAGGAAGAACTACAGTTTACAACGCAGCTTGTGAGCCTTATTTGCAACAATTGTGTAAAATGTTAAGCTCTATGGGAGCTAACATTACAGGAGTTGGATCTAACCTATTGACAATTGAAAGTGTTGAAAGCCTTGGCGGATGTGAGCATACAATCTTACCAGATATGATCGAAATTGGTTCTTGGATTGGTCTTGCGGCTATGACAAAAAGCGAAATCACGATCAAAAATGTAAGCTGGGAGAATTTAGGTTTAATCCCGAATACTTTTAGAAAACTTGGAATTACAATCGAAAAACGTGGCGATGATATTTATATTCCTGCTCACGTTAACGGATATGAAGTAAAAACCGATATCGATGGATCTATTTTAACAATTGCCGATGCGCCTTGGCCAGGATTTACACCTGATTTATTAAGCATTGTTTTGGTTGTGGCAACACAAGCAAAAGGCGATGTTTTAATTCACCAGAAAATGTTTGAAAGCCGTTTGTTTTTTGTCGATAAATTAATTGACATGGGCGCAAAAATTATGTTATGTGATCCGCACAGAGCTGTGGTTATGGGACATAATTTTGAATCTCAACTAAAAGCTACAACAATGTCATCTCCTGATATTCGTGCGGGAATCTCATTATTAATTGCAGCACTTTCAGCAAAAGGGACAAGTACAATCCAGAATATCGAACAAATCGATCGTGGATACGAGCGTATCGATGAACGTTTAAGAGCAATTGGAGCAAAAATTGTTAGAGCATAAAAGGTAAATATTTAGTTAAATAAATATTCTAAAAATACCATTAAGAAGTTAAGAGAAATTAAGATTACAATAGCTTAATGAATCTTAATATCTTAATGGTTTTTATATCTAAAAACTTGATTTAAAATCTGTTAAAAGGCGCAAATGACAAATGAACAAACAGCTATAAAAGCTACTATATTTAGTATAGTTGGGAATACCTGCTTAGCCGTTATAAAAGGGCTGGCAGGTTTTTTTGGCAATTCGTATGCCTTAATTGCAGACGCGATTGAGTCGACTGCTGATATATTTTCGTCCTTTTTGGTGTTATTCGGAATCAAATATTCTAATAAACCAGCCGATGAAAATCATCCTTACGGACACGGACGCGCTGAGCCTTTAATTACTTTTTTGGTGGTTGGCTTTTTAATCACTTCGGCAACAATTATTGGTTATGAAAGTATAGCAAATATTCAGGAACCGCACGGTTTGCCAAAATCATGGACTTTGTATATCCTGGGTGCAATTATTATCTGGAAAGAATATTCGTTTCGTTTGGTAATGAAGCGAAGCAAAGAAACCAATAGTTCGTCTCTTGCGGCTGATGCCTGGCACCATCGCAGTGATGCCATTACATCTGTAGCAGCGTTTATAGGGATTTCGATTGCACTAATTATGGGCAAAGGTTACGAATCTGCAGATGATTGGGCGGCGCTTTTTGCTGCTTTTTTTATCTTATACAACAGCTATAAAATTTTCAGACCAGCACTTGGCGAAATCATGGACGAAAACATGAATGATGATTTAGTTGAAGAAATTCGTGTAAAATCTTTAAAAGTGGATGGAATTCTGGGAACCGAAAAATGCTTTATCCGTAAAGCCGGAATGAAATATCATGTTGATCTTCATGCTATTGTATCGGCTAAAATTTCGGTAAAAGAAGGGCATGATTTATCACACAAACTACAAGATACTTTAAAAGAAAAAATCCCGCAATTAGGAAATGTTCTAATTCATATTGAACCGGATGATTATCATTGAGGAAGTTTCTAAGATTCTAAGTTGCTGAGGTACTAAGTTTTCTTTAAGAACGATAAAACAAAATCCGCTTATTCTTTTGAGTAAGCGGATTTTTATTTTCTGGGCGTTACCTACGGCCCGGGCTATCCGCTATATCTTTTTATTTTTAAAGAAAAAATAAAAAGGATATCGCTTCTATCCCTAACGCAATATTGGGTAATAAGAAATTTGCGGTTTTTTTGTCACTTCGACGCAGGAGAAGTCACATCCAGCTGCTCGTCAACAGTGCTTCTTAGCGCATGTGATCTAGATGACAAGATTGTAGGTATGATGTGAACCAGAAACTAGTTGTTTAATAAAAGCACATCTTGTCGAATGAGATGACAAGATTGTGAAAACTTAGCAACTTAGAACCTCAGTAACTTAGCATCTTTCTCCTCTAATTCAAAACATTCAAAATCTTCAATCCAAACACAACACCATTTTGTTGAAATCCGCCTTGATACGAATGAACATAATCCAATCTGAATAATTTAAATTTCCCGAATCCCAGATTGTCTAAACCAACCGTAAATTCAGTGTAAGGTTTTCTGTCCGGAATTGCCAGAGAATGAAATCCTAAATTCATAGTCGATTTCAAGAGATTCAATAACGGAATTTTATTCATTAAAAATCCCTTGTCATTGTGCTCTAAATGCATTTCAAAATAACTGTCATTTGTACTGTTTGCGTAATACGGCATTAAATTAAAAACGTTCAAATAGCGATCACTTGTGCCAATATGAGTTTGGTTTCCGTTAAAATGTCTGTAATCGATAAACGAAATATTTTCGGCATTAAAAAACTTTCCTGCTCTTAAATTCATTCCCAGAATTCCTTTATTTCCTAGCGACAAATCATATTGTACAGATGCTCCAATTCGTTCAAATTCATATTTTTTCTCGCTTGCGGCAAATGCTTTTTCAAAACTTAAAAAGACGGTTGGATATTTATCATTTTTGAAATTATACCTTCCGTCAGGTCTTGAAATGTATTTATTTCCAAAGTTGATTTGGGCATTTAGCGACGCTTTAAATAAATGATGCGGATCAAAGGCCGGAGTTGTAAAATCATTTGGTGCCAACGGATTATTTGAGGAATATATATCATCCCTTTTGAAGAAAGAATAATCGGTTGTATTAAAAAGAGGTTTTCGTTGCTCATAAGCCACTTTTCCAATCAAATTTACACCGTTTAAAACATTCTGCGAATAGTTAATTTGGGCAAATTCAAGATTGTACAACTTCATATAATTATCTTTAAAAAATAAAGAACTTATTGAATTAACCAATTTACTGATAGGCTGCGCACTATTAAATTGTGCAGTTTTACTTCCTCCCGAAGCCGAAATAGTGGCATAATTTATATTGTTGAATTTATGACTGAATTCGCCAACAACACGAAAACGTTCATCTGAAAAACCATAATTAAAAGTGGTACTTATTGAAGTGCTTTTTCCTTCGTCTTCATTCCATTTTTTAAACGAAAAACCAGAATCTAAATTAAATCCCTGCACAGTATTAAAACTCAATGAAGTCAGATTTAATAATCCTTTATAATTGAATGAATATTTTTTGAAAGTGTTTTTGTAATCATAACCCATTAAGATGTCCGTAAATTTGAATTTGTTGTTTTTGGCATCTATTGAATCAGTATATTTCTGAGATTTCCGAATAATTAGCAAACTGTCTTTCTTTGTATAATCTGTACTTTCTTCAAGAGTTAGCGGAATTGGACGAATTTCATTCCAGAAAGTCTCATCTTTTTTATTGGCATTAAGTTCAAAAGCAACAACTTCATTTCCAAAAGTTCTCTTTTCAAAAGAACTCGGAAATTCATAGTTTGAATATATGTAATTAAATTTTCCGGAGAATTTTATTCCAAAGATTCCAGCAGTAAAATCAAGAGTTTGAGCATTTTTTGTCCAGATTTTATTTTTTTCATTGTAACTAAAGCTTTGTTTTAAGTTCATTACTTCGGTAAATTCATTTTTCATGCGATATCCTTTTATGTCTAAATCTATCGCGTAAATTGCAAAACTATCATCGACAATATAAATATAACCTTCAAAAACGGGTTCCTTATCACGTTTTGGGATTACTTTAATTTTATAAACTTGCTGATTATTATCGTCATAAAAAGTGCCTTCGAGTTTGTATTTATAATAACTGAAACCATTATCAGCAATAGGAGAGATGAGTTTAATGTCGAAATCTAAACTGTTATCATAAAAATCATAAGTCGATAGAGAAGCAGTATTATAACTGTATCCTTTATTGTTTCCGGAGATTTTAGAAGCAATAATTTTCTCCTTTAATTTGTTGGGTTTTTTTTCAAAAGTAATTTTGGAAATAGTTTCAGATAAATACAATATTCCTGTTCCTGTCGAATCCAGATTTGATGACATGTCATCACCAAGATCTACTTTTTTGCCAAGAATTTTTTTAGGTAAATCTTTGACTTTAAACATTCCCTTCGAATAAAAATCAGCAGTAAATCGCGCAGTTTTATCAGAGTTGTCTTTTTTATTCGCAATTGCACTTTTTATGATAGCATCGGCAGGATTGTTTTTCGGATCGATTACAACTTCATTTAATGTAAAGCTTTCTTCGAGCATTTTTACATCAAGAGTTATTGTTTTTGAATCAGCAGAAACAGCTATTTTTTGGGTTTTAAATCCCAAATATTGAAAAGTGATTTTGTTTTTGCCAACTTCTTTTACGTTAAGCTGGTATTTTCCCTGTTCGTTAGAAGTTGTTCCGCTATACGTGTTTTCTTCAAATACAGAAACGAATGGCAAAGGATTACCTTTTTCGTCTGAAATTGTTCCCTTTATTTGGGCAAAATTGGAAATCGAAAAAAATAAAAAGGCAAATAAAATACAGTTTTTCATGAAAGTGGTTTCTCTAACAAAAATAGAATAAGTTAAAAATGAGCTTATTAAAAATTTGTTAAATTGCTGTCAGGCAGAACGAAGTCAAAGCTTACAAAAAAGATTGAATAGCTAATTCGTAGCTTTTTAATCCAAAACCTAAAATAACTCCTTTTGCATTTCCGGACAAATACGATTGATGTCTAAAGCTTTCGCGCGCATAAGTATTTGAGATATGAACTTCGATAACGGGAGTTGTAACGGCCTTTATTGCATCGCCCAAACCTATTGAAGTATGCGTATAAGCGCCGGCATTCAGAATAATTCCGTCAAAAGAAAAACCAACTTCCTGAATTTTTCCAATTAATTCACCTTCAATATTACTTTGATAATAAGAAAGTTCGATGTTAGGAAATTTGGTTTGCAACGTTTCAAAATAATCTTCAAAAGTTTGACTTCCGTAAACTTCAGGTTCTCTTTTTCCTAATAGATTCAAATTGGGTCCGTTGATTATGCAGATTTTCATATTTAAAGGTATATTTTTCGAGTTAAAACATTTAGATTTTTTTAAACCATATAAGAAATATAAGTTCAATTAAGCTAAATTAATTCTTCAATAACATTGCTTTGATTTTGTAATTGACATTGCCATTGATTCTTGCATTGCCATTGAAATTGAAATTGACATTGCCATTGAAATTGATATTGAAATTGACATTGCCATTGAACTTGGTAAAAATAAAAAAACCGTTCTAATTAATAGAACGGTTTTTATAAAAGTATGTGATATTCTTTTTAGAACAAGAATCCAGCAGAAAGCTGAACTACTGAATTTGTAACATTAGCATTAGAAGAAACATCTGTTAATCCTAAACTATAGCGACCTTGTACAAATATACTTTTAGTGATTTTTAATCCTAAACCTGCGTTAATAGCAAAATCAAAAGTATTAGCATCTTCAAAATCTACTTTGTTTTTTTGGCTTACTAAAAATGAAGCTTGTGGTCCAACTTCTAAGCTTAATGATTTTGTAACGTAGATTTTAGCCATTACAGGAATAGATAAATAAGCTAATTCATTTTTAAAATCTTCCTGAGCATCAGCAAATTTGTAAGTTGCTCCTTGAGTAGAATATAAAAGCTCTGGTTGAATAGCGAATTTTTCTAATAATTTTATTTCTGCAACCACACCCACATGATAGCTAGTAATTCCATCTTTATCAAATGCCACACCGTCTAATGATGCATCTCCAGGCTGGCTAGCAAAGTTAACCCCTGCCTTAACTCCAAATTGTACTAATTGTGCTTGTATTGTAGCTGATGTTGCAATGAACAAAACAGCTGCTAAAATTATTTTTTTCATAAAAGTGTTTTTTTAAAATTTGGTATTTTTAAATGTATCTATTAGTCAAAACTACATTATTTTGATTTTATTGTTTTATTAATCGGATTAAATAATTTATAAAATTAACATCTATTTGTGATTTTTTAGAGCGTAATTTTATGATTTTAGTTTTAATGTGCTGAAATCCAGATAATTGTTTGTAATTAAATTCTGTCTTATTTTAATACTTCGTTGGCTTATAGCGGACATTATTTAACAAGTATAAGATTAGTTTTATAAGATAATAACAAACAAAAAACGAACTATGAAAAAAATTATTTTAGCTGCGATTGCAGTAATGACAGTTAGTTTTGCTAATGCACAAGAGCAAACTAAAAAAGGAAAGTACCTTATTGAAGGAAATACTTCTTTTGGAGCAACCGGAACAGGAAACACAGGTTTTGCATTAAGATCTGAGGATGGAACAACTTCATGGAATATTGGCGCTGAAGGCGGATATTTTGTAATGGATAATTTAGCTGTAAAAGCCGGATTAGGTTACGGTGATAATGGTCAGGATTATGCAAGTTCTATTTTTTCTTATAAAGTAGGAGCAAAGTATTATGTAATCAATAAAATTCCTGTTGAGCTTTCATATACCGGAGCAAGTATTAAAGATGCAGATGAAAATCCATCTTACTTAGGAATTCAGGGAGGTTACGCATGGTTCATTGGAAAAAATGTTTCTGTTGAGCCTGGACTTCGTTATAACATAACTTTAAACGAAGATTATGGTAAAGATGTTTTACAATTCAACATTGGTTTTGCATTGCATTTCTAACACTTTTATAAAGTAATAATTATTAAAACCTTTCTATTATCAGGAAGGTTTTTTCTTTTATGCTTGTTTAAGATGTAACAAATAAAAATGCATAAGTTTGTTTTTAGTAGGATTAAGTCTCTAGTTACCACTTTATTTGTTAAAATACAAGTTCTTTTTTGGGAAGTATATTTTTATATTTGATTATTAAATTTAATCAAAACTTATAAAAATGAAAAAAATAATTTTATCTGCAATTGCAGTAATGGCATTTGGATTTACAAATGCACAATCAACTAGATTTGGAGTAAAAGGAGGATTAAACCTTTCTAATATCGTAGGAGGAGATGTTGAAGATAGTAAATCTTTGGTAGGCTTTCACGTTGGAGGTTTTGCTGAAATCAAAATAACTGACAAGTTTGCTATCCAACCAGAACTTTTATATTCTGCACAAGGAAGTACATTTGAAACTGGACCGCTATTTGGAGACATTGATGTCAAATTAAATTATTTGAATATTCCTGTTTTAGCTAAATACTATATTGTTCCAAAATTTAGTGTTGAAGCAGGTCCTCAACTTGGTGTTTTATTATCTGCAAAATCTGAAGGTGAAGATGTTAAAGATGGATTTAAATCTGTAGATTTTGGATTTAATGTAGGAGCTGGATTCTACTTTACTGAAAATCTTTCAATTAATCTTCGTTACACAATTGGTATATCACCAATTGCTGAAAATTCAGATGTTGATAACGAAGAGGAGTACTATGACAGTGCTAAAAACAGCAACCTTGCATTATCTTTAGCATATAAATTCTAAAATACACAATTTTATAAAAAACAAGCCTTCCAAACATGGGAGGCTTTTTTTATTAGCATTAATTAACAATAATTTTATTTTAACATAATTGTATTCGATTATAAAAATTTTTGTTAAAAAAATTACTTTTTTCCCTTTCTATAGTTTTATATTTGCGCCATTAATTTTAACCATAAACAAATAAAATGAAGAAGATTATTTTATGTGCTATTGCAATAATGGCATTCGGGTTTGCAAATGCCCAAAAAACTCGATTTGGAGTAAAAGGAGGTCTTAATATTGCTACTATTGGTGGTGCTGATGAGTCTAATGCATTAGTAGGTTTTCAATTAGGTGGTTTTGCAGAAATCAATGTTTGGAAAAAATTATTCATTCAGCCAGAACTTTTGTTTTCTGCTCAGGGAGCTAAATTTGATGGATATAATGGTGAGCGTGATTATACGGTAAATTTAAACTATATCAATGTTCCTGTATTAGCTAAATACTATATTACGAAACAATTTAGTGTTGAAGCCGGACCACAACTTGGATTGTTAGTTTCCAGTAAAAATATTGAAGATGAAAAATCAGTTGATGTTGCCTTTAATTTAGGAGCAGGATATAATTTCACAGATAATTTCTCTGTTGGTATTCGTTATACTATTGGTTTGTCTAATGTTTACGATTACAACGATCGTTTTGATGGATATTATTATGATAATAGATATACAAATAACGTTTTAGCATTAACTGCGGCGTACAAATTCTAAACAGTAATTCTAGATATTGTAAAAACCTTCCCTAATCAGGAAGGTTTTTTTATTCCCTAAAAAAGTCTTTTTAATAAGATTTTGCGCCTAGTTACTACAAAGAATGTTAAAATACAAATAATTTTTTGGGAAGTATATTTTTATTTGCTCCGGATTAATTTAACCAAAAACAAATAACAATGAAAAAAGTTCTTTTATCTGCAGTTGCAGTTATGGCATTTATGAGTGTTAGCGCTCAAGAAACAAGATTTGGAGTTAAAGCTGGTGCAAACCTTTCTACATTTGGTGGAGATGCTGAAGATGCTAAATCTTTAGTAGGTTTTCAAGTTGGTGGTTTTGCTGAAATCAAACTAACTGATAAATTTGCAATTCAACCTGAGATCTTATTCTCAACTCAAGGTGCAAAAAGTGAAGAATCAGGTTTAGGGTATAGTTATGAAGACAAAATACTTTTAAGCTATTTAAATATTCCAGTTATGGCTAAATATTATGTAGCGGAAAAATTTAGTGTTGAGGCAGGTCCACAAATTGGATTTTTGTTAAGTGCAAAAGACAAATATGAATTTTCTGATAATGGAATGTCTGATTCTGGTAAACAAGACGTTAAAGATAATTACGAATCAATTGATTTTGGAGTAAACTTTGGTGCAGGATATGATTTTACTGAAAATCTTTCTGTAGGTCTACGTTACAATCTTGGTTTATCAAATATTGCTAAAACAGAAGATGGTGAAGATTTCAAAATGAATAACAGCGTTTTCTCTTTATCTGTTGGATATAAATTCTAATCTAATTAGATATTTCATACTAATAAACCTTCCTTTAATCAGGAAGGTTTTTTTTGTTAAAAAAGCATTTATATAATTTTTTATTGCTTTTTAATATTTTGTAAAATGATAATAATAATAATAATAAAGTAAAGATGAAAAAAGTTCTTTTATCTGCAATTGCAGTTATGGCATTTACATTTGCTAGTGCACAAGATGTAAAATTTGGTATTAAAGGAGGCTTGAATGTCTCAAACTTTTCTGGAGATACAGACGGTATAGATTTGGCATCTAGAGTTGGATTTAATATAGGGGGTTTTGTAGAAATAAAATTATCGGAAAAATTTGCTTTACAACCAGAACTTCTATATTCTACTCAAGGAGCAAAATTTAAGAATGTAGGGGCAGAAGTTGATGGAAACTTTTATACAGGTGATGTCAACTTTAATTTGGGATATATTAATGTACCAGTTATGTTTAGATACTACGCAACAGAAAAGTTTTCAGTTGAATTAGGTCCTCAAATTGGATTTTTGACTTCTGCTAAAACTAAAACGAAATTAGATGGTTTTAGTCGAACGAATGAAATGGATGTAAAAGATATGTTTAAATCGACCGATTTTGGCTTAAACTTTGGTGCTGGATATTATTTAACAGAAAATATTTCTGTTGGGGCGAGATATAACTTAGGATTATCTAATATTATCAAAACTGAGGCTGAAGATAGTGACAAAGTACATAATGGAGTATTTTCGTTATCTGTTGGATATAAATTCTAATTATTTTTTCCGAATATATTATAAAACCTTCCTTAATCCGGAAGGTTTTTTATTATTTCATTTTTATATTGAAAGAAAAAGACTACTTTTACACATCAATGAATTAAGTATGAAAATGAAAAAAGTTATTTTATGTATGATTGCCATTATAGTATTTGGATTTGCAAACGCACAAGAAACGAAATTTGGATTAAAAGGTGGTGGAAATATTTCCAATTTCTTGGGAGACGTTAATGGTTTCAAATCAAGGGTTGGATTCAATGTTGGTGTTTTTGTAGAGATTAAATTATTGAAAAATTTTTCAATTCAACCAGAAATATTATATTCACAACAAGGCGCAAAATTAAAATATGCAGGTAACTTTTATGATGGAAATAATTATCAATATTATAAAACCAAACTTATGTATAATTTAGGTTACATTAATGTGCCAATAATGTTTAAATATTATGCAATTGAAAAGTTAGCTATAGAGGCAGGACCGCAGATTGGATTTTTAGTTAGTGCAAATGGTAAAACAAAAGTTAATGGTTTGAATACAGACATTAGCATTAAAGATTTTTATAAAACAATTGATTTTGGCTTAAACTTGGGTGCTGTATATGATTTTACAAAAAATATTTCTGTTGGGGCGAGATATAACCTAGGATTATCTAATATTATCAAAACTGAGGCTGAAGAAAGTGACAAAGTACATAATGGAGTTTTCTCGTTATCTTTAGGGTATAAATTCTAATTATTTTTTCCGAATATATTATAAAGCCTTCCTTAATCCGGAAGGTTTTTTTATGCCTAAAAATGTTTTACTTTGTAGTATGAATTGGAATAGGTATATAAAAGATTATCAGTCGTATTTAAGAATCGAAAGAGGGTTGTCTAAAAATACAATCGAAAACTATGGTTTTGATATTGAGCGTTTATGTCTTTTTTTAGAAACCAATCAAATCGAAGTTTCACCTTTAAAAATTACAGATGAAACTTTACAGCAATTTATTTATGCAGTTGCCAAAGAAGTAAATCCCCGTTCGCAAGCAAGAATCATATCGGGATTAAAAAGCTTTTTTGGTTACTTAATTTTTGAAGATTATAGAAATGATAATCCTTTAGAATTAATCGAAACACCAAAAACAGGTCGGAAATTACCGGATACTTTATCCGTTAAGGAAATTGATTCGCTTATTGCTGCTATCGATTTGAGTTCTAATGAAGGCGAGAGAAATCGGGCAATGTTAGAAACACTTTATGGTTGCGGACTTCGGGTTTCGGAATTGGTTTCGCTAAAAATTTCAGATTTATTTTTTGATGAAGGATTTATAAAAATTACCGGAAAAGGAAATAAAGAACGTTTTGTCCCTATTGGGAAACTGACTCAAAAATACATGCAGATTTACCAAAAAGAAGTTCGCGTAAATCTCAATATAAAAAAAGGTTGTGAAGATACTTTGTTTTTAAACCGAAGAGGGAATCAGCTCACGCGCGCAATGATTTTTACGATTATTAAAGACTTGGCAGTAAAAGTAGGGTTGAATAAAAATATCAGTCCGCATACTTTACGACATTCTTTTGCAACCCATTTACTTGAAAATGGTGCCGATTTAAGATCTATTCAATTAATGTTAGGTCATGAATCGATTACAACTACCGAAATTTATGTGCATTTAGACAGGAGTTTCTTAAAGGAAGTAATGCATTCGTATCATCCACGAAAATAATATTCTACGTAAAACGCTCATTTTTAATGTAAAAATCAATATATTGTGTGATATTTTGTGTTAATAGAGAAATTAAAAAGTAGGAATTAGATCTTTTGTTGAGATTATCTTAAATAATTGAATCTACAAATAAGTGATGTATGGTTTTTGATTTATATGGAAATGAGGATTGCTTAGATGTAAATAATTTTTATAAAAAGTTATTGGCAGAAATGCCTGATTTGCTTTTTCAATTTGTTATTGATTGTGATAATAATTATTCTTTTCCCCTTGTTAGTAAATCTGCCCACGAAATTTTTGAACTTACAGCTGAAGTGTTCTCTAATGACGCCAAATTAATTATTTTTAATAGAATTCATCCTCAGGATCGTGATCTGTTTTTTCAATCTTTGGTTAAAGCGCGAAGAGAAGTAAAACCCTGGCATGCTGAATTTAGGGCGATTTTGCCTAAAAAAGGATTGCGATGGTTTAAAGTTTCTTCTAAAACCGAATTATCTTTAGAGGGTTGTGTTAGCTTTTATGGACATGTTTCTGATATTACAGAATTAAAAGACAAGGAAGAAAAACTTCGAATATCCGAAGAACGCTTTCAGTTTGCCCTTGATGCCTCGACAGCCGGAATCTGGGATTGGGATATGGTCACTAATAATGTTTTTTATTCCTCCCTCTCGCTAAAAATTTTAGAAGTAGAATCCTGTGATATTTTTGATGATCCGGAGCGTTGGGATAAAATTGTTCATCCTGATGATCTCACAAAATACTACTCAGATATTCAGGAACATTTTGATAATAAGATTCCGTACTACGAAAATTATCATCGCGTAATGACTTCGAGTGGTAATTACAAATGGATTTTAGACCGCGGAAAAGTAATTAAAAGAGATGAAAACGGTAAGCCATTACGTGTAATTGGAACGCATACAGATGTTTCTTCGCAAAAGGAAAAAGAGTTGGAGCTTTTAAAAACGATGAAACTTTACAGTGATCAAAATAGCCGACTGGTTAATTTTTCGCATATCGTTTCTCATAATTTAAATACTCAGGCAGGAAATATAAAATCGATTTTAGACTTCATTGACGCTGATGTCGAAAGACAAACGGTGAACGAAATGCTGGAACATTTGCGAACAGTTTCGAATGATTTAAATGATACAATTGCAAATCTAACTCAGATTGTAAAAACACAAAGTAATATTAATATTGCTGTTATACCACTAAAGCTTTGTGATTATATCGATAAAACAATCTCAACGATTAAAGGATTTGATAAACAAAAAAATGTTTCGATAATAAATAACGTTCCTAAATATCTAACGGTTAACTTTAATCCTGCTTACATGGAAAGTGTTTTGTTGAACTTTGCAACAAATGCGATAAAATATGCACATCCGGACAGAGATCCCGTTATAATTTTTGATTTTGGCATTGAGCCGGAAGGTTATAAATCATTAAAAATTACAGATAATGGATTAGGAATTGATCTCAATGTTTACGGTGAGTTATTATTCGGGATGTATAAAACATTTCATAAACATCAGGAAGCTCGAGGAATTGGTCTTTATATTACCAGAAATCAAATTGAAGCCATGAAAGGCAGTATTTCTGTAGAAAGTGAAGTTGGAGTAGGAACAAGCTTTAAAATTATCTTTAATGATGTTTAAAGTGATTTAAATTGTGAGTATTTTTAAAACACATTTTTTAGTTCAATCTAGTAATTCTGAGGAAGGAAGAATTTCACAAGTTGCTCCATACAGAGGCGAACTCAAACTTTGTAGAGTTACTCATGGAGATTCTTCGTTTCTCAGAACGACAAGATTGCGTTAAAAAAAGAGAGGCTGTCCTTTTGGGACAGCCTCTCTTTTTTATATTGTTTGGAGAATTACTTCGCAATATTCACTGCTCTTGTTTCTCTAATTACAGTAACTTTTACCTGACCTGGATAAGTCATTTCGGTTTGGATTTTTTGTGAAATTTCAAAAGATAAGTTTGCTGCATTATCATCAGAAACTTTTTCGCTTTCTACAATCACACGAAGTTCTCTACCAGCCTGGATTGCGTATGCATTTTTTACACCGCTAAATCCGTAAGCAACTTCTTCAAGATCTTTTAAACGTTGAATGTATGAATCTAAAACCTGACGTCTTGCTCCTGGTCTTGCACCTGAAATGGCGTCACAAACCTGAACGATTGGAGAAAGTAATGATTTCATTTCAATCTCGTCGTGGTGAGCTCCAATTGCATTACAAACTTCTTCTTTTTCACCATATTTCTCCGCCCATTGCATTCCTAATAATGCGTGAGGTAAATCACTTTCAGTATCCGGAACTTTACCAATATCGTGAAGTAAACCTGCTCTTTTAGCCAGTTTTACATTCAAGCCTAATTCGGCCGCCATGATACCACAAAGTTTAGAAACCTCTCTGGAGTGTTGTAATAAGTTTTGTCCGTAAGATGAACGGTATTTCATTCTACCTACAACTTTAATCAATTCAGGGTGTAAACCGTGAATTCCTAAGTCGATAACAGTACGTTTACCAACTTCAATAATTTCGTCGTCGATTTGTTTCGCTGTTTTAGCAACAACTTCCTCGATTCTTGCTGGGTGAATACGTCCGTCAGTTACCAATTTGTGCAATGCCAAACGAGCAATTTCTCTACGAACAGGATCAAAACAAGAAAGGATAATAGCTTCCGGTGTATCATCAACAATGATTTCAACTCCCGTTGCAGCTTCAAGCGCTCTAATGTTACGACCTTCACGACCAATAATTCTACCTTTAACATCATCAGATTCGATGTTGAAAACAGATACGCAATTTTCAACTGCTTCTTCAGTTCCAACTCTTTGGATTGTATTAATGATGATTTTCTTGGCTTCTTGCTGTGCAGTAAGTTTTGCCTCTTCAATTGTATCCTGAATGTGAGACATTGCTTTGCTTTTAGCCTCGGCTTTTAAGCCTTCTACTAATTGTTCTTTTGCTTCTTCGGCAGAAAGTCCTGAAATCGCTTCAAGTTGTTGTAATTGACTTTTGTGTAACTTATCAACTTCAGCTTGTTTTTTGTCTAAAACCTCAATTTTGTTGTTGTATTCTAATGTTTTAGCTTCAAAATCGTCGTTAACTTTCTTGGCTTTTGAAAGCTCATTTGAAATTTGAGATTCCTTATCACGTACTCTTTTTTCTACTTCGGCTACTTTTTTATCTCGGGATAAAATTACTTGTTCGTGTTCAGATTTTAATTCTATGAATTTTTCTTTTGCCTGAAGGATTTTATCTTTTTTAATGTTTTCAGCTTCTAAATTGGCATCTTTTAATATGGAAGAGGCTTCTTTTTTTGCATTTTTGATTAAGTTAGAAATATTGCTTTTTTCGATAATTTTAGCGATTGCAAAACCTGCTGCAATCCCTACAATACCTGAAATAATGATCGTTATGATGTCCATGTTTGTTAAAATTTATATATAAAAAAAAGCCTACATTAATTGCTTGAATAAACTCGTAAAGACAAGTTTTGAGCTAACTCGCTGTTCAAGTTTCCGTGCAAAAGCATGGCATACTATAGTAGCGAAGATTCACTCACTTTAATTTGTTAGTGTTGAGTTTACCAATTGTGAACTAATGTAGGCAGTATCTTAGTTTCTGTAAAGAACGTTTAATTTTCGAGATATTGATCTAATAGCGAATTTAATCTTTTAATTCTTTCAATGGTTTCTTCGCCATCGATTGCGTTATCAATTTGTTTTTGTTCTACTTGTGATGCAAATTGCAAAGCACACATAGCCAGAACATCTTGTTTATCACGAACCGCGTAACTTTCTTCGAATTGCTTAATCATAGCATCAATTTTTTTAGAAGCACTTCTAAGTCCTTCTTCCTGAACAGGTTCAACCGTTAACGGGTAAACTCGGTCTGCAACTGATATCTTAATTCTAAGCTTTCCGTCCATGTTTTCTAATCTGATAGTTGTGCTATACAGTAATCAATTTCGCGAATTAATGAATTTATTTTAAGCTTTGTCTCTCTCTTGTTATTGTCGCTGCCAAGCAACGAATTGGCTATCTTAAGTGTGTCATATTGCTTTTTCAAAGCCTCCATTTCTTCAGATTGTTTCTGGATAATTTGCGCAGCTTTGGCTAATTCTAATCGTAAAACCTGATTGTTCTTCTCCAAACCTTTTGATTTCTCAAAAAGCTTTTCGACTTTATATTCAAGAGTATCAATTATTTCTGCAATTACACTCATTGTAAATCCTATTCATTACTTAATCATACAAAGTTAGTATTCCTTTTTATTAATGCAATTTTTTATCGATTTTTTTACATTAAAAATAACCAATTATATGAAATTCAATCAATTGTATTTTTGTAGCTTTATACTCGGTTTTCGCCTCTTATTTTTTTATCTTAGCAAAAATGTTGCTTATGAAAATGACTGTACTTTCCGTGTTTTTTTGTTCCTTTATATTTGCTCAGACTCAATATCCAAAGGGAGATTTTAGTCCGCCGCTTGATATTCCTATGCAATTGTCGGGGAATTTTGGGGAACTTAGACCCAATCATTTTCATGCCGGTTTCGATTTAAAAACAAATCAAAGAGAAGGTTTAAATGTGTATGCAATTGGCGATGGATATGTTTCCAGAATCAAAATTTCAACTTACGGAAACGGTAAATGTATTTATATTACGCATCCAAATGGGTACACTTCGGTTTATGGACATTTGCAAACGCCTGTAGGTGAAATCCAGAATTATGTTACAAAAACGCATTATAAAGAGCAGGCTTATGAAATTGAAATGTTCCTTAAACCTAATGAATTACCAGTTATAAAAGGACAAATAATAGGGCTTTCAGGCAATACAGGTTCATCAGAAGGACCGCATTTGCATTTTGAAATCCGTGATTCTAAAACAGAATTTGTGATTAATCCGATATTCTTTGGTTTTGATAAAAATATAAAAGACACTAAAAAGCCCACAATTTCAAGCGTTTATGTTTATCCGTTAGACAATTCGACCGTCAATCAGTCCAAACAGCCATTATTGCTGAATCTTGTGCTTCAAAAAGACGGAACTTATTTAGCAAGCAAAGTAAAGGCGAACGGGAAAATTGGTTTCGGAATTTCTGCTGTTGACTTTGATGATGTTTCATTTAATAAAAATGGCGTTTTTAATGTATCTACATTTTTTAACGGAAATCAAAATTACAATTATCAGTTCAATACCTACTCATTTGATGAAATGCGCTATATAAATGCATTTATTGATTATTATAAATATAAAAAATCAGGTCAGCGCGTTCAAAAACTGTTCATGAAAACGCCTTTTGCCCTGAGTATTATTAAAACGGATTCGCTTCGTGGAATTATTTCGGTCGAGCCGAATTTAGCTTCAACCTACAGAATTGAAGTTTCGGATTACTTCGGGAATTTAAATTCAGTTACGATTCCTATTGAATATGATTCGGCAACGCCAATTGTTTCAGCCGAACCTGTAGTTTCTAAATATTTTATAAAAATCAATAAAGACGCGATTTTTGAAAAAGAGAATATGTCAGTATTTTTTCCTGCAGGAACTTTTTACGATGATTTTAATTTGAATTTTGACGTAAAAAATAATCGCATTTACATTCATGATGATACCGTTCCCGTTCATTCAAATTTTACAATTACAATAAAAGATGATTCTTATCCCGAAAATTTAAGAGATAAACTTTTCATTGGAAAATTTAGCGGAAACAGCGCCAGCCATAATGGTACAGTAAGAAAAGGCGACGTTTTTACAGCAAAAGCAAAAATATTGGGACAATATGGATTAGTTCTGGATACGATTGCGCCAAAAATTACTATCGCTAAACCTATTGAAGGCAAATGGATTAGTGATGTTAAAAAAATACAGTTCACTATTAGCGACAGTTCATCAGGAATTAAATCCTATAACGGTTACTTAAACGGAAAATGGATTTTGTTTGAATATGAAAATAAAACCAAAAAAATCACACACACTTTTGATGATACAATTGTTGCCGAAGGTGCCAATGATTTAAAAATAGAAGTGATTGATAATGTGGGTAATTCTGCTATCTTTGAAACTCATTTTTTTAGAAGCCAACAAAAATAAAACCAAAACATTTGAACCCAAATAAGCAATTATTCGTATTTCTTTTTTTCTGCATTACCAGTATTTCATTTGCTCAAAATGCTCATGTTAAAGGTATTATTTTAGACAATCAAAATCGTCCGGTTGCCGATGTTAATATTACTTCTTCAGGTAATACAAAACAATCAGACGCAAACGGTTTTTTTGAAATCGATGTTCCTTCAAATAAAAAAATAGTTCTGATTTTTACTCACATTTCTTTAAAAATGATGAGCTTGACGGTGAGTTTAAAGCCAAATGAAGTTTTTGTTTTTAATCCTGTAATGAATAATTCAGAGGAACAAATGGGAGAAGTTTTTGTTTCTTCTAAAAATAAAAAACGAGTTCAGGGAATTACAACTGTTGATGCTGCTACAATTAAAAAAATTCCAGGCGCAAATGCCGGAATCGAAAATATTCTAAAGACATTGCCGGGAGTAAATTCAAACAATGAATTAAGTACACAATATGCAGTTCGTGGCGGAAATTATGATGAAAATTTAGTTTATGTAAATGAAGTCGAAGTGTATCGGCCTTTTTTAATTCGTTCAGGACAACAAGAAGGTTTGAGTTTTACAAATACAGATTTAGTTCAGAATGTTGACTTTTCGGCGGGTGGATTTCAGGCTAAATTTGGCGATAAATTATCCTCGGTATTAGATATTACGTATAGAAAACCAACTGAGTTTGGCGCTTCTTTAGAGGCAAGTTTATTGGGCGGAAGTATTTCTGTTGATGCCGTTTCGAAAAATAAAAAATGGTCGGCAGTAACCGGTGTCCGTTATCGTGATAATAGTTTGCTGGTTAATAGTCAGGATACACAAACCAATTATACGCCCACTTTTGCAGATATCCAGACGAATGTTAATTATGATATTTCGGATAAATGGCAAATTAGTTTTTTAGGAAATATTTCTCAAAATAAATATTTATATCAGCCTTTAACGCGCGAAACAAAATTTGGAACCATAGATCAACCCATGTCGCTTGCTGTATATTATGAAGGTAAAGAACGCGATCAATATGATACTTATTTTGGCGCTTTTAAAACCACTTATAAAGTTTCTCCAAGTTTGACGTTGAAATTTATAGGTTCATTATTTCATACCATAGAGGAGGAGCATTTTGATATTTTAGCACAATATCGTTTAGGAAATGTGGGCGAAGATGGATCTACCGATGTTGATTTTACCCGCGGAATTGGTTCACAACTTAACCACGCCCGAAATGATTTAGATGCTTTGATTGCAAATGCCGAGATTAAAGGATTTAAAGAATGGAAAAATGACAGCCAATTAGAATTTGGCTTAAAATACACCAGAGAATCTATTCGTGACAGAATTGTAGAGTGGGAAATGATTGATTCGGCTGGGTTTTCTATAAATCCGCCAATTGTTGTTTTGCCAAAAAACAATCAGCCTTATGAACCTTATACCGGACCACTTTTGCCGTATCAGGATGTTCGCGCTACAAACTTTAATAATATTAACCGATTTTCCGGTTATGCACAATACAATAAAAAAGCAGAATTAGGATCGAATCAAATATGGTATAATATTGGTGCTCGTTTCCAAAGCTGGAATGTTTCCGGAGCAGCTGTTGAAGGTAAAAATCAAATTGTTGTTAGTCCCCGTGCTCAATTTGCCATAAAACCGGATTGGGATATGGATATGGTTTTCAGGCTTTCGGGAGGATTATATTATCAGCCGCCTTTTTACAGGGAACTTCGTGATTTGGATGGTGTTGTAAATCCGAACGTAAAAGCACAGGAATCGGTACACATTGTTTTGAGTAACGATTATAATTTTAAAATGTGGAATCGTCCTTTCAAATGGGTTACAGAAGTGTATTATAAATCACTTTCGGATGTAAATGTGTATTCTATCGATAATGTCAGAATTCGTTATATCGCCAATAATAATGCAACCGCATATGCTCAAGGTCTTGATTTTAGATTAAACGGAGAATTTGTTCCAGGAACTGAATCGTGGATTAGTTTTGGTTATTTAAAAACCGAAGAAAATTATGCAGATAAAGGATATATTGCCAGACCAACAGATCAACGTTTGAAATTTGCAATGTTGTTTCAGGATTATATGCCAAGTATTCCAAGTGTGAAATTATATCTTAATTTAGTTTATAATACTGGTTTGCCTGGCGGATCTCCTTCATATTCAGATCCTTATTTATATCAAAGCCGTTTAAATGATTATCGCAGGGCAGATGTGGGTTTTGCCAAAGTTTTTGTAGATAACAGTACCAAAGTGGCAAAGGCAAAATGGTTGAAAAACTTCAAGGAATTATCTGTAGGATTAGAGATTTTTAATCTTTTCAACAATCAAAACGCAATTACCAACACTTGGGTTCGCGATGTGTATTCTAAAAATCAATATGCAATCCCAAATTATATGACTTCAAGAGTTTTTAATGTGAAGCTGAATGCGAGGTTATGATAGAAAAACGTGAAAGACGAAAGAAAATTTTTTATGTGCCGGGATTGATTTCGTTGGTTTTTATACCTGTTTTATGTTTGATTTTCTGGTATAAGACAGATGCTTTTAAAGAAGAAAGCTGTATTAATATCTCGTTTCGCGCAGAATCTCTTACTAAGCCAAATTTGTTGTCTTTTAAAAGAAATTATCAGGTTTTTAGTTTCAATAGTTCTGAGGTTGCATTGCGTAAAGATTTAGGGAATCTTCAGGTTGCTTTAAAGAAATTAAATCGTGAAAATGATACGATAAATGGAGTTCGGATTCATTTAGGTAATAAAATGAAGTATGAAGTTTATATTAGGCTTCTGGATATTTTTGCAATTGAAGAAATGTCAAATTTCGAACAATATAATAATGATTTTTTTGTTGTAATGGTACCAAAGCCAAAATATGATAAGAATTTACGAAAAATCGTTCCTGTTAAATGTGGGTATTGGGAAGCCAATAAAAAATTTTTCTTAAAAGAAGAGAAAGAAAAGCAGTTTCAATATGTTTTGGCGCTGTATAAAAAGTATTGGTTTATTTTTCTGGGTTATCTTGGCATCGTATTTCTGAATATCTTTGCCCTAGTAAAATTCAATAAAACTAGATAATACAATCAAAAATACTATATTTGATATCCTAATATAATTTAGCATACATGAAAAATTCCTTAAAATATATAACCTTAGCAATCATCGGAACATTAGTGAGTTGTAAAGATGACGCTCAGAAACCAAAAGTAATTTATGATGCTGCAAGCAAAACAAATGTTGTTTCAAAAACCGATTCGACACAGATTGAAGTAGCTGATTTGCCAATTCAAATGCAGGGAACGGATTATTTAATTCATCCTGTTGGAGATTTGCGCGTTTTCGAACGAGGAACAAAATCCCGTTACGGATCATCGAGTGTGAATGATGTGAGTTTTACAATTTCGAATTTAGGAGAATATGAAATTACAGGATATTTACAAAACCTGAAATTTCAAAAAGTAGATTCAGATTCTATCCGACCTTTAACGGATAAACCTGCTTTGATTTTAACTGCGACTTATTTAAAAGCAGTTGCTGATAAAACTCAAAACCAAATTATGGTATATACTCTGGCTGATTCTGATACTAATAAAGATGGTAAAATTGACTCAGGAGATATTAAAACATTATATCTAAGTAATATTAGCGGTGAAAATTTCACTAAAATATCAGAAGATTTTCAGGAACTAATCGATTGGAGTTTAGTAGAATCTAAAAGCCGTCTGTATTTTAGAACAATCGAAGACACGAACCAAAACGGACAATTCGATAAAAATGATGTTTTACATTATAACTATGTCGATTTAACTGCTAAAAAATGGGAAGTTAAAAGTTATAAACCTATTTGATTTCTGACTAAAGAGATTTCATAATGTATTCTGAAGCAGAACTGAAAGATCAAGAAAACAAAGTTAAAAGTGTGTTATGGTACATTTTTATGCCAATATTGTTTTTATCATTAATTGGAGGATACTTTCAGACTAATTCAATAGGCTATATTGAACGGGAGTATAAAGAAGCTAATGAATATAGTTTTTCCGGTATTGTTTATGAAAAAAAGGTTGAAGGAGGTGATGGATATCGTTTTCCTCATTGTTTATTTTTAAACACAGGAATAAGATGGGTTGTTAGTAATTCGCTGTATGATAAAATTCAGATAGGAGATTCTGTTGTGAAGAAAAACAAATCTGATTCAGTTTTTTATTATATCAGGAAGAATAATCAAACAATAATAGAAGACGAAAATCTTTATCTACGAGAAAAATATTTGAACAAGCTAAAACAAAAATAATCTAAATTAATATTTCACTTTCTTATATAAATTTTAGATTTAAAATTTTGACCTTGATCAAACAAAAAACCATTTGAAAATTAATTTTCAAATGGTTTTTTGTTTTTTAATTTGATTAAAAAAGAGCCGCTAGGCTCAATCAATATTGTAGAGCTGGACTTCAGTCCAGTTTAGAAATAACGGTTAAAAATGACCACGATCTAAATCAAAATATCACTTTCCAAATCTGACTTCTCAATTTCAAATCCAAATCCCAAGCGATCAACCAATTCAATAACCAGTTTTTTGTACCAGTTTTCTGATTTTGGATGAATGTAAATCTTTTCGATTAATTGTTTGAGATCAACATTGATTTTTAAACCATCATTCAATTTTGAAATACTTTTTGAAGTATCAGTAATAATGCGGACTTCGCGCTCGTATTGAAAACTCTTTCGTTTAAACAAAAACGGAAAGAACAAATCATCAAACGGAATATATTCTTTTTTGTAATCGATATAATTGACTTCTCCAATATACTGATCAAAATTATTCTCGGGATTCAATGCCTTTTGCAATCTGCCTATAGTCGACTGAATCGCTAATCCTTCGCTGTTTTGAGTAAAAATCTGCCACATAGCAAATGACTCATATTCATTAATGTGCCAGCTGCTTATAGCAACTTGTTCGCGGTGCGTTTTATAATAATTTAAAAAGTCAGGATTATCAATCGCCAGTTTTTTAATCTCTTCAAAAGTAGGTTCGCTGAAAGTCCCTTCGTACTGGTCTTCAAATTTATCAGAACGGGACATGAATAATTTCTTGGATAATAATAAGTCCAGGAATTTAGACAAGTCTAAGTATTTCCAAACAATAGTATCTGGATCATCAGGAAGCTTTATGTTCGAATTATTGAGATACATTTTTATTTGTTTTAAGATTTATTCTAAAAAAATAGCCACAGATTATAAAGATTAAAATGATTTATTTCGTTAAAAAAAGAATCTGTGTTAATCTGTGTAATCTGTGGCTAAAAGATATTTTTCTTTTATTTACGACTCAAAAGACTGCATTGTAACTAGTTTATTGTACGTTCCGTTGTGTGTAATTAGTTCGTCATGTGTACCTTGTTCTACAATTTTTCCTTTTTGCATGACCACAATTAAGTCTGCTTTCTGAATTGTTGAAAGACGATGCGCAATTACAATTGAAGTTCTGTTTTGCATCATATTTTCAAGTGCAACCTGAACAAATTTTTCACTTTCAGTATCTAATGCTGATGTAGCTTCATCCAAAATCATAATTGGAGGATTTTTCAATACCGCACGCGCAATTGATAAACGTTGTTTTTGACCGCCGGAAAGTTTGTTTCCACTATCACCAATATTAGTATAGATTCCTAAAGGCAATTCATTTACAAATTCAAAAGCATTTGCGATTTTTAGCGCTTCGATAATTTCATCATCAGTAGCATCTAATTTTCCTAACGAAATATTCGCTTTTATAGTATCATTAAATAAAATACTATCCTGAGTTACTAATCCCATCAAACTGCGAAGCGATTGTAAATTCATATCTTTAATATTAACGCCGTCAATCGAAATTGTTCCGTCATTTACATCATAAAAACGAGTCAGCAAATTTGCAATCGTACTTTTTCCACTTCCGGATTGTCCCACAAGCGCAACAGTTTGACCTTTTTTAATTTGAAGAGAAAAGTCTTTTAAAACCGTTTCATCTTCATATTTAAAGTTGATATTCTGAACGCTTATATTGTTATCAAAAGTTGTTTTTTCGATTGCATTATCTTTTGATGTAATCGTGTTTTCCTGCTCTAATATTTCAAGAACACGTTCTGCTGCCGCATTTCCTCTTTTTACTCCATAAGAAGCTTTAGAAATTGCTTTTGCAGGTGTCAGGATATTATAAGCTAATCCCATATAAGCAATAAAAGAAGGTCCGTCAAGGGTTTTTTCAATCAAAACCATTTGTCCGCCGTACCACAGTAAAATAGCGATAACCGTAATTCCCATAAATTCACTTGCAGGCGAAGCTAAGTTCTGGCGATTGCCTATACTATTTGATAATTTAAAAAAACGTTCTGTCGAATTTTGAAAAACAGTATTAAAATAGTTTTCAGAATTATATCCTTTTACGACTTTCAATCCGCCAATAGTTTCTTCAATAGTTGATAGGAAAATACCTTGTTCCTGTTGTGCTTTACTGGATTGTTTCTTTAGTTGTTTTCCAATTAATGAAATGATATATCCTGATATTGGAATAAAAATGAATACAAATAAAGTTAGTTTGGCGCTAATGATTAACATTGCAAATATTGTAAAAACAATAGTCAAAGGTTCTTTTACAATAAGTTCTAAGATAGCTAAAAATGAAGTCTGAACCTCATTTACATCGGCAGAAATCCTTGAAATGACATCTCCTTTTCTTTTCTCAGAATAAAAAGCTAATGGCAGTTCCAGGGTTTTTTTATACAATGCATTTCGCATATCTCGCAAAACACCATTTCGTAAAAAAGTGATGAAAAACATAGCCAGATAATCGGCTAAATTTTTCAATAAAAATATCGAAATAATTAGCGTAACCATTACCGAAAGTACAAAACCTGGATTATGAGGATCTGTATTTGTGGTAATATAATAACTTAAATAGTTTTCTCCATATTCTTTGATATGGGTGATTCCTTCATAAGTTGGCATAATAGTATTCTTCTTCGTTTTATCAAATAAAACCTGAAGCATAGGAATCAATGCCATAAAGGAAAGTGTACTGAAAAGCGCATACAAAATATTAAAAAAGATATTTAATAATGCGTATTTCTTATACGGATATATAAAAGGAACTATTTTTCTAAAATTACTCATTATTTGTGGATGTTATTTTCTGCTATGGCAATGGCTCTTTCGAGTTTTTCCAGCAATAATTTTTTTTCTGGTAATTGGGTTAAATAAGCTGAAACTTTGATTTGTTCGTCGTTATCAAGCATTAAATAATTGATTTGTTCAGGAGATTTTTCACTGCACAAAATTAATCCAATTGGTTTGTTTTCACCTTCTTTTTGCTCATTTTTCTCTAACCAGCGAAGATATAATTCCATTTGACCTTTATATCCTGCTTTAAATTTTCCAAGTTTTAAGTCAATAGCAACCAATCGGCGTAAGCCACGATGGTAAAAAAGTAAATCAATATAAAAATCTTCATCGTCGATTGTTATTCTTTTTTGGCGGGCAAGAAAAGCAAATTCGCTTCCCATTTCGGTAATGAAATTTTGTAATTGAGCCAAGATTGAACTTTCTAAATCTTTTTCAGAATAACTATCATGCAATCCAAGAAAATCTAAGAAATAAGGATCCCGAAAAGTTAAATCAGGACTAATTTGTTTTTCGTTTTGTAATGACGCTAAATCATTAAGGATAGTTTGTTCAGGTTTTTTACTAATGGCAGTTCTTTCAAAAAGCATACTGTCAATGCGTTCCTGCAAAGTTCTTACGCTCCAACGTTCGTGTATGCTCATTTGAACATAGAATTCACGTTTTATGTGGTCTTCAATGTAAATTATATTTCTAATATGAGACCAACTCAATTTTGCACACAGTGTGTGCAAAATTGTAAAGTCTTCAATTACAGTATTTAACTTGATAAAACTTTGTAGATTTCTTTTGTTAAAACCTACTCCGTATCTTTTTGTTAATGCTTCGCTTAATGCTGGAATTATTTTTTTTCCATAATCGGCTCTATCGTTTTTTAGAATCTCTTCATTTATGGTTTTTCCAATATTCCAATATAATAAAGTCAATTCCTGATTAACCGTTTTGGCAACAAAATGACGCGTCTGATCTATTAATCCAATGATTGAATTTAATAGTTCGGGCTGATCATTTGTTTCCGGTTTGTCACTCATTTTTTTATTTCAATTGCATTCCTGCAATGATATTTTGTATTTTTTCGTCTAGGAAACTTTCCGCAGCATCAAAATTAGTAACCGAATCTAATTCAGCATTAACGCTAATGTAGAATTTAATTTTAGGTTCAGTTCCGCTTGGTCTTGCACAAATTTTAGAACCATCCTCCGTATAATAAATCAATACGTTTGATTTCGGAATATCCATTGTAGATTCTTCACCCGTCAATAAATTCAAAGCAATTGATGATTGATAATCCTCTACCATAATTACTCTTTGTCCGCTGATTTCTTTCAAAGGATTTTCACGTAAATCAATCATCATCTGAGTAATTTCCTGTAAACCTTCGATTCCTTTTTTAGTTAACGAAACCAGGTATTCTTTATAAAAACCATTTTCAACATAAAGCTGTAAAAGTTCTTTGTAAACACTGCTTCCTGCTGCTTTTGCCTGAGCTGCAACTTCGCAAATTAATAAAGTAGCTGCAACAGCATCTTTATCTCTCACGGCATCACCAACCATAAAACCAAAGCTTTCCTCGCCACCACCAATAAATTCGAGTTCCGGGAAATCCTTAATCATTTTGGCAATCCATTTAAAACCGGTCAAACCAACTTTACATTCAACGCCATAACTGGATGCTAATTCCATCATCATAGGAGTTGAAACAATTGTAGAACCCACAAATTGTTTACCGTTAATTTTACCCGCTTTTTTCCATTGCTTCAATAAAAAAGAAGTCATTAAAATCATGGTTTGATTTCCGTTAAGCAAAATCATTTTACCATCATTGTTTCTAACCGCAACGCCAAGACGGTCACAATCAGGATCAGTTCCTACTACAATGTCAGAATCTGTTTTATCGGCAAGAGCCAAAGCCATAGTCAAAGCCTCAGGTTCTTCAGGATTTGGAGATTTCACTGTTGGGAAATTTCCGTCAGGAACAGCTTGTTCCGGTACAATATGTACGTTTTTATAACCCGCTTGCGATAAAGTATCAGGAATAGATTTTATTGAAGTTCCGTGTAACGAAGTAAAAACAATCTGAAGATTATCTTTGGCTTCAGCCGGAGTATTAAAACTTGCGTTTTCTATAGATGATTTTATAAAAGCTTTATCAATTTCAGTATCAATATATTGAATCAGGCTTTCGTTAGCATTGAATTTAATTTTATCGTAATCCAGATTTTCGATTACATTAATAATCGCTGCATCTTCAGGAGGAACAATTTGTCCGCCATCTTCCCAATATACTTTATAACCGTTATATTCCGGTGGATTGTGTGAAGCTGTTAAAACAATTCCGCATTGACAGCCTAAATATTTAAGCGCAAAAGACAATTCCGGGGTTGGGCGTAAATCAGAGAATAAATAAACCTGAATTCCGTTAGCTGAGAAAACATCAGCCACAACTTTAGCAAGCGTATTACTGTTATGACGGCAATCATAAGCAATAACAACTTTTAAAGGCTTGTTAGGGAAAACTTCGTGTAAATAATCAGATAATCCCTGAGTGTTTTTTCCAAGCGTATATTTGTTAATTCTGTTGTTTCCAACGCCCATAACACCGCGCATTCCGCCAGTTCCAAATTCCAGATTTTTATAAAAACTTTCCTCAAGTTCCTTTGGCGACGTGGTCATTAATTCCTTAACCGCAGCTTGTGTTTCGTTGTCAAATGTAGGGGTCAGCCATTCGTTTACAGCATTCAAAATATTAGGTGCTATATTCATCATTCGTATATTTTTATGTTTAATAATAATTTTCAGGAGCTATTTCCTGCTGTCATTCCAATCTTTTTTATCCGCCGCGGCGGATAAAAAAGGATTTTCCCTTCCATCAGGGCTAGGGATTTACGTTAAAAATTAACCTCTCGGGCAACTTTATAACGCGCTTCATTACTTTTGGTTCTCAAAATAATTTCTCCCAGAAAACCTGCAAGAAATAATTGCGTTCCTAAAATCATGGTTGTTAAAGCAATAAAAAACCAGGGATTGCTGGTGATTAAGCTATATTTCATTCCGTTATACATATGGTATAATTTAGAAATACCAATATAACCCGCAGATAAAAAACCAATAATAAACATAATTGAACCCATTGCACCAAATAAGTGCATTGGTCTTTTGCCGAATCTTGATAAAAACCAAATCGTAATCAAATCCAGAAAACCGTTTATAAAACGCTCCATTCCAAATTTTGTTTCACCATATTTACGAGCCTGATGAATTACAATTTTTTCGCCAATTTTACCAAAACCGGCATTTTTAGCCAAAACCGGAATATATCGATGCATTTCGCCCGAAACTTCTATGTTTTTTACAACGATATTTTTATATGCTTTTAATCCACAGTTAAAATCGTTCAATTCAACACCGGAAGTTTTTCTTGCCGCCCAGTTGAACAATTTCGACGGAAGATTTTTTGCTACAACAGAGTCGTAACGTTTCTTTTTCCAGCCGGAAACCAAATCGTATTTATCAGCCGTAATCATTTCGTATAATCCCGGAATTTCGTCCGGACTATCCTGTAAATCGGCATCCATTGTAATAATTACATCGCCTTTTGCTTTTGCAAAACCAGCATGTAAAGCCTGTGATTTTCCAAAGTTTTTCATGAAACGAATCCCTTTTACATTCGGATTTTCATTAGAAAAACTTTCAATTATATTCCAGGAATCATCCGTACTTCCATCATCTACAAAAATGATTTCATAAGAGTAATTATTAGATTGCATCACTTTAATGATCCACGAATAGAGTTCCTTTAGTGATTCCTCCTCATTAAGAAGCGGTATAAGTATAGATAAATTCATTTAAATTTTTATAAACTTTGAGTTTTGTTATTCTTTATAATTGCTCCTATAAGTGACGAATACAATAATCCGAAGAAAGAGTACATCACAAGCGTTACAGGGAAAACAATTGCAGGATTCATGAATTTTTTTATCATAGAAACTCCCATCTCCATTTCCTTAGCTGTCATTTCAGGGTTTTTGGCAAGCATTCCCTCTTTAGAAATATCAATCATTTCGTTTATGAACTCAGGAAAAATCAAATTAAAAATCACGCTAAAAGCAGCATAAACAAAAGCAGCAACAAAAGTGATTGAAATTCCAACTTTTAAACATTCACTGAAAGAAATAAATCCGTTATTAACATTTTTCTTATAATTAGTGCAACCTATATATATAAACAAGATTGGTAATACAAGATAGTTTCCTATGTTTACAATTGTACCAATGCTGGAATTTACCAGCGATTTCATACCTATTATATACATAATAACAAATTCTAAAACCATGATGACACCAAACAAAACACCATATAGTATTGATGATTTAGCAGGAGAAGTATTTTTTTCCATAAAACGATGATTTATTAATCCACAAATATAGCAATTCCCAATATAATCAGAGATAAAAAAAGCTTTTTGAATTTAAGTAAAAAAAAGTGGGCTAAACATTTGAATATTAAAAAAGAATTGTAAATTTGCAAACTCAAATAATTAAACGTTTTAAACAAAAAAAGAGTATCCTTTGTTTACACCTTTTTCTAACCACGGAAAAGCTTCAAAATAAAAATGCTCTAAACAATAAATAAAAGAAAAGATGAAAAAAGGAATTCACCCAGAAAATTACAGATTAGTTGCATTTAAAGACATGTCAAATGACGAAATTTTTATCACTAAATCTACTGCAGATACAAGAGAAACAATTGAAGTTGACGGAGTTGAGTATCCAGTTGTAAAAATGGAGATTTCTAGAACATCTCACCCTTTTTATACTGGTAAATCTAAACTTATCGATACTGCAGGACGTATTGATAAATTCAAAACTAAATACGCTAAACACGCTAAATAATAAAAGCTGTTTTTACTTATATAAAGCCTTCCAATCCGGAAGGCTTTTTTTATGGAGTTATTTTTTGCTATAAATGATAGTCTCAATTTTTTAACTACAGAGATCAAAAAGGTTTCGCAAAGTTTACAAAGGTTTTCTGGTGAAGTTATTGAAGCAAGTACGCAAAGCTTTGTGTTTTTATAAAACCGGCTGATAAAAAGCTTTGTGCACTTTGTAGTAAAATTTCAATACGCGATTTCAATACGTTTAATGAGACAAATAAAATATTTGTAACTTTGAACCCGATAACCAAATCAATTTTTTAACAAGTACCAAATTTAATATTTATGAATTACATTCTTTTTGACGGTCCCGTCCGGAATGCTTTACTCCCTTTTACTTTTACAAGACCTGTTGCTGATATATTAATTGGAATAATGACGATTCGCCAGAAATGGGAAGCGCGTTTAGGTTCGACAATAACAACTATTACCGAAGAATATCTGTCAGAGAAATTCCCAATGGTAGAATTAGAAGAAAATGTTATGATCAATGCGGCGTATTTACCAAATGATACGCTTACTGAAATGGTTTCTGACTTAAAAGAAAATCAGGCAATTTTTAAAGGCGATGATGTAATTGCTTTTTTTACAAATGAAAATCAGGAAGAAGTAGATTTTGACACTTACGAAATCATTCAGTATAATGGGGAAGCCTTGACTGTAGAACATACTTGGGATATTTTCTCTAAAAATGATGCTGCAATCCGTGAAGACTTTATCTATTTAACCGAAGACAGAAAATCACAGCCCATCCCAAAAAGCGTAAATGTAATTGCGCCCGAAAATATATTTATTGAAGAAGGAGCAAAATTAGAATTTGTGACCCTAAATGCTTCAAACGGTCCTATATATATAGGTAAGAATAGCGAAATTATGGAAGGAACCGTAATTCGTGGTCCTTTTGCTTTATGCGAAAACGCACAGGTAAAAATAAGCGCAAAAGTTTACGGCGCAACAACAGTTGGTCCGGGATCAAGAATAGGAGGAGAGGTTAAAAACTCTGTTCTTTTTGCAAATTCAAACAAAGGGCATGATGGATTTTTAGGAGATTCAGTTTTAGGAGAATGGTGTAATATTGGTGCAGATAGTAACAACTCAAATTTGAAAAACAATTACGAAGAAGTAAAATTATGGAGCTATGAAACAGAAGGTTTTGCAAAAACCGGACTTCAGTTTTGTGGTTTAATGATGGGTGATCATAGTAAATGCGGAATCAATACTATGTTCAATACCGGAACTGTAGTAGGAGTAAGTGCTAATATATTCGGAAGTGGTTTTCCCCGCAATTTTGTTCCGAGTTTTTCATGGGGCGGAGCAGCAGGTTTTACAACTTACATTACTAAAAAGGCTTTTGAAACCGCAAGATTAGTGATGGGCAGACGAAACATAGATTTCGATGCAACGGAAGCTGCAATACTGGAACACATTTTTGAGGAAACTAAAAAATGGAGAAAAGATTAATTAGATAATTAGTCAATTTGATAATATGATAATTTCAAAAAGCAACAAACCTGACTGGTTTTTATAAACTTGTCGGGTTTGTTGTTTTTTATTAAGTACTATTTATCAATTTTAGTAAAATCTCCTTTTAAGGTGAATTTTAATTCTAAACCGTTGGTAAGTTTTGTTTCATAACCAGAAGTTCCTATTTCTATTTTGGTTATTTTTTCTTTGCGAAAGTTGTCTTTCACATAAGAAGCAATTTTTTTCGGAATAATAGATGAAGGTATTTTGGAGCTGTTTCCATCAACTTCTTTCCAGTTTCCTTTTTTATCAAATTCTATTTCCATTTTATTATCAAATTGAACCTTATATTCTGTAGAAAGGATTTCTTTGTCCTCAATTATATAACTGGGTTTTTTTGATCCAAAGTGAGTCTTTAAGAAAGTTTGAGCATTTGCAGGTAAAGCTTCTTTTTTAATTATTGTTTTTTGTGCATTTGCTGAAAGTCCAAATAGTAATCCTGTAATTAGACTGGCTATCACGTTCAATTTCGTTCTCATATATTACTGATTTTTGATTCTTATACAAGATAAGATTAAATTTTTAAAGAGGTAAGAATATTGGTATAAATTAAAAAACGAAATATCTTAAAAAAGAAAAGCCCCGAAATTAAATTCGGAGCTTATGATTTCTGTAATTGCGTGTTTATTTATCAATTCGGATAAAATTTCCCTGAAGATCAAAAACTAATTCAAGATTGTTAGAAAGTTCAACTTCAATAAAAGTTTTTTCATTGTCAATTGAAGTTACAAACTGGTTTGGATAATTTGTTGTGATATAAATGCTGATTTTTTCAGGAATCAACTCAACAGGAATTGCCTGATGATTTCCATCAATGTCAATCCAGTTTCCATTAGCATCAAAATCAATTTCAAAATCATTTGTTAAATAAACATCATATATAGAGCCGTCTGCATCTGGTTTGTCCTGTTTTTTTATTACCTGATAAGTAGCATTAGGAAAATATGTTGTAATAAATGTACTTGCCGTTTGTGGTAAATCCGTAGCTGTAATTACTGTTTCGCGATCGTCGTCATCGCTGTCACAAGATGTTGTAGTGAATAAAAGTGATAAGGCGATAAAACCTGATAATAATATTTTTTTCATGATGGTGTTTTTAAAATGTAAATGCTTAATTGTCGATTCTTGTAAAGATGCCTTTAGAGTTAAATTCCAGTTCTAATCCGTTGTTTATATCTACTTCATAACCATTATAGTCTTTACTGATTTTGGTTACTGTTGTGTTAGCAAAATTTGCTTTTAAATAAGTTGCAATTGTTTTAGGAATTATTGCAGCAGGAATTGCAGTATGATTTCCATCAACTTCTTCCCAATTTCCTTTTCCGTCAAATTCTACCTCAGTATTGTTTGTAAACTGAACTTTATAATCTGTGGAGAAAGTTTCTTTATCTTTAATAATGTAAGATGGCTCTTGTCCTGCGAAATGAGTTTTTAAAAAAGTCTGAGCATTTGCTGGCAAAGCAGCTTTTGTAATTGTTGTTTTTTGTGCATTTGCTGAAAATCCAAATGCTAATCCTGCAATTAGGCATGTAGCCAAATTTAATTTCGTTTTCATAATTGTATGTTTAAATTCTGATACAAGATTAATACCTGAATTTGGAAACAATTAGGAAAGAATAATAAAAAGACTACTTTTTTGGAAAAATAATTTTAAACTGATGGTTTTTGGTAAACAGATATTCTATAGTAATTGAATAATTGTTTATAATAGATTTTACAATCGATAATCCTAAACCTGTTGATTCATTAGTTGTAGTGTGGCGATAGAATCTGTTGAAAATTACTTCAGGATTTAATGGAGAATTGTTTGCACTATTCGAAATTATGATATCGTTTTTGTTAATGATGAAGTTTACAAAACCATTAGGATGATTATGGATTATGGCATTCTTTAATAGATTACTAATCAATGCTATTGCTAATCCCTTGTTTATCATGAAATGCAAAGAATCATTTTGTGTTACGGTGATTTTTACTTTTTTATAATCTGACAAATCAGCATAATCTTCGACTAATAATAAAACGAGCTCATTAAAGTTAATGTTTTTTTCTTCAGAAAATTGCTGGTTTTCTATTTTGGATAACATTAATAAAGATTTGTTCAGTTTTGTTAATCGATTTAATGTATCTGTTATTTTTCCTAATTCCATCATTTGTTCATCAGGAAGAATATTGTTCTCAGCAAATAATTCAAGTTTATTAATGCTTATTGCCAGAGGAGTTTGTAGTTCGTGGGAAGCATTTTCGATAAATTGCTTCTGACTTGCGTATAACATTTCATTTCTGGTCAACATTTTTTCGACCTCTTTTTCTAAAATAATAAATTCATCTATCGAAGAATTTATAGGTTTTAATTTGCTGCCGGTTCCTAATTTAATTTCTTTTAGGTTATCTAAAATAACATGAAATGATTTCCAGATTCTTTTTAAAAGTAAACGGTTTACCAGCAATATGCTAATTACAAGCATAACATATAAACCTATTAACGCCAAAAATAAATCTTCTAATAATTCATCTTCTTCAACGATCGAAGCTTTTATAATTAATTCATATGAGTTGCCTTTGTCATCATCAAATACCGTTTTTAATGTTCTGATGGGTTCGTTGTCATTATCATATTCCATGAATTCTTTTAAGGTTGAAAACTCTTCTTTATGAGAATATTGACCTTTAGGAAGTGGCTTTATCGTGAATTTATTGATTCCAAATTCAGGTGAATTCAATAATTCTTTGTTTGCAAAAGCATGACGAACAATTATAATTTTAGAGTTTTTTAAATCATCGTCAATATTGTCATACACTTCATCGAGAATTAGCACATAAAAAATTCCTGCCCAAATTGGGATTACAAGCAATAATGTTATGGCGAGATAGCGAAGTGTGTAGTTTTGTAATTTCATTAATTCATTTTATAACCAATACCGTAAACCGCCTGAATATCAATTTCGGCATCACTTTCTTTTAGTTTTTTTCGTAAATTTTTAATCTGCGAATATACAAAATCTAAATTGTCAGCCTGATCTGTGTGATCGCCCCAAACATATTCCGCAATAGCGGTTTTATTAATTAATCGGTTAGGATTGATGATAAAATAATACAGTAAATCAAATTCCTTTCGGTTCAGGATTAGTTCCTTATTATCTATAGCAACAGTTCTTTGCTCGGGAGAAAGCGTGACATTTTTGTAAACGATCAAATTATCTCCATTATGATTGTTCCTTCTAATTGCCGATTTGATTCGGGCATGCAATTCAGATAAATGAAATGGTTTGCTTAAATAATCATCGGCACCCAGATCCAGTCCTTTTACTTTATCATCAACAGCATCTTTTGCCGAAATTATAATAACTGCACTTTGCTTTTTTTGTCGTTTTAATTCCTGAAGTAAATCAAGACCATTTCCGTTAGGCAGCATAATGTCGATTAAAATACAATCATAATCATATGCGCCTAATTTGTCTAATCCTGAAATATAATCATGTGCCGTTTCTACTATGTATTTTTCTTTTTCAAGTGATTGTTGCACTACTTCACGTAAACCAGCTTCATCTTCTATTATTAAAATTTTCATCCTTGCCTGTTTTATGTATTTCAAATGTAAGAATACAAGTTCAAAATAAACCTCTGTTTCTGGAAACATTTGGGAATTTTATCAGACTTCTTAGATTGTTGGATTTTTTAGATTTCTTAGATTTTTAGAGTTTACTGCCCGAAGTTTAATCTCTTTTACTAATTTCGGACAATTCAATAATCTAAAAATTCAGAATTCTAATTGCCTAATTATCTAATTAATCTATCTTTGCGCTTTCAAAAAATACTTGCTGAGAAGTCTAAAAATCTAAGCGGTCTAAAAATCTAAAATCTAAATGATTACAGTTAACGATATTTCGGTTCAGTTTGGTGGAACTACACTATTTAGCGATGTTTCTTTTGCTATAAATGAAAATGATAAAATTGCCCTTATGGGTAAAAATGGTGCGGGTAAATCGACACTTTTAAAAATAATTGCCGGTCAAAGCAAGCCTTCTACCGGAAGTATCTCTGCTCCTAAAGATGCTATTGTGGCGTATTTGCCTCAGCATTTATTAACTCAGGATGGTGCAACTGTAATGGAAGAAGCATCAAAAGCTTTTGGTGAAATTTTTAAAATGAAAGCCGAAATTGATGAAATCAACGAGCAATTAACCGTTCGTACAGATTATGAAAGTGATGCTTACATGAAATTAATCGAAAGAGTTTCTGACTTAAGCGAGAAATTTTATGCAATCGAAGAAGTAAATTACGAAGCTGAAGTTGAAAAGATTTTAGTTGGTTTAGGTTTTGAGCGTGAAGATTTTACACGTCAGACATCTGAATTTTCAGGAGGATGGAGAATGCGAATTGAACTGGCGAAGATTTTACTTCAAAAACCGGATTTGATTTTACTGGATGAGCCAACCAACCACATGGATATTGAAAGTATTCAATGGTTAGAAGATTTCTTATTAACTCAGGCAAAAGCAGTTGTGGTAATTTCCCACGATAGAGCATTTGTAGATAATATCACAAATCGTACTATCGAGGTTACCATGGGAAGAATCTACGATTATAAAGCAAAATATTCTCATTATTTAGAGTTAAGAAAAGATCGTCGTATTCACCAGCAAAAAGCATATGATGAACAGCAAAAAATGATTGCTGATAACAGAACTTTTATTGATCGTTTTAAAGGAACATTCTCTAAAACAGATGCAGTTCAATCACGTGTTAAAATGCTTGAGAAACTGGTGATTGTACAAGTTGATGAAGTAGATAACTCTGCATTGAAATTGAAATTCCCGCCGGCAGCACGTTCAGGACAATATCCTGTAGTGGTAAAAGAACTTTCTAAGTCATACGGAGATCATGTCGTTTTTAAAGATGCTAATATTGTTATCGAAAGAGGTGAAAAAGTTGCTTTTGTAGGTAAAAATGGTGAAGGAAAATCGACTATGATCAAAGCGATTATGAAAGAAATAGGTATCGATGAAGGAAGTGTAGAAATTGGACATAATTCACAAATTGGATATTTTGCCCAAAATCAGGCTTCATTATTAGATGAAAATGCTACCATTTTTGAAACTATCGATGCAATTGCGGTGGGAGATGTAAGAACTCAGATTAAAAATATTCTTGGAGCTTTTATGTTTCAGGGCGATGATATTACCAAGAAAGTAAAAGTACTTTCAGGAGGAGAAAAAACGCGTTTGGCAATGATTAAATTATTGCTTGAACCAGTGAATTTATTGATTCTGGATGAGCCTTCAAATCACTTAGATATGAAGACAAAAGATATTATTAAAGATGCATTGCGTGATTTTGACGGAACTTTAATCCTGGTTTCTCACGATCGTGATTTCCTTGACGGATTAGCAACTAAAGTTTTTGAGTTTGGAAACAAACGTGTGAAAGAACATTTTGAAGATGTTGCAGGTTTCTTAGCGCATAAAAAAATGGATTCTATGAAAGAGATCGAAAAGTAATTTTGCTTAAATAAATAAATAGTAAAAAGCACAAGTTAATTCTTGTGCTTTTTTTGTTTAAAATTTGAGACATATAGGTTTATTTGTGTAACCTTAATGAATTATATCAAAGACTTAGTCACCGGATTAACAATGTTACTTATTTACATGGTTATCGGTGGGCTGTGGCTGAGCCTTATTTGTTATTTTAAAATTAAATTCGGATTCCCGGTGGAAGTAGTTCTTTGTACACAGGATTTTTTTTGATGAATAATACGATTCTGGGATGAATAGGCATTAGTTTAAATTTCTTTTCAATGATAATGTCCATGATGCTTTTAAGCACTTGATCAATTATTGCTTGATTTTCATACCCTTCAGGTTTGTTGATTTTTGTCAGGAAGATTTTCTTTTCCTGAAATGAATATTCAACAGAAAGTAATCCTTCAGGGACTATGGTTTCAAATTGTCTTGCAAAAGTATTGTCTTTGATTTCCATAGTTTCAATAGGTTCCATATTAGTCATGTTTTGGGGATTGAATTAAAAAATAATAGAAAAAGAACGTTCATAATATTATATAACAGACCTTTGGAAGATTTGTTAAATATTGATTATTATGACTGCAAAGGTAATCATTTGATTTTCAATATAAAATTATTTTTGAAGACGTAATAGATGTTTAACATTTAGGGTTTTTTGTAATTTTATTTTATTAAAAAAATATTATGGTGTAAGATTTGCATGCATATTGCTAAAAAAAGTAATTTTAGCTTGAAAATACGAGCTGTAATCCTAATCCATTTTCTATCAAATGAGTAAAATTCCTGTATACTTTATGCCCGGTTTGGCGGCTAGTCCGGCTATTTTTGAAAGAATCATATTAGATGAGTCTATTTTTGAAGTATGTATGTTAGAATGGGAAATCCCAAAAGCAAAAGAATCTTTGACGGATTATGCACTCCGAATCTGTAAAAATATCAAACACGAAAATCCGGTTTTAATTGGAGTTTCGTTTGGTGGAATCCTGGTTCAGGAAATCGCAAAACATATCGAAGTAAGAAAAGTGATTATTATTTCGAGTGTGAGAAGTAATGCGGAATTTCCGCGACGAATGAAAATCGGAAAAACTACAAAGGCTTATAAGCTGATTCCGATGAAGTTAATTTTGAATATTGAGAATCTTGCGAAATATTCTTTTGGAGAAAAAATCAATAAACGAATTAAATTATACGAGAAGTTTTTAGCGGTTCGTGATCTTAAATATTTACAATGGGCTGTTGAGTCTGTCATTTTATGGAATAGAAACGAGATTGATGCCAAGGTTGTTCATATTCACGGCGATCAGGACGATGTTTTTCCTATTAAGTATATCAACAATTGTATTGTAGTAAAAGGCGGAACGCATATTATGATCCTGAATAAATACAAATGGCTGAATGAGAATTTGCCTTCGATAATCTTAGAGGATTAAATTCTGAATTTTTTAAATTCCAAATTCCAAATTTCAAATTCCAAATTCCAAATTCCAAATTCCAAATGTTTAATGGTTAGAAGCCTTTACGTGCATAGTAAACCCGACAGGTTTTAAAAACTTGTCGGGTTTCGTTGCGTAATCGTTGTCGATTTACTTGTGTGATTTCTCATTCTTCGAAATGACAAGATTGGGTTTAGCTTCGACTTCGCTCAGAGTGACAATCAAATTTTAAAAATCTAAAATCAAACCTCTGAAATTTAAAATAAAAAATCCCAAACTCACGATTGGAATTTGGGATTTTTAAAATATTTTGGAATTTAAAGAAATTTAGATTTTCTTCATTTGATCTTTCATCATTGTGATTTGCTCTTTCAGCATTCCTTGTTTGTCTAATTTCTTAGCTTCATTTAAAAGGTTTGTTGCTTCAAGTTTTCTTCGGCGTGACATTGCAACTCCTGCAAGGTTTAATTTTGCTACGGCTAAATCCATATCCATTGATAGTCCAAGTTCGATAGCTTTTTTGAAATGTTTCTCGGCTTGGTTGATATTTGTTTGAGAAAGCATGATTCCGTGAAGGTAATTAAAGTATCCTTGTTGTTTTCGCACTAAAGCAGCTTCCGGGTTTTTGATGTATGCCAGCCATTTTTTAGCGCCTTCAAAATCTTGTTTTCTTAATTTAAGGAAGGCTAAAAGGATAAATTCGTTTTTAAAGTAAAGAAATATTGGAATTGCAGTCAATAAAATAAGGAATATTCCGTTCCCGATATTACTCTCTGTAAATTGATAAATGCCAGCAACTACAAGAAGTCCGGCTAAAATAAGCTTAATATTTTTGTGAAACATAATAGATGTATATTTGTGATTGCAAATATAGTAAAATGAATTAAAAATATTTTTATTAAAGTGCTTGCGAGAAAAAAAAGTCTTTGTATATTTGCACTCGGTTTTGGAATAACGATATTCAAAACAGAAAAACAGATAATAGACACCATTTTAAAGATACAAAGCAATGAGCAAAAGAACATTTCAACCATCGAAAAGAAAAAGAAGAAATAAGCACGGATTTATGGACAGAATGGCTTCTGCGAATGGAAGAAAAGTTCTGGCGCGTAGAAGAGCTAAAGGAAGACATAAATTGACTGTTTCTAGCGAACCTAGACACAAAAAATAATGTTTGTATAAACATAAATAAGGCGTTACTTTTTTTAGTATCGCCTTTTTTTATACCTTGTCGGTAAAAAAACCTGTAACATTCTAGTTTAGAATAATCTATGAATGTTTTTTGAAGTACTTTTATATAACTACACAATACAAATAAAATGCCTAAAGACACATCAATAAAATCCGTTTTAATAATAGGTTCAGGACCTATTGTTATTGGTCAAGCTTGCGAATTTGATTATGCAGGTTCTCAATCTGCACGTTCTATTCGTGAAGAAGGAATTGAAGTTATCTTGATAAACTCAAATCCAGCAACTATTATGACCGACCCAACAATGGCGGATCATGTATATTTGAAACCTTTAACTACAAAATCGATTATTGAAATTCTGAAAGAACATCCACAAATTGATGCTGTTTTGCCTACAATGGGCGGACAAACAGCTTTGAATTTATGTTTGGAAGCTGAAGAAAAAGGAATTTGGCAGGATTTCGGAGTACGATTAATTGGAGTTGATGTAAACGCTATTAATATTACGGAAGACAGAGAGCAGTTTAAACAGCTTTTAGAAAGAATAAATGTACCAACTGCACCTGCAAAAACGGCTACTTCGTACTTAGAAGGAAAAGAAATTGCTCAGGAATTTGGTTTCCCGCTTGTAATTCGTCCTTCGTTTACACTTGGAGGAACAGGAGCTGCAATTGTTTACAAAAAAGAAGATTTTGATGAGCTTTTAACTCGCGGACTTGAAGCTTCGCCAATACACGAAGTTTTGATTGACAAAGCTTTGATGGGGTGGAAAGAATATGAATTAGAACTTTTAAGAGATAAAAATGATAATGTTGTAATCATTTGTTCGATCGAAAATATGGATCCAATGGGAATTCATACCGGAGATTCGATTACGGTTGCACCAGCGATGACTTTATCTGATAAAACATTCCAGAAATTACGTGATTATGCGATCTTAATGATGCGTAGTATTGGAAATTTTGCGGGAGGTTGTAACGTACAATTTGCAGTTTCACCAGACGAAAAAGAAGATATCGTAGCAATCGAGATCAATCCTCGTGTGTCTCGTTCATCTGCATTAGCATCAAAAGCAACCGGATATCCAATTGCTAAAATTGCTTCTAAACTTGCTCTAGGATACAATCTTGATGAATTGCAAAACCAAATTACAAAATCAACTTCGGCTCTTTTTGAACCAACTCTTGATTATGTGATTGTAAAAATACCTCGTTGGAACTTTGATAAATTCGAAGGTGCTGACAGAACTTTAGGACTTCAGATGAAATCTGTTGGTGAGGTAATGGGAATTGGACGTTCGTTCCAAGAAGCTTTACACAAAGCAACTCAATCTCTTGAAATTAAAAGAAACGGTTTAGGGGCCGACGGAAAAGGATATAAAAACTACGAAGAGATTATAGAGAAACTGACTTTTGCAAGTTGGGATCGTGTTTTTGTAATTTATGATGCAATTGCAATGGGAATTCCGTTGAGCCGTATTCATGAAATCACAAAAATCGATATGTGGTTCCTAAAACAATATGAAGAGCTTTATACTTTAGAGAAAGAAATTTCGAACTATAAAATAGGTACTCTTCCAAAAGAACTTTTGCTTGAAGCGAAACAAAAAGGTTTTGCCGACAGACAAATTGCTCACATGTTAAATTGCTTAGAAAGTGAAGTTCATACTTTGCGTATGGAGAAGAATGTTAATCGTGTTTTTAAACTGGTTGATACTTGTGCGGCTGAATTTAAAGCAAAAACACCGTATTATTATTCTACTTTTGAAGCTGAAATTGAAAAAGCAAATGGCGAGCGTTATGTAGATAACGAAAGCATTGTAACGGATAAAAAGAAAATTATCGTTCTGGGTTCAGGACCTAACAGAATTGGACAAGGAATTGAGTTTGATTATTCATGTGTTCACGGAGTTTTAGCGGCAAAAGAATGTGGTTATGAAACGATCATGATCAACTGTAATCCTGAAACGGTTTCGACAGATTTTGATACAGCTGATAAATTATACTTTGAACCGGTTTTCTGGGAACATATTTACGATATTATTCAGCATGAAAAACCTGAAGGAGTTATTGTTCAATTAGGTGGACAAACGGCTTTAAAACTGGCTGAAAAATTATCTAAATACGGAGTAAAAATCATCGGAACTAGTTTTGATGCACTTGATTTAGCCGAAGACAGAGGTCGTTTCTCTGAGTTATTAACGGAGTTAAACATTCCTTTCCCACAATTTGGAATTGCTGAAACAGCTGATGAGGCTTCTGCATTAGCAGATACTTTAGACTTCCCGTTATTGATTCGTCCTTCTTATGTATTAGGAGGTCAGGGAATGAAAATTGTAATTAACAAAAAAGAACTGGAAGAGCATGTTGTCAACTTATTGAAAACGATTCCAGGAAACAAATTGCTTTTAGATCATTATTTAGCCGGAGCAATCGAAGCTGAAGCAGATGCAATTTGTGATGCTGATGGTAATGTTTACATCATAGGAATTATGGAGCATATCGAACCTTGCGGAGTTCACTCTGGAGATAGTAATGCGACATTGCCTCCTTTTAACTTGGGAGAATTCGTGATGCAGCAAATAAAAGATCATACGGTAAAAATTGCAAGAGCGCTTAAAACAGTTGGTTTAATCAACATTCAGTTTGCGATAAAAGATGATACGGTTTATATTATCGAAGCAAATCCAAGAGCTTCCAGAACAGTACCGTTTATTGCAAAAGCTTACGGAGAACCTTATGTAAACTATGCTACGAAAGTAATGTTAGGACACAATAAAGTAACTGATTTTGACTTTAATCCGCAATTAAAAGGATACGCGATCAAACAGCCGGTTTTCTCTTTCAGTAAATTCCATAATGTAAATAAAGCATTAGGACCAGAAATGAAATCGACAGGAGAAAGTATCTTGTTTATTGATGACTTAAAAGACGATCAATTCTACGAATTGTATTCAAGAAGAAAAATGTATTTGAGTAAATAATAACTCGAATCCTGATATAAAAAAAGCTCCAATTATTTGGAGCTTTTTTTGTGGTTAATTTTTGGAAGTTGGTTTAATTAATATGTTTTAAATATTATTCATTAGATAACGACATATTATCTCTTGTATTTTTTTGTACCGAAATAGCGCCAAACAATGCTAATAAAAAAGCAAAAGCATAAAAACCTTTTTCGCTTGGTAAAATTGTAGCATTCCATAATCCTACTACCAATAAAACAATTGATAAAAGAGTTCCGAACCAGCAAATTCCGTAGTAAATATCAGTTACAGGAAGTTTTTCAAGTCTGTCTCTAACACTTTTTTGCAATGAAACTACCGCAAAAAGACCAAACATTAAAACAGTAAAATAATAACCTTTTTCGTTTAGTAACATTTCGGCTCTTGCAAGTCCAACTATAAATCCTACTGTTCCTGCTCCAAGAGCTACCCAAGATGCCGCTATAAAGGCATTCGATGTTTTTTGTACCATGGTTTTAATTTAATCATTAATTGGTGAGTCGCAAATATAATTAAATTCGGTTCAGATAAAAGTAAAACGCAACAATATTATTCAGGCTAATCTTCCAAAATTGTTGCATAAAAATTGCTATTTAATTTTATGCTAATATTTACTTTTCATGATTTTAAGAAGATCAAATAAAGCATTTTGTGCTTCTTCGGTTGCACAATTTATTAAAATGATATAAGCTAATTTCTTATTGTAATCAATTTGAGTAAAACTAAAAAAAGTTCCGTCTGATCCTGAATGCTGAGAAGTTTTTTCCTTTTCAGAATTTGTGTTAGCCCAACCAATTGAATATTCCTCTTTTCCATAGTGCAAAAAGTCATAAGTTTCAGATTTAATAAAAGCTTTAGATCCTGATAATCCTCTTAAATTAAGTTGTATAAATTTTGCATAGTCGGTGATTGGCATACTAATATCTCCGGCAGGTTCAGCGAGATATAGATGATAGGTATCTGTTGGAGGAACAGGAACTAAAGTGCGATTTTCAATCCAATGTCCCCAAGGTTGATTTAATTCGTATCTATTAGGCCAACCCAGTTTGTATTTCAATTTCAATTTTTTTGACAATATATCATCTATTAAAACTTCCCAGCTTTTTCCTGTTACTTTTTCCATCATTAAAGCTGCGATGCTATAGCCGGCGTTTGAGTAAGTGTAAATTTCAGAATTAGTTTTTGTAGGTTCATTTTTTAAAATATATTCACAAAACTGCTTTCTTTTTTCAGATGATGATCCTTTGAATTCAGGAAGTTTTTGATATTCTTCGCCGCTATTATAAGATGGTATATGTGCTCTGTGTGATAATAAATCTTCGAGAGTAATTGCATAAAATTCATTGTTACTTGTTTTTTTCCATTCAGGAAATAGATCGAAAAATTTAGTATTCCAGTTAAGTTTTTTTTGCTCTACCAAAGTGGCTGCAATAAAACCTGTGATTGCTTTTGTGTTTGATCCTAAATGAAAATAATCAGTAATTTTAGCATTGTCAGCATTTATATCAGAACTAATTTTATGACAACCAATAACTTGTTTTTCGATTATGTTTGTAGCTGAAATTACCGCAAAAGCCATTTCAGGAATATTATTTTTTATCCTTATACTGTCTGCAATTTTAGTTAAGTTTTGACCTTTTGAAGAAAAAGAAAAAAATATAAAAGAAAGGATTAATATTTTTTGAAGCATTTTTTTTATTTTCAAATATAACCGAAATATCTTATTTTTTATTTTTAAATAGAATTTACATAAAAAAAGCTCCAAAATAGGAGCTTTCTTCGTTTTAAAGTAAGATAGAAATATTATTTTTTTATAAGTTCCTGCAAAGGTTTCAATTGTTCCATGTTGATTTTTGATTCTTTCAAAACGGACATTAAGGTCATGATATTGTTTGGGTTCATATTTTTTCCTAAAACACGAACAACTGCAAAACCATTTTCTTTTCTGTTCGCAAAAACTACGAATTCCTCAATGTTATCGTCAGTCCCTACATAACTTATTGATGCGCCATCTTTACCTGAACCAAACTTCATTAATTCCTGGTATTTCGGATCTTTTAAAATCGCTTTAACTTTTGCTCTTTCTGTTTCAAATTGAGTTTGGTTTGTTGCATTTGCTTTAAAAGCTAAAATGTTCATTTTATCGAATGATTTCAAAGCTTCATTTTGTTCGGCAGATAATTTTGTTTTTTCCAAGTTTAAAATATCAGGCGAAACATCAAGCGCGATAAAATCTTTGTTATCTGTATTTTCTACAAAATAGCGCTGTAATGATGGGTTAGAATTACAACTTATTAAAGTTAGTAATACTAAAAGGGCTGAGGTAAAAATGTTGATTTTCATATTATTTTTTACCTTTAGAGGCTTTTTTTAAGTCAGCGCCACCAGGAAGTTGCATCTTATCTGTAAGTACTGAAATTTCGTTGATATCAAAATTACCTGTTAGTGATAATAAAACAGTTTCTTCGTTTTTAGCACCATCAACATACATTAATAATTCTCTAACCTGAGAATCTGTTGCTCCTGATTTTACAGATATTTTTACGTTTCTGCCACCGTCATTAATTCGCATTAACTCCTCTAAACCGGCTGTTTTTACATATTTTTCAGCAGATGCTTTCATCTCAGCTTCAACTTTAGGATTTTTAGTGGTAAACACTTTTAGGTAATCTAATTTTTTAATCAGCTTAATATATTGTTGAGTTTCCTTATCAGAAGCATCAACTTTTACCTTACTCATTAAGTCAAACATTTTTTTGTTGACAATTACTGAGGTTACATCGTCCTGACCATCAAATTTGTCAAATGCACCTTGTGCATAAAATGCGTGACTAACGAATGCGAAAACTAGTGTTATGATGAAATTTTTCATTTTTGATTGATTTAAATTACTGTTTAAAAATTTTGTTTTTTGATTGTTCATATTCGTTAATGTATTGTACACTTTCAATACCTACATTAACTTTGTTTGATAATAAGGCTAAAGCTTTTTGCGTTGCGGCAAGAGCTTCTTCCGGATCGTCATAAGTTCCTAGTTCTGATTGCGCTACAACCTGAGTTGCATTTTTTTCGCTAACATAAAAATAAGTTCCTACTCCGAGTAAAACAACAGCCGAAGCCGCAATTGATAACCACGCCACATTTCGTTTCTTAGTTTTGAGTGGGATTTCCTGCGTCGATTTCTGTTCTTTTACCTGAGAGAAATAACCAAACATAGGTTTGTATTGTTCTAAATGCTGCGCAACATTTGATGAAGAAAAATATTCTTTTAATTCATTTTCTTCGGCAATACTGGTTTCTCCCTCAAAATATTTTTCTAATATATCTTCTATTTTATTGAATTCCATAACGGTGTGTATTAAGCATTGATTCTCTAATTTTTTTTCTCGCTCGTGAAAGTGCTACCCGAATAGCCGTTTCATTCATGTTTACAATTTTTGCGATCTCATCAAACTCATATTGTTCAACATCGCGTAACTGTATTAATATTTGTAGTTGTTCAGGCAACTGGCTTATTATTTTTTGAACCCATTCTAAACTATTCGAATCCTCCAGTTTTTTATCTAATTGTGGTTCACGATCTGTGTAATTATTATGAACGATTTGAAGATTTCCTGCCCTTTTCGATTTTAATTGATCCAGACAATAATTCTTTGTCATTGTCATTGCTAATGCCTCGACGCTGCCATAAGAATCTAAACTCTCTTTCTTGTTCCATAATTTTACCATTACTTCCTGAGTTGCATCTTCGGCTTCTTCAGTACTGGTTAATAATCTTTTTGCCAGACGAAAAACTTTGTCTTTAAAAGGATTTATTAATTCTATAAAAGCACTTTGGTTCATCTATGGTTTATTTTTGGTTGGTTGTTATAAGCTTCTTTTTTAGATCGTCTAGACGATAAATTCACAGTCATTTTTTTTATTAATAAACCATTATAAGGAAGCTTATATAGTCAAGACGAGGCACTATTATTTTTGTTACAACAGATATGAAAATTTTATAATAAAAAATACTTTAAAATTATCAATGTTAAAACTAAAGATACTATTTTTACGTTAGTACTACATAGATACATACTATATGAGAACAATTTTAAAGAGCGTACTGCTATTGTTTATACTTGCCTTTTCTTTACAATCTTGTGAGGATCAGGATGATGTTGCTGTTTCTGGTGATTTGCAGGTAAATAATTTTATTTGGGAAGGATTAAATGACTATTATTTATGGCAAGCCGATGTGCCAAATTTAGCTGATGATCGTGAAGAAGGGCTTAATTCCTTTTTAAAAGGATATTCTAAGCCGGAAGATTTATTTCAGGATTTATTGAATAAACCTATTAGTAAATTCCCTAAAGGTCAGGCAATTGATCGTTTTAGCTGGATTGTTGATGATTATACTGTTTTAGAACAGGAACTGCAGGGAACTTCAAAAAATGATGGTGTAGATTTCAGACTAAGTTATAAGCCTAACAGTACTACTGATTTAGTAGGTTACGTTCGTTATATTATTCCAAACTCTGATGCATCAAAAAAAGATATCAAACGTGGTGATCTTTTTACAGCAGTAAACGGAACGCAACTTACGGTTTCCAATTATCAGTCTCTTTTAGCGGCTGATAGTTACACATTTAATATGGTGGCCTATAATGGAACTACTTTTGAATCTAACGGAAAAACAGTTTCTTTAGTGAAAACAACTTTAGATGAAAATCCTGTTTTTATCAATAAAGTAATTACTTCAGGAAGTCATAAAATAGGTTATTTAATGTATAATGGTTTTTATGCTTATTATGATGCGCAGCTAAATGCGGCTTTCGCCGAATTAAAAGCACAAGGAATTACAGATCTTGTTCTTGATTTAAGATATAACGGAGGTGGATCTATCCAGACAGCGACGCGTTTGGCAAGTATGATTACGGGTCAGTTTACAGATAAGATTTTTGCTAAACAAAAGTGGAATGCAAAAATTAATGCCTATTTCGCAGACAAGGATGCCGAGTCGCTTAACAATAGATTTGTTAATAATATGGATGGTGTAGCAATTAATAGTCTTAATTTAAGTAAAATTTATATTTTAACAACAAGCGGAACAGCTTCTGCAAGTGAATTAGTAATAAACGGTTTAGTTCCTTATATTTCAGTAATTCAAATAGGGGAAACTACTGTTGGTAAAAATGTAGGTTCAATTACGATATATGATTCTCCTAGTTTAGGAAAAGCAAACGTAAATCCAAATCATAAATATGCAATGCAGCCTTTAGTATTAAAAATAGTAAATGCAGCTGATTTTGGCGAATATACAGATGGTTTAAAACCAACATATGAGCAATTAGAGCGTGTTAGTAATCTGGGTGTTTTAGGAGATACATCTGAGCCATTGCTTAATGTTGCGATTTCTCAAATTACAGGAGTAACTACTAAAAAAGGACAAACGGATAAAGGTGTAGTTTTAAAAAACTTTACAGATGTTAAAGCGATGAACGGTTTCAAGAATCAAATGTATATTGAAAAAGCTCCCGAAGGACTTTTACGATCATTATAATAAAAATATAAACCCAATAAAAAAGGCTTTCTAGTAATAGAAAGCCTTTTTTAGTATTGCATTGTTCCAAAAACACAATTTATTCTAAACTAGAAATTAGTCATTAAAGTAGAAACCGTTTGTTCCTACACCCGTAGTTAATTCTTTTTGCAATGCTCCGGTTAAATCGTAAATGTAAGCCTTGCCATCTGTTGTAAAGTTTCCTTGTGAAACATAAATACGCCCATCGTTTACTGCAAATCCATAAACATAAGTCGCAGGAGATGTTAAAATTGCCGTTGTTGATGCAGCAGTAGCATTTGTGTTCATCGTGTAAACAGAACTTCCTACTGTGTAATAAATTTTATTGTCTTCAATATCCATAAATCCTGCACCACTTAAGCTTTCCGGAAAAGTAATTTTAGTAGTTGTTTTGTCTGATATTTTTACTTTTACAAGTTCACTGCTATTTCCAAAACCTCCTTTTAAAATGTATAGAACTCCATTTTCTTCTTCAATACAATCACCGTTAAAACCAATTTGCACAGGAGCATCCAGTTTTTTTGTAGCGATATCAACTACTAATAATTTATCATTATAAGCATCAGTGATGTAAAGTTTTCCATCTTTCAAAACCACTCTGTTAGCAGTAGCATTTAAGTCAATTTTTGATTCAACGATATTAGTTGTCAGGTTAATTACAGCTACATAATCATCTGTATCGCCTGTTGCAGCATTTTCGTATGAATATGTGTTTGCGTTCGTAACATATGCTTTACCATCTTTTACAACACCGTATCTTGGATTTAGTAAACCCGTTTCGATTTTAGTAATTAATTTAAAAGTATATCTGTTAACTACTGTAATATTGTTAGCTCCGCCAGAAATAATATAAGCATTGTCTCCGTTAAAAAAGATGTTTTGTGCATATCTCCCAAGTATATCACTTCCATTTACAGTTGAATAAACGTCTTTTGTAAAAGAAGTTAAGTCATTACTTGAAAATGAAACAGTACCTTGTGTAGTTCCCTCATTCAAAATAAAAAAACCATTATCATAAACTCCTTTTGGAGTATTATCTTCTTCATCATTTGAACACGAAACGAATAGCGAAACGCTAAGTGCTATTAAAAATAATTTGCTAAACTTCATATATTAAAATTTTAAGGTTAAATACATATTAAAATTACGACCGGGCATAGGTCTGTATTCCAGACTTTCATACTCTTTATTAAGAACATTGAGTACTTGAAAACCAAGTTTGAAAGTGTGCAGAAATTTAAAATCATAATCAATCCCGATATTTGAAACGTTATAATCATTAATAATTTCTGTTGGATCATTGTCTGCTCTTGTATAAACAAAACCATTAAACAAAAATTGATAATAAGCAGAAATTCTGTTTCTGGAATAAGAAACAGATCCTGTAACTTTATTTAAAGGAACATAAAAAAGCTGTTTTTTAGTTTCTTCATTTTTGGAAGCCGTATAAGCATAAGTTGCATTTACTGTAAAGTAATTTTTGCCATACTGTTTTTTCCAGTTTAACAATGTTTCAGCGCCATAGCTGTTTACCTTATCCGTATTTTGCGGAGACCAAATCCCGTTACTTCCCGGAATCCATTGTAATAAATCTTTTATTTTCATGTAATAAAAGGTTTGTGTCAAAGAGATATTTTTGAATGTGAAGACATTTCCAATTTCTGCCTGATAAGAACTTTCAGGTTTTAAATCCGGATTCCCTCCCGTTTCCCAATACAAATCATTAAAAGTTGGAATTCTAAAATTTCGGGATAAGTTCAGTTTTAAATCATATAATTTATTAAACTGATAAGAAGATCCCAGAGAAAATAAAACAGGAGATTCATAATTATCTGTAAATTCTTTTCGGATACCAAATTCATTTTTCCAGTCGTCCGAAAGTTCTTGTTTTACCAATAAAGCAGCTGAGCTTATTTCCCTGACATGATCGCCAACACCACTTCCGTAGCCTTTGGTTTTGTTATAATCAAAAATGGCATTTACTTGTGTTGATTTAGAAATTTGATAGCCCAAATCAGCTTTTGTGATAAGGCTTTCTGTTTTTCCGTAAGTAAAATTATTTGAAGAAATATTCCCGTAATATTGGTAATTTTCGAATATATATGCACCTTTTAAATTGGTAGTAAATTTTTCGAAATCGCCATCATATTCTAATAAGTTTCGGTTAAAACCATTTACATATCTGGTTTTAGTTTCAGTTTCTGATATTAATGAAGTGTTTCGATCTGTATTTGAAGTTTGAGTATATAACTTCAAACTATTTTTTGAGTCGAATTTATATCCTACATTGGCATTCACTGTAATAATATCATATTGACCGTTTTGGTTCCATCGCTGTTCACCTTTCCAGGTGTATAGATTTAAATATTTATAATCGTTTGTAGAACTGTTTTTAGAAAAGCCAATTTGAGCACTCCATTTTTCGTTAGAAATATTAGTTTTGAAGTTGATTCCAATAGTATTAAAACTTCCGTAGTCTAATTTTAAATTATTTTCGAATCGCTTATAAAATCCTAATTCATTATTTAAATGAACAGTTCCTCCAACGGCTCCGCTACCATAAATAACACTTCCGCCACCAGCTTTTACACTTATCGAATTATAATCTGAAGATGAAATAGTATTAAAATCAGTACTTCCGTTCATCTGAGAGTTGATATTAATTCCGTTCCAGATTACAGCCGTTTGCGATACAGTAGTTCCCCTAAAAGAAACTGTCGAAAGCATTCCGCGACCATATTCCTTAAAATAAATAGTAGAATTAAAATTTAATAAATCAGTAAGTAAAGCTTCATTTTTAGTAATGACAGAATCATTTAATACCTGAACCGATTGCGAACTAGAATATTTCTTAAGATTGACATCAGAAACGACAACCTCTTTCAGTTTATTAATAGAATCGCTTTGCGCGCAAATAATTTGGCACAACAATAATAGGCAAAAAGCGAAAAGTTTTTTTAAAGTCATAATTTCTACACTCTTTTTCCCGAGAGTTCGATATTTGTTTATAAAGGCAGGTCTCCTGGCTTGCGTTTTGTTGTTTACCTTCCCATTCGCGGGGGCGAGCAGTGGTTTTGTAGTTAACAACAAACATTCTTTTCAGAACTAAGCTTACAGTTGCGGGAACAGCTCAAGATTAAAACTTGATTCCCTTTTAATGTGTTTTTGAAATGAACACAACCTTAATTTCGTGCAAAGATAAAGTTAAAATTATCGATTTTTCAAATTTGTTTGACTTTTTAAACCAAATTCTAAGCAAAATGGTATTTATAGTGCTATTTTTATTACGTCTCCAAAATCTACTTTATTGTTAAAAGCGTCCTTTAATGGTAAAAAACTCTGATGACATAAAATACTTCGAATAATTCCGGCATGAGCTACAATTATAATTGGCGTATTTATTTCCTTTGGAATTTCAGCTAAAAAACTGCCCACTCTTTCATGTAATTCAATAAATGATTCGCCGTTTGAAGCAGCAATATTCACAAAATCTTCCATCCATGGATTAAGTTGTTCGGGCGAAATATCATTCCAGTTTTTCATTTCCCAATCACCAAAATTCATTTCCATTAAACGATTCTCTTTCTTAAACGAAATAGTTTTAATATTATTCTGAATGTATTCGGCTAAAATTACACAGCGTTGTAATGGACTTGAAAAAATAATGGCTTCCTGTGGTAATTGAGAAACGATATTTTTGAAAACTGCTTCAAAAGGCTCGGCTAACCCAATATCTGATTGCCCGTAGCAAACTCCTTTTTCGCAGATGGTTTGGGTATGACGAACTAGATAAATTTCCATATAAAAAGAATGCTTAAATAATAAACTACTTCACAAACCTGTTGCGTGGCTCCAAGGCAATCTCCCGTATAGCCATCAATCCATTTTTGAAAATAACGAGCTAAAAAATAGCGCATAATAAAAACAGGAATTAAAGCAAAAAGGAATTTATATTGAAAATAAGAGAAAACCAATAACGGAATTAACCCAAAGAAAAACGAACCTGCAATTTCTTTCCAAGTATGATTTTTAGCGATAGGTTTACTTTTGCTCGAAGCATCTTCACGAGAATATTCATGCGTAAAAATAATTGAAATCGCAGCAAGCCGACTCAAAGCATGCGCAGATATAAACAATAGATAAATTTGAAAAAGCGCAACAGGATCGTTTCCTTTAAAAAGTAAAACAGATTCAGAAAGTAATTTGAATTTCAGTAAAAAAAGTAAAACCAAACCAATCGCTCCGTAAGCGCCAATGGCACTGTCTTTCATAATAAGCAGAATTTTTTCTTTAGTCCATCCTCCGCCAAAACCATCACAAACATCAGCAAAACCATCCTCGTGAAAAGCTCCGGTTGTAAGTACAGAAACAATAAGAGCAATAATTACTGCAGTTTCTACAGAAAGAAAAAGTGAAGAAAGATAGAATCCCAGAAAATAAATACTACCCACAATCCAGCCAATCAAAGGAAAATAACGAGTTGCCTTATTCAAATAATCAGGATGATGATTTATGTTTTTCGGGCACGGAATTCTGGTGTAGAACATTAAAGAGGTAAAGAAGATGTGTAATTCTTTTTTCATGGATATTTATATAATTTATTTGGCTAAAGCCCTTGTGGTGTTCAATTCTTTAACCTCCAGATAAATCTGGAGGCAATTCAATTTTAGTTTGCGTACAAATTCAATTTTATATTGATTAGTTTTTTTGAATACCCCCCAGATTTATCTGGGGGGTATAAAATTCGCATTTAGAATGGCTTTAGCCAAATTTAGTTAATGATTCAATTGTTTTTTGATTACGAAATATTGATTTATTTGGCTAAAGCCTTTGTGGTGTTCAATTCTGTAACCTCCAGATAAATCTGGAGGCAATTCAATTTAGTTTGTGTGCAAATTCAATTTTAATTGATTGTTTTTTTTTTAGGCCCCAAATTTATCTTGGGTTATAAAAATCCGCAATTAGAATGGCTTTAGCCAAACTCTATTTACCAAACCCAAATTTGCTGATAATTTCATCATATTCTTCCTGAAAAGTTTTTTTCTTATGATGAATTTCTTGGTTTTTAATATAATCTCTAGCCTTATCTATAATAGATTCTGATACTGAAACCGCAAAATATTCCTCTTGCCATTCAAATTTTTGTTTCGTTAATTTATTTTTATTAATCCAGAAAGAAGATTCTCCTTTAAGCAATTGCATTATTTTTTGAATATTTTGATCAACTCCTAATCAAATAATGCAATGACAATGATCTGAATAACCGCCAATAAAATCAACAAAGATTCCTTTTTCTTTCGCATTTTCCTGAATATGCTTCCAAACTTTTTCTCGTAATTCAATAGAATCTAAAAATGGAAATCTGTTTTTTGTACTCCAAACAAAATGAATGTAAACTTTAATTAATGGCATATTTAATAATTTTGATCAACTGAATACTGAATACTGAAACTGAATACTGTGACTTCACTACTTCCCACTAACCCCCGCACTTTCAAAACTAGCCATTTCATTCAAAAAAGCTTCTGCCGATTTTAAAATAGGTAATGCAATCGCGCAACCCGTTCCTTCGCCCAAACGTAAATCCAGATGCAGAATAGGTTTTGCATTTAAATAATCCAGTAATTTTTCATGTGCTTTTTCAGCCGAACAATGACAGAAAACTGCATTTTTTAAAATGTCGGGATTTATTTTTGAAGCAATTAAAAAAGCAACGTTGCAAATAAAACCATCGACTAAAATCAATATTTTATTATCGAAAGCAGCTAACATTCCGCTTGCGATTTGCATGATTTCAAAACCACCAAAATAGGCGATTTGCTGTTTTAATTCGGCTGGACCGGAATAATTTTCAATTGCCTTTTTAAGGATATTTTGTTTTTCAAGAAGTTTATCATTTTCAACACCAGTTCCTTTTCCAACACATTCTTCGATAGGTAAACCAGTTAAAATGCTCATTAAAACCGAAGCTGTTGAAGTATTTCCAATTCCCATTTCACCAAAACCAATACAATTACAACCCGTTTTGGCAATATTATCAACAATTGATTTTCCTTTTTCAAAACACAACTGCAATTCGGTTTCACTCATCGCCGGAATATGTAAAAATGACTGAGTTCCTTTTGCAATTTTTGCATTTATCAGGTTCGCATTTGTTGGAAAATCATAATTTACGCCGGCATCTACAATAGATAAATTAATATTGTTTTGATTGCAGAAAACATTTATCGCAGCACCGCCTTCGAGAAAATTAGCTACCATTTGTCGCGTAACATCTTGCGGATAAGCACTAACGCCATGATTTGCGATTCCGTGATCAGCAGCAAAAACAACAATATTAGGGTTAATTATTTTCGGATTAAGAGTTTCAAAAACCATTGCCATTTGAAAAGCCAGCGTCTCTAAAGTTCCTAAAGAACCAATTGGTTTTGTCTTAGAATCTATTTTTTGCTGTAGAAGAGTAGCGAAATCATTTTTAATTTCAACTTGAGTTTTGGTTTTTAATGGTAAATCTGAAACAGAACTTTCTACAATATTATTAATTTCTTTACAAATGGGAGCTTCAGATTTTTGTTTCCAATGCAATTGTTGCAACATCGGTTGATTGTCATAATTCGTTGCAGGTTTTCCAATACAGAAATAGCCTAAAGGTTCAATATTTTCGGGTAAATCAAGAATCTTTTTGAACTCATAATAGTTCAAAATCGAAACCCAACCCATTCCAAAACCTTGTTCAGTAAGTGAAAGCCAGATATTTTGCGCCGCACAAACCGAGCTGAATTTTACCGCTTCGTTGCTTCCCACAGTTCCAATCGTAAACTGATTCAGCACAGATCGATCATACGCGATAATTAATCCAATTGGCGCTTCTTCAATTGCTTCCAGTTTCAGCGATTTATAATGCTCCTTTTGTTCCGTATTATCCGTTAATTCCTCCGCTTTTTTATTATAATCTAAAAAAAGATTCTTTACAGCATTTTTAACCTCAGTAGATTTAATGATATAGTATCGTGTAGCATCTGTCAATCCCACAGATGGAGCCCAATGCCCGGCTTGCAAAGCTTTTTCGATTACTTCATCAGGGACTTCATCGGTAGTAAAATGTCTTGTATCGCGGCGTGATTTTAAGATATCATCTAAATAGCTCATAATTTCAATGTCAATTTCAAAAATCAATTTCAATTACATCGAAAACGAAATTTAAAAATAATAATAATAATATTTTAAGTTATGTGGGGTATTGCTTTTAATTGTTGATTTTTTGCAATTGATATTGATTTTTGCAATTGTTAACCTTTAATCTTTACCGGAATTCCAGAAACCATTAAAACAACTTCATTGGCATTTGATGCTAAAAACTGATTCATCCAGCCTTGTAATTCTGTAAATTTTCTGCCAATGTGAGTTTCAGCATGAACGCCCATTCCAATTTCGTTCGTTACAATAATCAATGTAATATTTTCCTGATTGGCGATTAAAAGAAATTCCTTTTTAGCTTCTTCCAAACTTAAATTCACATCATATTTATGATCCGTAAAAAAATTCGTTAACCAAAGCGTCACACAATCAATCAAAGCCACTTTTGCAGTAAAATTAATTTCGCTCAAATATTTTTCATTCTCAATATTCGTCCACCGTTCATCACGTTCTTGTTGATGGCGGTCGATTCTGGTCTGGAAATCAGCATCCCACTTTCTCGCCGTCGCCACATAAATTGGTGCATCTGAAAGCTCTAAAGCTAACTTTTGAGCATAACTGCTTTTTCCTGATCGTTCGCCTCCGGTTATTAGGTAAATCATTATTATTGATTGTTAATTATAAATTGTTAGTTGTTAATTTTAAGAAGTGTCTGTTTAGAACTGATTTGACTTTTGGTAGTTTTGATGATGCTGGTTATTAATTTTAATATTGTAATTGCGTCATTATGAATGTTTGCAAATTCTTTTTCATTTAAATAATCAGTTGCTTTTAATAATTCCAGCCAATAAACTGATTCATTTGCCTCTTTTTGTGCAATGGCAAATTTATGAATAAAATCATTTTTACTTTCAGCATGTTCTGCTTCTCTTATCATTGCTCCAATACCTGTTCCGGATCGCAGCAATTGTTATGAAAGTATAAATTCTTTCTTTTCAACACACAAGTTTTGATATAGTTTAACTATTCGTATAGCAAAATCAAAGCTTTTGTCTTTTACGACATTATTTTTCATAATTAATAATTTATAATTAAGAATTCAATACGGGCAATGACGACAGTCATTTTCACAGCAAGTTCCTCTTTTTAGATGAAACCAGGCTTTAAAAACATAGTTCCCATTTTCGATATAATAGTCAATTCCTTCAATAAGTTTTTCTTGTTTTGGTAAAAATAGCGCTTTGTTTTTAAGTGCTTTTTGAGGTGTAAGAGTTTCTACATAAGCATCAATTTTGTCTTCGCAAGCTTCTTTAAAGCAATCCGGACAAAGGCAATCTCCTCCTTCAGAAAGATTAAAGATAGGAGGGAAATCATTGCACCAACATTTGTTTTCTGCTGAAATATCTCCACAATTAAAAGAAGATTCACAGCCAGAGCAAACTTTTATTTTTATGGTATTCATGGGGCGAAGATGGTATTTGTTGCTTTTTGTAAGAATAAAGATAAACAAAAAAAATAGAAATTGCGTTACCTTTGTCACTGGCAAAATGTAAATCATAATATTCTAATCATTCAAATTGCGAGTAAAAATAGCTAAAAGCAAAACCATATTCCTAAAATAATATAACCTGCAGATGAAACATTTATTATCTAAATTAATTTTTATTTTACCCTTTTTTGTTCTTATCGGATGTAAAAAGAACGAAACTCCTGAAATTACAAAACTAGAAATTGCAAAAAACAGCATCGAATATGCAACTGGACTTTCGATCATAAAACACGAAGGATATTCAGTTGTAACCGTTACAGATCCCTGGCCAAACGCCAACGCAAAATTCACTTATGTTTTAAAGGAAAAAGAAGCAAAAGTTCCTGATAGTTTACAAAAATATACCACAATAAAAATTCCGTTAGAATCTGTTGTAGTCACATCAACAACAAATATTCCGTTCTTGGAAATGTTAGAAGTTGAAGATAAATTAGTGGGTTTCCCCCACACCGATTATGTTTCATCAGAAAAAACAAGAGTTTTAATTGACAAAGGTTCCGTTAAAAATGTAGGCGAAAATGAAAAATTAAACATCGAACAATTAATCGAAATTGCTCCGGAATTAATTGTCACTTTTGGAGTCGATAATAATAATCCGGCATTGGAAAACTTGAAAAAAAGCGGACTAAACGTATTCATCCAAGCCGATTGGATGGAACAATCTCCACTAGGGAAAGCAGAATGGATCAAACTTTACGGCGCCTTATTTGGCAAGGAAGAAAAAGCAAAAGAATTGTTTGATAAAATTGTTACGAGTTACAATCAGGCAACAAAATTAGTAGCGGACCAACCCGCAACTTCAACCGTGTTATATGGTTCTATGTATGAAGATGTTTGGTATGTTGCAAAAGGAAATAGCTGGGTGGCGCAATTTATGAAGGATGCTCATGCCAATTATTTATGGTCAGATTTAAAAGGAACAGGAAGTGAAGGATTGTCTTTTGAAAAAATATTGGTAAAAGCTAAAACGGCGAATTTCTGGATTGCTTCAGGATCGTTTAAATCTTTAGCCGAAATTGAGAAAGCCAATCCGCATTACAGTCAGTTTGATGCTTTTAAAAATAAAAACGTTTATACATTCGAAGGTAAATTTGGCGCAACCGGCGGAACCGTTTATTATGAATTGGCACCAAGCCGACCTGATTTAGTTTTAAAAGATTATATCAAGATTTTTCATCCTGATTTATTGCCAAGCTATGAATTTACTTTTGCATCTAAATTAAACTAAGATCATTGATAAATAAAAAGCGAAATATAATCCTGTTTTCCATACTTGGTTTAGCACTTTTGTTCATGTTTTTTCTGGACGTAAGTTTAGGATCCATTACAATCCCTTTCAGGGAAGTTTACACCAGTTTAACAGGCGGTCAGGCAAGTAAATCGACTTGGGAGTATATAATTATTAACTACCGGTTACCCAAAGCAATAACAGCTTTTTTAGTGGGCATAGGATTATCAATAAGCGGATTGTTGATGCAAACATTATTTAGAAATCCGCTTGCAGGTCCTGATGTATTAGGTCTAAGTTCAGGATCGATTTTGGCAGTTGCAATTGTAATTTTAGGCGCAGGATTATTGCCGTCTTTTTTAAATTCAATTTTATTATCACCATACGGACTTGTGTTAGCGTCTACATTAGGGAGTGTTTCGGTTTTATTACTCGTTTTATTAGTTGCTCAGCGCTTGCGAAATACAATGGCAATTTTAATTGTAGGACTTATGTTTGGGAGTTTTACAAGTGCTATTGTTGGAGTTTTAACCTATTTTAGTTCAGCAGAACAATTGCAAAAATTTACTTTTTGGTCGTTAGGCAGTCTCGGAAATCTTTCCTGGACATCAATTGCTGTTTTGGCAGTTTGTGTAGGGATTGGTTTGCTTTTAAGTGCGAGCAGTATCAAACCTTTAAATGCATTGCTTCTTGGTGAAAATTACGCAAAAAGTATGGGTTTGAATTACAAAAAAGCCAGATTAACAATCATATTTGCAACTAGTATTCTGGCTGGAAGTATAACGGCTTTTGCTGGCCCAATTGCGTTTATAGGATTAGCGGTTCCGCATATTGCAAAGCTGACTTTTCAAACCAGTAATCATGCCGTTTTATATTGGAGTACTTTTTTTTACGGAGGAATAATCATGCTGTTTTGCGATATTGCCTCGCAATTACCGGGCTTAGATACAACATTGCCTATTAATGCCATTACCTCTATAATTGGAGCACCGGTTGTAGTGTATTTGTTAATGCGAAAAATAAATTTTAAGTAAAAACTTACAAATATTTTGTAATATTGCTTTTTAACACATAGAGACATAGTTTTTATTTCAATTAAAAAGATTTATGATTACTCAAAAATATTTGGATGAATTAACTTATGAAGTTTTAGGAGCTTCGATAGAAGTGCATAAAATAATTGGAAAAGGGCTACTTGAAAATGTTTATCACCAATGTTTAAAGGAAGAACTCTCACAAAGAAAATTAAATTTTTTCACAGAGATGCGAGTACCAATTCTATATAAAAATAAAGAATTAGTTGCAGATTTTAGATGTGATTTATTTGTTGAAAATTGTTTGGTAGTAGAACTGAAAACAGTTTCCGAAATAAATTCAATACATCAAGCTCAACTTCTAACTTATATGAAGCTTTTAAAAGCACCAAAAGGAATAATAATAAATTTTAATTGTTTTAATATTTTTAAAGAAGGTCAAAAAACGTTTGTAAATGAATATTTCAGATTGCTTCCAAAATTTTAGTACTGCAGCTATGTTTAATTTACAAGTAAATTTTAATTTCCTTTTTTAATAATAAAAAGAGACCTATGTTTCTATGTGTTTAAAAATAAATCAGCATAAAAAAAACTTAGCAACTTAGCGTCTTAGAACCTTAGCAACTTTAAAAATGATAACTATTTTACAAACCTCAAATTTAACCATTGGCTATAAGTCCAAGAAAGCAACTGTGACTATTGCCCAGAATTTAAATTTGAATTTAAAATCAGGGAAACTCATTTCATTAATAGGGGCAAACGGAATAGGAAAATCGACTTTGTTGCGCACTATGACTGGAATCCAGCAACCTTTAGAAGGAAATGTTTTCCTGAATGATAAAGATATAAATAGCTACAAACCTTTAGATTTAGCACAAAATTTAAGCTTGGTTTTAACCGAAAAATTGCCGCCAAGTAATCTTTCCGTATTTGAATTAGTTGCACTGGGTCGTCAGCCTTACACCAACTGGATTGGCACTTTGACCGAAACTGATATTGAGAAAGTTCGGGAAGCATTAGCTTTAACTCAAATCGAACATTTAGCTCAAAAAAAACATTACGAAATCAGCGACGGACAATTGCAAAAGGTTTTAATTGCACGAGCTTTGGCACAAGATACTCCGCTGATTATTTTAGATGAACCAACAACACATCTTGATTTATTACACAAAGTTTCATTGTTTAAATTGCTGAAAAAACTAACGCAGGAAACTCAAAAATGCATTTTATTCTCCACGCATGATATTGATTTGGCGATTCAGTTAAGCGACGAAATGATTATTATGACGCCAGATTTAATAGTTCAGGATGAACCGTGTCATTTAATTTCAAAAGGAAGTTTCGCAACTTTATTCAAAGACGAAAACATTGTTTTTGATGCAGAAAAAGGGAAGTTTGTAATTACTTAAGAGCTTTTGAGTCCCATCGGGACATCATATTTATAGAAAATGTTAAGCGTGTTTTATTAGAACCCCATCGGGGTGAAATATTTATTTGTCAACTGAACAATTAAGATATCGCTCCGATGGAGCTTTGGTTTGGAAATTAATATAATGCTATAAATATAACGCTCCTCTGGAGCTATTAATAAAAACAAATAAACGATTAAACTTTTAAACCAATCTGACGTTTTGCTTCTCCAACCACAAAAGCCACAGAATTCGCAATATTAAAGCTTCTGATTAATTTCGACATTGGAATCGTTAAATGATTTTCGAAACGTGCTAAAACTTCCTGGCTCAAGCCAACACTTTCCTTCCCGAAAACCAACCAGTCTCCATCCTGAAAATCAGTTTCAAGATATGATTTTTCGGCATGGGAACTCATTAAAAAAACACGGGATTGATCCGGAATCTGACTGATCCATTCTTCGATGTTTTGATATTCGGTAACGTCAAGATGTACCCAATAATCCAAACCGGAACGTTTTAGGTTTTTATCATTAATCACAAACCCAAACGGATGAATTAGGTGTAATCTACTTTCTGTACCTACACATAACCGACCAATATTTCCGGTATTGTTTGGGATTTCAGGTTCTACAAGAACAACGTTTAGCATTATCGTTTATTTGGTTAATTGTTAAATTGTTTGATCGTAAATTTGAGAATTATCTAATTTTCAAATTGACACATTTTCTAATTAGTTTCATTTTCTAATTTAAAATCCGGAACTTCTATAACTTCTCCGGCTTTCAGGTTTTGCAAATATACATTTCCTATACGAACCCGAACTAATCGCAATGTGGGAAAACCAACCGCAGCGGTCATTTTTCGAACCTGACGAAACTTCCCTTCATTTACCGTTATTGATGCCCATGAAGTTGGCCCGTGGCGTTCATCTCTTATTTTTTTTGCTCTTGGTCCAAAATCGGGAATTTCGGTAACAATAAAAGCAGAGCAAGGTTTGGTTTTGTATTTTCCGCCATCAAAACCTATTTCAACACCATTTTGTAATTCTTCAATAGCTTCGGGAGTTATAATTCCGTCAACCTGAACATAATATTCTTTATCGACTTTTTTGCTTCTTATTTGTTCGCTTACTTTTCCGTCCGTAGTCAATAAAAGCAATCCTTCAGAATCCTCGTCAAGTCTGCCAATTGCCATTGTTCCGTCGGGAAAATCGTGTAATTCACCTAAAAGCTTTTTCTTTCTTTTTAATTCATAGATAAATTGGCTTAAATAGCCATAAGGTTTAAAAAGAATGAAGTGTCTATGCATGTTTGCTTTTTTTGGGGCAAAGATAGTTTTGTTTGATAAGGAATTAAAATATTGGACAAATAAACCAAAAGCAATGTTAAAGCACTTAATTTTTAGCGTGAGAATTCGTAATATTATAATACTAACGCTAAAATATAAAATTATGGAAACTAATAATTTAGGATCAAAAAAGATAAATGGAGTACAAAAAGATATAGACGAATCTAAAGGGAAAAATATTTCTCACGATAAAGAATCTCATAAATCAGAGATGAAAAAAGAAGTTGTAACAGATCAGGATGGCAATAAAGAAGTTGTAGACAGAGCGAGAAATGAAAACGAAGAAATAAAAAAAGTTCCGGATAACTCAGGAAATACTAAGGAAACCGGGAACCGCGGAGTTGCTACAGAAGAAGAAGCGCAAAAAACCGTCGAGAACAAAGACAGAAACTCAGATGTAACACCAGACCGTTATCCTAATTCAAATCCTGAAAGTCATAAAGATCGCGGAAATATGAAATTAGATGAAGAATAATGCTTCTCTTAAAATAATGAATTTTTAGCTGGTGTAAGGGCTTTTCTTCTAAAATAACATTTGATTGGCAAACTGCGTTAATGTTATTCTAAACTCTGTTTTCATAGAGGCTGCCCGTCAAGATCTTCGTAAATTGTAGTATAAATTTAAAATATATTAAAATGGCACTTTTAGAAAACAAGGTGGCTTTTGTATCAGGTGGAGGTTCAGGAATTGGACGTGCAGTTGCAGAAGCTTACGCTCGCGAAGGAGCAAAAGTAGTACTTTCAGACATTAACGTTGATCACGGTGAAGCAACTGTAAAAATTATAAAGGATAATGGTGGAGAAGCTTTTTTTGTAAAAGGAGATTCATCTAGCGCAAGCGACAATAAGCATATGGTTGAAGTTACCGTTTCTAAATATGGCCGACTTGATATTTCCTGTAACAACGCAGGAATGGGAGGTCCGGCAAAACCTACGGGAGAATATGAACCGGAAGCATGGGATAAGGTAATTGCCTTAAATTTAAGCGGTGTTTTTTATGCCTGTCGTTACCAGTTAGAACAAATGGAAAAAAACGGAGGAGGAAGTATTGTAAATATTGCCTCTATTCACGGTCAAGTTGCTGCACCATTAAGTCCTGCATATACAGCATCAAAACACGGAGTTGTAGGCTTGACTAAAAATATTGCTGCAGAATATGCACTTAAAAATATTCGTTGTAATGCAGTTGGTCCCGGTTATATTGAGACTGCTTTATTAAAGGACAATCTTAACAATGATGCTATGAGTGCCATTGCCGCAAAAGCACCAATGAACCGTTTAGGAACTTCTGAAGAAATTGCAGAATTAGTAGTTTTTCTAAGTTCTGAAAAATCTTCTTTCACCACCGGAAGTTACATAATTGCCGATGGTGGTTATACTGCAATTTAAAGTTTTTTCGTATAAATTATATAAGGCTATCTTAATTTGAGATGGCCTTTTTCATTGGTTTTAAGTGCCTAAAATAAAGTTTTATCTTGTTAAAGTAGTGTGACTGAGGGAATTCTCACAATAATACATAATGCTGTAAAGTCAATGTATGTGTAGTAATTGTTTAAGTAATTCATGAATAAAATGAATCTTGTTATAGTATGTTTATAAAATGAGAAACAATAAGTTTATAGTTTCACAATATTGGCTTAACTTTAGAGTATATAAATTTGACCTCTAAAAACTCTATTTTTTAATCGTATGAAAAACAATTACTCTGTACGCCATTTCATGGCTTTTTTAAGTTTTTTTTGTTGCTTGTCGGGTAATCTTTTTGCTCAGACAATGCCAACGGCGCAAGTATTACCATATACACAAAATTTTAATGTGCTAGCTGCTACATCCACAACTTATCCTTCAGGTTTTCAAGGATGGACAGCGGGAACATCTCCAGGGGCGACTTTTTTAACCGGAGCAACTTTGACTGCTGACAGGGCTTTATTTGCCAGCAGTACAGCGGTTACCAACAGTGGTAATTTTCACAATTATGATGGTAAAATTGGATTTTTAAATACGGGTTCACTTGATTTGGCTATTGGTTTTGCGTTTAATGCGACAGGACAAACTGCCATACAGGTTAAATTTGATGCAATGACAATTCGTAATCCTTATGATGTACCGCCAGCTACCGCTAATACTCGTATTAATGAAATGGTTTTGCAATATAGAGTAGGAACGACTTCTAATTTTATTACATTATTGCCAACTGCTTATTCCAATAATGATGTAAAACAAATCACGGCTGTTACAACTCCGCAGAATGTAAAAACAATAAAAGTAACTTTACCGGCAGATTGTGATAATCAGCCTGTAGTACAAATAAGATGGATTTCAAGACAAGTTTCCGGAGGTGGTTCCCGTCCTTCTTTTGCTATTGACAATATCGATATCAGAAGTGATAAAACGGCACCAATAACTGAAGTTGGTTATCCAATAGCAGAAAATATTTTATCCGGAAGTTTTGATTTTTCTAATAAATTAGATGAACCAGGGGAGACCTATTATGTTTTATTACCCTCTGGAAGTGCAACGCCAACACTTGCTCAAATTAAAGCAGGGAATGGTGCAGACGATCTTGCTGCTTTACAATCAGGATTTTTAAATATTGCTGATCAATCTCAGGTGTATTCTAAAACTTTTTCGGGTTTAGCACTTAATACAACTTATTCTGTTTTCTCTGTTTCCGAAGATCTTTTTGGAAATATTCAAACAGTTTCCAATAAATTAGATGTTACAACATCAAGTGTTGTGATTCCGTCTTTAGCAACAACAATTACTGCGCTTGATTTAGGATTTTCAGAAGCTAATTATGATTCAAATATAGCAAGTTACCAAATTCAGGCAAGCAATATTGCTACAGATGTAACAGTAACTGCAACAGGAAATTTTACAATTTCAAGTGATGGTATTACTTTTGGAACTTCGTTGACATTTGCAGCTTCGACTTTTGATTTAAATGCAACGCCAACAGTTTATGTTAAGTTTACTCCAAATGCAATTGGCGGATTTTCAGGACAAATATCGCATGAAACAACAGGTGCAACTACAAAATTAGTAGCACTTACAGGGACAGGAATTAATCCTTACGTACAAGGTTTTAATGATCCAAATGTTTTAACAAATAGTGGCTGGACACAATATAATGTTGCCGGTCCTTTAAATAAATGGATACCAACAACTGTAGCAAGAAATATAAATTCAGGTCTTGGCGCAGTAATTATGAATGGCTATTCTGATACCGGAGCAAGTAAAGACTGGTTGATTTCACCAAAATTACGTTTAGATAATTTTAGCCAATTTCCGTTATTATCTTTCTTCTCACGTAAATTTTATGCAGGAACTGATTTAAAATTAATGGTTTCTACAGATTATGATGGTACAAGTAATCCTGAAACTGCTACCTGGACAGAATTGCCTGGCAACTTTGCAACTACAACCGGAACTTACGCACAATCACAATTCATAAATTTAGGAAATTATAAAACCAATCATACTTATCTGGCTTGGGTTTATCAAACTACGGCTGGTGGAACAAATTTTGCCGCAGAATGGTCATTAGACGACGTAGCGATTACAAACGAAATAGGTTATGTAGCGGCAAATCCTATTTTAGATTTTGGAGACGTATTACCAAATACAATTTCTGCAAGTCAGTCTTTTATTTTTAAAGCAAACGGTTACAACGATATTACAATTGCAGCTCCTGCAGATTATCAAATATCTTTAGATAATAGTACATTTCAATCTACTGTTGTTGTTACTGAAGCCGATGCAACAGCAGGAAAAACTGTTTATGTGAGATTTACGCCTTCAGTAAAAGCATTAACGATTTCGGGAGTATTTACAGTAACAGGAACTTCTTTAAACAAAACAATTGGTTCTGTAACAGGTTCTGCTATTCCAAAAGCAGATACTTTTGATATTGTAAGTTACAATTTAGAGTTTTTTGGTACAGCTGTTAAAGGTACGGACGGAATAGAATTTGGTCCAACGGATAATGCTTTACAAATCGAAAATGTTGCTAAAGTAATGAACAAGCTTAACGCAGATGTTTATGTCGTTCAGGAAGTATCTGATGAACCTGCTTTAGATGCTTTGATTCAAAAAATAAGTATCAACGGAAAAACATTTGACAAAACGATTTCTACATCTTGGTCGTATTCTTTTAATCCGGCAGACCCTAATTTCCCTCCTCAAAAATTAGTCGTAATCTATAATACGCAAACAGCAACAGTAACAGATACACGCGTAATGTTTAAGGATTTATATGATGAAGTTCGTGCAGGAACTACAACTTTACCAAGTTATCCGGGCGGTAACGGCGCAAGCTTTTTCTCCTCAGGACGTTTGCCTTATATGGTACAAATAGAAACAAACATTGGCGGAGTAAAAAAACTGCTTAATTTAGTCGATCTTCACGCACGTGCAAACAGCGGAGCAGATATTGCAAGATACAACATGCGTAAATACGATGCTCAGGTATTAAAAGACAGTTTAGATCTGTATTATGCAAATTCTAATTTAATTATTTTAGGAGATTATAATGATGACGTAAAAGCATCAGTAATTACGCCAAATCCTTCGTCTTACAAGATGTTTGTAGATGATACTGTAAATTATAATGCGCTTACTTTAGGCATTAGTCAGGCTGGAGCTTTTAGTTATTTAAGTTCAAGCGGATTTCTGGATCACATTATGATTTCTAATGAATTAAACGATCAATACATTCAAAATTCCATCGCCGTTTATGATCCACGTAATGATATTTCAAATTACACTAACACAACTTCTGACCACGGACCGGTAATTGCACGTTTTGAATTAAAGTCGTCAAACTTGTCTACAATTGATTATGAAATCAAGAACGGATATTTTGTACAAGCATTCCCTAACCCAACAACAGATGTTTTAAATGTGGTTGTAAAAGCGAATAATGATAAAAATCTGAAATTGAAAATTTATGATATTTCAGGTCATTTAGTTTCGAATCCTATCGAAATAAATGCAAATCAGGATGTAAGTACAACAGCGGTTTCGGTAAGTCATTTACAATCCGGAATCTATATTTATACTTTGACAGAAAACAATAAAATTGTTTTTAAAAGTAAGATTATAAAAAAATAAGTCATGCTTTAAAATGTAAAAGAGGCATTCGCTACGGTGAATGCCTCTTTTTTTATGTTTTAAAATAAAGCTTTGAATCTTTCTAAATCAAGGTGAGGATTTATACTGTAAAAATAATTCAATTGCCATTGCTGGGTTTTTTGGGCTTGTTTACTTGTCGTTTCATCCCAGGGCGGATAAATTCTTGTGGCTCGTTTTCCGTCTCTAAATTCCGTAGAAAAAATTCCTTTTTCAAGTAAAATATTTTTCGGAAAAATAAATTGTCCAAGGAAATCATTCTTCCTAACGCTTACAATTACAAAATCAATTGTGTCTAAAAAATCAAAAGGTTCAATTATTCCTGCTGTATTACGTTTCCATAAAGTTACAAATTGACCTGTTTTAGTTGGAGTTATTTTTGCTGTTCTGTAACAAATGTTCTTTCCGTTAATTTGAAAATGGTACGCATCATAATCAGCACTTTCAGCTTCCGGTTGAGGTTGCGTAACATCAAAATTGCAACAATCATAAACCAATTCTTTAACAATAATAAGCTCTTTAGGCAATGATTCGAGATCATTCCAATTGTTTTTGATTGTCATTTTACGGAGATTCTTTTGAAGTTATTTTGGTAAAATTACCAAAAAAAGAACTTTAAAAAGAAACATTCAAACCAAAATTTAATCCCCATTGAAACTGATTAAAAGATTGATTGTTTAATGGATTGATGTAATAATTCATCGCAGGTTCAACAAAAACATTCGTCTTTTTATAAACGCGATATTGCAAAGTACTGCTCAATGTAGAACCATAAACATAATCATTCGCATTTACATTCTGACCAATTGAATTACCATCTAAAGCCACATTATTCGAAATCAGTTTCCCCACAAAGCCTCCCGTATTTAAATTAATACTTGCTTTGTTTTTGCTAAAAATAGAATACGAAACCTCTAAAGGCATTTCGATATATCGTAAGTTTTGATCTAAATTTCCACTTTGAATATTATTGCTTTCAATATTATTTTGTTTCAGAGCATTTGCAGTAGCTGTAGGCACAAATACAACATCAGAACTTGCTGCAATTCTTGGCGCCGCAGCCGTAGTATTCATATTAAAATAATCATTAGAACTAAAAAAAGCATTGTTTTTTGCACTCAAATACGAAACATTTGCAACACTTTGACCTAATTCATTTATTTTAAAACCAGAAGCGACAGCCCACTTTTTGTTGATTTTATACTTGGTTTTTACACCGTAAGAATTACTTTGTTTCGAATCATTTGCGTTGCCTAAAGTTTTATCATTTTTATAATTTTCAGAATTTGCAACTCCTGCAAAAACTTCAACAGCCCATTTTTCAGCATTAGAAACAGGATTTTTTTCCTTTTCTATTTTCTCTTCAGGAGTTTGTGGAGTGATAATTCCTTTTTCTAAGTTTTGAAGTTCTGCTAATTGAACAGAATCTTGCTGGCTTAAAACATCATTAAATTTTGAATTGCTTTTTTGGTTGCTGGCAATTTGTTGCTCAGATATTAAACTTCCGTTATTTTGTTTTGTATTGCTTTCGTTTATCGTTTTTTGATTTCCTTCCACATTTGATTTTGAAGCATTAGAGGCAATATTGTAACTGTTTTTTGAAGCTGTTTGATCTTCAAAAAATGATTTAGACAATTGATTTTTTGCAGTTGGATTAAATGGATTTGTTTTGCCAAAAGTTTTTTCAGCTAAAATTTTATCCGAAGCTTTTTTGTCAGCACTTGCAATCTGATTTTTTGAATTAGAATTGAAACCATTTTTCTGATTTGAAACCGAAGCTTTTTTAGTCAAAGTTGCATTAGAAACTTTTTCATCCACATTTGCAATCTGATTTTTTGAACCAGAATTGAATCCGTTTTTCTGATTTGAAACCGAAGCTTTTTTAGTCAAAGTTACATCAGAAACTTTTTCATCCACATTTGCAATCTGATTTTTTGAACCAGAATTGAAACCGTTTTTTTGATTTGATGAAGAAGCTTTTTTAGCTAAAGTTGCATTAGAAACTTTTTCATCAACATTAACAAGCTGATTTTGTGAATCAGAATTAAATCCGTTTTTCTGATTTGAAACAGAAGCTTTTTCGGCTACAGCCTGATTATTATTAACTATTCCATTATTTAATGTTGGATTTAAAACATCAGAATTATTTTTGTTTTTGGTATCAGAATGAGCAACTGCCGTTTTTTGATTTTGATTTTTTTCAGAATTTGCAATTGGATTAACCTTGTTTTCTACAGATGAAACTGATTCTGAATCATTTGATTTTTTTTCAGAAGTTGTAGTTGCTGCAGTATTACTTTCGGGAGCAGAAAGTGTTTTGTTTCTATTTGAATTGTTTTTTTGATCATCAAGAACAACGCTATTATCAGGAGCATCATTTTTTATAGTTTTGATTCCTGAAGCAGAATTAAAATGTAAAACAGAAGGAAGCATTAATCCTAATAATAAGCATGCCGCAGCCGACCACCAAAGAATAGCTCTTTTCTTCTTTTTAGGTTTGTCTAGTTTTTCCTCAATTTGCCCCCATAATTCCGGCGGCGGAACACTTGAAAAGTCTTCCATTGATGAAAAAATATCTTCTATATTTTGCTTTTTCATGCTATTTTAAAATTTTTTATGCTCAGTATTCTTTTTTGCAATATTTGCTTGGCGCGGTTTAAATTTGATTTTGATGTTCCTTCGGAGATTTTTAATAATTCGCCAATTTCTTTGTGTTTCATTTTTTCAAAAACATACAAGTTAAAAACCGTTCGATATTGATCAGGCAAATCCCGGATATATTCTAACAATTTTTCTTGTTCTATTGGTATCGGATCTAATTCTTCCTCCTCAACAAAATCCGTATCAGGATCAAAAACATCTAAAAAAAAGCTTTCTTTCTTTTTCTTATTTAAAGTTTCAATCAGTTTATTAATGAAAATACGTTTTAGCCAGCCTTCAAAACTTCCCTCAAATTTATACTGACCTATTTTTTGAAAAACAATGACAAATGCTTCCTGAAAAACATCCTTAGCATCATCTTCGTTTTTCATATACTTTAGGCAAATACCATATAAAACAGGAGAGAACAACTGATATATTTTCAGTTGTCCCTCTCTGTCATTTTTTATGCACAGCTTGATGTATTTTTCTAAATCGTCTTTCAAAAATGTGGTATTGTTTGGTTTTGCAAAAATAGTCCTTATAAGCTTATAAAACTATCTTTTAAAAATAGTACGAGCTGCGTCTTCGTTATTGCTAACAATTGTTAGGTTTTGATTGTCAAGGTTTTCGATAACATAAGTCTTCCCTTCAAAGGTAATTAAGTCATGTTGTGACTTGTCAAAAAAGCTAATGCCTTTTTCTACCTGATACGTACTATTTCTAATTTCAACATCATTTTTGTAAGTGATCACACGACCGTTTGGTGTAAATACCACCTTTTTAGTAAATCCAATAGTTTTAGGAGTTGCAGTATAAGGATTGCTTGTACCGCCCATTGATTTTTCCCAGATCCATGTGTTTACAATCGATCCTGAACCGGTGCTTGTTGATTCCAGGGAATAAGCCGAAGAAAAAAGGCAAGACAAAACAATAAATAAGAAGAATTTTTTTTTCATAATTTAGATTATTTTAAAGCTGTAATTTTATCCTGAATCGCTTTTTTGAAAACTTTTACTTCAGCACTTTGATCCGAAGTATCAGTATTGTCAATAAAAACTTTAGTTGTTACTGCGCCTTGACGAAGTTCAAAATAAACACCACCATGATCAGCCGCATCCGGAGTGCCGTAAGTTTTAGTTTGACCTTTTAAGTTTAAAATTTCCGTAGGCACATTTTTAAGGAAAAGCGTATAATCACCTTTTTTAGTTGTTGAAGTATATCTGTATGGGCTAAAATCATAACCACCGGCAACAACATTTAAGAATTTTAAAATGCTAAAATCATTGATCTGATAAAATTTTTGACAATCAGCACCCGTACATTGTTTGCTAAAAGTTCCCACTACAATATTGTCAGTAGTTTCGGTAGTTTTATTAAAAAGAATTTGTTTTCCGGTTCTTGGAATTAAAATAAAATCAGACGGATAGCTAGGTCCTTGCGTAAGAGTTTCACCAGCCTGAGGCGCTTTTTCGTAATAATTAATCAAGATTTCGCACTTGTTTTCTACTATACTTGTTATTTTAATCGAATAGCCGTTTGTTGGTTTTAAACCTGCAAAAAGTCCAACTAAAATTTCTTTAGTAAAATCGATAGGAGTATCAGTACTATTAGGGCAGCTATTTTCATTTTTTGTGAATAAAGCTTTCATTGTTTCATCAGACCCAACTAAAACAGGCGTTGGATTATTAGGCAACGTTTTGACACTATATGAACATAAAAGTGGAAATCCTGTAAAAACTTTGTCTTCGCTGGCTCCGCAATCCACATTTAAGTCATCATTATTAAGAGAACAGGCACTGAATCCAAAAGCTATAAACAAGCTTAACATTAATTTTTTCATGGTAAAATTTTAATAGGTTATATATGGTAGATGTGCATTATTTGAAATGGTTGCGTGAAAAAAAATAATTTTTCTGTTTAATTCTAAAATGAGCAGCCAGCATTTAAATGTTTATTAAATTTAGAATAGTTACTAATTAGTGAAATTTCAATTTTAAAATTATGCACTACGTATTATTCCTTACTTTTACTTTAAAAAATAAAGTTAGATATGTTTGATTTTTTGCCTTATTTACTGGCTTTTATTGTGGCATTATTCATAGGTGTTTACTTAGGAAAGGTGCTGTTTTCGGCTCGATCTCAATCAGAAAAAATAAGTTTAGAAGAACGGTTGAATGCTCACATCAATCAGTTGCAAATGCAGAAAGAGCAATTTGAAAGAGAAAGAATTAGTTATGAAAAACAGCTTGACTTATCTGCTTCGGAAAAAGAAAACATCAGAACCGAAAAAGACAGTCTTGCAATTCAGCTTTCTAAAAAAGAAGTAGATTTTGAAAATTTATGGGAACGCCATAAAGAACAAAAAAGTGAGATAACAGAGCTACAGGAAAAATTCACCAAAGAATTTGAAAACTTAGCCAATAAAATTCTCGAAGAAAAATCAGCAAAATTTACCGAACAAAATAGTGTAAACATGAAAAGTATCTTGCTTCCGTTGCAGGATAAAATTCAGTTTTTTGAGCAAAAAGTAGAACAAACCCATAAAGAAAGTATTGATTATCACGCAGCATTACGTCAGCAAATTATTGGCTTAAGCGAAATGAATGCGCAAATGAGCAAAGAAACCCTAAACCTGACAAAAGCTTTAAAAGGCGATAATAAAATGCAGGGAAATTGGGGCGAACTTGTTCTGGAACGTGTTTTAGAAAAATCAGGTCTCGAAAAAGGTCGTGAATACGAAGTGCAGCAAAGTTTTTTAAATAACGAAGGAAACAGAGTTTTTCCGGATGTTGTCATCAATTTGCCCGATGGTAAAAAAATGATTGTCGATTCTAAAGTTTCCTTAGTTGCCTATGAAAAATGGATCAACGAAGAATCGGAAATTCTTAAAACAGATTATTTAAAAGAACACGTAAACTCCATTAAAAGGCACGTTGAGCAACTGGGTAATAAAAATTATCATGATTTATACCAGATAGAAAGCCCGGATTTTGTTTTGCTGTTTATTCCAATAGAACCCGCTTTTGCGATTGCCTTAAACGAAGATTCCGGTTTATACAACAAAGCATTTGACCGCAATATTGTAATTGTTACGCCAACCACTTTATTAGCAACCTTAAGAACTATTGACAGCATGTGGGCAAATCAAAAACAACAGGAAAATGCTTTTGAAATTGCCAGACAAGCTGGAGCATTATATGATAAATTTGAAGGTTTTGTAGCCGATTTAGTCAGAATTGGAAACAAAATTAAAGATACTAAAACCGAATACGAAAATGCAATGAGCAAACTTGTTGACGGCAGAGGAAACTTAATTTCAAGTGTCGAAAAATTAAAGAAAATGGGAGCAAAGGCTAAAAAGTCACTTCCGGAAAATATTATTGCAAGAGCTTCAACTGAAGATGAAAATCAATTATTAAATTAAAATCTATGAAACGAATTTTATTAATTATCGCGGCAATGTGTGTGTTAGGTTTTGCAGCTTATTTTGCTTTTATCTACTATGTTTCATACAGTGAAGGATATCGCTCCGGCGAATTAATCAGGATGAGCCACAAAGGTGTCATGATGAAAACCTGGGAAGGAGAATTAAGTCAGGGCGTTTCAGGATCGCAAATTTTTAGGTTTTCGGTTTTAGACAGTGATAAAAAAGTAATAGAACAATTGAACGAATTACAAGGTCAATATGTAAAAATGACGTATGTTGAAAGATACAGAACTTTTAGCTGGTGGGGAGATTCCCATTTTTTCATCACCGCTGTTCAAAAAGAAACTTCCCCATTTAAATACAAATAAAATATGACTACAGACTTTAAACCGGTATCATCGTCAAAAATCAGTATTTCAGAACTGATGCTGCCGTCGCATACTAACTTTAGCGGAAAAATTCACGGAGGATATATCCTGCAATTACTCGATCAGATTGCGTTTGCTTGTGCATCAAAATTCAGCGGCAATTATTGCGTAACAGCTTCTGTTGATACAGTGAATTTTTTAAAACCTATAGAAGTTGGAGAATTAGTAACCATGAAAGCCTCTGTAAATTATGTAGGCAGAAGTTCCATGATTGTAGGTATTCGCGTTGAAGCCGAAAATATTCAGACAGGAGCAATAAAACATTGTAATTCATCATATTTTACAATGGTTGCTAAAGATAAAGAAGGCAAAAGCGTACAGGTTCCCGGATTAATTTTATCAAATTTAGATGAAGTTCGTCGTTTTAGAAAATGCATCAAACAAATTGAAGCTAAAAAAGAAGTCGAAGAACATGCTAAAATCACCAATGTAAACTCGATTGAAGATTTAGCAACTTTAGACAAGTATAATGTATTGATAGAAATAAGTTAGAATATACAATCAAATTAAAATTTAGAATATGGTAAAGTTTGGATATACAATTTTATATGTAGAAGACGTAGAAAAGTCAGTTGCATTTTATGAAAGTACATTTGGGTTTTCAAGAAAATTTGTAACGCCCGAAAATGATTACGGAGAATTAATTACCGGCGAAACAGCGATTTCATTTGCCTCAAAAAAATTAGCCGCTCAAAATTTAAGTGAAGGTTTTATCGAAAGCAGTTTAGAAGATAAACCTTTTGCCATTGAGATAGGATTTATTACTGATAACGTGGCAGAATTGGTTCAAAAAGCAACATCTTTTGGAGCAATATTAGTAAAAGAACCAACCGAAAAACCTTGGGGACAAATTGTGGCGTATGTGAGAGATTTAGACGGTTTTTTAATTGAGATTTGTACAGAAGTACAAGGATAAAAAAGCATTTTTTTTTAAAGATATAAAGAATTTGTGTAGTCCCTAAGGGAGAATAATGCCGATTGTTAATTTTTTCTACCAATATTTAATTCCTAACGGAATATTTCTGGTGAAGATTAATTATCGGTATTTTTTTATGATTACAATAGAAGAAGTATTGATGATTTCAAATCAATATTTGGCAGCAAAAAAATATCTCGTAGAGATTAAATGTTGGTTGAAAAAATAATGCGACACGACAATTTTGTCCCGTAGGGACTATCCATTATAAGTTGCAAAAAACATTTCACCAATCCCATTTCAAATTTTACATTTTCCACCAAAAACATTTCACAAATATTTAGCACATAAACGACATCTAACAGCCGGAAATTTTCGTAACTTTAAGTACAATCATTTGATTACTATACTTTTCACGGAATACTGCCATTCTATTTTTTAAATTTAATTTGAGTTCACTTTAAAAAATCCGAATGACATAATTGTTTAATTGCTGACGATTATGAAAAAAATTACTGTATTATTACTTTTTACCGCGTTCTCAATACTTGCTCAGGATAAATTTAAAACCACTACAGCAATTGTAAATTTTGAAGCTTCAATTCCTCTTTTTGAAGAAGTAACGGCGGTAAATAAGCTTGGAACAATAGTTCTGGAACCAGAAAGCAGCACATTAATTTGTAGTGTTGCTGTAAAAGATTTTCTTTTCAAAATGGATTTAATGCAAACTCATTTCAATCAAAATTACCTGGAAAGCAATCGGTATCCGAAAGCTGTTTTTAAAGGTAAAATTGAAAAATTTGATCTAAAAAACGTCGACGGAAGTGAAAAAGAATATGACGTAAAAGGAAAACTTTATCTCCATGGAAAATGGAAAATAATTGACATGAAAGCGTTGATAAAACGAGTTCCTGAAGGCATACAGATTTCTTGTAATTATCCCATTTCAATCTCAGATTTTAATGTCGCAATACCAAGTGTTGTTGCTGGCAAAATTTCAAAAACCGCCAATACCAAATTAAGCGGAGTTGTGAGAAGTGATGAAATAAGGTATCTCACATTGAAATAAACTTAATTCAGACAACTTGCGAGGGCACTTTCTAAATCAGTAAATTCAAATTTAAAACCCATTTTTTCCAGTTTTTCAGATGAAACCCTTTGACCTTCTAAAACAGCCAGGCTCATTTCGCCCAAAACAATTTTCAGGACAAACTTAGGCGCTTTGGGTAACCAGATTTTATAACCTAATAAGTTTGCCAAAGTTCGAGATAAACTTTCATTTGTAGTATCGTCTGTAACGCAGGAATTATACGCGCCGCTCATTTGATCGTCCTGAATTGCTTTTAAATAAATCTGACATAAATCATCAATATGAATCCAGGGAACATACTGTTTTCCTGTGCCTAAAATAGCACCAAAACCTAATTTAAAACTGGGCATAATTTTTTTAAGAAAGCCTTCGTCTTTTCCCAAAACAATTCCGGTTCTCACTTTTACGGTTCTAATCCCTAGTGAATTTATTTTATCGACCGCTTTTTCCCATTCCTGACAAGTTATACCTAAAAAGTCATTTGCTGGCGCATCATTTTCGGTACAAATGGTATCATTGGTAATTGCGCCATAAATTCCAACTGCTGATGCCGAAACAAAAGCATCCAGCGTTTTATTGTGTTTTTCTAAAATAGAAAATATTAAATCAACAGGTTTTGTTCTGCTTTCAAGAATGTCTTTTTTGCGTTTTTCTGTCCATCGTTTTTCAACAATACCTTCTCCGGCAAGATGAATAATATAATCAGCATTTAAAATCGCTTCTTCATCAATGTAATCTCGTGTCAAATCCCATTTGTAATATGTAACTGCGGCAGAATTTTTTCTGTCAGATCGGCTCAAAATAGAAACTGAAAAACCATTTTCTATAAGTAAATCAGTCAAATTTTTTCCTATGAATCCAGTTCCTCCGGTTAGTAAAATATTTTTAGCCATAATAGTTTATAATATATTTAACAACATATTTTGTTTAACGATAAGTAAAGATACTTAAACATTGCGTACCTTTAAAACAAAATTTAAATTTTAATAAGATGGAAGCTAAAAATAAGATAATCAGTAAGGAAGACATCGTTTCACTATATATGGATGAGGTTTTAGAAAAGGGACAAAAACCAAAATCAGTTTATCTTTTTGCAAAAGAGAACGATTTTACAGAAGCTGAATTTTATCCTTTTTTTGGAACTTTAGAAGCTTTGGAAAAAGAGATCTTCAGAATGTTTTTTGAAAACTCAGTTAATTTATTGCACCAGCATCCGGACTATTCAGGTTATGATATGAAAAACAAAATGTTGAGTTTTTATTTCACCTTTTTCGAAATCCTGACTGCCAACAGAAGTTATGTTTTACAATCATTAAAATTCGACAGAAATCCGCTAAGAAATTTAGTCCAGCTTTCAACTCTTCGAGACAGTTTTAAAGAATATGTTTCTGAAATTCTAACCGATGATTTTAGATTAGAGTATGAAAAACTGCAAAAATTTCAGGAAAAAGGAATTCAGGAATCAGCTTGGTTACAATTAATGCTAACGATAAAATTCTGGGTTGACGATGAATCTCCTTCTTTTGAAAAGACAGATATTTTTATCGAAAAATCAGTTAACGCTTCATTCCAACTAATGAATATCGCGCCACTAAATCACTTAATAGATCTTGGAAAATTTCTATTTAAAGAAAAAATATACAGCAAATCATGAAAACAATCGATTATATACCAACGTCAAAAATAGAAAGAGCCAGTAAATTGGTACAAACCGGTGCAAAAGTAGGCGTAAACTACATAAAACATTACGCCGAAAAAATGGTAAACTCTGATTTGACGCGCGATAAATTAAACGAAAATAACGCCGAAGACATTTACGACGGATTAAAAAGACTGAAAGGAAGCGCGCTTAAAGTAGCTCAAATGTTGAGCATGGACAAGAACTTTTTGCCTCAGGCATATGTTGAGAAATTTTCATTGTCTCAATTTTCAGTTCCGCCACTTTCTGCTCCGTTGGTTTTAAAAACTTTCAAAACAAATTTCGGAAAAACGCCTTATGAAATTTTTGATGAATTCAATGCAAATTCAGTAAATGCAGCGAGTATTGGTCAGGTACATTTGGCTGTAAAAAATGGCAAAAAGTTAGCCGTTAAAATTCAATACCCGGGAGTTGCCAACAGCATTTCGTCAGATTTGGCTTTGGTAAAACCTATCGCTGTCAGAATGTTTAATCTGCAAGGAAAAGATTCTGATAAATATTTTAAAGAAGTTGAAGATAAACTGATCGAAGAAACCAATTATTTATTGGAATTAAAACAAAGTCAGGAAGTAGTTGAAGCGTGCAGTAAAATCGAAAATTTACTTTTCCCGAGGTATTATCCTGAATTTTCATCAGAGAAAATCATCACAATGGATTGGATGACCGGAATTCATCTTTCAGAATTTACGGCAATAAATAAAAATAAAGAAGTTGGCGACAAAATTGGTCAGGCACTTTGGGATTTCTATATGTACCAAATTCACGTGTTGAGAAAAGTTCACGCAGATCCGCATCCCGGAAATTTTTTAGTAGACGATCAAAACCATTTGATAGCCCTGGATTTTGGATGTATGAAAAAAATTCCGGATGATTTTTATGTACCATATTTCGAATTAATCAATAAAAATGTAATTACTGATAAGACACTTTTCAATCAGAAATTATTTGAACTTGAAATTCTTCGTCCGGACGATACTCCAGCCGAAATTGAATATTTTACCGAGATGTTTAATGATTTATTATCACTTTTCACGAAACCTTTCCAAAACGAAACCTTCGATTTTGCCGATGAAACTTTCTTTGAAAGCATTGCGAAATTAGGCGAACGTTTTTCAAACGATACCAATCTTAAAAAAATGAACGGAAATCGTGGTTCTAAGCATTTCATTTATATGAACAGGACTTTCTTTGGCTTATATAACTTGATGTTTGATTTAAAAGCGAAGATTGTAGTAAATAATTATGTGAAGTATTAGGAGCTATTTCCTGCTATCCGCTATATCTTTTGTGGCGAACCCCGCCACAAAAGGATATCGCTTCTATCAGGGCTAGGGATTTAGGTTCATAAGAGCTTTGTTTGCGCGCGACTGTCAAAGTTTTCATAAAGTAAATACAAAGTATGCTCTCCAAGGAACTAGGAATCTCCGTGACGACAGTTTTCTCAAAACAAAAATCTGCTCAATCTGCAAAATCTGCGAGAGTAAAAAAACAAATCCTAATGAAAAACATACTAATTATTGGAGGAAGCAAAGGAATCGGGAACGCGGTTTTACTGCAGCAACTTGAAACCAATAAAGTCTATAATATAAGTAGAACTGCACCTGAAATTAGACACAATAATCTAAATCATTTCAGTTTAGACGTACTGAATGACGAACTTCCGGATATTGAAAACATTGATGTTTTAATTTATTGTCCGGGATCAATTAATCTCAAACCTATTTCTGGTTTAAGCGTTGATGATTTCAGAAATGATTTCGAAATCAATGTTATTGGAGCAGTAAAAGCCATTCAGAAATATTTGCCCGTTTTAAAGCGAGGAAATAAACCATCCATTGTTTTATTTAGTACCGTTGCGGTAAAATTAGGAATGCCTTTTCACGCCAGTATTGCAACCGCAAAAGCTGGTGTCGAAGGATTGACAAAATCACTTGGAGCCGAATTAGCTCCAACAATTCGTGTCAATGCAATTGCGCCTACAATCACCGAAACATCGCTTTCGGCTTCGATTTTAAGAAACGATCGCATGAAAGAAAATATGGTCGAACGTCATCCCATGAAAAGTTATTTAAAGGCTGATGAAGTGGCTCATATGGTTGATTTTCTAATATCTGAAAAAGCAAATTCTATTTCAGGTCAAATTTTTGAAATGGATTACGGATTGGTGACTTTTAAAATGTAACGTTTATGAAAATTCTCTTAACAGGCGCAACAGGTTATATAGGCAAACGTTTGTTGCCCATTTTAGTGGCGCAGGGACACGATATAATTTGCTGTGTAAGAGATAAAAACAGATTCTACGTACCTGAAATTTTTGAGCAGAAAGTACAAGTTATAGAAGTCGATTTTTTAGATAAAAATACATTATCGTCAATTCCATTAGACATTGATGCAGCTTTTTACCTCATTCATTCCATGTCCGGTCCTGATACTAATTATGATGAATTAGAAAGTACCTCTGCAAGTAATTTTACCCAAAGAATAAATCAAACCCTAGCGCAGCAAATCCTCTATTTAAGCGGAATCGTAAATGATAAATCCCTTTCAAAACATTTAGCATCACGTAAAAATGTTGAAAATATTTTAGCCAAATCAACCGTGCCGCTTACAACCTTAAGAGCCGGAATTATAGTAGGATCGGGGAGTGCGTCTTTTGAAATCATTCGGGATTTGGTCAATAAAATTCCGGTAATGATTACGCCTAAATGGCTCAATACAAAATGCCAGCCTATTGCGATAAATGATGTTTTGGAATTTCTCTCAAAATCACTTTTAAATCCTGTGACTTACAACCAAAGTTTTGATATTGGCGGTCCGGATATTTTAACTTATAAAGAAATGTTACTGGCTTTCGCCGATGCACAAAAGCTAAAACGATACATTTTTACTATTCCGGTTATGACGCCAAAATTATCGTCGTATTGGTTGTATTTTGTTACTTCTACCTCATACAAACTGGCGACAGCTTTAGTAAGCAGTATGAAAGTTGAGGTAATTTGCAAAGATCATCGCATTAATGAACTTTTAAATGTAAAACCAATGACTTATAAGGAAGCACTTTCACGTGCTTTGCTTAAAGTGGGTGAGAATAATGTGGTTTCGAGCTGGAAAGATTCTCTTGTAAGCGGACGTTTTAGCACCAATATGTCCGAATATTTAAAGGTTCCTAAAAAAGGCTGCTATATCGATCGCAGAAAAAAAGAAATTGAAGACAGGGATTTTACCATCAATAAAATTTGGTCAATTGGCGGAGAAAGTGGCTGGTATTATGGAGATTGGCTTTGGAGTTTACGCGGTTTTATTGATAAATTATTTGGAGGTGTAGGTTCACGAAGAGGCAGAACCAATAGAAACGATATTCATTCCGGAGATGCTTTGGATTTTTGGCGTGTTTTATATGCCAACAAGCAAGAAGGAAAACTGATTTTATACGCCGAAATGAAATTACCCGGCGAAGCCTGGCTGGAATTCAAAATTATTCACAATACTTTATATCAGGCTGCAACGTTTAAACCCAAAGGTATTTTAGGTAAATTATATTGGTATTCTGTTTTGCCTTTTCACGGTTTTATTTTCAACGGAATGCTTAATAAACTCATTAAGTAGTTTTAGAAGCTGTTTCCTGCTATCCACTTGTATCTTTTGTTTTTTAAAGAAAAAAACAAAAGGATACCGCTTCTATCAGGGCTAGGGATTTAGTTTTTATTAGAAGTTTCATCGATTAATGTCATAACAGCGATCTTGTCTTTCCTGATTCTTCTTGAAATCTGATTTTCGTTATATCAAAAATCATCGTTGTAAGTCCCAGAGGGACGATATATTTATAGAAAATTATTTTTTTTTGAAGAGAACCCCAGCGGGGTGGTATATTTTATAATCTTAAGAGCAATTATATGTCGCTCCGCTGGAGCTTTAACATGATGATGTGTACTCTTTTCTATAAATATATCGTCCCTCGGGGACTTGAATTGTCTTTATATTCTGTTGGTCTAAATATCAGGCAATTTGTACTTGCGTACTCAAGTTTTAAAGCATCAGATGTTTGGAATTTGGTCCCGAAGCTTCGGGATAAAAAATTGAATTTATTTAACTATCCCCGCCTTATAAGTCGCAATTGCGCGATCTCTTGCAAAAGCGTGATCGATCATTGGTTCGTTATAACCCAAATCAAATTCAGGAATCCATTTACGAATGTAAATCCCTTTGTCATCGAATTTCTTTTGTTGGATTTCCGGATTAAAAACCCTGAAATAAGGTGCAGCATCACAACCAGTTCCTGCTGCCCATTGCCAGTTGCCTACGTTTGATGCTAGTTCAAAATCCAGTAATTTCTCGGCAAAATACGCTTCGCCCCATTGCCAGCTGATGAGCAAATGTTTGCATAGAAAGCTTGCTACAACCATGCGAACGCGATTGTGCATATAACCGGTTTCGTTCAGTTGACGCATTCCGGCATCAACCATTGGGTAACCTGTAGTTCCGGAACACCAGCGTTTAAAATCGTCTTCGTTATTACGCCATTGAATCCCATCATAAGCCGATTTGAAATTGTGATTGACGCAATTTGGGAAGTTAAACAGAATCTGGATAAAAAATTCTCTCCAGATTAGTTCGCTTAAAAAAGTTTGGTTTTTCTTGTTTGCCCAATTCACTAATTTCCGAATACTTACGGTTCCAAAACGTAAATGTGGCGAAAGATAAGAAGTGCCATCCACAGCTGGAAAATCCCGAATTTCTTTATAATCCCCAATTTGAGTTAAGTTATGCGGCACTACTTTTATAGCGCTTCTTTCAAAACCGATGTCTGATAATTCAGGAAATTTGAATTTGCTTTTGGCAAAATTGGGGAACAAAGGTTTTGTGTCATATTCCTGCGCTTGTCCGGTAAGATGGTATTTCTCCAGCCACTTATTTTTGTACGGCGTATAAATAGTGTACGGAAGTCCGTCGGCTTTTGTGATTTCTTTTTCTTCAAATATTACGTGATCTTTGAATGAAACGGCTTCAGCATTATTCTTTTTTAATAAATCAGCAATTATTATGTCGCGTTTTATTGCGTATGGTTCATAATCTTTGTTGAAGAAGATTTGCTGAATAGCATATTCCTGAACAAGTGATTTCCAAACATCTATTGTTTTTCCTTTTTTGATTAAAAGAGAAGATTCAATAGTATTTAATTCTGTATTTATATTTTGTAATGAATCATAAATAAAACTTACACGCGCATCATTTTCAGGTAAATTGTCCAGAATATCTTCATCAAAAATAAACAACGGAATTACAGGAAAATCAGATTGTAAAGCATTGAATAATCCTATGTTATCATCCAGACGTAAATCACGTCGAAACCAGAAAAAAGTAACTTTTTGTTTTGCCATTATATTGTATTCTGTTTTTTATGCACAGATTAAGGGAATACTAAAAGATTTTTTTCTCACGCAGATTGTGCAGATTTTGGAGATTTTATTTTTTATCGTAATTGAAATAAATCTGGAACTATCTGCCTAAATCTGCACAATCTGCGTGAAAGAATTAAAGAACTATATTTAGCGTTAATCTGTGGTAAACAATTATTTTAAATTGAATAATTCTTCAATTTTGTTGTGACGATATTCGAAAATTGATTTCAGTTTATTTCTGACCATTATTTTATTGGCGAGCTGTCCTAAAAAGCCAAACGGCAATGCATAATGCACAACATCGGTCATTTTTACGCCGCTTTCCGTGGGTTCAAAAAAGTGTTTGTGATGCCATAAAGCATATGGTCCAAAACGTTGTTCGTCGACAAAATATTTGTTTTCTTGGGAAACTGTAATGATTGTCATCCAATTGATTTTGATTCCCAAAAGTGGTTTTAATGTGTAGGTAATAACTTGTCCGGGATACATTTTTTTGCCATCGAAATCCTGAATTACAAAACTCATATCGTTAGGTGTTAGCGTTTCCAGGTTTTGCGGACTCGAAAAAAAGTCCCAACATTTTTCGATACTAACGTTTAAGTGTTGTACGGTTTCTAATTTATATACTTTCATAAATCGATTATTACGAATGGTTCTTGAGATACGTTTGCGTTAGGGGTTGTAGTGGAGCTCTTTTTGTGTCAGGCTTTTTCTGCCTGATACAAAAAAGCGGGAACGGAAGACCCGACCCGCTTTTTCTGCGGGTAACGCCCAAATTATGCTACATTTTATAATACTTGAAAGGAACGAATAGCATTCCGAAACATTCTCCGTGTTGTTTGCCGAGATGTTTGTGGTGAATTTTATGTGCTTTACGTAAACCAATCAGGTATTTATTTTTGGTATTTTTAAACCATTTAAAACGCTGATGAATTAAAACATCATGAATTAAAAAGTAACAAATTCCGTAAGACGTAATTCCGCAAGCAACGAAAAACAAATAATTGAAGCCGCCCTGAACGCCAAGATAAAAAAGTGTAATACTTGGAATTGCAAAAATGACAAAAAATATGTCGTTGCGCTCAAATGTATGTTCGTATTTTGGCTGATGATGATCTGCGTGAAAATACCACATTAATCCGTGCATGATGTATTTGTGTGTTAGCCATGTAACACATTCCATGAAGAGGAAAACGCCTAAAAAGATTAAAAAAGAAATCATTTTTTATGTTTTGAATTGTTTGAAAAGTAATTCTTGATTTTAATTGTGTGGTCATTTAAACAGATAGAGACATAGCTTTTGTTAGCTTTAAAAAGAGGCGTTTCACTTGTTGAAATACACATAGCTATGTGAAAATGATTTGTCATATTATTTTTAACTTCTATTCAAACGGGAATTCTATGTTTCTATGTATTAGAAATTGATCCTACACTAATTTTAATTTATAAGTTACAAAAGATTGTGCTAAAAGTCCGGCTTTCGTGTAATTTGAAACTCTGATTCTTGAAGTTCCTATTTCGTAATATGGTGTATTGTTGAGTTTTTTTAGTAGTTTTTTATAATAAATATACGCTGTATAAACTCCAAATTGTGCTTCGATTGGGAGTTTTACAATTCCCTGATAGGCGATTCTGAAATCTTCTTCGATTTCGTTTATGATGGTAGTTTTTGCATTTTCATCGAAAGAATTTAGATCAACTCCCGGGAAATAATTTCTATTTAAAACCAAATTATCATCTTTTAAATCTCTAAGGAAATTGACTTTCTGGAAAGCTGATCCCAATCGCATTGCTTCATTTTTGAGCTGATCGTATTTTTGGTCGTTTCCTTTTACAAAAACTTTCAGGCACATTAAACCCACTACATCGGCTGAACCGTAGATGTAATCTTCATATTCGGTTTGTGAATTATAGGTAGATTTGATAAGATCCAGTTTCATGCTTTTCAAAAAAGCGTGAATAAGATCATCTGTAATATTGTATTGTTTTACGGTGTGCTGAAATGAGTTGAGAATTGGGTTTAAGCTTATGCCAAATTCTATTGCTTTGTAATATTCTTTTTCAAAATCATTGATAAGGCTTTCTTTGTCGTAATCATGAAATGAATCGACAATTTCGTCAGCAAAACGAACGAATCCGTAGATGCTGTAAATTGCTTCGCGAATGCTTGGTGATAACATTTTTACCGCAAGCGAAAATGAGGTGCTGTAGTTTTGAGTGACCAACTTACTGCATTTGAATGATACGGTGTCAAATAGTGATTTCATTTTTTAAGATCTAAAAGATTTTTGAATTAACTCAGCTACTAATTTTCCTGATATTAAAGCAGGCGGAACACCTGGTCCAGGAACGGTTAATTGTCCTGTGAAATATAAATTTCTAACTTTTTTGCTTTTCAGCTTTGGTCTTAAAAAAGCTGTTTGCAATAATGTATTTGCCATTCCGTAGGCATTTCCTTTGTAAGCATTATAGTCGTTTACAAAATCATTTTTACAGAAAGATCTCTTAAATATAATGCTATTTTTGATTTCTTGTTGTGTAAGTGCTTCAAAACGAGTGATTATTTTTTCAAAGTATTCTTCTCTAAGTGCTTCGCTGTCATTTATTCCCGGCGCTAACGGAATTAAAAAGAATCCACTTTCCATGCCTTCGGGTGCTGCGGTAAGATCTGTTTTTGAGGGGAAATTAGCATAGAACAATGGTGCGTCAGGCCATTTTGGTTTATCATAAATATCAATTGCATGCTGATTAAAATCAACATCAAAAAATAGGGCGTGATGGGAAATGTTTTGTATTTTTTTATCAAACCCAACAAAAAATAAAAGTGACGATGGAGCAAAAACCCTGCTTTCCCAATAGTTTTCAGAATAAGCGCGATGTTCGATTTCTAATAAAGTTTCGGTATGATGATAATCGGCACCGCTTAAAATAATATCTGCTTTGATGGTTTCGCCGTTAATTACGATTGCTGTTGCAGTTTTATTTTCGACAATAATTTTTTCTATTGTTGAGTCGGTTTTTATTGTAACGCCAAGTTCCAAAGCCAGTTTTTCGATTCCGCGAACGACATCAAACATTCCTGTTTTTGGGTGCCAGGTTCCTAATCCGAAGTCGGCATAATTCATGAAATTGTAGAAAGATGGCGTTTTGGTAGGTTTTGCTCCCAGAAATAAAACCGGAAATTCAAGAATCTGAATCAGTCTTTCGTTTTTGAATTTCTTATGAATGTCATTACTTACAGTGCTAAAAAACTGATTGAGTTTTAATGTAGTTTCAAGTGTAATTAATTCCAGCGGAGAAACTCCGGGACGATAAACAAGATCTTTAATGGCAATATCATAATTGCTTTTGGCTTGTTTAATAAAGGTTTCAAGTTTTTTGCCGCTTCCTTTTTCAATAGATTCGAAAGTGGTTTTTATGGCCTCGAGATTATCATAAATACTGATGAAATCATCTACTCCAAAATAAACCCTGTAAGCAGGATTTAGTTTTATGAGTTCATAATAATCACTGGTTTTTTTATTGAAATCATTAAAGAAACGTTCGAAAACATCTGGCATCCAATACCAGCTTGGTCCCATATCAAAGGTAAAACCGTCTTTTTTAAATTGTCTGGCTCTTCCGCCAATAGTTTCATTTTTTTCATAAATAGTCACTTCGTTACCTTGTTGTGCGAGGTAACACGAAGCGGCTAAAGCAGAGAAGCCTGATCCTATTATTGCTATTGTTTTTTTCATTTGTTTAACAAATGTACAAAAACTTTAAACAAAATAGGTTATAGCATGCTAATTGTTTCTTCCATAGAATTGAAAACCTGCATTCTGTCTGATAGTAATTTTGGATCAATATGTTCTGCCATTTTGCCCATAAGCCAGATTTCATTGTTTTTTTGAAGTAGTTTTTGTCCCATAGATTTCACATATTGATTGATAACGGTGCGATCCGGCTGCACTGTCATGAAGGAAACAAAGGTAATGTTCTCAAAATGTTTGGTCAGATCGTGAAGGTTTTCTATTGGCATACTTTCGCCAAGATATATGGTTTTGTAACCGTGAGATAAAATTTCATATTGCAGGTATAATAACCCTATTTGATGAATTTCATTTAATGGTAATGAAAGCACAAATATTCGATTGGTTTTCGTAGGTTTTTGTATTTGAAGACTTTCTGTATAAATTAATATTTTTTGTTTGATCAAATGACTCATAAAATGTTCATTTGCGGGAGTTATGGTTTCTGATTGCCATAACAATCCTAATTCTTTCAATAAAGGAAGAAAATGATCTTTGAAAACTTCCTTGAATGATTTTTCAGAAATAAGCCAGTCAAATGTGTTGAAGAATATTTCCTGGTCAAAATTCATCATCGCCATTTTGAAAGAAGTTATAGCGTAATTCTGAGAATTTTTCTTGGAAATGATTTCACGGACTAATTGTGGAATTTTTTCTTCGGAATAAGTTGCGATTTTTGAGATCTTATAACCGTATTCGTGTAATAAAGTAATATTTAAAAGCTTTTGTAAATTTTGCAAGTTGTAGAGTCTGATGTTGGTGTCAGTCCGCATAGGCTCTAGGATGTTGTATCTTTTTTCCCAGATACGAATAGTGTGTGCTTTTATTCCTGATAAGTTTTCAAGATCTTTTATGCTGAAAACAGTCTTAATATTGTTTATCATTACTGGTTATTTAATGAACAAAAATAGAATAAAATCTTAGATTACATTGATAACTGGATTAAAATGTTAAAATGTTAAAAATTGACTTTTTGGTAATGGTTTAATTTATCAAGATGCAAAATGGTTTTTGAACCATTTTTACTTCTGTCATACATTGTTTCGAACTTTGCTCCGTACGTTATTTCTCTAAAAGTATATGATGTTCTGGCGGCAACGGTATTGCTGTACATATTGTCAAAAGTGGTGATGAAAACAAATATTTCGCCTTGCATTTTTTTGAAATCCTCTTCGCTGAAATTGTATAACGGACTATCTTCTGTAATGGGATGAACTAGTGTCCAGCTTAAGGAAAGGGCATTTATTTTTTCTAATTCAAGTTCTAAACTATAAAATTTATTCGTTTGTACCCCATTTTCTTCTAAGCTCATTGCTAAGGTAACTTTTGCCGTAGCATCTGTAAAATTGGTATTTTTAAAAGGTACCAGACGAATCATTAATCCTTTGTTTTCTCCGTAAGGCGAAATCAATGCGTTGTCTGCAAATTTTAAAAAAGCGGTGGGTTTGCTGAATCTTCCAAAAAATAATCCTGTTGCAATGGCAAAACTCAATAAACCTATTAATGCCTCGGCGGCTGATAAAGCGCTGGTTAAAAAACCGGTTGGACTAATATGTCCGTAACCAACTGTTGTGAATGTTTGCGCACTGAAAAAATAAGCTTGTCCAAATTGGGTTAAGACACTTTGAGACTGTTCGATTCCGTCCAGATGTTCAATACCGATGGCGTAATAAATAAGAGCAAAAATAAAATTAAGGACAATATAAAAAATAAACAATATCGACATGAATTTCCAATTCGGCATGTCAATCATGGTATGATACCAACTAATGCGACGAAATAAATGCATGCCTCTTTTCTCGATATTTGGAGTGCCGTCTTTGTTTACAAATCTTCCGCCGTAGCTGTTTGCATTGACTCCAAAACCTGAATTTTTATCGGTTTGTGCTTTATGATTTATCTTTTTTAAAAGTGCCATTCAATTGGGTTTAAAGGACAAATGTAAGGAAGATTGTAAATGAAATTGCAGATATTTTTTTAATAAAAAAAGCAATCTGTAAATGTGATATTTACCAGATTGCTTTGTGTTTTGAGAGTTGCTTTTGTTTTATTTACAAAATGTAGCTCTGTTTTTTATAGCACTTTGACTGCCTAATTCGATAGCTTTAGAGAAATCTTTGCAGGCATTTTTTTTGTCTCCGCTTTTGTTATAAGCTAATGCTCTTAAATTATAAGCCACATAATCTTTTGGGTTTAAACCTAAAGATGCTGTACAGTCGTCAATAGTTTCCTTGTACTTTAAAAGTTTGTAGTTTACGTTTGCTCTTCCGGTAAAAGCGTCAGCATTCATGTCGTCTAATTCGATTGTTTTGCTAAAATCAGCAAGAGCGCCTTTTAAATCGTTTATGTTGTACTTTGCAACTCCGCGATTTTGATACGCTTCAACAAAATGTGAATTCATGGCAATTGCCTTTGTGTAGTCAGCAACGGCACCTTTATTATTGCCGGCTTCGGCTTTTTTCAGGGCTTTATCAAAATAGCCGGTTGCAGATTGTGCCCATGTAGAGCAAGTTATCATAATAAATGATAAAAGTAATAAGTGTTTCATAAACCAATTTGGGGATTAGGTTAGCAGGTTAATTAATTAGAGGACGAATTTAATAAAGTTTTGTTTTGTATTGTATTTTCTTTTGTGAAAAAATGGTTAGGAAATGAAATAAACTTATTATGAAACCAAATGTCCTAGCCCAGACAGGAACGGCATCCTTTGCTTGCTTTCTTTAAGCAAGGAAAGATATAGTGAATGGCTGGATTAGCTTCAAATAAAAATGGTACAATGAAAAAATCTTGGTATCATTTTTTGTGGTTAATAATGGATTGAATTTTTGTTCTAATTTTTTTCGGATATATTTTTTTGTGTAAATTTGATTGTTATCTGTTTGTAAAACAATCTTATAATGGGTTGATGTGGTGGGTGAATGTGATGATTTTACTGCAATAAAATGTTTTAATTAGCAACCTGAAATTATTAAAAGGAATGAAAAAATATTTTGCTATTGCATTTGGTGCGCTTTATATGTTGTTTTTTGCAATTCCTTTTCCTATGATTATTTATTATAGTGTTAACAGCGAGTTTGATGTGAACACGCTCAGGGATACTGATCCGTGGCTGGCTTTGAGTATTGTTGGGATATCGATTATTTTATGGCTGATTGTTTTATTGGGATATTTTTATAAATGGATTCTTCACATTTTTATTTCGAAAAAACATATAGAAAGCCTTAAATCTAAAGGAATAGCGCGTGAAGCAAAAATTTTGCATGTCGTGAAAAAATCAAAACCTGACGCAAAATTTACTACGTATGAACTTGAATTATTATTTAAAAATCTGGCTGATACAGAAATCACTCATAAAACTGTCATTACAGATGGTAAACCTCAACAACGCAGATTTGAGGTTGGTAAAAAAATAAGTTTAATTCTTGATAGGGATTCAAAAAAAGAACCGCATTTTATTATTGCAACGACTGAGGTTGGAATAAATATAATTAGAATACTTCTTATTTTTTTAGGCTGGCTTGTATTTGTTGGCTTGGTTTTAGGTTATTATGTTTACGCCTATCAAACGGAAAGTTATGGTATGGGTTGGCGTTTTATGAGTTTTGGACATCCGTTGATTGTTTGTCCGGCGGTGCTTTTGTTTTTTAGATATCTCTTAAAATTTATATTCAGTAAACTTACGGGTTTAAATGGCGATGCTGGATTGATTAAGTTTAAAGGAATGAAAACCTGGGCTAAATTGATAAAAGTGAGTCAAACGGGAACTTATATTAATGATCAGCCAGAAATTAGGTTTGAACTTGAATATAGTGACAATAAACATCATGTGCATCGAAATAGCCTGAAAAAAGTGATTAGGCTTCTTGATCTTGACATTACGAAACAGGAACGAATAGAAATTTTTTATTTGCCGGAAAATCCTAATCAAATTGCTTTTGCCAGCGATTTAAATACTATAAACTAGCCATGAAAAAAGCAATTATATTATTTGTTTGCTGTCAGCTTTTTTTGAGTTGTGAGCAAATATCAAAAAGTATCGACGAGACATTAAAATCAAATGATACTTTAGTAACTAACAAAAATGTAAATCCTGTGTCTCCGCCTGTTGTAAATACTCAAATGGATGTTGAGAAAATAATAAAAACGGCTCTTGAAACGCATTCGGTTACTTACACGGAACAACATACTGAAGGTAAAAATATTGATTTTTTGACGGATATAAATGCATTAGAAAACGCCGAAGAAGCGCTGCGAAAATTGCCCCAATATGCCGGAAAGGAGATTTTTATTTATTCGACTTTATATTTTTATAATGACGGATTGATTAATGTTATGCTTCAACACCCAACGAATCCTAAGTATGTTGATATTTATACGTATCAAAACGGAAAATGGTCAGAGCCAAAACCGTTGCAATTATCGGTTAGGGATGATGTTGGAAAACGTTTGGTTTCGCTTAATAAAATCAAATTTGTAAATGTTGCCAAAGTCACGACGATCTATAATAAAAAAGCAGCAGAAGTTGAAGGAGCAAAAACGCTCACTAACGCGTATGTTTCAATATGGGATAATAAAATGCGCTGGTATCCTACCAATATTAACGGAAGCAGGGAAAGATATTCGATCCAGTTTAATGATGACGGAACTTTGAAATCGTTTCATCAGGATTAAAGATTATATAAAATAACCAATTGAATTCTTATTCTGTGTACTACTAATCATGTTTGTTTTATTTAAATTTGAAATTTTTCTTACTTTTTTTAAACATCATGACACGACTATTTTCTTTCTTTTTTCTTTTTCTGTCTTTTAATATCTATTCTCAATCTTCAGCACAAGATATGATTGATAGTTTAAATAGTATTAACAATCCTCAGAAAAAAGTAGAATTGTGCCGTAAAATTGCTTTAAAACTCAAAAATTCAGATTGGGACAGAGCTATAAAATACATTGAATTAGCTGAAGCCGAAGCGAAAAAAACAAAGGATCCGGAACTCAATTTAGCTCAGGTTTACATTACAGCCGGCAAAATGTACAATTCAAAAGATGTTTTAGATATTGCTTTAAAATATTACCTCAGAGCATATGATATTTACAAAACGAACAATAACATTGAGGAAGTTGCTAAACTGGAAAACAATCTTGCGATTATTTATGCAGTAGGTAATAATAAGGAAAAAGCACTACAGTATTTCTTAAATGTATATCGCTATCAAAAATCCAGGCATGATTCTGTCAAGCTGATAAAAATATTAAACAATATAGGAACCCTATATCTAAAGAAAAATTTAGACTCTTCTCTGCATTACTACAAAAAAGCATATCTCATAAATAAAACTTTAAAAGACAATGACTTAAAAGTTAATGTGTGTACTAATTTAGCACGAGCCTATGATTTGAAAAAAGATAAGATAAATGCTGACTATTATTTTGATGAAGCTTTTTCTTTAGTGAAGACTGGGGTTAATACTATAGTAGAAACTTTTGTGTATGAGTCATTTTCTGAATATATGCTAAAACAGAAAAAGTATGATGCGGTAATCGTAAATGCAAAAAAAGCATTAGAATTAAGTAAAGAAAATGTTTATAGTTTTTCAGGTTTAAACCTCAACAAAATGCTTTATCAGGTATATATAAACAAAGAGGATTATAAAAATGCGGTTTATTATTTTCAGAAATATAATGCGATCAACGATAGTATCAATGTCGAGGAAAAGGCTGTAAATATTGAAAGAATAAAGCTGGAACAGGATTATAAAGCCAGAACCCAAATAAAAACACTTATTGAACAAAAGCAACAATTTAAATATTATGTGGTGGGACTGATATTAATTGTAGGCATATTGATATTGATTATTTTACTGATTAAATATCGAAATACAAATATTAAAAATCAACTTGAAAAAGAGAAGTTAAACACTAAGATGCAAGCGTTAAATCAAACCCTGGAAGCTAAAAAGAAGGTTTTGATAGGAAAAGCAATGGCAGAAATACATCGTACAGATAATATTAATGAAATTCTGACTGATCTTAAACAAATCAAACTCAAAACCGTTAATAGGGAAATGCAGCATGCTATTGATATAGTCTTAAAGCGTCTGGAAAAGAATTTAAATACGGATATCTGGAAGGAATTTGAAATAAGTTTTGAACAGGTTCATAAATCTTTCTTTGATAAATTAACGGTCGATTATCCTTCACTTACTCCGAAAGACCGCCGACTTTGCGCTCTTTTATATCTGGATTTAACCACAAAAGAAATTTCTCAAATTACCGGACAATCCTTTAAATCAATCGAAAATGCCCGAACAAGACTTCGTAAAAAGTTTGATTTGACTAATGAAAAAGTAAATCTCTCTACATATCTCAATACATTTAAACCTGAATAATTGTAAAATAAAAACCAAACTAATGATCTGATTTAGTTTGGTTTATTTTTTTATGAGTGTTTTTTTGGTGCCCCATTTTTACCAAAGAGTGTTTTTGCAATAGTCCTTTTTTTCAAAAACAGAAATGTCAATTCTACATTTACCCAATCGATGTAAATAGATCAGGATGAATGCGAAGAAAAAAAATAAACCTCTTAAAAGTTTAGAACAGCTTCTGGAAGAAGCAAAAACAAAAAAGGAAACTCTTTTAAAGATCCTGAAAAAAATAACTAACGATAATTCTGAAAATCAAACACCAAATTGATTTTTAGCAACCGCTTTTATGGTTTGCTATGAACTATGAAGCGTGATTATTATGAACCAAAATAAGTATTAATTTAAATTTTAAAGAATGAATCAAATTTACTTCAAAACCAGGTATTTGTTTGTTTTGTTGAGTTTCATTGCCTGTTCTGTGGTCATGGCTCAGTCACCTTTGCAAAACATACCGCAAGGGAATCTAAAAACTGCATTAGGACCGTCATCCACAAGTCAGAAAGATCAGGTCTCTGACAAAACAAGCGATCCAAATTCCAGTCAGGATAATGATGCAAATAATTTATTTGCTCAGGACGATCAAAAGATAAAAGGTAAAGAACTGTCTGCGGCAGAAAGTGAAGCAGTAACAAAACAATTGCAGCAAAGCCAGAAATTATTTGTGGGAAAGCTTGCTAATACTGCAGAGAAAACAAATCCGCAGGATTCTGTTAGTACAAAAGTCAGGTCTTTTGCTAAATCTTCAAATTTAACGGCGAAAAATATCTTTGAAGTTAAAAAAGCAGATTTTAATTTAGGCAGTTCAGACAAAATGCAATTAAAATCCATTTCTGATAATCATGGGAGAACTCTCGCTACTTATCAGCAATTGCGTAATAATATTCCTGTTGAAGGAGGAATTTATAAAGTAAGAGAAAATAAAACTAAAATTGATGCATTTGGATCTATGGCTAAGAAGTTACCTGGCAGTAATTTTAAAATCAGTGCCGCAACAGGTTTAGAAAACGCACTTAAAACAGTAAATGCGAAACAATATATTTGGGAGAGTAAAAAATTAGGTTCGTTAGTTAATAAAAATATTAGCACAAAGCCGCAGGGGGAGCTGGTTTATGTTGGACCTGATTTTTCTTCTGATTTAACGGAATATCATTTGGCTTGGAAATATGATATTTTTGCGACCAATCCGCAATCAAGCCAGACCATTTATGTTGATGCCAATTCAGGAAAAATAATTGTTGTTATCGACCTCAATCGGGATGTTAAATTTACTGGTCAAAGTCTCGGAAAAGGTAAATCCAGATATTCGGGAGATGTAACTTTTAATACAAAACAATATGCAGATGGTTACAGATTAGAAGCTTTACAAAGTAAATTCAATGTACCTGTTGTTACCTGGAATATGAATCACGCAGATAATGCTTCGGATGAAGTAATCACTGAATTTATTGATGAAGATAATATCTGGAACGAACTTCATAATAAAAATAATGATGAGGTTGCCATAGATATTCATTGGGGAATGCAAAAAACGATTGACTATTATGCGGAAAAATTTAACCGAAATAGCGTCGATAATAAAGGAATGCAAATTATTGGTCTGGCGCATTTAGGTATCAATGTAGAAAATGCTTCATGGACGGGCGGATGGGCTCAATTTGGAGATGGTTACAACACGCCATATGTTGGTTTAGGAATTACAGCACATGAACTAACACATGCCGTAACACAATTTTCTGCCGGTTTAATTTATCGTGGAGAATCTGGTGCAATGAATGAATCTTTCAGTGATATTTTTGGCGTTTCTGTTGAGTTTTATGCTGGAAAGGACAAAAAAGAAGATATCTGGATGCTGGGTAATGAATTGTACTCGCATGGAAGTATGCGTAGCATGTCTAACCCAAAGGCACAAAATCAGCCGGACACTTACGGAGGACTAAACTGGGTAAATCCGTTAGCGACTACTTACGATAACGGAGGTGTTCACTTTAATAGCGGAATCACCAATTACTGGTTTTACCTTTTAAGCGAAGGCGGTCAGGGTACAAATGACTTCAATAATAGCTACGATGTTAAAGCTATTGGTCTTGCTAAAGCAGAGAAAATTGCTTACATCACGCTTACAGAGTATTTATCTCCTTCTTCAAACTTTAGCGATATGCGCCAGACCACTTTAATGGTTGTAGAAGATTTGTACGGATTAGAGTCTGAAGAATACAAACAAGTTTCAAATGCCTGGTATGCGATTGGTATTGGAGCTTCATATTCAGACAAACAAATTGCGCTTGTCTCTGTTGAAAAACCTTCTGTTACTTGTGGTACTTTAAAAGGAGATGAACCTTTTTATGTAAAAATTAAAAACACAGGATCTACTGTAATTAAAGCAAATGAAACTCTAAATTACAATTAATGACTGTTGGTTCTAGTGGCAAATTCAACACTTTCTATACTAAAGACGATAGTATTAGTTTTGCTAAAAATCTGGCGTTAGGCGAAGAGATAACTATAAAAATTCAAGATAATCTTCCTTACGTGATAAGTGCAACAGCTGCAAATTATGTAGAAATAAAATTTGATTTCAAGCCTATTGAAGAGTTTGGCACAAAAGACGGAGTTTCTTTTGTCGCTAATTTATTAGTTCCTCCTGCTCAAAAAGATTTTGATATCAAATTTGTGGGATTAAATCTTCCGTCATATTCAGGAGAAACATTGTCTGCAAGTCATCCATTAGTGTTTACTATCTATAATTTAGGCTGTCAGGATATACCAGCAGGATCTAAGTTAAAAGTAGGATATGCAAATACACTTTCCGGAAGCGAAACTGTATGGAAAGATATTACGCTAAATACAGCTTTTAAAGGCAACTCAGAAATGACAATTCCTTTTGATGGTACTATCGATTTATCTGCAACAGGTTTGCATACTTATGAAGCTTTTGTAGCATACAGCAAAGACCCGGTAACAACTAACAACAGTACTATAAATGCTGTTTATAGCGGTATCGTAACTCAATTTCCGTATTCTCAAGATTTTGAAGGAACACCTGGAGGCTGGTTTTCAGAATCATTAGTTACAAATCAAAAATTTATATGGCAGCCATATTCATATTCCTTTAGAGATACCAATTCGAGATATTTGTGGGCAACCGTAACTCTTGGCACTTCTGAGCTATTGCAACTCAATGCTGATTTTACATTACAATCTCCAATATTTGATTTTACTAATGTTAGCTCTCCCTATGTTGAGTTTGATATGACTTATTTATTCTATAGAGGATATCACGGATTAATTGTCGAATATTCTGAAGACAATAAAAACTGGAAAAAAGTTACAGGTATCGATTATCCTGATACTGTACATTATAATAATTTAGTTTCAGGACCATGGTTTACTGGAATTAATAATGATCCAACTAAAAAACCATATGGAATGCGTTTAAATGAACTAGCAGGTAAAAAAGGGGCTATTCGTTTTCGTGTAATTGCAGATAATAATAGCAGTAGGTATTTAGGTGCTTTTATAGACAATATTCGCGTAGGTAATGCACCTTATGATCTGGAAGTTGCAGATGTAAAATTAGATGCAGGAACCTGTACCATTAACAATAACAATGTAACCATAAATGCTAAGATCATTAATAATTTCTCGACAACAGGTGAGCAGGTTAATGTTACAGTCAAAATTCTTGATAATGCAAAAAATGAAGTTTTTTCAAAAAATGAAAAGGTAGTTCTACTGTTTACTAAATTTAGAGATACTATAACATATTCTATTCCAAATATTAATTTAACAAGCATTGGTGCAAATACAGTTGTAGTTTCGGTTTTTCCTGAAGATATAACTCAAGATGTTAAACCTGAGAATAATACCTTCACATTTGGTTACGATAGCTGGAATAATGAAGATATGAAAGTATCTGTGCTTCCTTATACAATGGATTTTGAAGATGCAACCAAATATAAAGGATGGAGAACATCTGAAAATAAAAATGCAACAGGATGGCAACATGGAGTAAATACTGATTTACGTTCACCTGGTTGGTTTGTAACAGAACATACGCATTTTATGGCGAGTAACGATGATAAATGTGGTTGTAACTCTTCAAACGATATGTTAATTTCACCTGTATTTGATTTGGGTAATTATAAAGAAGCTCACCTATCATTTGATGGTTTTGGAGATGCGAAGAGACTTTCAGACGGATATGTAAAAGTGAGTACAGATGGAGGTGCAACCTGGGAAACGGTATTTAAGGTACCATATTTAAGTAATTGGTACGAATATCACGTAGATTTAAGCGCGTATGCAGGACAATCTTGTGTTCTGGTAGCATTTCAGCATGATGATAATGGATTATTTGCCAGTGGTTTTGCGGTAGACAATATTAAGATTAAAGAAACAGCAGATTATTTGCAGTTATCTAATTTAAGTATGCCAGAAATTGTTTACGAAGATGCTCCATCGCATGAATTTTTAATCAGTGCAAAAAATGTTTTTTACAATAAAGTTGATAAAGCTACAATCGAATATCAAATTACCCAAAATGGTAAAGCTGTAGGTGAACCAGTTGTATTAGAAAGAAATAATCCAATATTGCAATATCAAACCATTGTCTATACCGGAGATGGTATTCCGCAACTACCAGCAGGAAATTATGATATTACTGTAAAAATAATTTCAAACGGACAGCCAAAAGATCAGGCAGAAAGTCTTACAAAATCTTTTCAGGTTATTACGAAAGCACCACAATTAGATATTGAGACTTTTTCTGATGTACCTGTAGGTTCCCTATTTGGATCAAAAGGTTTTGTTTCTGGTAAAAGTGATAGAGATTTCGCGTGGCAAGCAGTAGTTAAACCTGATAATAAATATTTAACTATTCCTGTTAAAGATCATACAGGAGATGCTGCTGCAACAATGCTTTATCATCCGCTCGAAAATGGTTATAACTATGGAGAACTAATATTACCTCTATACAAGTTAGCTGAAAATGCAACTGCAATGGAATTTTATTATGCAATCGACAGTAATGCCAATAATACCTTTATTGTAGATGTTAAAACCATAGGAGGGGAATGGAATGAAGCATGGAAAACTACCAAAGAAGTACTTCATTCAGACAAAGAATGGCAAAAAGGAACAGTCAATTTAAATAAATATGCTGGCAAATCTATAATGTTGCGATTCAGACATTCGCTGACTAGTGGGTATTCTTATATGATATTAGATGATTTAAAAGTAATAAGTGAGCCTTTTTTAGACGTATCATTACAAATAGTCTCACCAAAAGATGTATGTGGCGGAACTGAAGTTAGAGTTAAGCTAACCAATGAAGGGCAAATTGCAATTGCAGAAAATGCAATTCAATTAGTTTTAGAATATGTTAACACAAGCGAAACTATTTCAGAATCTGTTGAAAATGCAATTCCTGTTGGAGAAAGTATAGAATATACTTTTAAAAAGCAGCCTGAACTTGACTTAAGTGGAGACTCTCATGTATTCAATGTTAAGGCAAAACTGGATAACAATGTTGTGCAACAAAACAACGAAATAAAGAATTATATCTATCAGGGAGTATCATCAGATTTCAAAATATTTGATAATTCGATAATTCACGGATATGAAGGCAAAACCTTGTATGTTGATGCTGCAACTAATTTTAGTGTTAAAAAACTCAAAGTAACTTCATACAAGTGGAGTACAGGCGATGTTACTAATGGCATTGAAATAAATAAAGCTGGAGATTACACAGTCACGGTTGTAATGAATAATGGTTGTAAACTAACAGAAAAGATAACGGCAACATTTGAAACTTTTGAATCTGATTTAGTAAGCGGAGATGTTTGCGGTCCTGAAGTTGTTTTAAATCCTGGAAACTACAAATCATACGAATGGTTTGATGGCTCAACAGAGTCAACTTATGCTACAAAAGAAAGCGGAGACTATTTTGTAACGGTTTATAACGAAAATGGGATTGGTAAAACTTTTAGTACTTCCATTTCAATTCTTGAAAACAATATTGTACCTGAAATTCAGATGATAAGTGATAAAAAAATAAGTTCATCTGTAGAAGAAGTTTCTTATCAATGGTTTTTAAACGAAAGACCGATACCAAACGCAACCCAAAAATTTTTAATCGCAATTTGGGAAGGAAATTATAGTCTGCAGGTAAGTAATAATAACGGATGCAGCAGTGTTTCAGCGCCATTTGATTCAAAAGGTATGCTTCTTGGAAAAATAACAAATGCTTTTAGAGTATTTCCTAACCCGGCAGTTGATAATGTAAATATCTTTTTAGCAGATGAAATTGAAGGAGAAACAAATATTAATATTTACGCAATGGATGGAAAAGCGGTATGGAATAAGTCTTTTTCAAGTATTCCTTCAACTATAAATATAAGCGGATTAAGTCCTGGAGTATATGTTTTAGACTGCAGTATACAAGGAAAGAAATATACAGCTAAAATTATTAAAAAGTAAAAAAAATCCAAATAGAAATAGGTAGCTCTCATTTTTGAGAGTTACCATTCTAAAAAAAATATCTACATATGAAGAAATCAATGTTAATGATATGCACGCTCTTTTTAAGTGTGACTATAACGGCACAAAATCAGAAAGTTAAAATAGGTTTAAAGGCAGGTTTAAATATTTCAAACCTCGCTATTGATGAAAGCGAATTAAATTCATCAGGCAAAACAGGATTTACGGCCGGTATTATGGTTGAAATCCCTATAGTTAAAAATTTCTCCCTTCAGCCTGAAGTTTTGTACAGTCAGCAGGGAACAAAAAGCTCCTTTTTTGATCCGGACGTAACAAATTCTAATTATAAAAGTACTATAGATTTGAATTACTTAAATATTCCGGTAATGCTAAAATATTATGTGCTAAAAGGATTAAGTGTGCAGGCGGGACCCCAAATAGGCATACTGTTAAAAGCGAATAATAAGTATCAGGATAATTTTTTAGGCTATGAAAATCAGGAGAGTTTTAATTTAAAAGACTATTCATCTGGTATTGATACTTCGGTAAATTTTGGATTGGGATATCAATTTAAAGATAAATTTTATACAGACTTGCGATATAATATTTCGTATTCGAATGTTTTTAAAGAGGGAGATGCAAATCATTTCATTAATAGTGATATGAAGAACAGGGTTTTTCAGGTAACAGTTGGATATTTTTTTAAGTAAATTATGTCCTAGATATTTTGTTAATCAATAAGTAATACAATGGATTGAAAAAAGTATCACTGAACCTTGTTTTATCGTTGAGGTTATAAATGGGTTTATTTAAAAAGCATTAAAGCCTGTAAATTTAATTTACGAGCTTCATTATTTACATATTAAAATGTTGTCTTGTTTTTCTGGTGTTGATGGAATTTGAATCCATACGCCCTTAAGATGGCAAGTCTACGCTTTATCAACATAAATAAAAAAGGTCAAGTAAATTAATACTTGACCTTTTTTGTGACCCGACTGGGGCTCGAACCCAGGACCCCATCATTAAAAGTGATGTGCTCTACCAACTGAGCTATCGAGTCTTTTTCCTTTCTTGAACGCGGGTGCAAATATAAGAAGTTATTTTTGATATTTCACACCTTCTTTTAAGTTTAATTTCATGTAATATTTATGGATGTAAAAATTGAGATATAAACAAAAAAAAGATAAAACACATACTACTATATTTTACCTTTTTTGTGACCACGGTGGGATTTGAACCCACACGCCCTTACGAGCACCACCCCCTCAAGATGGCAAGTCTACCGTTTCTCCACGTGGCCTTAATAAAAAAAAGGTCAAGTAAATTAATACTCGACCTTTTGTGACCCGACTGGGGCTCGAACCCAGGACCCCATCATTAAAAGTGATGTGCTCTACCAACTGAGCTATCGAGTCATTGCTATCAAGAAAAGTATTTGTAAATCACAAATTTTGTGACCCGACTGGGGCTCGAACCCAGGACCCCATCATTAAAAGTGATGTGCTCTACCAACTGAGCTATCGAGTCATATTCTTTCCTTGAATGCGGGTGCAAATATAAGGAGTTATTTTTGATATTTGCAAGCTTATTTATTATAAATTTGTCTTTTTTTACTCAAAATTTACAACGCCTTAATTTATAGGTTCTTATTAAAATGAAAAAGATTATATTATTAGGATATATGGGTTGCGGAAAGTCAACAATTGCCCAAAACTTGTCAAAAGTTACCAATATTCCGTTTTTGGATTTAGATAATTGTATCGAAAAAAAAGCAAATTTATCAATAAATGAGATTTTTGAGCAATTTGGAGAAATCCATTTTAGAAAATTAGAACACGAAATGTTTCTTGAATTACTTCAGTCTTCAGAAAACAGCATAATAGGTTTAGGTGGAGGAACACCTTGTTATGCCAATAATCATGAATTGTTAAAAAGAGAGGATGTTACTTCAATCTATTTAAAGGCTTCAATAGATACTTTATATAATAGATTAATTCATAACAAAAGCAAACGCCCGTTGATAGCTAATATGAATGAAGAAGAAATGAGGGAATTTATCGCGAAACATTTATTCGACAGAAGTTATTATTATCACCATGCGCAACATAAAGTTTCGGTAGATGGTAAAGCTGTCGAAGAAACGGTTCAGGATATTTTAGAACTCTTAGCTTAAAAACGCATAATTGTCCCCATTGTCATCAAAAACAACCTGAACATGTTCTAATAAAGATGTGGAAAGGGAGATCCCTTTAAAATCTGCCTTTACAGGGTATTTTTTATGATTTCTGTCTACAAGTACCGCTGTTTTGAATTTCTTTAGCGGAACGTCAAGGAAATGACGAACAGCATAGATCAAAGTAGTTCCTGAATTTAAGACATCATCCACAAGAACTAATCCTTTGTTTTCGTATTCCTCTTTTGTTAATGAGGTTTGTATTGGCAATTGAGGATTTTGTTTGTCGACCTTAACTTCGCAAAGCGAAACTTTGAGCGTTGAGATAGTGCTTAAGGCTTCTGCAAGTTTTAAAGCAAAAATTGATCCGTTAGAAGCTATTCCGGCAATTACAACTTCTTCTTCATCAACAAAAGTCTCGTATATCTGATAAGCGATACGTTTTATTTTATGTTCGATTTCCTGATTCGTTAAGATGATGTTTTTGCTCATGATTTATTTTTTTTGCTAATATAATTAATTTTAATTCCAATACTAAAAAGGAAATTCCAAATATGAAAATTCCAAATTTTGACTTTTGTGTTTTGGTTTTGTTTTAGATTATTTGGTTTTATCTAGTTTTGGAATTTGGAATTTAAAAAATTGAATTTAATTTTCCTCTTCATCGCTAACAATATCATTCCCATATTCATCAATATCTCTTCTGTCTTTTTTAGTTGGTCGTCCTGTACCGGTTTTACGATAATGCTCTTTAGAAAGTTTTAGTAATTCTAAATGGGCATATGCTTCAGGCGAAGTTTCGTTTTTTCTATAAATATCCACCAGTTTTGCGCCAACACGACTTTCCGGAATGTCAAGTACTGTGATGATTTGCGTAATCTGATCTTTTCTAAAAGTGATTTTGTCACTTGGGAAAACTTCTTTCGAGGGTTTGGCAACCTGCCCATTTACTGTAATGTGGTTCTTTTTGCAAGCTTCAGTAACCATATTCCTGGTTTTGTAATAACGTACGCACCATAAGTATTTATCTATTCGCATAATTTTTCTAAATTCAAAGTTAAATTCTTTACAAAAATAAATCAATATTGTATCTTGCGCACTTAAAAAATTAACAATAATGAATAAATTTAAATATTATTTTATTTTATTGCTTGCCGGCATTTCTTTGGTTTCTTGTAATAAAAGTGATGATGATGATGTAGTGACCGTTCCTTTAAGAGATTATACGGTACAATATAAAGCAGATAATGATTCAATTATTAAATTTTTAAAAACTAATTATATTGAGAGTGTTTCAGCTGATTTTGATATTAAAATCTCTAAAATCCCTGCTGGAGGAACACAGATATCTATTTACGATCAACAAACTTACCCTTTACAATCAAGAGATGTATATAGTAATGATATAACTTATAAAGTGTATTATTTGTCTTTAAGACAGGGATTAGGCAGTTCGCCTACTAATACAGATAAAATTGTAGCCTCTTATACAGGTAGTTTGTTAAACGGAACTGTTTTTGATTCTTCTTATGGACTTCCTGGAACATTTAATTTATTTCCTTATGCTAATGAAGGTGCTGTAATAGAAGGATGGTCAGAGATTTTTCCTAAATTTAAAACCGGTACTTCAACAACAGATCCTGCCAGCGGAGTTATTTCGTATCAGGATTATGGTGCAGGAGTTATGTTTTTGCCTTCTGGTTTAGCATATTATGAGTCTGGCAGTGGTAGTATTCCGGCTTATACTCCTATAATGTTTAGTTTTAAATTGTTCGATCTTCAAAGAATGGACAATGAATACAGTATTTCATCATCTACCGGAGGAAGAGTTTTTCTTGGTGATGGTATTCCTGATTATTTAGAAGATTTAAACGGTGATGGTTATCTTTATGATTTTAGAGATAAAACTAAATATCCTAAACCGCCACCTGAATTAATTGATGATACAGATGTTGACGGAATTGCTGATTTTTTAGATTTTGATGATGATGGTGATGGTTTTACTACAAGATTTGAGCTTACTAAGCCAGCTACTGAAATTGGTGTTGTAAATGGTTTTAATTTTGGTTCCAGACTTTATTATCCTTGGCAACCTCTTGTTGATAATCCGGCTACGCCAAATACAGACGAAACAGAGCCTAGAGGAATTCCAAGAAGACCCACGGGAGCATTGGCAGACCCTGCTAAAGCAGAATCTTCAACTAATGTAAGAGCTTATTTGCCTGAAGATTATACAGCAGAACCAAGAACAAGAATTCATTTAGATAATACCTACCCTATCAAACAGAACTAAAGTTTGATTTAAATATTTAAAAACCTCGAAAGTAAATTTCGAGGTTTTTTTATGCTTGCTATTTTAGTTTTGAGAATGAAGTAAGCTGTAGAATGTCTTTAGATCAAATACATTCTTAAAAGAATTGAACTGTTAGTTTTTGTACACAAAAAAACCTCGAAAGTGATTTCGAGGTTTTTGATATAAAGTAAGAAAATTTTAAAATTATTTTCTTTTGATAACTCTTTCTACAGCTTCAACAATTGCTTGATTGTTCAATTTGTATTTTTCCATTAATTGCTCTGGAGTTCCAGATTCACCAAAACTATCGTTTACGGCAACAAATTCTTGTGGAGAAGGAGTATTTAAAGCTAATACTCTTGAAACGCTTTCTCCAAGACCTCCAAGAATGTTATGCTCTTCTGCAGTTACAACACATTTTGTTTTAGCCAATGATTTTAGAATTGCTTCTTCATCAAGAGGTTTGATAGTATGAATATTGATTACTTCAGCAGAAATTCCTTTAGCTTCCAGAGCTTCGGCAGCAATAAGAGCTTCCCAAACTAAATGTCCTGTTGCAACAATTGTTACGTCAGTTCCTTCGCTTAATAAAATTGCTTTTCCAATTACGAATGGTTCATCAGCTGGCATAAAGTTAGGCACAACCGGACGACCGAAACGTAAATAAGCAGGACCATGATGATCTGCTAATGCTAATGTTGCAGCTTTAGTCTGGTTGTAATCACAAGTATTGATTACAGTCATTCCAGGTAACATTTTCATTAAACCAATATCTTCTAAAATTTGGTGCGTTGCTCCATCTTCACCTAGTGTTAAGCCAGCGTGAGAAGCACAAATTTTTACATTTTTATCAGAATAAGCAACTGATTGACGAATTTGATCGTAAACTCTTCCTGTAGAGAAGTTGGCGAAAGTTCCTGTAAAAGGAATTTTTCCTCCAATTGTTAAACCAGCAGCAATTCCAATCATATTTGCTTCTGCAATACCAATTTGAAAAAAACGCTCCGGGTGATTTTTCTTGAAATCATCAAATTTTAATGATCCAATTAAATCAGCACAAAGTGCTACTACTTTTTCGTTTTTTTGACCTAATTCAGTCATTCCTGCTCCAAAACCAGAACGGGTATCTTTACTTCCTGTATTTTCGTATTTTTTCATTGTTTATTTTTTGAGGTGCTAAGTTGCTTAGTAACTAAGGTTCTGAGTTTAAAAACTGAAAACTGTTACTGAAAACTGAACACTTTTTTAATAGTCGATTTGATCTGCTGAATAGTTCTGAGCTAAAGCACTTGCTAACTGATCGTTGTTAGGCGCTTTACCGTGCCATGCATGAGTATGCATCATGAAATCAACTCCATTACCCATTTCAGTATGTAATAAAATACAAACCGGTTTTCCTTTTCCTGTTCTGGATTTAGCATCATTTAATCCGGCTAAAATTGCATCGATATTATTTCCTTCAGCAATTTCTAAAACGTCCCAATCAAAAGCTTCAAATTTAGCACGGATACTTCCCATTGCTAAAACCTCGTCAGTTGTTCCGTCGATTTGTTTACCGTTAACATCAACAGTGGCAATAAGGTTGTCTACTTTTTTAGCAGAAGCATACATGATCGCTTCCCAGTTTTGACCTTCTTGTAATTCACCATCTCCGTGTAAAGTATAGATCAAATGATTATCACCATTTAATTTTTTTGCCTGAGCAGCACCAAGAGCTACAGATAAACCTTGTCCTAATGAACCAGAAGCCATACGAATTCCCGGCAATCCTTCATGAGTTGTAGGATGTCCTTGTAAACGGGAATTTAATAATCTAAAAGTTGCAAGTTCTGAAACAGGGAAATAACCGCTACGTGCTAATACGCTATAAAATACAGGTGAAATATGACCATTTGAAAGGAAGAAAATATCTTCTCCAATTCCGTCCATATCAAAACCTTCTTTGCGCTCCATAATATTTTGGTATAGTGTTACCAAAAATTCAGTACAACCTAGTGAACCACCTGGGTGACCTGAGTTGACAGCATGTACCATTCGAAGAATATCTCTTCTTACTTGGATAGTTAAATCGCTTAATTGTTGTGTGTTAGGCTTCATTTTATGTGTAAAAGTTAAACTGGTGCAAAAGTAATTTTTATTTTGCGGGCTGACAAATGATTTTTCGCTTTAGTTTGCCGGAATTGTTAAATTCTGAATGTTTTTTTATAGATAGTATAAAAAACTCCAAAATCTGCTATATAAAAGTTTGCCACAGACTAAAACGATTAAAATTGATTTAAAAAAAATCTGTTCTAATCCGATTAATCTGTGGCAAAAAAAAACTTAAATAAGTGTGATACTTATAATAGCTGTTTATTCAGTATCGCCTTCGCTGTAGAAATTGTTTTCTTCATCTTCTGAACCAATTTCTTCTTCTTCGTCATCTAGTTCTGAACCTGGAATATCTAAATCATTTCCAAGTTTGTCACTGTTTTGTTTCCATTCGTTATTGTTGCTTTCAGGATTTATTATTCTTTCTCCTGAAATTCCTTCTGGATCAATATCTTCCAGTTTGTCTTCATTTGTATAAATATCTTCGGACGCCGGATATTCTAATTCATCCAGATTTCTTTCGATTTGCTCTTCGTTTATTTGATCTTTATTGATATGGTTTTGATCGTCTGAATTTATCATGATTTCTTTTTTTTAATATTGTTCTATAAAATTATAAAATCTATGATTATTAACTGTTATAGTTTTTGAATAGTAAAGTTGTAGTATTCACATTATTTAAATCAAATCCCAATTTTTAAATCCCAAATTCCAAGGTTTGTTCAAGTCAATCAAATCATTATCTCATTTTCTTATTGACAAGTTTTCTAATTAATTTTCTGAATCTCTTTCCAGGTAATGAGTTGAATATTATTTTCTTTTAGTTTTGATTTGCATTCCTCGCTTGTAAAAAAGTCAAAATCAATTTGTCGCCATTCTGAGCCGAAGTTTGGATGATTGATTGTAATTCCTTGCATTTCAAAATCATCAAAAGCGGGATGAAGAAGGAAAATATTAAAACCTGATTTTATATTATCCAAAGCTTTTGCATAAGAATTTCGTAACTCGCCTTTTTCAAAATCAGTAAAATATCCAATTAAAAGATCGTCTGCTAAAAGCGTGTTTTCGAAGTTGTATTTTTCATCTGATAAACTGATTGATTCAACGAATTGTTTGTTTATGAAAACAGGAAGGTTGTATGTTTTTCCAAGGTCTTTATAAATGTCTAAAATTTCGGGAGTAACGCCAACGCTGCACATATGTGAATCGAGATGTGTGGGTTGGATTCCGAATTGTAGCGCTTTTTCGATTTGAGCGGTAAGTTCTTTTTTTATTTCTGATGGAATTGCATTGTTTTTAAAATCGGATCTGGTTTTGTAAAAATAACCGTTTTGATCGACCAAACTTGGAACTTCAGTAATAGGAAGAATTGGTCCGAATTTATAATTTTCCCATTCGCAAGTCAATGTTAAATGAATTCCGCAATCATAATTTGGATTGGTTTTAGCAAATGTTGCCATTTCATAAAACCATGCGCAGGAAACCATTATACTATAGGAGTTTACAGATCCGTTTTGAAGTGCTTTTATAGTTGCCTGATTTTCGGAATGTGATAATCCGGCATCATCTGCATGAATAATTAATAGTTTTGTGTTTTCGGGATATCCGAGTTTTTGGGCTAGATTCATTTTTTTGTTTTTATTTTTTTGCACGCAGATTTTGCAGATTAAGCAGATTATTATTTATGTAAATGGCTTTGCTTCGCGTTGGCTTCGACTCCGCTCAGCCTGACAACCCACTCCGCTCAGCCTGACAATAGTTTTATTCAAATTTAAAGTTTTCTTGTTGAACTGTCACGTCTTTTTTTTGCGTTAGGGATATAAGCCAATGTCATTAAGTTAAGGGGGAAATCTATAAAATTACTTAACAGTTAATCAGGAAAGTAATTAGAAAAAATCCGTTTTCATCAGCGTTTTCGCGTTAGCGAATCAGTAAAATCAGCGTCTATTTTTGACGCGGATAAAACAGATTTACTTCGTAAAAACGCGGATAAAAACGGATTTGATTTGCAATGATTTTATTTTTTAAAGTTTAATTTAATGACATTGGGATAGATATCCTTTTCTGACATCTTTAAGTTCTTAATTAACTATGATAATTGCTGGAGCAAAAGATATAGCAGATAGCCCTACCGGAGAGAAAGCCCAAAACTTTAAACTTTCAATTTTTTAAAATTCCAAAACCTATTTGTTTCAAGATTTTATTGTTTCAGGTTTCAAGTTGATTAGGCATCATTATCTAATTATCTCATTGCCTAATTATCCCATTTTCTAATTGACAAATTAACTAATTAAAATTTCCTCAAATTAGCCTATCTTTGCCGACTGAAAAAAGAAACAGATGAAGTTTGATTTATTACAAAAAGATCCGCAGTCTAAAGCAAGAGCGGGAAGTATTACTACAGATCACGGCGTAATTGAAACGCCTATTTTTATGCCTGTTGGAACCGTTGCATCTGTAAAAGGTGTACACCAACGTGAGTTGAAAGAAGATATTAATCCGGATATTATTCTGGGAAATACATACCATTTATATTTACGTCCGCAAACCGAAATTCTTGAAAAAGCAGGCGGATTGCATAAATTTATGAACTGGGATCGTAATATTTTGACTGATTCTGGTGGATATCAAGTGTATTCGCTTTCGAATAACAGAAAAATTAAGGAAGAAGGTGTTAAGTTTAAATCGCATATTGATGGTTCCTATCACTTTTTTTCACCGGAAAGTGTAATGGAAATTCAGCGTACTATTGGAGCTGATATTATTATGGCTTTTGATGAATGTACGCCTTATCCTTGCGATTACAGATATGCACAGCGCTCCATGCACATGACGCACCGCTGGTTAGATCGTTGTATTGGCCATCTGGATAAATTGCCTTTTAAATACGGATATGAGCAAACATTTTTCCCGATTGTTCAGGGAAGTACGTATAAAGATTTACGTCAGCAATCTGCTGAATATATTGCTAATTCAGGACAGCAAGGAAACGCAATTGGCGGATTATCAGTAGGGGAACCTGCCGAGGAAATGTATGCAATGACAGAAGTTGTTTGTGAAATTTTGCCGGAAGATAAACCGCGTTATTTAATGGGAGTGGGAACTCCAATTAATATTTTAGAAAATATCGCGTTAGGTATTGATATGTTCGACTGTGTTATGCCAACTCGTAATGCCAGAAATGGTATGTTGTTTACGTCAAACGGAACAATTAATATCAAGAACAAAAAATGGGAAGATGATTTTTCGCCAATCGACGAAATGGGACATACATTTGTAGATACTGAATATACTAAAGCATATTTGCGTCACTTATTTGCTGCAAATGAATATTTAGGAAAACAAATTGCAACGATTCATAATCTTGGTTTTTATATGTGGTTGGTTCGTGAAGCCAGAAAACATATCTTAGCAGGAGATTTTAGACCATGGAAAGAAATGATGGTTAAAAATATGAGTCAAAGACTTTAAAAGAGTTTAATTGTTTAATCGTTTATTCGGTTAAACAATTAAACAAATCAACAATTAAACTTTTTTATGTTAACGATAATAGATAAGTATATTTTAAAAAGATATTTAGCCACTTTCTCGGTGATGATCTTATTATTTATCCCCATTGGGATTGTAATTGACGTCTCGGAAAAGGTGAATAAAATGTTGGAAAACGAGATTCCTTTCACGGCAATTGCGGTCTATTATTACAATTTTACGGTCTATTTTGCAAATTCCCTTTTTCCGATATTTTTATTTTTATCGGTAATTTGGTTTACCTCAAAACTGGCAAATAATACAGAGATTATTGCAATTTTAAGTTCGGGTATTTCATTTACGCGTTTTTTGCGTCCTTATATTATAGGTGCTTCGATCGTTTCGGTTTTTGTACTTTTAATGGGTTTTTTCATTGTTCCGGCTGCAAGTGAAGGTTTCAATAATTTTAGATATACCTATTTAAAAGGAAATGGAAAACAGCTAATGCGCGGTGAAAATACAAACGTTTACAGACAGCTTAACGACAATGATTTCATCTTTGTGAACAGCTTTAACGAAGAGTCTAAAACGGCCTTTAATTTTACGCTGGAACATTTTGAAAAGGATGTATTGACATATAAAATTACAGCAAGCCGTATAAAATGGGATCCTAAAAAAAAGACTTACATTTTGTATGATTATACAAAAAGAACACTTGGGGAATTGAATGATGTAATTGAAAAAGTGCCTGAAAAAAATGTTCCTTTCAAATTTGAATTAGCAGATTTAACTCCTGTAGTTTATATTGCAGAAACACTTCCGTTAGGAAAATTGATCGATTTTATCGATAAAGAACGTAAGAGAGGTTCAGGAAATATCAATACCTATTTAGTAGTACTTTATAAAAAATACAGCGTTCCGGTTTCGGCTTTTATTCTTACGATTATTGCGGTTGCAGTTTCGGCTATGAAACGCCGTGGTGGTATGGGAACCAATCTTGCCATAGGAATTGCAATTGCGTTTTCATTTGTGTTTTTTGATAAAATATTTGGTACTCTTGCCGAAAAATCTACTTTCTCACCTTTATTAGCTGTTTGGTTCCCAAATATTGTTTTTGGAGTTCTGGCAGTTTACTTATTACGTAATGCGAAACGATAATTTAAAAAGTTACCTAAACCTTCATTTAATTGTTTTTATCTGGGGTTTTACAGCAATTCTTGGCGCTTTAATTACTATTGATGCCGAAAATTTAGTTTGGTTCAGAATGCTTCTTGCCGGACTTTTTCTGGCTGGTTTTATTGTGTATAAAAAGCAGTCTTTTGTAATATCAGCTCAGTCTTTTGCCAAATTAATTTTTGTGGGATTATTGATTGCGCTTCATTGGATTTTCTTTTTTAAGGCAATTCATGTTTCTAATGTTTCCATCACACTTTCTATATTTTCGTTAGGGGCCTTTTTTGCCTCTTTATTAGAACCGCTTTTTTACGGAAGAAAGATTTTATGGTATGAAGTTTTTTTTGGATTAATTATCATTGCCGGTTTAGGTTTGATTATGCAAGTTGAAGTGAAATACCTGCACGGAATGTATTATGCTTTGGCATCGATTATTCTTGGAGTTCTGTTTACTTTGATGAATGGAAAACTAATTTCAGATCATGAACCGTCCGTAATTACCTTTTATGAGTTTGGCGCGGGAGTTTTCTTTATTACAATTTACTTTTTAGTACAAGGAAAATTCAATGCTGATTTTTTCACAATGTCTTTAAATAACTGGATTTTGTTACTGGTTTTAGCTTCGGTTTGTACGGCTTATGCTTTTACGGCATCTGTAAAAGTAATGCAGAAATTAACTCCTTACACGGTAATGTTAACGACTAATTTAGAGCCTGTTTACGGTATTATGCTGGCTTATTTTATCCTGGGCGGAAAAGAGAAAATGAGTACCGAATTTTATATTGGTGCTTTGATTATCGTGATCACAGTAATCTTAAACGGCGTTTTTAAACATTATAAAAACAAGAAAGAAGTGTAATAATTTACTTATTTTTAAATTACATTTTTATATTTTAAATACGATTTAACGACACCAATGATATAATATTTTTATATTTGCGGTTCGATTTACAAACAAAATTCAAAAATCCATGGAATATTTAGATTTTGAGCTTCCAATAAAAGAACTTGAAGAGCAATTACAAAAGTGTGTTATAATTGGAAAAGAATCTGATGTTGATGTAACACCAACCTGCCAGGAAATCAACAAAAAATTAGAGCAAACTAAAAAAGAAATATACAAAAACCTTACTGCTTGGCAACGAGTTCAACTATCAAGGCATCCCAACAGACCATATACATTAGATTATATCAGAGCAATTTGCGGTGATACTTTTCTTGAGCTTCATGGAGACAGAGGTTTTAAAGATGATAAAGCGATGGTTGGCGGACTAGGAAAAGTAAACGGTCAGTCGTTTATGATTGTAGGTCAGCAAAAAGGTTTTAATACTAAAACACGTCAATACCGTAATTTTGGTATGGCAAACCCAGAAGGATATCGTAAAGCTTTGCGTTTGATGAAAATGGCAGAGAAATTTGGGATTCCGGTTTTAACTTTAGTAGATACTCCGGGTGCATATCCAGGATTAGAAGCCGAAGAAAGAGGACAAGGGGAAGCTATTGCCAGAAATATTTTTGAAATGGTTCGTTTGAAAGTGCCAATTATCACGATTATTGTTGGTGAAGGTGCTTCTGGAGGAGCTTTAGGAATAGGTGTTGGAGATAAAGTATATATGTTAGAAAATACTTGGTACTCTGTAATTTCACCAGAATCATGTTCGTCTATTTTATGGAAAAGCTGGGAGTACAAAGAACGTGCTGCCGATGCTTTGAAATTAACTTCATCAGACATGAAAAGACAAAAATTAGTTGATGATGTTATACCTGAACCATTAGGAGGTGCACACTACGATCGTGAAACTACTTTTAAAACAGTGGCAGAATATATTACCAAAGGATATAACGAATTGAAAGACTTATCAACAGCCGACTTAATTGCCCAAAGAATGGACAAGTACAGTCAGATGGGCGAGTATAAGGAGTAAATTCTTACAGGAATATTTAAAATCCGAAGCCTTACAGTTTCGGATTTTTTTTTGGTTATGAACAAAAATCTCTTATTTATAAACAATTAATAGTTATAACTCGATAGCAATTTTTTTTTAAATTTTGCTACTTTCGCTATATGGAAAATTTCAAAAATGTAAATCCTGTAAAGGTAGATAAAACCACAATTATTAGTCTGGAAAAAGGAAAGCTTCCTCCACAAGTACTTGATTTAGAAGAGGCTGTACTTGGGGCAATGATGATTGATAAAAAAGGGGTAGATGATGTAATTGACATTTTACAAGCCGATGCATTTTATAAAGATGCACATAAATTTATATTCGAAGCAATCGTTCAGCTTTTTACAGAAACACAGCCAATTGACTTGTTGACCGTTTCGGCACAATTGAAGAAAAACGGAAAATTAGATTTAGTAGGCGGTGATTTTTATTTAATTCAGCTTACGCAAAAAATTGCATCTTCGGCGCATATTGAATTTCACTCCCGTATCATTCTTCAAAAGTTTATTCAAAGGAGTTTGATTCGAATTTCTTCTGAAATTATTGAAGCGTCGTATGATGAAACAACAGATGTATTTGATTTGCTGGATCAGGCAGAATCGAAATTATACGAAGTTACACAAGGAAATATCAAACGTAGTTCTGAAACTGCGCAGAGTTTAGTACTTCAGGCAAAAAAACGTATTGAAGAAATTGCGAAACAGGAAGGTTTAAGTGGTGTTGAAACCGGTTTTACAAATCTTGACAAACTAACTTCAGGATGGCAGCCTTCGGATTTAATTATTATTGCGGCGAGACCTGCGATGGGAAAAACCGCGTTTGTACTTTCAATGGCCAGAAATATTGCAATTGATTTTGGACATCCGGTGGCATTGTTTTCTCTGGAGATGGCTTCGGTTCAGTTAATTACAAGGCTAATTTCATCAGAAACAGGATTGTCATCTGAGAAATTACGTACCGGTAAATTAGAACCTCACGAATGGACAATGTTGAGTACTAAAGTAAAGAACCTAGAAAAAGCGCCTTTGTTTATTGATGATACGCCATCACTTTCGATTTTCGATTTAAGAGCAAAATGCCGTCGTTTAGTTTCACAACACGGTATTAGAATTATCATTGTCGATTATTTGCAATTAATGACTGCCGGAGGAAATGGTAAAGGAGGAGGAAATCGTGAGCAGGAGATTTCTACAATTTCCCGAAACTTAAAGGCTTTGGCAAAAGAGCTAAACGTTCCGGTAATTGCACTTTCGCAGTTATCGCGTGCTGTTGAAACCCGTGGATCAAGTAAACGTCCGTTGCTATCAGATCTTCGTGAATCCGGGGCGATTGAGCAGGATGCGGATATTGTATCGTTTTTATATCGACCTGAATATTATAAAATTGACGAATGGGATGATGATGAAGCTTCGCCAACAGCAGGTCAGGCGGAAATTATGATTGCAAAACACCGTAATGGTGGTATCGAAAACGTTCGTTTGAAATTTATAGGACACTTAGGAAAATTTGATAACCTGGATGATTTCTCAGGAAATTATGACGATTTACCATCAAAAATGAATCATGAGGAAAATCCATTCATAACTAAAAATCTGCCATCGGCTAATGAAGCTTTTGGAAGTAATTTAAATGATGATGACGACGACAGCGATGTCCCATTTTAATAAAACAATTAAGCCTCTTTATGAGGCTTTTTTTTATGGGTATTAATGTTAATTTTCTGATAAAATTGAGTAGTTTAGCTAAACAATTGTTTAAAACAATTACACATTAACTTTTAACCAAAAACAAATTTAAATTATGTCAGAAGAAAAAAATTTAGGATCAGTTGAAGTCGGTCTAACACAAGCAAAAGTGTGGGTAGATAAATATCGTAAAGCTCCGGCAGAAGATGAAGAAGGCAAAAATAAAACAAGTGCTTATTTAATTCCTTTAGAAACATTAAAACTTGTACTAGATCAGGATATTGATGCTGTTCGTGCTTACAAAGGTGTTAATAATGCAGGGGAGCAGGTTTTATTATTCGTTGGTACTAAATTAGATAAAAAAACAGGTATTTACAGAGATGTTTTTAAATCAGGAAATGAAGTAGAAAACGATGATGTTGTTTATGATGCTACTCGTCCTTGTCCTCCAAATGGAGATCCTGATAGTCCACTTTAACAAAACCACATGTTATATTTGTTCTTTACATATTTTGGTTATTTAGTTTTGATAATCAATTTTATATTATATTCTAAAGGCTTTTCCAAATTTGGGAAAGCCTTTCAGACTTATAATTATTATCTTTTTTTATTAGTGATAGTGCAGTTTGCAATGGAGGTACTCGTTTTATTTAAAATAAATAATCTCTATTTAATTCATTTATATTTTATTGGACAGTTTATTTTATTAGGGCTATTTTATAAAACCCTTTTAGGTAATAATCCGTTACAAAAAAAAATAGTTGTAATTTCCATGTATTCAGGTTTATTAGTGTTGGCAGTTCAGTATTTATTTGAGCCTGAATTGTTTTTTAAATTTAACTTGCTTGAAATTATACTGACATCACTGTTAGTTGTTTTTTTTGCTCTTCTCTATTTATATAATATGCTTTTAAACAATAAAAGATACTATTATATCACAGTGGGGTTGATTATTTATTTATTAGCAAGTACTGTATTGTTTCTTGTAGGTAATCTGACAATTGATCTAAGTAATGATTTTAAACTTATAACCTGGAATCTAAATGCCTTTTTTGTGCTTGTGAATCAGTTATTTATATTATATGAATGGAATGTGAGTTTTAGAACTAATAAAGCAATATAAAACAACGTTATGAGCGAAACTCCCGTTTACGAGAAAGAAATTGTTGCCATAATTCTTTACACATCATGTTTTTTTATGGTTGTGGCAATTTTTTTAATCGCATTTTTTTATTTCTCCAGAAAAAAAATTATTCAGAAAGAATTAGAAAAACGTGATCTTGAAATTCATCTTCAAAAAGAACAATTACACGCCGTTATTGTTGCTCAGGAAGAAGAACGAAAACGAATAGCTCAGGATTTACATGATGATATTAGTTCTAAACTTAATATTGTTTCATTAAATACTCATTTACTTTCGGCTCCAAATTTAACAGAAGAAGAAACACAGGAAATTACCGGAAATATTATTAATCTAACGGCAAAAGCGTTAGAAAATTCCCGAAAAATTGCCCATAATTTATTACCTCCTGTTTTTGAAAAATTTGGACTTAATGCGGGTGTCGAAGAATTATGTGATGAATTTGAAAGCAGTAAATCTGTAAAAGTTCATTACAAAAACGAAATTGACTTTGATCAAAATGAAATCGATCGTCATTTGCATATTTTCAGGGTTTTGCAGGAATTAATGAATAACTCTTTACGTCACGGAAAAGCAACTGAAATCTGGATCAAATTTAAAAATGAAAACGGAATAAATACTTGTACTTATGAAGATAACGGAGTAGGATTTAATATCGAAAACTCTGAAAATCAAAAGGGATTAGGTATGAAAAACATAGATAGTAGAATTTCATTTTTAAACGGAACTTTAAAAATTGACTCTCAAATTGGTAAAGGGATTCAAGTAATTTTTACGTTTTAAGTTAAAATATAGATATAAGCAAGTTTTTTAATTAATATATTAAGATTCTTGTATCATTTTTCATTTCATATTTTGTAATTTCGGCATACCAAACGACCAAAATCAAATAAAATGAGTGCCGCTATTAAAATTGCTTTAGTCGATGATGAAGTTTTATTCCGGAAAGGAATTTCTTTTTTGTTGCAAAGAGAAGATAATATCGATATTATTTTTGAAGCATCTAACGGAGAGGAACTTCTTTCTAATTTAAATGACATTGAAATCAAACCGGATATTATTGTGATGGATTTGAAAATGCCTGTCTTAAATGGAGTAGAAGCTACAAAAATCATTCGTAAATTATATCCCGATATTAAAATAATTGCTTTAACAAGTTATGATACAAAATCATTTATTGCTAATATGATTCAGGTAGGGGCTGTTGCTTATTTAATAAAAAACACAACTCCAAAAGATCTTATCCATACAATTAATCAAGTAGCAAGAAAAGGATTTCATTATAATGAAAATGTTTTAAAAACAATTCAGGAAACTATTATTTCGACTAAAAATTCTAAAGGAAATTTAGAAACAGGTTTTCTTTCGCAGCGTGAAATAGAAATTCTACAACTTATTTGCCAGCAAAAAACGACTCACGAAATTGCTGAACATCTTTATTTAAGTCCGAGAACTGTCGAAGGTCACCGTAACAATTTACTGCTAAAAACAGAATCCAGAAATATTGCGGGCTTAGTTGTGTATGCAATTCAAAATGAAATTGCTGTATTGACAATCTAAATTTAGCTGGTTAAAAATTGAATTGATAAAACATAGTATAAAATAATACTTAGTACAAGTACACATAATCCTATTTTTCGCATCATATTAAATCCCTTTGGTTGGTTATTATCATCATTAAACTTCATAGTGTTTGGTTTTACATTGATTAGTTTGATGATCTGGGGTAACAAATGTAACAATAATATATTTTGAAAAAATGCGTGTTTCTACGTGATTTTGATAAAACAGGATATTTTATTTAACGTTTATTACGTTATAAAAGACAAGTATCTATTGTGTTTTTTAATGCTTCCTTTATATCTTTACTAAAATAATTTTTATAATGAATAAGAGTTTAGTTTATATCTTCATATTTCTACTTTCATTAACTGCAAAAGCTTCGTTTATTTTAATTCCGATGGACGAAACCACACAACAAAATCATCTAAAAGCATACGGAATAACCTATTGGTGTTTAAGTAAAGATTATAAGGCAAGCTGGTTATTGAATTATCGCGGAGGTTCATTTTTGCTTCCGGATGCAGAAGAAATTCGTAGAGAATGCAAGATTCGTGGTGTGAGTTTTGAAATAATTTCAGATAGTGAAGAAGCTTCCATTTTAGACGAAATTTCAAGTCCGTCACAAAATATGGAATCTGTGATACTGGAAAAAGCGCCTAAAATTGCAGTTTATACTCCAAAAGGCAAACAGCCGTGGGATGATGCCGTGACATTAGTTTTAACGTATGCCGAAATTCCTTTTACTCCAATTTATGATGAAGAGGTTTTAAGCGATCAATTATTACTTTATGACTGGCTGCATTTGCATCACGAGGATTTTACCGGACAATACGGAAAGTTTTATGCTGCCTACAAAAATACACCTTGGTATATAGATCAAAAAAAGGATGCAGAAGCTCTTGCCACTAAATTAGGATATAGCAAAGTCTCGCAGGAAAAAGGCGCAGTTGCAAAAAAAATCAGGGATTTTGTCATTGGTGGAGGATTTATGTTTGCAATGTGTTCTGCAACAGATAGTTTTGATATTGCACTTTCGGCAGATGGTGTAGATATTTGTGAAGCTATGTTTGATGGCGATGCAAGCGAATCAAATTATCAAACAAAATTAAATTACGGAAATTCATTTGCCTTTAAAAACTTTACACTAGAAAGAAGACCTGAAGTTTATGAATTTTCAGATATTGATATGACAACAAAACGCAGAATTTCCATGGAAAAAGATTATTTTTCATTAATGGAATTCTCAGCAAAATGGGATCCAATTCCAAGTATGTTATGTCAAAACCATACACAATTGATAAAAGGTTTTATGGGACAAACGACTTCCTTTGATACTGCTTTAATAAAATCAAATGTCCTGATAATGGGAACTTGCGAGCTTAATGGGGAGTCAAGGTATATTCACGGAGAAAAAGGAAAAGGAATGTTTACTTTTTTTGGTGGTCATGATCCTGAAGATTTTCAGCATCAGGTTGGAGATCCTTCTACGGTTTTAGATTTGCACCCAAACTCTCCCGGTTATCGTTTGATTTTGAACAATGTTCTATTTCCTGCTGCCAAAAAGAAAAAATTAAAAACATAATTAGTTCATAGAAAATTCAAACCAAATAGGGACATGGTCGGATATTTTTCGGGCTTCTTTTAAGGAATTGAAATTTTCATAAAACGGAATTATTCCTGAATGAATGTACGTTAACGAAATTGCCTTATAGAAAATATTATCAAATTCAGATGCAAGACAATTATTGTTTTTGCATTGTTGTTTTAATGTTGTTTTTTGATTTTGTAAAATAGGAGTGTAGCCCATTTTTTTCAATGGATTAAAAACTGTATGAGATTGCGGACAATTAAAATCGCCTAAAAACACCAAATTTAAAGCGGGATATTCAAGTGGTAAAAACTTAAAATATTTGATTTCAGTTTCAGGCTGTTTGCTTTTGGTTATCGCATGAAAATTAACTAAAGTTATAGTCTTATTGTTGATTTCAAATGTGCCAAAATAGGGTTCGCGATCAATTTCTAAATGATATTTTTTTTCCAGCCATGCATTTCCTTTAAGTTTTACTCTGCTGGTTTTCCAGATAAAAGCATAACGTTCGGTTTTATAACTGCTGCTGCTTGTTGGGTTACTAATTGTGTAATCCCATTTAGATCCTTTATCATTCAATGCTAAAGCGAGTTTTGCGACAGCTTGGGCTCCTCCATATCCTGCAACAACTTCCTGAATTGCTATAATATCATAATTTAATATGGTATTGGCAATGTAATTTAATTCGGATTGAGATTTAGATTTTCCAAAGTTTTCCAAATTCCAGGATAGAATTTTGGTTTGCGAAAAAGTTAAAGAAGTATAAAATAAGAAAAATAATCTTAAAATGTTTTTCATGCTAAATTTAAAAGTTCAAATATAAGCATTTCAAAAGTTTGATAATTTTTAAATAGTATTTAATCTGCGTTTAAAAAACATCTTTTTAAGACAAGATTTATTTCTTACAAAGACGAGATTTAATGTTTTTTATATCTGTTTTTTAAAGCTGTTCCTATGATTATAATTTGCAATACCAAAAGAGCAGGAATAAAAATAATTTTCCAATCAACTTCAAGCCATCCTGTTTTTTCAGAAACAAATGCAAAGCTTAACGATAAAAAAAGGCAGAGTAACATTGTTTTCACGATAATTTTATTTTTGGTTGTACTAATTTTTAAGATGAAGTTTTGCCGTAAATCTTTCTCAGAACTAAGATTATATTTGGTTTTCATTTAATTGCTAATAGATTTAGTACAAATGTAAATTTATAAAAAAACATTTCCTTACGGGAAACCGTAAAATACTTATATAATTTACACTAAGCCAAAATCTTTAGCAATTGCGATCAAATGAACATTATTATTTGCCTTAAAATATATTTTTAACTTATTGATTCGTTTTTCAATGCTGCTTGTTCCGTTTGGAGTTATTGACGACGATTTAAATTCGCTAGAGATATTTTCTAATATATAACCTTGAGCTAGAAGCTTTAAAATTGAGATGTCATACGATTCAATTTCAATTAACGACTTGTCATTAAAATTAAAAGACAAATCAGAAGAAAGTATTCTTTCTTCGTTTCTAAAAGTTCCTTCAATTGCTTTTCTTAATTCAGAAATACTATTTCTACCTTTAGAAACATAAGCATTTATTCCTAAATCATAAAAAAGTGATTTTATACGATAGGACTTATCTTCGATAGAAAATACTATTTTTTTTAATTTGGGCTGAACTCCATTTGCTGATTCTATAAGTTCTTCACCACTAGAAAGATGAATGTCACGATGGTCTGTTTTAAAAGATAAATCGCTTATTAATAGATCATAAGGTTCGTTCTCAAGCAAAGCTTTTTTAATTTTTAGTAATCCATCATCACAATATTTTACATGGTGAATTGTAGGGATTTGTAAGTCTTCAAGTACTTGAATAACTGCAATACTTATACTATCTAAATCTTCGGCAACTAAAACTTTTTTGAACATATTGTTGTGTTTATAAAGGAATAGAGAATGTTAATCTAAATCCTTTTTCTAAATTATTGTCAAAAATAATATTTCCATTTATAGTTTTAATACGGGTTTCCACATTTTGTAATCCATTTTTTGAAATTGTAGTCTTTTTATTAGTCCCAACACCGTTATCATTATAAACTACAGTTAATTTTTTTTCATCTTTTTTTAAATTAATGCTTACTAAAGTTGCCTGACTGTGTTTTTTCATGTTTGAAAATAATTCTTGTAGTACTCTGTAAAGGATAATTTTTTTATTTTTTTCAATTTTATTCCAGGTTATTAAATCAAAACCATTTAATATAATATTGATATCTGAAGTTTTATAACCGGATATCATTTCTTTCAGTGCAATGTTATAATTTTCATTTGTTATGATAGGACTATTTTCTTTAGAAATATTTCTGGTTCTGAAATAAATAGTATCCAGAATATTCAGTAATTGTTCTCTATTCTTTTCTTGTGAAAGATCAATTTTTTCGGCATAGGCCAAAGTTTTATACACATCATTAGCGAGTTCATCATGAAGTTTTCCGGATATTCTCATCTCGCTTTCAAAAATCAGCTTGTCTTTTTCTTTTTTTACTTTCGAAGTTAAATGAAAATAAAGCGCAAAACTTGATACAGTACTAAAAAAGATGATGACATAAGAAATAATATTTCGTTTTTTCTGTTTTTCTAATTGCAAATCATTTTCTGCTTTTTGAGCTTTTAATTGAAAATTCTCCTCTTTATCTTTTTTAGATTCGTATTTTATTGTAGAAAATTGATTTTTAGCCTGTTTTCTTCCTTTTGTAATACTATCAATTATTTTGATATAATCCAGCGAGTATTTTTTTAGATCATTCCCTTTTGTCGTTTTTATTAATTGTGCCAAAGAATTTGCTTTGTTAGTGGCCGAATTAACTTTACAGGCTCTTTGATACGATTTCTTTGCGTATTCCTTAGCGAGTTCAGGATTACTAATCAGGTAATAATTAGATAGATTCTTATAATTATTAATTAACCCAAAGTCATTATCTAATTTAAGATTTGCTTTTAAGCTTTTATTGTACAAATTTAAAGATCCGTTTATTTTTAGATTGTAATAACAGAATCCCAGATTATTTAATATCTCAAAATAAAGTTTCTCACTTGATTGGGGATCTTTCTTAAACGTGATTTTTTTAGAAGCTAATATTTCTAATATTTCAGCAGCTTCTTGATATCTTTTCTGGGCCAAATATACAAGTATGATATCTGTTAAAATAAGTGTTTTCTTGAATGATGAACCCGGAAGATGAAATGCTTTTCGGTGATATAAAATAGCATTCTGGTAATCATACATATTATAATAATTATACCCAATGAAACTGTAAACATTCCGGGCATATATAGGTTTACTGGTTTTTTTTAAATAAGGAAGTGTTTTTGTCAATAATGCTTCACTTACAACATAATTACTAAATACAGATTGAATTTCTGCCATAGAGGACAAAGAGTATACATATTCATCAATATTTACTTTGGGATTACAAATTAGTTGAGCTTTATTATAATATAAATAAGAGCTATCTAGTTTGTCAGCATAATAATAAAGATCAGCCTTGTTAATATATTTTTTGATTTGAGAAGAATAATTTTTTATCGAAGGTCTCTTTTCTGTTTTTTTTTCGCAGGATTGCGTGCAAAATATAATTGCAAATAATAAAAAAAAGTTTGTGCCCTTAATGATCACATTGTTTTTCAGAAAATATAATAAATGTCTCATCAAATGGGAAATTTAATAAAAACCTTAAATCCAGATCCGGTTATTGAATCAATATCAATTTGACCTTTAATGCTCTGAATTCTTTTTTCAACATTCCTTAAACCATTTCTTGGGACATTATTATTTAGATCGGCGCCATTTCCGTTATCAGTATAATTAATAAACAGATTTTGATTCAATATTTTAAATGTTATTACAACTAAAGATGCATTGCTATGTTTTTTCATATTAGAAAACAATTCCTGTAAAACTCTAAAAAGGACTATTTTTTTATTTTTTGCAATTTCATCCCAAAAAACAGAATCAAAACCATTTAATATTATATTAAGTTCCGGTGTTTTAAAGCCGGAAATCATTTCCTTTAGATTATCTCCATAATTTATACCTGTAGTAATAGCACTGTTTTCTTTAGAAATATTTCTGGTTCTCAAATAAATAGTATCTAAATTATTCAATAACTCTTCTTTATTTTCTTCTTTCCCAAGATCTGTATTTTGGGTAAAACTTAGCGTATGATAAACATCATTAGCAAGTTCGTCACTTAGTTTTTTAGAAATTCGTATTTCACTTTCAAATATGGCTTTATTTTTTTCCTTTCTTGATTTCAGTATTAGATAAATATAGAGAAATAAACTTATTGCAGTTGTAAAAAAGATAATGATATACGAAATACTATTTCGATTTTTCTGTTTTTCTAATTGTAATTCATTTTCAATCTTTTGAACTTTGAGTTGCAGATTTTCGGCTTTATCTGTTTCAGATTCATATCGAATTCTTGAAAATTCATTTTTTGCTTTTTGTCTTGCAGAGGTAAAACTATCTGCAATTTTAATAAAATCTAATGAATATTTTTTAAGTTCTTCTCCTTCACTTTTTTCTATTAATGTAGCTAAACCAACAAGTTTATAAATTATAGCATTTGTTATCGATGCACTTTTATAGGCTTTCTTAGCATATAATTTCGATAATTTTTGATCGGTTTTTGAATATAATAATGAGAGAGTATTGTAAGTTCCTATTAATCCATATTGATCATTTTGTTTCAATTTAATTTTTAAGCTTTTATTAAGACAATCTACAGCTTTGGGATTTCCCAGCTTGTAGTAGCAATATCCTAAATTATCTAACAAAAGCGAATAATTGTTATCTGTTTTCCTTGGATCGTTTTCATGGTTTATTTTTCTCGCTGTCAATGGGATTAATATTTTTAAAGCCTCAATATATTTTTCCTGACTTAGATAAATAAGAATAATATCATTTAAAATCACTGATTTTTTATAGGATGTTTGTGCTAGTTTTAGTGCTTTAAGATGGTATAAGATTGCGCTGTTATAATCAAAACTATAGTAATAATTATATGCTATTAAAGTGTAGACGTTATACGCATATTCGGGGTTTTTGATGTTTTTTAAATAAGGAAGTGTTTTTGTTAGTGTTTCTTCAGAAGCAAAATAATCACTATTGTTTTTTTGAATATTCGCTATACAGGAAAGCGCATAAACGTAATATTCTGCGTAATCTTTCTTAGGTTCACAAAGTAATATAGCTTGATTTAAATAAAAGTATGCGCTGTCATTTTTTGCTTTATTTAAAAAGTAATCACCCTTTTTTATTTTATTTTTTATTTCTGTTGTTTGGTTCTTTTTGATGATTTTCTTTTCAGTTATCCTTTCACAGGATGGCATAACAAGTAAACCCAGCAGAATAAAAAATAGAATTTTAATCTGTAAGCGATTTTGAGTCCAATACTTAAAAAGGTTTAACCTCTTTTTCATTCTTATAAAATCAATTTAATAAAAACTTTAAACCCCATATCTGATCTGGAATTGATATTAATTTCTCCTTTAATATTTAATATACGATTTTCAACATTTTTTAAGCCATTTTTAAAAGAAAGGTCATCTATATGAATTCCTTTTCCGTTATCCATATAATTTATAAAAATGTAATTATTTGCTGTGCTAAAATTGATTACCACTAATGAGGCATTACTGTGTTTCTTCATGTTTAATAGCAATTCATGTAATACTCTGTAAATAGTGATCTTTTTATTTTTGTCTATTTTGGTACATAATATTGAGTCAAATCCATTTAAGATGAAATTTATTTCAGAGGTTTGAAAACCTGAAATCATTTCTTTTAGTGCTGCGGGATAATTTTTGTCAATTATTACAGGACTATTTTCCTTCGAAATAGTTCTCGTTTTTGAATAAATAAGATCTAAATTACTTAATAAATTTTCTTTATTATCATCTTTTTCTAAATCACTATTTTTTGCAAAAGTCAAAGTTTGATAAATATCATGAGTAAGTTCATCACTTAGTTTTTTAGATATTCTTATTTCACTATCAAAGATTGCAGCATCTTTTTGTTTTCTTGATTTCGATTTTAGATGAAAATACAAAAATGTAATAAAGCTTATAATAAATAACCCGTTGGGTGAAATTAAATTATTTGATTTTTAATATTATTAATTGGTCTGTCAAATATAAATTTGTTAATATATTGAACCAATGTAAGTGCTGCTATTTTTGCTAATATTCTTGTTTTAAAAC
>NZ_JAGYVZ010000012.1:158796-181618 GCF_018380615.1 Flavobacterium psychroterrae | reverse complement strand
AGGTTTTAAAACAAGAATATTAGCAAAAATAGCAGCACTTACATTGGTTCAATATATTAACAAATTTATATTTGACAGACCAATTAATAATATTAAAAATCAAATAATTTAATTTCACCCAACGGGTTAAACTTATAATTTTTAAAAATTTGATATATTTTATTATGGTTTTCTATCATTAATCGTTAATTTGATTTCTTAGTGCTTTAGCAAAACTCTCTGATTCTATTATTATTTGATTTGGGTTATGATCAGAAAACCTAACTTTTTCGTTTAAAATACCTCTTGAAAATTTTAAATTGATTCCGTCTCGATTTACCTCAACTTTTATGAATTTTTTAAGTTGAGTTCCATTAAATCTAAATTCAGTGTCAATTTGTAGATTTTTTTCATTTGCGAAATTTGAAACTTTATCATTATCTTCATAAAAATATTGACTTAAATCTTTAATATTTACAGTCTTATTTGGAATTTTGGAAACATAGTTATATACTAAATCTCTAAATGTTTGTAAATCATATTCAATATTCGTTTCCGGATCTTTTGGAGGTTCTATCTGTGAAATAATTGTATATAAAGTTTTAGTATATTCTGCACTACTTTCAAGCTGCTTAATAGATATCCAACTTTTAAAATACTCTGATACCTCTTTTTGTCTTAATTGAATGAAAGAAAGATAATTAATTTCTCTATCATTTATTCTGTTTTCATTTATTCTACAAGCCATTGCTAAATTTTTTGTATCAATATATTCTACAGTTTGAATAGCAAAAGAATTTTTTGTTTTTTTCAATATTTTTCCTTCCACGTCACGAATTAGAAAAACAGATATGAAATTATTCCCATTTTCAATATATTCCGCAAAAATAAAATACCCTCCTGTTGCAAATGTAACAGGTGAAATTAGTGTTTCAAGATTTCCAATAACTTGTCTAGTAAAATCAATGAAATTTTGATTTTGTCTGGTAGAATCTTTATAGTCGTTAAATTTTTCAGGAAAATATCTCCCTTCCGAATCATCAAATACTGCATATAAAATTTTGTCACTTTTATAACTTGCAGAAAGTGCAATCAACAAAGCTGTTGAATCATCATCATTTGGTAGTAATTCATCAGAAAATATTAATTCAACTTTATTACTTTCACTTTCTTTCTTTAATTCATGTATTACAATTTTATCTAAAATCATATTTTTTTATATTACTTGTTTATATTTTTATAATAGCTGTAATCTTTTTACAAATGCATAATCGTATTTAAGTCAAAGATTAACATTTAATAATCAAGCACTTTACGGAAATCCATAATCATTAAAGTTTATTTTAAGCAAGTATACCAATAAATAAAAACTGAGCAACACGTATAAATGCGCTATTTAGTGAAAGCATATAATAATTCAATTATTTTGAGAATTAGAACAATAAAAAGCCCATTACAAATTGTGTATAATGGGCTTTTAAATATTTTATTCAATAGGAACAACTAAAGAATATAGACATTTAACTTTATTTCCATTTAGTTGGGCGGGAATCCATTTTGGTGATAATTTTAAGATTCTGATTGCTTCTAGTCCTGTACCGTAACCAATATCCCTAAGTGATTTAATATTTGTGAGAGAACCATCTTCGTTTATTATGAATGAAAGATAAATTTTTCCTTTTAGTTCTACTTCACTTGGTTTTACAAAATTTTGTTTAAAGAATTTATAAAACTCATTAATCCCATTCGGAAAATCGGTTTTGACTTCAACATCCTCTGAATTATATATAATTTTTTTAATAGGAATATTTACTTCAGGATCCGCCTTAATTATTCCTCCTGGAGTTACTTTTACTCTTGTACCATCTTGAACTTGAGCACAAATTATTTGGCTCATTATAAATAATATAAAAATTATATTTTTTTTCATAATCTTGTTTTTTTAGTTGATTTATAAATTATTTTTTTTTTAAAAACAATTATTCACACTTTGCCACAAACAAAGGCTTTGATATTGGTTTCTTTAATTCTATTTTTTCAACTTTGATAGGATTTAATAATTGAACTTTTATTCCTTTTTGCTTTAGATCATTCATTTGCCAAGGAATAAAAGCATCGCTTATTTTTTCAAGAATACGCTGTGTTAAATCATTTCTTTCTGTTAAGCGAGGATTAGATCCATTGATTTCTTGAATTATATATTCCTTTTTATTTTTCTTAATTCCCAGTCTAAAAGGCTTTTTTACATTTCCATCAATAAATATTCTATAATTAGAAAATTTATCTGATAATTTAAAAGTATATGCATTTGAAGTGACAGGATATTTTATTTCATCAAAAAGATCTGCATCTTTCTGTGGAGAAACTAAAATTAATTCGCCATTTTTATCTGGAATATTTGTTTCAAAATTTCTATCCAGACAACTCCAATTTTCATCAAATAAAGATTTGTAAATTGGTTGTTTAGATGTATCTTTTGAAAAAGAAACAAAAAGGTTCAGTTTTTCATTAGGACTAAATTGTACATTCTTTTTAGTTTGATTGCCCGAAATTGCATAAACACTAAAAACTGATTTGTTTTCTGTACTTGTTTCTAGTCTAATTTTATCCTTCGCCTCTTCAATCCAAGTGCCTTGCAATGGATTTCCGCCTACATAGAATACCATAAAAGTATGGTCTGCTAAAACAAACAAAGTGGAACTTTGAATATCAACACCGCCATCCTTCAAAGAATAATAACCAACGAACTGAGCATGTAAATTTGTAAAGCTTGTAATTATCAAAACACAAGCGTAGATAAGTAATTTCATTTTTTAATTTTATTTAGTGAAAGATTTTATTTTGAGTAATAGTTAATTCTTATACATTTTTACAACCGTTTTTTGTAACGGAATTTCCTCTCCTTCACATTTTACTATAAATGTTGTCGTTTTGTACATAAAACCAACTTTGGCTTCTATTTCAATATTTTTGTCAGGATGGTTTTTTTTCATTTTTTTAAAAGCCGCTACAATTTCTTCTTCATCAAATTTTGCTTCACCATTATAAATTTTAAAATAAAATCTAATATTAAGGGGTAATGCAGCTTGACTGAATAGTTTTTTACTTAATTCATCGTCATTAAAATAATCAGATTCACCATTAATGTAGCCAACATATATATCAGTTAAAGTATCTTCCTTGTAAAAAAAAGTTTGAAAACGCCAATTGTATTTTTTACGATATATGTCCCAAATACCATAAGGAATGCCTGATTTAGCAATTTTTTCTTGTAAATATTCCGGGAGTGTTATTACAAATAACCTATCATAAAATTGTTGCTGAGTATGTTCGTGAGGATTATCGTAAAATGCATTTACATTTACAAAGGTTTCTTTAGCCTGATATCTAGCTACTTCTACTCGATGTGCGTTTCCTGTTATAAAAAGCACCACAATACCTCCCGGAGCAACGGCAATAGTAATATGGTTGTAAGTATCATGTTTGGGTTGTTCTTTTACACGATCCCAGTTATAAAAACCTTCACGAAATAAGGCTAGTATTTTATTTTGAGTAGCCTGGTCTATTGCAGTTTCAATATTCCAAAATTTCTTTTCCGCATAACTTACCCATGTGAGCGAAAGCATTGTGGGTATAATATTGCCACCACCTAATCCTTGTCCATCTACATTCCAACCATCGTCTTCTGTACCTGCCTTATGAAGTGCAGTTATAAATTCATCTTTGGTTGCAAGAAAACCTTTATGTACTTCTATAGGATAATCCTTAACAGATGTTACAGAAGTTCCCCAACTAAAATCAGTTTTATTGCTCATATCATTTTCTTTATTACAGGATAATAGTATTACACATAATAGCATTATCATATTTAATTTATTTTTCATAGTTTTTATATTAGTACTTTATAATGCCTCTGTTTCGTTCAGGCGCCGGTGCATTTACAATACCAACTGTAGCATTATAATGCAAATAATGGTTACGGAGTTGTCTCATGTCCTCTTTTGGTATTTCATGCTCAATTTTGTCGAGTGGATTTGCAATTACTTTTAAAGCATAATCTTCCAGATAAGCTTTGATTTTATTGATAAAAGTCATATGCTCGGAAAAAATATTTTTTTTGAAATCTTTCGAGTCTGTCAACTTTTTAAAATCAAATTTCACACCTTTTCCTATTCCGAAATTACACATCATATGCAAAGCGATAAAGCTATATTGGTTACTGACATAAGCACGTTGCGAAACCAGCTGTTGAGTATCGTATAAAGAGCTACTGCTGGAATTGTACTTATAAGGCTTGTTGTAAGCATCGCGAATGCCAATTTGATCGGCTTTAAACCAGCCTTCGTCTATAAGTGTATTTTTAAATTGAGTTAATCTGGAACTCGCAAATGCATTATCACAATAATCTGTCGCCAAGACATGTTCGTCGTCAGGATCTGGTGCTACACCTTTTGCAATTCCTTCTGGTCTGCCTTCGGTATAACTGCCTCCAACATCACTATGTACACCGGGCAGATACATTTCAATATGATTTTGACTCTTAATAATAGGCGACAAACTAAAGTTTGCACGATGCTCTTCGGCAGCTACCATATGTACTATATGTTTTGCTTTGCTGATCGAGTTAAGTCCTAAATCTTTTATATCATTAAATTCGACTAAACCATGATGCGCAACTGTATCATACAATCCGGCAAACCGAATAACTAAGTGGTTAAATTCTATTCCTTCTTCTGTAAGCAAATACCCTAAATGACCATTTGAGGGCATTCGTGTATTGGCATATTTTGCATCTATATTACGACCATAACGGTCGCGGTTTACATCAGTATAATACGATGGTAATGTAATTTCATGAACAAAATGACGCGCCGCAGCTGCTCCACGGCTAAAGCCAAAAACATCAATTGTTATTGAATCAATTTTTTTTCATTATTTGCCAAACCTTGTAAAATTTTATCCCTCATTTGTTCTATAGTCCTGCGAACCCTGTCTACAATACCAGAGTTTCCGGTACCAAAAACAGCTCCCATCATAATATCATCTTTTTTGTATTTAATCAACTTTGGATCCTCCGTACCTAATGTATTCGTATTCATACCTTCGGTATATATTTTAAAAACTGTTATATCATCTTTGTAATAATTTTCAAATAAAATTGCCACGTTAGAAAGCTCATTTTCATAACTGCCCTGCCCATATTTATATTTTTCTTTATTTTTTTTAGTCAGTTCATCTTCGCTTTTGGCATATACTTTTAGATATTCATCACTCGTAAAAGGTCTCTCATCAGTTGCTTTTCTTCCTATCCTGCTTTCTTCCCAATCTAAGCGTGCAGTTGTATCGTATTTGTTATTATTTGTCCCATCAATAAATACCCCAAACGTAAAATCAATCTTTTTTTGATCTTCCGGCGCACCGCCTTTTTCAGCTTCGCCAAGTAATAAAGGATTGTTTCCCGTTAATTCTCCTTTTTTAAGAGCCCCGTTTACTGATATTTTTAAAATACAATCATTTAATTTTTTTTCCTGATTTTCAATTTTTGAGTGATGTACAATAGGTTTTATGCTCAATGAATTACCGCTTTTAAAATCACCTTTTGCCTGAAACTGCCAGGCATGTTCAATAAATATAGGGAACACGCATTTTTGTACATTTCCTGCTGATATTTGTTCTTTTCCTTTATCAAAAATCAAAGCGTCGGTTATGGTTCCTGCGGGAGGTTTTGTGGTTGTATTGTATGGATGTGTATTTACCTGACGTTTAAATTGCGTTAATGCTTTAGGATCGAGTTTTTGTATAGGATCACCATCTTCGTCACTGGGCGTTGGCGTTAAATCTGTGTTAGTAAACCAGCCATCATCGACAAGCTGAATGTTTATATTTTGGTAGTACAAAGCCTCAGTATAAATGTGCAGGTAAACGGTAGAACCAAAAGCAATATCTTCGGTAATTAAATTTCCTGTGTGATCGCGCCATTCGGCAGCAATAATTTTGGGCGTTCCTGTTGCGTTAACAAATATTCCGTGTGGTCTTTTTCCGGTCGCGGGATCATTTTCGGTAAAAATTTCTAACCACGCAAGTCCTCCTCCTTCCAGCAGTTTAGGAAATCGTATTTGCCTTAAAAAATCACGCGGCATTCCGTAACTAAAAGATTCGTTATGTTCCATCGTTTTTCCTGCCAAACCTTTCCCTACAACTTGCCAGCACCATTGTACACCATTCCTTATTTGTTGAACACTATGTTCATAAAAAAGTTCCTGCTTATCATATACCTTCATATTAGCTTTATAAGTGCTCTTGTCCCAAGACGACAGTTTATCAAAATCTTCTTCTTTTAGTCTTTTAACATGATCCGGTTTCGGGTGTTTAACATCATCCAGAAAACCTTTCAATTCCTGAATTTCAACAGTAAATGCTCCTGCTTTGGCAAGCGTTAAGCATCCTGTAGCGCTATTCCATTTTTCGCTTTTGGCAAATGGTTCTCTGGGTTTGATATGTAAACTTTTACTCATTGTGTTGATTGTTTATTTTTAAAACTTCATCATCTAAATCGCTAAAATTTACTCCCGGAAGTATTTCGGCTAATATCTCAGGATCACTCTTTTGAACATCTTTCTGAGTAAGTTCAGCAGTTTGCCCGTGATTTTTGATCGTGATACAATTTGGCAATCCCTTTCTGCAAGTGGCTTTACTATCTTCAAGTAATGCTTTGCCCTGATTTGAATAGGTTACATTTTTTTTAACATCCTTCCATTCTGTTACGTCAACTACACAAAGTAAAAAAGTGCTTCCCGAAGGTTGATTTTTACAGTTTCCCAAAGTGTTTTTCTGCATACATTGTCCAATTTCCTTATCAGTCGCAATAAGTTTTTTTACCCCTTCGCTGTCATTGGCAAAATGTCTCGATTGCGTTTTTACCTGCAAAATATCAGTTTGATTTTTTTCACTGAACTTGCATTGGCAAACCGCTCCTTGTACTACAAAATGTTTTTTATCCATTTTTTATATTATCGTTATTATTTATTTTTTAAAAATTGATTTCATTTTATTCCAAAAGCCTTTTTTAGTTGATAAATCAGGTTCTTCATGAATATAAAGCTCAATGCGTTCTCGCGGTGGTCCCAAAATCATTTCGCGTTTTGGCAATTCGGGCTGCCTTATTCTGCTGGCGGCTACAATATCAATAATGTCGTCATCATCGTCATCAAACTTCTGGTAGGATTGAAATATTCTTTGGCTTTCTTTAGCGGCAAAATCACTCCACGGCCTAAAAGAACTTGTATCAGCAAAATGATATATTTCTACCTGAATCTTATGTTGTTTATTTTGGTTTATTTTGGTTTCAAAAGTTCCCGTAACCGAAAAAATACTGCGGTCTTCCTTATATAATTTATAATCAACAAGCATTTGAGATGTTACCGGTTCAGCACTTTGATCTACAAAATCATTTTTAGGAAAATCATAACCTTCCATTATTTCCTCAATGCTTCTTTCGTCAATACCAATACCGTCAGCATTGATGATTATTTTGTCATCGTTATCATAATCTTTTTGTATGGTATGAACAACACCATATTTTATGCACTGATTACCAAATATGGGCGAATCCCAAATAAATTTACATCTCAGTTTCTCTTTATATTCGACATAAAAAGGTTTAAAATACAAGTGGAAAAACCAATTCCTGCAAATGGATTCCTTCAATAAATCATCATCCAGGAAAACAGTATCTATTTTATGAATGATTTTATAAATTGTTTCGCCTTTATATCCTTCCAGAATCTCTTCTTTAGCAATAATCCAACGCTTTTTTATGGCATTCATGGTAAGGATTTCTTCAAGTTTACCGTTTCTTTTCATTTTTACACGAAGAGGAAAAATTGCCTGCGAAGCTCTTTCTGCAATTTTTTTTATTTTTGAATCAGAAGTTTTATTGTTAACGTACACTTGGTTTCTATTGATTTCAAAAATGGAATTGCGCCCGTGATCATCCTGTAAAAAAGCAATTTCAATTTCGTAATGCACCTGGTTTTTCAGTATATCATTTTCAAAACTTTCATAACAAAATCCGTAAACTCTTTTCTGGTTTGATGCACCAAAATTTATACTGAAACCAGAATCAAATGCTATTTTTTCTCCACTCATATTATTCAATTGAAATTGGCGTTATTTTTATTTTCTATAAAAAATAAGATATTTTCTATTTTATGCTAATGTATACTATTTTTCATACAATAATCAAATATAAGGGTAAATTTCTCACTTTTGGATATAAATAATTATTACTCTGTAAAATCAGTTTGTTGTAACTAATAAAAGTTCAATTAAACACATACTCCCATAGCTATCGGGACTATGTGTTTAAAATAATTACACCCAACGGCTTACTCTATATAAATTGAAAGAAGAAAGTTTAAAATAACAGCGATAATCTCGTTATCATTAGAATTTTGAATCATATTAATTTTGAATTCTCTAGTTTCGATAGTACTTAACAATGAATTATAACCCGTATAAATACGGTTTTTAGTGAATGCATCTTCTATCGTGGTAACTCACCCAATTTCATAAGCTTTAAAAATGGAATTAATACTATATTTTTGTGTCATTCATAATGATTGCATAAGACATTCGACCCCATGACAAAACCAATCGCAAACGTTTACTTTTACATTCCGCAACAAGTCACACTTCTTGATTTGAGTGGGGTTTTGCAGGTTTTTCAGGAGGCGAAACTTTTGGGTTTTGAGTATGAAATTAGGTTTATAAGCAGCACAGCTTCTGTGATTTGTTCGTCGGGGTTAGAATTGGCTTCGCTGACGCACTTTTCAAAAGTAAATCCGCAGGAAAATGATTTTGTTTTTATTTCCGGATTCAGCACGCATCAAATTGATCTGGATGGTGAAGATGCTTCGTTTTTTACGTGGCTTCAGCAAATAAGTGCCAATCAGACTACGATTTGCAGCATTTGTTCCGCCGCTTTTCTTTTGGCGAAAGCCGGACTTTTAAACGATAAAGAATGTACGACACACTGGAAACTGGTCGATAAACTTAAAAGGAATATCCGCTTGCAAAAACTCAAAAGAATACCTTATTCACGCAATCCGGAAACATTTATACAAGCGCGGGAATCATAACGGGAATTGATCTTGCTTTGTATATCATTGAGGAACGACACAGCAAGGAAACTGCTTCGACAATTGCCAAAGAAATGGTGGTTTATAAAAGAAGACACGGAAATGACGAACAGGAAAGTGTTTATTTGCAAAACCGAAACCATCATGACGAGAAGATTCACGGGATTCAGGATTGGATTATTTCGAATTTAGATAAAACTTCAACAATTGATTTTTTGGCTGAATTGGTTCATGTTGGTCCCAGAAACCTAACCCGAATTTTCAAGAAACAAACGGGAATAACTATCGCAGAATATCGAACGAAACTCAGAATCGAAAAAGCGAAAAGTCTGCTTATGAATTCCGATTATAAAATTGAGCATATCGCCCATTTGTGCGGTTACAAAACTTCTAAACAATTAAGAATTCTTCTTGAAACTCATCTAGATGCATTGCCAAGTGCTATTAAAAACAAGCTGTCTTAAAACGACTATCTTTTGTCCTTTTTCGGTTGTTGTTACAGAGGTACATTTGTAATGATAAAAACGTTGAGACTTTTTTAAACACATAGAAACATAGATTTTTTCTTAATTTTAAAAGTAGGTATTTCACTTATTTAAACACACATAGTTGATTATTTTAATATCTTCTCTTTAAACATTTTGAACCTATTTCTACATGTTAAACATTAAAGCCAACGATTAGCTAACAATCTAATGTATAAAAAGATGAAACTTAGAAACCAAAATGCTGCTTTACTTTTAATTGATGTTCAAAAAGGTTTTAATGAAGAAGATATTTGGGGCGGCAACAGAAATAATAAAGATGCTGAACTGAAAATGGCTCAGATTCTGGAACAATGGAGATCGCTTGAATTACCTGTTTTTCATATCGTTCACAGTTCTGTACATCCAGATTCAAGACTTCACGTTTCGCATCCCGGATTTAAAATCAAGGACGAAGTAAAACCTATTAATGGCGAAACTGTAATTACAAAAAATGTGAACAGCGCTTTTATAGGAACAGATTTACAACAACAACTGGATAATCTGGGTATTAATAAACTGGTAATTGTTGGTCTTACAACGAATCATTGTGTTTCAACAACAACAAGAATGGCGGGAAATCTAGGATATGAAGTGTATTTAATTGCTGATGCAACGGCTACTTTTGACCGAATTGGAATCAACGGTGAAAAATTTGATTCGGAGTTAGTGCATCAAATATCTCTGGCGAGTTTGCACAACGAATTTGCTCAGGTTATAGATACTAAAACACTTCTTGAATGGGTTTAAATTTCGGGTTTTGTTATACAAAAAAGCCTTCAAATCAAATGACTTAAAGGCTTTTTTATTGATTCTCTTTAAGATAAAATCTAAATTATGGTAAATTCAAATCTTTAAATCCTGAAACTTCTGTAGAAACTTCTCCTAACCAGCCACCTTCGGCACGATTAGAATTGTAGACTTTTACAAAATCAATTCCTTTTAGTTTTACCGATTCTCCTTTAGCATTTACAGCCCAATTAATATCAATTTGTCCTCTTACATCGGCATTTGCCCAGTTGTCTGTATAACCCCAATCATACGCAGGATTTCCCCAATTGGTTCCGGTTCCGGATTTATCATAGATATTTGATTTCAGGAAAGTTCCTTTAAAAGTAATTGTACCAGAACTTTTCCACATTGGGTAATAGGTTTGCTTGTGAAACGTATTTTTAGAAATATACCCGCTTTGTCCCTGATTATCTGTCCAGCGAATATAATTAGGCTCGTTTGCGTTTGCAGGTTCTGCATCCGGCTTGTAATACGTCATTTCGTAGTTTTTGATTGTTGTTGCTTTTCCATGTTCTGAACCTGCAATTTCAAACCATTCGTCATCTGCCTTTCCGTTCCCGTTTGCATCGTAGGAAACCATTACAATTCCGGGTTCTGCCCAATCTGCAAAGGCGTTGCCTAAAACTACAAAGTCATTTCCGTCCTTGTTAACGATTGTATGGTCGAAACCAAATTGTACATATCCGCCAAATCCTCCCAGACTTACCATACTTCCTGCTGTTAAAGCAGTTTCAGCTTTTACACGCATAGTTTCGTCAGTATCTGTGGCTGTTGCAGCCGGCAATGAATTTGTAAATTGTCCCGGCGCAGGCAAAAAGTCAAATACCTGCGTAATTTTATTCAGGTAGGTTTTATCGGTTACAACCAAAGTAAAAGTTTTAGTATTTTCACCTACTCCATTTTTCGCTTTAAACTCAACATTATAAGTTCCCGGTGTTGCAAATACCGAAAATAAATCGGTAGAAGTTGCCACTTCTTCATTGTTTACCAACCATTTGTAAGTTGCTCCTGCAGCATTTGTTAATTGTGGCTGAACTCTGAACCATTGCATTTTAGCAATCGTAAAACCTCCGGTAGGAACTGAAATTGCAATTTCCGGCGGACTGGCAACAATACTTATCGTACGACCGTCACCAAATGTAAAAGTCATAATACCATTGGCAATAGCCACAGCCGTAATTTCTGCCGCGTCTCTTCCTTTTTGTCCAGATGCCGACATTCCGGTATCGACGTCATTTATGATCCAGTTTCCATTACTTCCAATGGCAATTTTTGGAGAATCGCCTTTTTCGCCATTGGATCCGTTTGTACCGTTTGATCCGTTTGATCCGTTTGAACCATTATTTCCATCTGAACCGTATTCGCCTTTATCGCCTTTTGCTGATTTTCCGGTGTCAACGCCATCAATCCACCAATTGCCATTTTCGCCTATTTTTATAAATGATGATGTATTTCGAACTGATAATTTAGTGCCGTCGCTCATTGTAATGACGTAACTGCCTTCCTTAGTTTCGTAACTTACCACATAAAGGCGTTTATTGAGTACGTCAAGCAAGTTTTCATATTGTGCCATTCTGTTTTTCAAGTCATTGACATCATCTTTAAGGTCATTAATGTCGTCTTTATAACAGCCTGACAAAAGCAGGACAATTGACAATACAAGTAAAATTTTCTTCATGTTTTAGAATTTTAAGGGTTATTAGTTTTGATTATTTTTCTTAAAAAGGCAAAATGCCATGAATATCTTCGCTAATAACTTTCAATTTTAAATTCCCTTTTTATGCAACTGTTTATTAAACATAACTCTCTTATAAAGAATCTTTACAATCCTTTTAAGAAATATCTTATGCACAAATTCATGCTGCCATCCAGATAAACAAGTGCAATTTATCATGCGATTTGCGATAATGACTATCACAAAAATGCATAACAAAATATCCTGTTTAACTAAACAGTTTACGGAAAATTTAAAATCAAATATTAGTTTGATATTCGTGTTGTCTCAAAGCTCTGGTCCACGAAAGCCTGAAATTATTTGCATTGGCAGGTCTCCTGACTTATTCCCATTTTGATAGGCCTTCCCACATTAAAAATGCAGTGGCAAAAGATTAGATTGATCACTTAAAAAGCATCAAATCTGTCAAAATGTTGCATGGAACTTACAGTAACGGGCTTGTTCAGGATTTGCACCTGATTCCCTCTTCGTCAGCTACATTCGAAAAAATATAGCCAAACCATTGCGGTGGCAAATGTAAAGTAACAAAGCCTTTAAAAAAAATCAAATACGCGTTTTATTGACCTATATCAAACTTTTGCATCTTTAACAACTTTAGCTTTGCTGCTTATTAATTTAAAAAAATATCCAAAAACAAATGATCGACACACTAATATATCCATTGGAAAAATTTGGCTTAACAAGCACAGAACGTGTAGAAAACGCTTTAATACATTTACAAAACGGAAAAGGTATTTTATTAACCGATGATGAAAATCGGGAAAATGAAGGTGATCTGATTTTTTCGGCACAACATATGACGGTTCAAAATATGGCAATGATGATACGCGAATGCAGCGGAATTGTCTGCCTTTGCCTGACGAATGAAAAAGCAGATCAACTGGAATTACCTTATATGGTGAAGGAAAATACGAGTAGTTTTCAGACTCCGTTTACGATTACAATCGAAGCTAAAAATGGCGTTACAACAGGAGTTTCTGCAGCTGACCGACTTACAACTATTAAAACGGCATCAGCAAAAAATTCCCAGGCATCTGACCTGGCAAGACCGGGACATATTTTCCCGTTACGTGCCAAAAATAATGGTGTTCTGGAACGTAACGGACATACGGAAGGCAGTGTTGATTTGATGAAACTGGCGGATTTACAACCTGAAGCTGTTTTATGCGAGCTCATGAATGAAGATGGCAGTATGGCTAAACTTGACAAAATCATTAGCTTTGCAGAACAACACGATCTGGTAGTTTTATCTATAGAAGATATTATTTATTACCGCAAATTCGTGCGAGATTATAAATAAACGATGTTATACGAACAACTTGGTGATTATATAAAAAATCGTATTGAGGTTTCTGATGAAAATCTCAATACGATTTTGTCCTGTTTTAAACCTTTACAACAAGGCAAAAACGACCTTTTGCTTTCGGCAGGGCAAACGAGTCAGCATACTTATTTTGTGGGGAAAGGCTGTTTGAGAATCTTTTTTATTAATGAAGAAGGAAAAGATGTTACGCGATATATTGCTTTCGAAAACCAACTGGCGACGGCATTAGTGAGTTTTATTACTAAATTACCTTCTACAGAATATATTCAGGTGATCGAAAAATCTGAACTTTTATATATTAGTCACGAAGATTTTAATCATCTCATCAAAATTATACCGGAGTGGATGGAGTTTTATTGCCGTTATCTGGAAAGAGCATATGTTAATAATACCAATCGCCTGATGTCGTTTACGACAATGGATGCTTTAGAAAGATACCAATGGCTGCTTAAAATAAATCCTGCAATTGTAAAACGATTGCCTAATAAAATTGTGGCGTCGTATATTAATATTTCACAGGAAACTTTGAGCAGGCTGAAATCTAAGTTTTGATATTTCTGTAAAGATAAAACCCAATCTTGTCATCTCGACGCAGGAGAGATCACACAAGCTTTATGCGAACTGTTGTCAAATTTTGGATGCGATTTCTCGTTTCTCGAAATGACACACTTGGCGGTTTATCCTAAAATCTTTGGGTAAAAAGAAGGACAATCTTTGTCGAGCTACTTGATGAGATTCCTCGTTCCTCCTTTAGGAGTTACATGTTGGTAAAAAAAACAAAACAAGGAAAAAAATAATTTTAAAACCCGCGTAAAACCCGTTTAACCCGTAAAATCCGTGGGCAAAAACCCAAAAAAAACAGGCTGTCCAAAAAAGACAGCCTATTTACATTATGATTCACAACTACTGCAAGTAACCAAACTTGCAACAAGTTCTTTTGATACACTTTGGCTGCGTTGGTAATACAAACTTTTGATTCCTAATTGCCAAGCTTCAATTAACAAACGGTTTACCTCTTTGATTGGTAAATCAGATGGGATATTTAAATTGATACTTTGTCCCTGATCTACAAATTTTTGACGAATTGATGCTTGTTGTATAATCTCTAACTGACTGATTTCTTTAAAGGTTTTAAAAACATCTCTCTCATTTTGGCTCAACTGGCTCATATGTTGTACACTTCCGCCGTTTAGCATGATTTCTCTCCATACTTCCTCGTTATCAAGACCTTTTTCTTCTAATAAAACTTTTAGGTATTTATTTTTGCGCATAAAATTACCTTTGCTCAAACCGGCTTTATAGTAATTACTGCTAAAAGGTTCAATTCCAGGCGATGTTTGTCCTAAAATAGCCGATGATGAAGTTGTTGGCGCAATTGCCATTGTTGTAGTATTACGTCTTCCGTATCCTTTCAACAATTCCGGTTCGCCGTAAATGCGGGCTAAATCCTGTGTTGCTTTATCGGCTTTGTCACTAATATGCTGGAAAATTTCGGTTGTTTTCATTTTGGCTTCAAGTCCTTCAAACGGAATCATATTTTTTTGTAAATACGAATGCCATCCCAATACTCCAAGTCCAAGTGCGCGGTGTCTTTTAGCAAACCTATTCGCTGCCGAAAGGTAATAATTACCTTCTGTTTTTTCTATGAATTCCTGTAATACGGCATCAAGGAAAAAGATCGCTAATTTTACTGCTTCGGTATCTTTCCATTCTTCATAAAGTTCCAGGTTCATTGATGAAAGACAGCAAATAAACGATTCATCAACGCTTGATGGCAACATGATTTCACTACACAAATTACTCGCATTAATGCGCAGATTTTTGTCTTTATAAACTTGTGGTTTGTTTTTATTGACATTATCCGTAAAAAAGATATAAGGCAATCCTTTTTGCTGACGGCTTTCTAATACTTTTGCCCAGATTTGTCTTTTATCTGCATCACCATCAATCATTTCCTGCATCCAGTAATCAGGAACACAAATTCCTGTAAACAAGTTCTGGATTGGATTTCCAATGCTTTTAATCTTCAAAAATTCCTCAATATCCGGATGATCCACGTCTAAATAAGCCGCAAATGCTCCCCGGCGAACGCCACCTTGAGAAATAGTATCCATTGTTGTATCAAAAAGTTTCATGAAACTTACTGCTCCACTACTCTTTCCGTTATCAGTTACGGCGCTTCCACGCTCGCGTAATTCTCCAAAATATCCTGAGGTTCCTCCCCCAATTTTGGTCTGCATGATTACTTCTCCTAATTTATGTGTGATTCCTTCAATTTCATCAGGAACGTGAACATTAAAACAAGAAATTGGCAAACCGCGTTCTGTTCCCATATTAGCCCAAACGGGTGAACTAATACTCATCCAGCCGCGTTCGATCATTTCTACAAAAGACTCTTTTAATTCGGGTTTGTACAATCTTTTTGCGGCAGCGGTACAAATTCTGTCAATTGCACCCTCTACAGTTTCGCCTTTTAAAAGATAACCACGATTTAAAATTTGCTCACTTTCAGAGTTTTTCCACCACATTTTATTATCTGCTTCACTTAACGGAAGACTTTTTCCTGAAATTGTATCTATTGTACTCATAATTGTAATTTGCTTTTTAGAAGAGGTCGTTTGCCGTAATACTTTTGTCGTGTTTAGTATATTCTACTGGTCTTTTTGCAAAGAAATCATCCAGGCTATTGGCAAAAACTTCTTCTTCAAACCATGCCATTGCTTTATAATCATCTGCAGGAACATTAAATATGGTATCAATGCCTATCTGAGTCAAACTTTCATCTACTCTGAATTTCATGAAGTTTACCAAATCTGCTTTTTTGATACTTTCGATTTCACCATCTTCAAATATCCAGTCTAATATATCTGCTTCTACATCAATAGAATTTTTAACTGTTTCACGTACAAGCGCTAAAGTTTCTTCATCAAAATAATCAGGAAATTCTTCACGTATTTTATTGATGATAAAAATTCCGCCATTTGCGTGAATCTGTTCGTCAATCGAAGTCCATGCAATAATGTTACTTACATTTTTCATGTATCCTTTGAATCTTGTAAACGACAATAAAATCGCAAACTGACTAAAAAGTGATACATTTTCGATCAAAATACTGAACAAAATCAGTGAAACCACATACTTTTTATTGTCTTGTGATTTGGTATCTTTAAGAACATTTGAAAGATAATCAACACGTTTTCGGACTACAGGAATTTCCATCAGTTTCTCGAATTCATCATTGTATCCCAAAACCTCCAAAAGGCGTGAATATGCCTCTGAATGTCTGAACTCACATTCGGCAAAAGTGCTTCCTAATCCGTTGAATTCCGGTTTTGGAAAATGCTCATAAATGTTTCCCCAAAAACTTTTTACAGCTACTTCAATTTGTGCAATTGCCAATAAACTATTTTTGATTGCAGTTTTTTCAGCAGCATTTAAATGAGAATGAAAATCCTGAGTATCAGCAGTAAAATCAACTTCAGTATGAACCCAGTACGCTTTGTTTATGGCTTCAGTAAATTGTAATACTTCTGGATATTCAAAAGGTTTATAATTAATTCTTTTATCGAAAATAGACATATATATAGTATTAAATGGTGACTTATTGAAAATAAAATGATTCGCTAATTTGGGGGATTTTAGCGAGATTTTCATCATTACAAAATTAACTCACAGTTCTTCTTTTGACTTCGTTTTGGTGTTAAAAATCCGCACAATTATCAACAGGCAAAATCATTTGAAAAGCAATAAAAAAATTACTTTTATCAACAGCTATAAAATATCGCCTAACAGTCGTAACATCAGTTATTTGAAATAAATCTAAATAGACTTATCAACAGAAGAACGCCTTGTAAATTTACTTTCCAAAAAAATAAGTTATCAACAATCAAACTTAAAAAAGTAGTATTAGATGTACAAATTAATACTTTTATAAAAAATAATAACGTCTTGAATTTTGGTTTTAACTAAAAAAAAATCGCAATGTTTATTAGCATTTTTTTGACATATAAAAATAAATAATTACCTGACTATAAACATATTAACTTATTTTTTAAGAAGATCCTTATTCAACATATTTTAATTAAAATCTAAATATATTACCTAATTATTTCAATGAAAATTACTGATATTTAAAAGTTACTGTAATTTTGTACCAAAAAAGAAAAACATCATGATCATTAGAAAAGCAACTTTTGAAGATTCAGAAACTATTGCAAAATATTTATTACTGGCAATGGACGAAATTATCTATAAATTCATTGGTGAAAGAAATCCGAAAACAGCGTATTATTTTGTGCTCCATTTTGTTGGGGCAGAAAAGAATCAATATTCCTATGAAAATTGTTTTGTAGCCGAGGAAAATGATCAAATTCTAGGCGCTGTTGCTGTTTATGAAGGCGGAAGATTGCATGAGTTACGACAACCTGTTATTGATTATGTACGCCTGAATTTTAATCCCGATTTTAATCCTGAAGATGAAACTGAACGTGGAGAATTTTATATTGATGCTTTAGGCGTAAGCCCAAATCATCAGGGAAAGGGAATTGGATCAAAATTGCTGCAATTTTTAATTGAAGAATATATAACGAAATATAACGAAACGCTAGGTTTATTGGTGGAAGAGGAAAACCCAAACGCAAAGAAATTGTATTTAAAATTAGGTTTTAAAGTTGTTGGAACGAAAACTTTGGTGGGAAAAACTCTGGAACATCTTCAATTGAAAAGGGAATAGTTTGTTTGTTTCAGGTTTCAGGTTTGAAATGAGAGGGATTGTGTAGATTTTAACGCAAAGTCCACAAAGATTTTTTTACTGGGATTGCATTTATAAAACACAGAATTCGCAAAGCTTTATCTTTAAACTTTTCGAACTCCTATGTTTGTTTAATTTCCATTTCAAACCTGAAACCTGAGAATCATTTTAATTTGATCCTTATGATTTGAATCATAAAATAGAGCTTTATGACGGATTTAAATTTGTAAAAATAAATGCTGACAAGTAGTCGTCATTTATAAAAACTCAAATTCAATCCAAATTATTCAAAAATGAATCCACATCAAAAAGAACTTATTAAAGCGACAATTCCTATTTTAAGATCAAGCGGCGAAGACCTTACTACTTATTTTTATTCCAGAATGTTTCAGTATCATCCTGATTTAAAGAATATATTCAACATGGGAAATCAGGCAAACGGAAGGCAAAAATCAGCTTTGGCAAATGCAGTTTTGGCTTACGCCGAAAATATCGATGATCCAAGCGTATTAATTGGTGTTTTAAAAGGAATAGGAACCAAACACCGAAGTCTGAATATCCAACCGGAACAGTACAAAATCGTAGGAACACAATTAATCGCTTCTATTGCAGAAGTTGTTGGAGAAGCTGCAACGCCCGAAATTCTGGAAGCATGGACTGCCGCTTACTATGAACTTGCACAAATTATGATTGATCTTGAAAAAGAATTATATCAGGAAAATGCTGCAAAACCAGGAAGCTGGAATGGCTGGAGAAATTTTGTAATCAAAAAAATAACGGACGAATCGAGCGAAATAAAATCGTTTTATCTTTATCCGGAAGACGGAAAAGAAATTACCAATTTTTATCCCGGTCAATTTATTAGTGTTCACATTTTTGTTCCGGAATTAGGTTTATTACAACCCAGACAGTATAGTTTATCGAGTGCTTTTAATCCTGAATTTTATAGAATCTCTGTAAAAAAAGAAATCGGAATTGGTTCTAATCCGTCAGGTCTGGTTTCAAAAACTCTTCATTCAAAATCCGAAGGCGATGTTATTTCGATTTCAGCTCCGGCGGGATTATTTCACCTAGAAAAAGATTCCGAAAATCCGTTGGTTTTAATTAGCGGCGGTGTTGGTTTAACGCCAATGTTGAGTATGCTGGAAACGAATCTGAATGCTATTCAAAATAAAAAAACAGTCTGGGTTCACGGTTGCCGAAATGAATCCGTTCACGCTTTTAAAGATCAAATTGATGCTTTGCAACAAGAAGCAAAATGGCTGGAAACGTTTACTTTTTATGATTCTTTAGACAATCCTGAAGATGATTCAAACCAAATCATTGAAGGTCGCGTTGATCTTCATAAATGTAAAGAGGCTATTTTATTAGATAACGCAAGATTCTATATCTGTGGACCTGAGGTTTTTATAAAAGCACAATATGAAGCTCTTATCAATTTAAATGTACATCAGGAAAACATATTTTATGAAGAATTTGGACCGCAGCTTATTCATTTGAATTAAGTTAATTACTTTGTAATTTTTACCGCAGTCGCGAAGTTTTTTTATCAGGAAGATGTTTATAGAAACAAAGTTCGCAAGCTGTGTGATAAACCTGAAACAATTTTTTAAACACAATCTTTGGCAAACCCGACAGGTTTTGAAAACCTGTCGGGTTTAACGAGTGGTTTTAATATTTTTTTTTTCGATTATCAAGAGAATTTGCAGATATTTGTAGAAACCACTTCGCTCCTACTTTCAAAACAAATGAAAAAAATAATTCTCGTTGCCGTTATCGTTTTTGCTGTTTTTTATTTTCTGAAACAAAAGGTTTACAAACCTTATATGTGGAAAAAAGCCATTAATAGCGAAGAACATCAATTGCAGGTAGGAAGCTTTATTTTTAGTAAAGAAACCGGCATTAACGGAAGCCAAAGCTACCAGAAATATTATTTTATATTCAAAGTAATTGAAATCGACGGCGATTATGTCCGACTTTCGGTTATCAGACAGTTGTCTCAAAAAGATAATTTAAAGGAAGGAGATTTTTCTATGAAATCAGACCAATATCAAAACTTAAAACAAAATATAAAAAGCCTGACTATTACTCCAATACTATCATCAGATTTATACAAAGGCGATGGTCCATCATTAACTTTAAACGATTATTTACTAAATAAATATCCGGTTTTAAAGCAATCCAGATATTATTATGAAGATATTCCCGAAGAATCAAAAAACAAAGGTATACCCAAAAACCCGGATGATTTAGAAATGTATTTTAGCCTTGTTTATTCTAAAAAAGAAATCATCGAAAACGGAAAACTGATACCGTGGACAATGACAAATAGTTTTAATGGTAAACCTTCGTTATCAAACTATTCAAAAAATATAGATTTAATTATAAATTAATAATCCCTTTAAAATCAAGGGTTTTAAAATTATTTCAAGATTTTTTATATTTTTTTTCAAAAATTTGTCCAATATTAAAAGTTCGGTTGTCATTAGGGTATAACATTAAAATTATACATTATGGAAACTAGAATTAATGCATTCGAAAAAGGTCAAAAAGCTTTAAGTACTTTATTTGCCATTACCGGTTATATCAAAAAATCAGGACTTGAAAAATCATTAGTTGATTTAGTCGATTTTAGAGTATCACAAATTAATAGTTGTGCGTATTGTTTAGACATGCACTCTAAAGAAGCTTTGGCAACCGGCGAAACTCCGCAACGATTATTTGGTTTAAGTGCCTGGAGAGAAACTCCTTATTACACATCAAGAGAAAGAGCAGCACTTGCCTGGGCCGAAGCTGTAACGGCTTGTGAGGTTCATGATGAAGTGTATGCCATTGCAAAAACCGAATTCTCAGACGAGGAATTAATCGATCTTACGCTGGTAATCACCACAATCAACACTTGGAATCGTTTTAATCTTGCTTTTCCTAACACGCCCGGAACGTACAGAGTGGGACAATTTGGATAAATAAATACGGCTGTTTTTTATCTAATGTAAAACACTAAATTTATATCTCATATAAAAAACAGCTTCTTTACTATTTTATTAAACTTTAGCAACAGATTAAAGGATTGTAAAGATTTTTTTATTTCACGCAGATTCCGCAGATTGAGCAGATTTAATTGGATAATCATTTTTGAATCTGCTTAAATCTTTTTTAAATCTGCGTGAAAAATATTTGAACACATAGAATATAATTTTTAAAACAATAAATATTTCACGCAGATTCAAACAGATTTTGGCAGATTGAGCAGATTTAATTTAATAATCATTTTTCAATCTGCTTAAATCTTTTTTAAATCTGCGTGAAAAATATTTGAACACATAGAATATAATTCTTAAAACAAAAAACATTTCACGAAGATTCAACAGATTTTGGCAGATTTTAGCAGATTTAATTGAATAATCATTTTGAATCTGCTTAAATCTTTTTTTAAATCTGCGTGAAAAATATTTGAACACATAGAATATAATTTTTAAAACAATAAATATTTCACGCAGATTCAAACAGATTTTGGCAGATTTTAGCAGATCTAATTGAATAGTCATTTTTGAATCTGCTTAAATCTTTTTTAAATCTGCGTGAAAAATATTTGAACACATAGAATATAAACTATGCTTCTATGTGTTTAAAATAAAATAAAATATTTCACGCAGATTCCGCAGATTGAGCAGATTTAATTGAATAATTATTTTTGAATCTACTTAAATCTTTTTTAAATCTGCGTGAAAAATATTGAACACATAGAATATAAACTATGTTTCTATGTGTTTAAAATAAAGAAAATATTCACGCAGATTTGGCAGATTGAGCAGATTTTAATTGGAGAATCATTTTTGAATTTGATTAAATCTTTTTTAAATCTGCGTGAAAAAATATTAAAATAAAACATATAAAAAATAAACAATGAACGAATTCATATTAATATTCAGAAGAGATTTTTTAACCAAAGAAAATCAGCCTTCACCAGAAGAATTACAACAACATTTAGCACAATGGCAAAACTGGTTTGGAGGTTTGGCCGCTCAGGATAAACTCGCAAGACCTTTGCAACGCTGGGACGGCGAAGGCAAAATAGTAAGCAAAGCAAAAGGCATCACAAACGGACCTTTTGTAGAAATCAAAGAATCTATTGGCGGATTAATCATCATCAAAGCCAAAGATTATGACGAAGCCGCCCAAATCGCGCAAGGTTGCCCAGTTTTGAATTTAGGCGGAAACGTTGAGATACGTCAGGCAATGTAGTTAATGGTTGATTGTTAATGGTTATGGTTAATGATTAATGGTTAATTTGTGATTGGTTTTGAGAGTAATGCCCACGGGTTTTTACGGGTTTAGCGGGTTTGCGCGGTTTTATTGTTTTCTTTGTCATCGTACAGTTTGTCATTCTGAGGAACGAAGAATCCCCGCAAGCAGCTCGACAAAGATTGGCTTTTACATTTCTTTACAGGTGATGATCGTGGAGATTCTTCGTTCCTCAGAATGACAAGATTGGGGTTACTTCGCGTGAAATATTTTTACACTTTCTTAGAAACTAACCATAACGGTTTGTCATTCTAAGGAACGAAGAATCCCCGC
>NZ_JAGYVZ010000012.1:0-158789 GCF_018380615.1 Flavobacterium psychroterrae | reverse complement strand
AGATGATGATCGTGGAGATTCTTCGTTCCTCAGAATGACAAGATTGGGGTTACTTCGCGTGAAATATTTTTACACTTTCTTAGAAACTAACCATAACGGTTTGTCATTCTAAGGAACGAAGAATCCCCGCAAGCAGCTCGACAACGATTGGCTTTTACATTTCTTTACAGATGATGATCGTGGAGATTCTTCGTTCCTCAGAATGACAAGATTGGGGTTACTTCGCGTGAAATATTTTTACACTTTCTTAGAAACTAACCATAACGGTTTGTCATTCTAAGGAACGAAGAATCCCCGCAAGCAGCTCGACAACGATTGGCTTTTACATTTCTTTACGGATGATGATCGTGGAGATTCTTCGTTCCTCAGAATGACAAACTATGTCGCTAATCTTTGTCAAAGTTTTAAAATTTAACAAAGATTACAAGATTACGCATAGAAATAAAAAACCCGCGCAAACCCGCTAAACCCGTTAAAACCCGTGGGCAATTTATTGGAATTTGGAATTTTAAAAATTTGAAAGTTTATAATTTATGAATCAGGAACTTATCCCCAACTTATTTCGAACGGAATATCAGAAAATTGTTTCGGTGTTATGTCATTTATTTGGGATTCATCATATCGAAATTGCGGAGGATATTGTGAGTGATACTTTTTTGGCGGCTTCAGAAACCTGGGCGATAAAGGGAATTCCTGAAAATCCTACAGCATGGTTGTACACCGTTGCCAAAAACAAAACCAAGAATTATTTTAAGCGAAATGATATTTTTGAAAAGAAAATTATAACCGAAATCAAGTACAATTCTGCACTTTATAATCCGGAAATCGACATTGATTTATCTGATCAGAATATTGCTGATAGTCAATTGGCGATGATTTTTACCATTTGTAATCCCTGTAATGGTGATGAAGCGCAGATTGCATTGGCATTAAATTTATTATGCGGTTTTGGGATCAACGAAATTGCTGATGCTTTTTTATCCAATAAAGAAGTGATTTATAAAAGAATCAATCGCGCCAAAGAGAAGCTTAAGGAAGAAAATATTAAGATTCAGAACCCAAATTCGGTTGAAATAAAGGAACGGATTGATACGGTTCTTAAAACTATTTACCTTTTATTTTCTGAAGGCTACTACTCTACTTCTCAAAATACTACTTTACGAAAAGATCTTTGTGCGGAAGCAATGCGTTTAACGTTTCTTTTAATTCAGAATCAATCAACAAACCTGCCTGAAACAAATGCATTAATGGCGTTAATGTGTTTTCATTCGTCGAGATTTGAAGCCAGAACCACCGAAAATGGTGAAATTATTTTGTATGAAGATCAGGATGAATCTCTTTGGAATCAGGAATTAATCGATAAAGGAACTTATTTTTTAAGTCAGTCTTCTAGCGGAAACACACTTACTAAATACCATCTTGAAGCAGGAATTGCTTATTGGCATACGCAGAAAAAAGATACGCCGGAAAAATGGCAGAATATTTTAGAATTGTACAACAATCTGATCATTTTAGAATATTCACCAATCGTTGCTTTAAACAGAACGTATGCTTTATCAAAGGTTATAGGAAATCCAGAAGCAATTGTTGAGGCTGAAAAACTAAATCTTATTGATAATCATTTCTACTATTTCTTACTTGGAAATTTATATGTTGGTTTTGATGACAAAAAGGCACTACAGCACTTTAAAACCGCCTTTGGCTTAGCCAAAACAATTTCTGACAAAAATATTATCACTAAAAATATTGAAAAACTCAATATTCCAAAAAGTCAAGAATAGAAAAAACTTTCATTATTTTACTTGTATTTTACATTATTCCCATCTTTCATACTGAACCATTCTTGAAAAGGTTTAATAATCACTAAACAGCTGTTAAATCTTTAATAAATTATAATTGTTAATATTCTAGGAAAACGTATATTTGAGTCAATAGAATTTAAATATCGTGCAAGAACAAACAAAATCAAATAGTTTTAAATTTCCAAAAACTCCTACGGGAGTAGACGGCCTTGATGAGATTACTGATGGCGGATTCCCTAAAGGACGACCAACTTTAATCTGCGGTGGTGCCGGCTGTGGAAAAACATTGTTATCTATGCAATTCCTTATTAAAGGTATTACAGAATATAACGAACCCGGAGTTTTCATGTCTTTTGAAGAACCTTCGGATGATCTTACTTTAAATGTAAAATCCCTTGGTTTCGACCTTGAACAGCTCAAAGCTGATAAAAAACTCGTTGTAGATCACGTACGTGTTGAAAGATCTGAAATTGAAGAAGCCGGAGAATATGATCTTGATGGCTTATTTATCAGGTTAGGACATGCCATTGATTCTATAAAAGCAAAACGTGTTGTACTCGATACAATTGAATCTTTATTTGCAGGTCTTGACAATCAGGCGATTCTGAGAGCCGAATTGCGAAGATTATTCCATTGGTTAAAAGCCAAAGGTGTAACCGCAATTATTACGGGAGAACGCGGCGAAGCCACTTTAACGCGCCAGGGATTAGAAGAATATGTTTCTGATTGTGTAATTGTACTGGATCATCGTGTAATTGAGCAGGTTTCTACAAGAAGACTTCGAATTGTAAAATACAGAGGTTCAACGCATGGTACAAACGAATATCCGTTTTTAATTGATGAAGACGGAATTTCGGTTCTGCCTATTACTTCTTTAAAACTGAATAATGAAGTTTCATCAGATGTTGTTCCAACAGGATTGTCAGGATTAAATGAAATGTTTGAGGGCGGTGGATTTTATCGCGGAAGCAATATTTTAGTCTCGGGAACAGCGGGAACGGCTAAAACAACTTTGGCTTGTTACTTTGCAAATCAACAATGTGAGAACAACGAAAAAACAATTTATTTTGCTTTTGAAGAATCGCCGCAGCAATTGGTTCGAAATATGAAATCAATAGGTGTTGATCTTCAAAAACATATTGACAGTGGTAATTTGCTAATTCATTCCTCACGACCTTCATTAAATGGTCTTGAACTGCATTTGCTTACACTTAGAAAACTTATCAGGGAATTTAAACCTACAACAATAATTATTGATCCTATTAGTAATTTAATTACGGTAGGAAGTGAACACGAAGTTCGTTCGATGCTTGTTAGGCTTATTGATATGCTGAAAGCCAGTAATATTACGGCACTTTTTACTTCGCTAAACAAACAAACGGACAATTTTAGACCTGATCTTGCTGAGGAATCTGTATCATCATTAGTCGATACGTGGGTTACGGTTCGTGATATGGAAGGTATTGGCGAAAGAAACCGTGGAATTTTTATTGTGAAATCAAGAGGAATGGGACATTCTAACCAGGTAAGGGAATTTGTTATTACAAAAAACGGAATCAAATTACTGGATGTTGAATTAGGACCACAAGGAATTCTTACGGGTGCTGCGAGACAATCGCATCAGTTCACGAAAACAATATCTGACATTAAACTTCAGAACGAGATCAACAGAAAAGACAGGGAAATTGAGCGTAAACGCCGAGTTCTTGAAGCCAATATTGAAGCACTTAAAAATGAGTTTGAATCTGCCGAAGAAGAATTAAGCATCCTGAAAGCAACAGAAGAATTGCAGGAAAAGCTGGCTTCTAAAAAAAAGAAATAAAATGAAAAAGGAAGTTGTAAAAGAATGGCAATTAAGACTTTATATAGCGGGTCAAACCCCTAAGTCTATTACTGCGCTTGAAAATATAAAGAAATATGCCGAGGAATATCTAAAAGGTAAATATAGTATTGAAATTGTTGATTTACTTAAAAATCCTCAATTGGCAGAAGGCGACCAGATTTTTGCTGTACCTACATTGGTGAGAAAATTTCCTGAGCCTATTCGTAAAATTATTGGCGATCTTTCAAATGAAGAAAGAGTACTTGTTGGGCTTAATATCAAACCCTTAAACTCGTAAAAAATGGATATTTCATCTGATGAAGCAAGTACAACCAAACACAAGTTTATGCTTTTCGTTTCGGGTATGTCTGTAAAATCGGGACATGCAATCGAAAATCTACGCAGGATATGCGATAAATATCTTGAAAATAATTATGAACTAGAAATTATTGATATCAGTCGTGACAGCGAACAGGCAGTAATTCATCAAATTGTAGCAATTCCTACATTGATAAAAATACATCCTGCACCAAGAAGAATCATTTTAGGTGATTTGTCAGACAAAGAAAAGGTATTAAGAATACTAAATATAAGAGAATAATTTGCAGGACAACAAAACAAATATCGAATTCTTATTAGCCGAAATAGAAGCATTAAAGGAAAAACTTTATGAATCAAATAGTATAGTTGATGCCATAAAGGACGGAGATGTTGATGCTTTAGTAGTGAACACAAACGGAACTCCGCAGCTTTATTCACTTGAAACTGCTGATTATACGTTTAGATTGCTAATTGAGAAATTCGGACAAGGCGCCTTGAGTATTTCCAGAAACGGACTCATATTATATTGCAATGAATATTTTTCAAAGCTTATAGGTTTGCCTTCTGAAAAAATAATTGGAAACTATATATATGAATACTTTGATAATGACAACAATTTTGTTTCGATTATTGAAGCCTTAAGATATGGCGTTACAACACACGAAATCGTATTTAAAACGGTCAATGACAAAAAAACTTTTCCTGCTAATATATCTTTAACAGATCTTGAACCTGCTGTTCAGGGAATTGGAGTTGTCGTTACAGATTTAACAGATAAGAAAAAACACGAGGACGCATTATTAAACAATCAAAAAGAACTTGAAGAAAAAATCAACGAGTTAAATAAAACAAATGCTAATCTGGAGGAATTTATTCATGTAATATCACATGATTTAAAAGAACCGCTTAGAAAAATTGTAATGTACAACGGGAGGATCGATGGCAGTTATCTTACTGAAGCAGATACTAAATCCATGAATGTCATGAAAGTTTCGGCATTGCGACTGAATTCTCTTGTGGATGATTTAGTTAGTTATTCATCGCATACGGCTCAGGAAGAACGCACAAAGCTTAATTTATCTGAAGTAATTTCTGAAGTCACTGATGATTTGGAAATTATAATTACAGATAAAAAAGCTGAGATTAAAATAGGAAAATTACCTGTATTAAAAGCTTCGAAAGTACAAATGCGACAACTTTTTGCTAATCTTATAACTAATGCTATAAAATATTGTAAACCAGATCATCCGCCTTTGATTGAAATTTCTCAAATAGATAATTTCGAATCAGAAATTCCAAATCAGGACAGTCAGTTTATCAAAATTCAGATAAAAGATAACGGGATTGGAATGGAAAAAACACATCTGCTTAAAATTTTTACTATCTTTCAGCGTTTACATGCTAAGAATGAGTACTCCGGAAACGGAATAGGTCTCGCTATTTGCAAAAAAATCATGGAAAATCATTCGGGAAATATTACCGTAGAGAGTAATCTGAACGAAGGAACTACCTTTAATTTATATTTCCCAATTGTATAAAATGCCACATTCAAATAACTTACATATTATTATTGCCGAAGATGACTGCGATGACGCAGATATTATCTTTCAATCTTTTACCAAAAATCCGGATTTTACAAAAGTAAGTCTTGTGGGAAATGGTGAGGAACTTTTAAACTTTTTAAAAGATGATACCAATGAAGTTCCTGATGTTATCTTAACAGATATCAATATGCCAATTGTAGATGGTATTGAAGCTTTGCAGGAAATTTTAAACAATAATGAGTTAAAAACGATTCCTTGTTTTGTTTATTCTACGAGTATAAATCCCGCTTACAAGGAAAAATGCGATGTACTTGGCGTGAAAGCATATTTGATAAAACCATATTCTATTGAGGATTTTGACAAAATTCCTACCAGTATTCTTTCTTTTATCGGATAATAACATATAATGAATAATCATAATTTTTTTGAATCCAATTATAAAAAACTGGGTTTTCTGGTTTTGAATCAGGATGCGATAGACGAAATCAACGGTGATTATTACAAACCTTATATAAAAGTACTGTATCTGCCCGAAAATTATTCGGTAACAATTGACTTTAAACAGTATCAAACTTTCAGTGCTTCCCTATTTTTTATCAATAGCAATCAATATTTGCAAATTGAAAAAGAAGGAAAAAAACAGGGCTATTTTATGTATTACAATCGTGATTTTTATTGCGTTCAAATTCATGATGCCGAGGTTGCCTGTGACGGATTACTGTTTAATAATATTTTTGAAATGCCAATGACGGCTTTACCGGACAAGGAAGTTGTATTTATTGAAGGTATTTACAATCAGATTCAGCAAGAATTTGATTCGCCTGATTCTTCGCAGGAAGAAATGATCCGGACATATCTGAAACAACTTATTATAAAAGCTACCCGAATCTGGAAAACACAGCAATTAGGTGTTTTAAACAATGAACCCTCTAAGGAAATGGATTTTTTCAGGGATTTTAGCCGTTTGGTCGAAATTCATTTCAGAGCAAAACATACCGTGGCTGATTATGCTGATATTCTGGGCGTTGCAGCCAAAACATTATCCAACAAATTCAATCGTCTGGAACTTGCACAACCCAACGATATTATAAAAGACCGAATTATTCTGGAAGCAAAAAGGCTTTTGGGATATTCGGCTTTAAGTGTAAAAGAGATTGCGTACCAACTTGGTTACGAAGATCCGGCTTACTTTAACCGCCTTTTCACGAATAAAGTTGGCGATACTCCGTCAAATTTCAAGAAAAAATACCTTCAAGGGAAAAATGTACAATTAGAATAGACTTTTGTCTATTTTTAGAGCTTTACTACCGCCATATCTTTGTCCTATCAAATTATAAATGATAAAAAATAAAGATATGAAAACTATTAAATTATTACAGCAAGGTTTATTTATTGCAGCATTGTTCACTATAAATACTATCGCAACTGCACAGGAAAGACAATTTAAAGGAGAAAACGATCCACAGGTTTTTACAGAAGTCCGCTCCTTTTTGAAAGTATTAAATTCAGGTGACGGAAAACCTTTGGAACAATTAAGTGTTTCAGACGCAAGAGGAGTTTTAGTTGGCGCACAAAAATCTGTAACAGTTGATTATTCAGGAATTGAGGAATCTGAAAAAGTGATTTCACAAAACGGATTAAAAGTAAAAATTCACATTACAAAACCAAAAGGCGCTAAAGCGAATGCTCCGGTATTTATCTTTATTCACGGTGGTGGATGGGTTTTAGGAGATTATCCTACTCACAGACGATTAGTGAGAGATTTAGTTGTTGAAAGTGGCGCTGTTGCGATTTTCCCTGACTATACTCCTTCACCTGAAGCGCAATATCCGGTTGCCATAAACGAAATTTATGCTGCAACGCAATGGGTTTCAGAAAACGGAAAAGAAATTGGCGTTGACGGTAAAAAACTTGCCGTAGTAGGAAACAGCGTTGGCGGAAACATGGCTGCTGCAATTACTTTGATGGCAAAAGATAAAAAAGGTCCTCAAATTAAATTGCAGGTTTTATTATGGCCGGTTACAGATGCTAATTTTGAAACTGAATCTTATAATTCATTTGCAAACGGAAGATTCTTAACTAAAAATATGATGAAATGGTTTTGGGATAATTATTTGCCTGATACTGATAAAAGAAATGAAATTTATGCATCTCCGCTTTGCGCAAGTTTAGAACAATTAAAAAACTTACCTCCTGCATTAGTTCAAACTGCTGAAAATGACGTTTTAAGAGATGAAGGCGAAGCATATGCCAGAAAATTAAACGAAGCCGGAGTTCTTGTAACTTTAACACGATACAACGGATTGATTCACGATTACGGACTTTTAAACCCAATTGCAAATGTTCCTGCCGTGCAAACTGCGATTCTACAAGCGGCAATTGTAATCAAAACGACATTGAAATAATACAAACTGCCACAATTATAAAAAACGAGCTGATTCAATAATCAGCTCGTTTTTTGGTTATAATGCATATTTCACTAAATAAACTCATTTTCATTCTATTTTCATCAACATATCGATTTTTTAAATTTACTATGCATACATAGGAAATTACATAAAATATTCTTCTTAAATTTAAAAAATATACCGTTTTTTTGAATATATTAGACTAAATATCTTATTTATACTACAACGGTTATTTGTTAAAAAATTGAGAAATATGTAATTGCTGTAGTGTTTCAAAGTTATTTTTTGTGAGATTATTTTACGATTTAACACATTGTCTTATTATTTTTTCGTAGCCAAAAAATTACAGATTATTTTAATTATTAAAAAAAAGTGATATGAGTTTAAATGTTTTTATTTTTTATAAAGTTATTCTTACCGATCATTTTTTTGATAAATGTTAAAATAAATTATTTCATGAATTTTATTTACCCAAATCTAAAATTATCCTATGAAAATCAGAAAGTTAAAGTTATTATTAGCCGTATTCGTGTGCTTTATTTTTAAAAGTTATTGTGCGCCCGCTCCTCCTCTTCCGCAGCCACAAGCAATTCCGCCTCCGGTAGGTGATCCTGCCCCCATAGACAGTGAAATATGGATTTTAATGTTAAGTGGCGTTTCACTGGGTATTTATTTTCAGATAAAGAAAACAAAACCAAAATCTGCAATCTAGACTTTATCGGAAAAAATAATAAATAGCAATTAGAAGCTATTAAACACTAAAAACATAAGTTATGAAAAAAATAACTTTACTTATTTTAATATTTGCCACCACAAAATGTATCTCGCAAATTTATTTTGGGGCAACAGCAAATATGTATGTAAAAAATGAAGTATTATTTGTGACGCAGGAAATAAATTTAGCAGCAAGCTCCAATTTATATTTGCGAAACAATGCGCAATTATTACAAGGTACAACAAGCACATCTACCAATACCGGCGCAGGCGTATTATCTGTGTATCAGGAAGGAACATCAGACAATTTTGATTATAATTACTGGTGTTCTCCCGTAGGCAATGCTTCTGCCACTATTGGCAATGAGAACTTTGGAATTACAATGTTAGGCAGACCTACCACTTCAACGGCTTCAACGGCTGCAACAATTTTGCCCGTCACTAACTCTAACGGAACCTCGAATCCGCTGGCAATAGCTGCAAAATGGATTTATAAATTAGTGAATGCCAATAACTATTCGCAATGGGTATTTGTTGGAGGTGCTCAAACATTAGCAGCCGGTCAGGGCTTTTCTATGAAAGGCACAAGCGGAACCGATGCCACAGATCCTGAAGGAACCGGCGTTACCAATAATTCCGGAGGCACTCAGCGATATGATTTTATAGGAAAACCAAATGATGGTAATATCACGATTGCTCTTGGCCTAAACAATGCCACGTTAACCGGAAATCCATATCCCTCAGCTTTACATTTAAATGCATTTTTATTAGATGGTTCTAATTTAGCAACAAATGGTATCGCTTATTTTTGGGAACAGGACAAAACCGTAAACTCTCACACTCTTGTTTCGTACAAAGGGGGTTATGGATCTTATGCACCTGTAGATTTGGTTTCTTCAGGCTTATATATACCGGCAACTTTTAATTCTTATAAAGCAGATGGTTCATTAAACACAACCGGAACATCTTCAGGACTTGTAATAGACAGAAGATATTCACCTATTGGTCAAGGTTTTGTAATTAATGCAAATGCTAACGGAACAGCAACATTCAAAAATAGTCATAGAGTATTTGTGAAAGAAGGCACTAGCGGATCTAAATTTGAAAAACATGTTCCTGCCGAAAAAACGGCTAAAAAAGACGAAGTTACCGGAGAAGTCATTGAAGAAGTTTCGCATTTTAAATTAAATACGATCATCAATAATGAATTTACAAGGCAAATAGCACTGGCTTTTGTACCTCAGGCAACGGATGGAATTGATTTAGGCATTGATGCTTTAAATATGGATGATGCATTGCCAAACGATATCACTTTCTGGTTACAAGATGCGAGTTATGTCATTCAGGGAATCAATTTTGATGATACCAAAAAAATTGCGCTTAACGCAAAAGTGACGACGGCTACTACTTTTAAATTTTATATTCCGGAAGTAATAAATTTTGATAACTCGCAGAATATTTACTTATATGACGCGCTTGATAACTCGTATCATGATATTAAAAATGGTACTTATGAAGTTGCCGTAGCACCGGGAATATATAATGACCGATTTAAAATTACGTTTAAAAGCGAAACGTCACTTGGAACGGGAAGTGAAACCTTTAAAAAATTCTTTATCACTCAGGATAATACCAATAGTAAACTTATAGCTTCAAATCCTAACAATTTATCCTTAAAATCATTCAAGTTATATGATGTTTTAGGTAAAACGGTATTATCTAAAAAGGATTTGGGAACAGATGAAAACTACACTTTCTCCACCAGCGGACTAAGCAACGGAATTTACATTGCAGAGTTCCTAACAATTGATAATGAAAGATTCACTGACAAGGTTGTCATCTCAAATTCAGGTAAATAACTAAAAAAAAATTAATCATTTAATATTAAAATTATGATCAACAAACCTACTCTTCAAAATCATAAGACATTATTGCTGCTGTTTTTCTTCCTTTTAACTTTAGCAGGAAACGCACAAATAGGTATTGGAACAACAACTCCCAATGCAACTTCAATTTTAGACATTACTTCTACCACAAAAGGAATGCTAACGCCAAGAATGACCACTCTTCAGCGTAATGCAATACTAACTCCCGCAGATGGTTTAACGGTATATGATACCGATTTAAAAGTATTTTATTATTATTCTACAGGAACTTCGGCATGGGTTCCTATTATTAGTGGAGTACCCGGACGAATCAATTTTAAACGTATAAAATCTACAGATAATCTAGCGACTGTATTAGCCACTGAACTTGCGAATGGCGGAGGATCTAAATATTTGTTAACCTCAAACACTTTGTATGAAATCAATGGTACGGTAACGTTTAATTTCCCTATTGATTTAAATAATGCTTATGTACAGGGACAAGATGCAAATGAAGATGTAATTGTAAGACCAACAGGTAATCTTTTCGAAGGAGCAACAGGAGGAAGTATCAGAGGTGTAACCCTAATAGTCCCAAACGGATTGGTATTTAACCTGAACGGGGCTGCAACACAAAATTTAATTTTCAGGGATAGTGTTGTTGCCGGCTCTAATACAGTAGGTACAGTTTCAGGTTTTGGATTGGCATTTTTAAGTATCGTGAACTTTTCAGGAAATGCAAACGGGATAACCTATAATAATATTACACAATTACTGCTTAGTAATACGGCTTGGTTTAGTAATAATCTGGGAACTTATGAAAAGCTGACAGGAACTTTTACCCTTGTACAAAAACAGGGAGGTTTTAGTCAGGTTGAGGCCTCAGCAATAGGATTTGATGTATCTGCAAATCCAACTATAACCGGGGATGCTGTTTTAGAATCAGTTGTATTTACAGGAAGTAATACAACAGGATATGTAAAACCATACACAGGTACAGGAACTTTTACAGGATATAATTTTACCAATAGCTGGAATGTGAGATCTGCAGGAATCCCAACTGAATCTGATGCAAATGCTGTAGGAGATTTCTCTATGGATTACACCGTTGGTTCAGGAGCACCAACTAGCTTCAATACAGCAAACCCTAGTAATACAGTAAAAGTGCTGGGAAATTCAACATCTTATAATTTATTTAGATTTTCTACAGATTTATCTCCAAACAATAATAACAGATTACGATATATGGGTAAAAAGAAGAGAATTTTTCAGCTTGCAGGATCCATTTCCTTTCAGGTTCCCGGAGTAGCAATTTATATTATTTATATTGCTAAAAACGGTACTCCTTTAACACAATACAAAATTTATGGACGAGGAGGCGCAGTAAATGATATTGTCGTTCTTCCGTTAAACGGAACTGTGGAATTATCAAATAACGATTATATCGAAATATTTGCACAGCGATTCTCTGGAGCTACTGGGGATATTATAACACCAAATATGGCAATTACCCTTAAATAATTACACATCAAAATCCTTAAAATAACCAGAATCTACTTTATTGCAAACAGGCTGTCATAAAATGACAGCCTGTTTTGTTTTATAAATATTTTATAAATTTAAAACTTAATAGCAATTTTACCAATAGTTTTACCTGATTCCAGTAATTCGTGTGCCTTTTTGAAATTTTCTACATTTAAGCCAATAAGCGTTTCATTCAGCGTTGATTTTAATATCCCTTCATCTAATAAATCAGCAATTTTGTTCAGTATATTATGTTGTTCCTGCATATCATCGGTTTCAAACATCGAACGTGTGTACATTAATTCCCATGAAAATGATACACTTTTATTCTTCAATTTGTTTAATGCAACAGGATCACTACTTCCTGTAATCGAGGCAATATGTCCTTGTGGCTTAATCAGTTCCACCATTGCATCCCAATATAAATTAGTATCAACAAAGTCTACGATAAAATCAACGTTTTTAAATCCCGCTTCATGAACAGAAGCGATTAAATCCTGGTGATCCACCACAAAATCAGCACCTTGTTGTTTACACCAATCGATAGTTTCCTGACGCGACGCTGTTGCAATAACGGTTAAACCTGCTATTTTTTTAGCCAGTTGAATCGCGATGGAACCCACTCCGCCAGCACCGCCAATGATTAAAATCGATTTGCCTTTGTCTTTTTCAGGATTGATTCTGATACGGTCAAATAATATTTCCCAAGCCGTTAAACCCGTCAAAGGCATTACTGCGGCTTCTTCAATACTAAGTGATTTTGGTTTTCTGCCCACAATTCGTTCGTCGATAATCTGATATTCGGCGTTGCTTCCTGGTTTGGTGATATCTCCGGCATAATAAACTTCGTCGCCAATTTTAAATAAACTCACATCAGATCCAACAGCTTCCACAATACCAACAGCGTCCCAACCAATGATTTTTGGTGTTTCTAAAACGGTATCTTTTGCGCTATTCTGACGTATTTTATAATCAACCGGATTAACCGAAACCGCACTTATTTTTACCAGTAAATCGCGTGAACCAGGAACTGGCTTTGTAGTTTAAAATGCTGTAAAACTCTCTTTTTCAGTTATTGACAATGATGTTTTAAATCCTATAGCTTTCATATGTATAATTTTTAAGTTGTAATTCTATTACAAAGATAATAGCAGATTCAATTTTAGAAATGGTATAACTTGATTGTATATCTGTATAAATTTATCAATTTGGTTTTTAAAACAAAAAAAGCCGATTGTACAAACTATACAATCGGCTTTTAAGATACACAAAGCTAGCTCTGTGAAAGAAATATATTTGTTTTTGCGTTCTTTTTAAATTTAAAATCTATGTCCCGATAGCTATTGGGACCATGCCTTTAATTGAACTTTTGTTACTTAAAACTTCGCAGCAAATTCTTTCGCAAAATCTTCTAATTTAATTTTTCCGTCAACAGCGGTTTTACTGTTTAAAAAATGCTCCTGAATTTTCCCGCTTCTTAAACCTGAACCCATTTCGGCATATAATTCGGCTATTTCAATTGGCAAACCCGCTTCTTTCATTCCGCCAAGAGCTTGTTCATCAGTAAATTCAATCCACGGTAATTCCGGTTTATCAATAGCCAGACCTAAAACCTTTGCAACATCACTTGATGTACGAACATCGCTTATAATATAACGAATGTCTTTTCCTGAAGGAGTTTTTTGTAATTCCTCAGCAACAGCATCGGCAATATCCACAGGATGTACAAACGGAATTGTAGTTGCAGCAGAGTAATTAGATCCAATAATTCCCGCGCCTTTTATCATTGGAACATCATTGTACAGATTAGTAAAGAAAAATCCTGCACGCAAAAAAGTTAATGAAACGTTTTCTAAAGTTTCATATATTTTTTCGATGTTGTAAAGTCCCGCAATTGGTCCATTTCCGCCAGATAAATCTGCACCAATACTGCTCAGCATTACGGCGCGCTTCACTCCTGCTTCTTTTATTGCAGCTGCAAATGCTTTTCCTGCTTCTGTAGTATTGTCAATAACATTTGATCCTCCCATATTTGGCGGTGTCATTGCAAAAACGGCATCAGCATTTGTAAATGCATTTTTCAAAAAAGCAGCATCGCCAACTGAACCTACGGCTGCTTTTGCGCCTAAAGCTTCAATAGCTTCTACTCTGTCATTATTACTTGTAATCACCGTTACGTCATGTCCTGAAGCAACAAGTTTTGTGGTTAAAGGTTTTCCAATGTTTCCTAATGAACCTGAAATTGTAATTTTCATATCTAAATTATTTTTTATTATCTCAAACAAAGGTATATTTGTACTTACTTATATACAAGTACTTACCCTAAAGTATGCACAAATGACAGCAATTAAAGAATCATCGACAATTCAGGAAAACAAGCAATATGCCTTAGAAAAATGTCCTGTTACTTATGTAATGGAAAAAATTGGCGGATATTGGAAACCCATTATTATCTACCATCTTTCTGGCGGCAGTAAACGCTACAGCGAATTAAAAAGAGCTATTCCGGCAATAACAGAAAAAATGTTAATCCAGCATTTAAAGCAGCTCGAAGCAGATAATCTTGTTATTAGAGAAGCAAAACCAGTTGTTCCGCCTTTTGTAACTTACAGACTTAGTAATGCCGGAAATGGTTTGATGCCCGTTATTGAAGCAATGGCATCATGGGCTTTTAAGGATAAAGAAGACGGTTTTAATGCATCGTAAAAGCAATTTTTAACCCGAAATTGATATACAAAGTTGCCAAACATCTCTTTATATTTACGTAAAAATTAGAAAGATGAAAAACATATCAATACCACAAGCTGGTTTAATTTTAAGAGTTGTACTTGGAATCACAATGTTATCCGCCGTTGCAGATCGCTTCGGGTTTTGGGGAGCGCCGGGATCTCCTGGAGTTGCATGGGGAAATTGGGAAAATTTCATCGCCTACACACAGACCTTGAACTCATTTGCAAGTAAATCTGTAGCGGGAATATTAGGCGCATTGGCAACATTTTTCGAGATTGCATTTGGTATTTCGTTAATTCTCGGCTTCAAAACGAGATATGCAGCTTTAGGAACCTCAGCATTAATGTTGCTTTTTGCAATTAGCATGGCGATTTCAATTTCAATAAAAGCACCTTTTGACTATTCGGTTTTAACAAGTGCTGCAGCCGCTTTATTGCTTTCTTCCATTGGTAAAACTTCCTTTGCGCTTGACAATAAATAGTTTTCATTTTAATAATTTGTAGCTATTCCTGCTCCCGAAGCTTCGGGACGCTTGTATCTTTTCCTTGCTAAAAAGCCAGAAAAAGGATACCACTACTATCCTACCGTCTGGACACAAGTACAAAACAAACACGAATTCAATAATTGACACTAATTTAGTTTGTGGAATTAATTTCACAAACTAAATTAACCTATTAAAATTTGTGCAAATTCGTGAAATTCGTGTTCAAAATTGATTAATAATATTTGTGTCCAGACGGTAGACTACTGTCAGGGCTAGGTATTTAATTTTCATAAGAAATTTCTATTTTCAAAAATAACTGCGCAAATCATTTTAAGATATTAATAATGAGTATTTTATAAACTCAATCAAGAATCATGTAAAGAATTAAAATGCTAACTATTTAAATTTGAAATAATTAATTATTAACGAAATAAATAAATTATGAAAACATCATTCAAATCAAAAGTGGCATTTCTTTTTGTTTTAATTGGATTATCATTTTCATGCAAGAAAAATGACACAATCCCTGCAGAGAATACTTATGTTGATTCTACCGAAACAACAGTTGATACTGTAAGCACTTCAGTAGATACAGCAACTGTAGTACCAGATTCAGCTGCTATAAAAACAGATACTGTGGGAAAAATGAAATAATAGATTTTAAATCCTTAAAGTTTTAGACTATTTTATAAAAAGCTTCATTATTTTGTAATGGGGCTTTTTTAATTATAATCTATATCTAGAATGAATTAATCCATTGAACGCAAAGTAACCACAATATTGTCTTTCTGAGGAACGAAGAATCTCCGCAAGAAACTCCGCAAAGATAGCGTACACCAATTGTAACGGTTACTAACGGAGATTCTTCGTTCCTCAGAATGACAGAGCGGACGTAATAAAAATTGGGAAAAGAAACTGCGCGAAAATTATTTACAATAAAATCCCAACTAACAAAGAATGGAATAAAATCCATCCCCACAATATGTTCTTTTTCTCCGGAACTCCTGATAAAATTACGAAGGAATGATTTATTTTGTAGCTAGTCCCGATAGTTATCGGGATTAATCCATTGAACGCAAAGTAACCACAATATATATAATCACCCCAATCTCTTCCTAATCCTGCTTAACGATTGACTTGTAATCCCAAGATAAGACGCAATATGAAATAAGGCAATTCGATTCAGAATTTCGGGTTGTTCTTTTTGTAATTTTGTATAACGTTGTTCCACATTATTAAAAAGGAGCTCTTCCATTCTGGATTGAGCGTAGATAAAAAACAATTCGGCTAAAAGTCTTCCTGTATTTGCCCATCCGTTATTGACGTTATACAAATTCTGAAGATCTTTGTATTTTATAGCATATAATTCGGCATCTTCCATAGCTTCAACATAATAAGCGCAAGGATATTGGTAAACAAAACTGGCAAAGGAAACAATAAATTTCCCTTCAGAGAAGAAAAACATATTTCTGTCTTCCATCGCTTTTTCATCATAATAATAAATTCTGAAAATTCCTTTTCGGATAAAGCCAAGATCGGAGCACACAAAATTCTGCATATTAAAAAATTCTCCTTTTTTAATAGTTCTCGTGTACCAATATTGATTCCCTTTGTCAAAATCTACCTCTGAAAGATTCGAAAAATCGTGCAGAAAATCAAATAATTCCTTTTTATCACTCATATAAAAACAGGTAAGCCCAGCTCAAATGAACCGGGCTTAAAAGTAGCGAATTAACTATTACTTTGTTTTTAAAAACTCCAATACTTCTTTTGCATGAGCGGCTCCTTTAAAGAAATCTCTAAATTTGTAGATTACAATTCCTTTATCATTTAAAACAAAAGTTTCTCTGCCTGTTAAAAACAACGCTTTCTTAACTCCAAATTGCTTAATCACTTTATTTCCCGGATCACTTAATAGTTTAAAAGGCAATCTGTTTTTTTCGGCAAAAGTTTTATGACTTTCTATACCGGCGCCATTAATTCCCAGAACTTGAATTCCGGCATCGGTAAAATCCTGATAACTGTCACGAAAAGCACAGGCTTCTTTAGTACAAACACCGCTTTCATCTTTTGGATAAAAATAAATTACTGTGGTGATTCCAAGCGTATCAGTTGCGCTGTTGAAATTATTTCCGTTTTGGTCTTGTAGCGTAAAATGAGGTATTTTATCTCCAACTTTTAATTCATTTATCATTTTTAATTTGTTTAAATTTTATAGTGCAAATTTGATCCTAAATAATAGTTGCCAAATTAACTTAAGGTAATTTCTATTTAAAAAGTTCCATTATCTAAAACAGAAAAACCTCATAACTCTTTAGTTTTAAAAATTTTATTTCAATTTTAATTTATGCGTTCACATTTTTAAGGTTTATTTAAGCTCGTAAATCCTCTCAGAATAAATATGTATTCGTAAATTAGCATCAACAAAATTTATCCGAATGACAGTACTTACATTTACCCTGATTATGATTCTTGGTGCTTTTTTAGCAGGTTTTATTGGTTCATTATCAGGCTTGGGTGGCGGAATCATTATAATTCCCCTTTTAACAGTCATTCTTGGCGTTGATATTCATTATGCAATTGGTGCGGCATTGGTTTCTGTAATCGCCACTTCTTCAGGTTCAGCTGCGGCGTATGTCAGGGAAGGAATCACGAATATGCGACTGGGAATTTTTCTCGAAATTGCCACCACAATCGGAGCAGTTTGCGGAGCTTTACTTTCTACAATCGCTCCTACTTCATTCATTGCTGTATTATTTGGACTTACCTTGATTTTCTCGGCTATCAATTCACTTCGCAAAAAAGAAGAACATATTGTTTTAGAATCAAGCCCTTTAGCTAAAAAACTTCGATTAGCAGGAACTTATCCTTCACACGATGGAGAAGTTATCAGCTACGGAACTAAAAATGTTATTGGCGGTTTTAGCATGATGGGAATTGCGGGAATGATGTCCGGTTTATTAGGAATTGGTTCCGGTGCTTTTAAAGTAATTGCAATGGACAATATTATGAGAATTCCGTTTAAGGTATCTACCACAACCAGTAATTTTATGATGGGAGTTACAGCAATGGCGAGTTCTGTGATTTATATTCAAAAAGGATATATTGAACCCGGAATTTGCATGCCTGTTGTAATTGGTGTTTTGTTTGGCGCAATGGCGGGAGCAAAAGTATTGGTTAAAACCAACCCTAAAAAACTAAGAATCTTTTTTGCGTGCCTGATTTTTGTGCTTGCAGTAAATATGATATACAACGGACTTAATGGAAAAATCTAAGGTTATGCAAAAGGAAAAATTTGGAGAAAAAGATTTTCAAACCATCATAGGGAATTTATTGCGATACGGCGTCTGGATTTCATTATCAGTCGCTTTTATTGGCGGAATTGTCTATTTAATGGCACATAGTACTGATATTGAAAATTACTCTGTATTTCATGAAAATGACCGTAATATATTCGAAGTAATTTCGGCAATCTATAATGGAGCCATTTTGGGAAATGGAGAATCATTGATATTTGTTGGGATTATTTTATTATTTCTAACGCCGGTTTTACGTGTTTTACTTTCGTTATTTTCTTTTTTATTAGAGAAGGATTATCTGTATGTGGTGATTACATTGATCGTTATTATCATTATTTTGATCAGTGTTTCCTTTGGATTCTCACATTGAAAGATGCTTTAAGCTATAAGCTTTAGGCACTAGGCTTTCAAAGCTTGCGCATAAAACCTCTAAAGCTAAATAACAACAATTGCTAAACGCGAAAAAGCTTAAAGCTTATCGCCTAAAGCCTAAAGCTAAAAAAAAAAAATGGAAATAGGAATTGACAGTTTTGCTTCGGCAATGTACGGGGACAACAATACTTTGAGTAGTGTTGATGCGATGGAACAATTATTGCAAAGAATCGAACTTGCAGATCAGGCTGGTCTTGATGTTTTTGGAATTGGAGAACATCATAAAAAGGAGTTTTTAGATTCGGCTACAGCCGTAATATTAAGCGCTGCCGCTGCCCGAACAAAACGTATCAGGCTAGCAAGTGCCGTTTCGGTTTTAAGTGCCGTTGATCCCGTAAGATTGTATCAAAGTTTTGCAACGCTTGATTTAATTTCGAAAGGAAGGGCCGAAATCGTCGCAGGACGTGGATCTGCAATCGAAGCTTATCCTCTTTTCGGATATAATCTAAATGATTATGATGCGCTTTTTAAGGAGAAATTAGAATTATTACTTCAAATCAGGGATAATGAATTTGTAACATGGTCGGGGAAATTTCGACCGGCTTTGAATAATCTTCCCGTTTATCCAAGAGCAGTACAGGAAAAAATGCCCATTTGGTTAGGCGTTGGCGGAACTCCGGAATCTTTTGTGAGAGCCGGATCTATGGGATTGCCTTTAATGGTCGCTGTTATTGGCGGACAAACACATCGTTTTAAACCTTTGGTTGATTTGTATCGTGAAGCCGGAAAAGCCGCCGGTTATAAACCCGAAGAACTAAAAGTTGGTTTACATTCACCAGGTTTTGTGGGAAGTACGACAGAAAAAGCCATATCAGAATATTATCCGGGTTATGCTGAACTCTGGACGAAACTAGGAAGAGAACGCGGTTGGCCTCCTGTAACTAAAGACAAATTTGATATGCTTATTGATGATGAAGGTGTATTAGTTGTTGGTGATCCAGAACGTATTGCAGAGAAAATTTTACGTCACAGTGAATCCCTTGGCGGAATCTCAAGGTTTACTTTCCAAATGGATAATGCAGGTTTAACACACACACAATTGATGAATGCTATTGAACTTATAGGTTCTAAAGTTATTCCATTAATTCATAAAGGATAGTTTTTTTGCCCACGGATGGTACGGATTAAACTGGTTTGCACGGATTTTTTTTTAATCAACTGATTAAGCGGACTTTTACTGATCTTTATTTTTTTTGTCGCTCACGATAATCATCAAGATTAACAGGTTTTAAGAACAAAAATCAGCGAAAACCCGTTTTATCTGTCTAAAATCCGTGGGCAAAACATATTCTTACATATCTTCAAAACAAAAAAGCATCCGCCATAACGACGGATGCTTTTTTTATATTTTTTACAAATTACTACAATAATTAAACCAGTGTAAACCCGTTTAAATCTGTAAAATCCGTGAGCAAAAAAATTTAGAATTTGTATGTTACACCAACTCTAAAGTTTCTTGGTGCTTCTGTTTGCCAGTAGTAAGCAGAAAGCCATTCGTAATAAGAACCGCTGTAAAGATATTTATCAAGAATATTAAATACGTTTGCAGTAACTTTAAATTTAGAAGTTTCATATGATAATCCTCCATCCAATTTAAAATAACTTGGTAATTTTTCAAGTCCTACACTCCAGCTATCTGTTTGACGTCCATCAAGGAAAGTTCCTCCAATCGAAGCTCCTAATCCTTTCAATTTTCCGCCCTGAATTGTATAATTTAACCAGGCATTTGCCGTATGTTTTGCATATCCGGGAACAATAGAACCTTCCTTAATAGTTGTAACATTAGACTCAAGTACAGTAGATTCTGTAAAAGCATAATTAGCAATTAAATTAAGACCATCAAAGATTTTTCCTCTTAAGTCAAATTCAACACCCTGTGCTCTTTTTTCTCCAAGAACAACACTATATTGTTGACCTGGTGTATTCATTGGGTCAGAAGTAAGTTCGTTTTTCTTTAAGATATTGTAAGCAGATAAACTTGTACTCCAAGAACCGTCAAACCAATCTTTTTTTATACCAAATTCAATATTATTACCCGTTAATGGTTTTACTTCGCCATCTAAAACAATACCTGATTGTGGTGTAAAAGCCTGATCATATAATCCGTAAACAGCTAAACTTTCAGTCACGGAGTAGCTAAGTCCTACACGAGGTGTAATGTGACTATCTTCCTGTGTTTCACCAAAACTTGACTGACTAATCCAGGTATATCTCGCAGCAAGAGTTAATCTTAATTTATTTTCAAAAAAACCAAGTTCATCCTGAATATATGCAGCAGCATATTCTGAATTCATTTTACCACCAGCTCTAATTGAAAGCGGCGTTGTATGATCAAAAGCGGGGAAACCGTTAGATGGTGTTCCATAATTAGGATTGTAAACATTAAATGGATTTTCGGGAGTATCCAGATCATGAGATTGTCCCCAATCTGCCATATAATCTTTGCTTCCTAAATCAACTCCTCCTAATATCTTATGTGTAATTGCTCCTGTGGTGAACTTTCCGTTTACAAATATCTGACCTAAGTACATATTACTTTCTGCATCCCAGATACCAACATCTCTAATAATATTTCCCTTTCCAAGAGCATTATCGTCTGAACCTACAGCACTTGGCCATGAGCTATACCCTTGTTGAAGATATTTAAAATAAGAAGTTTGTGCTGTCAGTTTCCAGTTATCATCAAATTTATGTTCAAACATAAGATAACCGCTATGATCCTGTATATTAGTATCCGGCAATCCTGGCTGCGTCATTGTAAACCCAACCGGTAAAGTTGCATATCCCTCAGATGCAGGACCAAATACATAATAAGAACCTACCTCAGTCATATTGGCATACTGGAAATTATATTCCGCAGTAATTTTTGTTTTATCATCAACCTGATAAGTAATAACCGGGGCAATTACATAACGGTCATTGTGTTCAAATGCTCTGTGAGAACCTTTGTTTTGTGCAGCTGCATTAAAACGATATAATAATTTACCTTTTTTATCCAGTTTTCCGTCAAGATCAATACTTGCTCTGTAAAAATCATAACTTCCCGCCATTACAGTAGCTTCACCTTTAGTAATTCCGGTTGGTTTTTAGTCACCACGTTATAAAGTCCACTTGGATCACCGCTTGAAAGCATAAATCCAGCAGGTCCTTTTACAAATTCGATATGATCTACAAAGCTCATATCTTCGGTTAAAGGTCCCCAAAAAGAAGAAACCACGTTAAAACCATTACGAAAAGCCTGAACTTGAGAACCACGCATTTTAATATTTGTATATAAATCTCCCCAATGCTCTGAACGTACAGCACCACTCACGTTTCTGATAACCCCATCACTCATACTTGTAATTTGCTGGTCTTTTAAAGTCTGACCATTAACAATCTGAATGTTTTGAGGAATTTCAAGTACGGGAGTCTGAAGACGCAATGATAATGAAGGCTTATCTTGCTTGTACTTGTTTTTTGTAATTACTACTTCATCAAGATCTTCCTGACTTTCAGCAAGCATGAAGTTTTTAGTTGTAGTTTGTTTTGCGTTAACGATAATTTGGTCTTCGATTGGATGAATCCCAACTGAATGAATACTAATAGTATAACTTGCCGGTTTTACATTTTTAATTTCATACTGTCCTTTTTCATTCGTAACCGCAGTATATTTTGTTCCTCTTAGCACTACAGATACATTTTCTGCCGGCGCGTTTCCGCTTAGCGAAACTTTCCCAGTCACTTTTCCCAGTTCCTGACTCATCATGGGCAATGAGCTTAGAAACACAAGAAAAAATAAAACTTTTTTTATTGTCATGTTATTCATTTTAATTGGTTTTGATTTCGGTGGCAAAAGTAATAGCTAAAAGTCTGTTTTCCAAATTATTTTTAATCATTCTAAATAAAAACAAATTATAATGCAGTTTCATTCTTCTAAAGATTAATAATTCAAATGTTTAATCTTTTTAATATGTGACATTTGTGGCAAAAAATTTCTTTTATATCGCCACAGATTAAAATGATTAAAAACAGTTCTTTCACACAGCTATGTGCATTTTAAATAAGTGAAACGCCTTTTAAGAATATAAAATCTAAGTCCCGCTATCGGGACTATGTGTTAAAAATTAATCTGCATGGCAAGGAGTAAATATTTTTTTATCATTTATCCCGATAGCTACTGGTGGCAAAAAATCCCAGTTTAAAAAAATTAATCTTTTTAATCTTTCAAATCTGTGGCAAAAAAAATCTACTTACCTTTAATCTTTCGAACAAAAACTAATCTTAAAATATATGAATACCACTTCTACAGTTAGAAAAGTTGCAATCGTTGGTTATAACAGGATTCCGTTTGCAAGGGCTAATACGGCCTACGCCGAAGTTGGAAATCAACAAATGATGACCGCTGCACTTAACGGACTTATTGATAAATACAATTTGCAAGGAAAACTACTTGGTGAAGTTGCCGGAGGTGCCGTAATCAAACATACTTATGATAATAATTTGATTAGAGAATGTGTAATGAAAACCGCTCTCGATCCCGCAACTCCAGCCTGTGATTTACAACAAGCATGCGATACGGGAATTGAAAGTGCCATATATATTGCCAACAAAATTGCGCTTGGACAAATAGATTCCGGAATTGCCGGAGGAGTTGATTCTATCAGCGATATGCCAATTGCAGTGAGTGAAAAACTGAGAAAAATTTTACTGAATGCCCGAAAAGCAAAATCAGTAGGCGAAAAAATAAAACTGTTTCTACAACTTCGTCCGAAGGATTTATCGCCGTTAGTTCCAAAAAACGAAGAATCACAAACCGGACTTTCTATGGGCGGTCATACCGAAATTACTGCAAAACATTACCAGATATCCCGTGAGGATCAGGACAATTTAGCGCTAAAAAGCCATCTTAATATGGCAAAAGCGTATGATGAAGGTTTTTTTGATGATATGATTACTCCGTTTAACGGATTAGACAAAGACAATAATCTGAGGAAAGACAGCACTATTGAAAAACTGGCAAAATTAAATCCTGCTTTTGATAAAGTAAACGGCACGCTTACCGCAGGAAATTCAACTCCATTAACAGATGGTGCTTCTTGTATACTTTTAGCAAGTGAGGAATGGGCTAAAGAAAATAATCTTCCAATTTTGGCTTACATTACTTTCGCTGAAATTGCGGCTATTGAATATGTCAAAAATCAACAAAATCTTTTGTTAGCGCCTTTATTTGCCGCCAGCAGAATGCTTGACAAAGCTGGACTGACTTTGCAGGATTTTGATTATTACGAAATCCACGAAGCTTTTGCAGCACAAGTTTTGGCTACTTTAAAAATTTGGGAAAGCCCGGAACTCAGCGCACAATTAGGTTTAAAGAAAACTCTGGGTGCAATTGACAGAAATAAATTAAATGTAAAAGGAAGTTCTCTTGCAGCCGCGCATCCTTTTGCCGCAACCGGAGGAAGAATCATTGGCGTTATGGCAAAATTACTAAACGAAAAAGGTTCAGGAAGAGGTTTTATCTCCATTTGTGCCGCCGGAGGACAAGGAGTTACCATGATTATTGAGAAGTAATAATGTCAAAATTATCTTTGTCAAAGTTCAAAAAATTTAATAAAGATTACTAAGTTTGATACAAATTGTTTTTTCAGTCCCAGCGGGACAACATATTTATAGAAAATTAGAAATTTATAGAACAGAACCCCATCGGGGTGTTATTTAATTTACGAAAAATGTTTATACGACAAACCCGACAGGTTGTAAAAACCTGTCGGGTTTATACAATTACGAAAATGTCCAACAATCGTAATTTTATCTTCAGTTTAAAAAGCAAATTCTTCTACTGCGTTTAAAGCTTTAGGCAAAGCATTTTCAGCAAAGTCAGGAATTGCAGTTCCTTCTACACGAAAAGTAGTAATATCGGTAATCCCTAAAAATCCTAAAACCGTTCGCAAATAAGGCTCTGAGAAGTCATAACTTTTATAAGGTCCATCAGAAAAAATAGCGCCTGAAGCAATAGACAAAAACACTTTTTTATCTGTCAATAATCCTTTTGGTCCATTTTCATCATAACTAAAAGTTTTACCTGCACGCGCAACCTGATCGATCCAGCCTTTTAATACCGCTGGGATTCCAAAATTATAAAGCGGAACACCAATGACAATAATATCAGCTTCTAAAAGTTCAGTTGTTGCAAGATCAGATGGTCTTAAAGTTTCTTTGTGGGCTTCTGTACGATTTTCTTCCGGAGTGTAAAAAGCACTAATATCCAATTCACTCAAGTAAGGCAGAGGCGTTTTAGAAAGATCAAGCGTTTTAACCTGGGTTTCGTTATATTCTGCTTCCAATTTTTCCAGAATTGCATTCGATAATTTATTACTAAAAGAAGCATCGCCTTTAATGCTTGTTACTATATTCAGAATCTTTTTGCTCATATTTATTATTATTTTGTTTATGATACAAACTTATCTACATTTGCTATCTCTTTTATAGTACTATCCTGGAGGATAGCGCTTTCCTTGAGGATAGTAACATTATTTATATGGAAACAAAAATCGATAATTTAAAAGAATTAGTCTGTGAACCAGAAGAATGCCTGGCTTCATTATGACCCGTAAGAGATGCATTAGAAGTTTTAAGCGGAAGATGGAAAATACCAATATTAATCGCTTTATCAAACCGACCAAAACGATTCAAACAAATTTCGAAAGACATCAACGGCATAACCGATAAAATGCTGTCGAAAGAACTTAAAGATCTGGAAATAAACAAGCTTGTAACCCGTACTGTGTATGATACATTCCCGCCAACAGTCGAATACGCCTCTACAGAACACAGTAAATCTTTAAATGGTGTAATTATGGCATTAAAAGACTGGGGAACATTACATCGCAAAGAAATCATTGGAAATTAAATAATTAGGAAGAAAAAGTTTAAATTTGGTTACCCAAATTATAAATTCAATCTGAATAATTATGAAAAAAAATCTACTTACCCTTTTCCAAAAGCAACATTTCAGGCGTATTTTGTATGTCTTTTTTCTATTGCTCTCATCACAGGCAAATTGTCAGTACATTACAGAAACCCTTGCTCCTAATGCAGTAATTAAGGAAGGACTTGCGTTAGAACAATCAGCAGACGGACGAATATTTATTGCTGAAAGAGGCGGAATTGTAAAGGTATTTCAAAACGATATCGTTTCGACCGTTTTTACAGTGGCAACCGTTACAGACAATGAACAAGGCTTACTTGGACTTACTTTACATCCTGATTTTGCCACAAACGGTTATATCTATGTCTTTTATTCTATTAACGATGGCGTAATCCGTCACCGAATTGAAAGAATAAAAATCGACAATGCAAATCAGGTTGTGAGCCGACAGGAAATTTTACTGTTAGAGCCTATCGGACAGGGTTTTCATAATGGTGGAGATTTAAAATTCTTTAAGGGATATCTTTATGTAACGGTTGGAGACAGCCAGCAAAACACCAACGCTCAGGATCTTGACACTTATAAAGGAAAAATCCTAAGAATTACTGAGGAAGGACAACCCGCACCAGGAAATCCGTTTTATGGAACCGGTTCTGTACAAAGACAAAGTATCTGGGTTTATGGTTTCAGAAATCCGTGGAGACTTGTTGCCAATCCCGTAGCCAATAAATTATTTGTTTTGGATGTTGGAACTTCGTGGGAAGAAATCAATGAAATCAGTAACCCAACAATTCGCAATTATGCTTGGGGACATCCGCAAGGTGGTGACGGAAAACAAACTGAAACTGATATTTTTACCAACCCAATTTTTACATACCAAACCGGAAGTATCGGAAACGCTTTAACAAATGGTTTACTCTACAATCCTGTAACATCCCGTTATCCTGATTTGCAGGGAAAATTCATTATTAAGGATTTTGTCAGAAATGCAATTCGTTCATTCGACCCCAATATTGCTGATCCGGAATCAACCGAATTTTATACGGCGCCACAACAACAAGCACTAGGAATGATGTTAGGGAATGATGGTTATATTTATTATTGTGCCTATGGAAATAACGGTGCTTTAATCAAACTAGATTACATTGCAACTGCCGCGCCAACTATAGTAAATCATCCTGTTTCTCAAACCATAATGCAAACTACGCCTGTCACTTTCACCGTTTCGGCAAGTGGCGTGGGACTTACCTACCAATGGCAATTTAACAATGTAAATATTCCCGGAGCAACCGCAGTCAATTATACAATTCCAAACGTTACCACAGGAAATGCAGGCGCTTACAGAGTAATTGTAACCAATACTGCCGGAAATGCAACCAGTAATCCTGCAACTTTAACGGTAACTCCTTTTAATAACACGCCTGTAGTTACCATAGTTTCGCCATTGACATCTTTAAAATGGAATGCTGACGATGTGGTTCACTTTGAAGCAACTGCAACAGATGTCGAAGACGGAATATTACCCGCAAGTGCGTATTCATGGAATATAGACCTTTTTCATGAAGACATTCCCGGAGCGGGACATTCGCATCCAGGCGGAAGTCCGCAAGGTGTAAAATCAGGAGACTTTACTGCCTCTAATCAAGGTGAAAAAACACCGAACGTCTGGTATCGATTTACTGTAAAAGTAACCGATACTAATGGTTTAACAGGAACAGCTTTTGTTGACATTAAACCTAATTTAGTCGATGTTACCGTAACCAGTACTCCTGCTTTATTAGCTTTAGAATTCAATCAGAAACCAGTTACGGCACCAGCAACAAAACAAGTGGTAGCTAATGCAACTGTACAAACATTGAATGCGCCAACTCCGCAATATGTTGGCAATATCAGATATGATTTTGATCATTGGGTTCACGGCGGAGCGGCAAACCAAAACTTTAAAGCTCCGGCAACGGGAACAATCACTTATACTGCTGTTTATACTGCAATCACACTTGGTAATGCTCCATATTTAGGAGCTGTAGCACAAATTCCCGGCATTATAGAAGCTGAGAATTATGATGTGGGACCAACTGCTTATTTTGATACCAATGGCGGAGGCGATGTACCATACAGACCCGGAGATCGCGTAGGAACCGAAGTTTGTAACGAAGGAGGATTTAATCTTTCCTACGTTGCTAAAGATGAGTGGCTTAAATACACCGCAAAAGTAAATACAGCCGGAAATTATACGATAAATTTCAGAACTTCATCTCCTTATACGAACCGAAAATTGCGCCTTGAAGTAGATGGCGTAAATGTAACCGGAACAATTAATATACCTAATACAGGAGGTTTTCAAGCGTGGCAAACGACTGCAATTCAAAATATTGCTTTAACTCAGGGCGCTCACGTAATCACTTTGTATTTTGAAGAAGCAGATATCAACATCAATAAAATGGAATTTGTATTAACAGGAAGTACAGCAGCACCAATTGCTGATTATGAAGTAAATACACCAATGGGATGCTTGAACACTCCCGTGACATTTACCTCAGTTTCTATAGGAACCGTTGATAATTATGTTTGGAGTTTTGGCGAAGGCGCGCAACCTGCAACAGCAACAGGAGCTGGTCCTCACACCGTAATTTATGGTACTGAAGGAACAAAAACCGTTTCATTAACTGTGAGTAATACCATAGGAAATAACATTAAAAACAATTCTCCTTTTATGGTTCATAATTGCAATCTTGGTATTGAAAATCCAAATGAAGAACCGAATAAAATCACAGTATTTCCAAATCCGTCAACCGGATTATTCCATTTATCAAAAGAACTGGAATGGACTGTTTATTCCCCTTTAGGAACTCAGGTAAAACAAGGATCCGGAAACTTAATCAGCATTTCAGAACATCCGTCAGGAATTTATTTTATCAAAGTAAAAGGAACTGGAAAAGCGATTTCTATAAGTAAACAGTAAAATCACGTTGGTTGTAAAACATTTCAAAACATAGAAATAAATTGCATCCAACAGTTTTAAAAACAAATTGTAATAATGCAAATCCCAAATCTAATACTAGATTTGGGATTTTTTATAACTACAACATTCTTTCTTCTTTCCTCTATACTCTCGCTTCTTGCTTCTTTCCTCTATAATCTTGCTTCTTGCTTCTTTCCTCTATAATCTTGCTTCTTGCTTATTTCCTCTATAATCTATACTCTATAATCTATACTCTTGCTCCTTCACTCTCTACCCCTTCTTATAAATCTTCTCCTGTCCATTCTGATATATCCTCTTAATTTCCGTTACTCCGTTTTTATCCGAAATAACTTTTATACGAAAATCATCAATTCCGTTTAACAGAAACAAATCCTGATCTATCGGAGTAAGTAAAAAACTGGCAATATTATTCCATTTATAATACAAATTATCATTTTCGTATTTCAGTTCAGATTTTCCGAATTTACCTTCATAAGATTTTAAAACAGAAGTTTCAATATGCGCCGCTTTTTGTCTGTTTTTGATAATCGGAATAAACCAATCAAGATTATTTAATGAATCCTTATTTTTTGCCGAAAGCTTTTGCAATGCCAGTATATGAGATTTATTTACAGCTTCTTCGCTTTTGCATAAAACATCGGGAATAACCCCTTTTCCTTCAAAATCCGTATTGGTAATAGGATCTTTCACCTCTCCAACAGGTATAGTTACAAAAAAACCATTTGGCAAAACCTTTCGATCAACCGGATGCGCACCGCCAGCCGTTTTTTCGCCCACAATCGTAACACGTTTCAAGTTTTGAAGAGAATAACTCATCCATTCAGCAGCCGAAAAAGTAATTTCACTTGTTAGAATATAAATATCAATATCCTCCATGCGTTTCCCCGGAACAGAGGGCAATAACCACATTTCCCTGTCGATTTTTTTTCTGTTTTTCTCGTAATAATAATATTTATAAAGCGGTAATTCCTTATTTGAATAAAAATAACTGCTTAAAAATTGTCCCATTTCCATAGCTCCACCGTTATTTTTACGCAAATCTATAATCAGAGCATCAGTATTATTTAAAAATTGCATAACACTGGCAGCCTTTTCGCTTGCTATTGCAGGATCTTCAAAATAATCGAATTCTAAATAGCCAACGTTCCCCTCCAGAATTCGTGCTTGCTGAAAACCAAAATTCCTTTTTTTAGCCGCTGCTAATTCTTCCGCTTTAAGCTTTTTCTGCGATTCTATACTATTATTTTTTTTAGTCGCTGTCCATTCAGGATTATACGTCACACTAAAATGCAAATCTTTACTGACATCGACAAGATCTGCACTCAGTTTTGAAGCAAATTCATTAGGCTTTGAGATGTTTTTATAGCTTCCTTTCTTGTAATTCTCATTCAGTTTTTTAGTTATAGCCGCAATCGAGTTAGGTCGTATATAAAACTCTTCAAGTTCCTTTGATAAAGAATCTATAATTTGTTTTTGATTGATTTCGGTAAGATTAAAATCTTTTGCCGTTTGATTTTGTTGGGAATAGGAACCTATTGATATCGATAGCAATAGTAAATTTAAAAGGTATTTCATTTTATGAAGTTTTACAATTTGAAATTATTTTATGTAGAATTTTATCCAGTAATTCGATTTCTTCAGCCGAAATTCCGTCAAGAGCCGTTTCCCTGTTAAGTTCAAAAACAGGCGATAGTAAAACAACCGTTTTTTTGCCCTTTTCGGTTATTATAAGCTTCGTTTTTCTTTTATCAAATTCATCAATTTCTCTTGTCAGATAATCTTTTTTAACCATCAATTCAATGATTCTTGTAATCGAAGCATTGTCTTTGAATATCAATTTGGCAATTTCTATTTGAGAAATCTTTTCATTATCGTTTAAGATAATTAATACCAGACACTGGTCAACTGTAATATCATTGACAATTTTCTGGATATTTTTCTGGCAAACTTTCCTGTATTCCTTTATTGCCTGTTCGATAGAATAAAGCACGGTTCCGGTTGGGGTTTTCTGTTTCATTTTTTTAAAAGTATTTGATATATCAAATATAAATAAATAATTGATATATCAAATAATTTTTGAAAAATAAGTCGCAATAGGTTTGAATGATGCAAAAAACTTATAATCCAAGCAAAAATAATTTCTCGCAAAGACGCAAAGTTTAAATTATCAAAAACTTACACGAAAAACTTTACGCCTCTTCGCCTTTGCTAGATCAAATTTTCAAACACTTAAAAAAAATCAGATAAATACTACAGCGATTTTTTTCTTAATAAAATCACAAAAAATAGATGTAAAAAAAGCTTTAGAAATATACAACTACATATATTTTCAGTAGATTTACGACCTGATTGCTCCAAATAAAATCAGTAAATAATGGCTTACAACAACAAAGATTTAGTTCGCTTTTTAGACGCGCAAAACAAATTATATTTAGCTGCACTTTCAGAAATTAAGAAAGGCAAAAAAGAATCACCGTGGATGTGGTTTATTTTTCCGCAAATAAAAGGACTTGCATCTTGTGATACATCAAAATTTTACGAAATTAAAAATGTCGATGAAGCAATTGCGTTTCTGGAACATCCAATTCTGGGAAAACATCTTATAGAAATCACAGCCGAATTAATCAAAACAGATGAAAAAACTGCCGAAGATATCTTTGGAAACCCTGATAACGAAAAATTGCAATCCTGCATGACCTTGTTTGCCAGCATTCAAAATACGGAACCTTTGTTTAATGATGTATTAGACAAATATTTTGACGGATCTTCAGATTTTCATACGCTGCAATTGTTATATAGTAACTTCTAAAAATCAAGAAATTTTATTTTTATCACACTGAAAAATAGATTAATAAGCATATCTTTAAAGATATTCCGCTTCAAATAAAATCTCATTGCCTGAAGAAAAATTAATAATTTATAACCAATAATTTATAATTAAAGTTATATTTGCAACCAAGTTGCGTTAGTTAAAAACTCAGAAACTCCGCTATCTGTAAGGATTTCAAAACAAGAATGAAAAAGAAAATTGTCTTAATTAATTTTTTTATGTCTTTAACCGTATTGTTCGCAATGCTGTTTCAGACCATACATTCTTACGAGCATATTTACAAGCAGTTAACAGAACAACGTTGTGATCATCAATACGTTGATGGACAAAAACAAATCACACACAGCCACACTGTCGACAACAATTGTCACGTTTGCCACTTTGCATTTAGTACATTTATCCCTAATAATTTCCAAGCTTTATCTTTTCATAAAGCAAGCGTTGAAACCTCTTATGTATTCTTCTATACAAAAGGAGCTTCAACTTTTTTCAAAGGCAGCCTTTTCGCACTCAGAGCGCCTCCTATCACAGTCTAGTTTACTACATTTTATTTTTCGAAAGTAAAAAAACCTCTTACCCGTTATTTAATTGGTAAAAGGAAAACTCGTTTTGTATTCAGTTTTTTTAGTCGCAGTCTCAGTTTTCAGTCTCATAACGAAACCGGAACTAAAAACTGAGACTGAGACCGAGACTGACACTGAAAACTGAGACTGAGACTGAAAACTGAGACTGAGACTGAGACTGAGACTGAAAACCGAGACTGAAAACTGAGACTGAAAACTGAGACCGAGACTGAAAACTGAAAACCAATACTAAAAACTAAATACATAAAAACATGCTTATAGCTGAAAATCTGACGAAAAAATACGGCGACCAAATCGCATTAAACAAACTGAATTTAACCATTAAAGAAGGTGAAATCTTTGCGCTTTTAGGTCAGAATGGTGCTGGAAAAACAACCACAATCAATCTTTTTTTAGGTTTTATAACACCAACCGAAGGTGAATTGAGAATCAATGGAATTTCGGTAATCGAAAACGCTCAGGAAACTAAAAAATACGTCGCATACATCCCTGAAACCGTAATGTTATATCCTAATCTTACCGGAATAGAAAACTTAAAATTCTTTTCATCGCTTGCCGGATTTAAATATTCAACGGGCGAATTGACCTATTTCCTGACAAAAGCAGGTTTACAAATTACCGCGCACGAGCAAAATTTGGGAGGATATTCAAAAGGAATGCGCCAAAAAGTAGGAATCGCAATTGCCATTGCCAAAAAAGCCAAAGTACTATTGTTAGACGAACCTACAAGCGGATTAGATCCCAAAGCATCAAATGAATTTTCGCAAATCCTGAAAGAGCTTTCTGCAGATGGAACCGCGATTTTAATGGCGACGCACGATATTTTCAGAGCCAGAGAAGTTGCGTCACATATTGGGATTATGAAACAAGGAAACTTAGTCACCATTATTGAAGCGGATAAAATCTCGGAAAACGAACTTGAAGATTTGTATTTACAAACTGTATAAAAGGAAAATTTTTCCAATCCAACCAAAAAAATGAAACATTTAATTTTCTTTATATTGCTGTTCGTGAGTACGCAATTTGTACAATCCCAAGTCATTAACAAAAAAGTAAAAGATAGTATTGCGAAAGATTCTATCGAAATGGTTTCCAAACGCAACGAATTGCAAACCGTTGAAATCATTGGTCGTTCAACAAAAAAATACAACAGCGATTACTCGTTTGCGGCGACAAAAACAGCCGCTTTAAACAAGGATATTCCGCAATCTATTTCAACGATTACCAAAGAATTAATTGCAGACAAAGGCGCTTTTTATCTTGCCGATGCCGTAAAAATGGCAAGTGGCGTGATTCCGGCGAGTTATTACAATCAATACACGATTCGCGGAATCAGTCAAAATGAAGAGGGGCAGATTATAAACGGAATGCGAACACGCCAATATTACTTTTTACAGCCTTTGACCACTAATATCGAGCGTGTTGAAGTCATAAAAGGTCCGTCGAGCGCCACATTTTCTTCTGTAGATCCGGGCGGAAGTATCAATTTAGTCACCAAAAAACCTTTGGCAATTGATAGAAAAGAAGTCAGTTTAAGTGTGGGAAGTTTCAGTACTTTCCGAGGAAGCCTCGATTTTACAGGACCTTTAAACGAATCTAAAACCCTTTTATACCGCGTAAACGGCGCTTATCAGGAAGCTAAATCGTTTCGTGATTTAGTGAGCAACAAATCGTTTTTGATTTCACCGTCTTTCAGTTATATCCCAAATGAAAAAACCGCAATTAATACCGAATTAATTTTAAGCGATATGACCGGAATTCTGGATCGTGGTCAGCCTATTTTTGGCGCAGTTTCCGGAGTTACCAGTTTAAATAAAACACCAATTAGTTTGAATCTGGGTGCTCCAAGTGATTTTTTTAAATCCAAAGAAATGGTTTTTACGACCAGTTTAGCACATAAATTCAGTTCTAAAATTGGTTTCAACGCCCAATACATGAAACAATCCTGGACCGAAAATCTTCAGGAACACAGAACTACAAATGGTTTTGCAGTTGATATGAACAATCAGCCCGTTACAAATTTAGCGATGATGCAATTTGTTCAGCGTCAGCAATATTGGGACGTTGATAATTTAAGTACCTATTTTAATTTCGATTTAAAAACCGCAAAAATTAAACATAAGGTATTAGTGGGCTACGATTTAAGCAGTTGGAACAAAACCAAAGGCGGCGGACAAAATGCAGCGAGAGGTTATTTATTAAAAGACGGAACTGTGGCAAGTTCCTTTGTTCCTGCAAACTCCGCCAATTACCAAACTACAACAATTGACGGCGTTGTTTTACCAAAACCAAATGTCAATTACTTCAACTTAAATAACCCCACTTACACGATTACAAGTCCAGATGATTATACACTGAATGTGAGAACTGCGCTGCCATCAGCATTAACCACAACAGATGCAATTTATATTCAGGATCAGATTCAGTGGGAGAAATTTACGGTTTTGCTTGGATTGCGAAACGAATGGTTTGAAGACATAACCAATTATAAATCAAACAATGAACTAACGGTTAAAAAAACAGCTTTATTGCCACGAGTTGGTATTACTTACGCCGTAAATAATGAGATTAACGTTTACACGACTTATCTTGAAGGTTATCAGCCTCAATCGAATACGGTTACTTTAATGCCACAAACGGGATCTTTACCCGCCGGAAGTTTGTTTGATCCGCTTAAAAGTAATTTGAAAGAAATAGGAATAAAAAGTACATTTTTTAATAATTCAATGAGCTTTAATGCTGCGATTTACGAAATCAATCAGCGCAATATTTTAATGAATGCCAATGATCCCGCAAATCCCGATTTATTGGTGACAAGAGGCGCTGAAAGAAGCCGTGGTTTTGAGTGTGATTTAGCGGGTTATATCACCGTCGATTGGCAAATAAATGCATCCTACAGTTATATCGATGCCAAAATTACAAATGATCGTGATGTCTCGTTAATTGGTGCCAGAAAGCAAAATACACCAAAAAACAGCGCCAATTTATGGACACGTTACAACTTTAACTCAGATTCAGGTTTAAAAGATCTTGGTGTTGGTTTTGGGATGCAATATCAAAGCAGCAAAGTGCCATGGTTTACAAGAGCGTTTACACTTCCTGACTTTACAGTTTTTGATGCCGCAGTGTATTACAAACCCAACAAAAGCAATATGCAAATTGCCCTTAATGCGGGTAATTTATTCAACAAAACCTATTGGTTAGGCGCTCAGAATTATTTGAGATTATTTCCCGGAGCACCCAGAAACTTCAGCCTAAACGTAACTTATAAATTTTAATTTATATGAAATTATTACAAACAGAAATTTTAATCGCCAAACATTTAAAGAACTCGGTATTTAAAAATAGTGCGGTATTTATCATCACCCTTTTTATTGGGCTTATTTTACTTTACGCCGCATTTTCAGGTTGGGAGAATTATACCAATCAAAATGAAACCAGCGAAAAATACCAACATGAATCCCGCGAAGACTGGTTGAAAAATCCGGACAAAAACCCGCACCGAATGGCGCATTACGGAAATTTTGCCTTTAGAAAAAGTACACCGCTAAGTGTTTTTGAATTTGGAATGGAACCGTTTTTCGGGAATGCTATTTTTCTGGAAGCACACAAACAAAACACGGCAAATTTCTCTGAAGCAGGATTTTCAAACAGTATGCTGCGTTTTGGAGAAATCAGTATTGCAATGGTTTTGCAAATTTTACTGCCATTACTTATCTTTTTCTTAGGATTTAATGCGGTCGCTGCCGAAAGGGAAAACGGCACTTTAAAACTCCTTTTAAGTCAGGGAATTAGTTGGAAACAGCTTTTATTAGGCAAAGTATTAGGAATCGCAAGCGTTATCATGATGCTTTTTATTCCCACGATTATTGTACTTGTTTTTATTTGGTTGTTGCTTCAAAACTTTACAATTTCGGTTGATGAAACGATCAAAATGGTATTGTTTATTGGGTTTCATTTTATCTATTTAATCTTCTTTTGTGTGATTGCCGTTTTAATTTCTGCTTCAAGCAAAACATCAAAAAAAGCGTTGATTTCATTAATTGGAATTTGGCTCGTTTTCACGATTATTCTGCCAAGAACTACTCAGGCAATTGGGGCTTATATCTATCAGGCGCCGTCGAAAATTCAATTTAACAGTGATATCGAAAAAGACATTCTGAAACAAGGAGACAGCCACAACCCGAATGATTTGCATTATAAAGCCATTAAAGATTCACTTTTGAGCGTTTACAAAGTCGATTCGGTACAAAAACTTCCTTTTAATTATTCAGGATTTATCATGACCGAAGGCGAGAAAATAAGTTCTCGTATTTACAACAAACATCTGGAAAAATTACTTCAGGTTTATGAAAAGCAAAACAGTTTTTCTAAAACAATTTCGTTTTTTAATCCCTACATCGCGATGAAAAATTTATCGATGGGATTGTCTAATACCGATTATGATTCGTATATCGATTTCCAGAAACAAGCCGAAGAATACCGTTATAATATGGCGCAGAAAATGAACGCTTTACAGGTAAAATACATCAGTAATAAAAAACCGGGACCAAACGAAAAACCTTTGACCATTAACAAAGAACATTGGGCTGATATTGCCGAATTTCACTACGAAACAAAAGGAGTTTCAGACGTTTTAAAGTCTGAAATTGTTTCGGTTATTTCTATTATTCTCTGGATTATCCTGCTGCCCGTTTTGATTCGAATTGCAGCTAAAAACCTTAAAGCCATTTAATATGTTAGCATTACTTTTTAAAAATTTCATACGATCAAAAGGCACAAAAATTGGATTGATATTTCTGTTGATTATCGGATTCATAAGTCTTTTGATTGGTCAGCAATTCCAACAGAAACAACACAATACTATTACCGAAGCCGCTGTATATCAAAAAGAACATATTGCAAGAAATGCCGCTTTCCATAAAGACGAAATTGGGCTTCTCCTCTACTACATTAAGTTTTCATTAGTGAATAAAACGTTGCCAATAAACAGTTTGGCAATTGGTCAGCGCGATGTAAATCCGTCGATACAAAGTGTTACGATTCGAGGTTTAGAAGCTCAGAAATACGATGCCGAACTCAATAACCCTAATAATCTTTTATCCGGAAATATTGACTTTAGTTTTGTGCTCATTTATCTTTTTCCGCTTTTAATTATCGCTTTTTCGTATAATTTGGTTTCGGAAGAAAAAGAAAGCGGCACCTGGAAAATTGTTGCCACTCAAACCGAAAATACGTTCTTATACATTCTGAAATTGTTTTATATCAGGATTCTAAGCCTAATTCTCTTGCTTACAATTGTACTTTTTGTGGCAGTTTTGTTTTTGAATATTCCATTTGATACTTCACTTTTAACATTTTACGGATTAAGTGTTTTGTATATTTTATTTTGGTTTTCAATAAGCTTTTTTATTGTTTCATTACAAAAAAATTCAAACTTCAACGCCGTTATTTTATTGACAATCTGGTTGTTTCTGATTATTATTTTGCCAGCGATAATCAATACGTATGTAGTCAATAAATATCCAATTCCTGAAGCTTTGGAATTAACCGTAAAACAACGAAATGCCTATCATGAAAAATGGGATATGGATAAAAAAATCACGATGGATAAATTCTACAATCATTATCCGCAGTTTAAGAAATATCCTTTGCCTGAAGGCGAGTTCAACTGGCTTTGGTATTACGCCATGCAACAAGCAGGAGATGATGATTCATCGAAACAATCTCAGGAATTAGAAAATAAATTGCAACAGCGTAATAATGCAAGTCAATTAATCGCGCAATTTATTCCGACTTTGCACACGCAGATTCAACTGAATGAAATCGCCAAATCAGACTTAGGAAACCAGCTTTTATTTTTGAAAGAAACCAAGCTTTTCCACGAAAAAATGCGTTTGTATTTCTATCCGAAAATATTCGATAATGCAGAAGTTAGTAAAGAAAACTGGTCGAAATTTAAAGTGGAAACTTTTAGTGATTCTTCAGAAATTAGTTTACTGAAAGCATTTTTACCATTATTACTTTTCAATTTAGTTTTGATTTGTTTTGGATGGAGAAATTTTAAGCGTAAAGTTTTTTCTTAACCGAAAAATTTTTACCGAAGAGTTCACAAAGGTTTACGCAGAGTTCACAAAGTTTTTAGTCAAAGCTTTGCGGTAATTTTTTACCACAGAGTTCACAAAGGTTGACGCAATATTCACAAGCTTTACACAAAGCTTTGTGAACTTTGTGTTTTTATAAAATCCTTAATATTAAAATCTTTGGGAACTCTGCGGTTAAATAAGTAATACATTATTAAGCGCAAAGAGTTCGCAAAGTTTTTAGACAAAGCTTTGTGAACTTTGTGTTTTTATAAAATCTTTAATATTAAAATCTTTGTGGACTTTGCGGTAAAAATTCTTCTTATTCTGACTAATATTTTTTCAAACATTGAATAATTTTATTTTATTTAGAATTAATATAAATAAACTTTTATATTTGCCGCTTTCATGGCAAATTCCGGTAGTTTTATACATTTACCCGATTGCCACTTTCTAAGTAAATTTCGTTTAATGAATAACAATACCAGTTTCGAATCAAATCTTTTTGAATCTTTCAAAGAAGGAGACGAAACTGCTTTCACTTATTTTTACGACAAATACTTTCGCAGAATTACTTCTTTCAGCATTCAGTTTATTTATGATAAGGATGAAGCCGAAAATCTTGCTCAGGAAGCTTTTCTACATCTGTGGCAAAACCGGAAAAATATTGAATCAATAAACGGAATTCAATCTTTTTTGTATACTTATGCCAAATCAAAATGCCTGAATATGATCCGACACAATAAGGTTAAGGATAAATTTAAAAGCGACATTTTAAACAAAAAAGAAAGAGAACTGGATATCGAAATCCTGAACTCGGTGCAATTTGACACTTTAGAATTAACCGAATTAGAGCGTTTAATCAAGGAGTCCATTAGCGAATTACCTCCCAAAACCAGAGAAGTTTTTATCAAAAAACGCTTCGAGGATAAAAAAAACGCAGAAATCGCCGAAGAAATGCAAGTTTCCTTAAAAGCTGTCGAAGCCCACATGACAAAGGCTTTGAAGATTTTAAAAACCAAATTATCCGATTATATGTTCTTGATTTTTATTCTTATTTGTAATAATTAAAAATAAAAGGTAGGGTATTTTATTTCTGAAGTGTACTTACTATAACCGGAAGTTTAAAAACCAAAATATGATTACCGAAATTATCTATAAATACTTTTCTAATGAAGCTTCAGAACAAGAAGTTCAAACTCTTTTTGAATGGATTGATGCATCAGAAGAAAATAAAAAGCACTTTATATCTTTAAAGAAAACCTGGGCAATTTCCGGTCTTTCTGAAGATCTTTCAAACAATTCTGTTCCTGTAATTTCTATTCAGCCAAAAAATAAAGTATTTCATTATTTGAAATATGCTGCTGTAATTTTGGTTGTATTTGGATTAGGAAAATTGGCTTTTGATTTTAGTCAGAAAGCAAAATCATCAAAAGAAATTGTTCTGGAATTGGCAAATGGACGTTCAGAATTTATTACAAAGAACAATCATACTCAGATAAAAAATAGCAACGGTGATTTGATCGCAAAGAAATTTCCAAACCAAATTATTTATTTCGGAAAAGTTCAGGATCAGGAAGTGGTTTACAATACACTTAAAGTTCCTTACGGCAAAAAATTTAAACTTACGCTTTCAGACGGAACGGTTGTGAGTTTAAATTCAGGAACCACTTTAAAATATCCGGAACAATTTGGCATCAACTCAAAAAGAAATGTCTATTTGACCGGTGAAGCTTTTTTTGAAGTAACAAAAGACAAAGAACATCCATTTATTGTAAACGCCAATCAGGTTGATATTGAAGTTCTTGGAACCAAATTCAACGTAAGTGCTTATCCTGAAAACCCAACTGTTAACGGTACTTTAGTCGAAGGAAGCATTGAAATGTATGAAGTTGAAAACAAATTAAATGCCGTTTTGCTGAAACCAAACCAAATGGCAACCTGGCAAAATAATTCTAAAAAAATTACAACAAAAGAAGTTGATCCTGCTTTCTTTTCGGCATGGACAAAAGGCGAACTTGCTTTTAAAGATACCCCATTTTCTACTATCGCTAAAATTATCCAGCGTACTTATGATGTTGAAATTATCAATGAAAATGCTGTTTTGGCCAGACAGAATTTCACCGGTACTATTAAAATTAGCGAATCAAGTGTCGAAAACATTTTAGAACTTCTAAAACGTGATACGCCGTTTAATTATTCGATTAAAGAAAATACCATAACCATTACCAATCTTCCATAACTAAACAAACATGACTTTTACGATACCCAATTTAAGGAAAATACTGTTTTTCCTAGCCCTGTTCATATCTTGTTTTAAAGGTTTTTCTCAAAATAAATTAATCACATTACAGCTAAAAAACAAACCTATTAGTTTGATTATTAAATCAATTGAAGAACAAACTGATTTTAGGATCATTTATAATGCACGAAAAATTGATGCCGGTCAACTGGCAGATTTAAATGTTCAAAATGCGACTTTAGAAACTACTTTAACACAATTATTTTCGGGGAAAAATATTTCGTTTTACATACAAAAAAAGCAGGTTTTATTAACGAACTCTGCTCCTGCTCCAACAGTTACTTCAACTTCTGATGAAAAAGAAAGATTCATTAGCGGAACGGTTTATAATGCTAAAGATAAACTTCCGCTTGCCGGAGCAACAATTCGTATAAAAGGAACCGGAATGGGCGCCATAACTGATTTTAACGGAAAATTTGTGTATCAGTTAAAAGGAAATAATATCAATAATATAGTGCTTGAAGTTGGATTTTTAGGGATGATTTCTCAAAATACAAAAACAGATAATAAAAAAGAATTTTCGGTTTATCTCGAAGAATTTACAGATGAACTGAATCAGGTTGTAATTACCTCATCTTACGGAACTAAAAAACTGAAAGAGGAAATTGTTGGGAGTATTTCAACTATAAATGCTAAGGATATTCCTGTTCAGCAAGCCTCCGAAAGTATTGATAAAATGCTGGAAGGGCAAGTTGCAGGTGTTTTAATCGAAAATACTTCGGGAATTGGAACTCCCGTTAAAATCAATATTCGTGGTCAGGGAAGTTTAAAACCACTAACCGGAAGTCTTCTTGGAACTTCGACTCAGCCATTAATTATAGTTGATGGCGTGATTATGAACGAACAAAAAGGGATTGATAGTGCTTCTTTTGACGCAGCCGGCGGTCTTGGAGAAAATTTATCAAATCCTCTTGCTTTTATTTCGCCAGACAATATTGAAACTTTTACGGTTCTTAAAGATGCGGCGGCGGTTGGTATTTATGGAGCCGACGGTGCAAACGGGGTAATTTTGATTACTACCAAAAAAGGAAAAAAAGGAAAAGCACAGTTTCAATTCTCTAACCAGCTTGGGGTTTCAACGGCAATAAATCAAATTAAATACCTTAACGGAAAGCAATATAATGATGTAAATAATGCTTTTAACGCCAGTCAAACACCTAATTATGTTCCAGTTCCTTATAACGGAGTTGATACTGACTGGTTTGATCTTTTAAATAATTCGGGGATTTATAATAAGTATAATTTTAGTGTTTCTGGCGGAACTTCAAAAATTACCTATCGCACTAATATCACGTATTTAAATATTGATGAACCGCAATTGGGCAATACTACAAAACAATTAAATGGTGGAATAAACATTGGGTACAAACAATCAAAATGGGATATTAACTTGTCTTTTAATCCCAGTTATGTAAAAAAAGATGCACCAAATATTTACTATGATTTTGCTTATTTACGAACAATTTCACCTTATAACGCAGACGGAACTTATTCTAAATTAGGATTAACGGGTTCAACGGGAGGAAATCCGTTAGCGGCTATCGAACAAAATAAAAATGAAACCGAATCTAAAGCTATTTTAGGAAGTTTGAATGTTGGTTATGATCTTAATAAAAACATCAGGTTGGCTACTTTATTTGGTTTGGATTATCTGGATAAAGTACAGGATCGCTATTTTTCCGGTGAAAATGAAAGCGGGCAAGTCAATGGTACTTTCCTGTTAGACGGCATTAATTATCCTAACTGGGGAAGAAGATTATTCAATAAACGAAATTCGACTAAATGGAACTGGCAGGGACAAATGTTATTCAACAAGGAAATCAATAAAAATAATACGATTGACGGTGTTCTAGGATTTGAACTTTCTGAAGAAAAGACAAATTTTAATTCTGCCACTGCAACCGGATTTACAAACCCTAATATTCTCAATAATATTGAAGATGCCATTCAGGATGATAATGTCAATACAACTGCTGATGAAACTTATGCAAAGCAGCTTTTTAAGAGTGATATTAATTACAATTCACGTGTTTCTTTCTTTGGACAACTTAATTATAATTATAAAAAAAGATACTATTTCCTTGGAAATATAAGGCGTGACGAAAGTTCGGTTTTTGGAGATGATACGAACGTGGCTATAAACAGCGGTGCAGGTTTAGCATGGATTATCACTAATGAAAGTTTTCTGAATAACTCGTCGTGGATTGATTTCCTGAAACTAAAAGCAAGTTACGGTTCAACCGGAAATTCCAGAATTGGTTCGTACCGTTCAAAAGGATTATATAATGTGCTTCAAAACGGCTATAATGGCGGATCATATGCAACGCCAAGTGCTGCGCCTAACGGAAATTTAAGCTGGGAGAAAAATAAAAAATTCAATGCCGGAATCGATTTTAATATTTTTAATGCTGTCGAATTATCATTAGAATATTATTATGATGATTTAAACGATTTGATCGCAAGCCGCGAAATCCCTACAGAAACGGGTTACGGAACAATGCAGCTTAATGCAGCAAGTATGTACAACAAAGGTTTTGAATTGACTACGAGAATTAAATGGTTCCAGAAAGGAAAATTCAAATGGACATCATCTTTCAACATCTCAACTGTTGATAATAAGGTAACTGATTTAGTAGGTTTAGGAAGTGATTATTCTATAGCTAATATTGCTCTTGCACAAAAAGTTGGTTACAGTACAACCACAATCTGGGGCGTTCAATGGGCTGGTGTTGATCCTGCAACGGGACGTGATTTAATTAGAAAAAACGGGCAAATCTATGACGCTCCTACTTATAAAAGCCTATTTAATGAAACGGACTGGGAACCTATCGGGGATTTACAACCTAAGGCTTTTGGAGGTTTCAGCAACAGTTTTTCATATAAAAGTATCACTTTATCCGTTAATGGCGCCTTTCAATTGGGCGGTGATAAATTAATATCAGATGAGATTATTTCAAAATACAGTAATCTTTCAAACAGAAACATGTCTGTAAATGCTTATGATTATTGGAGAAATCAAGGCGATATTGTTTCACAGCCGGCTCCGAGCAGAAATACGCTTTTACCTAATTTAAGTAAATATGTTTATGATGCAACCTATCTTAAAATTAGCAATATCAATTTGAGTTATAATGTCCCAATTAAAAATACTTTCCTGAATCGTTTAGTCATTTTTGCCGATGTTTCGAATGTCTTTTACTGGTATAAAGAAAAGAGTCCGTCAGGAATGAACGGAATTAGAGAATTAAGCTTTAACTATCCGCAAGCCAGAACAATTTCATGCGGAATTAATACAAATTTTTAAAAATGAAAAATTTTAAACGTATCATAAGTTTCAAATTTACTTTGGTTCTGGGATTTCTTTTTTTGTTCCAAAGTTGTAGTGACTTTTTAGAACAGGAACCCGGAACACAAACTTCGATAACAGAACAATTAAAGAACAAACAAGGAATTTTACAGGCAATGAAAGGTCTTTATGGCGAACTTGAAGCTGTTGTTAGAACTGAACCGTTTGCTGTTTATGCAGATTTACAGGGAGGAAATTTAAAATTTACACCTTCTTTAAGTACTGGTTCTTCTAAAAGCCGAATTACCATTCCGGCTAATATTACCGGAATTTATGCCTTTGACGATCGATCTGATGATTCTGATCTGGTTTCATTTTATGGAAATTGTTATGATGTAATTAATCAGACTAATTTGCTTTTAGAATTTACAGATGCTTTACCTGATGCAACAGCTGCTGAGAAAAATCAAATAAAAGCCGAAGCTTTGACCATTAGAGCTTATACACACTTTTTACTAATCGAATTATTCAGTCAGAATTATGATTTTTCTGCTGATGCTTCTCATCTTGGGATTGTTTATAATAAGGCTTCAATAAATGAAAAACTTACTTATCCTACCAGAGAAACTGTTGCAAATACGTATACTTTTATTGTCGAGGATATTACAACGGCTATAAATCTCTATTCTGATAAAGCTTTACTTGACGGACCTTTATATTCTTATTTCAATAAAACAAGTGCCAAAGCCTTATTATCAAGAGTTTATTTAGCCAAAAAAGATTATAAAAATGCATATGACACGGCAAACGATATTATAGTAAACTCAGGTATTAGTCTAGTAAGTTCAGACAATTATATCGCGCAATGGGAACAGCCTGATCTTCCGGTTTCCGAAATTTTATTAGAATTTTCTATTCCTAAAAGCGATGAAGGAACTACAAGCGGTTCAATGTCTACATTTTATGGATATATTTCTGATGCAAGTTATGGTGGTTATGCCGCATCTCTTGACTTGGTAAATCTATATGAAAGTACAGATATCAGAAAGCAATTATTTTTAGAAAAATCGATACCAACAATTGTGAATTTACAGCCTGTTGATCTAAAATATAATTTCACGAAAAAATTCCAGAATAATCCTGGTTATGTCGCTTTTAGATTAAGTGAACAATATTTAATTCGTGCCGAAGCCGCTCTGGGATTAGATAATCCGGAACAAGCCAGAACAGATATTAATACTATCAGAGCCCGGGCAAAAGCTTCGTTACTAACAAATAATAGCAATATTGCAGATGCATTATTTTTAGAACGCAGAAAAGAGCTTTGTTTTGAAGGACATTTGTTTTTTGACATTGCCCGCAACAAAAAAGATGTTTCCCGCAATGATGGCTGTATCTCTTTGCTTTGCAGTTTAGCATATCCCTCCCCTAAATTCATATTGCCAATACCACTTCGCAATTTAAACCTTAACTCAAACTTAAAACAAAATGAATCTTACTAAAATTATATCCGTATTGAGTATAGTTGTACTCTTATATTCATCTTGTTCTAAAGACGATTACAGGCTGGATTCTCAAAACATTACTCCTTTTATCCGCTTTAATTTCCTTGCAACTGATGCCGGTGTTCCGCTTGAATATCCAGCAGTGAATACTACTTTTTTGCCATTGACAACTTATGAAAACAAATCAGTTAAAACACTTAAAGTTCCTGTTACATTAAGTTCAGCAACATTAAAAAGTGCTGTTAAGGCAAATTTTATCACCACAACTTCCGGCGATCCGGATACTTTTACTGTAGAACCTGCAACACAATTACTATTTCAGGGCAATAAATTAACGGATACTATTTATTTGTCTTTTGATAAAAGATGGAAAGACAAACAAACCATTACTTTAAAATTAGACAATACATCTGATGCTGATATTCACATAGGAAATCTAAATGCAACTGCTCTAAATGATACTTTTACGATAAATCTGGGCGAAGTCGTTACGCCATACACTTTTCCTGTAAAAGATTTTATTATAAAAGGACAAATTGGCGAAACAACTGATTTTAAGGTTAATTTCCCTAACGGTTTTGTTCCTTCAGAAATTGATGAAAACTCTATATTTAAGTTCGTGAATGGTTTTGAATATTCCTTAACTCACGACGATTACGGCGATAACAGAAGTTCTATAACCTATCATCTTAAACTTCTTGAAGATATTCAAATTGATGATGTTCGTTATGAAACTAAAATTTCCCTTGCTACAACTGCCAACTATATTGCAACCGGAAATATTAACTTAACGATTGCAAAGCCAATAAAGTCACCAAGAGATGTTCAGGCAAATCCGGCTTCTAAATTCTACGATTTATCAAATCAGTTTTATTTAACCTATGGTGAAAACTGGTTTGACAAAAGCGGAACTTGTGCATGGCAGGCGTTTAATGCATTTACTTTTCCGGTTGTTGTAACAAAAGACAATGAAAATGCCATTTTATACAGCGACAAAGGAACGGCAAACCCAAATGATGATGTTTATCACGATGCATTCAAAATTGGTTTTAACGTTGCCACAGGAACATCAACAACCAATTCTTTCAACCTAAAAAGATGGTTCACTAATGAGGCAACCGCAGGCGCAAGCTCTCCAGGATTCAATATTACATCGGCTTTAGAATTTTTCCCTGACAAAGGAAATAGTAAAACGAGTGGTAAAGTTTTAGTGATTCCGCAGGATATTACCATTGCAGGAACTAATAAAAACAGTCATATTATCGCGATTTCAGGTGAAGGAACTTATAAAGAAATCAGCGCAGGTTTATTTGAAATTTCTTTTGAATTAAAACTGACAAATGATACCCTTTTTGGAGGAACTGTTTCGGGACTATACAAAATATACAACAATAAAACATATCCGAAAATTAACGCGATAAACGCAGATTGCCCTAAGGAAGTTACTCTTTAATAGCAGTATTCAGTTTTCAGTTTACAGTCGCAGTCGCAGTCGCAGTCGCAGTCGCAGTCGCAGTCGCAGTCGCAGTCGCAGTCGCAGTCGCAGTCGCAGTCGCAGTCGCAGTCGCAGTCGCTAACTTTGTCAAAGTTTTAAACTTTGACAAAGTTCTCATCGCAAAACTGAGACTGAAAACTGAAAACTGAGACTGAAAACTGAAAACTGAATACTGAATACTGAACACTGCGACTGAATCTAAAACCTGAAACTAAAAAAACATAAATTTGAAAAAGTTAATAATCCCCTTTCTACTCTTAATAAGCCTCACCGCTTATAAAAGCATTGAAGAACCAGAATATATCGATGTTCAGGAATTGCGAAAACTGTATTCCAGCGGAGATCCAACTTCCTGGCCAGCGCCACAATTAGATAAAAGTATCGACAAAAAAGCATTTCAGGATATTGGAGTACTTTCTGCTGTTCCATATCCATCGTATAATCCGTATTCAAAGGAAAAAGAAAGTCTGGGGAAAATCTTGTTTTTTGATCCGAGGTTATCTATAAGCGGACAAATTGCGTGTGCTTCGTGCCATAATCCTGAATTGGGCTGGACAGATAATTTAACGCGTTCTTTTGGTCATGATCGCCAAACCGGAAAACGTAATTCAATGACGATTTTAAACTCGGCGTATGCCAAAACTTTATTTTGGGACGGTCGCGCTTCAAGTCTGGAAGATCAGGCGCAATTCCCGATTGGTGATCCGCTTGAAATGAACGAGAAACTGACGATTGCGGTTGATAAAATTGCCGAAATTAAAGGATATAACGAGCTTTTTAAAGCTGCTTTTGGAGATAAAAAAGTTTCATTAGAAAGAATTCAATATGCGATTGCCACTTTTGAAAGATCAATTAACAGCCCTAAAAGTAAATTTGATCAGTTTGTGAGCGGAAAATCAGAAGCTTTTACAGATCAACAAGTGAAAGGTTTGCATTTGTTCAGAACCAAAGCGCAATGCATCAATTGCCACAATACGCCTTATTTTAGCGATAATCAGTTTCATAATGACGGACAAACTTTATTTGGAACAAAAAATGAAGATTTCGGACGTTATAATGTTACTAAAGACAAAGCAGATATTGGTAAATTCAGAACGCCAACGCTTCGTGAAGTCGTAAATACAAAGCCATGGATGCATCACGGACATTTTCCGTCTTTATTAGATGTGGTTGAATTGTATAATCTGGGAAATCCCTCTCCTATTCAGAAAAAATATCTGGGAACTGCAAGAGATTCTTTGATTCCAAAAATAGATCCGATGCTTAAAAAACTGGATTTAAGTAAAGAAGAAATAAGTGATCTTCTTGCTTTTATAGAAACGTTGAGCACGCCAACACGCAGAATTATTACTCCAACAATGCCAAAATAAATGATTTGTTAATTGCCCCAAAAATTTTCAAATCTACAAAGCCTGTTTCTTCATTGAAGTGGGCTTTTCTATTTATCATATCTCTACTTTTTAGATTATATCTTTTTAACAAATAGTCCCGATAGCTATCGGCACATATATCGAAAAATCTATAAAAAACGTTTCACTTCAAATAAATCTCATAATACCTATGTCAAAAAGCATGACTTTCTAAAAACCTTTAAATTAATACTTTAAAAATATATGTCCCAATAGCTATCGGGACTATCTGCTAAATATATTTCCACAATATGATAGAGATTCTCATCACAATTTACTATTGCTTCATTGAAGTATAAAATGGCTTATAACCAAAAATAGAAGCATCATTTTTTAAATTTGTTTGAAACGAAGGAAAATTTTTTTCTTTTTAAAAATACCATTATGAAATTAGAACACATCCAAATTCAGACAAACAATATTCAAAATACTATTAGCTTTTATCAGGATATATTAGAATTGCCTATTATAGAAAAAGATTCAAATTCGGTTACTATTAAGGCTGGGGATTCGGTTTTAAAATTCATTGAAAATCCTGATTTTAATTCCATTTACCACTTTGCCTTTAATATTCCTGAGAATAAACTTGACGAAGCAATTAAATGGTGTAATAGCAAAATAGATTTACTAATTATTGAGGATAAACGTATAATTGCGAATTTTGAGACCTGGAATGCCAATGCTGTTTATTTTTATGATAACAATGGCAATTTATTAGAGTTTATTGCCAGACATGATCTTGACAATTTGCAAATAAAAGAATTTAGTTCGAAATCAATATTAAACATTAGCGAAATTGGTATTGTTGATGAAAATCCAATGGAATTAGGAGAGCAATTGATAGAAGATTATAACCTTGCTTTTTTTAGTAAAAACTATAATAGTGAAAATTTTGCAGCAATTGGAGATGACGAAGGCTTACTTATTATTGTCAAACCTTATCGCAATTGGTACCCAACTCAAACTCCTTCTAAAAGCAATAAAACTGACGTTAGAATAGAAAATAATAACAATTCTATAGCATTATCTTTTTCTTAATTTTACAATAATAATAATTTGATTGCTATGATGCTGAATATTCAAACACAATAGGTTTTTAAAAACCTGTGGTGTTTATATCCGGCATTATTGTGCTGTTTTTTTAAAAAAATTTATCTTCACTTTTCAATTGAGCAATTATCTTTGCTATTACATCACTTTTAAATAACAATACAAAATGCCATTCGTTAGAATCAGTCTTCCAAAAAAGCTTTCATTAGCAACAAAAAACAATATTTCAGAATCCATTCATCATGCTTTAATAGCCGAATTTCATATTCCTGCAGCTGATTATTTTCATGTAATTGAAGAACTAGAACCTCATCAGATAAAGTATCCTGAAAGTTACCTTGGCATTTCACATTCTGAAGATATAATTTATGTCCAGATTACCGCCGGACAAGGAAGAACTTTGGAACAAAAGAAAAACTTGTACCATCAAATTGCTGTCAGAATCGCTGCTTCTACAGAAATTCTGATCAATAACGTGATTATTGTTTTACTGGAAAATAATGGTTTAGAAAATTGGTCTTTCGGAAATGGAGAAATTCAGGAACCCAAACATCTCAAGAAATAATAATTTAAAAAGCTTCGCCAATTCTAAAATACAGACCCCAATCTCCTTTTCCAACAGCAGCGTCTAAACCAACATTAAATTTTTCGGTTTTAAATGCCCGATATCGAAAACCGGCTCCGGCTCCGGGATATAATTTCCAGTTGAAACTTTCGGTATCAGATCCATAAATAGTAGCCAAACCTGCAAAACCAACAAGCCCCATTTTTTTACCAAAATTATAACGATATTCCGCCTGTAAATCAATCAATCCGTCTCCGCGATATTTACCTTCAGAATATCCTCTGATATCATTTCCGCCAATTGTGGTTTGCTGTTCAAAGGCAATATTTCCTAAACCGAATTTCCCTGAAAAACGCGCTGCAAACACATCGATTCCGTTTCGCATGGGAAAATATTTATCATATTCTGAGATAATCTTATTTGCACTAATATCGTTTCCAAACCAAGTAGGATAATTGAGCCATCGCAATTTTATTTTATCGCCTTTCGTCGGATAATATACTTCATCGCGCGAATCATACATTACATTAAGCTGTAATCCATTTGTGTGGGATACAGAACCTGGCTCGATATCATCTTCGTATTTTGTATCGTAATGTGCATAAGCATAACCAATTCCCACATATAAAGCTTTGATTACTTTGCGTTGCAGACTAAAATTAATCATATTGGCTTTGGTTCCGTAATCATAGAAATCCGGAACATCAATATCATCTACAAAAAATTGCGCATTCTGATTTCCCGTTGCCAGAAAAAGTTGGGCTCGCCAATTGTCTTCTTTAAAATACCATTTGTTGAATGAGGCTATAAAATAAGATTTATTGATAGTGTAAACTGCTGAAATCCCCGATAATGATTTAGGCGAAATCGTATCTGTTTTATCCAGTTTGTACATCATCATTGGGATCGCGCCAAACATAAAATCCAGCGTTCTGTTATAATTGATATACGGCATTACGTTAAAATCAACACGTTTCGTTTTTGCTTTAGCTGTTGAAATACTATCAGATATCTTTGTTTGTGTCCACGCTTTATAATAGGGCAATATCAGGATTATGAATACTAAAAGTACTTTTTTCATGGTTTTGTTTTTGATCTGAAACAAAACTACTACTTCACTCAAAAACAATTATTTAATTTAATTAATGTTGCGTTCCATATTATAAAATGAAACCACGTTTGAGGTAAGATTCCCTAATTAAACCTGTTGGATGCAATTATAAATTTCAATTAAACACATAGAAACATAGATTTTTAGATGTAAAAAGAACGCAAAAAGAAATCTATTTCTTTCACAGAGCCAGCTTTGTGTATTTTAATAAATGAAACACCTTTTTAGCTGAAAAAATTACGTTTCTATGTGTAAAAATAATTGCAGCCAAAGGGTTTATTCATTTATAGCTGATCTTTTCAAAAGGAATAAAAAAAACAATAATCGCCGCAAATTGCGGCGATTAATTAAAACTTCATCTTCTGAATCCTTACGGCATTCAATATGGCTAATAAGGCTACGCCAACATCGGCAAAAACGGCTTCCCACATTGTGGCTAATCCCCCAGCGCCAAGAATCAGTACAAATGCTTTGACCACAAAAGCCAAAGTAATATTTTGCCACACAATTTTTTTAGTTTGTTTTCCTATGTTGATTGCCATCGCAATTTTACTTGGCTTATCGTCCTGAATCACAATATCGGCGGTTTCAATTGTGGCATCACTTCCTAAACCTCCCATCGCAATCCCTACAGTACTTAAAGCAATCACCGGAGCATCATTTACGCCATCGCCAACAAATGCTACGGTTTCGTTTTTGGCTTTTATTTCGTTTAGTTTATTGACTTTATCTTCCGGTAATAAATCTCCAAAAGCGTTGGTAATTCCTAGTTTATTGGCAACAAATTGAACAACATTTGTTTTGTCACCGCTTAACATGGTAACTTTAACGCCCAATGCTTTTAGTTTGTTTACGGCTTCTTGTGCATCTGCTTTAATTTCATCGGCAATCGTTAAATATCCTGCAAACTTTTTATCGTACGCAATCGCAATTGTCGTGTAAACAACCTCATTGGGATCTATGTCATAATTAATATTGAATTTATCCATCAATTTAAAATTCCCAACATGCAACTCTTTTCCGTTAATCTCCGCTTTTAAACCATGTCCGGAAATTTCCTCAACGTTTTTCAATTCAATTGAAGCATCGATTTCACCCACGTGATTATGAATCGCAGTCGCCACGGGATGTGTACTTTGACTTTCCAGGACATTGACGAATTTCAGGATTTCTTCTTTATTAAAATCTTCCGAAATAATAACTTCCTGAACTTTAAAAACGCCTTCGGTCATGGTTCCGGTTTTATCCATTACCACATTCTGAATCGTTGAAATACTATCCAGAAAATTACTTCCTTTAAACAGAATTCCATTTTTACTTGCAGCGCCAATTCCGCCAAAATATCCTAGCGGAATACTAATCACCAAAGCACACGGACAAGAAATTACAAGGAAGACCAAAGCTCTGTACAACCATTGATTAAAAACGTAATTGTCAACAAAAAGCATTGGAACAAAACAAATTGCAATCGCCAGATAAACGACAATTGGCGTATAAATTTTAGCAAATTTTCTAATGAATAATTCGGCTGGCGCTTTTTTGGTCGTGGCATTTTGTACCATTTCCAAAATTTTAGACAATTTACTATCGTTATATGCTTTTGTTACTTTTACTAATGCAATTGTGTTGCCATTAATCATTCCGGCAAGAACAGCTTCTCCTTTTACCTTAGTATCAGGTTTACTTTCGCCGGTTAATGCCGCGGTATTAAACGAAGCATTATCAGATAGTAATTCGCCGTCTAATCCTAGTTTTTCTCCCGCTTTAAGCTGAATAATCGATCCAATGGAAACATCTGCCGCTTTGACTTTAGTGGCAACATTATTTTCTAAAACATTGACTTCATCAGGACGTTGATCCAATAAACTTTTGATATTCGATTTTGCCCGACTAACCGCCAATCCCTGAAAGTTTTCGCCAATGGTATAAAATAACATTACGGCAACACCTTCAGGATATTCGCCTATTGCAAAAGCACCAATTGTGGCAATACACATCAGGAAGAATTCTGAAAAAACATTGCCTTTCATAATACTTTCATAAGCTTCTTTCAAAACCGGAAGCCCAACCGGTAAATACGCCACCACATACCAACCAATTCTAACATAACCCGTAAACCAGTTTTGCGGAAAATAATGATCAAAACCAATGCCTATAAGCAATAAAATAAAGGATATTATGGCTGGTAAAAACATTTTAAAAATACCGCCTTCACCATTATGTTCATGATCGTGATCGTGTCCGTCATCATCTGAATGTGCGTGTTCTTCATGCGCAGAACAACATCCGGATTGATTGATTTTCTTTTTTGTGATTTTTTGTTCTTTATGTATATGTTCCATAGAAAAATTTCAAATTATGGTATTTTAAGTTTTATTTGTTTCAGGTTTTGCTTGTTTCAAGGTTTACACTTTGACGTTATGCTAATTTTACACAAAGTTTTGTCATTTCGACGAAGGAGAAATCACATTACATAATTGGCAACGATTGACTCTTTTCTTTGCGGAGTTTCTTGTGTGATCCTTCCTTCGTCAGGATGACAAGATTGTGAATAATAAATCTGTTCAAGATCTACGGCATCCGTATGTTAATAGCAATTCTAAAACACTTTCTAAATTTACGGATTTTGTTGTAATTGTTTCTATTGAAAGTTATTTTAATCTCGTATCAGCTTGAAAAATTTAATCTCGCAAAGACGCGAAGTCGCAAAGTTTTTCTTTCATAATGCTTTTTTTAGCTTGGTGTTATTGTTGAATTGCCTCCATCTTTAGCTGGAGATTATAAATATGCGCACAAAGACGCAAAGTCGCAAAGTTTTAGTTTTCTGTTTGAGGTTATAGAATTGCAGCTAACCAACCTGAAACAAATAAAACCTGAAACAAAATTCTTTAATGATCATGTTCTCCCCCGCCTTTCAATGCCGAAAGCAAATAAAAGGCACCTTTTGTAACAATTTTTGCATCGGCTGTAATTTCATTTACAAACTTCACTTCGGTAAAACCTAAATCTGTGGTTCCGGGAATGACTTCAATAGCTTTAAAATGGATTTCTTTTTCGTGGGCTGCCTCAGTTCCTGTTTTCTTTTCTTCATGTCCTGCGTTTTCTTCTTCTTCAATAAAAACAAAGTATTTATCAGCATTTCGAACAACGGCATCTTTTGGTAATGCAGGAACAGTCGCATTTGTGATGTTAATATTTGCCGAAACGTACATTCCGGGAATCAGTCCTTTTGCATCTGCCGATTCGATTTTGGCGTGAACGGCAACAGTTTTACTTTCATTCGAAAATGACTTATTGATTCCGAAGATCTTTCCTTTAATTGATTTATTCGACTGATTTGTTAAAACAAAATCAATTACCTGCCCAACTGAAATCGAACCTAAATCTTTCTCGTACACATTTAAATCCAAATGCATCTGGCTATTGTCAACTACCTCAAACAGTGAAACTCCGGTTTGTGCATAAGCGCCTTTTGCAATGCTTATTTTCCCAACGTAGCCACTAATTGGCGCAACAATTGGCACTAATGATGTACTGCCTTTTGAACTTACATGCAAAGCTTCTAATTTGTTTTTTGCTGCTTGCGCTCTGGCTCTTTCTGCCGCTAATTTTGCTTTTACTTCCTGAAAAACTTTTCTTGGGTTTACATTTTCATCGCTTAAGGTTTTCTGGCGGTTATACTCTAATTGCAAATATTCGATATTGGCTGTAGCCGAATGATAATCTTCCTGCATTTCAATTACTTCCAGATTCTGAATCGTTGCCAGCACTTTTCCTTTGTTTACAAAAGTCCCTTCCAGAACAAAAATATCCTTCACCGTTCCTCCTATCAAAGTCGAAACTTCGGCGGAGTTTTGTGGCGGAACTGTCGTATATCCGTTGGCTTTTATGACTTTGTTCAGGTTTCTGTTTTCAACTAATCCTGTTTCAATTCCTACTGTTTTATATTGGGATTCGTTTAATGCAACTTCTGTTTCTGATTTTTCTTCTTCGTGGGTTTCTTCGGTTTTTTTCTCGTTACAAGAAGTTAAAATAACGCTATATGCAATAAGCAGTAAGCTATAAGCTGCCTTTCTTTGCGTCCCGGTAGCCATCGGGATTGAGAACTTTGTTATTAAGCTTTTAACTATATTTTTCATTCTAATTGTTTTTGATGGTTGGAAATTGAAGTTCGATGGCGCTTTGATTGAAGTTATGTGTTGCTTCTGCATATTGCTTTTTAATATCAATTGCCTGATTTAAAAAACTGATGTACAACCAATAACTCATATCGCCATTTGCATAACTTTTTTGCGCTGTGTTGATGATCTGATCTGCGTATTGCAAACCTTCTTTCTGATAATATTCTAATGCTTTTTGCTGTTTTGCAAAGTTGTTTTGCAATTCCTGTTTTTGCAGATTGAGCGTTAGTTTATTTTTATCCAAAGCCAATTGAGATTGCGAAATACTTATTGCCGAAGCCTGAGCTTTTGCAGTATTCACGCCTCCAAACAACGGAATCTGTAATCCGGCGGTAAAACCCTGAAACAAAGATTCGGTATTAATGGTTTGCGCAAAATAACCCAAACCTAATTTTGGTGTTCTCATGGCTTTATACGTATTAGCTTCTTTTTGATAAACCGAAATTTGCTGTTCATAATAATCAGTTAGTAAACCTTCTGCATTTGAATTTCCTTCTTCTTTTAAAATAGAATATTGCAGCGATGTGTTTTCATCAGGAACAATATTTTCATCGGTTTGAATAAAAAATTGCAACTGCTTTTGATAAATCGCCAAATCATATTCTAATTGTGCTTTTTGCGTTTCAATCTCTTTTACTTTCGCTTTAGCGCTAATAACTTCAATATTTCCGCTTTCTCCTGTTTGAAAACGCAACTCGGCATTTTTTAGGAATTTGGTATAAATATCATTTAATTCCGAGTTCAGTTTTTGAATCGAAACTCCGTATAAATATTGATAATAAGCCAACGTAACCGCTTTTTCTATTTCGTAAGAAGATAAAGCTTTTCGTTTCTCGGCAAGTTTTACAAGTTCTTCCTGCAATTGTCGGTTGGCTTTTGTAATGTTTCCGATTGGGAAAAATTGCTGCACCGAAACATTATGGTCAAAATCCACGCTATTAAATTGTCCGCCCTGATATTGCACCTGAAGCGGCTCTGCCTGAAATGCGGTCTTTTTTAGAACGGTTTGTTTTTCTATTTCTTTATCGGCGATTTTTAAATCGATGTTGTTTGATTTGGCAAGTTCTATTGCTTTTTCAAGAGTGATTTTTTCTTGTGCCGATGTTATTGTACTTATCAATAGAAATGCAATTAACCACAAAGTTTTATTTGCCAATAGGAACGCACTTAACCGCAAAGAGCGCAAAGGATTCGCAAAGGTTTTTCTGCTATTTTTATATATTGAATTTTTCATTTTTATCTTTTTTGTCTCTCGCAGATCATGCAGATTGAGCAGATTTTTTTTCGATTCTTTTGAACTAATCTGCCAGATCTGCAGAATCTGCGAGAGAAATTATTTTACACATAGTGACAAATTTTCTAATTATCTCATTTTCTAATTATCTAATTATTCTCTGCGGTTAACTCCACGTTCCAACAACAAATATAAAATTGGCAAAACGATCAACGTTAATAATGTGGCTGAAAATAAACCGCCAATAACTACGGTTGCTAAAGGTTTTTGAACCTCTGCTCCTCCGCTGGTTGATAATGCCATTGGCAAAAATCCCAACGAAGCTACGGCTGCGGTCATTAAAACGGGACGTAATCTTGTTTTTGTTCCTATTAACACTCTTTGCAGCGGATCTAATATTCCTTCGGTTTTCAATTGGTTGAAATACGATATCAATACAATTCCGTTTAAAACCGCGATTCCGAATAAAGCTATAAATCCAATTCCTGCCGAAATACTAAACGGCATTCCGCGCATCCAGAGCGCAAAAACGCCTCCAATTGCTGAAAGTGGAATCGCCGTAAAAATCAAAGCTGCTTGTTTGAAACTTTTAAAAGTGAAATAAAGCAAGACTAATATTAATCCTAAAGCGACCGGTAATGCAATTGAAAGTCGTTTTGTGGCTTCGATTAAATTCTCAAATTGCCCGCCATAAGTCACATAATATCCTGCGGGAAGTTTTAAATTTTCATCTAATTTTTGCTGAATTTCCTCTACTACACTTTTAATATCGCGACCACGAACATTTAACCCAATTGTGATTCTACGTTTTCCATCTTCACGTGTTACTTGTACCGGACCCTGCTCATAATCCACTGTTGCAACTTGGGAAAGAGGTACTTGCTGACCGTTTGGTAACGGAATAAACAAATTGCTTACATCTGTAATATCTCCGCGATTGTCCTGATTCATTCTCACAACAACATCAAATCTTTTGCTTTCGTCGTAGATTTTTCCGGCACTTTCTCCGGCAAATGAAGATCGGATAATTTGATTAATATCTGAAATATTCAAACCGTATAGAGCAATTTTATTATAATCGTATTTGATTGTGATTTGTGGTAATCCTGTCACTTTATCGGCTTTTAAATCGCCAATTCCTTCGATACTTTTTATTTTCGAAATTAATTCTGTGGCTTTTGCATCGAGAACTTCTAAATCATCACCAAAAATTTTGATGGCAATATCGCTTCGGCTTCCGGTCATTAATTCGTTAAAACGCATTTGAATTGGTTGCGAAATTTCAATATTGGCACCTGGAATTATTTCCATTTCTTCTTTCATGGCGTTTGCCAATTCTTCCCAGTTATGGTATTTTCGTCCCCATTCTTTTTTGTCTTTCAAAACAATAATCAAATCGCCGCTTTCAATTGGCATGGGATCTGTTGGGATTTCACCGCTTCCTATTTTGGTTACTATGGTTTTAATTTCAGGGAATTTGGCTTTTAAAATCTGCTCGTATTTTGTGGTGGTTTCAACCATCTGCGTAAGCGAACTTCCTGTCATGATTGTCGCATTTATAGACAAATCACCTTCTTCGATTGTTGGGATAAATTCTCCTCCCATACTATTAAAAACTATTATTCCGAGGGCGAATAAACCCAATGATATTGCTAAAACGAGTTTTTTAAATTGCAATGTTTTCTGCAGAAACGGCGTATAAACAGCTTCTAGCCAAGCCATCATTCTATCGCTGAAATTTTCCTTGTGTTCGGTATTTTTAGATAAAAACAAAGCGCTCATCATTGGTACATAAGTCAGCGAAAGTATAAATGCTCCGGCAACTGCAAAACCAACGGTCATCGCCATAGGTTTGAACATTTTTCCTTCGGTTCCTACTAAGGCAAGAATTGGTAAATAGACAATTAAAATGATGATTTCGCCAAAGGCAGCACTATTCCTGATTTTTGAAGCCGAATTATAGACTTCAGCATCCATTTCGCTTTGTGTTAGTTCTTTATTGCGTTTGAGTTTTTGCAAATGGTGCATTGTGGCTTCGACAATAATTACGGCTCCGTCGACGATAATTCCAAAATCGATTGCGCCTAAACTCATTAAATTTCCGCTTACGCCAAAGGCATTCATCAAAATAATGGCAAAAAGCATCGCTAACGGAATCACAGAAGCGACGATTAAACCCGCGCGAAGATTTCCAAGAAACAAAATCAGAACAAAAATCACGATCAGCGCGCCTTCGAGTAAGTTTTTTGTAACGGTTCCAATCGCGTTATCGACTAATTTTCCTCTGTCAATAAAAGCTTCGGCAACGACGCCTTTGGGTAAACTTTTATTGATCTGAATCATTCTTTCTTTAACGCTGTGAACGACTGCGCTTGAGTTTTCGCCTTTTAACATCAAAACCATTCCGGAAACAATTTCTCCTTTTCCGTCTTTGGTTGATGCGCCGTAACGCAAGGCAACTCCTTCGCGGACTTCGGCAACATCACGAACTAAAACTGGCGATCCGTTTCGGTTTTTGACTACGACATTTCCCAAATCTTTGGTGTCTTTTGCCATTCCAACGCCACGAATAAAATAGGCTAATTGGTCTTTTTCAATGTAAGCGCCGCCTGTATTCTGGTTGTTTTTTTCTAAGGCTTCAAAAATCTCGGTAATCGTAACGCCAAGGCTATTTAATGTATTTGGGTTAACGGCGATTTCGTATTGTTTTAGTTTTCCGCCCCAGGTACTTACATCTGCAACGCCTTTAACGCCTTGCAATTGCGGAATTATAATCCAATCCTGAATGGTTCTTAATTTTACCGCATCGTATTTGTTTTCATAGCCTTTTTTGGCATAAACATCATATTGGTAAATTTCTCCCAAACCTGTGGTAATTGGCGCTAATTCTGGCGAACCGGCATAAGCTGGAATGTTTTCTTCGGCTTTTTTTAAGCGTTGAAATATTTGTTCTCTCGCCCAGTAAATATCAACATCGTCCTCAAAAACTACGGTAACAACAGATAATCCGAAACGGGAAATACTGCGAAGTTCTATAATATCAGGAACTGTTTTTACGGCTTGTTCCAGCGGATATGTAATTAATTGCTCGACTTCCTGACTTGCCAGTGTAGGCGCTGATGTGATAATTTGAACCTGATTATTGGTAATATCCGGCAAGGCATCAAGCGGTAATTGATTAAGTGAGTAGCTTCCCCAAGCTATTAAAACAAGGGTAAATAGTAGTATAACGAACTTATTCTTTATACTGAACTGTATGATTTTATCTAACATTTTAATGGTATAATGATGTGAGAAATGAGACAAAGTTTGTCTATTACTTTTGTGGAAAATCCACAAATCTCTACCCATATCCCTACAATCTTTGCGGACTTATTGCTTTAAATTATCTCGCAACGATATCTTCTTTTACATTGTGAACTTTGCGGTAAAAGAAAAAACGACTCAGGAAAGGGTATCATTATGCTATTTGTGGCGGCTGCCAGATACTTCCGTAGAAATTGGAAGCAAAAACGGAATTATAATTGGGTAATGGGATTGAAATTATTGAGTAAGCCACAGGAAAATCAAAACTTAAAGAATTTTGATAACTTAAAACCTGCGCTCCACAACAATTACACGCACAAAACGGAGAACATAAATCATTGTCCTTGTCATGTGTGTGATTTGCTTCTGATGAAAATTGGGCAGTTTTGTGAACGGCACTATTAATCTCCATATCTGCACAGGGCATATTGGAAAGCGCCATTAAATAAATTGATAATATAATTGTTATCCATTTCACCTTACAAAAGTAGTATATATTTCTTTTATAAAATGTAAATAATTGAAAATGATATTTGTGAAACATATTAATAAGGAATAACCAATTGAATTTATTGAAAATCGCAGCGGGCAATGTCATTAAGTTAATTGTTTTTGATAATTAAAGAATACGAACCAAGAGTCGAAATGTACCGTTAGGCACTAAATTTTGGTAGGTAATGTAGATTAGAAATACATTGGCGTGCCGTAGGTACGCAACAAAATGATAACTATTGCGTACCTAAATTCGCTAATCTTTGTCAAGTTTCTAGTGTGATTTCTGCTAAAAGCGAAATGACAAACCTTTGAGATTTTGCGCGGAATGTGATATTAAATTTACTATATCAATGATATATTGCTCCTCTGGAGCTTTGATTCCGCAATACAACAATTGAGCTATAAATATTACGCTTCTCTGAAGCTCACCGAAGAATTACATCGATCAGATTCTCTATTAAAAATCAAACGAAAATATTTTTTATCGAAAATATCAATTTCCTACAAAAAATTTATTACTGGTAAAAAAATTTATTTAACTTTAACAATAATTAACATATAAAAACTGTTTCTACATTTTAAGCCAAAAGTTCTATTAGACTATAAAACAAAAAGATACGCAGATTCTTCCTTAGAATACATTAGTACATATATATTTTACGCAGTTCTATTTTTTAACAATTATAAACACGAAAATCAATGAAATGTAATACACTAATATCCGCCTTTTTATTATTTTTTAGCATACAAATTTTTGGTCAGGTTTACACCGAAAAAATTGTAGGAGCAAAAAATCAGGAACTAAAAGACAGTCTTAAGGTCGAAAAATATCCTTATGCTTTGCCTATTTGGGGAGAAAAAGTAGCCCAAAAAGGATATAAATTACCGTATTCAGCAGGACTTTCGGTAAATTATTTCTGGCAGGATTCTGAAATTAACATTACTAATTTACAAGTTGGCTTTAATAATGGTCCTTTATATAATCTGGATGAAATTGTTCGTTTTGATAAATCATCTGTAGAGGTTGGTGCTATTACTATCCGACCTGACATTTGGCTTCTTCCTTTTTTGAATGTTTACGGAATTTTTGGAAAATCAAAACCCACAACTAAGATAAACGCGGGAATCTGGATTCCTGACGGTGATAATAACTGGTCACAAATTGCAAGTTTTAGTACTAAAGAAAATTTTGATGCTACTACTTTCGGGTTAGGATTAACACCTACAATTGGTATTGGCGGCGGATGGCTGGCACTTGATATGAATATGTCTTGGAGTGATGTTGATGCGCTGGACAAACCTGCTTTCTCCTATATTTTTGGTCCAAGATTAGGTAAAACGTTTAAACTGCCTAAACCAGACAGGAATATTGCGGTTTGGGTGGGCGGTTTCAGGGTTCATATTGAAGGAAATACAAAGGGAAATATCGCTTTATCTGATGTATTAAATTTAGATAATGCGCAGGAAAAAGTAGATACGGGTTTGAATAAAGTAGCCGAAAACCAGACAAAAGTCGATAGCTGGTGGGATGGATTAACGCCTGTACAGCAAAATAATCCGGCAAATATTGCCAAACACAATACTGCCAACAGAGCATTAACATCTGCCGGTAATTTTTTAGCAACTCTGGATGGGGCTTTGAGTACTGCAGGATCATCAACGGTACAATATTCATTGCAAAAAGCGCCTAAAGACATGTGGAATTTTATTGTGGGATCTCAGTTTCAATACAGTAAACATTATATGTTTAGGGTTGAAGCGGGATTTTTAGGAACCCGTACGCAATTTTTAGCAGGTCTTCAATATCGTTTTGGACTTTAAACCCAACTATATGAAAAAAGGTTTATTATTACTTATCGCATTGTTTTGTATGGCTCCGGCACGCTCTCAAGTTTTAATTTCCTTAATTTTTGGAGATAAATTGAATTCGCCTTTTCTGGAATTTGGCTTAGACGGCGGAGTGAATTTATCTACCATTTCTGATCTGGATAGCTCAGGAACTAATTTGGGTTTTAATCTTGGTTTTTATTTTGATATTCGATCTAAAAAAAATCCGTCATGGATGATTAATACGGGAGTAATCGTAAAATCGCCAATGGGTGCACACGGGATTCCGGTTTATTCTTTGAACGATGAAACGTTGGACAATGCTTTTGCGGGCGGAAGTGTAAATCGCGAAATCAGGTATTTTAATGTTCCTATTTTAATTAAATATCAGTTCAAGAATAATATATACCTTAAAACTGGTCCTCAATTTGGATTATTGGCGAAAGCTTTTGATGAATTTACTAAGGAAGTTAACAAAGATGATGTGGTTTATAAAAAGAATATCCGGGATCAAATTCGGGTTATTGATGCCGGAGTTGCTCTTGGCGCGGGTTATCATATGAATGTGGGGAACGGTTTAAACATAACGCTTCAATATTATTACGGATTGGTTCCTGTGATGAAGGGCGACGGACCTGATGTGTATAACAGATCTTTATACCTTACGGCGGGAATCCCCATTGGAAAAGGAAAAGCGGCGCAAAGAAGAGCTGAAAAAGAAAAGGAATTGAACAAGGTTATCCTTCCGGAAGATGAAGAACCGAAAAAGACCAATTAATTTTTAACTGTTGATCGAAATAATAAATCGAAGGATTTCGTTGATGTTTAAAATGTATTCTGGGTCGTTATACAAAATCGCATTATTGGGCATAAAAGGCATATCTGCCGAAAGCGGATTTTGAACTGCAATTGTTCCTCCTGCGTCTTTGATCATTTTTAAACCCTGAGTTCCGTCAGAATTCGAACCGGACAATAATATTCCGACTAACGAACTTCCAAAGATTTCTGCTGCTGATTCAAATGAAACATCAATACTGGGACGGCTATAATTAATTTTCTCTGAGATATCTAACGACATTGTTTCGTTTTTCTCAAAAAGCAAGTGATAATTTGATGGCGCAACATACACATATCCTGGTAAAAGCGGCACTTTGTCTTCGGTTAATTTAAACGGAATACTTGACTTTAAAGAGATAAGATCTTCTAAAGTCTGATCATCTGTACTTTTGCGGTGCACAACAAGTACTATTGCAAAACCATTTAAGTCCGGCAACTCAGGCAGGATTTGCATTAAGGCATTTAAGCTGCCGGCAGATCCTCCTATAATTACGACTTTAATGCCTGATATTATTTTATTTTCCTCCATATTTTTTCCTTATCCAACTGTTTGTATTTGCTCATAGGAATAGAATATTTAATTGTTTCTTTTGTTCCTAAAGCTAAGAAACCTAAAACAGCTAAACTTTCATCAAATAAATTAATGACTCTTTTTTGAAGATCATTATCAAAATAAATTAAAACGTTACGGCATAGTATTAAATCAAATTCATTGAATGAAGTATCTGAAACTAAATTATGCTGGGAGAAAACCATTTTCTCTGCAAGTTCTTCATTGAACTTGGCGATTCCGTAATTGGCAATATAATAGCTCGAAAAATCTTCCTGACCTCCAGATGTACGATAATTTTCTGAGTATTCTTTCATCATTCGTAAAGGGAAAATTCCTTTTTTGGCTGTTTCCAGAACGGTTGCATTAATATCTGTAGCATAAATTAAGGATTTATGCAGCAAACCTGCTTCCTTTAGCATTATAGCCATCGAATATACTTCTTCGCCTGTAGAGCAGCCTGCGTGCCATAACCTGATAAAAGGTTTTGTTCCTAATAACGGTAAAATTTCGTTTCTGACTACGGAATAAAAAGCCGGGTCGCGAAACATCTCGGTAACATTTACCGTGATTTCGTCGACCATTCTTTTATAATATTCAGAGTCATACCTTACTTTAGACAGAAATTCATGAAAATGGGTAAATCCATCTAAATGAAATAGTCTGTTTACACGCCTTTTTAAGGAAGCTCTGGAATAGCAGCTAAAGTCGAAACCATAATATTCATAAACATCATTTATGAGTGTTTCTAATTCGATATCCTCAATCATACTTCGTTCAAATTTTGCTTAATATAAGCAGTAATTTATCTACATCAACAGGTTTTGAGATATAATCATCTGCTCCTGCATCTAGACATTTTTCTTTATCTCCAATCATCGCTTGCGCTGTTACGGCGATAACAAAAGTCGATCTTCTGTCAGGAAGTGCTTTTATTAACGGAATCGCGTCATAACCGTCCATTTCCGGCATCATCATATCAATTAAAATGGCATCGATGTTTTGATCTGTACTTAATATTCTCAAAGCTTCTTCAGCACTTAAACAAGACAAGCAATCAAATGATTTGGCACGTAAAGTGTGTTCTAAAGCAAAAATATTTCTAGAATCATCATCGATAATTAAGAGTCTTTTTTTATTCATTTCGTCCACTTTTTAAAATTAAGTTTTGTTTGTTTTTATTTTTTTTGCCACAAATTTTTAAAAATTAATTCGTGAAAATTGGTGTAATTCGTGGCTAACTTTTTCTTTTCTTTTGCCAAGTATAAACTTTTTTTTTACCGCAAATTTCACAAATTAGCCCAAATTTTTAAAATTGATTCGTGAAAATTCGGGTAATTCGTGGCTAACTTTTCAATTTATAATTTATAATTTACAATTAATAACTAGCTTACATTTTATCATACAACCACACTCGCAATAACGAAAGCAATTGATCGATATCTACCGGTTTTGTGATATAATCTGATGCTCCGGCTTTGATGCATTTTTCTCTGTCGCCGGTCATTGCTTTTGCTGTTACGGCAATCAACGGTAAATTAATGAATTTAGAGATTGAACGTATTTTTTCGGCGGTTTCGTAACCATCCATATTTGGCATCATCATGTCTAATAATACGATGTCAGTATCTGGATGTTCCTCTAAAATTTTGATGGCTTCCTTACCATCAAATGCTGTAATTACATTCATTTTAAAAACTTCTAAAGCTTTTGTTAATGAATAAATATTACGAACGTCGTCATCTACAATTAATACCTTTTTTTCATGCAGAATATTATTTAGTAAATTTAGCTTTTTATGGCTTTCTTTTTTGTCTTTTCCCTCTTTTTTATCTTCAACTAAATGAAGGAAAAGCGAAACTTCATCAAGCATTCTTTGGTATGAATGTGCCGTTTTTACAATAATTGAATCGGCGTATTTTTTAATTTTCACCTCTTCTTTCATTGACAAACTTTTTCCTGTAAAAACAATTACCGGAATATTTTCCAGCCCAGGTCTTTTTTTAACTCCGTCTAAAATTTCATAAGCTTGTTTGTCAGGAATTCCCATATCCAGGATTACACAATCTATTTCTGATTTATTTAAAGCTTCTAATCCTTGTGAAACTTCGCTTTTTATTTCCGAATTAATATTATAAGTTTCTAAGAAATAAGACAATGCTTTTGCGTGTTGTGGATTATCCTCAATAATTAACACCTTTTGTGCTTCCTTATTAATGATGTGTTCTATTCGTAAAAACACATCCGGAATCTTATCAAATGCAACTGGTTTATCTAAGAAATCTACTGCTCCTTTTAATAAACTTTCCTGTTTTAATTTGTGCGATGACATAATATGAACGGGAATATGTTTGGTTTGTGAATGATTTTTTAATTCTTCCAATACTTCCCAACCGCTTTTTATTGGCAATTCAATATCTAATAAAATACCCACCGGTTTATAAAGCAATGTGAAGTTTAAGGCATAATCTCCTCGAACAGAAACGATTCCTTTATATCCTTTTTGACGGGTAAAAGCTAAAAGTGATTTTGCGAAATTAATATCATCCTCAACAATTAAAATTACTTTGTCATTTGCCGTAATCGAATCCCTGTCATCTTCGATTTCATCCGGAATAGTAGCACTTAAATATCTGTTTTTTACCGGTTCTATTTTTTCTTCCTGAACCTCGGTAAACTCTGTTGGAGGAATTTTTTCTACATTAATTTTATGAGTTGCAGATCCAAAAACCGGTAAACATAAGGTAAACGTACTTCCTACATTTTCTGTACTATGCAAGATAATTTCACCTCGAAGTAATTTTGCTAATTCACGGCTTATTGATAATCCTAAACCTGTCCCTCCGTATTTACGTTTTGTTGAACCATCGGCTTGTTGAAAAGCTTCGAAAATTAAAGGTTGTTTGTTTAACGGAATCCCAATTCCGGTGTCTTTTACAATGAAACAAATGATTTTATCGTCATCTGTGTTTATTTTAATTTCTAAACTTACTGTTCCTTTTTCGGTAAATTTAATGGCATTTGAGATTAGGTTTTTCAAAATTTGCTCCAAACGCATTTTGTCGGTTTTAATGACAATTGGCGCATCTTTCGAAAGAATTTCAAACTTAATTCCTTTTTCTTTTGCAACCTGATTGAACAGATTCCATAAGGTATCCGTGATTTCTTTTGTAGAAACATCTAAAAATTCAAGTTCCATTTTACCGGCTTCAATTTTAGATAAATCAAGAATTTCATCGATAAGTCCTAATAGGCTATTTCCTGAACTCTGGATTACTTTTGCAAATTCAATTTCTTCTTCCACCATGCTTTTGTTATTATTTTCGGATAACAAACGGCTTAAAAGTAAAATAGAATTTAAAGGTGTTCTTAATTCGTGCGACATATTCGCCAGGAATTCTGATTTGTAACGAGTTGTAAGTTCTAGAGCTTCTGATTTTTTCTGGATTTCAGTATTTTTTTCTTCCAGTAAAACACTTCTTTCAGACAATTCTTCATTGGTTTGTTCCAGCTCTTCCTGTTGTACACGAAGTTCTTCTTCTGATGCCTGAAGTTTTTCTGTTTGCGCTTCTAACTCTGCATTAATCGCTTCTAATTCACTGTGTTGCACCTGAAGTTCTTCAGATTGAGATTTGGTTTCCTCCAGCAGCTCCATCACTCTTTTTCTGTTTTGAGTTGATTTAATTGCGATTCCAATGTTGTTTGCAACAGCTTTTAAAAACTCTAAATGCAAGTCTGAAAATCCGTAAATACTTGCCAGTTCTATAGCGCCTTCAACTCTGGTATCCAATAGCGGAACTGCCACAATATGAGTAGGTTTTATTTCGCCCAAAGCATAATTAATATGAATATTATCCGGAGATAAAGTCTTTAATTCCAGTATTTTTCCTGAAATTATAACTTGCCCTATTAATCCGTCACCTTTTTGAATTCGTTCACGGTTTTTGCTTGGTATATAACTGTATCCTCCTGCAACAAAAAGTTCACCTTCTTCTAAAACATATAAAACTCCTGCACTGCTATTGGTATATTGGCATACAAATTCAATAACATCTTTTGATAGTTTTTGCAGTGTTTTATCGCCTAACATTACATTATTAAGATTGGCGATACCTGTTTGAAGCCACTCTTTTTGAGACAATAAATCAAAAGATGATTTTAAGGAAACTCCCATATTATTCAATGATTCCCCTACACTACCAAGCGCATCTGCCTGATTATCATCTACCCGAATATCATAATTTCCGCTTGAAATGTTACTGGCAATTGAGCTTATGGCAAGAATTCGCTCTGCGGTTTCTTTATCTTTTTTGATTAACTCGCTTTGAAGTAAACTACGCTCGTTGTAATCTTTTAGGATTCTGATCAGGAATACAATCGAAATAACAAAGGCAATAATAAAAGCTACAACAATCAAAATGATACTGTAAGTCCCGTAACGCTCTGAGTTTTCGTTACGCTCCTTTAAAAGACCTTGCTCTGTGCTTTCAACTGTTTTTATTTGTGCACGCAAATCACTCATCATATTTCTACCTTCGTTAAGGTCAAATGTGACTGAATTTTTACCTAGTCTCTTTTTTACGATTTGATTGTTCAGGTATTTAAAAAAATTGCTGCGCTGCGTTTTTAATTCTTTTAACTGAGCCTGTTGCGAAGGATTATCAACAGTAAGTTCACTCACTTTTTCAAAATAAGCATTAGATCTTATTTCTGCATCATTATATCTGTCTACAAATTGTTCTTCGCCAGTAATGAGGTAACCGCGCATACTGGTTTGCGCTTCAATAATTATAGCCGAACCTTCGTTCAGGTTATAAATTACTTCCTGAGTGTGATTTACCCAGAAATTACTATTTAATAAGCTTTTAATACTAAGAAACGAAGCGGTAGAACTGATCATTAAAACCAGTAACGAAACCATCGAACTTATTAATAAATTTCTTTTAAAATTATTATTCTTCATTTGCCAATTGTGAATTTAATTATAGGTTGCTTTGGGGTGTTTTTATATTTTTTTGCGCGAGATTAAAGATTTTAAATGATTTTTAAATCTCTGAGCAAATATGATTTATACGTATTTTAAAGGAAGTATGATAATAAAGCTTGCGCCCTCGCCTAACTTACTTTTTGCCGTGATTAATCCGTTGTGTTTTTCGATGATTTTTTTGGCAATTGCCAATCCTATTCCTGTTCCTTCATAAGATTGTCTATCATTTAAACTTTGGAAAATAATAAATATCCTGTCAAGGTAAATTTCATCAAAACCAATTCCGTTATCTTTTACTGTAATTCGACAAAATTTCCCTTCGGAGGAAACCGGGCTTTCAAAAGATTTATCAGCAATTAATTCAGATGTAATTTCGATTAATGGATTTTGAGAAGTTCCGGAGAACTTTAATGCGTTACCGATTAAGTTCTGGAAAACCTGTCTCAACTGGCTTGGAATACTATCTATTGTGGGAAGTTCACTGGTTTTTATGGTAGCCTTTTTTCTTTCGATCAGATAATCAAAATCTGAAAGTACTTCCTGCAAAACCTCATTTAAGTCTGTTACTTCTGGTTTTACCTGCGATGACAATCTTGAATATGCTAATAAATCAGTGATTAAAGTCTGCATTCTTTCTGCTGATTTAATTGTACGGTCAACATAATCAACTGCCTTAGCATCATCAGCAAGATAAAGTTCTTTAATTATTTTTATAAAGATCTGAATTTTCCGGATTGGTTCATTTAAATCGTGTGAAACTACCCATGAAAATTGCTGAAGTTCATGATTTTTCATCTCTAATTCCTCGTTTTTCAAAACAAGTTCTTTTGTTCTTTCGGCGATTTTAATTTCGAGATTATCCTGAGCTTCTTTTCGTATAATAATTTCTTTTGAGAGTAATTCTTTTATACCTTTTAATTCTCTTTGCTGATCGTAAATCTTAAGGAAAGTTTTTACTTTTAAAATCAACAAATCGCTGTCTACAGGTTTTGTAATATATTCAACTGCACCAGTTTCATATCCTTTAAAAATATATTTTTTCTCGATATTAAGAGCTGATAAAAATATAACCGGAATGTCTTTTGTACGCTTATTACCCGAAAGAATTTTTACTACCTCAAAACCGTCGAGTCCCGGCATCTGAACATCCATAATGATCAGGCAATAGTCTGTTTTTAAAATTTTTTTAAGGGCTTCTTCACCAGATTCGGCAGTATCCACATCAATATCATGCAGCTCTAATGTTTTCTTCAAGGCAATAATATTTGCCTTTATATCGTCAACGATTAATACCATACTGGTTTGGGGAGTAAAGTTTTATGAATTATTATATGTTTTTAGTTTCAAAAATGTTCGAAAAATGTCATTTAAAACAGCTGATTCTATATTTAAATAACGTCAGTCAAACCTTCAAATTTATAAAAAAAATTGACAAACGTCTTTTACAGAAAAAAAAATTCGTTACATAATTCCCATGTTTAGCCTTGGTACTGTGTAACCCTACTTTTTGAGATAATCTTAAATTTCTTACGGTTAATATGTTTTTTAAAGATTAATTATTTTTAGAGTTATGTTAATTGATTAAAATATAGTGTTATGAAAAAACCTAAAACATTTCCTGAACAAAAACAGAATCTTCCGGGGAACGAATATCAAATGAATCCTGAACCGGAAATTATAAGAGAAAACTACGCCGGAAGTGGCAAACTGCTGGGAAAAGTAGCTTTTATAACTGGTGGTGACAGCGGAATTGGACGAAGTGTTGCCGTACATTTTGCCAGAGAAGGTGCTGATATTGCGATTGTATATTTAAAAGAAGATAAAGATGCATTAATAACTCAGGAACTTATTGAGAAAGAAGGCCGACAATGCTTGATTATCAGTGGCGATTTGAAGGAAGAAAAATTCTGCAAAAGCGCAGTAAAAAAATGCCATACTCATTTTAAAAAACTAAATATCGTGGTGAATAATGCTGCGGTTCAATTTCCTCAAACTGATCTTGAAGATATTACATCAGCGCAACTTCATAAAACTTTTGAGACTAATATATATCCTTATTTTTATATTGCAAAAGCGGCACTTCCGTTTTTGCAGGAAGGTGATGCTATTATCAACACAAGCTCTGTAACTGCTTATCGCGGAAGTGAACATCTGGCGGATTATTCGAGCACAAAAGGTGCGATTGTTAGTTTTACCAGATCACTATCAACCATGCTGGCCAAAAAGAAAATTCGGGTAAATGGCGTTGCACCAGGACCAATCTGGACGCCACTAATTGTGGCAAGTTTTGACAAAGTATCTGATTTCGGTAAAGATAATCCGATGAAAAGAGCCGGTCAACCCTCAGAAGTTGGACCAGCTTATGTATTTCTGGCGTGTGAAGACAGCAGTTATATGACAGGACAATTTATTCATATTAATGGTGGTGAATTGGTTGGTGGATAATGTTTTGAAGAAGAAAGATAATAGATGTGAGAAGAAAGATGTGAGAAGAAAGATAATAGATGCAAGAAGAAAGAAGAAAGAAGAAAGAAGAAAGATGTGAGAAGAAAGAGTAAACTTTACAAAATTAAAAACTTAGAACCTTAGCAACACAGTATCTCAGAACCTTTAAAAAATAAAAAAATGAACTATACGGACATTATTGGACTTTTTGCCGGAATTTGTGTGACTATTTCGGTTGTTCCGCAGATTATTAAAGTTTGGAAGACAAAAAAGGTGAAGCAAATCTCGCTTAAAACCTTTGGGATTCTGACTTTTGGATTATTGATTTGGATTATTTACGGTATTATCAAAAATGATTTACCTATAATAATTACCAACTGCGTCTCGTTTTGTCTAAATTTAATTATGGTTTATTTTATTATTTATTATGAGAAGGAATGAGGTGCTAAGGTGCTGATTTACTCAGTTACTAAGGTTCTGAGTTTTTTTGTTGAAACCGCCAATCTTTGTCGAGTTACTTACGTGTCCTTCCACTTCGCTCAGGATGACAAAAAGAGATTAAAAAATCTGTTTTAAATCTGCGTTTTCGCTTTAGCGAATCCGTGTCATCCGTGTGCCATTCTCATTCCCTGCCCGCAATTCCTTCATCTATATAAATAAAATAAAAAAACAGCTCGTCAAAAGCTGTTTTTTCGTCTGATAAAAGTGTATGTGTTGCTTATTAGCTAGCTAGTTTTTGATTGTACGGCTTATATGATAAAAGGTGTTTTTCTTTAAAAATACGTGGCAGATAATTGCGGCTCGCTAATCCCGCAGCACTAATTACTTCAGAGATATTCATGTGTGAAATTCTTTTGATCTCATTAATTTGCCTGGTTGCCATATTTACAATTGGATCAAATGTTTTGATATAATTATAACTATGCTGCGCTATCTCCATTTCAATAATTTCTTTTAAAATCACTTTTCTAAGCAAGTTTCTAACAATTCCTTGCTGAGGAACCTTTTTAAGTTCCTGCCATTTACTTATAATTTTTGTGTTTTCAGACCCTACATAAATATAGTTTCCGGATTCGTTTATAAATCTTTTCTTCAATTGAGAAATGATTTCTGGATTTTCATCTTCAGTAAATGCCATTGTTGGCATTCCTATTAATGAAAATTCAATGTGTTTATGACTTTCAAAATAAAGAACACTATTAATAACTGATGTATTACTAAGCACACCTGTTTGATTCTCTTTAATGATTTTTTTCTCACCATTTGCACCAAAACTATGGGCTAATTTCCCGCTTTCGCAATAAGCAAAAAGTATTGGAGCAGCCTGAAAAGATTCCATACTTATAGATACATCCTGAGTCAACATAAGATCAAAATGAATATGAGACATATTATTATCAAGACAAATTCCTGTAATAGTTCCTTTTGCCCATTTTGATTTAATTGTCAAATTGTATTCATTATTGATTGTGGTTAATTCACCATTAAAACTCTCTTGAAGATCGTTAAAAATAGCGTTGAATCCGCCTGTGTTTAAGTATAGTTTTTTCATAATGGCTGGTTTTTAATACACTTATTTTATACTTTTTCTGTACAAAATATAAATTGGTTTTTTATCTTATTTTGATAATTCAAATTTCATACATATTACTAATCAAACCTTTATACAATTTCAGTAAGATATTTCATAATTAAAAGGACAGGGATTTTATGGATTAGGATAGCCCACGGATTGTACGGATATAACTGGTCTTCACGGGTTAAAACTTTTAAACTTTTAAACTTTTAAACTTAAAACCTATGAACCTCTGAACCTTTTCTAAAAAACTGAGAACCTTAGTAACTCAGCAACTCAGTACCTTCAAAAAAAAAAAAAGCAGCTGCTCCAGATAAATCTGAAACAACTGCTCCCCAGCAAAATAAAAAAAATACTAATCTATTTTTCCTTATGTAAGTTCACTTATATCGGCATTTGTCGAATAATTTTCTTCTGGAATATCCTTGAAAAATTCAGCTTCTTCAAGATCTGCCGTAGGGCCATATCCTATTAAATGGGTTCCTTTTCTTTTGTCTTTTGTTTCAATTATATACAAGATTGACATATCATCCGGATCACTCATTCCTTCGTATCTATGATGTGCTACAATAAATATTTCATCTGGTTTATATGCATATTTAGATTCTGAATCAATTAAACATCCATCTTGAAATAAATAATTTGTATTATATCCTTCGTTTTGGTACTTTTTTATATAGTCGGTTTCGTGTTTTTGTTCTTTTTTCATGATTGCCTGAATTAATGATTTTCTCAAATCAGTTGATAATTCAAATTTCATCAATCATAACAGATATAATTAACTCAATAGATTTTAAAATTACCTCATTCAAAAAAACTAAATGAGATGTTTATTTATTTTACTAATTTTAAAGACTGTCAAATTCAATATGGAAAATACTATAAAATAATAGACATAATAAACACGTAAAAACCTAGATTATAGGGCAAAAAAAACATTATAATACCAATATATTTCTTTCAAATAATTAGCGATATATTTAAAAAATGAAGTGCCTTTTAAAAATAAAAAAATCTGTGCTTTTATGCATTGAATCAATTAAATACAACTAATTATTATATTTAAAGAATCTCTTTTATTGTTTTAAACAAAACAAAAATAACTTTTAATGAATACTGTAAATCACGATTTCCTAGCCAAAGGAGGCGAAATGGGATCTTTAACCCGCGATAAAGACTGGAGTAAAACATCTATTGGTCCTGTTGAATTATGGCCTCAAAGTTTACGTACTACTTTAGGTATTTTGTTAAATTCAAAATTCCCAATGTTTCTGTTTTGGGGACCTGACCATATTTGTTTCTACAATGACGCATATCGCCCAAGCCTTGGCAATGACGGAAAACATCCTGCAATATTAGGACAAAAAGGCGCTGAATATTGGCCGGAAATCTGGGATTTTATAAAACCTTTAATTGATCAGGTTCTTACTGAGGGCGAAGCAACCTGGCATGAAAATCAATTACTACCCATATATCGTAACGGAAAAATAGAAGATGTTTACTGGACTTTTAGTTATAGTCCCGTAAATAATGATGACGGTAAAATAGCCGGAGTTCTTGTAATTTGTGACGAAACTACCGAAAAAGTAAAGTTAGTTCAGAATTTAGAAACCAGTAATACGCGTTACAAAGACAATATTTTACAGACTCCAAATGCCATGTGCATATTTAGAGGAAAGGATTATATTATTGAGATTGCGAACGAATTAATGCTGGAAATCTGGGAACGAAAAATAGAAGATGTTATCAACAGACCCGTTTTTGAAGCATTACCAGAAGTTACCGGACAAGGCTTAGAAGATGTTTTACTAAATGTTTACACTACCGGAGAACGTTTTACAGCTTATGAACTTCCCGTAAAACTAACGCGCAAAGGCAAGGTAGAAAACACATTTATTAATGTTGTTTATGAAGCATTAAAAGAACCTGACGGAACAATTTCCGGGATTGTGGCTATTGCAAATGATGTAACAATGCAAGTTATTGCCAGAACTGTTGTGGAAGAAAGCGAAAAGCGTTTTAGAGATACTGTAAAGCAGCTTCCGCTTGGGATTGCGATTCTCAAAGGTGCTGATTTAATTGTTGAAATGGCAAATCCTACTTATCTTCAAATCATAGATAAAACGGAAGATGAAGTTTTAAATAAGCCTGTATTCAAACCTGTTCCTAAAGCCAAAGATGCCGTTTTTCCTTTACTTTCAAAAGTATATAAAAACGGAATTCCGTATTATACTGATGAATTAGAGGTAACTTTAAATCGTCATGGTAAACAGGAAATTTGTTATTTTAATTTGGTTTTTCATCCTTTAAAAGATGAAAATGATACCATCGAAGGCGTGATAATTGTGACTTATGAAGTTACAGAAGCCGTAAAAGCACGTTATCTTTTGACTGAAAGTGAACAGGCTTTTCGTAATCTGGTAATGGATTCTCCTATTGCGATGGCAATTTTTAGAGGAAAAGATCATATTATTGAAATGGCAAATAATGCCATGATGAAAACGATCTGGCAAAGAAATGAAGATGAAACTATTGGAAAACCTATTCTTGAAATATTTCCTGAATTATTAGAACAAAAATATTCTGAACTATTAGATCAAGTAGTGCTTGACAAAAAAATTATTACAGAAAATGAATCACTTGCTTATGTAAATATTAAAGGGGATCTTAAAAAGTTTTACTTTGATTATCAATACACTCCGTTACTTGAAAAAGAAGGAAACGCATCCGGTGTTATGGTTAACGTAAATGATGTAACAGCAAAAGTAGAAGCCCGTAAAAAGGTTGAAACCGCAGAACAAAGGGCACGACTAGCCGCCGAAATTGCTCAAATTGCTACTTGGGATCTAAATGTGCCCACGCAGGAATTAATCTATTCAGAGAATTTGCCCACTATTTTTGGACATGATAAGGCATTAAAAATAACGCGGTCTGAAATTCACCGTCAATTTCATCCTGACGATAAAATTATTTTAAAAGAAGCGTTTCAAACGGCTCTTAAAACAAGTATATACAAATATGAATTGCGTATCATAAAACCCGATGATTCTGTTTCATGGATCAGGGCGCACGGAAAAATATTTTATGATGAAGATAAAAATCCTGTAAAAATGCTGGGTACTGTCATGGATATTACTGATGAAAAAAATAATCAGCAGGTTTTGATGGAAAGTGAAGCTAAGTTCAGGCTTCTCGCCAACTCTATGCCGCAGCATATCTGGACGAGTGATGCACTTGGTAATTTGAATTATTTTAATGAATCTGTTTTTACATATTCCGGAATGCCTGTAGACGAAATTGTGAAAAAAGGATGGCTTCAAATTGTACATCCCGATGATCGCGAAGCAAATGTTACTGCATGGACAGAAGCTATAAAAACTGGAAATGACTTTTTACTGGAACATCGTTTTCGTCGCTATGATGGGGAATACAGATGGCAATTAAGCCGTGCAATCGCTCAAAAAGATACTAACGGCAATATTCAAATGTGGGTTGGAACAAGTACTGATATTCAAGATCAAAAGAATTTTTCAAATCAGCTGGAAAAAGAAGTTCAGGAGCGTACCGCACAATTAGAACTCAAAAACAAAGACCTTATCAACATGAATATTGAGCTTCAGTCTTTCGCTTATATTTCAAGTCATGATTTGCAGGAACCACTGCGTAAAATCCAGACTTTTGCCAGTAGATTGTCTGATTTAGATGAGCAAAATATTTCGGCGAAAGCCAAAACTTACTTAAACCGAATTGAGTTTGCAGCCAAAAGAATGCAGACTTTAATACAGGATCTTTTAGAATATTCGAGAACAAACTCAGCAGAAAGAGTGTTTGTAAAAACAAATTTAGACGACATTGCCGAGGAGATTTTAAGTGATTTCTCTGATCGTATTGAGGAAAAAAATGCAGTTGTTAATTTTCAGCCTTTAGGCGAAGCAACTATAATTCCGTTCCAGTTTAGGCAATTGCTTCATAACTTAGTTGGAAATGCGCTAAAATTTTCCAAAAAAAATATTCCGCCTTTTATTGAAATTAAGGCAAAAAGCATCAAAGGAAAAGATATTAAAAAAGATATAAATTATCCTGATAAAACCTACTACCATCTTCAGATTTCGGATAATGGAATTGGTTTTAATGCCGAATATAAAGAACGCATATTTGAAGTTTTTCAGCGTTTAAATACTGAAAGTGAATTTGCAGGAACAGGAATTGGCCTGGCTATTGTAAAAAAGATTGTAGAAAACCATAAAGGACTTATAACGGCAAGTGGCGAAAAAGATAAAGGCGCCACTTTTGATATATATATTCCTGAATTACAGTAATTCACTTATGTTTTATAAACAAAGTTTTTATCTGTTGGATTGAATTTTTTCCAATCAATTTCTAGTGCGTGTTCTATTGATCTTATGATATCTTTCATTAAAACCGGCTTTGTAATGAAGTAATTAGCACCTAAATTGCGACATCTTTCGATAATACTTGGCTCGTTTGAAGTTGAGAATATAATTACCGGAATATCACTTTTCGGGTCTGAATTCCTAAGTTCTGTCAAAACATCAAAACCGTTTTTTCCCGGCATGTTCAGATCTAAAAAAACAACATGTGGAGTTGGCGGAGGATTGTAAATTGCATTTAATAACTTTTCACCTCCTGAATAGGTCTTAAGCTGTACTTTCTTTGGTAAAGATTCTACTGCATCTGTAAAAATGCTCAAATCATCTTCATCATCATCAGTATAAAATATAGTAAAATCAGTCATGGGGCGTTTTGTAATTGGGTATTTTTCTTTAACAAAGATAACCAAAAATATAAATTAATCAATTTATTTTACTTTATCATAAAAAAAATTAATAATTGAAATCTCATAATTTTTAAATCTAATTGTGTAAACGAAAAAGATATAAAAACAGCAATTTTACTAATAGAAAATTTCAAGTAAAACCTCTTATTATACAACTCATATAATGAGACTTTTAAAGGGTTTATTTAAATAATTAAAAATTAAAAAATAAAATATTATGGGAGATCATAAAGACCTTACAGACGAATTTGCAGTAGATAAAATCAAAGATCTTGCAGAAAATATTAAAACATGTATGTTTTGTACATACGACGAATATAGATTGCAATCGCGCCCAATGTCTGTTCAGAAAATTGATGATTTAGGTCAGCTTTGGTTTTTGTCTGACAGAAACAGCACGCACAATGCTGAGATTACTTTAAATCCTCAAGTGGAATTATTCTTCGCTGAACCACACGATAAATTTCTTACTATTCACGGAACTGCAAGTATTGAATATGACAGAGAAACGATTAAAGAATTATACGACCCAATTGTGAAAGTCTGGATGCCAGGAGGCGAAGATGATCCCAATTTAAGTGTCATAAAAGTAGTTCCTGAAGATGGTTATTACTGGAACAATAAAAACGGGAAAATGGTTGCTATCGCAAAAATGGCGACTGCATTTGTAACCGGAAAAACAATGGATGACGGTATTGAAGGTAATTTGAAACTGTAATTTATTGGCAGCATATTTTAACCGAAAAGTAAAAAACGCAAAGCTAGCTAAGATTAATTTCTTAGAGAGCTTTGCGTTTTTTTATTGTCATTTTTAATGTTATTTACAAGCTTCCACAAACCCACAATAGCCCAATATTGTCATTCTGAAAAACGAAGAATCTCAGCAAGAAACTCTACATTCGTAACAATTGCAACGGAGTTACTAACGAAGATTCTTCGTTCCTCAGAACGACAAAGCGGGCACATAATTCAAAACTACTCACTACTTTATCTCATCCTATTTTCGTCTTAACGAAAGTTAAATTGCAAAAATGCGAAAAACATTATTCCAACATATGTTTTAACTGTAAAGCATTCAAAATCCCTGCTTCACTTGCGGTATTATTAAAGTAAACAAACGCTGATTTTAAATGTATTGCATCTTTTATATAAAGTAATTCTTCAGGTGAATAACTTGAGTAAAACATCTTAGATTTTCCGTGAAGTCTGATAAAAATCAGAGGGAAATCTGTAAAAATCGTGTCTGGTAATTGCGGATGACTAACGCTGCAGAACGTAATATTGTTTTCACGAAAGGTGTCCCAGACTTCCTGATTCCACCAACTTATATGACGAAATTCAATTACATTTTTGAACTTTAAATCCAAATTATCGATGATTCTATGCAGTTTTTCGATGCTAAAATGATAACTCGGTGGAAATTGAAACAAAACACAGCCTAATTTCTCTTTTAAACCTGTTTCGCAGACATTATAGAACTCATTAATTCGATCCTGGCAATCTTCAAACTTGTTAAAATGTGTAATTTCTTTGGGTGCTTTTACCGAAAAAATAAAATTTTCCGGCGTTTTATTGTACCAATTCTGAAACACTCTGACTGTTGGAAACTTGTAAAAGCTTCCGTTGAACTCATACGTGCTAAAATGCTGGCAATAAAACTCGAACATCTTAGAAGATGACAGGTTGTCAGGGTAGAAAATCCCCTTCCAAAACCGATTATTGAAACTTGAACAGCCTATTTGAACTTCATTTTTCATATGTGTAATTGTTGGCAGTTAGTACAAAAAAAACTTCTCCTCTTTTTTTTACCTGTCTGTTTTTTCACAAAAGGAAGATTACATCTCAGGCACGTTTTTTTAGTATGAGCGAGCCAATGTTTTTTTAATTCAAATTTCTTTTTCCAATACAGGAATTCGAAACTATAAATTGAACATTCGGCGATAAGCTCATCGAGTTTTTCTGATGGGATTTTTCCAACTAAAGATTCGGGATGAATTCGGCATCGATATAAAACTTCATTTTTAATAATGTTCCCTACTCCCGAAAAAATATCCTGATCGAGAACTGCATCGCAAATCATTTGGGTTGGAATTAAATTGAGATTTCGCTTTGCTTTTTTGGGATCCCAATTTTCATTCATCACGTCAACACTCCAATCGTAATATTGATTGACATCGCCTTCTAAAATTTTAACGGAACAGGTATAGAAATTAATTTCTCCGTCATCAAAACCCAAACTTAATCTTGGCTCAGTTTCTTTCCGTTCATTGACTCGATAAGTCCCAAACATGAGCAAATGAATTTTAACGGAAAAATCGTCAAAACAAATTAAAAAGTTTTTCCCCCAGGTTTTAAAGGCAAGTATTGTTTTGTTGTTCAGGCGTTGAATATCTATTGCGCTATTTCCGGAAACAGTTAAAATTTTCTGACCGGTAAATTGCTGCACATCTTCTTTTAGGATTAATATGGATGGACCTTCGGGCATAATATTACTTTTTAGATTATAAACTAAAAAAGTGCAGTTTTTCAGGCTGCACTTTATATCCTGTTTTGTTTTATATTAATCAGCTTCGGCCGCTTCAAGATTTACGGCATTTACAGCAACTTCTGTTAGTTTTTTATCTGCGCCTTTTTCTTCGTCAAGAGTCAGCTCTAATAAAGCAGCAGCATCTGGTAAACCAAGCGTTTCTGCAAACTGTCTCAAAGTTCCGTAAGTTGCAATTTCATAATGTTCGATTTTTTGGCTTGCCGCAATAATTCCTGCATCACGCACCACTCCTATTTCGGTTTCTTCAAGAATTCCTTTTCCCTCTTCAATTAAGCCTTCCATGGCGTCGCATTTTTTTGCTGAGGCTTTCTTAGCAATAATATCAAACACTTGCTCTAAACGCACGATTTGCTCCTCTGTTTCGATAAGGTGATTGTTTATTGCATCGATTAATTCAGGCGATGTTGCATTTTTAGCCATTAAAGGCAATGCTTTTGTCAAAGCCTTCTCTGCCCAATAAATATCCTTTAGTCCATCTTCAAACAATTCCGTCAATCCTGATGCTGCATTTGATTTTGGTTTTGTTACTCCTTTTTTTACTTCTGGTTTCGAAGCAGTCTCTTTTTTACTATCTGTAGTTTTCATGGTAATAATTTTTGTTATTAATATTTGATAAAATTACTATGTTGATTATCAGAGAGGTTATATATTTATTTATTAAAGTTGTATTCTAAACACCTGTATATTATACAAGTAGATTTTAGAATTCTGTAAGACATTTTTTTTTAATGGGAGATAAATTTGTAATAGAAAATTTTATCATAAAAACATATATCATGGAAACATATAACGATCATACGTATCAGGAAGCTGAACTTTACTTTCAACAAAAATATCAAAGAGGACATTTAGATATTGATACCGCAATTTTAATTGACAGAGCAATTGATTCTCTTTTAAAAAAAGACAATATCACCAGAAATGAAAATATTCCAAATGAGGAGCAAGTTATAAATGAAGACGATCATATCACAAATACCGAGACTGAAGAGGACGAATTAAATCAGCCTGAAGATTTTGAAGATGAAGTGGAACACATTGAAGACGAAGATCATTTTGAGGATGACGATTTAGAAAGAAACGATAATTAGATTTCTTGTTAACTTGAAAAAATTAGAAAGACTGTTATTTTGCGGTAACAGTCTTTTTTTTGTTCATTTTATAACCATCTGTTAATTATACAATTACACAATACAATTCTATAATAAAAACTATTTGTTTCGTCCTAGATTTGTAATATAGAAATATTAAAAACTAGAAATCATGAATACTACAGATCAAAATAACAGCATGATTAAAGGAAATAAAGATCCTAGAAATCAGAATCCAAATACAACTGATAGAAATAATTTGATGAACGAAGAATTATACGATATCGACGACATGAAAGAAACTGATAACGACAATAGCGAAATCGCAGAACGTGGTTATACGGTTAGAAACGGACATAATCCTGACACGCCAAATCCGGATGAACTTACGGATGACGAGGATGATCTCACCGATGATTTTCATAGCGAAAGCGACCTCAACTCAAATACCGAGGATTTATACGAAGAAAAACTGGACAACAACGGCAATAATGTCGACGCAATCGACGAACTGGATAATCCGTCCGACGCTTCTTTAGAAAGAGAAGAGGAAGATTTCAACGAAACCGAAGATGTTCTGGAAGACATAGACGATGAGGAAGAAGAAAGCGATTATATCGAAGATGATGTTCAGGAAGAAGAAGATGTAGAATATCCGGATAATGATCCGAGGAAGTTTTAAAGGAAGAGGTTCAAAGATGCAAAGGTTCAAAGGAACAAAGGTTTCTTTAGAAAGCGTAAAGGTTCAAAGTTTATTTTATAGAAAAGCCGTTAAGTTTATTAACGGCTTTTTTATGTTTTCAATCTTTGTCATATGGATGAAGAAAGATCATAAATAACTCGCCAAAGAATAGGGAATTACTTTTTAGAATTTCTAGTGTGATCCTTCCTCCGTCAGGATGACAAAGCAACTAAAAAGCCTTTGTCCCTTTGAACCTTTGTCCCTTTGAACCTCTTCCTTTGAACCTTCCTCAAAAAGCCTTTGTCCCTTTGAACCTTTCCTCAAAAAAACCTTTGAACCTCAAAATAAACCTAATCCCCAATAATTTCCAAAACCGGAATATCATCCATTTTCTCCAGACGTTCAGCTAATCCTGCTTTTGCTTCTTTTAATTCGTCTTCGGCTTTTGTAAGTTCTTCGAGAAGTTCTTCTTTTTCTGATGGAACTTTTTCCATTTTACGCTTTATTTCATAAATCTCGCCCTCGGCTTCCATGATTTTTAAGCGTTTGTAATAAGTTAGGCTTTCGGTCATGTGCGCTAATGCAATCATTGCTGTTAGAAACGGATGATTATTAGTTACGTTTACGTCTTTAATTTTCCCGTGTTCGAGTTCTACTTTTAATGCAAAAGCAAATTCTTCCATATTAAAAGCTTCGTATTTACTTTCAGGATTTAAGTAAGCCTTAATCGATTCAACATTGTTCATTGTAGACAAATCGACATCAGTTTCTTTATTTTCGCTTAAATCGTTAAAAACCACGTTTCCTATTGCTCTTGCTTCGGCAACGGTTGGATCATTATCAGGATTTTCGAAATCACGCGTCGACCAATCCCAATTTTCAGGATGAACAGGTTTTATATACTTTTCACAAAAATCCGTCACATCGTTTTTTAAACTTACCATCACATCATCTCTTTTGACATAAACATCCTGGTAAGCGCCGCTCTTAGTTCCCATAATTATTTTTTTTTGATTTTTTGATTTTTTTTTGAAATGACAAACGACACAAATACCTGAATAGATGTGTCGTTTTGAGTTTTTTATTTTTTATTTACTGAGCTTTAAATGCTTTTTCTTCCGCTTATTAATGAAATAATAAATAAGACTAAAAATATAAAGAATAAAACTTTAGCGATACTTGCGGCTCCAGCGGCAATTCCACCAAAACCAAATATTCCGGCAATGATAGCAAGAATAATAAAAATGACTGTATAACGTAACATAAGCTTGTGATTTTAGTTAATAATGATTTTGTTTGTTACTCAAATTTCATACTTTTAAAAGAGATGTATTAACTCTAAGCGATATATTGTTAGCGCGATAAAACGCTAGTTATAATAAATTGATCTGATAGTTCTGTATTAATTCAGAAAATGCAATTTCGCTATGCGAAAAATGTTCTCTGTTACTTCGGCATTTTTTTGCACGATCAAAATACTGCTCAATTGAACCATCTTCATAAGTTGAAACCAATAGTGGATGAACATAATAATTCCTGCAAACATTTCTGGTATTTCCCAGCGCTTCGGCAGTTGCATCAAAGGCGGTTAAAATGTTCTTTTTAATTTCTTTTTCGTCCGGTGTGGTTCCAATTTCCATTAAAGTTTCAAAAAATATAATCGAAGCCGCCCAGGTTCTAAAATCTTTGGCGCTAAAATATTCTCCTGAAATTTCATGTAAATACTGGTTCACCATATGACTGTCCAAGACTTTTCTTTCGCCGTTCTTATCATAATATTTAAAAACTTCCCAACCCGGAATTTCTTCACATCTGCTTACTAATTTTACCAGTTTTTTGTTTCGGGTTGTAATGGTGTGTTTTACGCCTTTTTTTCCGGTAAATTCAAACTTAAGCGAATTGTTATTAATGTCTATATGGCGTTTTCTCAAAGTCGAAAGTCCGTATGATTTATTGTCTTTCGCATATTTTTCATTTCCAATCCTGATATGCGTTTCCTCCATTAATCGAATAACAAGAGCCACGACTTTTTCCTTCGACCATTCTTTTGCTTCCAGATCCTCGTCGACTTTTTTTCTGATTAAAGGCAATTTACTTCCAAATTCGGCTATTTTATAAAACTTAGTCTGGTTGCGTATTAAATTCCATCTTGGATGATATCTATATTGTTTTCTGTTTTTATCATCTAAACCAACCGCTTGTAAATGTCCGTTTGGTAAATCCGAAATCTGAACATTTTGCCAAGCCGGCGGAAGAACCAAACTATTTATGCGTTTTAATTCACTTTTTTGTTTAATACAGCGACCGTTTTTTTTATAAATAAAACCCTCATCGCATTTGCATCTTTCAATAGGCAGCGTTTGATTGCTTATGTAAACTAAATCCAGTTTTTCAATGACCAAATGCGGAGTTTTGATCAATTGATTCATTAGTTTTTCGGCTTTTGCTGCTGCATTCATGATGTTTTTGATTTATTTATTGTGCCACTCCCGATTGTTATCGGGATTAGAGATTGAAGAATTTGATTTTTTTCCGATATATTCTATTCCTCTTTCCCTGTGTGGCTCAACTATTTTTTTAAATTAAATTTTAGTTTTTACGCAATGACTCAATAAGATTTTTTTTACTCATATACGAACGTCCCTGAATCCCTACTCTTCTTGCCTCCTGGTACAATTCCTCTTTTGTCCATTCGTTATATGGTTTTGCATTTCCTCCTTTTTCGCCCGCATCAGGCGAATTAGCAATTCTAGCAGCTTTTTCCTTACTATATCCTATTTCTAAAAGTGCTTGATATTGTGTTTCATTATTAATTCTAGGATCTGGCATGATTGAAAAATTTTGGGGTTAATAATAGAATAATGTTTATACCAAAATTCCTCAAAAAGCAAGAATTATACGTTATATAATTCCTGCATAAATTTTCATAATTAACTCTTGGTTAGATCTTCCGAGTTTAAATTATTATTAGGGTTTTTAGGAGCTATTCCTGCTGTTCCTTCCAATCTTTTCCTTGCTAAAGAAGCAAGAAAAAGGATTTTCCCTCCCATCAGGGCTAGGACATTAGGTTTCATCAGAAAATTATTTCGTAATAGAAACAAAAAAATGCGCAATTCTCATTGCGCATTTTATATATAATAAATCCTCTTATCAAGAATATTATTTCCCTTTGATGATATTTTCTAAATATTCAACCTTTTCTTTTTCAGACTGAACCAAACGTTCATAAAGTTCTACAACTTTATCCAGAGGATTGAAAGTACAGACATTATGATTGGTATTCCCGTTTCCTTGACCATTATTAGCGCTATTATCGTAAAAGTTATTAAAGAAATTAAAAACAGATTCTTCTGTAAAATTTTCAATAGCTTCTATAGTAACCCCAAGTACTTTTGCAATTTGTACAAGTTTTTCGAAATCGACAGTTTCGCTGGTTTCAATACTGGAAACCGTTTGCTGGCTTAATCCAATAGCTTCTGCAAGTGCTTCTTGTTTCATTCCGCGAAGCTCTCTGATTCGGCTTATATTTCTGCCAATATGTTTTGGTTTTGTTGCTGTGCTCATAATTCAAAGATATTTAAAATTATTTTAAAAAATACTGATCGGTAAAAAACAAGATTGATTTTGCACTATACTATTTTATTTGTTTTTTGTTGGGATCAAATATACACTTTTTCTTACTTTAATTATTATTAAATAATTTGATAGCTTGTTTTGGAATAATATTAATCTTAAAAATTCTCATGCTGGCGCGAGCGCAATATCATTAAGTTAAGCTTTTACGAACTATAGTTTCTCTCTCAAAGTAGTTTTGAATTGCCTCCAGCTTTAGCTGGAGTTTATATAAATTCAATCTGAGTGGCTTTAGCCAAAAAATACATAATTTGGCTAAAGCCATCTTATTGTCCGCATTAAATACCTCCAGCTACAGCTGGAGGCTAGTCAATTAATAAATGCTTAAAAACTTGCTGACTCTTTGCCTGAAAATTATCATAATTCTCTTAAAAAGCTTAACTTAATGACATTGGGAGCAAGCGTCCCGCTTGTGAACGCAAAGTTTGGTAAGAATGTAAAACGTAAATCTATTTTTAGGATTAAGTCTAAAATAGTGAAATTCGGCAGAGTTAGAAAAGGCTTTTAACTCCAACTCATATTAATTGAAACCGTATCTTGTTTTATTTTAACCCTTCCTCCGTAAGAATGCATTTCTCCGGGATTAATGTAATAAGTTTTGATTTTTAAACGAACCTCTGGAATATTATTTTTCAGACGTTTACTTTCACGTATCCATTTTTCTATTTCATGCTTTGAACTTACAAATTCAATTATATATTGTTTTGTAAAAGAACTTCCGTGCTTTTCAAGATTAATAATTTTAGCATTTTTCGGAATTTCTTTTAAACCGCCCCAAAGTAAAGCCGCCCTAATTGCTTCTTCTTTTTGCCAAGGCATAACATAAGATGAAAAATAGTTTAGATAAAAGAAAAGCATCGCTACTAATATCAAGAAATAAAATATTTTATACCTTTTCATTATTGTTTTTTATATTTATAAATGACTATTTTTCTAACATTAATCCATTTTATTATGTTCACGAGAGGGACTCTCGCGATAGTGCATATTTAGTAATGACAATATTCTATTAGTTTTATAGTTTTTAACGCAGTTATAAAATCTTTCTCTGTTTTAGCTTTGAGATTTTCACCGTAAAAAGACATTTTAGTTTTATTGAAATCTTTTCCTTCTAAACTATCTATATAAATTCCCGTTGTACCGAATTCTTTATTTATAGGTATAATTAATTTAGCCGAGAAACAGTCAATTTTTTGTATGATGAATTTTTGTGTTAGATATTTTTTGAAATCAATGCTACCTGAAATTGTATCTACAATTAAATGTTTCGCTTTCTTTAAAAGTTCTTTTTGCCTCTGACTTAATTCTGCATACATTTTTTTATCAAAAACCAGCGGAACATCGTGTTTAGTTGCGTCTCCTGAATATCGTCCAATATCAAAAATCAAAGTGTCTTTTTGATCTGTAATTATTCCTCCCACATAACTATCGGTTCCTTTGATTTCAAATTTACTCCAATTTTCAGGAACTGTAATTTCAAAACTTTCAAAATCTATTGTTTTCAATTTTGATTTAGACGTACAAGACATTATTAAAAGTGCAAATACAATTAAATATACTACTTGTTTCATTTTATGATTTTAAATTATTTTCAAGTCTTTTGATTTTTTATATTATCATGCGCGAACGAGCGCAATGTCATTAAGTTAAGAAAAAAAAACAGATAAATAATATTTTTGATTTTAGATGTGTGAAACAGCATAAAATCGAAAATCATATTATTTCATGACAATCAAAATTTGAAAGCTTACTATTTGTGCCGTTAGGCACTAAATATTGGTAGTTAATATGAATTGGGATAAATAATATAGCGTGCCGTAGGTACGCAACAAAATGATAACTATTGCGTACCTACGGCACGCCAACGTATTTCTAATCTATATTAACTAACAATATTTAGTGCCTAACGGCACACTTCAACTTTTGTTTTGCATTACTCATAATTATCAAAAAAAGCTTAACTTAATAACATTCAGCTCGCGCTAGCAGTTGTTTAAAATAATTGTTACTCATACCATTTCTTTTTTCTGTAGCGAATATAAAACTTAATTCCATTAAAAATAACACACAATGAAACTCCAATATCCAAATCATATAACAATCTCTAAAAATCCTGTAAGGCATTCTTCACACAGTATGGGTAATTTTACATTATAACATTAAAACTTTAAATCATGAAAAAAATACTTTTAGTTGGAAAAACATTTTTAGCAGCTGGATTAATTATGCTTTCTCTTAATTCTTGTAAAAACGAAACAAAACAAGAAGATCCAAAAGAAGTAGCAGAAGATGCAAACGAAGAAAAATTTGACACTATTAATAATAAAGAAGATGATTCGGAATTTTTAGTAGATCAGGCAGAAATAAACCTTGCTGAAATTGAAATTGGAAAACTGGCTCAAACAAAAAGTACCAATCCTGAGGTTAAGAAATTTGGAAAAATGCTTGTTGATGAGCATACAAAATCGGCTTCTGAAGTAAGTGCTTTAGCAAAAGCTAAAAACTTCACTTTACCTACTTCGATTACCGAAGATGGAAAAGAGGAATACAACAAACTAAACGAAAAATCTGGTCTTGACTTTGATAAAAAGTTCGCTGATATGATGATCGACGGACACGAAAAAGCAATTGACAAATTGAAAAAAGCTGCTGACAAAGCAACTGATCAAGATGTTAAGCTTTGGGCATCAAACAACATTGCAGGATTAACTGCTCATTTAGAGCATGCAAAAATGTTGAAACAAGAATTAGATAAAAAATAATTTAATTGGTTATTATTTTATTTACTAAACCCCTTAAGAGTTGAATTGCTTAAGGGGTTTTTTCTTTTTACGCTCACAGGTTCAAAGGTTCAGAGTTGCAAAGGGACAAAGGTTTTCCTGTAGAGGCGCACAGCAGTGCATCTTCTGGTAAGGAACATGTTTCCTCTTAACCGTAGAACGCAAACCTATACGTTTCACTGGATAAATAATGCATTATTATCTTGAATGGATTAAAATCCATCCTATAATATATATTGTTCATCCGGAACATGAAATTACAGAGAAATTATTACACCAATCTATGATTTAACAACAAAGAAGCACTGCTGTGCGTCTCTACCATAAACCTTTGTCGCTTTGATCCTTTGTACCTTTGTACCTTTGTACCTTTGTACCTTTGAACCTCGTCTTTAAGAACCTAATTCTCCCGCAATCATTTTCCCTTTATAAAAAACGCCTTCTCTTTTAGGCAAACGTGCTACGGCTTCAGCGGAACATGTGGCTTTTACCAAAATAAAATCAGCATCGTTGTCTACTGCGGGCCAAACTCTTGTTCCTGCATCATTTAGTGGTACTATTTCGTCTTTTGTTGCAATATGTAAGGCTCGGCTTAAATTATATTCGTCTGTCCAGCCGTAAAGTTGGGCACATAATTTAGCTTTTTCGAGCATATCACAAGTTCCGAAAGGCTGCCAGTGATCGACAATACTATCTGTTCCGGTCATGAGTTTTACGCCATATTTTTTCAAGGTAGGAATTGGCATTATCGTTTTCCCAATTGGTATTGTAGACACTACTCCTATTCCTAAATTTGCCATTTGTTCAGCTATTTTTTCCAGATCTTTTTGATCCATTTTTGCAAGAGCAAAACCGTGACTTATATATGTCTTTCCTTGTAGTTGTTTATTTTCTTCGGTTTTTTTAATAATATATTCAATTGCCGATTTTCCTGATGGAGGCGATTCGTGCAAATGGATATCGATTCCTTTATTAGTATCAATCGCAATTTGAAACATGGCATCCAGTGATTTCTCCATATTTCCGTCGACATTTGTTGGGTCAAGTCCGCCAATAAAATCAATTCCCATAGTCGCCACTTCTCTCAACAAAGGTTCTGATTTTGAATATAAAATCCCGTGTTGCGGAAAAGCTACAATTTCCCAACCAAAACTATCTTTATTTTTATCTAATGCGGCAAGTAAATGTTCCAGACTTTTTAATCCGCTCACGGGATCGATATTACATTGGCAACGTGCAAAATAACTGCCCTGACTTTGCATTAATTTAATGGCTTCTTCGGCTTTACGTTGTGAATCCGGCAATAATTGCGGAATTAACTTTTGCTCCAGCGCAATCATATCTTTTACCGTATATCCTTTTCTGGGCGCTGCATTCCACGTTGCGCCATAATATGTTTTATCAATGTGAATGTGCATATCACGTAACCCGGGAAGCATTAAAAGTCCTTTGGCATCAACAGTTTTCAGTTTCAAAACCGACTTTCCTGTGGTGATGCTTTTGATTTTACCATTGGCAATATGAATATTGTATAAAGCTGTTTTAGTTGCAACAACTTCGTTTTTTTCATTGTATTCAAAACCATCTTCTAATCTTACATTTATTAAAAGATATTCCTTTAATTCTCCGCCTTTGATTTCCGGTAAAACTTGTGCGACTGCGTTCGCTCCTATTCCTGAAAATAATGCTGCTCCTGTTGCTGCTGCGCCTAATCCCAGAAATTTTTTACGGCTTATTTTATGCTCTTCCATAAATTATATTTTACTAAAATTCAGTTTGTTATATGATTTAGTAATAACATTCTAATAAAAATTAGAATATATTACTTTGCAAAAATCGTTTATAAACTAAAACCGATAGTAGGAATATTACGGAGAAGGATGGTAAAAATTATAACTTTCTTTAAAATCGCCAGGAGTTTTTCTGACATATTTTTTAAATACTTTACTAAAATAACCGTTGTCATTGAAACCGAGTTGGTACGCAATTTCTTTTATGGATAAATCTGTGCTGGTGAGTAAACGTTTGGCTTCCAGAATTGTTCTTTGTTTTATAACATCTCCAGCGGGCATTTTTAAATATTTCTGAGAAAGAATATTGAGGTAATTGGGAGTAATATTTAATTTATCGGCATAAAAATTTACTGATGATTCCTGATTGAAATTATCATCTAGTAAAGCCATAAATTTTTTGATTATTTTCTCCGGTTTGGTCGAAGAATCGTGTTCCGGAAATTGCTTTAAATAACCCTCCTGTAATAATTTTAATAATAAGTGCAAACGCAGCAAAACTATTTCTTTGGTAAGTAAATCATTATCAGCAAGTATTAATTCTATTTCATGCAAATGATTTTGAAAATGCTGAAATTCTTTTTCAGTTAAAGAAAGACAAGACGGAACATTTTGCTCAAAAAATGGAAATGATGATAAATTAGAAAATATACTAATTACATCTGGCGAAAGCATCAACTGAAATCCGGTTGTATCAACATCCAGCGACCAATTATGAACCTGACCCGGACGAATAAAATAAACCTGATTATCTTTTACCTTATATTGTGTAAAATCGACATTATGAATTCCTGATCCTTTTTCTACAAAAAACACCAGATAAAAATCGTGTTTGTGTGGTTGTTCAAATTCGTTTCGTCCTTTTACGCTATGGCGAAATAAAGTAATACCCAAAGTTTCTTCTCCAAGTATATTGCCAACAGTTAAAACAGGAATAGCATTTGTATTCAAAAGAAAGTTCGTTGATTGTACACTTTCAAAATTATAGAATTTAATGTTATAAAGCTTAAATCACACAATTTTTTCTTTAACCCAAAAAAGGTCTGACAATAAAGTCAGACCTTTTAAGTATTTTATTTCTGTACTATTTTTTTAACCTCGCGCAAAGACGCGAAGGCGCAAAGTTTAAACTCCGAACCTTTGCCTCTTTGCACCTCTGTTACTTCAAAGAAGCCATATCAATTACAAAACGGTATTTAATATCACCTTTTAGTAATCTTTCGTAAGCGTCATTTACTTCATTTACGCCAATTAATTCAATATCAGCCGTAATATTATGTTCTGCACAAAAGTCCAGCATTTCCTGTGTTTCGGCAATTCCGCCAATGTTTGATCCTGCAAAACTTCTTCTTCCTAATAAAAGACTAAATGATGTTACCGGAAGTGGCTCCATAGGTGCGCCAACCAAAGTCAGCGTTCCATCTACTTTAAGTAAATTCAAATAAGCATCAATATTATGTTGAGCAGATACACAGTCTAAAATAAAGTTTAAAGTTTTAGTGTATTTAGCCATTTGTTCAGGATCTGTAGATAAAACTACTTCATCAGCACCCAAACGTTTTGCATCTTCAGTCTTAGACAATGAAGTTGTAAAAACCACTACATGAGCGCCCATAGCTTTTGCTAATTTGATTCCCATATGGCCTAAACCGCCAATACCAACGATTCCTACTTTTTGTCCAGGTCCTACTTTCCAGTGTTTTAGCGGTGAATAAGTTGTAATTCCGGCACAAAGTAAAGGTGCAACTCCGGCAAGATCCAATTTATCTGAAACGTGTAATACATAATTTTCATCGACTACTATACTTTGAGAATAACCTCCAAAAGTTTGTCCGCCCAAATGAACATCAGGAGAATTGAAAGTTAAGGTATTTCCAGGATCGCAAAATTGCTCTAAACCGTCTTTGCAATGCTCGCATTCTCTGCAAGAATCGACCATACAACCTACTCCAGCCAAATCACCTACTTTGAAATGCTTTACATGATCGCCAACTTTTGTTACTCTTCCCACAATTTCGTGTCCCGGAACTATTGGGTAAATTGTTCCGTGCCATTCGTTTCTGGCAGAATGCAAATCTGAATGGCAGATTCCGCAATATAAAATCTCGATTTCTACATCATGCGCTAATACTGCCCTGCGTTGTATGTCTAATGTTTGTAATGGTGCTTCGGCAGCTTCTGTACCAAAGGCTTTTATGTTTTTTGTTTCCATTTATTTTTTGTTTTAAGTTTCATGTTTTCTTTGTTCCAGGTTTGAAAATGCCACGAAGACACGAAGTTTTTTTACTTTCTTTGAGGTAATTTCACCCAGATTGAATTGGTTTAAAATAAGATCAGCTCAAATTTTTTTAAATCTGCATGAAAAAAAATATTTCGCACAAAGTCGCAGAATCGCAAAGTTTTCTTTTTGTAATACGCTTTTAAGTTTTTGAGTTTTTTTACTTAGTAACTTAGCCCCTTAGCAACTCAGAAACTAAAAAAATCTACTTTCCAAAGCTAAAATACTCATCATCCGTAACACTTTCCAGCCACATCCCTGCTCCTTTATCAATTTCTGTAATGATCGAAATATGCGAAAATTTACTAAAAGGTGTTGCGCCGTACCAATGTTCAATTCCAGGTAAAATAGTAACAACCTCATCTTTATGAAGTAATCGAATTGCGCTGCCTTTTTCCTGAAAATATCCTATTCCGTCTGTTGCAATAAGCAATTGCAGGCTAAAATTAATGTGCCAGACACTTCTTGAACCGGGCTCAAAAGCTACTTCTTTAATTACAGTATTTTCCGGATGAATGCTGCTGGTTTGTTTTTTATACGAAACATCGCCAGTCATATATGTATTGGGGATTTTTCCCTCTTCAATAACAGAAGTATAAAGTGTTGACATAAAAATTTATTTTTTGAGATTGATTTTTTATTTAAAATGATCTAACAAAACATTCACTTTTAGATTGTTAGATTGACAACAACACTTTTACCTTAATTATTTAAAGTTATTGTATTGTTCATCGGTAACTGGTTCAAGCCAGTCTACGATACCTTTTTCAGTATTCGTGCTGATGGCAATATGCGTGAAATCACTTTTCGGAGAAGCTCCGTGCCAATGTTTCACTTCGGGCTGAATATTAACTACATCACCTTCCTGAAGTAACTGAATAGCTTTTCCTTCTTCCTGATAATACCCCGTTCCTTGTGTAACAATCAGGATTTGTCCGCCTGGATGTGTGTGCCAATTGTTTCTTGCTCCGGCTTCAAAAACTACATTACCCACGGCAGTATTTAAAATTGGATCATTAGGAACCAGCATTTTTACCCAAGCTTTTCCTGTGAAGTAATCTGGAGATGCAAGATCTCCTTTAGGAAAAATGGTTTCTTTTTGATTTTCTGATGTTTTCATAATTATTTGTTTTTTAATATCAGTGCTGGAAACTAAATATGAAAGCTGGAATGCGCTTTACAGAAGTTGTATTAAGTCAGCGAGAAAACCGATAAGGGGTTAATACTAATTATTTCCCTGCAAAAGTACTTTAGCAACAACAAGCAGAAATAACAATATTCAAACAAAAAAGTATGAATTTCAAACAATTTATACGCGCAACGATTTGGGAATTGTTCCGGTAAGTCTTTTAAAGTAATTATTAAAATAACTAGGATATTCAAATCCAAGAGAATAGCCAATGTCTGAAATACTCCAGTCTGTGTGTTGCAATAATGCTTTTGCTTCGCTAATAATTCTTTCGGTAATATGGGATGTTGTTGATTTTCCTGTAATTTCTTTTACAGAACGATTTAGGTGATTAACATGTACCGCAAGGCTTTTAGCATAATCCTGAGGCGTTTTTAATGCCAATGGTTCATTTTTTGTTTCTATTGGAAATTGTCTTTCTAATAATTCTAAAAATAAAGAGGTAATTCTCGAAGATGCGTTTTTATGTTTAAAGAAGTTTTCTGTAGGCTGCATTTTCATCGATTCATGCAAAATCAGATTGATATAATTGCGCATTAAATCATCTTTAAAAACATAATCGGTTTCCTGTTCTTCGATCATTTTTTGAAACAATGAATCTATAAACACTTTTTGTTCAGGCGATAAGGTAAAAATAGGAGTTCCGCCAATTTTAAACAAAGGCGATTCAGGAAGACTTCCGGAACGATCGTTTGCTTTTAAAAACTCTTCGGTAAAAACACAGGCATAACCTTCATAATCAGGTGAAATCATTTCCCATGAATATGGAATATGAGGATTTCCGAAGAATAATATTGTTCCATCCGTTTCAATTCCACGATCTGCATAATGAATCAAACTTTTGCTTGTATTGATACAAATCTTGTAAAAATCCCTACGATTATACGTCGGAATTTTACTCACGTCTCCATTTACCTCGTATACTTTAAAACCTTTAAGTTTTAAATCGTTTAAACCATTTTCTGAATTCTGAAATTCTAATTGATCTTTCATGAGGCAAAGTTATGAAAATCAAATAAAAAATAGTTTCAGGTTTGAAGTTTTTTTGTTGAAGGTGGAAATAGGTGGAGTTTTACCGCAAAGCACACAAAGTTTTTTTTTAATGGTTTGCGCTTATAAACACAGAGTTCACAAAGCTTTATAGTGGGGGGAATTTTAACACAGAGAACACAAAGTTTTTTTTTATAATGGTTTGCGCTTATAAACACAAAGTTCACAAAGCTTTATAGTGGGGGGAATTTTAACACAGAGAACGCAAACTTTTTTTATAATGGTTTGCGCTTATAAACACAAAGTTCACAAAGCTTCATCAGAAAGCTTTGTGAACTTTTATAAAATTATCTTTCTAAAACTTTGCGAATCTTTGCGAAAAAACTTTGTGTTCTCTGTGTTAAAATTTAGTCACAACCCTTATCTGCGCTTGCTGTTATAGATTATATAGCACTATATGCTGGGATTCGGGTTCTAGTGGATTATTAAAAGCTCCAGAGGAGCGTTATATTTGTAGAAACATATATGCAATTCACAGCAAAGCTCCAGCGGAGCGACATAAATTGTAAAACCTATTTCTTTAAATTAATATTCAAAACTGCAGATTTTAATCCTTTGGCAGAAGCCGACAAAATTACCTCATTTGCATTTTCATCTTTCTGAATAATAATTTGTGCGTAACCACTAAACAATTTTCGTTTCCAAGGTTCTGATGGCGTTACTATTTTGATAATTCCGGGATCTGTATTCATCACGTCCCAATCTTTTACTTTTTGCAAAGGCGATGCTCTTATAATTATAAAGTTGGTTCCTTCTTTCAAAACAGCTTTATCCAGATGATATTTTTGTGGATCATCTGCACTTGCATTCACTAAAGTTCCGTTGACAAAAACCGACTCATTTACGCCAATTTTTTTATAAAAGAAATCTACAATATTCGATTGTAAATTATTTTTCAATTCAAATTTTCCTCGATAAATATATGCCGAAGCCTGATTTTTATAATCTCTGTCTTTAAAAGCTTCTTTCCATTCATTATTATCATTTAAAGCAGATTGACTTACAACATCACCTGAAAAATGCTTTTCTTCAAAATTTGTAATGGGAATAAGATTTATAGCGTCAATAAACTGATCTTTTTCTAACGATGTTGGATCGCCGTTTCCTACGCCCAAGATTTTCCCGCCTTTAATAGAGAATGTAATTTCGTTATTTGCCGTTGGAACATGTAAACCCTTTTTATCCGTAACTTCTACCGTGATAACCGAAACATTTCCATTAGAAGGATTTTCCTTATCTACAGAAAGTTTTACGCTTTCAGGATTTTCAGTTGTTTTTTGAATTTCGGTAAGGATTTTTTTTCCATTTTTATATCCAATGGCTTCCAGAGTTCCGGGCGCATATTTCACTTTCCATTCTAAATGTCCATATTGTTCCATTGTCTTTTTTCCGAGGCTCTTTTTGTTGAGAAAAAGTTCGACTTCATCACAATTAGAATGTACCCAAACATCTATTTCTTTGCCTTCCATTCCGTTCCAGTTCCAATGTGGCATGATGTGTAAAACTGGTGCATTTCCCCACCATGATTTGAGATAAAATACATTGTCTTTCGGGAAACCGCAAACATCCATCATTCCAAAATACGATGTCACAGACGGCCATCCATAAGGCGTTGGTTCTCCGCGATAATCAAAACCGGTCCAGATAAACATTCCTGCCAGATATTGACGTGTGGCATAAAATTTCCAGCCTTCTTCGATACTATAAAAAGTTGGGCGAGGTTTTTTGTCGTAAGCACTTTGATAATGTTTCGCATCATCTGTAAAATAAATCCCTCGCGTTGCAAAAGTCGAACCTTCCTCCGTTCCCATTCCGGGTTGGTTTTTGAATTCATCTCTATGTGCATCGATATCGCCATTTCCCATATAATTGTAGCCCATAATTTCGACTACGGATGATATTCCGCTTTTAAAACCACTGCTAATTCCCACCGTTACAGGTCTTGTAGGATCGATACTTTTACTAAATCCCTGCATCACATTTGTAATGCGTTCGCCTGTAATTCCGCCTTCAATATTCCACTCTTCATTACCTACAGACCAGCAAATTATACTTGGATGATTACGGTCGCGTTCAATCATTCGTTTTAAATCGTTCAAATGATATTCATTAATTCCCATTAAACGGGTTTCGTCAATCACCAACATTCCCAGTTTATCGCAGGCATCAAGCAATTCCGGAGTTGGCGGATTATGCGAACAGCGATAAGCGTTCGAACCCATTTCTTTCAGCTTTTTGATTCGGTAATATTGCAATTCGTCAGGCAAAGCAGTTCCAATTCCTGCATGATCCTGATGGTTGTTTGTTCCTTTTAATTTTACCGGTTTTCCGTTAAGGAAAAAACCTTTTTCGGCATCAAAATGAATAGTTCTTATCCCGAAATTTGTTTCGTAATTATCTACAATTTTGCCTTCTTTTTTAATCTGCGTTAGCAATCGATACAAATTCGGCGCATCAATATCCCATAATAACGCATTAGTGACTTTTATTTTTGAAGTAAATTTTGCAGTTTTATAAAATTCCGGTGCCGAAGCATTTTCAGAAATAGTAGCAACTTCTTTTCCCAAAGCATCAATAATAATCTGGGAAATTTCGATTTGACCTTTATAGTTTCCTTTATTTTCAATTGTAACTTCGGCAGTAACTTCAGCATTATTATTCTGAATTTCTGATGTTATGTAAGTTCCGTTTTGGATCACATGTAACGGATTTGTCTTTTGTAGATAAACATGTCTATAAATTCCCGCGCCTTCATAAAACCAACCTTCTTCCATCGACGCATCTGCACGAACTACAATTGTATTTTCTCCGCCATAATTGATATAAGCCGTTACATCATAATGAAAACCGTTGTATCCGCTTTCTTCTGTTCCCAGGAAATGACCGTTGAAAAAGACTTTTGAATTTCTAAATACGCCGTCGAATTTCAGCGAAATAATTTTTCCCTGATCGCTTTGCGGAATGGTGATTTTTTTTCGGTACCAACCAACGCTTTTTTCAGGAAAGCCTTTTCCGGCAACTTTAAAACCGTGGCTATAACTTGCTTTTTCACTAAAAGATTGTTCAACAACCCAATCATGGGGAAGATCTAATTTTCTCCAGGCACGATCATCAAATCCCGGCGCTGCGGGACCATCTCCAAAACCGGTTTTTGCCAAATAAGAAAAATAACCTTCGGCATGACCGAAATCTTTTTGTGTATCGTACAAATGACCTAACGAAAAACGCCAGTCTTTGTCGATTAATATCAATTCCCGATCTGATTTATTTTGAGAAAATGAAGTAATGGAAATTAAAAATATAAAATAAAGTAAAATTTCTTTGTGAGAAATAGGTTTCATAAATAGGTTGGTTAACAAAGAGCGATAAAAATATGATTTTAAAACGGAATAAATCAATAGTATTTTATCAAATTGCAATCATGAACAGTACTGTTTCAAGTGTTTTATCGAAAGTTTTTCTCTCTGTTTTGCTTTATTTAATATTAGCGATACAAGCACTTAAAGTCCAATAGTAAAATTTAGAATCATTCTATTGCCTCTCTTTTATCAAATTGTTATGTTTTGATGTAATTTTATATTGAAATTAACTTAAAAAACAAAAATCAACTATTATTATGAGTGTTATTAAAGACGAAAGTAAACTTATGAGTACCATTAAACGCGTCGATCAAAAAATTGACAAACTTAATGATCAAAAGATTATTGCCTTTTTTGAAGCTCTTGGTTTAACTGAAAGAGAAGATGTTCCTAAAAACTTTCTGGAATGGGAGACCATTCTTATTGTGGTTCCGGATCGTCATATCTCTCACGAATTAAAGTATTACAAATATTCGATTGCAAGACTTTCTTTCGTTACAAACTCTAATGCGCAGGAAATCCACATTTTTGATTTTAGTGAATGGAAAAATATTACCCGAAATAAAACTCAATTTCAAATTAGGGAAATGTTGAAGACGAGTTTTGGCGGTGTTAGAAATCATGCTGACAGGTTGAATTAATTTTCCAATATTTACTATTGTATTAATTTCAATAGGTCAATCTTAGATTGCGGCACCTTCTTACAATCTATAATTAATGAAATGGTTTTAATTTAGAATTACTTTTTATTTTTTTGAAGCCAGTTTAATCTCAAAAATTTCAATAAACTTCTGTTCTAATTTTCTCCTTTTTCGATCCTCTTTCCATCTTGAATAGAAAATTATAACAAGTAAAAATAAATTAACAATTGTAGATCCTTTTCTTAATCCTTTAGCAAAAAAAAGAAAAAACAAATTAATTGCAACTAAACAAATTACTGGAGAAAATTTTACCCAAAACAACTGGATTTTACTATTTGCTTCAACAATACAATCGATTTTAAGTATATTGTTAACGCTTTTATATTTTCCTTTTATTATAAAATATGTTGGTGATTTTACTGAATTTATGGTTAAATGAAAACTTTCATCATCAAAAAATCCGTAAAAAGGCTTTTTTCCGCCAAACGAAGGAAATAATCGAAAAGGACTCCAATTTACTTTTAGTGAACCAAATTCTGTACTATTCCCTAATTTTTCTCTGAATTCAGTTATATTGAGTTTTGATTGCATTTATCAATTTGTTTTAAAGAAATTTTAAATTCTTTTAATAATTTCTTTAACTCTTGAAAAAACATAATTTGCTTTTTCATCAAAAATAACCATGTCAAAATCACTGCTTCCTTCTATAAAATGACCTTCTTTTTTAGTATCAGCATATATTTTTTCAAAATATAAATCACGCTTTTTCAGCCAGTCTAATTGTTCTTTTTTCAATTTAGATTGTTCTTTTGAACTCAGTTTCAGTTTTAAATTCTTGTAAGCAACATTCAATAAACTATCCGATTGATTATAATATTCAATCGAACAATTTTTCATACCGCTTCCGCTATTTAAGCATTTTTGATAGGAAGATTTTACTTTATTAACTGTTTCTATGTTTTGTGCATTACAATTGAATGCAAATACCATAAAAAATAATAGTACAGAAGTTTTGATCATAATTTACTTTGAAATTTTATTATTGTTTGTCTGTTTGAAACAGCAATATACTCAAAGTTTTTATTAGTTCAATTTTACTGTGCTGTCAATAAACTTTTTACCATTTCGTTCAAGGCGTTTCCGTGAATGTTTTTAGCCAAGATAATTCCGTTTTTATCGATTAGAAAATTCAATGGAACGGATTGCAGCATATAATCCCCAATAACAGGAGATTGCCAATATTTTAAATCACTTACTTGTGTCCACGGTAATTTTTGCTTTGCAATTGCAGCAAGCCAAAGCGGTTTTTTAGTATCCATTGAAACGCTGTAAATAGTAAATTTATCAGGATAAGTATTGTATAGTTTTATCAATTGTGGTTGTTCCTTAATACTTGGTCCGCACCATGAAGCCCAAAAATCGATTAATACTAATTCTCCTCTTAAGGAAGAAAGTACAACGTTATTTCCTTTTGGATCCGGAAGATCGATTTCGGGAGCAATATCTCCAATATCAGTTCCTACAACCTGAGCTTTTGAGTTTGTTATTACACAACATAAAAATCCTAAAATAAGTAAAGTTTTTTTCATAATTGATTAAGTTTATTTTCAAATCGCGCAAAGTCGCAAAGACGCAAAGTTTTTAAAAATTAAAACTTAAAATTAAACTTTGCGACTCTGCGACTTTGCGCGATTAATTTTTCAAAGCAAATATAAATTTTCTTTATTAAAATCTTCCAATTGTACTTCTCCATCTTAAAATTTTCCTAAATATTTTTCTTTAGATTGGTATATCGGGAAAAGTCGATATATTTGCGGCATGGAACCAATAGAAATCTTTAAGGCACTCTCCAACAAATCCAGATTACAAATGCTGGAATGGTTAAAAGAACCTGAAATAAATTTTCCGGATCAGCTCCAGCATGCAGGATTTGAACACGGGGTTTGTGTTGGACAAATACAAGCCAAAGCCGGCTTGACACAATCAACTGTCTCTGAATACTTGTCTATTTTACAACGTGCAGGATTTATAGAATCAAAACGCGTGGGACAATGGACTTACTATAAACGTAACGAAGGTGCCTTTGAAGCACTCAGTAACTTAATTCAATCTAATTTGTAAATTACTATGAGTACAAACAACCTGTTTTCGCCATTTAACTTAAAAACGTTAAATCTTAAAAATAGAATCGTAATGGCGCCAATGACGCGCTCATTTTCTCCAAACGGAGTTCCAACTGATGAAGTAGCTTCTTACTACCAAAAAAGAGCTGAAGGAGAAGTTGGTTTAATATTATCTGAAGGAACTGTTATTGACAGACTTTCATCATCAAACGATGCTAATGTGCCGCATTTTCACGGTGAAGCAGCTTTGAACGGATGGAAAAAAGTAATAGATGAAGTTCATGCTGCAGGAGGTTCAATGGGACCACAAATCTGGCATATGGGAATCATGGACAATCATCATTCAGGATGGGTTCCGCCAGTACCTTTTGAAGGTCCGTCCGGATTAAACCGACCTGATTTTAGTAACGGAAATACAATGTCTGAAAAAGATATTGAAGATACCATTATTGCTTTTGGAAAGGCTGCTGCCGATGCTAAAAGATTAGGTTTTGATACTATCGAAATTCACGGTGCTCACGGATATTTAATTGATCAGTTTTTTAGAGCTGAAACTAATTTACGTACTGATATTTATGGTGGGAAAACACTTCCGGAACGTAATCGTTTTGCTATTGAAGTGGTTAAAGAAATCAGAAAACAAGTGGGTAATGATTTTGCTGTAATCATGAGATTTTCTCAATTTAAACCTTCTGATTATGATTATAAACTGGCTAAGAATCCACAGGAATTAGAAGCCTGGCTTACGCCTCTTGTTGATGAAGGTGTTGATATTTTACATTGTTCGCAACGTAGATTCTGGGAACCTGAATTTGAAGAATCTGATTTGAACTTTGCAGGATGGGCTAAAAAAGTTACGGGAGCTCCAACTATTACGGTAGGTTCTGTGGGACTTTCGGGAGATTTCTTTGGTGCATTTGCGGGTGAAAGTTCTCAGCCAACTTCTTTAGAGGAATTAAACAGACGTTTTGACAGAGGTGATTTTGATCTAGTTGCCGTAGGAAGACCTCTTTTATCTGATCCTAATTGGGTTGCAAAAATTAAAGCCGGAAAAACCGATCAATTGAAAGGTTTTAGCAAGGAAGCTTTAGGAGCATTGGTTTTAGAATAAATCTTTTTAAGGTTCAAAGAGGCAAAGGTTCAAAGGGACAAAGTTTTAAATTGCCCACGGATAGAACTGGTTTTACGGGTTAACGCTGATTTTTGAATCATTTTAGTCTGTGATATAAGTTTTTTTTAAGGTTCAAAGAGGCAAAGGTTCAGAGGGACAAAGTTTTAAATTTCCCACGGATAGAACTGGTTTTACGGATTAACGCTGATTTTTGAATCATTTTAATCCTATAATCTGTGGCATAAAAAGATGCAATGCTTTGCATTTCTGCGAACAAATTTCTATAAATACAAAAGGGATGAAACACAAAATGTTTCATCCCTTTTTTCGTATGTATAACTAACAAAATAGTTTTAAAAGGTTCATAGGTAAAAAGTTGCAAAAGTTTTCCGGTGATTACCTCAATACTTTTGAACCTTTGTCCCTTTGAACCTTTGCTCCTTTGAACCTATCCCCTTTTGCTCCTTTTCAACAACCAATTGCGTACAGGTTCATCATAGAATTTCAAACATAAAAAAGCTATTGTAATACTTGAAATTAAAACTCCAATTCCTACCAGATAACCATCTTTTAAAGAAACTTTATTATCAATTACCCAAGCGGTATACCAATAAATCAACGGATAATGTGTGATATAAATTGGGTATGAAATATCTCCTAAAGCTTTGCATATTTTGATTGAAAGTGCATTTTTTATTTCTCCTCCGGCTCCAATTGCAACGATTAACGGAAAGAAAATAATGATAACAACTGATTCATATAAACCATTCATCCATAAAGTGCTTTCGTCGCCAATTCTTGGTATTGAAAAAAGAACCAGAATTAGCAAACTGCAAATCCAGAATGCTCCTTTTATATGAATTAATTTTCCTAATCTTGAAAGTAAAACTCCGGCAAAAAACGGATATAATAATCTGGTAAATCCAACATTTAATTGTTCCAGATTTAAAGACCAACCGCCAATAACGTCGCCTTTTGGCCCATAAACCGTGTAATTAATCAGCAATGCGGCGAATATAAAAACAAAGACACCTAAAACTTTATTAGAGAATTTACGAAAGAATAAGGCGTATAAAATATTGGCAATATATTCGAAGAAAAGTGACCATGCAGGTCCGTTAAGCGGATGCATTTCGCCCCAGCCTCTAATTTCCAGCGATGGCGGAACTGGCAATAATGTAAACCCGATAACCATTGTTACAATTACTTTCCAGACTGGCATTCCTGCAATCATCGGGAAAATACCCGAAGCCTGAAAATAGTAAAATATTGCTCCTACGATCATTCCCATAATTACCATGGGCTGTAACCGAATCAATCTGCGTTTGTAAAACTCCCATTGGGTCATTTTTCCCCAGCGATCATCATAAGCATAAGCCACAACAAATCCTGATAAAAGAAAAAAGAAATCAACCGCAAGATAACCGTGATTGATAATCTGATTAAAACGGCTTCCGCCATTATGGGCTTCGAAAATGTGAAATATAACTACTAAAATCGCGGCAACTCCACGTAAGCCGTCCAGTATTTCATAATGTTTTTTTGGTTTAATATCAATCATATTAATTGTTGATTGTTAATGGTTAGTTATTAATGGTTAGTTGTCGTTTATTAGTTATTAATTACTGAATTGTCATTTGATGGTTTTTCATTAATAATTAACAATCAATAATTTATAATTAAAAATTAATTCTCGTGTTTTTTAAGCCATTCTAATCTGCGTTGATCCGGTAAGTGGGTTACTTTGAAATTTTCAAATTTAGCTTCAAAACCTTTTCCGTCCGGTGATGCAGCCATTAAACCTACCATAACTGGCGTATTGTCTTGTAATGGTGCATTTCTGGTCATGATGTAATTTTTGTCATCAAAAGAATAAAATACTTCAACAGCATCTAATCGTCTCACGACTTTGATCCATATAAATGGCGGTGCTTTTTCTAAAGTTGTAACACTCCAATCGCTTTTGTCGTGCGTTACAACGGTGCTGATATTGAATTTTCCGTCGACAAACTCCACTCCGGTTTTGATGTAGTTTTTCTCGTCAATTCGAAGCATTAATCCCATCTGGTCAAAACGGGCGATATAGTTTCCGGTTAGTTTTACTTTTGCTTCAAATTCACCTCCGTAAGTTGCATAATAAAACGGCGCATCATCCACTGTGAATCCGTAATGTGAAATACGCCAGTAATCACTATTTGCCGTAACATTCATAATCAAGGCATTGTCTTTAATTTCCCATTTTTCAGGTTCATTAAACCATTGCATTTTATTCAGGCTTTGCGCCAAAAGATTTTGCGCTAAAAATAAAACTATAGCGCTAAGTACAATTTTTTTCATGTTCTTATTTTTATTTATAAAATACAAAATTCTAACATCTTTCATTTTAACTTTCCTCAAAAAGCAAAGCTGCAACTTTTTACACTTGCAGCTTTACAACCAACCAATTTAGAAATAATGAAATTATTGAAGTGAGAATCCCACTTTAGATTTTATATTTGTAGATGATGCTCCTACGATTGCTTCAAAAGCTCCCGGTTCAGCAACCCAGTCGTGTTTTTTGTCATCAAAAAAGCTTAATGCAGTTTTGTCTACTGTAAAAGTCACTGTTTTTTCTTCTCCCGCTTTAAGCGAAATTTTCTCGAATCCTTTTAATTCCTTAATCGGACGTGGTAATGAAGATTTTAAATCGCTGATATAAAGCTGAACAATTTCTGATCCTTCTCTTGATCCTGTGTTTTTCACTTTTACTGTAAATGTAATCTGATCTGCAGCTGACATTTGTTTTTTATCTGCCGTTACTTTTCCGTATTCAAAAGTCGTGTAACTTAAACCGTGACCGAAAGAGAATAATGGTTTTGCTTTTTGTTTGTCTGCCCAACGGTATCCTACAAAAATACTTTCTTTGTAAGTAACATCTTCTCCACCTGGAAATTCCCCTAAAGCATGAGCGCCGTTATCAGATAATTTTACAGGGAAAGTAAAAGTTAATTTTCCTGAAGGATTTACATCTCCAACTAAAACATTTGCCAAAGCATTTCCTGCTTCTGTACCTAAAAACCAACCTTGTAAAATTCCAGGAACTTCTTTTACCCACGGCATTGCCACAGCATTTCCTGAGATATTTACAAAAACTACATTTTTATTTACTTTAACTAATTCACTTATTAATTTATCCTGTCCGTATGGCAAACCTAATTCCTTACGATCATGTCCTTCATCATCCTGATTTTCACTTTTATTCAAACCTCCAATAAAAATAACGATGTCAGCATCTTTCGCAATTTTCAAAGCTTCGGCAGTCAATTCAGCAGGAGAACGTTTCTCTTCTAAACTTACTTTTGCAATTACTCCGTTATAATTACTTGTTGGATCTCCAACATAACCACGTGCATAAACGATTTCAGCCTGAGTTCCTATTTTTTTCTTTAATCCTTCAAGTGGGGTGATTTCATATCTTGCTTTAAGAGAAGAACTTCCTCCTCCTACAGTCATCATTTTGATTGCATTTTCACCAATAACCGCGATTTTCTTTGTTTTAGAAAGATTAATTGGTAAAATATTATTGTTGTTTTGAAGCAATACGATTCCTTCCTCTGCAATTTTTAAACCTGCCTGAGCGTGCTCTTCTGTTCCAAAAGATCCAAAAGGTCTGTTTTTATCCATTGTTGTTAAGAATGATAAACGCAAAATACGGCGTACTTTTTCATCTAATTCTTTAGTTCCAATTTCACCTTTTCTGATCATTTCAGAGTATGGTTTGGCTAAAAAGTAATTATCATAAGCATTACTTGTTCCCCATGAAAGCCCATTGGTCCAAGAACCAAACTCCATATCTAAACCATTATGAATGGCTTGTTTTGTATCGTTAACTCCTCCCCAATCTGAAACTACAACTCCTTTAAAACCCCATTCTCCACGAAGAATATCGTTTAGTAAAAATTCGTTGTGGCAACATTGCTGTCCTTTATATTTATTGTATGAACCCATAATTGCCCATGCATCACCTTCCTGAACTGCAGCTTTAAAAGCCGGTAAATAAATTTCATAAAGTGCACGATCATCCACAATTACGTTTACAGAGTTACGGTTTGTTTCCTGATTGTTTAAAGCAAAATGTTTTACACAAGCAGCAACTCCGTTTAATTGCACCCCTTTAATATAAGGAACCACCATTTTTGAAGTCAAAAAAGGATCTTCTCCCATATATTCGAAGTTACGACCGTTTAAAGGTGTTCTGTAAATGTTAACTCCGGGTCCTAATAATACATTTTTGTTACGGTAACGTGCTTCTTCTCCAATAGATTTTCCGTATAAAGAAGATAACTCTTTGTTCCAGGTTGCAGAAAGTGCGGTCAAAGCCGGAAATGCAATACAAGAATCATTTGTCCAGCCTGCCTGATCCCATTCGTCCCATAAAACTTCGGTACGAATTCCGTGAGGTCCGTCAGTCATCCAGTTTTCCGGAATTCCTAAACGTTTTACTCCCGGCGAACTAAATTTTGATTGCGCATGAATCATGGCAATTTTTTCCCCTGTTGTCATTCTCTTAAGCGCATCTTCTACACGCTCAGTAATTGGCTTTTTATCATCTAGATAAACCGGAACTTTATTCTGTGCAGTCACACCGATAGAGCTCAACAAAAGTAAAACAACAATTGTTTTAACGTTTTTAAACATAACTATTAATTTATTAAAGCATTTAAGGTACAATCTAAAAGGCACTATAAAGTGATAAATACCTTTTAATAATATTGTAAAGCTAAAACGTTATAGTTCGTCTTGGATTTTTAAACGAAAAAAAGTAGTGAAATAAAAAATCAAATATTTGATTATCAATTATTTAATAAAAAATATAGACCAAAAAAAGTAGTGATTTTAAAATAAAAAATTAGACTTTTAATGAAATTAAGCCAATTTTAATGACCATTTCTTCAAAATCATTTCGGGAAACTGCAGCTTTATTTCGGGCTCTGGTTCTGTAATTATAAATGGTGCTTAAAGAGTATCTCAGAAAAGCTGCAATTTTTACACTGTCGGTAATTCCCAACCGAATCAAAGCAAAAATTCTAAGTTCTGTGTTAAGAAGTTCTCCTTGTTTTAAAATGATTTGTTCTTCCTTAATTAAAAGTGCGTTGAAATCTTTCACGAAAGTGGGATATAAATTCAGAAAGATAATATCAAAGTTTTTGTATAATTCCTCCAGTTCATTATCAACCAAAGTAGTCGATTTTAGCATTTTGTAAATCTCATCAAACTGTTTTGCAGTGGCTTTTTTGTTTAAAATAATACGGTAATTTTCGAGCTTATTGATGTAAGTAGAACAAAGGCTGAAAAAGTGCGCAATATATTCCTCCTTAATATGATTTGATTCTGATAATTGCGCGTTACGTTCCTGAAGCTGATTATTAGTTTCTGTAATGTCTTTGTTTAATTCGGCTAATTTCTGGCTGGTTTCATAAAGTTCTCCACGAATTCTGGACACTTTTTTCATTTGCTTGTAGACATAAATTACGGCTACTATTAAAAATGCCGATAATAAACTGATGCATAAAAGATACAATTGCAAGTCGGTTTTTCGTTTTGCTTCTCTTTCTAAATAAACGGTATTGATGATCGAATACACTTCTGACATTAATAAGGTGCGAAACTGAACATTGCAATAAAGTGCATCTTCAATAGCCGATTGCGTTAATTTATACGCCATATCAACATCTCCAACCTGATAAAAAACCAATGCCAATTCCTGCAGCGAAGCATTGTCTTTATTGGCATTTCTAATATCTGAAGTTGCTGAAAGTGCGTAGTATTTCTTTCTTAATTCTAATTGATGTTTCGCTTCATAAATACTTCCTAAAAGATAGGTAATCATGGCATATTGCGGATTATCTTCTTTTATTGTACTAAATAATTGCAGTAATTGTTTTTCGGCAAGAGCAAAATTTTTCTTGGCCATTACTTGCTGAATCTTAGTAATTTGATAATTCAGCGTATTGGGTTCTAAAACTGTAACTAACGAATCGCGATATTGGCGTATTTGCTGAATGTATTTTATATCATAACTATTTGCAGCATAGTGTTCAAAAAATTCACGATACGCGATATAATACGTTTGAAGCAAAGATCTTGATAATGTATTTTTATTAATATTTTTTAAAATTGCTTCAGATTCACGATATTTTCCCGAAGAGGAATAAAGTGTTACCAATTGCAAATTTGCCAGATTGAGTAATTCCTGATTCTGAAGTTCATTCGCAATTTTCAGATTCTTTTTTACATAAAAAATAGCCGAATCTGAGTTGAATTTCTGGTATTCTGTATATAAGGTTTTGTTGTAATTGTACTCTTGTTCTTTCGTTAAATCTTCGGATTTTATTTTTTTGAAGTTCGCAATACGTTCTTCTTTAAGGCGAACATAATGTGCTTTATTTTTAAGAGCATCGTTTAATTTTGCCAAAATAGTATCTGTGCTATCCGATGAATAAACAGGAATACTTAAAAGAACAAACAGAATAAACGAAAGAAATTTTTTCAAAACAATTAAAATATAATGAGACCCACAAATATAAGAAAGTGTGAATACAAATGTGAATTATTTATAGGTCGCAGATTTTGAATTTCGTAACAGGAAAATTATATGAAAAACTTCGCGGAAAATTCTTTAACACATAGAAACATAGTTTGATTGTGTATAAAAGTCATTTCATTTTACATTAATTCATATAGGTAAAGAGATATTCACACTCGAATGTTTTATGTAAATTTGAATACATTAAATTTCTAATTAAAAAAAACTAAACACAAATGCCTCATTTTATTATAGATTGTTCAGAAAATGTGATTCGGTTAAAATCTGCGGACGATATCATGCAGGAAGTTTTTAATTCGGCATTATCAACGGATCTTTTTATTGCGTCTGAAATTAAAGTTCGTATCAATCCTTTTTCGTACTATAATAACGGAAATTCCTTAGATGATTTTATTCATGTGTTTGGATATATCATGGAAGGTCGAAATGCAGATGAAAAAGCGAAATTATCAAAAGCAATTGTTTCTAAACTAAATGATATTCTACCGGAAGTTCCAGTGATTTCAATCAATATAATGGATTTCGAGAAATCGAATTATTTTAATAAATCTATGATTTAGTATTGCTTGATTGATTAATTGATATAAATAATTTTATGACTAACTAGTTTTTGTTGTAGTATAAATTGGGTTGTTCAGTTTTTTTTCTCGCAGATTTTGCAGATTGAGCAGATTTTTATTTTGACAAAAATGTGCAGACTCAATTTTACCAAAAAAAAAGCTTTGTCAAAGTTTTAAAACTTTGACAAAGCTCTGGTAAAATCTATTCTCTTGCTTCTATTCTCTTGACTCTATTCTTTTGACTCTATTCTCTTGCTTCTATTCTCTTGCCTCTATTCTCTTGCTTCTATTCTCTTCACTCTATTCTCTTGCTTCTATTCTCTTTCTTCTAAAAAATCTTACTTAACAGCAATTGGCGCCGCCAAACAACTTTCCGGAATATCAAAAGCGTTCACTAATGAAACTGCATCGGGACGAATATCCCAACAAAGCTGATTGACCATTTTACGGATTGCTTTTGTTTTTACGGCTTCCATATAACCATCTTCAAGATACCACGCTTTGTTTTTTTCTATTTGTGAAAGAGCATATAAATGATTTAGTTTTGTCAAAATTTCTTTTGATTTTTGATCTTCGACTTCTTTTATTGCTAATTGAAATTGTTCTAAAACCACTCTTTCTAAATACGCCTGAGCGACATCGATCATTTGGTGTTGCACGACATTAAAAGCATCGTAAGGTTCTAAACCACCGTCGACTAATTTTTTAATTCGTCGTGCGGCAGAAGCCAGAATTGTTTTTTCTCTATGAATAAAAGCCTGTAGATGAAACTCTTCGTCTAATAAATGTTCATCATCTGTTTTGCGGGTTGCAATAGGATTTTTTTCTGTAATGGCTGTTTTTGCATTTTCATAAACATAATTGATAATGCCTGCAGCTCCCATTTCTCCAAACGCTTTTCTGAATTCAGACAATCTATTTTTAGCTACTAATTGCATCAAAACGGTATTATCCCCTTCAAAAGTGGTGTAAATTTCGGTATCATTTTTTAAGGCATCGATTCGGTTTTCAGATAAATATCCTTTCCCTCCTATTGCCTCTCTGCATTCCTGCAAAATATCTCTTGTTGACCAGGTTGAATACGATTTCATTCCGGCAGCGAGCGCTTCAATTTCCTGCATTTCCGGTTCGGTTTTATTCAGGAAACGTTTCGTAAGATATTGCAGGGCAAAATGTACGGCGTAGGTTTTAGCCAACGGAGGAAATAATCTGCGTTGATGCATTCTGTAATTTAAAATCGGAACTTCTGATCCTCCCTCTGGTCCAAATTGTCTACGTTGATCGCTGTATCGAATGGCAATTGTCAATCCTGATTTGGCTGCAGCCAAAGCCGAACGCGGAATCCCGATTCGTCCTCCAACCAAAGTACCTAACATGGTAAAGAAGCGTCGGTTATCACTCGGAATCGGGCTTTCAAATTCGCCTTTATCATTTACCGAAGCAAAACGATCCAGCATATTTTCTTTCGGAATTACGACATTATCAAAACTAATTGTTCCGTTATCTACGCCGTTTAATCCCATTTTATGTCCGCAATCACCAATTGTGATTCCGTTTAACGTATTTCCTTTTGTATCTCGTAACGGAACAACAAATGCATTTACGCCATAATCGTGCCCGTCGATAATTAATTTGGCAAAAACGGTCGCCATTTGTCCGTGAACTGCAGCGTTCCCAATATATTCTTTCTGCGCATTTTTATTGGGCGTATGAATCGTAAACGTTTGATCGTTATGATTATAAGTTGCTGTAGTTTCCAGTCCTTTTACGTTTGAACCGTGATGTGTTTCGGTCATTGCAAAACAACCCGGAATTTTTAGACTTCCAATATCTTTTAGGTATTTGGCATAATGTTTTTCGGTTCCTAAAGATTGAACGCTCATTCCCCAAAGTCCAAACTGAACGCCAAATTTTATCACTAAACTCAAATCGTGGTAACTCAAGGTTTCCATAATAGCAAAATAATCGGCTATGTTTTCTCCTCCGCCATGTCGTGCCGGATATGCCATATTGCCCAGATTTTCGTCTGCGAGAATTTTACACCAATTGTAAACGGTTTGACGATATACATTAATATCTGTTGAAGTTTCATAAGCAAATTCAGGTCTTGAAATCACCGATTTTACTTTGTTGATTATCGCTGCTTCTTTTCCATTTAAAATGTCCGTTATCTTCTGAATATCAAAATCACTGTTGGTTTGTGAATTTGCTGTAAAAGAATGGGCTTTGGTTTTGAAATTCTGAAGTGCTTCTTCGCCTAAAATCCCAAGGTCATTTTCTAATTTTATAAAATCAGATTCTAATTTCGAAATATCGAGATCTTTTTCAGAAAGTGCTACGGCAATATCAAATATTGATTTTATGTCTTCTTTATTTTGAATGCTGTTTTCAATATCTGATTTCCATTGTGCGAGTTCATTTCGCGAAGGCGGATTTGAAATGTCTAATCTTGAAACAAGTTGTTGTTTTTCTTCGGGCGAAAGCCATGTCAAATCATTGATAAATGTCTGAATGGTTGTAAACTCTTTCTGAGTCAGCAAATCATCAGACCACACTAAATAAAATAACGGAATAAAGGCTTGAAGTTTGGTATTTTTCATATAAATATAGTTCTGTTTGTATTGTTTTTTGCCACTCCCAATAGCTATCGGGATTCACAGATTAAAATGATTTTTTAATTGCTTTGTGTGACAAGTATTTTTCTACACTTTATTGCATAAAAAATCAGGAATGAAAATACTCATTCCTGCTTTAATACGCTGTTAAGATTCTGGTAATTTTAATTAAAGTTGTTGAGAGTAAAAAAGTTTGCCACGAATTACACGAATTTTCTCGAATTTTTTATCTGCCAGATCTATAAAAATTTTAAGTTTTTTCGGGACTAATTCAAGAATTATTTTGTTACCCAAACAGAATAAAAATTCGTGTTTATTCGTGCAATTCGTGGCAAAAAAAAACAGGAACGAAAAAATAATCATTCCTGTTTAAATATCCTGTAAAGATTCTGGTAATTAACATTTTAAACCAATAAAAAATATAATAACCTAACGTTACTTCGAATCTTTGGATATTGTGGTAAATCTTTGCTTTATGGCAAAAATATGATGTGAATTAAAAACTAATACTGCAAGAAAAACAATGCAATAGGCTATAACTTGTATGTCGCCAATTGGTTCGTGATAAACGAAAATTGCCAACAGAAAAGCAATCATTGGGTTTATGTTTAAAAGCATTCCTACTGTTGATGAATTAATACCGGAAAGGGCATACAAATTAAGGAACAACGGAAAAATAGTGAACAAAATCGCGATGGTTTCTATACAGAAATAAAACTTAAATTCTGTTGGAACTGGTCCGCTATATGCGGGATAAATAGGCACTAAAAATAATGCTGCCAATGTAATATGAAATGTCAGGATTATGAATTTGTCAAACCCTTTATTGACACGCTGGCTTACTAAATAAGAAGCGTAAGTGAAACCGATAATAATACTGAAAAACATATCCATTATATTGGCATATGATAAAAGTACACAACCGGAAATGCTTAATCCTACTGCCATCCATTGGGTTTTGCTGAGTTTTTCATGCAATATAAAATACGCCAGCAATGTGGTTAAAATTGGACAAACCAAATAGGCTAATGAAGTCGCTTTTACACTAACATGATTCATTACATAGATAAATGTAAACCAGTTTGCCATTAAAAAAACGCTTCCGCCAATGTTCAATAAAACTGTTTTGCGTTTCTCAAAAGCTGACATCGATTTAAAGGTTTCTATTGCTTCTTTTATTCTTTTTCTTTTGAAAGTAAAAGCAATAATCAACATTAAAATACTACAGCTAAAAACGCGATAGAATAAAATATCAAGAGACGGATATTCGTGTATTGGTTTTAAAACCAAACTAAAAAATCCCCAGATTATAAAGCAGGTTATTGCGGCTAAGTAGTATTTTGTTGTTTTCACAAATCTTGGTTTTTGTTTAGTTTTCTTATTAAAGCAAATTTCTAAAAAATAAAACAGCAATACAGATACAGTTTTTGTAAATTGCACCATAACAGTTTTTTTTTATGAAAAATTCCAATTACTTGTATGTGCAATTTGCTGACAGAATCGAAAAACAGATAAAATCAGGCGTTTTAAATGTTGGAGATAAGCTGCCTTCAATCCGTGAAGTCTGTGCTGAAACCGGCTACAGCATGAGTACGGTAAGTAAAGCATATTATGAAGTCGAAAGCAGATCGTTAATTGAATCGCGTCCACAATCCGGTTATTATGTGAGTAATACATCGGCACGAATTATTACAGAACCTTCGCCAAGCAGTCCTATTTTAAAATGCGTAAATGTTGATCGTGAAGATTTAATCGATCAGGTTTATGGTAATATGACGGATAAAAATATCACAATGCTTTCGTTGGGTTTTCCTTCAAATGAGCTTTTGCCGATTGCGAAATTAAACAAGGGAATGATTCAGGCGATGCGAGAATTGCCAAATAGCGGAACGAGTTACGAACAGGTAAAAGGAAATCCAAATTTAAGAAGGGAAATTGCAAGATGGTCTTTTACATGGGGCGGATCTTTAACAGAAGAAGATATTATTACAACGCCGGGTTGTACAAGTGCGATATCGCATTGTTTAATGACGCTGACGAAACCAGGAGATACTATTATTACTGAAAGTCCTGCGTACTTTGGAATTTTGCAATTAGCTAAATCGCTGGGATTGTATATCATGGAATTGCCTACAAACATGACTACGGGAATTGAGTTAGATGCCTTAAAAAAAGCACTTTCGACTAAAAAAGTAAAATTGTGTTTGCTGATGAGTAATTTCAGTAATCCGTCCGGAAGTATGATGCCGGCTGAGCATAAAATAGAAGTGGTTAAATTAATGGAGTTTTATAATATTCCGTTGATTGAGGATGATATTCACGGCGATTTGTACTTTGGCTCCAGCCGACCTACAAATTGTAAAACCTATGACGAAAGCGGAATTGTATTGTGCTGCAGTTCTGTCTCTAAAACTCTGGCTCCGGGATATCGAGTGGGTTGGGTTTCGCCGGGGAAATTTAAAAAAGAGATTTTACGCAACAAAATTTATCACTCGCTCTCCTCGCCTACTATTACGCATCAGGTTGTTGGAGATTTTCTTAAAAATGGTCGGTATGAGAATCATCTTCGAAAAATAAGACAGATTTTGAATCATAATTGCAATAATTACATTAATACTGTTCTGGAATCTTTCCCAAAAGGAACTAAAGTAAGTCAGCCGCAAGGTGGATTTTTTCTTTGGATCGAACTGGATAAAAGTATTGATACGGCGGCATTTTATCATCTTGCAATGCAGCATAAAATTAGTATTGCGCCTGGCAGGATTTTCTCTTTTCAGGATCAGTTTTCAAATTGTATGCGATTGAGTTTTGGTTTACCGTGGACGAATGAATTGAGACAATCAATACAGATTTTAGGAAGATTGCTTCATAGGTAATCACAATTGATTAAATGTGATTTTTTTTAACACATAGAAACATAGCTTTTTGGTTTTAAAAAAAAGTAAACAAAAAGAAATACATTTCTTTCACATCAGCCTCTTATGTGTATTTAAACAAGTGAAACGCCTTTTTTTAAGCAGATAAATTCTATGTTTCTATGTGTTAAAATAATTTGCAGATTAGCATAAAAAAAGCCAGACAACAGTTTTTATACACGTTGTCCGGCTAACAAATTGAAACCAAAATCAATTTAATTATAAAACATAATAAGCATTATTTTTTTCTACTTTTTTAACTTCAGGATGAAGATGAAATTCATTGATGATATCAAATTCGCTTTGATATTCGTTTAACATTTGTGTTATATTTTTTTCAATTGTATTGGCAATTGTGGTTACAGGCGTATCTGTAGGTCTGTTTTCGAACGGATCCTGTAAATGAATTGCCATTTTTTCGATTAGAAAGAAAGCTCCGGCAATTGCGGTAATTAACGGAATTGCAAACCAGCTTAAAACACTAATTAATCCAAAAGGCAATAATATAATAAACAAACACAAGGTCATTCTGATATACATGCTGTATGTTGTTGGGAAAATAGTATTTTTAATTCTTTCACATTTACCCATTTCATCACACAATCTTGATAATGTATTGTCAATTTCAACTTGCTGATACATATTAATACGTTTGTCATTTTTCGCATTTCTAAGATCTCTTGCATGCAAAAGCAAAATCGCATTTGGAATGTTTTGATGATTTTTTACAAAACGCATTTCTTCTTCGCTAATCAAACCTTCAAGCGGTTTTAAGGCATCTTTATTTCTTAAGGATTGTCCTAAACTATAACACCACGCAATTTGTCTTTTCGCAAAATTTTCTTTAAATTCATTTGCTTCTACAGAAAAATCAGGATCTTTATAAAACGTCAAAACCTGACGAATTAATGTTCTGGAATCATTAACAATTGCCCCCCAAACAATTCGTGCTTCCCACCATCTGTCGTAAGCCTGATTTGATTTAAAAGCTAACAATAAGGATATAATTGTTCCAATCATTGTAGGAATTGCAATTGGGATATCTACTGGCAGATTGATGAAATAGTTATGCAATATTTCAAATAATATGGTGTAAGCCAATACGAGACATAGTTCTACTTTAATTTTCCCGAGAACGTACTTCATTGGTATTCTTTTCTTTAATAACATATTTTCGGTTTTTAATTAAAAATTATATTTTTTTTGGAAGTAATTCGGGCTTATGCCAATTCTTCATATAAAGACAAAACCGGAAGTCCTAGTTTGTCGTTTACATTTTCTTTTTTAGTTTTCTTGAATTTGATTTTTTCTCCTTTACGAGTTTCAACTAACAAATCGATATCGTATTTTGAAATCGCTTCTGATAAATAAGGGGCGAATTTTTCGTAGTTATCATCAAAATTAGAGGTCTGACTTACAATCTCAAATGAGAAATTCGCATTCAAAAATTGCTGAACATCCTTAACATGCATATTGGCACGTGCGTTCTCAATGTAAAGTGCTTTATTGAAATCTTCCTTGTATTTCTCTGTTCCTAAATGTAAAATTGGACATTTTTGATTGGCTGCCAATTGTATCAAATATTGGTGAATTCGTTTTGTTTCTTGCTTATAAGAGTTCGTTAAAACAATTAGTTTTACTGAGAAAACATCAATAATTCGTTTAAATATAGGAGACGAAAGTCCGTACTGGTTGTGAACTTTTATTTTGCAGTTTGGTGTATGATCTATAATGTAGCGACAAGTTTCAAGTACTTCTTCCTGACTTGGAGTAAGTCCGGTACGCATTTCGCGCAAATATCCTGATGATGAAAAAGTATCCGGAGCATCTGAAACCATCATTAAAATGATTTCACATCCTGATGATTTTGCCTGATCCACTGCTGACTTTACAGCACAAATAGTATCATCTTTTAAAGTCGTAGGTATTAGGAAATTTTTCATATGTATAATCGTTTAGTTTATACATACAAAATAAGTCCTGCAAAATTAGAAGGGTCTTAATTTAAAATTAGAATTTTCTAAGATTCAACATTAGATTTTTTAATGTTGTTTTTCTTGATTTTTGATTTATTGAAAACAATGGTTACAATTGTTCCTTTGTTTTGCTCTGATTGTACTTGTATTTCGCCATCGTGCATGCGAATAATTTTTGAAGCCAAAGGAAGTCCTAAACCATAACCTATATACTTAGTGGCAATTTTCCCTCTAAAAAATGGTTCATACAAATGCGGAATATCTTCGGGTGGAATTCCTATACCAATATCATTAATCGCAATTTTAATCGATTCCTGATTGGCAGAAAGCGTTACAAAAACTTCATTATTATCTGAATATTTTACTCCGTTTGTAACAATATTGTTAATAGCAAGCTCCAAAAGTGGTTTATTACACGGAATTAATAGCAAATTAGAATCTTTGGGAGCAAAATTAAATTTCATGCTCACACGATTGTCCGGATAAATTTTATCAAGATCTGATTTAACATCCATTAATAATTCATCGATTCTGGCAATATCCAGTACTTGTTTTTTGCCATCGTAACCCGTTTGCGTGAGTTTTAATAAGCTTTCGGTCAGGTTTCCTAATTTCGAAGCCTGATTGTATATATTCCCTAAAGATTCGACATATTCTGCAACATCCCTTTCTTTAAGAAGCATAATTTCAGACTCGGCAATAATGGTTGTAATTGGCGTTTTTAACTCATGAGAAGCATTATTTATAAAATTTGCCTGAATTTCAAAAGAGGTTTCTAAACGATCCAGCATATCATTGAAAGTTTCAGTAAGATCCGAAATTTCATCTGAGTTTTTAACTTCCGGTAATCTGTTATGAAGGTTTGAAGCACTAATTCTATTTACTTCTTTAGTAATTCTTGCAACCGGATTAATGACGCGTTTCGCCAGAAAGCGTCCTAAAAAGAAGGCTAAAAGTATGAATCCGAAACCTCCAAAAATCAATATTTTTGCGATAAAAATAGTCGTCGTTTTTCCTCTTCGATCTCTTGCGCCAACAATTACAATGTATTTTTGATTATTTTCTTTGAAAACCTGTCCTAAATAATACTTGCTGTTTACTTCAAAATAATCTTCTCCGGTTGTTAAAACATTGGTATAAAACTCGTTTGGTAAATTTAATTTAGTATTATAATCAAAACTATTAGCGCTGTTTATTTTTAGAACAAATTCTTCTTCTTCGATAAGTTCTTCAAGCCCGTTCTTTTTTAATTCACTATAATATCTACTCTTTTCAGGATCATTTTGAAAATGAATCGAAGCCACAATTTTAGCTCTGTCTTCAAGTCGTTTTAAGAAGTGATATCGGTTATTTTCCCTAAACAAAACAAAAACAACAATACACAATAGTAAAGTACTAAGGGTGGAAAGTGCTACATAAGTAAAAGTAATTTTTTTTCTTATATCCATTTTATGGCTTTATAACATAACCTAAACCTTTCATGGTATGAATGAGTTTGGTATCAAAAGGTTTATCTATTTTTTTTCTTAAATACGTGATATAAACATCCACAACATTGGTATTCATATCAAAATTAATGTCCCAGACATTGTCTAAAATTTGATCTCTGGAAACAATTCTTCCGCTATTTTTAGCTAAATAATACAGTAATTTAAATTCCTTTGCGGTTAAAATTATGGATTCACCGTCTCTTTTTACTGATTTAGCGCGTGCATTTATCTCTAAATCGCCAACTATTATGGTGTCAATTTTTTCGGTTTCCTGATGTGCTCTTCTATGCAAAGCGTTTACTCTGGCATCAAGTTCTCCAAATTTAAATGGTTTAACGAGATAATCATCGGCACCTGCGTTGAGTCCGGTTACGATATTTTCTGAAGTTCCAAGGGCTGTTAAAAGCAAAACAGGAATAAAATTTTTACTGGCACGTAAACGTCTGCAAATTTCGATTCCGTTAATATCCGGCAACATAACATCTAAAATCACAACATCAAAATTATAGTTATGAAGCATTTCAAGCGCTGTTGTACCGTCCATGGCGACACTAACTTCGTTATTATTTTCGGCAAATCCTTTACGTAAAATGGATAAAAGATTTGGTTCGTCTTCGACTATAAGTAATTTCATTTTGATTAATGTATGTATAACAAAAATAAGGATTGAGTTTAAAAATATAAATCACAATAGTTATAAATTATGATTTAATTATGAACAATAGCTTTTAGTAACTACAAAAAAAAGCACTCACGATAATGAATGCTTTTACTTTTTTGATTTGATGTGTTATTTTTTCTTAAAAATTCTAAAATGATTCTCCGGCATTCAGATAAAATCCTTTTGAATTATTTCCCCATGCATAATCAACAATTAAATTGGTACGCGTTTTTTTGTCGATTAAAATTCGCAAACCAATTCCTGCGGCGGGCTGAACTGAATTAAAAAGTGGTATTTTATTGTCGACATTACTTGCAGTTACAAAATTGGTAAAAACGGTTCCGCTTATCATTTGATCGCAGGTAATGGGAAATCTAAATTCTGTCGAAAGGTAAATTAATCCGTTTCCTCTAAATAATCCTTGAGTATATCCTTCTCCGCTTCGACTGCGCTGATCCCAACCTATTGCGGGTAAATTTAAATAGGGAACTTTTCCTCGTGTTACAAATTGCCCGTAGGTCCAGATGGCTAAAATATATCTTTTGTCTTTACTGGAAACAGGTATGAAATGGCGATATTCAGCATATAAAACATTGCTATAATCCTGATTATTAAATAAAACAGGATTAAAACGATAGTTAATATTAGCAAACCATCCGCGTGTTGAATTGACCTGATTGTCTCTGGAATCGTAGACTAAGTTTAGGCTTATGCCGTTTAAGAAATATTCTAAACCATTAAATCCATGTTTTTGGCTATAATTATAATGGTACGTATATTTTCCGTTTTCGACATCTAAATTTTTGTCTTTTATACTGGAATACCAATCGAGATTTATTCCTCCGCCAACATAAAAATTTTTATACACTTCAAAAGACACTGTTTGGTGAAACTTGAAATAATCGTAATCCATAGGTTCCGCGATGGAATCAATGCTAAAACCTTCTTTTTGGCTATGATTGGGGATAATATTAGTTCCTAATCCATAATTGGGCTGTGAGAAAATGTACAATCGATAATCGCCACTTAAAAAAATCTTGTTGTTTTTGAGTAGAATATTATTCTTGACATTAACCAGTAATTGCTTTTTTGTGGTATAGGTAATTCCCAAATTTGCCACAGAATATTTATCCGATTCCTGTTTTCCTTTGAAAGTATATTGCGCAACTCCACCAAAGAAAAATCCTGTTGCAGGCTGAGAACCAATTGCTGGAATGACCAGAAAAAAATTGTTTTTTGTGGGTTTAACAACATATACAGAATCTTTCTTTTTAAAAATTTCCAAAATCGTCCTTGGCGGACATATTTCAGGAGAAGTATTTTGAGTCTGAGCTATTGAATTGACTGAAATAAATAAGACTAACCCTAAGATTTTACAAGAATAAAAGTATTTGTTTTTTAAAAATCTTATCATTTGAAAGTTTTAAATTCATGAATAACATTCAACTCTATGTAAATATATGCCTTATTTTCAATATTTTACAAAACAAAATATGTGTAGTTTTAAAATTAAACGCTTATTACAAATGAATAAAAAAAGCATATCCATAAAACCAATTTCGAGAGTCTTAGATTTCTTCAAAAACAAAGATCAATCTACTTAAATTTTCTTTAAAGAATTATTTCAAAATATAAAATTAATCCAATTTAGTAACTAATTAATGCGACCAAATTATTATCTTTTCGGTCTCAAATAATCATCAAAACAACATTGAAAAAAGCGTCAGAATATTTCCTTGATAAAGAATACGATACTATTACTTATGGTCCAGATGATGCCAATTTCAAGGATTTTGAATGCTGTACTTTTAGTAATTGTAATTTTTCTGCCTGTACTTTTTTAGCCGTTACTTTTATTGATTGCATTTTTAATGACTGTATTTTTACTGAAGCAAAAATCAATTATGTAGCTTTTAGAACAGCTACTTTTAATCGTTGTGAAATTAAGGAAGTGAATTTTGCGATGTGCGATAAACTTATTTTCGAAGTTCATTTTTATGATTGCATTCTGGATTTTTCGAAGTTCTATACCTTGAAGATAAAAGGAACTACATTTACCAATTGCAGTTTAATTGCGGTTGATTTCATGGCTACAGATCTTACAAGTGTTTTGTTTGATAATTGTGACTTATATCGTTCTGAATTTGATAAAGCAATCGCCAACAAAGCCGACTTTAAAACGAGTTACAATTATACGATTGATCCATCAAAAACTAAATTGAAGAAAGCAGTTTTTGCTTTGAAAGAATTGAAAGGTTTACTGTTTAAACACGATGTGATTGTGAGTTAGTAAAATAAAAAAAGCCAGTATAAAACTGGCTATTAATATATTCTCGTTTAGGAAATTATCCTACTATAACATCTCTTTTCATAATAAATAATTTTAAATTAACTTATATAACAATATTACCACAATAATATATTGTAAGCAAATTATTAGTGTTAATTGTTATGCAACACCAAGATCATCACCTGATTTAAATTTTTTAGTTGTGATAACATCTTTAGAGTAAAAATCTTTTACAAAAATATCTGTAAATCCGGATAATGAATGTTTTGCAATGACTGTAAGTCTTAAATATGATGAATTATCACTCCAATTAGATTCAATATCTTCGGTTGTTCTTACTCTCATAGCGTGCAGACTATTTGTATCACTTTTTTTTCTACAAGGGATATATGATATAAAATTATCTTCTAAGACTATATCTTTTCCTTGAATATTCATTCCGCCAACACCTCCTACTTGTTTATAAAAAGTGGGTTCAACCCGAATATCAAATATTTCTGATTTGGTTTTATTAATGAATTTAAAAAAATAATTTGTCTGTCCTTCAAAAGTAACTTTACTTATGTGTGATGATATTTCGATTTTAACTCTTTTTCGATTTAGAAAATACATTAAAAACAAGTAAGATGAAATGACTCCCGTTAAAATGCTAACTATTATTCCTAAAACTACTTTTGTCATTTTTAATATTGCTTATATCGACAAAGATAGTTTTAAAAATTAACAAGTAAAATACTATTTTATTTAAACTTTATAATTTCTTTTCCATCACATAATCTTCCATCAAATAACCGTTCCCAATATTTATATTTACCTCATCAACAACTTCAAAACCTATTTTTTTGTAGAAACCTAAAGCAGCATTAAATCTATTTACATTTAGGGATAATGCTTTTGAATTATTTTTTAAAGCAAATTTTTCAATTTCGTCTATCACTTTTTTGCCAATTCCTCTTCCTTGTGTTTCCGGTAAAAGGTATATTTTGTGAATTCTTGTAACTGTTTCTCCTTTATAATTATGCTCAATTCCGATGAAACCTAAAGTAACATTATCTTCAGAAATCAAATAAAACAATTGTTCGTTTTTATGATATTGATTGATTAAAGCTTCATCAGAATAAATAAGATCTAACATATAATCTAATTGTTCTTTTGATAAAATTGCACCGTAAGTAATTGGCCAGGTTGTATGTGCTATTTCCTGAATTAGTTTTATATCGTTTACTGTTGCTTCTGAAATTGTAATCATATTATATTTTAAAAATGCTTTTTATTATTTGGTAAAAATCTGATTTTCCTGTTCACTTACTCTTATAAAGGTGGTTCGTTTGGTCAATTCTTTTAAACGTGAAGCACCAACATAAGTACAAGTACTTCTTAAACCGCCTAAAATATCCAAAACTGTATTAATCACTTTTCCTTTAAACGGAACCTGAACTGTTTTTCCTTCGCTTGCTCTGTATTCTGCCACTCCGCCAACATATTTATCCATTGCGGTTGTAGAACTCATTCCGTAAAATTGTTTGAATTTTTCGCCGTTCACTTCAATCAGTTCTCCTCCACTTTCAGTATGTCCTGCAAGCATTCCGCCCAGCATTACAAAATCTGAACCTGCCCCAAAGGCTTTTGCTACATCTCCCGGAGTTTTACATCCGCCATCGCTTATAATATGTCCGCCAAGACCGTGCGCGGCATCAGCACATTCAATAATTGCCGAAAGCTGCGGATATCCAACACCTGTTTTTATACGTGTTGTACAAACTGAACCCGGTCCAATTCCGACTTTTACGATATCGGCTCCAGCCAATAATAATTCTTCGACCATTTCGCCGGTAACTACATTTCCGGCAATAATGATTTTATCAGGATATTGTTTTCGGGTTTGTTTTAAAAACTGCACAAAGTGTTCTGAATATCCGTTTGCAACATCAATACAAATAAATTTAAGCAATGGATTTGCCGTTATAATTTGACCAATTTTAGCAAAATCTTCTTTTCCGGTTCCCGTGCTTATAGCGATATGATTGTAGAAATCAGGTGTTACTTTTTGCAGAAAGTTATTCCATTCTTGTAATGAATAATGTTTATGAATGGCTGTAAAAAGTTTCTCTTTGGCTAAAACCTCTGCCATTTCAAAAGTCCCGACTGTATCCATATTTGCTGCCATAATTGGAATTCCTGTCCAATTTGTGGTGCTGTGCAAAAATTTAAAATTCTGTTCTAAATTGACTTCAGATCGGCTTTTAAGTGTGGACCGTTTTGGTCTAATCATTACATCCTTAAACCCTAATTTTAAATCTGTTTCTATTCGCATGGTTTTAAATTTTCGTTACTTTCAAATATAGGAATTTTAGATTTTAGAATGTAGATTTTAGATTGCTAAACTTTGTGTTTATTTGAACGCGGATGAAACGGATTTTTTATTTTTTACTCAGATTAAAAACTAAAACGTTCTAATAGGAGCGCGTTTCTCCCGATAGCTATCGGGATCGCTCAACGTGACATACGTAAAAACGAGACTGAAAAACTGGCACTGAAAACTGGCACTGAAAACTGAGACTAAAAACTAAAACCTATCCATGAATCGTTTCGCCTTTTCCGTAGTTGGTGATGATTGATTCTTCGTAGGCAAGCCATTCTCTCCAGCGTTTTTCGACATCAATTCCTACTCCGTATTTTCTGGCGTATGTGATGAATGTTACATAATGTCCGGCTTCGCTTTCCATTAAATCTCTGTAGAAAACAGACAATTCTTCGTCCTGAATGTTTTCAGATAAAACTTTAAAACGTTCGCAGCTTCTGGCTTCGATCATGGCCGAGAATAATAATCTTTCGACTAAACCTGAAACTCTGCTTCCGTCTCCGCTTTTCTTCATATATAAATAAAGCTCGTTTACGTAATCGTCTTTGCGTTCGCGGCCTAGTTTTAATCCTCTTTTGATGATGATATTGTGAACTTGCTCAAAATGATCGATTTCTTCTTTGGCTAAAGCCAATAAATCTTTGACCAAATCCTGATGTTCTGAGTTATTGGTGATAATCGTTATCGCGTTTGTTGCTGCTTTTTGCTCGCACCAAGCGTGATCTGTTAAGATTTCTTCTAAATTTTTCTCAACAATATTTACCCATCTTGGGTCTGTTGGCAATTGTAATCTTAGTACGCCCATTCTTATAAGTCTTAAAGTTGTAAAGTCGAAAGTTGTAAAGTCAAAAAAAAGTCGAAGATCAAAACTAAAATAGAAATTTACATTCCATTCCAATACTTTCGACCTTCGACTTTAAGACTTTATGACTAATTTTTAGTATACGAAAATTGGTCTTTCGCTCATCATTTCATTTACTTCGTTTGCTACTTCTTCGATAATTGCTTCGTTTGTGTGATCAGCAAGAACTCTGTCGATTAAGGCAACGATTGTTTCCATATCTTCTTCAACTAAACCACGAGTTGTGATTGCAGCTGTTCCTACACGGATTCCTGAAGTTACAAATGGTGATTTATCATCAAATGGAACCATATTTTTATTTACAGTGATTTCTGCTTTTACTAATGCATTTTCAGCTTCTTTACCAGAAATATTTTTATTTCTTAAATCAATAAGCATCATGTGGTTATCAGTTCCGCCAGAAATGATTTTGTATCCTCTTTTTACAAAAGCATCTGCCATTGCATTTGCATTTTTTTGTAATTGCATTGCATAAGTAAAAAACTCATCTTTTAGTGCTTCACCAAAAGCTACAGCTTTAGCAGCAATAATATGCATCAAAGGTCCGCCTTGATTTCCTGGGAAAACAGCAAGATCTAATAAAGATGACATCATTCTGATTTCTCCTTTTGGAGTTTTCAAACCTTGTGGGTTTTCGAAATCTTTTCCCATTAAGATCAAACCTCCACGTGGTCCGCGTAATGTTTTGTGTGTTGTTGTAGAAACAATATGACAATGTGGAATTGGATCATTCATTAATCCTTTTGCAATTAATCCTGCAGGGTGAGAAATATCAGCAAATAAGATTGCTCCTACGCTATCAGAAATTACTCTGAAACGCTCAAAATCCATATCACGAGAATAAGCCGAAGCTCCTGCGATGATTAATTTTGGTTGCTCTTTTGTTGCAATTTCCTGAATTTTATCATAATCTAAACGACCAGTTTCAGCATCTACACCGTAAAAAACAGGTTTGTATAAACGCCCTGAAAAGTTCACCGGAGATCCGTGAGTTAAGTGACCACCGTGAGATAAGTCAAAACCTAAAATAGTATCGCCAGGATTTAAACATGCATGGTAAACTGCTGTATTTGCCTGAGATCCTGAGTGAGGCTGTACGTTTGCATATTCAGCACCAAATAATTCTTTAGCTCTGTCAATTGCAATTTGTTCAATAACGTCTACTACTTCGCAACCGCCGTAGTATCTTTTGCCAGGATATCCTTCGGCATATTTGTTAGTTAAAACAGAACCAGCTGCTTCCATTACTTCATCACTTACAAAATTCTCTGAAGCGATAAGTTCTAATCCGTGAATTTGTCTGTCTTGTTCCTCTAGTATAAGGTCAAAAATTTGTTCGTCGCGTTGCATTTTTTCGTTTTTCGTTAATTTCCTGCAAAAATACAAAAAAACGTTTGTCAAACTGTTAGATTATGATATATTTGACATAGAATTTTTCAACAAATAATTAACATTCACATGCCAATAACCGCTAACGATACCAAAAGAAAATCATGGTTAGAAGTGCCAGAAAATAGCGACTTCCCTATTCAAAATATTCCTTTCGGTGTATTTCTTACTAAAGAAAATGTCGTTACAGTAGGAACACGAATTGGCGATTACGCTATTGATTTAGGGGCTTTACAACAATTAAACTATTTTGCAGGAATAGATTTAACAGATGATATGTTCATGCAGGATACGCTTAATGATTTTATTTCTGATGGGAAAAAAACATGGCGTTTAGTTCGAAATCGCATTGCCGAGATATTCGACGAAACTAATCCGCAACTAAGAGATTCAACAAAAGATCGAGATATTGTTATTTTTCAAATTGACGATGTCGAGATGCAATTACCTGTGTTAATAGGGGATTATACTGACTTTTACTCAAGTAAAGAGCATGCAACGAACGTGGGGAAAATGTTCCGTGATCCTGAAAATGCCTTATTACCAAACTGGTTGCATATACCAGTAGGATATCACGGAAGAAGTTCAACTATTGTTCCTTCCGGAATTCCGGTTCACCGACCAATGGGGCAAACTTTACCAAACGGGGAAAAATATCCTGTTTTTGGTCCGTCTCGTTTAGTAGATTTCGAATTAGAAACGGCTTTTATTACAACTGACGTTAATATAATGGGAGAAAATATCCCAACGTATGAAGCCGAAGATTATATTTTTGGAATGGTTTTACTAAATGACTGGAGCGCGCGCGATATCCAAAAATGGGAATATGTGCCGCTTGGACCATTTTTAGCCAAAAACTTTGCAACTTCAATTTCTCCATGGATTGTGACTATGGATGCTCTTGAACCTTTTAGAACTAAAGGTCCAAAACAAGATCCGTCTCCGCTTCCTTATTTACAGACTAAAGGAAAAAAAGCGTTTGATATTCATTTAGAAGTTTCAATAAAACCGGAAGAAGCTGAAGAAACTATTGTTTCTAAATCAAACTTCAAATATTTATACTGGTCAATGGCTCAGCAATTAGCGCATCATACTTCTAATGGTTGCCGTGTAAATTCTGGCGATATGATGGGTTCAGGAACTATTTCAGGTCCTACTCCTGATAGTTTTGGTTCTATGCTGGAATTAACTTGGGGAGGACAAAATCCGATAAAATTAAAAGATGGAAGCGAGCGTAAATTTATCGAAGATAATGATACGGTTATCATTAGAGGTTTCTGCGAAAATGCTGAAGTACGTCTTGGTTTTGGAGAGGTTTGCAGTCAATTGTTACCGCCTTTTATCAGACAATGAAGAGAAGGTAGAATAGAATAATTGTTAATTGTTAATTGTTAATTGTTAATTGTTAATTGTTAATTGTTAATTGTTAATTGTTAATTGTTAATTGTTAATTTATATAAAAACACAAAATCTTGTTAGTTATCTAACAAGATTTTTTTTTGCCACAAAAATTAAAATGATTTCTTATCGTTTTTTGTTGTTAAACCCGTTTGGTTTTTAAAACCTGTGGGGTTTGAGAGACTAATCTAAAAGAATCTGTTGGCTTAAAAAATGTAATGTCTAAATCCTCAGATAAAATCGATACAACAAATTCCGATTATTTATTGGTGCCGAATTAAAATTTGCAATACAATAAAATATAAAGAAAGAGTTATTTACTCCAAAACCACCTTCACCCAAACTAAACGATGATCTGAACTTGATTCACGTTTTTCAACTAATTCTGACATTGGTTCACCTTTGGCTGGCCAGAATACACCGCTGTTAATAACATTAAACCCCAATTTGGAAGGCAATACATAATCAGCACGCATTCGCCAAAAGGCAGTATGGTTAATTCCGAAAGGATTTTGAGGACTATATTCAGCACCACCTTTACTGGCAGGTGTAAGGTCGCTGTTAATTTTAGGATTGGCAAGTAATGACTTTATACCTTCTGCAATAGCGCTTCCTTCAACCGGTGAAGCGTTTTGATCACCCAATATAACAAATTGAGAATTCGCAGCTAAACCGCCTTTTACTCCTTTGTCATCATAAATATACGAGGCGGAATTATCGGAAATGTAGTCATTCCAGAACCGGATTTCATCATGATTTCTTTTTCCATTACGATCTTCGGCACCATCAAAAGAAGCAGGTGTAGGATGGCTGGCTAAAATATGAACCGTTTTCTTGCCAATATGAACAGGAACATCCCAGTGAGATTTTGAAGATAATGGAAATTGCGCCCATGCTTCCTTACTGTACCAATCTGATCCATCCGGCTTTTTGGTAAGCAATGCTCCCGGCATATCTTTCCATTTGAAATGTTGAAAAGTACGAACCGCCTGAACATCAATAGGGTATTTTGACAAGATCATCATCGCATATTGACCCGGATACATACCAAATCCCCAGGCATCACTTCCAAAATTTTCAGACTTCCCGTCATTATTTAAATCGTAAGGACTTGGCTGACCAGTATTCACGGTTGAGTAATAGTAGTAAGGGTAATCAATGGTCGTTGCGCCTCCTTGGCTCACTTTTAAATAATTTTTAATAAACATCTTTACACCAAGTTCAGGGTTTTTAATGTAGTCAAACTCGTTGAGTAGAATAACATCCGGTCTTACGGTCTGAATAATCTGGGCGATATTCCTGATTTGAAGATTATTTCCTGAACTAAGCTCATTGATCAATATCTGCTCTGAATTTCCTTTTGTACCTCTTGGAAAATAATTCTCAGATTCCATACTTACATTGTAAGTAGCAAATGTTAGTTCAAGGTTTTTTTGTAGATCAGACTGTGAGAATAAAGCTCCGGAAGAAAGTATGGAAAGTATAAAAAGTATTTTATTCATATAGAAATTGAATCTGCATTACTGCATTGTTGAACGCACAAATTTAAGAATGTTGTAGGACGTCCGGCAGTCTATAATGTTAAGTATATGTCAATAAAAAAAAGCTCGGCATTAAAAAACCCGACATGTTTTTAAAACTTGTCGGGTATGCTGGATTCATTTAAGCAGGAATCTGCTGGCTCAAACAATGCAATGTTCCGAATCCCCAGATGAAATCGATACAACTTATTCCGATTACTTCTCTATCCGGGAAACATTCTGATAATATGTTTAAAGCTACTCGATCGTTGCTGTCATTAAATGTTGGTACTAAAACGCAATTGTTTAAAATTAGGAAATTAGCATAACTCGCCGGTAATCTTAAGTCTTCAAAATCAACACGTTTTGGCATTGGTAATGCTACAATTGTTGGCGATTTTCCGTCTTCTAGTTTTGCGTTCTGCAAACGTTTCAGATTATCTTGTAACGGTTTATAGTTCGCGTCATTTTTATCGGTTTCTATAATTGTCACGATGGTATCTTCATTTACGAATCTACATAAATCATCGATATGTCCGTGAGTATCATCGCCTTCAATGCCGTCTCCAAGCCAGATTACGTTTGTAACTCCAAGATATTCTTTAAAAACAGCTTCGTAATCTTCTTTAGTAAAATTTTTATTTCGAACCTGAATGGATGGATGCATTAAACATTCTTCAGAGGTTAATAAAGTTCCTCTCCCGTTTACATCAATTGCTCCGCCTTCAACAATTACAGGTTTTCCTTTATATAGTACTTGCGTTAAAGGAACATCTATAAAATCTGCGATTTTGCCCGGAACAAATTTATCCAACTGATAGTTTTTATATTTTGCCCAACCATTAAAATTGAAATTCAACGCTTCTCTATTCGAACCGTTTTTTACAATAATTGGTCCGGAATCACGCATCCAGCTTCTGTTGGTTTTATGAATGATGAAAGAAACATTTGTAAAATTAACACGTGCTCTTTCTAACATTTCGGCAACTTTTTCTTTCAGTTTTTCATCGGCTACGACCAAAAAAACGGTTTCAAAAGTGGCTACTTTTTTTATAAATTCTACAAAAGCCCATTGAACGGCATCATATTTTCCTGGCCAATCGTTGCCATTATGCGGAAAACACAATACAATTCCTTGTTGTTTTTCCCATTCTGCTGGAAATCTTCTATTATTTGTTGACATAAAGTAATTCTAAATTTGAAAGTGTACAAAGATAAACATTCAGAAGGATTTTAAAAAATACATCTAAAATCAAATTAAAACTAAGCCAAAAAATCGAATAAAAATTAAGTTAAAGATTAAATAATACCTTCTTAATATACGACGAAGTTCTCCTAATTACTTTTGGCAAAACTAAAAACTATCAAAATGAAAAAACTAAGCATTTCATTATTAGCAGCTTTATCTATTATGGTAAGTTGTAATAATGATGAAAATTCAAGCAACACAGAACCTGAAGTTGTTGTTAATGAAAATCCGGGAACTTTTAAGGAAATTGGCTCAATTACTATTGGCGGCGAAGGTGCAGCTGAAATTACGGCTTATGACGATAAAACAAAAAAACTTTTTACAGTAAATAATAGCGGAACAAACCAAATTGATGTTATTGATTTAACTGATCCGACAAAACCAAGTAAAATTGGTAAAATTGATTTAACTCCTTATGAAGGCGCATCGAATAGTGTGGCGGTTTATGACGGAAAATTAGCAGTTGCCTTAGAATCAACTGTAAACAAACAGGGAAACGGAAAAGTTGTTGTTTTTAATACTGCTGATTACAGTTTGATTAAACAAATAACCGTTGGCGCTTTGCCGGATATGGTGACTTTTTCGCCTGACGGAAAATACATTATGACGGCTAATGAAGGTGAACCAAATACTGATTATACTCAAGATCCAAACGGAACAATTTCTATTATTGAGGTAACTAATAATTATGCCGTAACTACTTTAGATTTCGCTTCTTTGAGTGGTCAATCTGCTGCTTTACAAAAGGATGGTTTCAGAATTTCGAAATTTGCAAAAAGTTTTGCGCAGGATATTGAGCCTGAATATGTGACTATTTCTGATGATTCTAAAACGGCATGGGTAACATTACAGGAAAATAATGGTGTTGCAAAGGTTGATTTGACTTCTAAAACTATTACGGCAATTTATCCTTTAGGTTTTAAAGATTTTAATACTGCCGAAAACGCGATCGATGTAAGCGATAAAGATGATAAAATTGCTTTTAATCCGTGGAAGGTAAAAGGAATGTTTATGCCTGACGGAATTAGTCATTTTTCAGCAAATAATGTTCCGTATTTTGTTACTGCAAATGAAGGTGATTCTAGAGAATACACTGCTTATTCAGATATTAAAAGAATGAAAGACATGAAGCTTGATCCAACTGTTTTTCCTGATGCTGCAACTTTAAAACTGGAGACTAATTTAGGAAGACTGAATCTTATTGCTGATATGGGCGATACTGACGGTGATGGAGATCTTGATGAAATGGTCGCTTTTGGAGCTCGTTCTTTCTCGATTTGGAACGGAAATACCGGGAAAATTGTTTACGACAGCAAAAATGATGTTGACAAGAAAACAAATGAACTGGGAACTTATGATGATAAACGCAGCGATGATAAAGGCTCAGAACCCGAAGCTGTAGTCGCTGTTAAGATGGGAAGTCAGAATATTCTGTTTGTTGGCTTAGAAAGATCAGATTCTTTTATGACTTATGATGTAACAAATCCTGCATCGCCTCAATATTTACAAACTGTAAAAACCGGTGATGCTCCAGAAGGAATTTTGTTTATTCCGGCTTCTAAAGGTCCAACTAAAAGAAGTTTGTTAGTCGTTAGTAGTGAGGGAGATGGAACGATAAAAATCTATCAGCCGGATTTAAAATAACTTGCCGATTGAGCAATTTCAAAAACGGGCTAAATATGAATTTAGCCCGTTTTTTTATCCAAATATTTTGATTCTGTTAACGTATTTACATAAATAAAACCCAAAAGATGGGAATTATGTAAGACCATATAGAACACATTTTAAAACTCGTGGTCTAATTTTGCTCCAGAGTTTAAAAATAAGAACTTTAATAATCATATTAAATTAAAAATTTGGATATCATGAAAAAGAAATTAGCTTCAGTATCGCTTTTATTACTAACATTCGCTGCAGGTGCACAAAATATGGCAACAACGTCAGCTCAACCTACAATTGACAAACCTGCTTATAATAAATGGTCTATTGAATTAAATGGTGGTGTAAACAAACCGCTTAGAACAATGACATCAGGTTACACTACTGAATCTCTTAGCCCGTTTCACGCAGATTTAGGTGTAAGATATATGTTTAATCCTAAATTTGGTTTGAAATTAGATGTTGGATATGATCAATTTCAGGAACGCAATGACACTCCTGAATTCGATAGTAAATATTACAGAGCAAGTTTACAAGGGGTTGTAAACCTTGGTAGAGCTTTAAACTTTGAAACATGGACGAACACATTTGGATTATTAGCTCATGGTGGTTTTGGTGTTTCTCAATTAAGTTCTGATGAAGGTTTTGACGGTAAAGATTACATGGCACATGGAATTGCTGGTTTAACTGGACAAATTAGATTAAGTAACAGAGTTGCTTTAACTGGAGATCTTACTGGTATTGTGAACGGAAGACAAAATCATAACTTTGATGGTCAAGGAACTACAAGTACTGGTTCACTAGATGGTGTATTATTAAATGCATCTGTTGGTTTGACTTTTTACTTAGGTAAAAACACAAAACATGCTGATTGGTATTCTGAAGAAAATGAAAGATTAAATAAATTAGAAGACAGAGTTACAACTATTGAAACTAATTTAATTGATACTGATAAAGATGGTGTTGCTGATCTTTATGATTTAGAACCAAATACTGTTTCTGGAGTTGCTGTAAATACTAAAGGACAATCTATTGATAACAATCAAAATGGTGTTCCGGATGAATTAGAAAGCTATTTAGATAAAACTTATGTGAAAAAAGGTGGAGAAAGTGCTGCTACAAACAATACTGTTGAAGAATTGATTAACGGTGGTTATGTGAATGTATATTTCGACTTTAACTCATCAAAACCAACAAATGCTTCATTATCTGGTGTTGACTTCTTAGTTAAATACTTGAAAAACAATCCTGGTAAATCTGCAGATATCATTGGATATTCTGACGAAATTGGAAGTTCAGCTTACAATACTGAATTATCAAGAAAAAGAGCTGAAGCTGTGAAAAAAGTAGCTGAAAATGCTGGAATCGATGCTTCAAGATTGAATGTAATTGCTAACGGTGAAGATACTTCTGTGAACAAAAATTCTAAAGAAGCGCGTCAAATCGTAAGAAGAGTTACTTTCCAAGTAAAATAATCTTAATTATATATTTTTAAAAATCCGCTTCAGAAATTCTGAAGCGGATTTTTTTTGCTTTATAAAATAAAACAGAAAACAAAAAAAGGACGAAATATGAATTTCGTCCTTTTTTGTATTTATAAAATTAACAAATTAGTCAATCGCTCTTTTTGTAATATCTCCAAAAGCATCGATTCTTCTGTCTCTGAAAAATGGCCAGTTCTGACGTACATTTTCCTGCAGATCTAAATCTACTTCGGCAATGAGGATTTCTTCCTGATCATGAGAAGCCTGAGCTAAAATTTCGCCTTGTGGTCCTGCAATAAATGATGCTCCCCAAAACTGAATTCCTTCTGTTCCTTCGATATATTTTTCTAAACCAATTCTGTTCGCAGCGGCAACAAAAACTCCGTTTGCAACAGCGTGACCTTTCATTACGTTCATCCACGCGCCGTATTGGTTTTCTCCATATTGTTCTTTTTCTTTTGGATGCCATCCAATTGCTGTTGGATAAAACAATACTTCAGCTCCTTTCAATGCTGTAATACGTGCTGCTTCCGGATACCATTGATCCCAACAAATTAATGTTCCAATTTTTCCTTTTTTAGTCTCAATTGCCTGAAAACCTAAATCTCCTGGTGTAAAATAGAATTTTTCGTAGAAATGTGGATCGTCCGGAATGTGCATTTTACGGTACAAGCCAGCTTCTGTTCCGTCTGTATCAATAATGTATGCACTGTTGTGGTAAATTCCTGCCATTCTTTTTTCAAAAAACGGAACTATAATTACTACGCCTAATTCTTTTGCCAATGCACTAAATGCAATAAACGAAGTGCTGTAAAGTGGTTCTGCTAAAGCAAAATTATCTACATCTTCGCTTTGGCAAAAATAATGACTGCTATATAATTCTGGTAATAAAATAACTTCTGCTCCCCTATTGGCTGCGTCTTTTACCCAGCTTATACATTTTTTAAGATTATTTTCGGCAACGTCATTTAGGTTTAACTGAATAACGGCGATTTTATATTTTCTTTTCGACATGGTATAAAATTTAGAAGTGCAAAAATAGTAATTTTTAGAGGGATTTTATAATATCTATTTTAGATTTTATCTTACATAAATATTTTTTTTATTTAAGTATCACCTTTCTATTAATAACTGATTTATCATCCATTATTATTCTAACGTAATATATGCCTGTAGATTTTCCTGAAAGATTAATTTTCTTTAAATCTTGTGTTTTCAGATCATTTCCGTAATTAAAAACTTTTCCTGATTGATCGCTAATAATAATTGAAATGATATTTCTATTATCTGGCAAATCAATATTAACAACTCCGCTGGTTGGGTTAGGATATAAAATTGCGTTATTTTTTAAATTAGGTATTTCAACTCCTAAAACTTGTGTACTAAATGATGCTATATCTGAATATAAAACTGTATTATTGGCATCTAAACCTTTAAGTCGATAATAGTAAGTTTCTCCTTTTTGAAGATTATCTAAATCTGCATTAAATGTAAAAGTTCCATATCCGTATGCATAATTAGGATTGGTTTTAATACTTGAGCCAAAACTTTGAGTTGTACCGTATTCAAATTCAATATTAGTTAATTATCCTCCGGTAGAATTTACATATCCTGTCAATTTAAATGAATTGTTATTATCAATTACGTTTCCTGCCTTTAAAAACAATTGTTTTGCCGTATTTAATATACCTTCCTTACTGTAAATAACATTTTGTCCATGCAGGGCTTTTAATCTATAAAAATATATTTTATCAGGATCTAAATTAGCTAACAATCCTGATACATATCGTGGAGAACCAGCAGAAACCTGATATACATTTGTGCTAATACTATTGTCATAATTTAAAACTCCGTACTCAAAAACCATATTGATTATGTCCTCACTATTTGTAATTACATAAGCTGATAATGTTACGTCATTCCCTACAATGCCCGGATTATATAGTTCTATTTGATATTGTGATGGTGTTATAAAATAACTGATTTCACTATAAATTTCCTTTCCTTCATAATTTGCCTTCAGCCTTGTATAGTAAGCAGTTTCAGGATTTAAATCAGATAAAGTTCCGCTTATGTTTTCAGTTGTATTTCCTTTAACGATAGTACTACTATTGAGAACGTTATACTTTGAAAATTTTTGTTGAGTACTATATTGAAATTCAACATTAGTAATATCATATTTGTAAGAAGTTAAGCTTGCATTTATTTCTGCTTTAGTTGCTAAAATATTAGTAATTGAATTTATTGTTAGCAAATAATCTTCTTTTGTCGTAAAAGTTTTCATGTCACTATAATACGGGACATTATCACGAGTTGCAACAATTCTATAATAATAAGTTGAAGCAGGATCAAGATCTGATATTGGGAACGAAAAATCTAACGACTCGTCAGCATTTATCCTGTTTTTTGAAATATCCAGTGTATGTATTACTGCTGAATTGAAATATTCAAGACGGGCATTATCAAAATAATCTTTATTTACGCTTACATTCCCAGATAAAATTGCGGTACGGCTAATAATATTTTCTGCGGGATTTAACAAAAAATTGAATGGTTGAAAATCTATTTCACTTTTCAAAATTTTACCATTTGCTCCTGATAAATAAATATCTTTCTCAAAAATTGTAACACTATTGGTGAAATAACTAGATGGTAAATTATATATATTTTTCCAGCTACTGCCTCCATTTTCTGTTTTATACAGTTTACCATCTTCATCAAAAAGATAGCCAATATTTTTAGAATAAAACTTAATAAAGGTATAATACTCATAAGGAATTGTAAGCTTTTCCCAATCTACGCCACCATTTTTTGTTTTAAAAATCAAACCATTAGAACCTACAAGATATCCATTGTCTTTATCCAGGAAATCTATTGATTTTATCTCTTCTTGTGCCGTAAACATAACAGTCCAATTTGTCCCTCCATCAATTGTTTTATAGATTTTTCTATCATAATTATTATGTGCATAACCAATATTTTCATCTAAAAATTGCATTTGAGTAAAGCTGTAATTTGAAAGTTTTACCCAACTATATCCGCCATCTGTAGTTTTTACTACTTTTTGCTCATTATACCCTCCGGAAATTATAAATGTATTTTCAGAAAGAAGGGATATTGATTTAATTCCCTCGTTAATAATATTATTTCCTTTATTCAATTCATTCCAGGTCACCCCTCCATCTGTTGTTTTAAAAATGTAACCACCATATGAGCCACCAGTTGCAGCATATCCCAAATTTTCATTTAAAAACTTAAATGTAGATACGGAGTAATATCGATTATCGTTTATTGAACCTACAATGTTCCAGGTTAGACCTGAATCAATTGTTTTAAAAAATGAATTTCCAACCTGAGCAAAACCATTTTCTTTCGTTACAAATTGTAATTTATTGATATCAGTGTACGTGGGAGAATTTTGAGTCCATGTTTTGCCACCATCAAGTGTTTTGACAATTCTACCTCTCGAACCAGTTGCAAAACCTCTGTTACTATCTAAAAAATGTATGCCATAGATATGAGTAAAATCATAAAGCCCATCTTGAAATCCTGCCTTATCCCAGGTAAGACCGCCATCTAGTGTTTTATAAATTACTCCATATTCGCCTGCCGCATAACCTATATTTTCATTTAAAAATGAAAACGCATAAATAGCCTCAGAAATAGTAGTAATTTCTGTCCAGCTTTCCCCACCATCAATTGTTTTATAAAGATCACTATGTTCACGAGTTGCAAAACCAACATTCTGATTTATGAAGTAAACAGTAAAAAAATCAGAAGGGGTGATATTAGAAGTCATAGTAGCATACCAGGTAACTCCGCCATCTATTGTTTTTAACATTTTACCATTATTACATGCGGCATGACCGATTAACGGTGTCGTAAAAAAAGTTTTGTTAACGTTAGCGTTGGGAATATTAAAACTTTTCCAAGTGCTTCCACCATCTAATGACTTAATGAGACTATTTGAGCTTGATATAATGATTGTTGTTTCGTTAACTATAGTTACAGTATTTAAATCTACAATAAAACCTGTATTTACTTGTGTCCATGAAGCACCATAATCAAGCGATTTTAATATATAACCACTGTTACCAACAATGTAGCCTAAATTATTATAAAATTTTAAATCATTACCACTATAAATATCTTGCTTCTTTTTCCAGCTTATACCAGAATCCAAAGTCTCTAATATTTCATTATCGTTTATTATATATCCGTTACTTTCAGATACAAATTTAATTTCCTTACCCGTTTTATATGAAGGTGTGGGATTTAATAATTTCCAATTATTCTGAGAAATTATATTTGGTGTAAAACAAAAAAAGGAAAAAAAGGCTAGTAAGCACAAGTGTAAAGTTCTTATCATAAGTAGTTAATGGTTAAATATATTTCTCAAAAATACATAATTAACATATAACAAACCTATTTTTTAAATTAACCTATCTTTTCAGACAAACAACTTTCTACTTTAGAATATAATCTAATTATATATTTTAATTCGATGGCAAAATTTGATCTCAAAAAAACCATTTTACAATTATAATTCTAATGAATCAAATATTTGCAAAATGGTTTCTCACCTAAAGCTTATCAATCAAAAAATCTGATTATTCAATAACTACTTTTGTTCTTATAAATTCAGTTTCTGATTTTTTGAATTTGATTTCAAAAGTTCCTTTTGTTGCTGATTTGAATTTGTAAACTGTTTTTTTAGGATCCGGAACTTGTTGTGTACAAACTTCTAATGGATATTTTGCCTCTACTTGTAAACCTTTTAACTCTCCAATTTTTGTCTCACTAATTTTACTGAATTCTCCACAAGCATTATCTACAATAAAAGTGACATCATAACTTAATTCATCATTTACTTTTCCTGTTGTTGGACCTTTTACTTCTGTTACCAGTGCCACTTTTGTAGTTGGGTTTGTAACAGGTTTATCATCGTCATTACTGCATGAAATTAATACTGTTGCTAAAAATAATACTACAAGAACTGATTTAAATCTAAAATTTTTCATATAAAATAATAATTAATTGTTAATTACTATGAAGATGCAAGTACGTTGCTTTGGTTGCTTTGAGAAATTGTTAAATAATTCACTAAAAAGATTAAACAATTGTAAATCAAAAATTTATCACAATAATAAAAATTACGCTATAACAGTTATTTCTTATAAAAAACTAAATTTCTAAACTAGCCCCGATGAAAACCTACCGTCTGGACACAAATATTATTAATCAATTTTGAACACGAATTTCACGAATTTGCACAAATTTTAATAGGTTAGTGAAATTCGTGTTTGTTTTGTACTTGTGTCCAGACGGTAGGATGAAAACGGCATCCTTTTTATACGCCTTTTTGCGGATAAAAAGATATAGTGAACAGCGGGACAAATCGTATTGTGAAAATGATTGTTTTGCTCCAAAAAAAAACACCATTCGCCGCGGCAAATAGTGTTTTTAAACTTTATACTTATAGGTTTTTAAAGTTGTTTTTTCTTTGAAAATATCTTTTTGAACAGGTTTACAAATGCCAAAACTATAAGTCCTAATATTAAACCTATTACAAACTCTTTTATAATGGAAGGAATATTGATTTTAGGCACAAAATGATGGAAAAACGGAATATAATGAACAAATATTCCTCCGGCAACTAAAAGTAAAGCGATTGTACCAATTATAGTTAATCCTTTGATAACTATGGGAAGCGCTTGTACAAGTAGATTTCCGATTTTTTTGAGTAAACTATTATCTTTTTTACCCAATTGAATTAGTTTAAGTCCTACTTCGTCCATTCTAACAATTACTGCTACTATACCGTAAACGCCAATAGTTGCAATTAATGCAATGATTGATGTTACAATGATTTGCTGGACAAGAGGTTCGTCTATTACCGTTCCTAAAGCAATAATTACTATTTCTACAGATAAAATAAAATCAGTTACTATGGCTGATTTTACTTTTCCTTTTTCAACTTCCAGAATTTCTTCTTCGGTCAGGTTTTCGTTTGTTATTCCTGCTGATTCTTCGTGGCTGTGCGGAAATATATATTCGTATATTTTTTCGGCTCCTTCGTAGGCTAGAAATAATCCTCCAAGTACTAAAATTACAATTATGGCATCGGGTAAAAATGCGCTTAGTAAAAATGCAATTGGCAAAATGATTATTTTATTAAGTAGTGATCCTTTACTGATTGCCCACAATACCGGAAGTTCTCTTGATGATGCAAAACCTGAAGCTTTCTCTGCATTTACTGCCAAATCATCGCCTAAAATTCCAGCTGTTTTTTTTGCTGCAATTTTGCTCATTACTGCAACATCATCCATTATTGCTGCGATATCATCTAATAATACGAAAAAACCTGATGCCATTATATCTTGTTTATTTTATAAAAACGGTGTAATTGACTGGACGTGAGTATCCAATTTAATTGACCAGTTTTATTATTTGTCTGCGCTAATCTAAGACTTTTTTATTGATTTTTTTATCTAAAAAAATTAACTGCACTGTCCCAAAAGTACCCAAATAATGATAAAAACGAAGATTGTACCAAAACATCCTCCACCTAATTTTTTTGCTCCGTAACCTGCTAATAATCCTCTAAAAATGTTATTCATAATGTTTTTGATTTTTGTTTATATAGTTATGTAAAGTTGATAATATAATGGGAAACTATTTTTATATGACTTTTAAAAAAAGTTTCATGATTTACGGATTACAAGTATATAAAAAAAGCACCAGTCTTTCGACTGGTGCTTTCTCCCTCAAAAAAATAAAACCAAAATTATTGTACGGTTTGTGTTTGATTTCTAAAAACCAACTGACCGTCAAAAGCATCTAATAAAATAATGCTGTCTGTTGTAATCTTTCCCGCCAAAATTTCTTTTGACAACTGATTAAGCACTTCCCTTTGAACAACACGTTTTACGGGTCTTGCTCCAAACTGCGGATCGTAACCTTTATCAGATAAATATTTAATAGCTTCCGGCGTTGCATCCATTGCAATACCTTGCAAAGCAAGCATTTTTGTGACGCTCTTAAGCTGTAAACCAACAATTTTCGAAATATTTTCGACTGTTAAAGGCGTAAACATTACGATTTCGTCGATACGGTTTATAAATTCCGGACGAACGGTTTGTTTTAATAATCCTAAAACTTCGGTTTTTGCCGCTTCTGTTGCCGCTTCAACACTTCCTTTTAGGTTTTCAAATTTATCTTGTATAATCTGACTTCCCATGTTGGATGTCATGATGATAATTGTATTTTTAAAATCAGCAAGACGACCTTTATTGTCTGTCAAACGACCTTCGTCAAGAACCTGCAACAAAATATTGAAGGTATCAGGATGTGCTTTTTCGATCTCGTCTAACAAAATTACAGAATACGGTTTTCTCCGAACGGCTTCTGTCAATTGACCTCCTTCATCATAACCCACATATCCAGGAGGCGCACCCACTAAACGGCTCACGCTGTGACGCTCCTGATATTCGCTCATATCAATACGAGTCATGGCATTTTCATCATCAAAAAGATATTCGGCTAAAGCCTTTGCTAATTCTGTTTTACCAACTCCGGTTGTCCCTAAAAATAAGAACGTTCCAACTGGTTTTTTCATATCCTGCAAACCGGCACGACTTCTGCGAACGGCATCACTTACAGCTTCGATTGCTTCTTCCTGACCTACAACACGCTTATGCAATTCGTCTTCAAGATGCAATAGTTTTTCTCTTTCTGTCTGAAGCATTTTCATTACAGGAATTCCCGTCCATTTTGCTACAACTTCTGCAATATCTTCACGAGTAACTTCTTCTTTTATTAATGATGTTCCTAATTGATATTCCTGCAATTGTTTTTGTAAAACATCAAGACGTTCTTGCGCCTCTTTTATTTTTCCGTAACGAATCTCTGCTACTTTACCGTAATCTCCGTCACGTTCTGCGCGTTCAGCTTCGTATTTAAAATCTTCAATCTCTAATTTTACAGCCTGAATTCCGTCAACAACATCTTTTTCGGTTTTCCATTTTGCGTAGATTTCGTTGCGTTCTTCTTTTAAGTTCGCTAAATCCATGCGAAGGATTTTCAGTTTACTTTCTTCTTTTTCACGTTTTATGGCTTCGATTTCGATTTCCAGCTGCATGATTTTACGATCCAAAACATCTAATTCCTCAGGTTTTGAATTGATTTCCATACGCAGTTTTGAAGCCGCTTCATCCATCAAATCGATCGCTTTATCCGGTAAAAAACGATTTGTAATATATCGTTGCGAAAGTTCAACTGCCGCAATAATTGCCTCATCTTTAATTTGAACTTTATGATGTGTTTCGTATTTTTCCTTGATTCCGCGTAAAATAGAAATTGCACTTTCTGTATCCGGTTCATCAATTAATACTTTTTGGAAACGACGTTCCAATGCTTTATCTTTTTCGAAATATTTTTGATATTCATCTAAAGTTGTAGCTCCAATCGCTCTTAATTCTCCACGAGCCAAAGCCGGTTTCAGGATATTAGCCGCATCCATTGCGCCTTCTCCTCCACCCGCACCTACAAGTGTATGAATCTCATCGATAAACAAAACGATATCACCCTCAGCAGCGGTAACCTCTTTTACAACTGATTTTAAACGTTCTTCAAATTCTCCTTTGAATTTAGCTCCGGCAATCAACGCCCCCATATCAAGTGAAAAAACGATTTTATCTTTTAAATTATCCGGCACATCTCCATCAACAATTCTATGTGCTAATCCTTCGGCAATGGCGGTTTTACCAACTCCTGGTTCTCCCACTAACATTGGATTGTTTTTTGTTCGTCGGGTTAAAATTTGTAACACACGACGAATTTCTTCGTCACGTCCAATAACTGGATCTAATTTTCCGTTTCGTGCTAATTCGTTTAGGTTTTTAGCATATTTATTTAACGAATTATAGTTTTCTTCTGCCGAAGATGAAGTTACTCTTTCTCCTTTACGAAGTTCTTCAATTGCTGCTTTCAACCCTTTTCCTGTAACGCCCTGATCTTTTAAAATTTGCGAAACTTTACTTTTTGAATCAAAAATCGCCAAAATTAAATGCTCGATTGAAACATATTCATCGTTCATTTTCTGAGCAATAATCTCTGCTTCGTTCAACGCTTTATTTGCATCTCTGGAAAGTAAAATATCACCTCCGGAAACTTTTGGAAAACTCTGAATCGTTGAATCTAATATTTGTAAAAATAACGGAACATTTACATTTAGCTTTTTCAAAATAAATGGTGCTACATTTTCATCTACTTCAAAAATAGCCTTAAAAATGTGTTCGTTTTCAATTTGCTGTTGTCCGTTGCGTTGTGCTAATTGCTGTGACAGCTGAATGGCTTCCTGCGACTTAATTGTGAATTTATTTATGTTCATATGTGTTTGATTTGATTGATTTTACTTATAAATTGCGATACCATTAAAATTACAATTTATTGGATTAAATTTTTAAGTTTAAATGATATAACTTTGTTTCAGATTAGTCAAAACATATTCCATAGTAAAAATAAAGACAAAATGACATTAAAAATCAGTTTTTAACTCATTTTAAGCGTCAAAAAGTCACAAAACAAGTCAAATTATGAGTTTTTTAAATTCAATCTTCGGAAGTTCAGAGAATTCAGATTCTCCAAAAAGCAATGTTAATTGGACAGAATTAACAGATATTATTCAACTAAATGAAATTGAAGCCATCTCTCAGGAAAAACCGGTTGTCATTTTCAAACATAGTACAAGATGTAGTATTAGCCGAATGGCTTTGAAACAATTTGAGCGTGAATATGATTTAAATGAAACAGTTGCTGCTTATTTTTTAGATCTTATTGCGCATAGAGATATCTCTAACGGAATTGCCAGTAAATTTGGTGTATATCATGAATCTCCACAATTGATTTTGATCAAAAACGGAAAAGCGGTTTATGATGTTTCACACAGTGATATTGATGCTATTGCTTTGAAAGAAAAAGTATAAAGTTTTTTGCCACAGATTAAAATGATTTTATAGATTTTTCAATCATTTTAATCCTTTAATCTGTGGCAACTTTTAAAAAGTTCCTTCTGATCCTCCTCCGCTAAATCCTCCTCCACCATATTCCATTGGAGAAATTGGTGCTTTTACTTCTGGTTTAATCCCAAATGTTGAGGCAACTATTAAAGCTTCGGCATTTAAAATTGCATTCGAATTATTGATTCTGTCCGGCTTAAATGTCAATCCTGCTTCGTTATCTTTTAGTTTTTTTATCGAAAAATATGCTATTGTGAATAAAACTAATCCGCCAAGGGTTAAAGCAACTTCTATAGGTAAAACTGAATAATAGAATCTTATTGTATAAATCGAAAATCCAATAGCTAAAAAGCTGATCCAAAGCATGATTCTGTCTTTTGTTTTTAAAGCCTGAACTAAATACACAACTGGAACGATAAAAGTAAAAGCGTAAAAGAAAATAGCAAACGGAATATCAGCTCCCGGCAGAATTTCATTTCCTAAAAGTTGTACCGAAAGTTCTCTGACTACGAAATAATTACAGGAAAGATAAAACAATATCAGGCAGAAACTATTGGTTAATAATACTCCGTTATAGTAATAACTTTGTTTAAGTGTATTTAAAATTCTTTTAGTGAAAAAGTAAAATCCAGCCGAAACAAGCATGACAACAAATGGCAAAAAAGATTTTGCTATCTCGCCTAACTCAAACATTCCGTAAAATAAAACTGCCGATGCTGCTAAACAAAAAACCAGCAATGATAATAAATGCAAATATCTTCTATACATTACAAAAGACGCGATTGCTGTAAAAATTGCAATCTGTAATTCGTAACCTTCTGTTGTTATGGCAATTGCAAAACCAATATTTAAAATAGCACCCAAAATAAAAGCATCGTCTAAACCGTGACTGTAATATTTATTATTTGCCAGAATTTCTGCTCCGGCAAAACCAACAGCTGCAAAAATGTAACAGCAAATATTTAAAAAAGTATGTTCCGAATTAGAGCCTGTCAATCCTAAAAGTGCAATTACGCCACATATTGACAAGTATAAAAATGCTCCTAAAAGAAAAAAACCTATCCGTACCAAAATATTGCTTTGTCGTTTAAAAGCAGGTAATTCTTTTTTAATTAAATTCCTTTGTTCTTTATTAATAAATCCCGCAGATTCTAATGAATTTGCTTCTTCAACTAAAGCTAAATTGTCTAATAAATTTTTATCGTATACTATCATGCTGCAATTTCTTTATTGAAAGTTTTAATCAATTTTATAAACATTATTATAGAGCCAATAAAATATACTGGGAGTATCATAATAAATAACACCCAGACATCAGAGAAATCAATGTTTTCGAAAATTCTTACAATGAATATATTTAGTCCAATATAAGCGTAGATAATCATAAAAACATACAATGAGATTGCCTTTAGTTCGTGGCTTATTTTGTAGAAATAATAGGAAGACGCAGCTAAAACAACCACAAAAAGCAACCAGATTCCTTGTTCAAAATACTCTAAGAGACTACTAATTGTTGCAATGCTGATAATATGCAAAGCAAATGTTAGATAGATAATATTAAAATGTGTTTTTAGCTGAATTCGGTTACTGTAAATCGTCCATAAAATAAGTAAAACTCCCAGAACTATTGCCGAGTAACTTAAAGTCTGATCTTGGTGAAAATTAATATTATTTACTAAATCCTGAGGCGATACCGAAAGTCCAACGTAAGCCGCTAATCCAGTAATGGCGATAGTTAAAACACTTTTATTATCGAAATAATACGCACAAAAAAAACTGACAACTGTGGGGATTAAAGTTGCTAACCCGTAATGTGTGCCGAAAGGTTGATATTGAAATTGTAAATATCCTATAAATATACAGGTGAGAATATTTGCGGCTAAAACTAAATATTCTAAAACAGGATGCTCAAATGTCGTTTCTGATTTACTAAATCCTTTAGAATTTTTAAAACAGAAATAAAAACAAACTCCTATAACAATTAACAAGAGCGATAGAATCGCAATATGACCAATGCTATCAATATTATTATAAATTAAAACACCTATTCCTGAAGTGAATAATAAAATAGACAAATACAAGAACAATTTTAATTCTGCGTTTAAGGAGAAAATATTCAAATTTCTATAGGAAGTGATTTCCTGATATTGATTCTCGGTAATGAGATTTTTTTCTAAAAGTGCCTTAGTAGCCTGGTCATCAAACTTATTCATATTTTATATTTATCGACGTACAATCAAAAATAGTGTTTTTTGTTTGAATAAAACTTTAGCAGTAAAAAAATACCTACTAAATATAAAAACTGCTATTATTATTTATAGCTAATTATAATATTTTACTAAAATTATTCATCGTATACTTTTATAATTTAAATTCGTGCAATCGATTACATTATAACTATACTAAACCACAAACCTCAAAAAAATAACTATTAAAATGAAAAAAAATCTTATTCTGCTCTTTTTATTATGGGGCATCACAAATGTTTTTGCACAAAACTATTATATGCAATCTCCTGAAGGATTTGGTGCAGCAACAACTGGTGGAGGAAATGCAACTCCCGTTATAGTAACATCTTATGAGGATTTATTAGCCAAAATTAAAAGCAATACTCCCCAAGTAATTTTAGTTTCCGGAACCATTACAATTCCTGCTGGCAAACCCATACAACAAGTTGTTTCAAACAAATCTATTATTGGAATACCTGGCGCAAAACTTGTAAACGAAAACCAAACCAATCCCGGAGCAGGAATTTTATATCTCAAAACTGGTTCTAATAATGTTATTATAAGAAATTTGACTTTTATTGGTCCCGGTGCGTATGACATAGACGGACAGGATAATTTAACAGCTGATTGTACCAATCTTTGGGTAGATCATTGTGAGTTCCAGGATGGTCAGGATGGAAATTTTGACAATAAAGGCAAAACCTATAATGTGACTATTTCATGGTGTAAGTTTACATACTTAAAAGCTCCAAAATCTGGTGGTTCCGGCGGAGCCGAAGATCATAGATTCAGTGATTTAATTGGTTCAGGCAAAAATGATTTTCCTGCGGATGGACATTATAGTATCACTTTTAAAAATTGTTTTTGGGCAGAAGGCTGTAAACAAAGAATGCCTCGTGCGAGAAATGCCGAAATTCATATTATCAATTGTTATTACAATACCTCAGAATCCGGTTCTTTGGCAATTGGTTTAGGTGGAGGAGTTAAAAATTCAACTTGTTATGTTGAAGGAACTGATTTTGCAAATGTCGATAAAGTGTTTAAGGATTATATAAGTACTGATGGCGGAACTGTTGGAATTGCATTTGCTAACTGTCGCAAAGGTCCAATGGACTTTGGTACACCAGTCAATAAGCCGACTTATAAATACACCACTATTCCGGTTGGCAAAGTAGAAGAATATGTTACAAATAAATCTTGCGGTGCCGGAGCTACATTACAAGTTAGTTCAACTGGTGCAATCTCAAGTAATTGCAATAATAAAAGCTAATTAAAAGCTAATTTCCATAAAAAAGCCGATTTGTATTGATACAAATCGGCTTTTTTTGTGAATGAAAAATACTTAGAAAGCAGCTTTCATTTTGTCTTTAATCGCATCTAAACATAAATTATTGATACTGCCTTCATGCGTATGTTTGGTTTCTTTTGGAGATTGGTATGTTCCTGCTTCCAATTGTTCTGCAACGGCTTTGTATGCATCCCTAAAAGGCATTCCGGCAACAACCATTTCGTTTAAAGTATCTACTGTAAACAAGTAATCGTATTTTTTATCTTTTAAAATATTGTCTTTTACTGTAATATCTTTTACGGAGAAAATAGCAATATCCAAACAAGCTTTCAGGTTTTGAAGCGCTGGAAACAAACCTTCTTTTAAAAGCTGTAAATCTCTGTGATATCCGCTTGGTAAATTATTCGTAATTAAAGTGATTTCGTATGGAAGCGCCTGAATCTTGTTGCATTTTCCTCTAATTAATTCAAATACATCAGGGTTTTTCTTGTGTGGCATAATACTCGAACCTGTTGTAAGATGCGCCGGCAAACCAATAAAGTCAAAGTTTTGACTCATGTATAAACAAACGTCCATTGCAAATTTTGATAAAGTCCCAGCCACACTTGCCATTGCAAAAGCAACAGTTTTCTCTGCTTTTCCGCGGCTCATTTGTGCGGCAACGGCGTTGAATTTCAATGTTTCGAAACCTAATTCCTGAGTTGTAAAAGTTCTGTCGATCGGGAATGAACTTCCATAACCTGCGGCAGAACCTAACGGATTTTGATCTACAATTTTTGATGCGGCGTTTAACATCGTTACATCATCAATGAAACTTTCGGCGTAAGCAGAAAACCACATTCCGAATGAGGATGGCATTGCAATTTGTAAATGCGTATATCCCGGCAATAAAACATTTTGATGCTTTTCTGCCGATTCCATTAGCAAATCAAACAATGTTTTAACTTGTTCTTTTAAGGCTTTTAATTCGTCTTTTAAATACAAATGAACATCTACCAGAACTTGGTCGTTACGGGAACGTGCGGTATGGATTTTCTTTCCGGCATCGCCCAGTTTTACGGTCAATAAATATTCGATTTTAGAATGTACGTCTTCAAAACTGTCTTCGATTTCGAAGTTTCCTTTTGCAACGTCAGCAATGATTTCGTTTAAGGCATCAACCAAAGAAGTAGTTTCTTCCTGAGTTAATAAGCCAATTTGCCCAAGCATTTTGGCGTGTGCAATTGATCCTAAAGCATCGTATTTTGCGAGAACCAAATCCAGTTCACGATCGTTACCAACGGTGAAATGTTCGATTTGTTTGTCTGTTGCAATTCCTTTTTCCCAAAGTTTCATAGGTAGATTTTTAGACTTCTTAGATTATTAGATTGTTAGACTTCTTAGATTTTTGGATCTTATGATGTTTATATTTTCTAATTTATTCTAATGTTGTTTTTTATACTGTTGGTGTTTCTAGCCCCGATAGCAGTGGAAATCCTTTTATTTTTTTTCTTTAAAAAAATAAAAGATTGGAACGGATAGCGGGAAATAGCTCCTAATTAATATTATAATTTAAAGAAATCGGTTAGTATTTTGATATACAAGTCGACTCCTTCTTCGATTTCGTTGATGAAAATAAATTCGTCTGCCGAGTGTGACCGCAATGTTTCGCCTGGTCCTAGTTTTAAGGATTGACAACTCAAAACGGACTGATCTGAAAGCGTTGGTGAGCCATAAGTTGTTCTTCCTAAAGCGATTCCGGCTTGTACTAAACCGTGTGCAATAGGAATGGACGATGCGTTTAAATGCATGGATCTTGGTGTTACTTCGGCGTTTACATTGGCTTTTACAACATCCAGAATTTCTGTATTTGAATAACGGTCGGTTACGCGAATATCAACAACCAAATCACATTCTGATGGCACAACATTATGCTGTTTTCCTGCGCTGATTTGCGTTACGGTCATTTTTACGGGACCTAAAACATCAGAGATTTTGTCGAATTTATAGTTTTTAAACCATTCCATTACCGGAATTGATTTGTATAGTGAATTATCGTCGTTTTGATGTGCGGCGTGGCTTGCAGTTCCTTTTACCTTTACGTCAAGAACTAATAAACCTTTTTCAGCCACAGCCAATTGCATTAAAGTGGGTTCACCAACAATTGCGCAATCTAGTTCAGGTAAATGTTTTAAAACGCTGTTTAAACCGTTTTTACCGCTGCTTTCTTCTTCTGCCGAAGCTACAATTACAAGGTTATGAGACAAATTCTCATTCTCGTAAAAGTGAACAAAAGTCGCCAATAACGAGACTAGACATCCTCCTGCATCGTTACTTCCTAGTCCGAATAATTTACCGTCTTTTTCAATGGCTTTAAATGGATCGTTTGTATAAGCTTGGTTTGGTTTTACGGTATCGTGATGAGAATTCAGTAAAAGTGTTGGTTTATTTTTATCGAAATATTTATTGAAAGCCCACACATTATTATTTTCTCTATTGAAAGGAATTTCGTTTTGATTGAACCAATTTTCGATTAAAAGTGCTGTTTGATCTTCTTCACTTGAAAATGAAGGAGTTTCGATCAAACTCTTTAATAAACTAATTGCTTCCTGAGTAAGCGTTGCAATATTTTTCATAGTTATGGTTTCTTTGCCGTGATCCCGATAGCTATCGGGACGAAGTCACAAAGTTTTTAATTAAATCTGTGACATTTTTAATTTGCGCAAATTTCTTAAATTAATATTTAAAATGCTTAGCGCTGATGTATTTTTTTGCCACGAATTACACTAATTTTCGCTAATTTTTTATTTTCATTAATTACAATTCGTGAAAATTAGTGTAATTCGTGGCAACCTTTTTTATAGCGTAATCGTTGTGTTCAGAACATTAGGATTTTGTAGCATTTTGTGATGTCCTATTTTGATTTTCTGAACGCCTCTTGATAAACTATTGAAACAATTATCCAGTTTTGGAATCATTCCGGAATGGATTACTTTTTCGGCTTTTAGTTTATTGTAAAGTTCTTCGTTGATTTCTGTTATTACAGATGAATCGTCTTCTGAATCTTGTAAAACTCCTTGCTTTTCAAAACAATATGTTAGTGTAACATCAAAAACTTCAGACAATGCAATTGATAATTCGCTTGCAATGGTATCGGCATTTGTGTTTAATAACTGTCCATTTTTGTCGTGTGTAATGGCGCAGAAAACTGGAACGATTCCGTTTTCTAGCAATGTTTTTAGCAAAGAAGTATTAACTTGTTTTACATCGCCTACAAAACCATAATCTATTGTTGGATGATTTCGTTTTGTCGACTGAATCAAATTCCCGTCAGCTCCTGAAAAACCAATCGCGTTATTGTTTTTGGCCTGCAATTGCGCCACAATATGTTTGTTGATTTGTCCTGCGTAAATCATCACGACAACATCCAGCATTGGAGCATCGGTAATTCGTCGCCCGTCAATCATTTGCGGAACCAATCCAATACTTTGCGCCATTTTTGTAGCTGATTTTCCGCCTCCGTGAACTAAAACTTTATAGCCTTCGATTTTAGAAAAATCAGTTAAGAATTGTTCTAACTCGGTTGGGTTGTCGATTATATTTCCGCCAATTTTTATTACTTTAACTTTTTTCATGAGGTTCAAAGGTTCAGAGGAACAAAGGGACAAAGTTTAGATTCAGCTTGTAAAACCTCTGAACCTTTGCAACTTTGAACCTTTGTACCTTAATTATAACTTCTTTAAAATCTTTTGTAAAACTAATTGTGCTGAATATGTTCTGTTATTCGCTTGCTGAATTACGATTGAATTCTCGCTGTCGATAACTTCATCGCTTACAATTACGTTACGACGAACTGGAAGACAATGCATGAATTTTCCGTTATTAGTTAAAGCCATTTTTTCGGCTGTAACGGTCCAGTTTGGATCGATGTTGGTTACCTTTCCGTAATCGTTGAAGTTGCTCCAGTTTTTCACGTAAACGAAATCGGCATTTTCGAATGCTTTATTTTGGTCGTATTCGATTTTGCAGTCTTTTGTAATTTCCGGGCTTAATTCGTAACCTTCCGGGTGTGTGATTACAAAATCCATGTCTTTTTGCATTTGCATCATTTCTACGAAAGAATTGGCAACGGCTTGTGGCAACGCTTTTGGATGTGGCGCCCACGAAAGCACTACTTTTGGTTTGTGTTTCGTTTTGTATTCTTCCATCGTAATAGCATCTGCCAAAGATTGCATCGGGTGACGAACAGCACTTTCCATATTTACAATTGGAACTGTTGCGTGTTTCAAAAATCCTGAAATTACCGTTTCAGCATAATCTTTTTCTTTGTCTACCAAACCTGCAAAAGCACGAATTGCGATAATATCACAATATTGTGAAACTACTTCTGCCGCTTCTTTGATGTGTTCTGAAGCTCCGGAATTCATAATGGCTCCGTCTTCGAATTCTAATGTCCATCCTTCATTGGTAAAATTCATCACCATAACATTCATTCCTAAGTTTATAGCCGCTTTCTGAGTACTCAAACGCGTTCTTAAACTAGGATTGAAAAATAACATTCCTAAGGTTTTGTTTTTCCCTAAGTCTTGATTTTTAAGTGGGTTCTTTTTGATTTTTAACGCACTTTTTACCCATTTTGATAATGAGTTGATATCTTGTATTGAAATATAATTCATTGTTTTTTCTTTTTATATTGGTGCGTGGTTTAGACGCTGATTATACTGATTTGCTTTGCAAAAACGCAGATAAAAACTGATTTTTATTTTTTTCTATTTTCTTATTTTTCTGCTATTTTCGAAAACTTTCCGTTTGAATTCTGGTTTCTTTCCAAAATTCAGGAGTAAACCGACCTCGCAATTTGTTCCTCTTAAATAATTTAATATTTGATTTTCGAAAGCTGGTGCAATACTATCAGCCGCTTTTAATTCAAGAATAACTGAATTTTCAACAATTAAATCTGCATAATATTCTCCAACTTCGATTCCTTTATAATAAACTTCTATTTTTCTTTGTGCTTCAACATTTAAACCTTTACTTTTTAATTCCAAGTATAATGAGTTTAAATAAACTCTTTCTAAAAATCCATATCCTAATTCATTATAAACCTCATAAAAAGTTTTAATAATAACATCGGTTAACTCTTGATGTAACAATTCCATAATTTTAATTTGAATGAAATATACTACATATTAATTAAGAATAATATAAAATCCGTTTTTATCCGCGTCTTCGCTTTAGCGAATCCGTGTCATCTGCGTTATAATCAGACTATTTTTGTAAACGCAATTTCGTTTTGCAATGCTTTTAAAATAAAATTATCATTTAATCCGTTGACGATCCAGGTTTCGATGTTGGCTGCTTTTGCAATTCCGGCTGCTTCAATTTTCGACTGCATTCCGCCTGTTCCATGTGATGATTTTGATTCTCCGATCTCTTTTTCTAATACTTTTAGATCGTTTACTAATTGAATGGTTTCTGGATATTCATCGTGAATAGAATCTTTCGTGTAAATTCCGTTTGTATTTGTTGCAATAATCAGAATATCAACATTTAGCAGCACTGCTGTTAAAGCCGCTAATTTATCATTATCTCCAAACCGAATCTCATCAGTGGCAACGGTATCATTTTCATTTATAATCGGAATATAATTGTTCTCGACCAAAACATTAATCGTATTGACAATATTTACTTTCGATTGGTCTTTTTCAAAATCTGAATATGACAATAAACATTGCGATGTCAATAATCCTAAATCGCTGAAATTTTCATGGAAAATCCGCATTAAATGAGGTTGTCCAATTGAGGCTAATGCTTGTTTTAACGCAATTTCTTTTCCGTTACTTTCTAGTTTTACAAATTGTTTGGCGGCTGCTATTGCTCCTGAACTTACGATTACAAATTCGTAATCTTTGTTGAGAGCGGCAATTTGCATACCAATATCTTCAATCTTTCCCCGCGAAATATGGTTCGTTTCTTTGGTTAAGGTATTACTTCCTATTTTTAATAAAATCCGTTTTTTGCTCATGTTATTGTTTTAACTGCGGTTTTTTTTACCGCAAAGTACGCAAGGTTTTTTTATGTTGTAGACGCTTATAAAGACAAAGTTCGCAAAGCTTTATCTTTAATAAATTCAATTCTAATAATCTGAAATCAAAAAATCGTTAGTCAGCATTCTAAAATCTAAAAATCTAAGAAGTCTAACAATCTAAGAAAGTCTAATTATCGAATTTGCCCTTCTCCGTAAACGTACCATTTGTTTGTTACAAGATGTTGTAAACCAATTGGTCCTCTTTGATGTAATTTATCTGTGCTTATCGCTAATTCTCCACCAAGACCAAATTGTCCGCCATCTGTAAAACGTGTTGAGGCATTTTGATAAACGGCTGCGGTATCAACGGCATCCATAAATTCCTGTGCTACTTTATCGTCTCTTGTGATAATTACCGCAGAATGTCCGCCGCAATATTTATTGATTTTGTCGATTGCATGTTCTTCAGAATCAATGGTTCCGATTACAATTTTATAATCAAGAAATTCTTCGTACCAAATATCTTCGTTCTGAAGGGTTTCTGTATCTTCAAAATTCTCTAAAGATTTATCAACGATTACTTCAACTTTATTCTCTTTTAATTCTTCGATCAAAATCGCAGTAAAACCTTCAAAATTGGGCAACTTAGAATCTATTAAAACTTTATCAACGGCGTTACAAGCTGAGATTTTAGAGGTTTTGGCATTCAAAATTACTTTTAAAGCTAAATCCGTATCTGCATCTTTATGAACGTACACAAAATTATTTCCGCGTCCGCTTACAATCACTGGGCAAGTCGCGTGCTGCTTGACGAACTCAATTAATTTTTCTCCTCCTCTGGGAACGATCAAATCTACTTTTTGAGTCGGTTTTTCTAAAAAAGCCTGAGTTTCTGAGCGATTATAATTCAAATATTCCACCCAATCTTTTGAAACTCCGTTTTCTTGTAAAGCTTTATGCCATAAATCAACAATTTTCAAATTTGATTTTAAGGCTTCTTTTCCTCCTTTTAATAAAATTTTATTTCCGGATTTAAAGGCAATTCCTCCCGCTTCAATTGTAACGTCGGGGCGAGATTCGTATATAATTAATATCGTTCCAAATGCGGCTGTTTTATTAATTACTTTAATTCCATTATCATGAACAAAATGAAAACGCTCTACTCCAACCGGATCTTCTTGCGAAGCTAGTTGGTTCAAAGATAAAATCATCTCGTCGACTTTTTTATCATCTACTTTTAAGCGTTCTTCCATCGCTAAATCTGAACCATCGTAAGCGAGTAAATCTTCCTGATTGGTGAGAATTATTTGACTCCGCTCCTGCTCCACCAGCTTTGCCATAGACTGCAAAACCAGATTGCGTTTTTCAATTGATAATGGATTCATTTTTTTGGTTTAATTGGTTAATCGTTAATTCGTTTAATCGATTAGCCAATTAAACGAATTAACAGTTACAGATAAACTTAATTTTTAAGCTCTTCTAAACTTTCTTTTAAAGCTACAATAAAAGTATCTATGTCTGATTTTTTTACTGTTAGTGGCGGCAAAATTCTTAATAGATTTTTATTGTTGGCGCTTCCTGTAAAAATGTGTTTTTCGATGATTAGTTTTTTTCTTAAAGCTGCAACATCAAAATCAAATTCAATCCCAAGCATTAAACCTTTTCCTTTTACTTGTTTTATTCCCGGAACTTGTTTGATTTGTTCTGAAAAATAAGCCGAAACTTCGTTTACATTATCCTGTAATTTCAATTTTTCGATTACATCCAAAACTGCAATTCCTGCTGCACAAGATAAATGGCTTCCGCCGAAAGTGGTTCCTAATAATCCGAAACTTGCTTCAAATTTTGGCGAAATTAAAATGGCTCCAACCGGAAATCCATTCCCCATTCCTTTTGCAACCGAAATAATATCAGCGTTGATTCCGTGATGTTGGAAAGCAAAAAATTTCCCGCTTCTTCCATATCCTGATTGTACTTCGTCTAAAATCAAAACCACATCGTGTTTTTTGCATGCTTTTTCCAATGCCTGAAAAAATTCTGTTGTTCCTTCATCTAAACCTCCAACTCCTTGAATTCCTTCGATAATTACTGCAGAAACATCTCCTTTAGCCAATTCAGCTTCTACTAATTCGATTTGGTTCAGCGGTAAAAATGTAACTACTTGCTGAGCATTAATTGGTGCTACGATTTTTTTATTATCTGTAACGGCAACGGCTGCAGAAGTTCTTCCGTGGAAAGAATTATGAAAAGCTACAACTCTCGATTTTCCGTTATGAAAAGAAGCTAGTTTTAATGCATTTTCATTTGCTTCAGCACCAGAACTGCATAAAAACAATTCGTAATCTTCTAATCCTGAAAGTTTTCCTAATTTCTGAGCCAATTCTACCTGTAAAGGATTCTGAATCGCATTTGAATAAAATCCTAAATGATCCAATTGATTTTTCAATTTCGTCACGTAATCAGGTTGCGTATGGCCAATCGAAATTACACCATGTCCGCTATATAAGTCTAAATATTCCACTCCGTTAATGTCTGTAATAGTGCAGTCTAATGCTTTTACAGGTGTAATATCATAAAGTGGGTATACGTTAAATAAATTCATTTTTTCTTAGTTTAATTGTTTAACCGTTCTTTTGTTTAATCGATTAACCGAATAAACGATTAACCGTTTTGACAACAATTTAAAATCCGCTTGGTTTCAAATGTAAACCGGTGGTTTCTTCTAATCCAAACATTAAATTCATGTTTTGAATCGCTTGTCCTGAAGCTCCTTTGGTTAAGTTATCAATGATTGAAGTGATTAAAATCCGGTTTCCTTTTTTCAATAAACTGATGATACATTTGTTGGTTTGAACGACTTGTTTCATATTGATGTTTGTCGTTGTAACGGTTACAAATGGTTCATTTTTATAGAACTCTTCGTATTTTGCAACGGTTTGTTCCAGGCTTTCGTCTGAAATTGTATATAAAGTTGCAAAAATCCCTCTTGGAAAATCTCCTCTATTAGGAATAAAAAGCAATTCACTCTCAAAATCTTCTTGCAATTGAACCAGGCTTTCACCGATTTCTCCTAAATGCTGATGTTCAAAAGCTTTATAATGCGACATATTATTATTTCTCCAGCTAAAATGTGAAGTTTCTGAAAGTCCAACTCCTGCACCGGTACTTCCGGTCGTAGCATTAATATGAACATCATTATTCAACAAATCATGTTTCGCTAATGGCAACAAAGCCAATTGAATTGCGGTAGCAAAACAGCCTGGATTTGCAATGTAATTTGCTTTTTTAATTTCGGCTTTATTCAATTCGGGTAAGCCGTATATAAAATCTTTTCCTTCAAAATGAGCGTCTTTATTCAATCTGAAATCATTTCCTAAATCAATGATTTTTGTATGACTTGCAAATTGATTTTCGTGTAAAAATGAAATCGATTTTCCGTGACCCAAACATAAAAAAACAACATTTACATTCGGATTTACCACATCAGTAAAATTCATTTCGATATCTCCCATCAAATCGTGATGCGCCACGGAAAGCGGTTTGCCCGAATTGGTTGTGCTGTAAACAAAATCGATGTTTACATTGGGATGATACATTAATATTCTGATAAGTTCTCCGGCCGTGTAGCCTGAACCACCAATTATTCCGACATTAATCATAATTTTTATTGTTTATTTAATCAATCAGCAATAATAAATTCAACAGATACTAATTTTACTGTATTTATTTTTCCAAAATTTAGATTAAAAGGTTCTTCAGCATCATAACTTTCTGTAAAGCTAGAATTTGCCGCAATTTCATCTGGCAAACCTCTTTTGATGGGACTTATTATAAGGCCATCATAATTCATCGTTATTTTAGAAGATCCTTTTACAGCAACATTATTTAGGTTATTATATTTTATTTCATAATGTAATCGAGATGAATTATTACCTGTGTCAGCTGTAAATTCAAATAATAAAACTTCATAAGTAACAGCTTTTAAAGTTTCTTTTTCTGGTGTATCATTATCACTTGAACAGCCAAAAAACATTAGAAACACCGGAAGTAAAAAAAATACTTTTGTTTTCATAAAAATTAAAGTTTTATTTTTTGAATAAAATCAACACAATTATTCGTGATCTAAATGGTTTACGGATGAAAATATGTTTTGGGCATTTCCTAAAATCTTAATAAATCCTTTTGCATCGTCTGAAGTCCATGCATTGTTCATTTCTCCGTATTGACCAAAACCAGTGTTCATCAAATCATTATCTGACTCAATTCCGTCAAGCGAAAAATGATATGGTTTTAGCGAAACGGTTACAACACCATTTACCGTTTTTTGTGTGTCTTGCAAAAACGTTTCGATATTTCTCATGACCGGATCTAAAAACTGACCTTCATGAAATAACATTCCGTACCAGTTCCCTAATTGTTCTTTCCAATATTGTTGCCATTTACCAAGCGTATGTTTCTCTAATAAATGGTGAGCTTTAATAATGATTAACGGAGCAGCAGCTTCAAAACCAACTCTTCCTTTAATTCCGATAATTGTATCTCCTACATGAATATCTCTACCAATTGCGTAAGCATTTGCTAATTTTTCAAGCGCAACAATATTATTTGAAGGTTTGTCTAGTTGACCGTTGATTCCAACTAATTCACCTTGTTCAAAATGCAATCTTACTTTTTCTTCTCCTTCTTTTTGCAATTGCGAAGGATAAGCATCACTTGGTAATGGCTGGCTTGAAGTCAAGGTTTCTTTTCCTCCAACGCTTGTTCCCCAAAGTCCTTTATTGATCGAATATTGTGCTTTTTCCCAAGAATAGTGAACTCCATTTTGAGCCAAATAATCTACTTCTTCTTGTCTTGATAATTTTAAATCTCTAATTGGAGTAATGATTTCAATTTCAGGAGCGATAGTCTGGAAAATCAAATCAAAACGAATTTGATCATTTCCTGCACCTGTACTTCCGTGTGCGATGGCGCTTGCTCCCACTTTTTTAGCATATTTTATAGCTTCGATGGCTTGAAAAACACGCTCTGCACTAACTGATAACGGATAGGTATTGTTTTTTAATACGTTTCCGAATATCAAATATTTTATAGCTTTATCATAATATTTATCTACGATGGTTAGGTTTGCGTGTTGCGCGCTTCCTAATTCGTAGGCTCTTTTTTCAATTGCTGATAATTCTTCAGCATCAAATCCTCCTGTATCTACTAGTACGGTGTGAACTTCGTATCCTTTTTCATTTTTTAAATATTTCAAACAATACGAGGTATCTAATCCTCCACTATAAGCTAATACAACTTTTTTCATTTTTTATAATTTAGGCTCATACTTTCGTATGCAGCAAGTTTGAGATTTCTTTTTTGATTTAATTCTTAAGATAAAAAGCCAAAAGACAATATTTTACCTAAGAATAAAGCTTGTTTAATTTTTTTCAATCTTTTCAAAACAGCTTCGTTAAAAGGATGTCTTGGCGGATCTTTTTGTTTTTCTTTCGGGTCGTACAACATTCCTGTGCAAAGACACATTTTGTTTTCTTTGCTTTTCAGGATTTCATAGTTGGTACAGGTTTTACAGCCTGACCAAAAACTTGGATCTGTTGTAAGTTCAGAGAAAGGAACTGGTTTATATCCTAAATCAGAGTTGATTTTCATTACAGCTAAACCGGTTGTAATTCCAAATATTTTAGCGTCTGGATATCTTTTTAATGAATAATCAAAAACTTTTGATTTGATTTTTTTGGCTAAACCTAAACTTCTATAATCCGGATGTACAATTAAGCCGGAATGTGCCACGAATTTTCCGTGCTGCCAACTTTCGATATAACAAAAACCTGCAAATTTTCCATCTGCCAAAGCAATCATCGCATCACCGTTCGCCATTTTTTTCTGAATGTATTCAGGAGTTCTTTTAGCAATCCCCGTACCTCTTAGCAAAGCAGATGATTCTATAGTATCGCAAATTTCCTGTGCGAATTTAAAGTGTTCTTCCTGAGTAACAACAATAGAGATTTTCATTCAATAGTTGAAGTTAGAGTTAAAAATTAAAACATATTGTTTAGTTTGAAATCCTGAATTCAATCCAATAAAAATAGACAAAATAGAAGTAATATTCTCAAAATCAAAAACTTGATTTAGAAAATTGAATAAATAATATATACTTTTAGGATATGTTTGTCCAATGGACAAATTTTGTGATTTCAAAATGAAAAATGAATATAAATAAATACGCGGCGAAAAACTCTGTGAATACTATAGAGATAGTATCCGTACTTCGGGAGAAGTTACAGGTGAGTTTGTCCGTGACAAAGAAGTTATATGTAAACTTATTTTATTCATCGGTGCAAAAGTACACTATTTTTTTATTTCAAAAACAAAAAATTAAAATTCTAACATTTTTTTAATGAAAAGTTAGATTTCTTAAGCTGCTAAGATACTAAGGTGCTAAGGTTCTGAGTTTTCTAAATTTTACAAAACTGAAACTTGAAACTGAAACTGAGACCTGAAACTCAAAAGCTAAAACAAAAGAAAACCCGATAGCTTGGACTGCACCCAAAAGTTTAGACGAATTTATAATTAAATTTGATAATAATGAGCTCGATATTGTATCGGGCTCATTCCTTTTAGATTAAGTTTTATTCGATCATTATTATAATAGTCTATATATT
>NZ_JAGYVZ010000011.1 GCF_018380615.1 Flavobacterium psychroterrae | reverse complement strand
TGAATAAACTGGAATGTTGTTTTTTAAAACTTTATTTATACAGCCAAGCTTAAACTCATAATCATATTTTACTCTTTTTTCCATAAAAATGCCCCCAAATAGTGTCTAACTTTTTGGGGGCAGTTCAAGTTTTAAAATCTGTCGGGTTTGGATATTTTATAAAGAAAATTTTATTTCTTAGTTTTCCATATAAGCTTCAATAGGAGCACAGCTACAAATTAGGTTTCTATCTCCAAAAGCATCATCTGCTCTTCGAACTGAAGGCCAAAATTTGTTATCAGCGATATATTCTAATGGGAAAGCAGCTTGTTCTCTTGTATATGGAAATTCCCAGGTCTCAGCAGTTAACATTGCTAAAGTATGAGGAGAATTTTTCAATACGTTGTTGCTGTCTTCGATTGTTGCAGCTTCAATTTCTTTTCTGATAGAAATCATCGCCTCACAAAAACGATCTAATTCTTCTAAGTTTTCACTTTCAGTTGGTTCGATCATTAAAGTTCCTGCAACCGGAAAAGAAACTGTTGGCGCGTGGAAACCGTAATCCATTAAACGTTTTGCGATATCCGTTACTTCGATTCCTTTTTGTTTGAAAGGGCGACATTCTAAGATCATTTCGTGAGCTGCACGACCCATTTCTCCAGAATATAGAGTATCGTAATGTCCGTTTAATTTTTCTTTGATGTAGTTAGCATTTAAAATCGCGTGTTCAGTAGCACTTTTTAAACCATCGGCACCTAACATACAGATGTATCCGTAAGAAATCAAACAGACTAAAGCAGATCCCCAAGGAGCAGCAGAAATTGCTGTGATTGCCGTTTCTCCTCCTGTTGGAATTACCGGATTTCCTGGTAAAAATGGAACCAATTGTGGCGCCACACAAATTGGGCCAACACCAGGACCTCCACCACCGTGAGGGATTGCGAATGTTTTGTGTAAGTTCAAGTGACAAACGTCAGCGCCAATTGTAGCAGGATTTGTTAACCCAACTTGCGCGTTCATATTTGCACCGTCCATATATACTTGTCCACCATTATCGTGGATTAATTTTGTGATTTCCTGAATTGCACTTTCAAAAACTCCGTGAGTCGATGGATAGGTTACCATCAAACAAGATAAATTGTCTTTGTGAAGAATTGCTTTTTCGCGTAAATCTTCAACGTCGATATTTCCGTTTTCTAAAGTTTTTGTAACCACAACTTTCATTCCTGCCATTGCAGCAGAAGCAGGATTTGTACCGTGAGCCGATGAAGGAATTAAAGCAATGTTTCTGTGATCGTCTCCACGAGATTGATGGTACGCACGAATTACCATAAGTCCTGCATATTCTCCTTGCGCGCCAGAATTTGGCTGCAAAGTAGTTCCGGCAAAACCTGTAATTACGTTTAATTGCTGTTCTAATTTTTTCAACATTTCCTGATATCCCTGAGCTTGGTCAAGCGGAGCAAAAGGGTGAATGTTGTTCCAGTTAGGGTTACTTAATGGTAACATTTCTGCAGCAGCATTCAATTTCATCGTACAAGAACCTAACGAAATCATTGAGTGATTCAATGCTAAATCTTTACGTTCTAACATTTTGATGTAACGCATCAATGCCGTCTCAGAATGGTATTTGTTGAAAACATCATGCGTTAAGAAAGCAGAAGTTCTGTTTACTGAATCAGGATAATGATTTGTTTCTGTAAAATCAGAAATTGTAGTAGGCTGTAACGAAAGAGCTTCAGCAAAAATAGTGATGATATCATTTACATCAGAAATACTTGTAGTTTCGTTTAACGAAATTGAGATCGTATTTTCGTCAACATAATAAAAGTTTACTTCGTTTGCTTCTGCAACCGCTTTTACTTTTTTAGCATCAGCTTTTACTAAAATAGTATCAAAGAAAGCCGAGTTCAATTGTTCTACACCTAAAGTTTTCAATTCGTTTGCTAAAGTTGCAGCAGCAGCGTGTACTTTATTAGCAATATATTGTAAACCTTTTGGTCCGTGATACACCGCATACATTCCAGCCATTACAGATAATAAAACCTGAGCCGTACAAATGTTTGAAGTTGCTTTATCACGCTTGATATGTTGTTCACGAGTTTGCAAAGCCATACGTAAAGCGCGGTTTCCGTTTGTGTCAACAGTTACCCCAATAATACGTCCCGGCATGCTTCGTTTGTATTCGTCTTTTGTAGCAAAATAAGCAGCGTGTGGGCCACCGTAACCTAACGGAATTCCGAAACGTTGAGTTGTTCCTACAACAACTGCAGCTCCCATTTCTCCCGGAGGAGTTAATTTAGCTAAGCTTAAAATATCAGCAGCAACGGCTACTTTAATTTCGCTTGCAGCCGCTTTTTCGATAAAAGCAGTGTAATCGTAAACTTGTCCGTATTTTCCAGGGTATTGTAAAATAGCTCCGAAGAATTCAGTAGAGAAATCAAAAGTTTCATGGTTTCCAATCACTAATTCAACTCCAATAGGTGTTGCACGAGTTTGTAAAACCGAAAGTGTTTGAGGAAGAATTTCTTCTGAAACGAAAAATTTATTTACCTTGTTTTTCTTTTGATCACGAGAACGAACGTCAAGCAACAAAGCCATAGCTTCGGCAGCAGCCGTTCCTTCATCAAGTAAAGAAGCATTTGCAATTTCCATTCCTGTTAACTCGATAACAGTTGTTTGGAAATTCAAAATCGCTTCAAGACGACCTTGAGCAATTTCAGCCTGATAAGGCGTGTAAGCCGTGTACCATCCCGGGTTTTCAAAAACATTACGTTGAATTACAGCAGGAACAATTGCCTGATTGTAACCTAAACCAATATACGTTTTGAAGATTTTATTTTTATTACCCAATTGCTGAATATGGTTCGAAAACTCATATTCTGTCATAGCTGGATCTAAGTTTAAAGGTGCTTTTAAACGAATATCATCCGGAAGCGTTTCGTAAACAAGTTGTTCGATCGATTCAACTCCAATAGTTTGTAACATGTGTTGAAGATCTGTTTCTCTTGGGCCAATGTGTCTTAAAGCAAAAGCATCTGTTTTCATTTGTAGCTATCTAATTTTTTAGGGCAATGTAATTTACAAAGTGTATTTTTTGATCTAATCAAAGTGTTGCACAACGTTAATTACATTTTATAGTAAATGTGTTGTTTTTTTGTGGCGCAAAATTAAGTATTATTAATAATTTAATAGGTATTTTTAACTTCAATTTTTATGAAATTTATAACTAAAGAGTTGATTTGTTAATAATTGATTAGATTTAAGAAATGAAACTATTAAAACATATATTCGATTTTTACCTCAATAGCAGTATTCATGTGGCTTTATCCTGTTATGCTTTGGTTCGGGTTACGTTTCATGTGTTTCATATTCAGTACGATGAACCAATGGCTTTGTTCGTTTTTTTCGGAACAATTGTGGGGTATAATTTTGTTAAATATGACGCATTGGTTCGGGTGAAGAAAAAACCAATAGGAAATCAATTGAAAATTATTGCTGTTTTGAGCTTCGTTTCACTCGTTTTAGTTGGCTATTATTTTTTTCAGCTAAAGCAAATTACGCAAATTGTTTCTTTCGGAATTTTTGCCATAACAGCACTTTATACTTTACCCTTTTTTCCCAACAGAAAAAATGCCCGAAATTGGGCAGGCGTAAAAATATATATCGTAGCCCTTTGTTGGGTAGGAGCGACGTTGGTTTTACCTTATATCAATGCCGAAATTCCGTTTATACCGGACTTTTTTATCAAATGTATTCAGCGATTTGTGTTGGTTTTTGTGCTGATTCTAGTTTTTGAAATTTTAGATTTGGCGAATGACGATCCGCATTTAAAAACCGTTCCGCAAACAATTGGTGTAAAACGCACTAAAATTTTAGGATTTTCACTATTGGTTCCGTTTTGGATTGTTGGTATTTTGACATTCACATTTCATGAACTTTTCATAAATCTTATTATGGTCGTCATGTTAATGTTGTTTATTGCTTTTGCCAATCCCAATCGCTCTAAATATTACACTTCTTTTTGGGTCGAAAGCGTACCAATTTTCTGGTGGCTAATGATTGTCTTTCTATAAATAAAATTCCGATGCCTTTCAACATCGGAATTTTTAAAATTATGTGAAGTTTATGTTTCATGTTTTGGGCGTGTCCCTCCGGGTCGGGCTTCCCGATAATTATCGGGACGCTGCAAGTCCTTGCACTTCTTCCTTCAGGCTGTGGGCTTTTCGCTGCTATCTCCTCTCTTAATCAATAAAAATCTGCTCAATCTGCCACCCGAGCGATCAATGTCATTAAGAAGGGGAAATCTATAAAATTACTTAACAGTTTAATCAAGAAAGTAATTAGAAAAAAATCCGTTTTTATCCGCGTTTTCGCGTTAGCGAATCAGTAAAATCAGCGTTTAATTTTTGACGCGGATAAAACAGATTTACTTCGTAAAAACGCGGATAAAAACGGATTTGATTTGCAACGATTTTATTTTTTAAAAGCTTAACTTATTGACATTGCCCGAGCGATAGCGAACAGGCGAAGCAAATTTGCGGGAGAAAAAGAACTTATTTCTTCAAAAATCTAAAACAATTATTTCGATTTCTGTTCTGCCAATGCTTTTTTCAAATCAGCTTTAGCTTCATCTAATTTCTTTTTTTTCTTGTCGATTTTTTCTTTGCTTTCGTTGTCTTTGATCGCTTTGTTTAGATCAGCAGATTTTTCATTTACTTTTTGCTGTTTTTCTTTTACCTTTTTGTCAAGATCATTATTAACTGTTTTCGTTGTACAGTTTTTCTTAGTTTTAGAAATAGCATCTTCAACACCCTTTATCTGGTTTTGATTACCGGCTTTTTTAGCAGCAGTTAATTTTGTGTTTAATTCACATAATTTTCGTTCACAGCCTTTTAGAGTTGCACAATTAGTTTGTGCAAATCCAATAAAAGAAATGGCGAAAAATGTTATCGATAAAATTTTACTTTTAAAAGTCATAAGTTTAATTTTAAATTATTTACTAACTATCTTTTGAAGATCTGACTTATAAAAGTAAGAAAATTATTTTAATTCTGTTTTTCTGATACTTGTTTCAGGATCCTATTTCTTTCTAAAAGAAATTTCGTTAAATGCTTTTCTAAAAATAAAATATCAAAAAGCTCACCGAATATTCCAAATGGAGTTTCGTATTGCATTTTATCTTTCATAATCGTAACTCCATTTTCTTCTTCAAAAAAATGTTCGTGTTTAAAGAATTTGAATTTTCCTTCTTCCATTTCATCCACAAAATAATTATTGAAGTTCATTGCTGTAATTCTGCTTTTATGAGTGAGATAAAACCCGAAATGTTTTCCTCGCCATGTTACCGTTTCATTTAAATTTATTAATCCAGATGTTACTCCGGCAATTGCAACTTCATTTGATTTACTTGTAGATTGTTGATGAACATCGATATTTCTGGATGCGTCAAAAACGATTTGTTTTGGAGCTTTTATTTTTGTTGTGAGGTTTATTGTTGTCATGAATAAGTAGCATATTTGAAATCCCGAAGGGATGTCATATTTATAGAAATTTTAGTAGTTAAATAGGAAAAAAATATGACGCTCCTCTGGAGCTTAGTGAAAGAGAGAATTATATGTTTTTCTATAAATATTATGCTCCGCTGGAGCTTTATGAAAGAATCAAATTTATCATTAACTATATTTACTTCAAGCTTTAAATCATTTATTTAATAAATTTTTAAAAGCTTCGTCAATATCTCCAAACTTAAATTTGAAACCATTCTCCAAAAGTCGTTTCGGAATCACATTTCTGCTTTTCAAGACTAATTCGGTTTCTGTTCGAATAAAAAAAGATCCAATTTCAAGAAGAAAAGCACTCATCGGAATCCCGAAAGGAGAACCAACCGCTTTTCTAAGTTTTTTCATAAAGTCGAAATTGCGAACTGGTTTTGGAGAAACAATATTAATAACTCCGGTTATTTCCTTTTGAACAATAAAATCTATTGCATTTGCGAAATCTTCTTCATGAATCCAACTGATAAATTGATTTCCTTTTCCTTGTTTTCCTCCAAAACCTATTTTTGCCAAAGTCTTTAACGGAATAAATGCACCGCCATTTTTGCCTAAAACTATAGAAGTTCGTAAAGCAGTTTTTAAAGTATTTGGAGTTTCGGTTTTAAAGAATGCTTTTTCCCAAGATAACGCGACGTTTATAGAAAAATCATTTCCAATTTCACCGTTGATTTCATCCATTTCTTTATCTAATGAAAAGCGATAGATTGTTGAGGTTGATGAATTAAGCCAGTGTTTTGGTGGATTTTCACAATTTAAAACAGCTTTATTTAAAATCTTCGTACTTTCGATTCGGGATAAAAGAATCTCTTTTTTATTTTCTTTAGTATAACGGCAATCAACAGATTTACCTGCGAGATTAATTAAAACCGTTGCGTTTTCCAACTCATTTTCCCAGCCTGAAAAAGTCTTTGCGTTCCAGTTTACATATTTGATTCCTTCAATTATATGAGATTTTCCTCTGGTCAGAATTACAATTTCTTCAAATTTATCTTTGAAATGATTTACTAATACTTGTCCTAAAAATCCTGTTCCGGCTGCGATAATGAGTTTTTTCATGTTTTGATTTTTTAGCCACATTTAAAAATTTGTGGGAATTTGTGTAATCATGGCAAACTTTTTTAATTAGTTTAAAATAAAAAGTAAAGCAAGAATTCGATAGAGGACACAAGTGTAAGATAGATAAAAAGGAAGTTTTAAAATTTTAATTCTTCTAAAATGCTCTTTAAACATTATTAAAACTGTTATGGCAAACCAACCTAAAACTAATGTTTCCGGAACACTAACGAATTGATTCAGAATCAGCATTGGAACTAAAATTAAAGACCCCATTAAAGATACGGTCATTAAATTTCCGGCATAATTCATAATGGCTTTTTTGTCCAATTTCAAAAGAAACAAACTTTGAAAAACTATTTGACCAAAAGCCAAAGCCGCTTCTCTCAGAAAACTAGATTTGGGTAAACCTGGAATTAGATTAGAATATCCAAATAAAACAAAAGTTGTTATCGTTAAAGCAAATCCAATAAAAATAAAACGGTATTTATAATTAAAATCCGGAGTACATTGTAGTTTGTTTTCTTCTTTGATTTCTCCGGGAATAATTACTTTTCGATTATAAGAAACAAAAGAATATAATTTTCTTAAAATTAAATGGACGGGTTTTGTTGTTCCCAATTTCTCTATCAAAGGAAATGAAAACCCGACCACTTTCAATAAACTATCAATGCCGTAGATTACGGTTTTTGTTTTATTATCAATCAAAGCGATTTCGTTTGGCGCACGTTTTAAATCTACAAAATTTTGCTCCTCTTCAGATAATTGACAATATGATTTTCGACCATTTTCGTCTAACATTCCGCTTTTTACAAAGCCAGTTGTATATAAACTGCAAAGCGGACAATCTTCATCATAAAGCAAGGTTTGGTTTTCTAGAGTTTTCATGATTTTTGGTTTTATAGATTCTTAACTGATGCGAAATATTAATTGTATTCTTCTTCTAAAACAAATTCTGATTCCAGTTTTCGTTTGTTTCTAACGCTGATTTTTGAGCCTTTCGTTAAGAAAACCGAAACAGGATTTGCGTTTTGTAAAAACTCAAAATCATTACCGTAAGTTTTTTTGAAATCGATGTCGATATTATACTTTAAAACTTCATATTGCTCCCATCTTGGATGTCTGACTTCATATTCAAAAGTGATGTTTTGATCAATTTTAGTATAACCAAAATAATGTTCGGTAATGAATTCAGCTTCAGAATCGACTAGGATTTCAACAGAATCTTTTTTAGTTTCTACCTGAATCGTATTCCAGTTTTCCTCGTTTTTCCATTGATAAATGAAAGAGTTTGATTTTTTGCTTTCAATGATTTCATGTCGCATTTTTTGAGTTTCATAATGTTCCTGATACAAATTGTTGGCAATAAAAGTGATGGCTTTTTTTGGAACAATTTCTTTGATGAAAACTACACCGCGTTTCCATTCACCATTCTCGAAACGTTTCACATAAAATCTGAGATTTACTTCTTCAAAATCAATATGAAAAGGAACTTTAATGCCTAAAACTTTCGTGTTTTTGAACATAAAACCAACAAGACTCACATAACATTTGTTGTTCCATATATCTATTTCAGTACCAACCGGAACATATTTTTCTAAGATTTCAGCATCAACTTCATAATTGAAAAGTGCTAAATTTTTCCATTCTGCTTTTAAGAAGTTCATAGTTTTGCTTTTTTGTAGAGTATTATTGAAAGATAAATGGCCAAAATGAGAGGCAAACTGAGTAATGTAATTCTCAAACTTTCACTACTGTAAATTTCGATTTGAATAAAACACAAAAGAAAAAACATAATTACCCCTGCAATATAAATTTGAATGTATCTATTATTTGGGTCTTCAAATATTAGCTTGATTCCTAATAGAACTTGAATAAAGCCTGTTATTGCAGTTGAAAGCATGGCGTAAAAAAATGCGCCTTCTTTTACAATTGGATAAGTGAGCAGTATTAAGAGCGGAAGCCCGACGGCAAAAGTATTAAGTTGTAATGTTGTTTTCATAGTTCTTATTTATTTTAAACTTTCAGAAATAAATGAAAGTTTTTATTAAATTTTTTTACTTCATTATTTTTAGAACTAAACGTCCTAACCAGTTTTCATTGAATTCCGTCATTTTGTCTAACATATTATCTGCTTTTAAAACAAAGTCATATAATTTAGAAGTTTGATCTACAAAGTGTTTTTCTTCAGCCGAATTACTAACATCAATTGTTGAAACTTCTTTTAAAATTTTAAGAGCAGGTTTGATTTCTCTTTTGCTTCTTTCTCTGGCAATTTTTACTGCTAATTCGTCTAAATCTTTTTCGGCGGTAAAAAATTCTCTTCTTTCTCCGGCTTTATACTCTTTGTAAACAATTCCCCAATCCATTAAAGCTTTTAGATTCATGCTGGTATTTCCGCGGGAAATTTGCAATTCTTCCATAATGTCTTCCATAGAAACAGGTTCGTTTGAGATCATTAATAAAGCATGGATTTGCGCCATAGTTTTATTAATTCCCCATTGAGAACCTAATGCTCCCCAGGTTTGTACGAACTTATTTTTTGCTTCTTTGAATTCCATGAAACAAATGTAAGTAAAAGTTTTTAAACTTTCAAAAATAAATGAAAGTTTATTTAGGAACTTTTTATTTGCTTCTTTAAAATTATCAAAACAGGTGTTTTTACGTATAAAATTATTTTATGGCGTTCTTTATCTCATTCATGGCCAATAAATTCTGTTCCGTATCATTTTATATAAAACAGTTGTCTATTTGATATAGTTTTGAAATAGAAATAAACCCAATACTATAATTATTTAAGATGTTTTTGGAAAACTTAAATAGTTCATTACAAATTAAATAGGTGGAGCAGAACCCACTAGAAAAAACGAGGCGGTGCCGAAAAGCCTTATGAGTAGGAAAACCCAAAATCAAAAAGTTATGTCAGATTTATTAGCAGGTGCTTATTTAGCACAAGGCACAATTGGAAATGTTGGAACACCAGGCGCTCCAATTGCAAAATTTAGTTTAGTAGTAGTACCGTCTCAACATTCTGTTACAGGTACAGTTGTAATCACTCAGGCAATACAAGGTCCGGATAGTCATATTGTTGTTCAGGTAACAGGAAAAATCTATTCGGCTGGATTAGGTAAAGTTACACAGTTAGTTAGTCTTCAGGGAGAATATGTTCATAGTGTTCCTCCACCGGCAATTGGTTCTTTCTTGGCAAAATTTGATGCTCATTTGGCAATCGATAATGCATGGAACGGAACAGGAGGTTTTTCATATTATCAACATAATATCGAAAACGTACCAGTTGCATCGGCAAAAAGCTTAAAAGAAGAATTGGTATAAAAACAAAATCCTATCTAAAAACAATTTTGATTAAAAAAGCCTGGTCTGTTTGGACTGTACCCAAAAGTTTAGACAAATTTATAATTAAGTTTGATAATAGTGAGCTCGATATTGTATCGGGCTCATTCCTTTTAATTTAAGTTTAATTCTGTCATTATTGTAATAGTCTATATATTCGATAATCTCTTGTTTTAATTGATTACTGGAATTGTAAAGTTATGTTAATTTAGGAAATGAAGTTTTGTATTAGATAATGGAAATTTATTTTTGTAAAAATCACTTTTATGGAATTATATTACACCTTTTCAATACTTATTGTATTAGCCTCTTTCTTCGCCTATTTAAATTTAAGATTTTTAAAACTTCCCGGAACTATTGGAATAATGATTATTGCAATGTTGGTTTCTGTAGGTATTCGTCTATTGGGAGATTCTTATTTTCCGGCTACAACCAGACATTTTTTTGACTTGATAAAAGAATTTGATTTCAACGAAATCCTGATGGGAGCGATGTTGAATTTTCTCTTGTTCGCTGGTGCATTGCATGTAAATATGTCTGATCTTAAAGAACAAAAAGTTCCCATTATAATTTATTCTACTGTTAATGTTGTATTGTCAGCATTAATCATTTCTATGCTGCTATATTATGTAGCGCCCATTTTGGGAATAAAAATTCCTTATATATTTTGTTTGGTTTTTGGAACATTAATTTCTCCAACCGATCCAATTGTGGTATTGGGTGTTTTAAAACAAGCTAAAGTTCCTAAAAGAATAGAAACCAAAATTGTTGGTGAATCTTTGTTTAATGACGGAGTAGCGGTAGTAATGTTTGCTGTTGTCTTAAAAATGGCAACTGATCCCACATTTGATATGAGTTTTGGTTCTATCGCCTGGCTGTTTGCAAAAGAAGGAATTGGCGGACTTTTATTAGGAGCTGTGTTAGGATACACGGCATCGAGGGTTATGAAGAAAATCGACGACTATAAAGTGTCAGTTTTAATAACGCTTTCTATCGTGATGGGAGGATTTTTGATTGCTCAAAGTTTACATGTTTCAAGCCCTTTAGCAATGGTAGTGGCAGGATTGATTATCGGGAATTACGGTAAAAAAGTTGCAATGAGCGAAGAAACCAAAGATTATTTAGGAAAGTTTTGGGAGCTTATAGATGAAATATTAAATGCTATTTTATTCTTGTTTATTGGCTTTGAGTTATTATTGTTACCAGATTTAAACAAACAATTGGTAACAGGTTTTGTAGCAATTTTTATAGTGTTATTCGCCAGGATTGCTTCTATAGTTTTACCATGGAAATTCTTTGATATATTTAAGTTCTTCGGTATTAAATCGGCTTATAATAAGGGGTCTTTAATGGTTCTGGTTTGGGGAGGTATCCGCGGAGGAGTTTCTATTGCATTAGTGCTTTCTATGCCTGAAGGAGAATATAAAAACCTTTTGCTGGAAGTAACGTATATTGTAGTTTTATTTTCGATTGTGGTACAAGGACTGACTGTTGGAAAATTAGCAAAAAAGGTTTTGGAGAAAGATTAAATGACTTAGAAGATAGAATAAAAAAATAGAATAAAGAAAATAGTGAAGAATAAAGACTTTTACTTTTAATTTAATGAAAAAGCCTGCAAAAATATTTTTGCAGGCTTTTTTTTATCGTTTGTCTTCTTTTGAATAATTTGAAGGACCATTTGTATCAATTTGATTTCCTAAAAATTGCGGTTCTCTATTTCTTAAAACATCAAAAAATGATTTAAAAATAGAAAGATATTCCCTCATGGTAACATATGTATATCCCGGATATTCTCCTTTGTTAGCCGAATATCCAACTGATTTTATACCGAGTTTTTGTCCGATATATATCGCTCGGTTCAAATGATATTCCTGAGTGATTAAAGTCGCTCTTTTGATTTTAAAGATATATTTCGCGCGATACATAGTTGAATAAGTATCGAAACCTGCATAATCAATGAATATTTTTGTTGTATCAACCCCGTGATTAAAACAGTAATTTTTCATGACAGTTAGTTCATCATATCCTTGATGACCATTATCACCAGATAGTAAAATTTTATTTATTCGGTTTGCTTTGTACAATAAAATTCCCGCGTCTAATCTGTCTTTTAAAAATTTACCGGGTTGATTTCCAGTAATTCCAGCGCCAAAAATAATTCCGATATCATTTTTCGGAAACTTCTTCATTGAATAATAAATATGTTTTTTTGTTGTAGATTTTACATATGTATGCACAGAGATTATGGCGATCAATCCGATAATAAAGAGATAAAGGATAATTTTAAAATATTTTTTCAAGATGTTTTTGTAAGATTAAGATTTAAAAAGCGAAGATACTTAAAATTCCCGTTAGTCAAATCAAATTAAAAAACCGAAGCATTTCCACTTCGGTTTTTAAAATATCTAATAATCTAAGAAGTCCAAGAATCTAAAGATCTATAAAAGTCCCGCTCTTTTTAATAAAGCTTCCGGTTTTGGTTCCTGACCTCTAAAACGTTTGTACAAAATCATCGGATGTTCTGTTCCTCCTTTTGAAAGTACATTTTCTTTAAATTTTGTGGCTACTTCATGATCAAAAATTCCTTTGTCCTGAAAATATTCAAAAGCATCTGCATCCAGAACCTCAGCCCATTTATAACTGTAATATCCAGAAGAATATCCACCCTGAAAAATATGAGAAAATGCAGTACTCATTGCATTTTCTTTTACATCAGGATACAATTGCGTGTTGGCAAATTGTTCTGTTTCAAAAGTTTTTAAATCGTGAATATTAGTTGGATCTTGTCCGTGCCAAGCCATGTCCAATAATCCAAAACTCAACTGACGCAAAGTGGCCAAACCTTCTTGGAAACTGGCACTTTCCTTAATTTTCTGAACATATTCAATCGGGATAATTTCTCCGGTTTCATAATGATTCGCGAACAAAGCCAAAGCTTCCGGTTCGTAACACCAGTTTTCCATAATCTGACTTGGTAATTCTACGAAATCCCAAAAAACAGAAGTTCCTGATAAACTTGGGTAAACCGTATTCGCCAACATTCCGTGTAAACCGTGACCAAATTCATGGAACAAAGTCGTTACTTCATTAAAAGTCAATAACGATGGTTTTGTTTCTGTTGGTTTCGTAAAATTACAAACGTTCGAAATATGTGGTCTTTCGTTTACGCCGTCTTTTTTATATTGATGTTTGAATGAAGTCATCCAGGCACCGTTTCTTTTTCCTTTTCTTGGGAAGAAATCAGCATAGAAAATTGAAACCAGATTATTTTCAGCGTCTGTTACTTCATAAGTTGTAACTTCTTCGTGGTATTTATCGATATCAAAAACTTCGGTAAATGTTAAGCCGTATAATTTTTTGGCAACTGTAAAAGCACCATTTAGTACTTTTTCTAATTGAAAGTAAGGTTTCAGTTTTTCATCGTCTAAATTAAAAAGCTGTTGTTTTAATTTTTCAGAATAATAAGCGCCGTCCCATTTTTCAAGTTGTTCGATTCCGTCCAGTTCTTTGGCGAAAGCCGTCAATTCTGCAAATTCTTTTTGAGCTGCAGGTTTTGCTTTTGCTAATAAATCATTCAAAAAAGAGAAAACTTTTTCTGGATTTTGAGCCATTCTTTCTTCCAGAACAAAATGAGCGTGCGTTTTATAGCCTAATAAATTGGCTCTTTCAAAACGTAATTTGGCAATCTTTAAAACATTTTCCTGATTGTCAAATTCGTTATTCTGAAAAGATCTTGCTCCAAAAGCAATCGCCATTTTTTTACGCAATTCTCGATTATCTGCATAAGTCAAAAACGGAATATAACTTGGATGATCTAAAGTGAAAATCCATCCTTCTTTTTCTTTGCCTTTTGCTAATAATCTTGCTGCTTCGATAGTTCCTTCAGGTAATCCGGCTAAATGGTTGTAATCTGTCAAATGCAATTCGAAAGCATTGGTTTCTGCCAAAACATTTTCTTCAAAATGTAATTTAAGTTTTGATAATTCCTTATCTATTTCGCGTAATTTGTCTTTTTTATCTTCGGCTAAATTTGCTCCGTTTCTCGAGAAGCTTTTATATTTTTTATCTAAAAGTGTCGTTTGTTCCGGATTTAGATTTAATGTTTCTTTTTGATCGTAAACCGTTTTTATTTTAGCAAATAAAGCAGCGTTTAACGTAATGTCATTTCCAAATTCAGATAATAAAGGCGAAACTTCCTGAGCGATTTTTTGCATTTCGTCATTCGTTTCTGCCGAATTCAAATTGAAGAAAACACTTGAAAGACGATCTAAAATATCACCCGAAAAATCCATAGCGACAACTGTATTTTCAAAAGTTGGTGCTTCGGGATTGTTTACGATTGCATCAATTTCGGCTTTAGCCAAAGTAATTCCCTCCTGAAAAGCAGGTAAATAATCTTCGATTTTGATTTGCGAAAAAGGAGCTGTATTGTGTTTGGTTATGAATTTTGAAAGTAAAACGTTCATTATGATGTAATTTATTTTTATTAATTGAAGTCGATATTTTCGAATTCCAAAGATAGCAATTTATAAAAAATTAGCCACCTAAACAAGATTGATTGTCAGTATAAAAGCCTTACTAAATTGTGTTATATATATGTTATTTATTTCTTTACCGGTTTTAAAAATGGTAAATTGTGAAAAATAGGATTAGAGGTATAAAATGCTAATCATACTAATTGTAAAAAAATAAAATGATGAATTATCAAATTGTAATAAAGAATATCGATACGGTTAATGAAGTTGAAGGATATTGGACTGATGAAGATCTTGTTCAGTTGTTAGAAAAATTCAATTATCCGGATGGAGCAACAGCAGATAAAGCAAGTTTACCGGAATTATTAGAAATGGCCATTTCTGATTACGAACCAAACGAAGCTGCCGAAATAGTCTTGCAATATAAATTGGGTGATCAATTAAACGAAGGGCAAATTGAGCAAATATCGCACAACATGCTAATTGATAAAGTTTGCGAGGAATATCCCGAAATACACATGCAAGGCACTTTATTTCATACAAATCAATTATTATTTAAAGCTTACAACGGAAAATTCCCAAATGCAAAAGCTTCTGTTGTTCATTTTTCAATGACACCAACGGATGGCGAAGCGCAAAAGCTGACGGCTGAAAACGTACTGAAATTATTGAATAGTGGATTGTCTGACAGAAACCTTATCAAAAGATTGTTCGAAACCCAAATTTCCGGAAATACTCCGTTTCCTGAAGCGGAAAGTATTGTTTGGGAATTAACCACAGAAGATAATGTAAATTATGATCTGATTACTTCAGAGAACTGGATAAATAAAGAAGATATAACGGATTCTGAATTTGAAGCTGTTCTGGAGGATATTGAAGAGGAAGCATAATTTTTAGTTTTCAGTCGCAGTTTTCAGTCACAGTTTATACTGAAAACTGCGACTGAAAACTGAAAACTATTTCAAGCCTTCAGCCGCTTTGTTAACAGCTGCTTTCAATTCTTCTTTATAAGAAATAATGGTGTCAAGAACTTTTTTGTCATGACTCCCTATTATTTGTGCAGCTAAAATTCCGGCATTTTTTGCTCCGTTTAGCGCTACAGTTGCAACCGGAACTCCGCCCGGCATTTGCAAAATCGATAAAACCGAATCCCAACCATCAATTGAATTACTTGATTTTACAGGAACTCCAATTACAGGAAGCGGCGACATCGAAGCGACCATTCCGGGTAAATGTGCAGCTCCACCAGCTCCGGCAATAATTACCGAAATTCCGCGAGTATGTGCATTTTTACTAAAATCAAATAATTTTTCCGGCGTTCTGTGTGCCGAAACGATATCAACTTCGGTTTCGATATTAAATTGTTTTAGTATGTCGATGGCATCTTGCATGACTGGCATGTCTGAGATGCTTCCCATTATAATGGCTACTTTGCTCATAGATTTTTTGTTTGAAAACTGTTTGTTTTGTTTCAAGTTTCAGGTTTTTAACTGAGACTGAAAATTGAGACTTATACTAATTTTTTTATTGTTTTTGTTCGGATGCTGAGACTGTAAACCGCGACTGAAAATTATTCACTAATTACCTTAATCGTATTTTTAACTTGTTCGGCAATTTTTCTTGCCTCGCTCATGTCTTCATTTACGATGGTTACGTGACCCATTTTTCTGAACGGGCGAGTTTGTTTCTTTCCGTAAATATGTGGAGTAACGCCATCCCAACCTAAAATGGTTTCGATATTTTCATAAACTACGTCTCCGGAAAAACCTTCGGCACCAACTAAATTTACCATTACTCCGGCAACTTTACTATCCGTATTTCCTAACGGAAGATCTAAAATAGCACGTAAATGATTTTCAAATTGTGATGTGTAACTGGCTTCTATTGAGTAATGACCGGAATTGTGTGGGCGAGGAGCGACTTCGTTTACCAGAATTTCATCTTCATTGGTTTGAAACATTTCAACGGCTAGAAGTCCAACATGATTGAATTTTTCGGAAACATTCAAAGCAATTGCTCTGGCTTTTTCAGCAATTTTTTTATCGATTCTCGCAGGACAAATTACATATTCTACCTGATTTGCTTCGGGATGAAACTCCATTTCAACAACCGGATAGGTTTTAATTTCGCCTGACGGATTTCTGCAGACAATAACTGCCAATTCATTTTTGAACGGCACCATAGTTTCTGCAATACATTCTACATTTGGTAAATCATCCAGATCAGAAATCTGGCGAATCACTTTTACGCCATTTCCGTCGTAACCAAACTCAGTACATTTCCAGACAAACGGAATTGTAATTTCACTATTTCCAACAGATTTTTGCAAATGATCAGGATTGTCAAATCTTAAATAAGCTGCTGTTGGGATATTGTTTTTAATGTAAAAATCTTTTTGAATTCCTTTATTCTGAATTCCCTTTAAGGTTTTTGGAGACGGATATACTTTTACGCCTTCATTTTCAAGTTGCGTTAAAGCTTCAAGATTTACAAGTTCGATTTCGAAAGTCAAAACATCAACCTGTTTTCCAAAATTGTAAACGGTTTCATAATCCATCAAATCACCTTTGAAGAATTTATTGCAGGCAATTTTACTTGGTGCTTCGTCGCTTGGATCTAAAACATAAGTTTGTATGTCAAATTTTCGAGTGTCAGACAAAAGCATTTTACCTAATTGTCCGCCACCTAATATTCCTAATTTAAAATCAGAAGAAAAATAATTCATTGTAGTTGTGTTTCTGCAAAGATAATTGATAAAATAGAAATGCCAATTTATTGTGGGTTGAATTGCTGTTTTTTCATATTAATAGTATTTAAAAAAAGGATCGTTGAAAATGTTAAAATTTTTTAGAATATCTGGTTTCAAAATTTTGTTTTGTGCATATGAATTCCGTACGTTTGACCTGTTTTAACCGCCATAGATTAAGTAAATTACATGACCACAAACGATTGGGCAAAGCATATTCATAAATTTCTTTTTCTTTTAAAAGATGACTTTTTCGAATTACCATACTTGTCTAATTCCCCTCAGGTGATGTTAGACAGTCTTATAAAACTGCCCATAATCAAGCATAATCCTTTAAAGCAATTAATTACCACAAATAATGCTTTCTGGAAAGGTAAAATGCGTTATCAAAAGATGGAAGAAGGTTTCTGGATTCTAGAAACAAATATTGTACTTAAAGAAAATATACTTGCGAAAGCCATATATACAAAGGATCATCTAAAAGATTATTACATTTTGTCGTTTTCTGTTTTCGAATATAAATTTCCTTTTAAAGATTCTGAAGACATAATATTACTGAGTACCTGCTGGACTTTTTACAAACCGGAAACCGAAATTGCAACTTATTTCTATAAAGGAACCGAGGGCAAATTTTTTAATATTGCCATGAATAAAGAATGGGTCGATGAGAATATTAATTCGGGTAAATTTTGCGGAAAAGGTGTTTTGGAAAACTTCTTTAATAATCAAAAAGGCTTTTATACCTGGTTAGATATTGCTCCAAAAGCACACATTTTATCTAAAAAAATATCGAAAATTTTAGAAGCCGAGGACAAAATAAATTTAAATGCACAGGAATTACGTAAGTCTTGTATGAAGTTGATTACAGAGTTTTTTAAAAATTCTTTTGAAGATAGCCGCATCCCGGATAATATTTCACTTAGCAATTTAGATTATTATAATGTGGCTAAAGCCGAGAAAATGATTTTGCACAATTTGCAATCTAATTTTTTGGGAATTGATAAAATAGCATCGGAAGTAAATACATCTCCAACAAAATTAAAAGCTGATTTTAAAATTGTATTCGGATTTTCAATGCTTCAATATCATAAAGAAAAAAATATGCTGCTTGCAAAACAGCTGCTTCAAAATTCTCCGGTCGAAATTCAAATGATTTCTGCCATTACAGGTTATGAAAGTGCCAGTAAATTTACGTCGGCATTCAAGAAAAGATTTGGGATATTACCTTCAGTTTTTAGAGAAAATTAAAATTTGAGCATTATTGTATGAATGTAGGAAAGTGGATTAAATTTATAAAAGACAATATCAACTTTTACAGAGATGGCTTTTTTGAATTGCCCTATTTGTCTAATTCTCCTCAGGTCATTGTACAAAGTATTGTCAATTCTCCATCGGTTAGGCATGATCTCGAAGAACAAGCAGTTTACAGAAACAATCCTTTCTCTCACGGAGTAATGCGTTATCGCGAAATCGAAGAAGGTTTCTGGATTATTGCGACAAGTATTACTTTTAAGAAAAACGTGATGCTGAAAGCGATTTATGATGAAGATTTTCCCATCGATTATTACACGCTGACATTTTCGGTTTTTGAAAGCGAAGTAAAACTCCAGAATACATTTGCAGATAAAACTCCTTTTTCGAGCAAATATTGGGGATTTAAAAAGCCTGGACCTCCGGTTGGGGCTTATTTTTATAAAGGTTCTGAATGCGAATTTTATTTGTATGCTTTTAATAAAGAATGGGCAGAAAGTAATTTTAGTTTTGCAACACTTCCCGAAGACAATCATATTAAGAAATTCCTTAATTCAGATAATGGATTTATTACTTACCAAAATATTGTGCCGAATGCAGCAGAATTATCCAAGGAAATCTTGACTAATTTGGAAAACAACAAACGTGATTTATTTAGTAAATCAATTTTAAAAACACAGGCATTTCAGCTCGTTTCAACTTTTTTTAAAAATGCATTTTTAGATCAGCGGGAAGGAAATTATTTGCCAATTGATACTCCTGATTACAGGAAAATTGCAAAAGCCGAAAAACTAATTGTAGATACCATAACAAATCGCTTTTTAGGAGTAGAATATATTGCCGAAAAAGTGGGGATGTCTCCAACAAAACTTAAATTAACTTTCAAATCTGTACATGGTGTTTCGATGATGCAATATCATAAAGATAAGAAATTACTTCTAGCCATGCAGATGATCCGGAATACTGATATGCAGATCAAAAATATTGCTTTGGCAACAGGATATAAAAGTTCCAGCAAGTTTACGGCAAATTTCAAAAAACGTTTTGGAAAAATGCCTTCCGAAATTCGGATTTAATCGCTGTAAAATTCTTTCTTTTCAGCGCTTTTGCATTCCTTTTTTATATTTTTTTTATGATTTCATTAACATTGTAAAATCACCTATTTGAATATTATCTGATTGTTTGTCAATGTTTTGAATTTGTAAAATTGAGTTTTTATTTCTGCTTATTTTTTTAGAAAAAAGAGTTGGTCGTTTCGGGCTATTGATGTGTCCGAATGGGCTATTCGGCGATTTTATTTCAATATATTTTTGTTTGATAATTTTAAACCAGCCAATATGATGATAAAACTACTTTGCTTCGCGAATGTATTTCGCAGCTTTCAAAAAACTCCTTATTTTAGATTTTCATATTAAATAATGTAAAAGATTATTTCTAGCAGTTTTTAATTTTCCTTCCACTTAAAAAATTGTTTAAAGACGACTAAAATTCCATTGTTACTTACAAATGGAACAGGATATCTATTGATGTTTACAAAATAAATTCGGAGACAATAAAAACCAACTCAAACAAAACATATTTAAGTATGAAAAAAAAGATTTTATTAATAATTATAGTCACAATTCTACAGACTTTTACTTCGTTTGCACAAACGAACGTTTATAACGTACGTCTGTCAGATATTATAAATACAACAACTCCTTGTGGTCCTACAGTAAGATATCAATTTGTAGGGGCTGGGGATTGGGGGTTCCGTTGGACTTCTAGCGAAACAAGTATGGCGAAAAGCATTACAGTACAACTGAATTATGCTATAAATTGCAACAGTAATCCATCTAATAACTCCGTAAAATTAAATGGGGTAAATCAAGCGGTTCAGCCCACTCCGGGACCTTATAATTGTCAATGTGTTCCTCCTGGAGCGTCTCCTACCGTTTGGACTTTAAATCCGTCCGACTATAACAGTGGCGGATTAAATACTGTTCTTTTGAAATCGATTGGTAATTCAGAAGGACTTAATCTTCTTACCGGCTCTACTGATGTTTATGCAAGAGTCACTGTTAAATATAGTGACACCACTATTAAAGGTCTTGCTACTTCTATCCGAAATGGTGATACTACACCAGCGGTGGCTGACGATACTGAATTTGGATCTGTAGCAGAATCAGCTCCACTAAATCATACATTTACTATTGGAAATGCTAGTACAAATAATTTAACTTTAACAGGAACCCCTAGTGTGGCGATAAGTGGCAGTAATGCATTCTCAATTGTGACACAACCCGCGTCAACTACAATTGCAGGAGGAAGTTCTAATACATTTGTGGTTCGTTTTGCGCCAACCTGCGCTACTCTAGGAGTTCAGACAGCCATTGTAAGTGTTGCAACTGATGATCCGGATGCTAGTATTTATAAATTCACTGTTCAAGGAACGGGTATAGATAATGTGAAACCCACAATAGTTACTAATGGGGATAAAAACGTAAATGTAAATCCAGGCGGTTGTGAAGCAACCGTAACTGTGTCCGCAACAGCCACAGATAATTGTAGTGTTGGAACTCCAACGGGAGTACGAAGTGATGCAAAATTACTTTCAGATGTTTATCCTGTTGGAACTACAACAATCACTTGGAATGTAATGGACGTAAATGGAAATCATGGGGCTACTGCGATCCAAAATGTGATAGTAAATGATAATATCTTACCGACTGCAATTTCAAAAAACATCACAGTTCAATTGAACGCAAGTGGAAGCGTAACCGTAAATGCTACTCAACTAAATGATGGAAGTACAGATAATTGCGGTATTAACAATTATAAGTTTGCATATGGAAGTGTAGGTACAGTTTGCAATGTTGTGGGTGAAGGAGCTTTTTTATCACTTACGGCGCCTACAGCAAGTGTTTTTAAAAATATCTTGTATGCGAGTTATGGCAATTCTACAGGAACTTGTGGCAATTTTGTCACTGGTAGTTGTAATGCATCAAACAGTTTAAGTGTAGTATCATCTGCTTTAATTAATAAAAATAGTGGAAGTATTTATTCTAGCAACGATATTTTTGGGGATCCCTGTAACGGAACACAGAAGAGATTAGCAGTACAAGCCCGTTATGCACCTTCAACTACTGAAACTGCCTCGTTGACATTTTCATGTGCTGATGTTGGTACGCATAATGTTGTTTTGTTTGTTACAGATAGTAATGGCAACGTGTCAACAGCAAATGCAACAATTACAGTCAATGATGATACAGTTCCTTTAATTACTTCAAACGGTGATCAAAATCTAAATGCTGATGCAGCTCTTTGCACCACAAATGTATCCGTGTCCGCATCTGCAACTGATAATTGTAGTGTTGGAACTCCAACAGGAGTAAGAAGTGATGCGAAATTACTTTCAGATGTTTACCCTGTAGGAATAACAACAATTGCTTGGAATGTAAAAGATAGTAATGGAAATGATGCAGTTGAAGTTATCCAAACGGTAACAGTGACAGAAAATCAAATTCCAGTTATTAATTCAAACGGTGATCAAAATGTTAATGCTGATGCAGGTCTTTGCGGAGCAATTCTAGTGGTTTCTGCATCTGCAACAGACAATTGCTCAGTTGGAACTCCAACAGGAGTGAGAAATGATGGAAAATTACTTTCAGATGTTTATCCGGTTGGAAGTACAAAAATCAAATGGAATGTAAAAGATAGTAATGGAAATAATGCTGTAGAAGTAATCCAAACAGTAATTGTTACAGATAATATTTTACCAACAGTAATAACTAAAAATATTACTGTTCAACTTGATGCTACAGGAAATGCAACAATTGTTGCTTCTGATGTTGACGATTCTTCATCTGATAATTGTGGTATTGATATTTTAGAATTAGATAACGGCATTTACTTGTGCTAATATCGGACCAAATACTGTTAAGTTAAAAGTTACTGATAAAAGCGGAAATGTGGATATTAAAGATGCAATTGTAACTGTTGAAGATAAAATTGCTTCAACTGTTTTAACAAAAAATATCATAGCTCAACTTGATGCTTCGGGTGTTGTAACAATTCAGGCTGCAGATGTAGATAATGGATCTACAGATATTTGTGGAGCTCTAACTTTGAAAGTTTCTCCAGATACATTTACATGTGCTAATATCGGAAACAATTTAGTTAGACTTACTGCTACAGATGCAAGCGGAAATATTTCTTATCAAACTGCTACAGTAAAAGTTGAAAACAATATTGTACCGAATGTCTTAACTAAAAACATTACAGTTCAGCTTAATGCAACAGGAAATGTTTCTATTGTTCCTGCTGATATTGATAACGGATCAACTTATGCATGCGGAAACCCAACTTTAACGGTTTCACCAAATACATTTACATGTGCTAATGTAGGAGCAAATGTTGTGACACTTACTGCAACAGATGCTTACGGAATTGTTTCAACTAAAACAGCAACGGTAACTATTCAGGATAAAATTGCGGCAACGGCTCTTGCTAAAGATTTAACAGTTCAGCTTGATGCAACTGGAAACGCTACTATTACAGCAGCTCAAATCGATAACGGAAGTACAGATCTTTGCGGAATAGCTTCGGTTACGGTAAGCCCAAATACTTTTAGTTGTAATAATGTTGGACCAAATTTAGTAACTCTTACGGTGACAGATGTAAACGGAAATAAATCTACAGCTACAGCAACTGTAACGGTTCAGGATAATATTCTTCCAATAGCAAAAACTAAAGATTTAACGGTTGAACTTGACGATGCAGGAAATGTATCAATAACCGCAAATCAAATCAATAATGCAAGTTCAGACAATTGTAGTATTGTTACAGTAACTCTTGATAAGCTTACATTTAATTGTACAAATGTGGGTGTAAATACAGTTGTTTTAACTGTAAAAGACAAAGCAGGAAATACTGCTACAGCTACAGCAAAAGTTACAGTTGTGAATAAAGCCGGTGATAATGATAATGACGGAATTCTGGATAATTGTGATAATGATGATGACAATGACGGAGTTTTAGATACATCTGATAATTGCCCAATTACTGCAAATCCACATCAGGAAGATCGCAACAATAATGGTATTGGTGATGCTTGCGATAAAGATCAATTGAACATTTCTCAGGCTTTTACTCCAAACGGAGATGGTATAAATGATACATGGGTAATTTCGAATATCGAAAATCATCCTAATTCAGTTGTGCGTGTTTTCAATCGTTGGGGAGCAGAGGTATTTACTGCAAGAAATTACCAAAATGATTGGGATGGACATTATAAAGGAAATTCCAGCTCTTTACCGGATTCAAGTTCATATTACTATCAAATTGATTTAGATGGTGATGGTTCTATTGACAAAGAAGGTTGGATCTACATTAACAGGTAATTGTAAAAAATAAAATTTTAGAAATGAAAATAATTAAAAATATAATGGCGGGAGCATTACTACTTTTCAGTAGTATGCTTTTTGCCCAACAAGAAAGTCTTTTTACCACATATCGTTACCACATGAATGTTGTGAATCCGGCGTATGCAGGAGTTGATGGAGAAACCGTTTTGATGAGTACAATTCGTCAGCAATGGACAGGAATTAAAGATGCTCCGCAAACACAAGCTGTTTCTTTTGGAACATCTGTAGGAAGTAATCTTGGATTAGGTGTTTCTATGGTTTATGATAAAACATTTATCGAAAAACAAACCCAATTAGGAATTGATTTCTCGTATAAACTTCAGGTGGGAGCACTCACAGATTTGTATTTAGGAATAAAAGCCGGAGGTAATTTCTATAATGTAAATACTTCAGGACTTGAAACCTATTCACAACAATCAGATCCTGCTTTGGCTACCATAAATCAGTTTAATCCAAACGTAGGTATCGGAGCTTTATTAAAGAATGATAAATTTTTTGTATCACTTTCTGTCCCAAGAATGTTAAATACGGAGCGTGCAAAAAATAAAGATGGTTACACGGCTGTTGCTACAGACAAACCTCACGTTTATTTAAGCGGAGGTTATGATTATGATTTTGAAACTGCAACGGCTTTAGTTTTAAAACCTTCATTTATGATGCGTTATGTTAATGGCGCGCCACTTTCGGTTGATATTAATGTGATGCTTCAAATTGAGAAGTTTCTGGAAATTGGCGGAAGCTACAGAGTTGATAAAGCTTATGCAGCAATTGCCGGTTTAAATATTAGCGATCACATGACATTAGGTTATGCATACGAAACCAATATTGGCAGTATAGTTGCAAGTGCGAAAAACTCTAATGAATTTTTTCTTCGCTTTAAATTTTAATAAATCCCCAATTATATAAAATTTAAGCGAAGTTGGTTTTATTTTTTGACTAGTAAAAAAGAGGACATCTGTACAGATGTCCTCTTTTGATTTTATAGGTTTCGGTAATGACCTAGATATTGATCTTTTTCAAAACTTCTTTGGCAACAGCCTTATAAGCTGCCGAATGATGTGCGTAATCTTTTGTCAGGATAATTTGCAATTCAGGATGAATCCAGTTGTAATGATTTCCTAAAACATACAATGTTCGTATCGAGTAGGCTTTTGTTGCCACTTTTACATCATTAATCAGCCAGTCAAAAGAAGCTTCAATACAATCCTGCAGATTTTCTTCAGAAAGTAATATGCAATTTTCGTTTTTCCTATAATGTGATTTTATTAAAAGCTGAATCACTTTTGCAATGGGTCGAATGGAACTTTCATCTTTTAAAACTTTTAAATTCGAACAGAAAAAATCTAGATGAGGTTGTAACCAAATCAATTCTTCATAAGATACAAACTCTAAAATCCAACACGCTTTATGATTGTTTTTATCTGATGGAGAAAAGCAAATCGAAACCAATTCATCAAATAAAGACTGATTTTCCAGAACATCTTGCGCAGCCATGAGTCGGTTTTCTCTGTAGGCATTAACGTAGTTGAGTTTTGTTTGTAAATCAGACACCATTTTCTTCGGTTTTAAGACACATCTAAAATAAATAATTTAAAGAAACTGTTCCGTAATAATTCACGGGAAGTCCCGGATAATAATATCTTGGAGATGAGGTTCCAACTGGCAACGCATTAGGTAAAATCAACGAAGCATATTTTTCATCAGTAACATTATTTATACCAAACGCAAAATTGGTATTTAAATTTTGAAGAATCTCAAAACGATAACCTGTTTTAAAATTGATGATTTTATAAGAATCCGAATAAGCAGAATTAGCATCGTTCAACGGAATTTTATCTGTAAATTGAAAATCGGCAGAAAAATAAAGTCCCAAACTCGTGTTTAAAATTATTCCGGCATTTACTTTATTAGCCGCAACTCCGGTTAATTTATTTCCCGAATAATCGTTTCCGCTATCTACAAAATCTTTGAATTCATATTTTCCTAAAGAAGCACCAATAAAAGAATTCAAGGTGAAAAATTGATTAATGAGCCAATTGTGTTTTGCCAAAATTTCAATTCCTTCATGAAATGTTTTCCCCGCATTAACACCTTCATATTGATCGTCGCCAATTCGTTTTGCAACTAATAAATCTTTTATTTCCATTCGGTAAATCGCAAATTCCGTATACAGATTTTTATTGAAGAAATAGAATTTTCCTCCAACTTCAAAATTATAACCACTTTCAGGTTTTATGTTAGGATTGATATTTCCTGTACTTGTAAGCATTTCTTCTGTTGCCGGTAATGAAAACCCCCGACTTGCCGAAAAGTATAAAGTTCGTTCCTCATTCGGTTTAAACAAAAAAGACAATTGTGGCGAAAATATTCCGTCATAACTATATTTTTCCGTTGAGGTTTTATTCAGAAGAAAGTTCGTTAGCTCAAAATGAGTTTCGTTATAATTTAGTCCGGCTTGTATTTCGAATTCATCAGAAAGTAAAGATCGAATTTGCGTGAAAATATTATAAAAATGCCTTTTCTGATCCGTTTCAGTAATTTGATTTCCTTGTAAACTTCCTTGTCCGTTATTGTTTTTGTATAGATTTTCAAAAGTATTTCCGTTATAATTATCCGTGAAATATTCGATCCCGGCAATAAATTGATTTTCTGTTTTTGCAATTTTAAAATTCCCTGAAAACTGAGTTCTTCCTCCGGTTCCAAAAGTATATTGGCGTAAAACATCAAAAGGGCGTGGTTCATTACTATCCTTGTAATTAACAAAAACCGAAGTAGAATTATTCAGATGATCATTAATTTTAAAATCATAAGCCAATCCTGTTAAAGTCGATTTGTATTCCTTAAATCCTTTTGAAGCCACCCACGTTGGAGCGCCAAGTTTCGGATTATTCTCAAAAACTTCTTTACTAATAGAACTCGGAATAAAAGCTTTTAAATAAGTGTAATTAGAAAAATAAGTAAGCTTATTGTTTTTCTTCCTGAACAATTCTCCGGCAAGCGTGATTCCTTCTCTATTGTACGCACTATTTTCTCGCCATCCATTGGTTTTGAGATTATGATAACTTATATTCAGGCTTGAACTTTTTTCGTTTAAAGAATAATTCAGACTATTTTTTAGTAATCCAAACGAACCAAAAACGCTGCTTACACTAGCATTTTGTCCATTTGCTTTAGAAAGTTGAGGTGAAATCAAAATCGCACCACCTAAACCTGCGCCGTAAATACTCGAAAGCGGACCTTTGATAACTTCGATCTGACCAATATTTTCCAGATCAATATCGTCGATTACCGTTTCGCTGTTTCCCGAAGTCAACGGAATACTGCCATAAAAAGCCCTGATTTTATTAGTTCCATAAGGTGTTCTTGCACCAATACCACGAATCGAAATTCTGGTTGTTGTAAAATTTGAAGATTGCATAAAAACTCCCGGAATCGTATTAATTACCGTTGTAATATCTGTAGCATTATTTTGCAGAAGGTCTTTTTTAGATAAAATTCCTATAGAAGCCGGTGTGTTTTGCAATCTATTATTAATATGAAACGGACTAATAACAACTTCATCCAGTTTCTGGGTTTTTACAGAATCAATACTTTTGCTTTCTCTTTTTTGTGCCTCGATGTTATGGAAACATAAAAACACAAAAAGAAGAAAACAATATTTTTTTAAGATCATAAAAGAGTTTTGATGGGTTTTGTACACAATTAAACACATAGAAACATAGCTTTTGGTGACGTAAAAAAGGCGTTTCACTTAGTGTTAATTCACATAGCTATGTGAAAGAAATGTGTTTCTTTTTAATCGCCTTTTCGCAAAATAAAGCCTATGTTTCTATGTGTTAAAATTATTCACATTGTGTTTTGGAATTTGGAATTTAAAAGAATTGGAATTTTATTTTGCAGTAACCTTCCAAACCGTATTCCCACTATCGTCATTTACAAGCAGCGATCCATCTTTCATAACCGTTACAGCAACCGGACGACCATAAACTTCGGCTTTATCAGCATTTGAAATAAAGCCGGTTAAAAAGTCTTCCGGTTTTCCTGAAGGTTTTCCGTTTGCGAAAGGAACAAAAACTACTTTATAACCTGATATTTTAGCGCGATTCCAGGAACCGTGTTGTCCTACGAAAATTCCGTTTTTGTACTTTGCCGGGAAAGCTTCTTTGTTATAGAAAGCCAACCCTAAAGAAGCAGTGTGAGCACCAACCGGAACATCAGGAACAATAGACTTGGCAGCAAGATCTTTGCGTTCGCCTTTCATTCTTGGGTCAAGATTATTTCCATAATAAGAATATGGCCAGCCGTAAAATCCATCTCTTTTTACACTTGTAACATAATCAGGCACTAATTCATCGCCTAATTCATCACGCTCGTTAACAGCAGTCCAAAGTTCCTTGTTTACAGGATTCCAATCCATTCCAACAGGATTTCTAAGTCCCGCAGCATAAATTTTTTCGCCCGTTCCATCAGGATTAATTTCTAAAATATCCGCACGGCGCACTTCTTTGTCCATTCCATTTTCGCCAACATTACTTCCGGAACCTACAGAAACATATATTTTAGATCCGTCCTGATTCGCGATAATATTTCTCGTCCAGTGATTGTTATATCCGCCAGCGGGAAGTTCAAGGATTTTAGTTCCCTGCGTTTCTAATTTCAAAGGATTGTTTTTATAAGGATATCGGTATAAACCATCCGTATTTGCCACATAAAAAAAGTCTTTTAGAATTAACATTCCAAAAGGTTTATTAAGGTCTTTTAGGAAAACTTCACGAGTTTCAAATTTCCCGTCTTTATCATTATCACGAAAAACAGTAATTTGGTTTTTACTCGTTCTTGTTCCACTTTCAACGACAAAAATATCATTGTTTGGAGCAATATAAGTCCAGCGTGGATTTTCAAGACCGTCAGCAAATTTTGTAACTGTAAATCCTTCTGGTGCTGTAGGCGTTTTTCCTTCCGGCCATTTAATAACCTTACTATTATTTGTTTTAGATTCTGATGCATAAGGTGGAGGCAAAGTCAGATCGCCAATTGCTGTTTTTACAGTAATATTAGGTTGTTTTGCCAGCGCTTCTTTTTCTTCTTTTTTAACCTGTCCGTTACAGGATGTGATTATAGCTAATAAGGATAGTGAAAATATTTGTGCGGTAGTTTTCATTTATGTTTAAGTTAAATATTTATAGAACAACAATTTAGTAAATTCTAAAAACTTATTTAGAAAAAATTTGTAAATATTAAGTGATATTTAACATTCTTAAAAAAATACGTGTCATGGTTATTTTCATACTTACAGTTTGGTTGTAATTCTGTATCTTTGCCCATTATTTTAAACATAAAAATAATGATACAACTTCACGATAAACAATTTGTTCCGTTTATTTCGGCTAAAGAAATTGATTTCGCTTTAACTAAAATGGTTGCACAAGTAGAGGATGATTTTGGAGATGATACTCCAATTTTTATTGGCGTTTTGAATGGGGCATTTATGGTCGTTGCTGATTTTTTGAAAAAATACAAAAGCCCTTGTGAGGTTTCATTTATTAAAATGGCATCTTATGAAGGAACTGAATCAACAAATACTGTAAAAGAATTAATAGGCATTAATCAGGATTTGACAGGCAGAACAGTAGTTATAATTGAAGATATTATTGATACCGGAAATACGCTTGAAGAATTAAAACAAATGTTTAAAGAACAAAATGTAAAACATTTCAAAGTCGCTACTTTGTTTTTTAAACCGGATGCATACAAAAAAGACATTAAAATAGATTATATCGGAATCAGAATTCCAAATAAATTCATTGTTGGTTACGGATTAGACTACGATGGTTTAGGACGAAATTTGCCTGAAGTTTATAAATTAGCAGAATAATACAAACACACACACAACTTATATTCATTTAAAACTTCTTATGAAAAACAGAAGTAACAACACTCACTCATATTATGATTAATATTGTTTTATTTGGAAAGCCGGGAGCAGGAAAAGGAACTCAGGCAGAATTTTTAAAAGAAAAATACAAATTAACTCATCTTTCAACAGGAGATATTTTTCGTTTCAATTTAAAAAATGATACAGATTTAGGTAAAAAAGCAAGGGTTTTTATGGACAATGGAGAGTTGGTTCCTTGCGAAGTTACAACAGCAATGTTAATTGACGAGGTAAACAAACATCCTGATACAAATGGTTTTTTGTTCGATGGTTATCCAAGAACTTTAGATCAGGCAAAAGCTCTGGATAAATTTTTACCAACAATTGGGTCAAGTGTTACAGCAACAATCGCATTAGAAGCTGATGATGAAATTTTAGTAGCGCGTTTGTTAGAAAGAGGAAAAACAAGTGGGAGAGTTGATGATCAGGACGAAGAAAAAATTCGTGTGAGATATCAGGAATACAATGAAAAAACGGCTCCATTAATTGGATATTATAAAGAACAAAATAAGTTTCATGCCGTAAACGGTATCGGAACTATCGAAGAAATTACAGAGCGATTAACGTCAGTTATTGATAATTTGTAGAAGCTTTTTCCAGCTGTACGTGAAATCCCGATAGCTATCGGGACTCGATTAAAAAAACTATTTTTCTATCCATAAAACGAGCTTCCTCCGGTCGCTGTTTTCTGGCAGGAAAAATTAGTTTTTTTAGCTCCGGGCTTTTTTCTTCTCCCGATAGTTATCGGGAGGCTTTAATAAATTGGAATCGCAAATTATATTAACGAACTATTAAATAACGAATAACCCTCAAATTGGAAATACTAATAATATTTTTTCTAATACTATTAAACGGAGTTTTCTCCATGTCTGAAATTGCCCTTATTTCAGCAAGAAAAAACAGACTAGAAACTGCCGCAAAAAAAGGAAATAAAAGTGCGAAAATTGCACTGGACTTAGCTAATTCACCAAACAAGTTTTTATCAACCGTACAAATCGGAATTACTTTAATTGGAATTTTGACAGGTATTTACAGTGGTGATAAAATCACAGTAGATGTAGAAATTTTTGTTAGCGGATTTGCAGTTTTAAAACCATACGCACATTCAGTTGCAGTTGGGATTGTAGTTGTAATTCTAACATTTTTCTCCTTAGTATTAGGAGAATTATTGCCAAAAAGAATTGGTTTAAATTATCCGGAAGCCATTGCAAAAGCGGTTGCATTACCAATGAAAGTTGTTTCGATTATCACCGCACCATTTATTTGGCTGCTTACAACATCAACAGATTTTTTATTGAATGTTTTGCAAATAAAACCTTCGGCAGATGGTAAAGTTACCGAAGAAGAAATTAAGGCGATCATTAAAGAAGGAACCGAAGGCGGAGAAGTTCAGGAAATTGAACAAGACATCGTGGAGCGCGTTTTCCATATTGGCGACAGAAAAGTAAATTCGTTAATGACACACCGTAAATCTGTAGACATGTTGCCTTTTAATGCCGATAAAGCTAAAATAAAAGAACTTGTTTTAATGGATTTGCATACCGTTTATCCGGTTTACAGAGACAATTACGATGATATAGTTGGAATCGTAACCCTGAAAAATATATTTGCAAACATCGAAAGCGATCATTTTGATTTGGGCGCTATAATGATAGAAGCTCCTTATTTAATGGAGCAGACAACAGCTTACAAAGCACTTGAAAATTTCAAGAAAACAGGCATTCATTATGCATTAGTATCTGATGAATATGGCGTTTTTCAGGGAATTATTACATTAAATGATATTCTGGAAGCACTAGTTGGCGATGCATCTGATTTTTATAAAGATGAATTTAAATTAGTAGAAAGAGAAGATGGTTCGTGGCTGGTTGACGGACATTATTCATTACACGATTTCCTAACTTATTTTGAGTTAGACGAACTAACAAATGATTACGAAGTAAACACCGTAAGCGGAATGATTATGACTGAGCTTTCTCATATCCCGAAAGAAGGTGAAAAATTAATCTGGCAAAAATTTGTGTTAGAAGTTATCGATATGGATGGTGTAAAGATTGACAAAGTGCTTGTAAAAGCGCTAAAAGAGTAAAAATAAAATAGTTTTCAGTCTCAGTTTGCACTTAAAAACTGAGATTGAGACAGAATACTAAAAACAATAGAATTTAGTAATACGATTTAGAGCAATCTAAAATCTAAAATCTGAAATCTGAAATTCAAAACAATGACAGAAGGAAATTTTGTAGATTATGTTAAGATATATGTTTCTTCCGGAAAGGGAGGAAAAGGATCTACACATTTACATAGAGAGAAATTTATTGAAAAAGGAGGCCCGGACGGAGGTGATGGTGGTCGCGGTGGACACGTATATTTAGTTGGAAATAAAGGACTTTGGACACTATTTCATTTAAAGTTTGCACGACATATTAAAGCAGGTCACGGTGGTGACGGAGGTGGAGATCGTAGTACAGGTGCTGATGGAGATGATAAATTTATCGAAGTGCCTTTAGGAACTGTTGTAAAAGATAAAGAAACCGGAGAAACTTTATTCGAAATTACTGAAGACGGTGAAAAACAAATTCTTTCAAGAGGAGGAAAAGGTGGATTAGGAAACTGGCACTTTAGAAGTTCAACCAATCAAACACCAAGATACGCACAACCAGGTTTACCGGGAGTAGAGATGGATGTTATTTTGGAATTAAAAGTTTTGGCAGATGTTGGTTTAGTAGGTTTTCCTAATGCTGGAAAATCAACTTTATTATCTGTATTGACTTCGGCAAAACCAAAAATTGCTGATTATCCTTTTACAACCTTAAAACCAAACTTAGGAATTGTTGCTTACAGAGATTTTCAATCTTTTGTAATTGCAGATATTCCGGGTATTATTGAAGGTGCTGCTGAAGGAAAAGGTCTTGGACATTATTTCCTGCGTCATATTGAACGTAACTCAACATTGTTGTTTTTAGTTCCTGTTGATACACCTGACATTAAAGGTGAATATGATATTTTAGTTAACGAGTTAACAAAATACAATCCTGAAATGCTGGATAAAGAACGTTTATTAGTAATCTCAAAATGTGATATGCTGGACGACGAACTTAAAGCCGAATTAAAAGTAGAACTTGATGTTGCTTTCAAGGGTATTCCATATATGTTTATTTCATCAGTTGCCCAACAAGGATTAACTGATCTAAAAGATAAACTTTGGAAAATGCTGAACGATTAGTAAAACAATATTTTCAAAATAGAAAACCCGACAGATTTTAAAATTGTCGGGTTTTTTGTTTTTGTACGCGAAAAAACAAAAAATATTTCAGATTAATCTTCAGTTAAAACTAATTATTATAGTCCGAAATTTTTAGAAACTCCTATGTTCAATGTCTTTCCAAAATCAAATCCTATACGTTCTTGTCTTGGATCATTTTTACCATCAAGATTATCGTAGTTGATTCCTCCTATAGAAAAGTTTAAACCAAATCCTCTTTTCATATTAATGAATAATGCCGGAGTAAGATTTATATACATTCCTTTTGCATGGTTTAGCGAAGTGTTTTGATAACCAGCCCCTAAATCTGTATAAAAGGCAAATGTTTCAGAAAGTGGAGTGGAGTAACGTACAAAACCTCCAATTTTATAATTTTCAGTTTTTTCAAATCCCTTAACGTCTATAGTTCCAATAGCTCCTTCAATTCCAGCCGTCCAGTTGTCTGTGAATTGGTAACCTACTTTTGGAGAAAATTCAAAACTAGTTGATTTCGAATCTCCAATTTTTTCTGAAGCAAATCCAACATTTCCACCTAATAATATCGACCCTTTTTGAGCATTTGTAATAGTTGCAACCAGCAATATTACACCTAGTAATAATTTTTTCATTTCTTTAAATTAAATAATTAAGGCAAACATATATAAAATATTTTGTAAGAAATAATTTATTTTAAAATTTAAATAATGAAAGTTTATTTTTACAATTTAATTGAAATATTAGTAAATATATTGGGTTTTACTTTGAATTTTAAGAGTTCCATAAAGTAAGAAATTGTATATAGTACATATTTTCTTTCTTTTTAAAATTATGAATTTCGCAAAATTGTACTAAAATACGCATCTTGAATTTCGGTATTGCTGTTCTAAGTTGTTTTTTATTGTGAAAATGAATTATATTCGCATCACTTAAACAAAATAACATGAAAAAAGTAGTTTTATTCTTGACCATGTGCCTAATGGCTTTTCCTGTAAAAGCTGATGAAGGAATGTGGTTCTTGATGTTTATCGAAAGATTAAACCATAGAGATATGGAAAAAATGGGCTTGCAATTAACAGCCGAAGAAATTTACAGTATCAACCATCATAGTTTAAAAGATGCAATCGTACAATTTAACGGAGGTTGTACTGCTGAAATCGTTTCAAAAGATGGATTGGTTTTAACAAATCATCATTGTGGATATAATGCAATTGCAGAACTTTCTACAGCAGAAAAAAATTATTTAAAAGATGGTTTTTGGGCAAAAGAAAGAACTGCCGAAATGAAACCAAAATCATTATATGTACGTTTCTTTGTTCGTATGGACGATGTTTCTAAAAGAATTTTATCAAAAGTAAATGATACAATGACTGAAACGGAAAGAAATGCAGTTATTCAGCAAGAAATCAATTTGATTGAAAAAGAAAATAATGAAGGTGGAAAATACACCGTTTCTGTTCGTCCTTTCTTTCAGGGAAATGAATATTACTATTTCGTATATCAGGATTACACAGACGTTCGTTTAGTGGGAACGCCACCTGAAAGTGTTGGTAAATTTGGTGGAGATACAGATAACTGGGAATGGCCTCGTCAAACTGGAGATTTCTCGATGTTTAGAGTTTACGCTGATAAGGCGGGAAATCCTGCAACATATTCTAAAGATAATGTGCCTTTGCAGCCTAAACATTACTTACCTGTAAGTATTAAAGGTGTAAAAGAAAATGATTTTGCGATGATTTTAGGATATCCGGGAAGAACAAACCGTTGGATGCCAGCTGGTGGAATCGAACAAAATATTAAATATGCTTATCCTGCTTGGGTTGAAGGTGCTAAAACCGGAATGGATGTAATGAAAAAGTATATGGATAAAGATGCAACAGTTCGTTTGCAATATGCATCTAAATATGCTTCGACAGCAAATTACTGGAAAAACCGTCAGGGAATGATCGATGCTTTAACAAAAGCAGGAACCGTAGATGTTAAATCTGAACAGGAAGATAAATTCTACGAATGGGCAAATAAACCGGCTAATAAGGAGAAGTATGAAAATGTAATTCCTACTATTAATGATTATTACAGATCGACAAATTTAAAAGCGACTCACGATAATTATCTAAGCCAACTTTTGCGTACTTCGGCATATGCATCCGGAACAGCAAATTTAGGAAATGCATTAATTGCTTATTATAAAGAAAATGATGCTAAAAAAGCAGAAATGTTACCTAAGATCAATGCATTAATTGATAATATTTACGGTGAATTTTATGCTCCGCTTGAAAAAGATGTTTTAACGGCACAATTGAATTTATACGCTGCAAAAGGAGCTGAATATGGTTTAGCTACACAAATTGCTAAAATGAAATCAGCAAATAATGGTGATTTTACTGCAGATGTAACAAAAGCAACAGAAACAAGTTATTTTACGACCAAAGAAAAAGTGTTGGCATTTATGGCTGACCCTAAACCGTTGGCAATTGTTCACGATCCTTTGTATATTATCTCTAATGATTTGACAACAAAATTTCGTTTTAAAACAGATGATCAATTAAAATCTGATGATGGTTTTGCAACTGCTTACCGTGAATTAGTGGAAGGTTTAAGAGAATCAAAATTAAATACTATCAAATATCCGGATGCAAACTCAACGTTGAGATTGACTTACGGAAAAGTTCGTGCTTTGCCTGCTGACACGCGCAATGATGCTAAAATAAACAATTATACAACCATGGAAAGTATGGTGAAAAAGTATAAAGCAGGAGATCAGGAATTTGATTTGCCGGCTCGTTTATTAGAGTTGAACAAAGCGAAAGATTATGGTCAATATGCAGATAAGGATGGTTATATGCCAATCAATTTCTTAACTGACAATGATATTACAGGAGGGAATTCCGGTTCACCCGTTCTTAACGGAAAAGGGGAATTAATAGGAATTGCTTTTGATGGAAATATTGAAGCTATGGCTGGAGATGTTATTTTTGATCCTAAATTACAAAGAACAATTAACGTAGATATTCGTTACGTACTTTGGATTATAGACAAATATGCAGGCGCTAAAAATATTATTGATGAATTGACTATTGTAAAATAATTCAATTTGTATTTATAGTTTAACCCGACAGGTTTTTAAAATCTGTCGGGTTTCTTGTTTTTAATTCTTATTTTTGAGATATGAAAAAGCTGCTGTTTCTGTTTTTATTTGTTCCAATTTGTATTTGGTCACAATCGAATTTTGAAAAAGGCGAAAAATTATTTCATGCAAAAAAGTATGATGAAGCTAAAGTTGTTTTTGAAAATGTTTTAAAAACAAAGCCTTCTGATATAAAAACAATTGAATACTTGGGAGAAATTGCCGCCATACATAAATCATGGGTAAAAGGAGCTGAATATTTCAAAAAGTTAAAAGAATTAAAACCTACCGAAGCTGAATATTTTTATAAATATGGCGGTTGTTTGGGAATGAGAGCCATGGAGGTTAATAAGTTTAAAGCTTTTGGAATGGTTGATGATATGAAACAAGCATTTGAAAAAACGATTGCTTTAAATCCAAAACACATCCAGGCGAGATGGGCTTTGATAGAATTGTATTTATTATTACCCGGAATTTTAGGCGGGAGTGAGTCCAAAGCACTTTCATATTCAAATGAATTAGCACAATTTTCACCCGTTGATGGTTATTTGTCGAAAGGGAGAATTGATGAATATTTTAAAAGATATGCATTGGCAGAAAAAAATTATTTGAAAGCAAACGAAATTGGCAAATCAAAAATCACATTTCAAAAATTATATAATTTATATTTGAACAAATTAAAAGAGCCAAAAAAGGCACAAGAATTGAAAAGAAAGTTTGAAGCTTAATAAATGGCTTCAAAATTGAATTCCTGCAAAAATTGGAATTTGGAACTTAAAAATTGGAATTTTAAATGAAAACACATTTCATCGCCATAGGCGGAAGTGCGATGCACAATTTAGCATTAGCATTACATAACAAAGGATGTCAGGTAACGGGTAGTGATGATGCTATTTTTGAACCATCAAAATCAAGATTAGAAAAAAAAGGAATTTTACCGGCTGAATTAGGTTGGTTTCCTGAAAAGATCACTGCTGATATTGATGCCATAATTTTAGGAATGCATGCAAAAGCTGATAATCCTGAATTGCTGAAAGCGCAGGAATTAGGACTTACCATTTATTCGTATCCGGAATTTTTATACGAACAATCTAAAAACAAAACGCGAGTTGTAATTGGAGGTTCTCACGGAAAAACAACCATCACTTCGATGATTTTGCACGTTATGCATTATCATAATATTGAAGTTGATTATATGGTTGGCGCGCAATTAGAAGGTTTTGATACAATGGTGCATCTTACCGAAGAGAATGATTTTATGGTTCTTGAAGGTGATGAATATTTATCTTCCCCGATAGACAGACGACCGAAATTTCATTTATATCAGCCTAATATTGCTTTAATTTCAGGAATTGCCTGGGATCATATCAATGTGTTTCCAACATATGAAAATTATGTTGAGCAATTTGAAATTTTCATTGCTAAAATTACAAATGGCGGAATCCTGGTTTATAACGAAGATGATGCAGAAGTAAAACGTGTTGCTGAAGCCGCTACAAACCCAATTCGTAAACTGGCATATTCTACTCCTAAATATAGCGTAAGCGATGGAGTAACTTTATTAGAAACTCCGGAAGGTGATATGCCAATCGAAGTTTTTGGTGCACACAATTTAAATAATTTGGCGGGAGCAAAATGGATTTGCCAAAACATGGGCGTTGATGAAGCTGATTTCTACGAAGCAATCGCAAGTTTTAAAGGCGCATCTAAACGATTAGAAAAAATTGCTGAAGGAAAAGGTAAAGTTGCCTACAAAGATTTTGCACATTCGCCAAGTAAAGTTGCTGCAACTACAAAAGCGGTCAAAGAGCAATACCCGAACAGAACTTTAGTGGCTTGTTTAGAATTACACACTTATAGCAGTTTAAATGCCGAATTCCTGAAAGAATACGAAGGAGCGCTCGAATATGCAGATGTTGCCGTAGTATTTTATTCGCCGGATGCTGTAAAAATCAAACAATTGGAAGAAGTTACTTACGAGCAAATAGCTACGGCTTTTAATCGTAAAGACTTAATCATTTACACCAATCCAACGGAATTTAAAGAATATTTATTCAATTTGAATCTTGATAATTCTGCTTTGTTATTGATGAGTTCAGGGAATTACGGAGGCTTAAACTTTGATGAAGTAAAAGGTTTGATTAATTAGTCAATTAGATAATTTGATGATGAGATAATGTGCCAATTGCAGTTTTGTAATTGGCATTTTTTTTAATTTAAATCTTAAAGTTTCAATTGGAATTTGAGTTTTTAAAATTTGGAATTTATTTTGTTGTTATTCCAATATCTATAATGTCCGGTAATTTTATATTCGAATAAACAATCTTGTAAAACTTGTCCGTTGCCAACGTTGTGTACAATTACATTTCGTTTTCCGTCAGAGGATTTTTTGTTTGTAACAATCCCAATGTGTGGAAGTTTATTGTTAATCATCCATGTCACGATTTCTCCTGTTTTGTAATCATTCGGGTTTTGGGTTACTTTTAATTTTTCTCCTTTTCTTTCAAGAAAAACCTCAAGATTTGGCACTCTTCTATGATCGATATTTGTATCAGTTTTTGTCATTCCCCACTTTTCAAAATTTGGATATTGTGAAAAATTTGCAATCATATCTTCATGAACTTCCTTTTGTAAATCAATGCCTAATTTTCGATAAGATCGGATAATTACATCTGTGCAAACACCTTTATTTTTTGGAACATCTCCGTTTGGATATTCGATAGAAAAATAAGCCGGATCATAATCTATAGAAGGATCAATTATAGAAATGGCAGCATTTGAAAGCTTTTCTGCAAAACTGTTTGTTTTTAAAGCAGTGTTTTCAGTAAAAATCTTGTCTTTATCTTTTTGATTGCAAGAAATAAGTAAAAAGAAGATTGCTATTTTATGGATACATTTCATTCTGATAAAGGTATAAGTTTGGTTAATAGTCATTTCGCTTTTTAAAATTAATTAATTATAAAATAGTAACAACTAAATGAGTGATTTTTCTTATTTTTAAATATATTAGCCTTTTAGATAGAGCAAAATGAATTCAAAAATAAAGGTTGTAAAAACGACGAGTGAAAATCCGGATTTTATATCGTTAATAAAAATATTCGATACTTTTTTATGGGAACGTTATCCGGAACTTAAAAAAGAGTATTGGGGGAATAATTTAATAGAATTTAATCCTAATGTTATTCTGATATATTTAGATGAAAAGCCAGTTGCAAGTGGTTGTTTTAAAAAACATAATGAAAGTACGGTCGAATTAAAACGAATGTTTGTTTTGCCGAAAGCACGAGGTCTTGGATTGGCTCAATTAGTAATAAACGAACTTGAAATAGAAGCACAAAATCTAGGTTTTCAATCTATGATTTTAGAAACATTGTACAAACAAACTGAAGCAATAAGTTTATATCAAAAAGTGGGATTTGAAATTATTGACAATTATGAACCTTATGTAGGATTGATAAATAGTATTTGCATGAGCAAAACAATTAATGCTGTATAACAATGGATGCTACATATTTTCCAATTTCTGAGTGGTCAAAAGAAGATCGTCCTCGCGAAAAATTAATGCTAAAAGGCAAGGAGGCTTTGAGTAATGCTGAATTAATTGCTATTTTAATTGGTTCCGGAAGCCGAAATGAGACATCTGTAGCCCTTAGCAGCAGAATTTTGCTTCATGCAAAAAATTTGAATGCTTTAGGAAAAATGTCTATTGTACAATTGACCAAATTTAAAGGAATAGGAGAGGCTAAAGCGATCGCAATTGTAGCAGCTTTAGAATTAGGACGCCGCAGAAGATCAGAAGATGCAGCTAAAATGGAAATGATTACCTCTAGCAAAATAGTTTTTGATATTATGCAGCCCATTATTGGTGAATTGTTGCATGAAGAATTTTGGGTGCTTTTTCTGAATAATTCTAACAAGGTAATTTCAAAATCTCAACTAAGCAAAGGAGGAATTACGGGTACAATTGTCGATGTCCGTCTTGTTTTTAAATTAGCTTTTGAATGTGGCGCTACAAGCTTGATTTTGTGCCATAATCATCCATCAGGAAATTTAGATCCAAGTGATGCTGATAAACAAATTACAAAGAAATTAAAAGTGGCAGGAGATAGTTTAGATGTTAAAGTTTTAGACCATTTGATTATAACTGAAACAAAATATTATAGTTTTGTAGATGAAGGAATTTTTTAACTTATGAATACCACAATAACTGACGTTTTTTTTGATTTAGATCACACGCTTTGGGATTTTGATAAAAACTCAGAAATGGCTTTTGACCGAATTTTTAAAAACAGATTTCCTGAAATTAAAATACAGGATTTTATAACTCATTATGCTCCTATAAATCAGGAATGCTGGAAGTTATATCAACATGATAAAATCACACATGTAGAGTTGCGTTATAACAGATTAAAATTTTCATTTGATGCATTGAATTTTGCAATTTCTGATAAAAATATAAATGAAATTGCAAACGATTATATCGAATACTTAACCGATAATAATTATCTTTTTGATGGAGCAATTGAAGTTTTGGAATATTTAAAACCAAAATACAAATTGCATATCATTACTAATGGTTTTGCAAACGTTCAGGACAAGAAAATAAATAACGCATTATTGTCCGGTTATTTTGATACCATAACAAATTCTGAACTCGCTGGCGTAAAAAAGCCAAATAGTATTATCTTTGATTATGCCGTAAATGTTGCCAAAGCTCAAAAGCACAATAGTATCATGATTGGCGATTGTCTTGATGCAGATGTCAACGGTGCTTTGAATGCCGGTTTAGATGCTATTTTTTTTAATGATAAAAAAGTAGTTGCTCCGGAAAATATAAAACAGATAAACCATTTATTAGAACTTAAAAAATATTTATAATTATGAGAATTAAATTTTTGTTGGTTGCGCTTCTTATTTCAGTTATTGGATTTTCACAAACCGTTAATGATTACAAAGGTGTTATTGTGCCATTAAAATATGATTTCCTGAAATCAGAAAATCAGTATAGAATGTCTACAATGACAAAAGCGAATTTAAACAAAGCCGGATTTCAGGCTTTTTATGGTAATGAGGAACTTCCTGCTGGTTTTGGAGACCGTTGTGATCTTTTATATGTTGACGTAAAAAAAGACAATGGTTTTCTAATCACTAAACTTTTTATAGAATTTAAAGATTGCTACGGTAAAGTAATCTACACATCGGATATTGGGAAAAGCAAAGAAAAAGATTATGAAATTGCTTATAGAGAATCTCTGGATTTAGCATTTGTTTCAGTAAGTGCGTTGCATTATAAATATAATGGTAAAGCCTTAGGAACTGCAAAAGCGTCAACTGCAGCCCAATTATCTCCTCAGGCTCAAGTCGTAACAACTACAGCAATTGCTCCTCCGGTTGCAGACATGAAAGATCCTAATTTATTGTACGCTCAGCCTACAGAAAACGGATATCAGTTAATTGACAAAACGCCAAAAGTTGTCATGAAGTTATTGAAAACATCACGTCCTGATTCTTTTATTGCAATAAAAGATGGTGTTCAGGGATCATTAAATGCAAAAGACAATCAATGGTTTTTTGAATATTATAAAAATGATCAATTAGTTTCTGAGAAAGTTTCAGTAAAATTCTAAAATAAAATAAGGTTTTAATAACCATATTTATCTTTCCAACGGTTCTTTAAAAATTCGCGGTTGCTGTTCTCTCTTGAATTGCTTCCCGGATTATAAAGAACCGTTTCTTTTATGGCATCAGGCAAGAATTCCTGCTCTGCAAAGTTATTCGCATAATCGTGCGAATATTTATACTCGTCGCCATAACCTAATTCTTTCATCAGTTTTGTTGGAGCATTTCTTAAATGAATAGGAACAGGCAAATCGCCGGTTTGTTTTACCAATTGTTGCGCGTTTCCAATTGCCATATATGATGCATTACTTTTTGGCGAAGTTGCCAGATAAATGGCGCATTGGCTCAATATTATTCGGCTCTCAGGATAACCAATAGTGGTTACCGCCTGAAACGTATTATTTGCCATTATAAATGCCGTAGGATTTGCATTTCCTATATCTTCACTGGATAAAATAAGCATTCTTCGTGCGATAAATTTCACATCTTCGCCGCCTTCAATCATTCTTGCCAGCCAATAAACAGCACCATTAGGATCACTGCCACGAATTGATTTTATAAATGCCGAAACAATATCATAATGCTGTTCACCACTTTTGTCATACAAAACAGTATTTTGCTGCACTAATTCAAAAACACGATCATTTGTAATTATTACTTCATCACCCGCCGAAGCGTTTACAACAAGTTCAAAAATATTCAATAGTTTTCTCCCATCTCCGCCCGAAAGTCTCAATAAAGCTTCCGTTTCCTTTAGTGTAATGTTTTTTGATGCTAAAAAGCTGTCTTTTTTCATTGCACGATGAAGCAAAGCTTCAAGATCTGCTTTTGTAAAAGCATTTAGAATATAAACCTGGCAACGTGACAATAATGCAGGAATAACTTCAAAACTTGGATTCTCTGTAGTTGCTCCAATAAGTGTAATCCAGCCTTTTTCAACAGCAGCAAGAAGTGAATCCTGTTGCGATTTGCTAAACCTGTGGATCTCATCAATAAATAAAATAGGATTTTTAGCCGTAAACAATCCGCCGCTTTGTTTGGCTTTGTCAATTACATCACGAATATCTTTGACACCTGAATTAATTGCGCTCAAAATATAAAACGGACGTTTAGATTCCTGAGCAATAATCTGGGCTAAAGTTGTTTTTCCAGTTCCCGGAGGTCCCCAAAATATTAGTGAAGGAATAAGTCCTTTTGAAATTTGTTGCGTCAACGAACCGTTTGGTCCAACCAAATGACTTTGACTAATGTAGTCTTCTAATTGCTGTGGGCGAATACGCTCGGCTAAAGGTGCTTCCATTTTGTAAAATTACTATTTTTCAATTTATATATCCATTATTAGGAGCTATTTCCTGCTATCCGCTATATCTTTTTCTGTCTGAAAAAGCCAGAAAAAGGATACCGCTTCTATCAGGGCTATAATTGTGTACATGAATATTCAGGTTAGCTGACAAATTATCAGTAAATTGTAATTGGATAGTTTTTTGATATTGTCTTTTTAACTTTATTTCAAAAACAATGAATGATAACCACTTTAAATTTTCGAATGCCGTTATTGGTCTTCCCGTTTTTTTTGTTCTTTTTTTGTGGATTATTTATTGGGTTCAAATTCGCTTTGACTTTGATTTCTATCAAAACGGTATTTATCCGCGAGACTTTTCAGGTTTGCAAGGCGTTTTATTCAGTCCTTTTATTCATGAAAATTTAGACCATCTATATAATAACTCCATTCCGCTTTTAGTATTATTGGCAGCAATGCAATTTTTTTATCCAAAACAAACTTTTGCTGTAATTGCTTTCGGTATTTTGTTTTCGGGGTTAATAACCTGGATCATTGGGCGTGAAAATTATCATATTGGCGCCAGCGGATTAATATATGTTTTAGTGAGTTTTATCTTTTTTAAAGGAATTCAAACCAGATATTATCGTTTAGTAGCGCTCTCATTATCTGTAATTTTATTATATGGTGGAATGATTTGGTATGTTTTTCCAGACGTAGATAAAACCATTTCCTGGGAAGGGCATTTAGCTGGTTTCATCACAGGATTTGGAATGTCATTATTTTACAAAACTCCGGAATATGCAAAACCAATTGTTTACGAATGGCAAAAACCAGATTTCAATCCGGATCAGGATGCGTTTATGAAACATTTTGATGAAAGTGGAAACTTTGTAAATACAGAAGTCGAGGAAGAGGAATTGGAAGTTTTATCAAGTTATTACAATTCAAATTTCTCAGTTAATTATACTGTAACAAAAAGAGAATCAGATGATGAAATTTAACTCAGGAATATTGATTGATTTAAAAACACTACTTTTGTTTGTGTTGTAATTTCAATCAATGTGTTATGAGAAAAATAAACTTACTTATTGTTGTTTTATCATTCGCTTTCATTTCAAAAATAGAAGCTCAATGCGAGATTAAAAATAGGGTACAGGCAGATGGTACAATGATGTACTATTTTGAACCAGCCGATTTTTATATCACAAAATCAAAATCACTAAAAATTAATATTGTAACAGACAAAGAGCATTATTTTGTGGCTTTGCAGCCTTCACCATTTCCTTCTAAAAAAGAAGGTAAAAAAATCAACGATGATTTAATTATCCACTTATCGAATAAGCAAGAATATAAGCTGACACACTACGATACACAATACAGGAATAATGATTCGATAATGCAGGTGCTTTATTTAATGGATCAAAAAGATATTGATGCTTTTTCTAAGTTTGAAGCGGTAGTTGCCGAAATTAATATGAAAGGAACAGAATTTGTTCGCGATTATAATTTCAAATTACATAAGGATGCTATAATGGAACAGCTGGAATGTTTTCTAAAAAAGGAGGAAAATTAATTTTAATCCTCAGCTTTTGGATTATTATGAAGATGTGATAATTTTTTTTCAATATTCTTAAAAAGATTATTAAAAGTAATAGTGAGAGACGCGGCATTCACAATCTGATTTTGTTCGTCTCTTGGCAAATATTCGTTTGCATAAGTTAACTCCACCTGAATATCATCTGTAAATAAATAACCTGCACCAACGTTAAGTTTATTGCGGTCAAAAAAACTAAGACCTGTTACTTTGGTTCCCGATTTAAAATATAATTCATCTGATGCAATCGCATAAACCACGCCTTCCCGAAGTATTTTACTATTGATAGGTTTTATATACTTTATTTGCTGACGATAACGAAGAACATTTTCATAATCATCTTCTCCGTTTCTCATATGTCGCAATTCCATTCTCATTCTTGTGCTTAAAGTATAGCCAGTTTTATGAAAATAGTATATTCCCTGTAAAGCAAATCTCCATTCCGGAGATTTAAACTGACCAATTTCCGGCACATCTTTATTGTCATAGTAAGCAACAAAAGTCGAAAGTTTCCATCGGGGAGATAAATAATAATGTCCCCAGCCTCTAAACGATTTTTGAATATTGGACTGAAAAATATCCGAAGAAGTTGCAGTACTGCTGTAAGATGAGCCGAGATCTAATTCAGCAGACCATTTTTCATTTAATGTTCTGCTAAATTGAATTTCATTCCAGAATTGCCCGTAGGTTGTGGCTTGTCCATAGCTTAAATTTGTAATTAATAAAATTACAATTAAACAAAAAGTTTTATATAAGAATATATTATGAGTTAACTTTAAAGACATTCATGATAGATTTATTTGTCATGCGTAATCTCATTCTCAATACTATTTAACTTCTTTGGCGAACAGCTTCATATAGAAAAGCTCCACAAGCTACAGAAACGTTTAAAGATCCTATTGTTCCAAACATTGGTAATTTTGCTTTTTCGTCAACAATTTTAAGTACTGAAGGGTTTATTCCTCTGTCCTCAGATCCCATAATTATAGCTACAGGTTCGTTTAATGCTACGTCATAAATATTCTGTTCAGTTTTTTCAGTTGCAGCAACTGTTTTAATTCCTGATCCCTGAAGATAAAAAATAGCATCCTTAATATGCTCAACTTTACAAATAGGCACATTAAATACTGCTCCCGCAGAAGTTTTAACTGTATCGCCATTTACTGGCGCTGATCCTGCCTTTTGAACAATGATTCCGTTTACACCGGTACATTCTGCTGTTCTTATGATCGCTCCAAAATTTCGCGCATCAGAAATCTGATCTAGTATTAAAAATAATGGTTTTGTACCAGATGCAAGAGTCGATTCAACTAAATGTTCTAAATCTATAAATCCAATAGGAGAGATGGATGCAACTGCTCCCTGGTGATTATTTGGTGTTAACCGATTTAATTTTTCAACAGGTACATAAGAGAAATTAATGTTAGCGCGTTTCATCACTTTCATTAAATCTTTCATTAATTCTCCAGAAATTTCCTTTTGTATAAATACTTTATCAACTTCTTTACCTGCTTGAATTGCTTCTATAATGGCTCTAATTCCAAAAATTTGATGTTCTTTTTCCATGTGACAAATATAGGTATAATGTTTATATAAAAAAAAACCACTCTGAATGAACAGAGTGGTTTAATATATTTATTCTAGAATAAAATTAGTCTTTATCCCACCAAACTTTAGTTGTTACATTACTAACCACAGTTGCGTTAGTGTTGTATTGTCTTTCGTCCGATGGAGTTGGTAGTCTTACCGGAATAAGTTTCGTGTTTGAATTTTTATTAGGAGTTAAAGCTGGAAATCCAGTTCTTCTGTAATCATTATACGGCTCCATAGTTAAGAAAAGAGCAAGATATTTTTGTTGGATAATATTTGCAACATCAAAAGTTGCTGTAGCAGTTCCTAGGAAGGTAGCTGAGGGTGCTGAACCAGTAATTTTTGTTACAGAAGCTGTTACAGCTTCTTGTAATGCTACTTGAGCACTTGGTTGACCTAATCTAGCTTTTGCTTCAGCTTCAATGAATTTAGCTTCGGCAAAAGTTACTATTCCAATTGAAGAGTTTGCACTTGCATATTTTGGTCCTATGTAAGAAGTTCCAGTAGATGCTTGATCTTCCGCACTATTTCCAATATAAATAGCTGGTGCAGTAGAACCTTTAGGTGGTATGTTTTTAGCGATCATAAAACTTAATCTAGGATCGTTATTGTTTTGTAGATAATCTACGAAATATTTACCAACTTTTAGATAATTTGCACGACTCACATTAAATGCGTACCATTGGTTAAAGCTGTTAGCTGTACCAGGGAAATATGTGTTTGCATCATCTGAATTAGCAGTCATGTCAGCTTTAGTAATATAATCTAATGCTTTTTGTGCTGCTACAGTACTACCTTCAACATTTGTTAATCTTAAAGCAAATCTTGCTTTTAAAACATAAGCAACTTTTGTCCATTTTTCTGTGTCTCCATTAAAAATGAAATCAGCATCTTCAGGAATCTCTTCGTTGCTATCTTCTGGTTGAGATAAGTTTACAATAGCTTTATCTAGAAGAGTTTGAATTCTTTCATAGATTTCTTGTTGTGTATTGTATTTAGGATTTTTATTTCCTTCAGCTGCAAGAAAAGCTTCATCGTAAGGAATATCTCCCCACATATCTGTAGCATAGCCTAAGTTTAATGCAGTTAATACTTGTCCGATTCCATTGTACCAAGGGTAGTCTTTAGCGAAATCTCTGTTTAAAATATGACCATTCATCAAAGTAGTTTGATAAAGAGTATTCCATTCGTTGTTTACATCTTGCTCAGTTACAATGTAACGTGCAATTTCTCCCATTTGACCAACATTCGTACCAGCTAAATGTTGAGTGAAAATACCTGCATTTCTTGTTAGTCCACTAGTGTGAGTTTGAAAAGTAGATACTTCCATAGCAGCCACTAATAAGGATGGATTGCTTGTTGAAGGGTTATTTGGATTGTCATTAAAGTCGTCTAATTCTGTCTGACAGCCAGTTAGTAAACTAATACTAAACGCCGCAAGAATTATGCTTTTTATATATTTTTTCATTTTTATTTGTTTTAAATTAGAAGCTTACACGTAGACTCATTATGAATGATTTGCTACCTGGATTGTTGAAATAATCTAATCCATTAATTCTAGAACCTGCTCCTGTTAAACTTGTTTCAGGATCTACACCTTTATAGTTAGTATTTAACCATAAGTTTCTACCTGTAAGTGAAAGCTGTGCAGCTGAGAAGAAAGGAAATTGTTTTACATTAAAATCATAGCTTATAGTTGCATCACGAAGTCTAACCCAGTTTACAGTTTCTACTGCTTCTTCTGCAGCCCCACCACCATCGCCGACAACTTGTCTGTAGTATTGTTGTGCAGTTATAGGTGTTGTATTTGGTGTACCGTCAGCTTTAACTCCTTCTACAATATATGTTTTCTCTCTGTCAGCAGAAGCTTCAGAGATACCGATGCTGTTTAATCTTGCTAAAGTACCATTATAAACTTCTCCTCCGTATCTAATATCTAACAACGCTGATAAAGTTACTCTTTTGTAAGAGAATGTGTTTCTGATTCCTCCAGTCCATTTAGGAGCTGAATTACCAAGGTTTCCTGTTTCTCCATCAAGTAATGGAATTCCATTAGCTCCAATAATTTTTTGACCGTTAGCATCACGTTGCCATTTAGTTCCGTAAAAACTTCCTAATGGTTGTCCTTTAACTGCATAATATCCAATTGAAGCAAAAGCACTTTCGATAGAAATTTCACTTAAACCACCAGAAATGTCAGTAACTTCATTTTCGTTTTTAGCCCAGTTTGCGTTGATGTTCCATTGAAATGGGTTACTTTTTTTGAAAATGTCATATCCAACTTCAAGTTCAATACCTTTATTTACTAATTCAGCAGCATTTTTGTACTGTGAAGAATAGCCTGATGATTGAGCTAAAGGAACGTCAATTAATAAATCTTTTGATGTCTTGTAGTAAAGACTTAAATCAATAGATAAACGATTATCAAAAAATTTAGTGCTTAAACCTAAATCGTGACCTAATACTCTTTCTGGTTTTAAGTCTGGGTTTCCTAAACGTCCACCAAGTGCCATACCATTAACTCCATCGTAAGGGAAGGTTAATCCATCAGTATAACCATCAGTCATGCTAGGTTGTCCAAATATACTAACTGTACGATATGGAGCAGGAGCAATACCTACTTCTCCGTATCCGTAGTTTACCTTTACGAAATTTTGCCATCCAAAAGTGTTTGAAAGGATCCAAGAAGCAGTTCCTGAAGGGAATATTGCGCTTTGTACATTGTCACCATATGTAGATGACCATTCTTTTCTAATTGTTCCTGCTAAGAAAACCTGATCTTTAATGTCAAAATCTAATTGAGCAAATATAGCTCTTGATATAGTGTTTTCTTCGTAGTTAGAAGCGTACAATTCTGTAGTGTTTCCTAAATTATAAAGTCCTCTAACAGATAATCCTTTACCTCTTGAGAATATATCTAAATATTGTGTAGAACGTAAGTTAAGACCTGCAGTATAGTTGATTTTTAACCATTCAGATTTTAAAGGAAGTAAACCAGTTGCAATAAAATCTCCGTAGTAATCTTTATTAGTGATGCTGTTAAAAGCTACTTCACCAATTCCTCCCAATCCATCTCCATTTGAAGAAACAGCATAGATCTGTTTACGAGCATCAGAATATGTATCAATACCTGCTTTAGCAGTTAATGATAGCCATTCTGCATGACTATAAGTTAAAAAGATATTTCCTAGCGCGCGATTAACATCACTGGTTGCAGGATTTTCGTTTACAGTAAAATATGGATTGTCATATGAAGCGAAATAGTTTGTATTGTTTCCAAACTCGTCTTTATAATTTCTCAAATCATAATTGATAGGGGAACGCATTAAACTTAACATAACTCCAGAAGTATTACTTCCATTTTGAGCTAAAGTATTAGTTGTATGTGTGTATTGCATACTAGCTCCAGCTTTCCATTTTTCGCTTAGTTTTAAGTCTCCGGCAAGTCTGATTGTATTTCTTTTTAGACCTGTTTCTGGAATCATACCAGTTTGAGTAACATTACCATACGAAGCTCTGAAAGTTGCTTTTTCGTCTCCTCCGTAGAATGAAATGTTGTTTGTGTTTGTGATTCCTTCTTGGAAAAAGTTGCCTGGTTGATCAAATGTTTTCATCCCTAAAGAAGCTGCAGATGGTCCCCAGCTTTGAGGAGTGTTTACTGCGTACGTTGGTACACCAGTTAAATTGTAATCACCTTGAACATATTTTCCTTGTCTTGCAGGTAATTGGCTTACTTTGTCAATAGATAATGATGTACTGAAATCGATACCTAAACCTTTACCATTTTTACCTTTTTTAGTTGTGTAGATAATAACCCCATTACCAGCTCTCGCTCCATATAAAGCTGCTGCCGCAGGTCCTTTAAGAATGGTAACGCTTTCAATATCATTAGGGTTGATGTCTAATGCTCTGTTTGAATTGTTGATTCCTGATAAGTTAGCATTAAAAGGATTGTCTCCAGCAGCAGTTTGAGTTGTGCTGTTGTCAATCGGAATACCGTCAACTACGATCAAAGGGTCTGTAGATCCTGTAATAGTATTTGCACCTCTAATAATAATTTTACTTGATGCACCAGGAGTACCTCCAGAACCAATAATTTGTACACCTGCAGCTTTTCCTGCTAATGCCTGAAGAACGTTTTGTTCTCCAGATTTAGTAATTTCATCTGAAGTTACTTTAGATACTGCGTAACCAAGTTTTTTCTCGTCTTTTTTAATACCCAATGCAGTTACAACTACACCTTCCAATTCAACTGAATCGTCTTTTAATTTAATATTAAGTGAAGTTGAACTTGCAGCTACTTCTTGAGTTTTCATCCCAATGTAGCTAAATACCAAAACTTGACTTGAAGATGCTTTGATAGAAAATTTACCATCAAAGTCTGTTTGCGTTCCTGTTTTAGTTCCTTTAACTAATACACCAACACCTGGTAGAGGCATTCCTGTATTGTCAGAAACTGTTCCAGTAACAGCTCTTTCTTGCGCGAAAGTAAGTTGCGCAACTAGTACTAATAAAAGTACTAAGAATCCATTGAACTTTAGTTTCATTTTTAAATATTTTGAATTAGTTTGACAAAATTCTTAATAATTTGTTAATCTACCTAATATAAGGCGCTTTTTTTTTAGTTAAATTATGATTTTACCGCTGTATATTGTTTTTTTATAGTTAAAAAGCCGATGTAAATAATAATTTCTCATTTTTTTGATTAAAATTTAATAATAATTAAATTTTTGATGTTGCTAGAGTTGTTAAATTTTGACAAATTTGAATTACTTTTTCTTTTTTTATAACTTTTATACAAAAAAGCCACTCTATACTAGAGTGGCTTTATGTTAAATTATGTTAGTGATTTTTTATTTATCCCAAAATATTTTTGTGCTTAATTTGTCTCCTCCAATTGAGGTAGCGGCAGCATTATAATTTGTAGCATTTAATGTTTGCTCTCTAATAGGGTAAGCCATTCTTGACGGAACTTGACCTCCTGCAGCTGCATCAGCATTTGCCGGCGGTGTAAGAACAGGAAAGTTTAATCTTCTTGTAGATGTCCACCCTTCAAATCCTCTATTGAATAAAGCGTACCATGCTTGCTCTCCAACTTTTTGTTGCCATGTTCCTGTAGCTGTAGCATAAGCAACAGTAGGTTGAAGTAAATATGCTTCAGCATCTGCTGGGGCTATACCCCAATCTTGCATCGATGCTCTAATTGCTGCTTCATAATGTGTGGCGATATCACCGCTTACTGCAACTCCTCTTCCGGCAGCTTCGGCAAGTAAAAATTCTACTTCAGCATAATCTAATAAAGTTCCGCTAAAGTCTGGTGCTTTTATCTTGTCGCTCGCATGTGTAAATCTAGATTGGCTATTTTTAGATCCAACTATTCCTCCTTTGTAACCTGTAATTGTAACTAAATCACCATCTGAATTAGTATCCTTATAAGTTGGTCTGAAATAGGCAGTTTTTCTTGGGTCATTTAGAGTAACTAAAGCGTCAACAAATGGTTTTGCAACAACAAAATCATTTCTTCCTGAAAATACCATATCCACGTAAAGCGGATTTGTATTAGGAAGATTTACCATGTATGGTAATTTAGCATTATCTGCATTAGATGTAAATGCACCTGTAGAACCAGATATAATTGCAGCATCAGCAATTGCAGATTCTAAACCAGATGCTTTCAGGTTTACTCCTAATTTTAATTTGATACTGTTTGCAAATTTAACCCAGGCGTCTAAATCATCTTGGTAAATAACATCGGCAGCGCCAAATGCAGGTTTTGAAACATCTATATTAGCAATGCTGGCATTTAAACGAACAATAAGGTCTTTGTATATATCAACTGCTTTGTCATATTTAGGAAGGTAATTTCCTGATCCTTTCAAGGCTTCTGAATATGGTACATCGCCATATGTATCAACTAATATTTGATATGTGTAAACCGATAAGATATCAATAAGTATCAATTGGTTTTTTTTGATAATGGTTTTTTGTGCAAATTCAGGATCTGTAGATATGATTACCTCTTTATCAATAAAATCTTTTGCTTGAGAAAGTTCGGCTAAACTTCCAGCATACAATCTGTCCCAGTGATTGTCAGAAATTTTACGAGTTACCCAGTTGTAAGTAGATTCGTCCAGATATGTAGTCTCTGTCCATTGCTGGTTTACTAATCTAAATATGTTTTTATTTACATTGGTATTAACAAGTTGTTCTGTTAATCCTTTTTCTGCATTAGTGAATAATGTGCTTGCTGGTACTACAGAAGGGTTTTTTACATCTACATTTAAGTCTGTTAGGCTATTATCATCACATGAAATTGTGAGGATCATAATTCCTAAAGCATATATTAATTTTTTCATTTTTTCTGTATTAAAATTTGAATGTTAAGTTAAATCCAATATCTCTAGTTGTTGGTAATGAACCAACTGAATAACCTCTAGAGCTATTTCCTGAAGATAATCCGCTTTCTGGATCTGCGTAAGGTAGATTTTTACTGATTATCCATAAGTTCGATCCTACAAGGCTTGCAGAGGCAGAGCTTAAGAATGTATTGTCGAACATCTTTTTAGGGAAGTTGTAAGTAATAGATACCTCTCTTAATTTTACAAAAGAAGCGTCGTAAATGAAAGTTTTGTTTGGTGCAGCTTGATATCCTAAACTATTTGCTATTGAGCCTCCTTTTGTTTTAACAGTGTTTGGACTTCCGTCTGGTGCTACTCCTGCATTTAATGTTCCATTTTCTCTAATGTCGCCTACAGCAGTTTCTTTGTATAATCCTGATGCAAGACCATAATACATATCTAATGAGTAAATATCTCCACCTTTTTGAGTGTCAATTAAAAATCCAAAAGTTAAATTTTTATAGCTAAATTTATTTCTAACACCACCAATCCAATCTGGAGTTATGTTTCCAATTGTATTGCTTGAGTTTGTTGATATTAGATATTTTCCTGTAGCTTGATCTACAGTTGGCTGTCCATTTGTGTACACGTAATCGGTTCCTTTTAATGCTCCATAAGCTTCTCCAGGAGCTGCGTTAACTGTAACACCTCCTTGGAAAGATCCTAATTGAAGATTGTCTAAACCGTTCGGTAAAGAGATAACTTTACTTTTGTTATTAGACCAGTTTACAATAATTTCCCAGCTAAAATCTTTCGTTTTAATTGGAGTTCCGCTTAATTGTAGCTCTAAACCTGTGTTTTCGATATTTCCACCGTTAACTAATCCTGCAGTGTATCCAGATGCAGATGAAACTGCTGCTGAAACGATTTGATCAACTGAATTTGTTTTGTAGTAAGTAATGTCAAATCCTAATCTTCTGTCTAGTAAACTTGTTTCTAAACCAACTTCGAAAGATTTTGTTCTCTCAGGTTTTAGGTTTGGATCTTTGTTGATACTACGAAATGGAAGTAGTAATGAGTTTGTATAAAGAGGTTGTCCTTGAAAGTTTGAAACTCTTGTATATGTATTATTCAATTGTAAAGCATCTGCGTCATTTCCAACTTCAGCATAATTCACTCTGAATTTTCCAAGGTTCAACCAGTTTGCTTTTACAAGGTTTGAGAATAAGAAAGATCCTGAAACTGCAGGATAAACATATGAATTGTTGTCGTCTGGTAATGTAGATGAAACGTCTCTTCTTACAGATGCGTCCAAGAAGTAAGTGTCTAAGAATCCGATAGAACCTTGAGCATAAATACCATTAACACCTGAAGATATTTTTGCTTCTTTTGGGAATGGTAAGTCTAAACGGGAATTTGACAGAGCATATATTCCAGGTACTACCAATCCACCAACAGTTGAAGCTAATACGCTTTCTCTGTCATTTCTTCTGATGTTTGTTCCAATAACTCCATTTACGCTAATGTCGTCGCCAAATTTTTTATTGAAATTTAACATGAAATCATAATTAATCTCTTGAAAGTTGATATCATTTCTTTGGTAACCTGATGATTCATCAACAGGAGAAAGACCAAATCCTGAAGCAATAGATCCTATAGCTCTTCTTTCTTCTTGAAGTTGTTTGTAGGTATCTAGGGAAACTCTTCCTAATGCGCTTAACCAAGGAGTGATGTCATAGTTAAGAGATGCATAGCTAAATAAACGTGTTCTGTCATCTGAAGAGTAATTTTGATAACGAGTAAAGTAAGGGTTGTCCCAATATGCAGGTACTAAACCTGATGGATCAGTTGGATCAGCCCAGTTCCAAGTTACGTTTTGTCCTCCTGATGCAAAGTAAACGTCTTTTAAAGCTCGAACGTCAGTATTTGTTTGCCACCATTGTCTAAAGTTACTCATGATATTGTCATTGTATCCAGTTGAGTTTCTACCCACTGTACTTTGCAATGTAACCGCAGCATATGCGTTAGCGGTAAGCTTGTCGGTAACTTTTTGACTAAATCTTGCGCTTATCTGGTTTTTCTTCAGTTCGCTATTTGGTAAAATACCTGTTTGGTTTGTATTTACATAACTCATCGATAAGCTAGATCTGTCTGTAGATTTTTCTAACGATATGCTATTAACAAATGTATGAGCATCATTGAAGAATTTTGACGGACCATTTTTTGCAGCTGCCCATGGCGTAGCCTTACCGTAATTTGGTGAAAATGGTGTAAAAGCATCCCATTGGTAAACTGGCTGATTGTCGAATGCGTCTCCATCAGAGGCATCATTTGATGTGTCTACTGTGTCAGGCGTTCCGGTTCCTAAAAATGAAGATCCAAAACCGTAACCAGATCCATATTTGTTTTGATATTCAGGAAATGTCTTTTTGTCGATACTTCCATTTGTAAATCCGCTTGAAAATGAAAAACCAATTTTGTTATCATTTGATTTTCCTTTTTTTGTTGTTACCATTACAACACCATTTGCGGCTCTTGAGCCATAAAGTGCTGTTGCGGCTGCTCCTTTAAGGATGTTGATGCTTTCAATGTCTTCTTGGTTGATATCTGATGCATTATTTCCATAATCGTAACCTCCACCACCAACTTGTTGAGAAGATGCGTTTGAATTCGAGTTGTCAATTGGTACCCCGTCAATTACCCAAAGTGCTTGGTTGTTTCCTGTAAGTGACTTATTTCCTCTAATTACAACATTTGTAGATCCTCCAAAGTTATTATTTCTTTGAACTTCAACACCGGCAGCTTTACCAGATAAAAGGTTGGCAACGTTAGCATTTCCTGCTCCGCCATTAATATCTTTTCCTGCAATTTGTTGAGAGGCATACCCTAAAGATTTTTTTTCTCTTTTAATCCCCATCGCAGTAGTTACTACTACTCCTTCAAGTTGTTGGGCATCTCCGGATAATTTAGTGTTCACTTGTGATGAGCTCGCTGTAATTTCTTGCGATTTCATTCCAATGTAGCTAAATACTAAAACTTGACTTGTTGTTGCTTTAATGGAGTATTTACCATCAAAATCAGTTTGTGTGCCAGTTTTTGTTCCCTTAATTAATACACTTACGCCAGGTAAAGGCATTCCTGCATCATCGGTTACAGTCCCCGAGACAGCTCTTTCTTGCGCAAAGGTTAATTGCGCGAATAGCACTAATAATAGTACTAAAAATCCATTGAACTTTGGTTTCATTTTCTCAATTATTTTGAATTAGTGATGCAATATTCATAATAATTTGTTAATAATCCTAACGTTGTCTTAATGAATTTTTGATGAAAGTTAAAATTTAACATTATAACATATGTTAACGATAGTGTTAAATAACTGAATTTCTTGAAGCTTTCCCGCGCCATTGGTAAGATTAATTCTTAGAAGACCGTTTGCGGTTTGGATAGTTGTGCCGATTCCAATGCCGGTTAAATTCTCTATTTTATTTCGATTTTGAGTATTAGTTAAATCCTGATAAATGGCATAATCCAGAATTGAATTGATGTAGAGATTTTTTGAAACAACAAATCTGTACTCGGTAAGGAGCATCGCTGTAAAGTTGGCCTGAAGGCTATTTTCTAAAAAACCTCTTATTGAATTCGTGCCTCCAAATCTAAATAGTTCATTGGTGATATAATCTTTGCTTTTCAGGTAAAAATTTTGGGAATTTATATTGATGTAGTTTTTTGCGTTTAGTTCAAAATTGTATGAAAAGTTTGTATTTATGTAAAATTGTCGGGTTGATTGTGCTGTTTGAGGATCATTGTTAGTGTCTCTTTTTCCGTACCCGGCAATGAAATTTATGTATACCTTTTTTGGAAACAGATTATGGATGTAATCTGTTTTTTTATAATCAAAAGTTGATGTTATGTAGGAGTTTTTATAATCGCTGATAATTGAGTTGTTAGTGTTTTGAATATCACTGGATTCAGTTGATTGGTACCCTAAGTAAATTTTAGAATTATAGTTTAAATAATACCCTAAATCAATGGAAGTTTTTGTGTTTTGGAAAGTGCTGTCTTGTTTAAAAATATTCAATTGTGCTTTTAATCCTAGCGCTGATTGAAATATATATGGTATTTCTATTTTTGTATTAAATGTTTTTTGTTGGTTGCCGTCACTTTTCCAATACAATGAAAATTGTTCGCCTGAATGAAGGGTATTGAGTAAGGTTATATCTAGATATCCGTTTAGTGTTGTTTTTTTGTTTTCATCATTTGAAAATCCTATGTATCCATCAAAAGTATTTGCTTTTCTTTTTTCTATGTATGTGTAGATTTTGGTTGAGTCACTTGTGAATAATATTTGAGGATATTTTGTTTGAGTTGCAAATTCAAAGCTGTTAATGTCATCGTAAAGTTCTTTTATTATTTCCTGGTTAAAGGTTTTATTGATGTATTTTTTATTAAGCTGTTTTAAATGTCCTTTAGGGAAATAATTGTTTTTATTGATGTTTTCTTGAGTAAGAATAATGGAATTTATGTTGCGTTTTTTTTCGGATTTAAAAGTTAAATCAGCATAAATTATTAAATCCTTTCTACGGATGTTTTCAAGTTTGATTTTGCTAAGTGCAAAACCAAGTTTTTCTGCACTAATAATTTTTTGATTCAGAAAATTTTCTATCTCATTATACTTTAAAATTAAAGTATCGTTTTTTGTTTCAAAAGACGTAGAAAAAGCATTATTTCTACCTATATATATATGTATTGTTTTTGTTTGTTTTTTTAAGTTAAATATAGAGAGATAAGTGCTATCATTTACTTTGGTAATTACTGTAGTGTTGTCTAAAAAACCTTTTTCAGATAATTTTTTTGTTGTGTTTTTTATTTCGTCAAAAATAGATTTTACATTTTTGTGGTTTGTTGAGTAGTTTAGAGAATCAATTATTTTATTTTCGACTTCATTTGACCCATTTATTTTTAAATAAAAATTTTGCCCATAACTGGAGATTCCGAAAAAGAAGATGAATATGTAAATAAGGTTTTTCAAAACTAATTATTTGGTTTCTAAAAGTATTGCAAATATCAATTGTTTGTTTGTAAAAACATAAGCTTAAATAATGTTATTGAAAATTAATGGATTAACGTTTGTAAACTTAAAAATATTTTATACATTTGCAACCCCGTAAAAAGCGGGAATTTAATATACATAATAAATTTTTAGTATTAATTATGCCAACAATTCAACAATTAGTAAGAACAGGAAGAACTCAGATCACTAAGAAGAGTAAATCGGTTGCTTTAGATTCTTGTCCTCAAAGAAGAGGGGTTTGTACGCGTGTTTACACTACTACACCAAAAAAACCAAACTCTGCAATGCGTAAAGTTGCGCGTGTACGTTTGACAAATGGTAATGAAGTGAATGCTTACATCCCTGGAGAAGGACACAATCTACAAGAGCACTCGATAGTATTAGTGCGAGGTGGAAGGGTAAAAGATTTACCAGGTGTTAGATATCATATCGTTCGTGGAGCGCTTGACACGTCAGGAGTTGCAGGAAGAACGCAAAGAAGATCTAAGTACGGTGCTAAACGCCCAAAAGAAGCAAAAAAGTAATTTAAAACGTTAAGAGTTGGAGGTTAGGAGTTGAGAGTTGGAGATTGAAAATGAAAGTTTTAAATTTTTGACACATAACGTTTAACGGATAACCTATAACTTTTTATTAAAAAAAAGACATGAGAAAAAGAGCGGCAAAGAAAAGACCACTTTTACCAGATCCAAGGTTTAACGACCAATTGGTAACACGTTTTGTGAACAACTTAATGTGGGATGGTAAGAAATCTACAGCTTTCAAGGTATTTTATGATGCAATTGACATCATTGAGTCTAAAAAGCAAGATTCAGAAAAATCTTCATTAGAAATTTGGAAAGATGCTTTAACAAACGTTATGCCTCACGTAGAAGTACGTAGTCGTAGAGTAGGTGGAGCTACATTTCAAATTCCAATGCAAATTAGACCAGACAGAAAAATTTCTATGGCAATGAAGTGGTTAATACTTTATTCTAGAAGAAGAAATGAAAAATCTATGGCACAACGTTTAGCATCAGAATGTTTAGCTGCTGCTAAAGAAGAAGGTGCTGCGGTTAAGAAAAGAATGGATACTCACAAGATGGCAGAAGCTAATAAAGCTTTCTCTCACTTTAGATTTTAATTCGTAAGAAATGGCTAGAGATTTAAAATATACAAGAAATATTGGGATTGCTGCTCACATTGATGCTGGTAAAACAACAACAACTGAGCGTATTCTTTTTTATACTGGAAAGTCACATAAAATTGGTGAAGTACACGATGGTGCTGCGACAATGGACTGGATGGCTCAAGAGCAAGAAAGAGGTATTACAATTACTTCAGCTGCAACAACTTGTGAGTGGAATTTTCCAACTGAGCAAGGTAAAATTTTGCCTGAATCTTTGCCGTATCACTTTAATATTATTGATACTCCCGGACACGTTGATTTTACTGTAGAGGTGAATCGTTCTTTACGTGTGCTTGATGGTTTAGTTTTCTTGTTTAGTGCTGTTGATGGTGTTGAGCCACAATCAGAAACTAACTGGAGACTTGCAGATCAATATAGAGTTCCACGTATGGGATTTGTAAATAAAATGGACCGTCAAGGATCTAACTTTTTGGCTGTTTGTCAACAAGTTCGTGATATGTTAAAGTCAAATGCTGTTGCGATTACTTTGCCAATTGGTGAAGAAAATGATTTCAGAGGTGTTGTGGATTTAGTAAAAAACCAAGCTATCATCTGGCATGATGCTACTCAAGGGGCAACTTTTGATATTGTGCCTATTCCAGAGGATATGTTAGCTGAAGTTAAAGAATATAGATCTATTCTTATTGAAGCGGTTGCTGATTATGATGAAAATCTATTGGAAAAATTCATGGAAGACGAAAACTCTATTACAGAGGAAGAAATCAACGTAGCTCTTAGAGCTGCAACTATGGATATGGCTATCATTCCTATGATTGCTGGTTCTTCTTTCAAAAACAAAGGAGTTCAATTCATGTTAGATGCGGTATGTAAATACTTGCCATCTCCAATGGATAAAGAAGGTATCTGGGGAATTGATCCTGATGATGCTGAATTATTAGAAGAAGATCAAACTAAAATCTTGCGTAAGCCAGATGTAAAAGAGCCGTTCGCTGCTTTAGCATTTAAAATTGCTACTGACCCATTCGTTGGTCGTTTAGCTTTCTTCCGTGCTTATTCAGGACGTCTAGATGCTGGGTCTTATGTTTTGAATACTCGTTCAGGTAATAAAGAAAGAATTTCTCGTATCTACCAAATGCATGCTAACAAACAAAATCCAATCGATTATATCGAGGCTGGAGATATTGGAGCTGCTGTTGGATTTAAAGATATTAAAACTGGAGATACCTTGTGTGATGAAAAACACCCAATCATTCTTGAGTCTATGAAATTCCCTGCGCCGGTAATTGGTATTGCAATTGAGCCTAAAACTAAAGCTGACGTTGATAAAATGGGTATGGCTTTGGCTAAATTAGCTGAAGAAGATCCAACATTTACTGTTAGAACAGATGAAGCTTCAGGGCAAACTATTATCTCAGGTATGGGTGAGCTTCACTTAGATATCTTGGTTGATCGTATGAAACGTGAATTTAAAGTTGAAGTAAACCAAGGTGAGCCTCAAGTTGAATATAAAGAAGCGTTTACAAAAACTGCAACACACAGAGAAACTTACAAGAAACAATCTGGAGGTCGTGGTAAATTCGGTGATATCGTATTTACACTTGAACCTGCTGATGAAGTTGATGGTAAAGTTCCGAAAGGATTACAGTTTATTAATGCAGTAAAAGGTGGTAACGTTCCTAAGGAATATATCCCTTCTGTAGAAAAAGGTTTCCGTGAAGCTATGAAAACTGGTCCTTTGGCTGGTTATCAAGTGGATAGTTTGAAAGTAACTTTGACAGATGGATCTTTCCACCCTGTCGATTCTGATGCTCTTTCTTTTGAGTTAGCAGCTAGAATGGGTTATAGAGAAGTAGCGAAAGCTGCTGGAGCAATTGTTCTTGAGCCAATCATGAAAATGGAAGTTATTACTCCTGAAGAAAACATGGGGGATATCGTAGGTGATATCAACCGTCGTAGAGGTCAGGTTAATGACATGGGTGATAGAAACGGTGCTAAAACTATTAAAGCTGATGTGCCTTTGTCAGAAATGTTTGGATATGTAACAACATTAAGAACATTGTCTTCTGGTAGAGCTACTTCAACAATGGAGTTTTCTCACTATGCAGAAACACCTTCTAATATTTCAGAAGCTGTAATTAAAAAAGCAAAAGGTAACGCTTAATTCTTAAGAAAATGAGTCAAAAAATCAGAATAAAACTAAAATCTTACGATCACATGTTGGTAGATAAGTCTGCTGAAAAGATCGTAAAAACAGTAAAAACTACTGGAGCAGTTGTAACAGGTCCAATTCCGTTGCCAACTCACAAAAAACTTTTCACTGTATTACGTTCTCCGCACGTTAATAAAAAAGCGAGAGAGCAATTTGAAGTAATGTCATACAAGAGATTGATTGATATTTATTCATCTTCATCTAAAACTATTGATGCTTTAATGAAACTTGAATTGCCAAGTGGGGTTGAAGTTGAAATAAAAGTATAATTTTTTATTATATTTTATATATAAAAAGCGAGACAGAAATGTCTCGCTTTTTTTGTGGTTAAAAGTTTGCTGTGTAAATTTTTTTAGATGTGTGTTGTTATTTTGTTTTAATTTAAATGCCTTTTGTTTAGTGTATTACGGCATTTTTTTTCTTTTGGAGATTATGTAATTGTTAAGGGAGTTGTTGTTGTGGATTAAGATGGCTACAATTAATTTTTTGAAGAAATGTAACGTTGATGGTGGTGAGATTGATGCTTTGATTTTGATTATGAGCTATTTAATTTTTCTAACTGTTTGGTATATTCAATTTTAATGTATACTTTTGCACTCCCTGTTTGGAAATTTATGTTATTTTCAAATTGAAGGGAATTTTAGTAATTAATAATTAATATTTATGTCTGGGTTAATTGGTAAAAAAATCGGCATGACTAGTATTTTCGATGAAAATGGGAAAAACATTCCTTGTACAGTAATCGAAGCTGGTCCGTGTGTTGTTACCCAAGTCAGAACCAAAGGTGTTGACGGGTACGAAGCGTTGCAACTTGGTTTCGATGACAAAAACGAGAAACATTCCACTAAAGCGGCTTTAGGTCACTTTCAAAAAGCTGGAACTGTTGCTAAGAAAAAAGTCGTTGAATTTCAAGATTTTGCAACTGAACAAAAATTAGGAGATCTTATTGATGTTTCTATTTTTGCTGAAGGAGAATTTGTAGATGTACAAGGTGTGTCTAAAGGTAAAGGTTTTCAAGGGGTTGTTAAACGTCACGGATTTGGTGGTGTTGGACAAGCAACTCACGGTCAACACAACCGTTTAAGAGCGCCAGGTTCTGTGGGAGCTTCTTCTTATCCATCTAGAGTATTCAAAGGAATGCGTATGGCTGGAAGAATGGGAGGAGATAATGTAAAAGTTCAAAACCTTAGAGTTTTAAAAGTAGTTGCTGAAAAGAACCTACTTGTTATTAAAGGATGTATTCCTGGACATAAAAACTCTTATGTAATCATTCAGAAGTAATGGAAGTAAAAGTATTAGATTTCAACGGAAAAGATACTGGAAGAAAAGTTCAACTTTCTGATTCAGTATTCGCAATTGAACCAAACAATCACGCTGTATACCTTGATGTGAAGCAATATCTTGCTAATCAAAGACAAGGAACTCACAAGGCTAAAGAAAGAGCTGAAGTAACAGGAAGTACGCGTAAGATTAAAAAACAAAAAGGAACAGGTACTGCTCGTGCGGGAAGTATTAAAAATCCATTGTTTAAAGGTGGGGGAACAATTTTTGGGCCAAGACCAAGAAGTTATTCATTTAAATTGAATAAAGGCTTGAAAAGATTGGCGAGAAAATCAGCTTTTTCAATCAAAGCAAAGGAGTCAAATATTATCGTTCTTGAGGACTTTAAATTTGAAACTCCAAACACTAAAAATTTCATTAACGTTTTGAAAGCTTTAGGGTTAGAAAATAAAAAATCTCTATTTGTGTTGGGAGAGTCAAATAAAAATGTATATTTGTCGTCACGCAATTTAAAGGCCTCTAGCGTTGTAAGTAGCTCTGAATTAAGCACTTATGCTATTTTAAACACTAATAATTTGGTGCTTTTAGAAGGTTCTTTGGAGTTAATCGAAGAAAATTTAAGCAAATAATAGGAATATGAGTATCATAATTAGACCTATAGTAACAGAAAAAGTAACCAAAGAAAGTGAAGTTTTAAACCGCTTCGGATTCGTTGTTGACAAAAAAGCAAACAAAGTTCAAATTAAGAAAGCTATTGAAGCTGCTTATGGAGTAACAATAGTTTCAGTTAACACGATGAACGTAAGACCGGATAGAACTACAAAATACACTAAAAGTGGTTTGATCAGTGGAAAGACAAATGCAATTAAGAAAGCGATTGTTCAAGTACAACAAGGAGAAACAATTGATTTTTACAACAATATCTAAGATAGAAAAATGTCAGTAAGAAAATTAAAACCTATTACCCCAGGTCAGCGATTTAGAGTTGTGAATGGTTATGACGCCATTACAACTGATAAGCCGGAACGCTCTTTGATAGCGCCGATAAAAAACTCTGGAGGTAGAAATAGTCAAGGAAAGATGACCATGCGTTATACGGGTGGTGGTCACAAGCAGAGATATCGTATCATTGATTTCAAACGTACAAAAGAAGGAATTCCAGCTACAGTGAAATCAATTGAATATGATCCAAATCGTACTGCATTTATCGCTTTGTTAGCTTACGCTGATGGAGAGAAAACATATGTTATTGCTCAAAACGGATTGAAAGTTGGTCAGAAATTAGTTTCTGGTCCAGAATCTCAGCCTGAAATTGGTAATACATTACCTTTAAGCAGAATTCCTTTAGGAACTGTAATCTCTTGTATTGAGTTACGTCCAGGTCAAGGAGCGGTAATCGCTCGTTCAGCTGGTACATTTGCTCAATTAATGGCAAGAGATGGAAAATATGCTACAATTAAAATGCCATCTGGGGAAACAAGATTAATCTTGTTAACTTGTTCGGCTACAATTGGAGCTGTTTCTAATTCAGACCACCAATTAGTTGTATCTGGTAAAGCAGGTAGAACAAGATGGTTAGGAAGAAGACCTAGAACAAGACCTGTTGCAATGAACCCTGTTGATCACCCAATGGGTGGTGGAGAAGGACGTTCTTCTGGTGGACATCCACGTTCAAGAAATGGAATACCAGCAAAAGGTTATAGAACTCGTTCTAAGAAAAACCCGAGTAACAAGTATATCGTAGAACGTAGAAAGAAATAATAAGATATGGCACGTTCATTAAAAAAAGGACCTTTCGTTCATTATAAGTTAGACAAGAAAGTTCAGGAAAACATTGAAAATGGTAATAAAGGAGTGGTAAAGACTTGGTCTAGAGCTTCTATGATTACTCCGGACTTTGTTGGACAAACTATCGCAGTTCATAACGGTCGTCAATTTGTACCAGTTTACGTAACAGAAAACATGGTAGGTCACAAATTAGGAGAGTTTTCACCAACTAGATCTTTTAGAGGTCATGCTGGAGCAAAAAATAAAGGTAAAAAATAAGAAGCAATGGGAGTTCGTAAAAGAGAAACAGCAGATGCGAGAAAAGAGGCTAATAAGTCTATTGCTTTCGCAAAATTGAATAACTGCCCTACTTCACCTAGAAAAATGCGCTTAGTAGCGGACTTGGTAAGAGGTCAGAAGGTAGAAAGAGCACTTAACATCTTAAGATTCAGTTCTAAAGAGGCTTCAAGAAAATTAGAGAAACTATTATTATCTGCAATCAACAACTGGGAGCAAAAAAATAGTGAAGGTAATTTAGAAGAAGCTGGATTATTTGTTAAGGAGATCAGAGTAGATGGTGGAATGATGTTGAAAAGACTTCGTCCAGCTCCACAAGGTCGTGCACACAGAATAAGAAAGCGTTCTAATCACGTAACAATCGTGCTTGGGGCTATCAATAACACACAAAGCAATTCTTAAGCAGCATGGGACAAAAGACAAATCCAATTGGAAATAGACTTGGTATCATCAGGGGGTGGGACTCAAACTGGTATGGTGGAAATGATTACGGTGATAAACTTGCCGAGGATCACAAAATCAGAAAGTATATCCACGCTCGTTTATCAAAAGCTAGTGTATCAAAAGTAATCATCGAGAGAACTTTAAAACTTGTAACCGTTACTATCACTACTGCTAGACCTGGTATCATTATCGGAAAAGGTGGACAAGAGGTAGACAAGTTAAAAGAAGAACTTAAGAAAGTTACTGACAAAGAGGTTCAAATCAACATCTTTGAAATCAAAAGACCTGAATTAGATGCTTATCTTGTGGCGACAAGCATCGCTCGTCAAATCGAAAGCCGTATTTCTTACAGACGTGCAATCAAAATGGCTATTGCTGCTTCTATGCGTATGAACGCTGAGGGTATCAAAGTTTTGATTTCTGGTCGTTTGAATGGTGCAGAGATGGCACGTTCAGAAGGTTTCAAAGAAGGTAGAATTCCTCTATCAACTTTCAGAGCTGATATTGATTATGCTTTGGCTGAAGCTCACACTACTTATGGTAGAATGGGTATCAAAGTATGGATCATGAAAGGTGAAGTTTATGGAAAGAGAGATCTTTCTCCGCTTGCAGGAATGGATAAAAAACAATCTGGAACTGGTGGTGGTAAAGGTGGCGATTCTCCGAGAGGAGATAGAAAGCCTTTTAATAAAGGTGGAAAACCAGACGCTCGTAAAAGAAAGTAAATTTTTAAACTAAAGAAAAATGTTACAGCCTAAAAGAACAAAATACCGTAAGGTACAAAAGGGTAAAATGAAAGGTAACTCTCAAAGAGGGCATGAACTTTCTAATGGAATGTTTGGTATTAAATCTGTACATGAAGATGGAATGTTCTTAACTTCTCGTCAAATCGAAGCTGCGCGTATTGCTGCAACTCGTTTTATGAAGAGAGAAGGACAATTATGGATCAAAATATTTCCAGACAAACCAATTACTAAGAAACCTCTTGAGGTACGTATGGGTAAAGGTAAAGGTGCCGTTGAATATTGGGCTGCCGTTGTTAAACCCGGAAGAATTATGTTTGAAGTTGGAGGAGTTCCTTTATCAGTTGCAAAAGAGGCTTTACGTCTTGCAGCTCAAAAGCTTCCAGTAAAAACTAAATTCGTCGTTGCTAGAGATTTCGAAGCATAATTTATATTATATTATGAAACAATCAGAAATAAAAGATCTTTCTGCAGCGGAGTTGCAAGAAAAACTTAGTCAAACTAAGAAGATATATGCTGACCTAAAAATGGCCCACGCTATTTCTCCAATTGAGAATCCACTTCAAATTAGAAGTGTAAGAAGAACAGTTGCAAGATTGGCTACAGAGCTAACTAAAAGAGAGTTACAATAATTGTATTCTGCTGAAAGATGGAAGAAAAAAGAAATTTAAGAAAAGAAAGAATAGGTGTTGTTACTTCAAATAAAATGGATAAGTCTATTGTTATTGCTGAAGTAAGAAAAGTAAAACACCCATTATACGGTAAGTTCGTGTTGAAAACAAAGAAATACGTTGCACACGACGAAACAAACGACTGTAACATTGGAGATACTGTAAGAATTAGCGAAACGCGTCCTTTAAGTAAAACAAAATGTTGGAGATTAGTTGAAATCTTAGAAAGAGCTAAATAATTATGGTACAACAGGAATCAAGACTAAAAGTAGCAGATAACACGGGAGCAAAAGAAGTTTTAACTATCCGTGTTTTAGGAGGTACCAAAAGAAGGTATGCCTCTGTTGGTGACAAGATTGTAGTATCTATTAAAGATGCAACTCCTAACGGTAACGTTAAAAAAGGAGCTGTTTCAACTGCAGTTGTTGTACGTACCAAAAAAGAAGTGAGAAGAGCTGATGGTTCTTATATCCGTTTCGATGATAATGCATGTGTTCTTTTGAACGCTGCAGGGGAAATGAGAGGAACACGTGTTTTTGGTCCGGTAGCAAGAGAACTTCGTGAAAAACAATTCATGAAAATTGTATCATTAGCACCAGAAGTGCTTTAATTCGTTTTAAGATGATAAAGCTAAAAATAAAATCAGGAGATATCGTAAGAGTTATTGCTGGAGACCATAAAGGTGCTGAAGGTAAAGTTTTACGTGTTTACCGTGAGAAAAATAAAGCGATAGTTGAAGGTGTAAACATGGTTTCGAAACATACAAAACCAAGTGCTAAAAACCCTCAAGGTGGTATCGTTAAGAAAGAAGCTTCTATACAAATATCTAACATTTCACTAATTGATCCTAAAACTAAGGAAACAACTAGAGTTGGTATTAGAGTAGAGGGAGATAAGAAAGTAAGATTTTCAAAAAAATCTAATCAAGTACTATAGTAATGGCATATACACCTAGACTAAAAGAAGAATATAAGAGTAGAGTAATCTCTGCTCTTAAAGAGGAATTCGGATATACAAACGTAATGCAAGTTCCAAAACTTGAAAAAATCGTTTTGAGCCGTGGAGTTGGTGCAGCTGTATCTGATAAAAAACTTATTGACTATGCAGTTGATGAGTTAACAAAGATCACTGGACAAAAAGCAGTATCTACAATTTCAAAGAAAGACGTTGCGTCATTCAAATTGAGAAAAGGGATGCCTATTGGAGCAAAAGTTACTTTACGTGGTGAAAGAATGTATGAGTTTTTAGATAGACTTATTACTTCTGCTTTACCACGCGTTAGAGATTTTAGTGGTATCAAAGCTACTGGTTTCGACGGAAGAGGTAATTACAACCTTGGAGTTTTAGAGCAAATCATTTTCCCAGAAATTGATATTGATAAAGTAAACAAAATTTCAGGAATGGATATTACATTTGTTACTACTGCTCAAACAGATAAGGAAGCAAAGTCATTATTGACTGAATTAGGATTACCTTTTAAAAAGAATTAAGACATGGCTAAAGAATCAATGAAAGCCCGTGAGGTGAAAAGAGAGAAAACGGTAGCTAAGTATGCTGAGAAAAGAAAAGCTTTGAAAGAAGCTGGAGATTTTGAAGGTTTACAAAAATTACCTAAAAATGCTTCGCCAGTTCGTTTACACAATCGTTGTAAATTAACAGGTAGACCAAGAGGTTATATTCGTCAATTTGGTATTTCACGTGTAACTTTCCGTGAGATGGCTAATAATGGATTAATTCCCGGAGTTAAAAAAGCGTCTTGGTAATCTCGCAATAAGTTACTACTTTTGCAAACCAAAAAATAATTTTAATTGATTAAAGGTTCGGGAGGCGAGTGCCTCCCGAAAACCATAATCGCAATCAAATAAATATGTATACAGATCCTATTGCAGATTATTTGACTAGAGTTCGTAATGCTGTGGCTGCAAACCACAAAGTTGTTGAAATTCCAGCTTCTAATCTAAAAAAAGAAATAACTAAGATCTTATTTGATCAAGGTTATATCTTGAGTTACAAATTTGAAGACAACTCTGTTCAGGGTTCGATCAAAATTGCTTTAAAGTATGATAAAGATACTAAAGAGCCTGTAATTAAAGATATCCAAAGAATTAGTAAACCTGGTTTACGTAAATATGCAGGTGCTGCCAAATTACCAAGAATCCTTAACGGATTAGGAATTGCTATTGTTTCAACTTCAAAAGGTCTTATGACTGGAAAACAAGCGAGACAATTAAATGTAGGTGGTGAAGTAATTTGTTACGTATACTAATTTTAAAGACTAAATAAGATGTCAAGAATAGGTAAAAGCCCAGTTGTAATCGTTGCGGGAGTAACTGTTGAAGTTAAGGACGGTATCGTTACAGTAAAAGGAAAAAAAGGTCAACTAACTCAGGAGTTTTCGGACATTACTGTAAAAGTTGAAGGCGATCAAGTTTTATTAGAAAGATCGTCTGATCATAAAGACCAAAGAGCAAAACACGGATTATACAGATCATTAATCAATAACATGATTATTGGTGTATCTGAAGGTTTTACAAAAGAACTTGAATTAGTTGGAGTTGGTTATAGAGCTTCAAACCAAGGTCAAAAGCTAGATTTAGCTCTTGGATATTCTCACAATATTGTTTTAGAAATTGCTCCAGAAGTAGCTTTAGAAACAATATCTGAAAAAGGTAAAAACCCTATCGTAAAATTAACATCATTTGACAAACAACTTTTAGGACAGGTTGCTGCGAAAATCAGAGGTTTCCGTAAGCCAGAGCCGTACAAAGGAAAAGGTGTTAAATTTGTGGGTGAAGTATTAAGAAGAAAAGCAGGTAAATCAGCTTAAAAAATAAGATTATGTCATTAACAAAATCTGATAGAAGACAGAGAATTAGATTCAGAATTAGAAAATCGATTAGTGGTACTACTGCTAACCCAAGACTATCTGTATTTAGAAGTAACAAGGAAATTTATGCTCAACTTATTGATGACGTAAACGGAGTTACTATTTTAGCTGCATCTTCAAGAGAAAAAGAAATAGGAAAAGGTACTAACGTTGAAGTCGCTGCTGCTGTTGGAAAATTAGTTGCAGAGAAAGCGTTAAAAGCTGGGATTGATACCATCACTTTTGACAGAGGTGGATATTTGTATCACGGTCGTATTAAATCATTAGCAGAAGGCGCAAGAGCGGCTGGACTTAAATTCTAATATATTATGTCTAAATACAAAAATGTAGAATTGGTAAAACCAAGTGGTCTTGAACTTAAAGATCGTCTGGTAAGTGTTAATCGTGTTACTAAAGTTACAAAAGGTGGTAGAGCTTTCGGTTTTTCTGCTATTGTAGTTGTAGGTGATGAAAACGGAGTAGTTGGTCATGGATTAGGAAAATCTAAAGACGTTTCTGAAGCAATTGCGAAAGCGGTAGAAGATGCTAAGAAAAATTTAGTAAAAATTCCTTTGAATGGACAGTCTGTTCCTCACGAACAAAAAGGTAAATTTGGTGGTGCGCGTGTATATTTAATTCCTGCCTCTCATGGTACAGGAGTTATTGCTGGTGGAGCTGTTCGTTCAGTTCTTGAATCAGTAGGTATTCATGATGTATTATCTAAATCTCAAGGATCATCAAATCCTCATAACGTGGTAAAAGCAACTTTTGATGCTTTATTACAAATGAGAAGCGCTTATACTGTTGCAAAACAAAGAGGTGTTTCTTTAGAAAAAGTTTTTAAAGGTTAATTCAAGGAAATTATGGCTAAATTATTAGTAAAACAAGTAAGAAGCAAAATCAACTGTCCTCTTTCTCAAAAGAGAGGTTTGGAAGCTTTAGGTCTACGTAAAATGGGACAAGTTGTAGAGCATGATTCGAATCCTGCTATCCTTGGGATGATAAACAAAGTTAAACACTTAGTTTCTGTCGAAGAAGCTAAATAACAAATACTGTTATGAATTTAAGTAACTTACAACCAGCTGAAGGGTCAACACACAATCAAAATAAAAGATTAGGTAGAGGAGAAGGTTCAGGAAAAGGTGGTACTTCTGCAAGAGGTCACAAAGGAGCAAAATCTCGTTCTGGTTATTCTAAAAAGATTGGTTTTGAAGGAGGGCAAATGCCACTTCAAAGACGTGTACCTAAGTTTGGTTTCACAAACATCAATCGTAAAGAATACGAAGGTGTTAATTTAGATACGCTTCAATTATTAGTAGACAATGGTGTGATTACTGATTCTGTTTCTATGACAGATTTCGTGTCAAATCGTCTAGCTACCAAAAATGAAATCGTTAAGATTTTAGGTAGAGGAGAGTTGAAAGCAAAATTAAAAGTAACTGCCCACAAATTTACTGCTACTGCAAAAGCTGCTATTGAAGCTGCTGGAGGAGAAGCTGTAACTATATAACTTATCTACTAAGATGAAGAAATTTATTGAATCAATAAGTAATGTTTGGAAAATCGAAGAACTGAAAAATAGAATCTTAATTACATTAGGATTGCTTTTAGTATATCGTTTTGGTGCACACGTAACGCTGCCTGGAATTGACGCAACTCAATTAACAGGTTTAGCGGGACAAACTAAAAATGGTTTAGGATCTATCCTAGACATGTTTACAGGGGGTGCTTTCTCTAAAGCTTCAGTTTTTGCTTTAGGTATTATGCCTTATATTTCTGCATCTATTGTTGTTCAGTTAATGGGAATTGCGATTCCTTATTTGCAAAAACTTCAAAACGATGGAGAGAGTGGTAGAAAAAAGATTAATCAAATCACTCGTTGGTTGACTATAGCTATTACACTGGTTCAAGGTCCAACTTATATCTATAATTTATACAGAACGTTACCTGGAAGTGCATTCTTACTAGGCTTTAATTCACCTGAATTTTTGTTTTCGTCTGTTATTATCTTAGTTACTGGTACTATTTTTGCTATGTGGCTTGGAGAAAAAATTACAGATAAAGGTATTGGAAATGGAATTTCATTATTGATTATGGTTGGTATTTTGGCGCGTTTACCGCAAGCTTTTATTCAAGAGTTTACAACCAGAGTTACCAATAACAATGGTGGTCCAATGTTGTTAGTTATTGAAATTATTGTTTGGTTATTAGTAATTATTTCTTGTGTATTGCTTACAATGGCAGTACGTAGAATTCCTGTTCAATACGCTCGTCGTACGACAAGCGGGGATTATGAGCAAGATTTGGCAGGTGGTAATAGACAATGGATTCCTCTTAAGCTTAATGCTTCTGGGGTTATGCCAATCATTTTTGCTCAGGCAATTATGTTTATACCTGCAGCTGTAGCTGGATTGTCTAAATCAGACACATCACAATCTATTGTTGGCGCTTTTAGTAATATGTTTGGATTTTGGTATAACTTTGTATTTGCAACTTTAATTATTGTATTTACATTTTTCTATACTGCGATTACAGTTCCTACTAACAAAATGGCTGATGATTTGAAAAGAAGTGGTGGTTTTATTCCTGGCGTTCGTCCGGGAGCTGAAACCTCAGAATTTCTTGATAAAGTGATGTCTTTAATAACTTTCCCAGGATCTTTATTCCTTGCTTTGATTGCTGTGTTCCCAGCTATTGTTGTAAGTATTATGGATGTACAACAATCTTGGGCAATGTTTTTTGGAGGTACCTCGTTAATAATTATGGTTGGAGTTGCAATAGATACTATTCAACAAATCAATTCATACTTGTTAAACAAACATTATGATGGTTTAATGAAGACTGGTAAAAATAGAAAAGCAGTAGCTTAATTTTTATATGGCAAAACAATCAGCAATAGAACAAGACGGATCAATCATCGAAGCATTATCAAATGCGATGTTCCGTGTAGAGTTAGAAAATGGACATATCGTAATTGCTCATATTTCTGGAAAAATGCGTATGCATTACATCAAGTTATTACCTGGTGATAAAGTGAAACTAGAAATGAGTCCTTATGATTTGTCAAAAGCAAGAATTACTTATCGATATTAAAGGATATTCACTATGAAAGTTAGAGCATCAGTAAAAAAGAGAAGTCCCGAGTGCATCATTGTGCGTAGAAAAGGGAGATTGTACGTAATAAACAAAAAGAATCCTAGATTTAAACAAAGACAAGGATAATTATGGCAAGAATAGCAGGGGTAGATATCCCAAAAAATAAAAGAGGTGTTATAGCACTTACCTATATCTTTGGATTAGGAAGAAGTAGAGCTATTGAGATTTTAGAGAAAGCTCAAGTTAGCCAAGACAAAAAAGTTCAAGATTGGAATGATGACGAGATCGGAGCAATTCGTGAAGCTGTTGGAGCATTCAAAATTGAAGGAGAATTACGTTCTGAAGTTTCTTTAAACATCAAACGTTTAATGGATATTGGTTGTTACAGAGGTATCCGTCATAGATCTGGTCTTCCGTTAAGAGGACAAAGAACTAAAAACAACTCTAGAACAAGAAAAGGTAAAAGAAAAACTGTTGCTAACAAGAAAAAAGCAACTAAATAATAAGTAATATGGCTAAAGCAACTGCAAAAAAACGTAAAGTTATCGTTGAATCAACGGGAGAAGCTCATATTTCTGCTACCTTCAATAACATCATTATTTCTTTGACTAACAAAAAAGGTGAAGTTATTTCTTGGTCTTCAGCTGGTAAAATGGGTTTTAGAGGTTCTAAAAAGAACACTCCATACGCAGCCCAAATGGCAGCAGAAGATTGTAGTAAAGTAGCTCTTGAAGCTGGACTTAAAAAAGTAAAAGTTTATGTAAAAGGACCAGGAAACGGACGTGAGTCTGCTATTCGTTCTATTCATAACGGTGGAATTGAAGTTACAGAGATTATCGATGTTACTCCAATGCCTCACAACGGATGTCGTCCTCCAAAAAGACGTAGAGTTTAATTTTATTTATTCATAGTATAAACAAGGTAGAATATAGATTATCGAAGGATTTGACCTGAATTCATAATCTCTACCTTAAATTTAATTTTTTAGAAATGGCAAGATATACTGGTCCAAAAACTAGAATTGCTCGTAAATTTGGCGAAGCAATCTTCGGAGATGATAAATCTTTCGAAAAAAGAAATTACCCACCTGGACAACACGGGATGGCTAAAAAAAGAGGAAAAAAATCTGAGTACGCTGTTCAGTTAATGGAAAAGCAAAAAGCTAAATATTCTTATGGAATTTTAGAAAAACAATTCAGAAATTTATTCAAAAAGGCATCAGCTACTAAAGGTGTTACTGGTGAAGTTCTTTTACAATTATGTGAAGCAAGATTAGATAACGTTGTTTTTAGAATGGGTATTGCTCCTTCTAGAAGAGGCGCTAGACAATTAGTTTCTCACAGACACGTTACTGTTAATGGTGAAGTTGTAAATATTGCTTCTTACCACCTTAAACCTGGTGATAAAGTTGCAGTTCGTGAAAAATCTAAATCTTTAGAAGCTATCGAAAGATCTTTATCAAATTCAAGTCATGTTTATGAATGGATTACTTGGAACAACGATCTTAAAGAAGGAACTTTTGTTTCTGTGCCTGCAAGACTTCAAATTCCAGAAAACATTAAAGAACAATTAATCGTAGAGTTGTACAACAAATAATAATTGACTTAGTCGAAATTTATGGCAATATTTAATTTTCAAAAGCCCGATAAAGTTATCATGATCGATTCAACCGATTTTGAAGGTAAATTCGAATTTAGACCTTTAGAACCTGGTTATGGATTGACAGTTGGTAATGCACTTAGAAGAGTTTTGCTTTCAGCATTAGAAGGTTATGCAATTACATCTGTTCGTATCGAAGGTGTAGATCATGAGTTTTCTACTATTTCAGGTGTTGTTGAAGATGTTACCGAAATTATCCTTAATCTAAAACAAGTACGTTTCAAACGTCAAATTGAAGATATCGATAATGAAGCAGTTACAATTTCTGTTTCTGGTAAAGATCAATTAACAGCAGGTGATTTTCAAAAATTTATTTCAGGTTTCCAAGTTTTGAATCCAGACCTTGTTATCTGTAATTTAGATTCTAAAATCAAATTGAACTTCGATTTAACAATCGAAAAAGGTAGAGGATATGTTCCTGCTGAGGAGAACAAAAAACAGAATGCTGCGATTGGTACCATTTTTACAGACTCTATTTTTACTCCGGTAAAAAATGTAAAATATGCAATTGAAAACTTCCGTGTTGAGCAAAAAACAGATTACGAAAAATTAGTTTTTGAAATAAAAACTGATGGATCTATTAATCCAAAAGACGCTCTTACTGAAGCTGCAAAAGTTTTAATTCACCACTTCATGTTATTTTCTGACGAAAGAATTACACTCGAGGCTGACGAAATTGCACAAACAGAATCGTATGATGAAGAGTCATTGCATATGAGACAATTGCTTAAAACTAAGCTTGTTGATATGGATTTATCTGTGAGAGCATTAAATTGCTTGAAAGCGGCTGAAGTTGATACACTTGGTGATTTAGTATCGTTCAATAAAAATGACCTAATGAAATTCCGTAATTTTGGTAAAAAATCTTTAACTGAGCTAGATGAACTTGTAGCTGTTAAAAATTTAACTTTCGGAATGGACTTAGCTAAATACAAATTAGATAAAGAATAATTCAATCCGCCATGGCGGATTAAATTTAAAATAGCAATGAGACACGGAAAAAAATTCAATCACTTAAGCAGACAGACTGGACATAGAAAAGCTATGTTAGCTAATATGGCTTGTTCTCTTATTGAGCACAAACGTATTAACACTACTGTTGCTAAGGCTAAAGCGCTTAAACAATTCGTTGAGCCTTTAATCACAAAATCAAAAGAAGATACGACTCACAATCGTCGTATTGTTTTTGCTTACTTACGTAGTAAATATGCGGTAACTGACTTGTTCAGAGACGTAGCTGCTAAAGTTGGAGACCGTCCAGGTGGATACACTCGTATCATTAAAGTTGGAAATCGTCTGGGAGATAATGCTGATATGGCAATGATCGAACTTGTAGATTTCAATGAACTTTACAATGGAGGTAAAAAAGAAGTTAAAAAAGCTAAAAGCCGTCGTGGTGGTAAAGCAAAAAAAGCTGATGAGACTTCTGAGGCTCCAGCTGCTGAATCAGAATCGACTACTGAAGCTTCTGAATAATTATGAAAGTAATGATTCTATAGAAATCAAGGATAAGCTAATTTTTAGTTTATCCTTTTTTTTTGGTTTTTTTTAAAATATTAAAATTTAACTTATTTAAATGATAAGGTTTTATTTTTATGAATGAAATTTTTAAAAAATCTTGGAAGCACTCTTTTAAAGAAGTAAATTTGCAAAATATCTAATTACAAATGTAAATGAGCATCGGGAGTTTCATGAACAATTAAAAACAATACAAATTATATAATGAAATACACTACACGACAAAGCGCCATTTTATTACTAAGTGATGGAACTATTTTTCACGGAAAATCGATCGGAATTAGCGGTAAAACTTTTGGTGAAGTTTGTTTTAATACAGGGATGACCGGTTATCAGGAGATTTTTACAGATCCTTCTTATTTTGGTCAAATTATGGTTGCGACTAATCCGCATATTGGGAATTATGGTGTTAATGATTTAGAAGTTGAATCTGATAGTATCAAAATTGCTGGATTAGTTTGTAAAAACTTTAGTTTTAATTATTCTAGAGAAGATTCTTCCGGAAGTTTGGAGGATTATTTTATTAAGCAAAATTTGATCTGTATATCTGACGTTGATACGAGAGCGTTGGTGAGCTATATTCGTGACAATGGAGCTATGAATGCAGTTATTTGCACGGATGGTACTTCAGTCGAAGATTTGAAAAAAGAATTGGCGAATGTGCCAAATATGGAAGGTTTAGAGTTGGCATCAAAAGTTTCAACCACTGAGCCTTATTTTTTTGGGGATGAAAATGCTACTTATAAAATATCTGCTTTAGATTTAGGGATTAAGAAAAATATCTTAAGAAATCTTGCTAAGAGAGATTGTTATATTAAAGTTTTTCCATACGACTCAACTTACAAAGATTTAGCTGAATTTAATCCGGATGGATATTTTCTTTCAAATGGACCTGGGGATCCAGATCCGCTTTTTGGAGCTATTGAAGTTGCAAAAGGAATTATTGCAGATGATAAGCCATTGTTCGGAATTTGTTTAGGACATCAAATAATTGCTTTGGCAAATGGAGTTAAAACATATAAAATGTTTGGTGGACACAGAGGAATTAATCATCCTGTAAAGAACCTGCTGACTGGTAAAGGTGAAATTACTTCGCAAAATCACGGTTTTGCTGTGAAAAGAGAAGCTTTAAACGGTCATCCGGAATTAGAACTTACGCATATACATTTAAATGATGATACTGTGGCTGGAATGCGTATGAAAAATAAGAATTGTTTTTCAGTACAATATCATCCTGAAGCAAGTCCCGGACCACATGACTCTTCTTATTTATTCGATCAATTTGTTGAGAATATAAAAGGAGCTTCTGCTAAAACGATGTAGTTAATAAAATAAAGGTATTTAATTGTTAAATGTGGTATTTAATATTAAATATTTTTATAATTTCGAAAAATATTTATAATTTATTAATAAAAAACAAAAATAATGAGTATTATAATAAAAGTTCACGCAAGACAAATTTTTGATTCCAGAGGTAATCCTACTATTGAAGTAGATGTAATTACTGAAAACGGAGTTTTAGGTAGAGCTGCTGTTCCATCTGGAGCATCAACCGGAGAACATGAGGCTGTTGAATTACGTGACGGTGGAAAAGCTTTCTTAGGAAAAGGAGTTTTGAATGCAGTGAACAATGTAAATACTGTTATTGCTGAAGAATTAGTTGGAACTTCTGTTTTTGAACAAAATACGATTGATCAATTGATGATCGATTTAGACGGAACTCCAAATAAATCTAAATTAGGAGCTAATGCTATTTTAGGTGTTTCTTTGGCTGCTGCAAAAGCTGCTGCAAACGAACTTGGATTACCTTTATACAGATATGTTGGTGGAGTTTCTGCTAATACATTACCTGTGCCAATGATGAATATCATCAATGGAGGTTCTCACTCTGATGCTCCTATTGCATTTCAAGAGTTTATGATTTTTCCTGTAAAAGCAACTTCTTTTTCTCATGCTATGCAAATGGGAACTGAAATTTTTCACAGTTTGAAAAAAGTATTGCACGATAGAGGTTTAAGTACAGCTGTTGGTGACGAAGGTGGATTTGCTCCAAACTTGGCTGGTGGTACTGAAGATGCTTTGGATACTGTCAAAAAAGCAGTTGAGAGTGCTGGTTATACTTTTGGTGACGAAATTATGATTGCTCTAGATTGTGCTTCTGCTGAATTTTATGTAAATGGAAAATACGATTACTCTAAATTTGAAGGAGAAACAGGTAAAATTAGATCTTCTGCTGAACAAGTTGAATATTTGGCTGAATTAGTAGCTAAATACCCAATTATCTCGATTGAAGATGGAATGGATGAAAATGACTGGGATGGATGGAAACTTTTAACTGAAAAAATCGGGCATAAAGTTCAATTAGTAGGTGATGATTTATTCGTTACAAATGTTGAGCGTCTTTCAACTGGAATTGAAAAAGGTATTGCTAATTCAATTTTAGTAAAAGTGAACCAAATTGGTACTTTGACAGAAACTATTGCAGCTGTAAATATGGCTAAAAATGCAGGATATACTTCAGTAATGTCTCACCGTTCAGGAGAAACAGAAGATAATACTATTGCTGACTTAGCTGTAGCTTTAAATTGTGGTCAAATTAAAACAGGTTCTGCTTCTCGATCTGATCGTATGGCAAAATACAATCAATTATTAAGAATCGAAGAAGAGCTGGGAAGCACTGCTTATTTCCCTGGATTAAACGCTTTCAAGATCAAATAATTGTAAGAGTTATATATTAAATTTAAACCATTCGTTTATGCGAATGGTTTTTTTTTGGAGTTTTAACAAATTCATAGCAGGATTCTTTTTTTAATTAGTCTTAAATTCCTTAGATTTGATAAATTATTATTTTAAAGATTTATTTCCGATATATTATGTCAAAAATAGCTACATTAGAAGTAGATGGTCAAAAAATTGAACTTCCGGTAATAACGGGGAGCGAAAATGAGTCAGCTATCGATATTAACAAATTACGTGATTTAACTGGTATTATTACTATTGATCCTGGATATAAGAATTCTGGATCATGTAAAAGTGAAATCACCTTCTTAGACGGAGAATTAGGAATTTTACGTTACAGAGGATATTCAATAGAAGATTTAGCTGAAAAAGCGAACTTCTTAGAAGTATCTTACCTTTTGATTTTTGGTGAATTGCCAACGGCTGAAGAATTAGAGCAATTCGAAAATGGTATTAAAAAACATACTTTGGTAAACGAAGAAATGAAAAATATCATTGACGGATTCCCGAAAACGGCTCACCCAATGGGAGTTTTGTCAGCTTTGACAAGTGCTCTAACTGCGTTTAATCCTAAAGCAGTAAACGTTGAAAATGAAAAAGAAATGTACGAGGCCATTTGTAAAACAATGGGTAAATTTCTTGTAATTGCAACTTGGACTTATAGAAAATCTATGGGCTATCCGTTAAATTATTACGACAACACAACAGGTTATGTAGATAACTTTATGCAGTTAATGTTTAAATTGCCTACAGGACCTTATTCAGCAAATCCGGTTATTGTAGATGCATTAGATAAATTATTTATTCTTCATGCAGATCATGAGCAAAACTGTTCTACATCTACTGTAAGAATGGTTGGTTCATCTCATGCTGGTTTATTCGCTTCAATTTCTGCAGGGGTTTCTGCTCTTTGGGGACCACTTCATGGAGGTGCAAATCAAGCTGTACTTGAAATGTTAGAAGAAATTAATAAAGACGGTGGAGATACAGATAAATTTTTGGCTAAGGCCAAGGATAAAAATGATCCTTTCCGTTTAATGGGATTTGGTCATAGAGTTTATAAAAACTTTGATCCAAGAGCAAGAATAATCAAAAAAGCGGCTAAAGAAGTATTAGAGACTTTAGGAGTTGAAGATCCTATTTTGGAAATTGCTAAAAAATTAGAAACAGCAGCTTTAGAAGATGATTATTTCAAATCCAGAAACTTATATCCAAACGTAGATTTCTATTCTGGAATCATTTACAGAGCATTAGGAATCCCTACAGATATGTTTACAGTGATGTTTGCTATTGGAAGATTACCAGGCTGGATTGCGCAATGGAAAGAAATGCGTGAGAACAAAGAACCAATTGGTCGACCAAGACAAATTTATACTGGGCATCCGCTGAGAGAATTTAAGTCGAACAAATAAAATATTTTAAAGCTTCACATAACTGTGAAGCTTTTTTTATCTTTGGCCAAAATATAATAAAGTTATGTTGCAATTAAATATAAAGAACGAAACGTCAAGATTACGTGCAGTAGTTTTGGGTTCTGCGGTTCATAATGGTCCAACTCCATCTGTAGATGAAGCTTATGATCCTAAATCATTGGAACATATTAAAGCAGGAACATATCCAATCGAAAAAGATATGGTTGCTGAAATGGATGCTTTTAATATTGTTTTTAAAAAACATGATGTAAAAGTGTATCGTCCTGAAATGATTGAAAATTACAATCAGATTTTTGCGAGAGATATTGGATTTGTAATTGATGATACTTTCATTAAATCAAATATTCTTCCGGACAGAGAACGTGAATTAGATGCAATTCAATATATACTCGATCAAATTGATCCTTTGAAAGTGGTTCGTCCGCCAGAAGAAGTTCATATTGAAGGAGGAGATGTTATGCTTTGGAATGATCATATTTTCATTGGAACATACAAAGGGAGTGATTATAAAGATTACATTACAGCAAGAACAAATATGCATGGTGTAAATTATATTAAAGAATTGTTTCCGAATAAAATTGTAAAAGAGTTTGATTTGGTTAAATCTAAAATCGAAGCTCGTGATAATGCTTTACACTTAGACTGTTGTTTTCAGCCTGTAGGCAAAGATAAAGGGATTATTTATAAAAGAGGTTTTCGTGAGGAAGCCGATTATATGTATTTAGTGAATCTTTTTGGAAAAGAAAATTTATTCCATATCGAAAGAAATGAAATGTATAATATGTTTTCTAATGTGTTTTCTATTGATGAAAATGTAGTAGTTTCAGAGAAAAACTTTACAAGGCTTAACAATTGGTTACGTTCCAAAGGTTTTACTGTTGAGGAAATACCTTATGCAGAAATTGCGAAACAAGAAGGCTTATTACGATGTTCAACACTTCCGTTAATTAGAGATTAAAAAGTTTCAAGTTTCACATTTTTGTAATATGAAACATGAAACATGAAATCTGAAACAAAAAATAAAGATTATGAAACAAACGACAAATGCAATTGTAATGATTCGACCAGTTGCTTTTAGAATGAATGAGCAAACGGCAGTAAATAATTATTACCAAAAAGTATTAGATGGTCTTTTGCCAAGTACGGTAAATGCAGAAGCACAACAAGAATTCGATGTTTTTGTAGAAAAATTAAGAGCAGTTGGGGTCGATGTTACGGTTATTGATGATACTTTGGAAACAGATACTCCGGACAGTATTTTTCCAAACAACTGGGTTTCATTCCACGAAAATGGAGATGTGGCTCTTTATCCAATGTTTGCAGAAAATCGTCGTCAGGAACGTCGCGAAGATATTTTAGATGCTCTTGAAGACAAAGGTTTCGAAATTTCGAATATAATGGATTATACATCTGCAGAAGAAGATGGTTTTTTTCTTGAAGGAACCGGAAGTTTGCTTTTAGATCGTGCTAATGCAAAAGCGTACTGCGCATTGTCGCCACGTGCCGATGAAGAATTATTTATCGAATTCTGTGAAGATTTTGATTATGCTCCTGTTATTTTTGAAGCTTTCCAGACAGTTAATGGAGAGCGTAAATTAATATATCATACAAACGTAATGATGTGTTTAGCTGAAACTTTTGCAGTTATCTGTGCAGATTGTATAGATGATAAAAAAGAGCGCAAAATGGTTCTAGATAATTTAAAAGCAGATAAAAAAGAGATCATTTTGATTACCGAAGCTCAGGTTAATAATTTTGCGGGCAATATGCTTGAAGTTCGAGGAACAAATGATAAAAAATATATAGTGATGAGTGCGTCTGCACATCAGAGTTTAACTCAAAAACAAATTACTCAAATAGAAAATCATGCTGAAATTTTGAGTTCAAGTCTTGATACAATTGAAGCTTGTGGAGGAGGAAGCGCCAGATGTATGATGGCAGAAGTATTTTTGCCAAGAAGTTAAGTTGTTTTATAACTAGTAAAATTTAATATAAAAAAGGCTCAACCATTTGGTTGAGCCTTTTTTACTATGAATAAAAGTTTCTTATCTATTTATTAATTTTTCAAGCCTTGTCATCATTTCATCTTTTTCTTTCAACATGCGCTCATACAAAGCAATTTTTTCTTCGTGAAGTTTTTTAATTTCCTCAATCGGATTGTTATTGAAAACTTCAATTCTATTATTGAACATTGCATTATCAGAGAAATTACACGAAATTAAATTTACCGCCTGCTCTTCATCAAAGTTTTGAAACGCTTCAACAGGAATTTTCAATGAATTAGAAATTCGACTAAGTATATTATCCTCAATTACATCTTTTTGCTCAAGCACAGAAATTTTCTTTTGATTCCAGTCATTTCCCAAATCAAAAGCCAATGACTCCTGTTTGATGCCAAGCATTTCTCTGAAACGTTTTACGTTTCTTCCCTGATGTATTTTCTGTTCCATAATAAATATAAATTTTCTAAAGGCTCAAAGATAACGCCATTTGGTTTAAGAATTCTGAGTTTTAAAGATAAAAAATATCATGTAAATGTCCATTTTGACAGATATTATAATCATATTCGAATGATTGTTGTTTTAAAAATGGAGACATTTTTATGATAAAAAAAATCTCTACATCAAATTTCCCTTTACAATATTTATGATTGAGCTTACAATATATTGTATTCCGATAGAAATAACAATGAAACCCACAATTCTTGAAATAGCTACAATTCCCGAAGCTCCTAGTATTCGGGCTAAATAGTGTGCGCTTTTTAGAATGGCAAAAATTGCAACCGCAATAGCTAAAATTGCTAAAGACGATATAATTATTTCTTCCATTCCGTGGTGTTCCTGATGAAAAGCAATCAGCAAAGAAATTGATCCCGGACCTGCTAACATTGGGATTGCTAATGGCGTTAGAGCGATATCGTTACGTTGTTGTGCATCGGTTTCAACCTTTTTGTTGATTCCTCGTTTTTTATTTATTTTTCCCGAAAGTAATGAAAATCCGGAATTTACAATTACAATTCCTCCTGCAATCCTAAGGGCATCAATACTTATTCCGAAAAATGACAAAACATATTGACCAATAAAAAAGGATACAATCAAAATGATAAAAACGTTTATGGCAGTCCAAAGAGAAATTCTGGAACGTTCTTCTTGAGAATCATGTTGCGTTAATCCAACAAAAATCGGAACTGTTCCGATAGGGTTTAATACGGAGAAAAGTGCCGCAAATAAATAAATGAATAAATCCATGCTGTTTTAGTTAATGTAGTAAAAATAGTTAATTTTTGATACTTCAGAGCAAATTCAAGTTAGTATATTATTTTTAATGTTATTATTTCTAAATCAATAACCTAAACTAACCTCATTCTTTTTGATTACTTTTGTAACATATTTGAAAAATAATGAAAAATAAGAAAACTTTAGTTCTGGGTGCTACCACAAAACCAGATCGTTACGCTTTTAGAGCCATAAACATGTTAGTTGATAAAGGACACACTGTTTTAGCAATTGGTCAAAATACAGGAGAAGTTGCGGGTGTAAAAATCCATACAAAAGCTATTCCGGTTAAAAATATAGATACAGTCACTTTATATTTAAATCCTACTCGCCAACGTGATTATTATAATTACATCATCGAGGCTCAGCCTAAAAGAGTAGTTTTTAATCCTGGGACAGAAAATCCTGAATTGTATCAATTATTAGAGTTGAATAATATTAAGTCAGAAGTTGCTTGTACTTTGGTTTTATTGGCTACTAATCAATATTAATTTTTTTGGAGCTTTTTCCAGCTATCCACTATATCTTTTCCTGGCTAAAGAAGCCAGAAAAAGGATATCGTTGCTATCTGGGCTACAAAGAACTTTTTGTAGTTATAATTAGTATCTCGATAAAACTGAATTTAGTTGCCTCAGAGCCTACTAAACCATTAAAAGTATTACTTTTGTCGTCATGGAATTTTCATCAAAATTAATAGAAAAAGCAGTCAACGAAATGTCGCAATTGCCTGGAATTGGTAAGCGTACGGCATTGCGATTAGTACTTCATTTATTAAAACAACCAAAAGAACAAACCGGATTTTTATCTCAGGCATTATTGAATATGCGTGCAGATATAAAATTTTGCGAAAGTTGTCATAATATTTCAGATACTAAAGTTTGTGAAATCTGTGCAAATTTAGCAAGAAATCATCAGACTATTTGTGTTGTTGAAGACATTCGGGACGTTATGGCTATAGAAAATACTGGACAATATAAAGGGATTTATCATGTTCTTGGTGGTAAAATTTCTCCAATAGAAGGAGTTGGTCCAAGTCAGTTGAATATTTCAACTCTGGTTGAAAAAGTAAAATCAGGAAAAGTAATTGAGATTATTTTTGCGTTAAGTTCTACAATGGAAGGAGATACAACAAATTTTTATATCTATAAACAAATTGCCGAATCTGAAATTATAATTTCTACAATTGCCAGAGGTATTTCTGTTGGAGATGAATTAGAATATGCAGATGAAATCACTCTTGGAAGAAGTATTTTACATCGTGTTCCGTTCGAAAAAACCTTCAAAAATAATTAAATAAACCCTAAATAAACTTAGATTTTCTGAAGATTAAAGGAAAAGCTATATTTGCGATAAAATTTTAATAATGACAAAGAACGGCTTTTATATATTACTATTAATTGGGGCTTTATTTACATCGTGTATTCCTGTAAAAGATTTGGTGTATTTGCAGGATAAAAATAATTCTGGCGAACAAAATAATATTGCTGCAGTAGAATCAAAACCTTATAGATTACAGGTAAATGATGTTTTAAGTGTTGATATAAAAGCAATTGATCCTAAACTGGTGTCAATTTTTAATACCACTCAAAATGCTTCGGCAGGTAAATCTGAATCCGATTTATATTTTAATGGTTTTACAGTTGATGATCACGGGAACATAAGAATGCCAATATTGGGTGAGATAAATGTTATAGGATATACTCTTGAAGAAGTTCGAGTTATAATTGAAAAAAAGTTGCTTGAGGAATATTTTAAAAGTGAGGCTAATATTTTTATTACTGTAAAACTAGCTGGGTTTAAATATACTATAAACGGTGAAGTTGGAAGTACGGGTACAAAAACATTGTTTCAGGAACATGTAAATATTATGGAAGCTGTTGCAAATGCCGGAGATATAACTATTACAGGAAATAGAAAAGCCGTAACTGTAATTCGTCAATCACCAACAGGAATGCAAATGCATGACTTAGATTTAACAGATGTTAATGTAATGAAATCTCCATATTATTACTTACAGCCAAACGATTATATATATGTAAAGCCTCTTAAACAAAAAACATGGGGAACTGGTAAAACAGGTATAGAATCTATTAGTACAATTGTTACCATTTTGTCATTAGCTACAACCGTATTTTTGTTGCTTAAAAATTAAAACCAAATTCAAAATATGTTAGATATAAAAGATTTTTCCATTTTTGAAAATCATTCGAATTTTGATTTTAAGGGATTTCTATTAAAAATTTTAAGTTACTGGAAATGGTTTCTGGCTAGTTTGATAATTGCATTTACAATTGCTTATCAAGTCAATATTCGTAAAGAAAAAATTTACGGAATGCAGACTATGATTTCTATCAAAGAAGAAAGTAATCCTTTTTTTACATCAAATACAAGTTTAGTTTTTAACTGGGGAGGGATTTCTGATCAGGTAAACGGAATTTCTACAATATTGCAATCAAGATCTCATAATGAATTAGTTGTGAGTAAGTTGCAATTCTATATTGATTATTTTACACAAGGAAAATACAATTTAATTGATGCCTATGGCGCTGTTCCTTTTTATGTGGATATTGATAAATCAAAAGGGCAGCTCGCAAATACATTAATAGGGATTAAATTCGTGAGCGAAAATGAATATCAAATTCGAATTCCTTTCGAAAACAATTCAGTTTCCTTGATAACATATTCTACAAATTCGTATAGTAATACTGCAGTTCAACCTACAGACTTATTTGTTAAGAAATATAAGGTTGGAGAACAGGTTTCGTTGCCATTTCTAAACTGGAAGTTGCAAATAAATGACAATCCTGGTTTGTACAATGGTAATGAATATTTTGTGAAATTCAATGATTTTGACGGAACGGTTGCGGGTTATAGAGGTATCACTGTTGGTTCTGATGATAAAGGAGGATCCATATTAACTTTAGGAATGCAAGGAACGAATAAAGCCAGAATGGTTGATTATTTGAATTCCACTGTAAAAATGTTAATTAAAATTCAGCTAGACGGAAAAAATCAATTTGCAACTAATACCATCAGGTTTATTGACAGCACTCTTGTTGCAATGGAATCTCAATTAAAACAAACTGGCGGTGAATTGAAATCTTTTAGAAAGGATAAAAACATTTATGAAATTGAAGGTGGAGGAGCTGTAGTTTCTGGTAAATTGATGGACTTTGATGTTAAGAAAGATGAAGTCACAAGAAAAATAGCTTATTATAATTCTTTAAAATCTTACTTAAACAATAGTGTCGATTATTCAAGATTGCCTGCGCCATCTGTTGCGGGAATTGAAGATCCCAATGTTGTCGTGAATGTGTCAAAACTTATTGCGCTTTCTACCCAGAGATCAGAAATGGCTTATGCGGTTAAGAGCGATAAGATTTTTAAAGATTTTGACAATCAAATGAGGGCTGTCAAAGATGTTTTGCTGGAAAATATTGTTACGGCAAAATCTTCTTTAATGTATGATTTGTCAATGGTAAATGCTAAAATAGGTGAGGCAGAAAGTACCGTAAAAAGACTTCCTGAAGAGCAACAGGAACTACTGAAGATTCAAAGAAAATATGACTTAAGTGATAATATTTATACTGAATTTCTTAAAAAGAGAAATGAGGCAGAGATTGTAAAAGCATCTAATTTATCCGATATTCATTTTATAGATTCTGCAAAAGATATTGGTGGAGGATTAATAGGTCCAAAAACTTCTGTAAATTATATATTAGCTTTATTTCTTGGAACACTTGTGCCATTATTGTTTGTTTTTGGAATATTCTTTATCAATAATTCGATTCAAAGTGCCGATGATATTAGTAAATTAACTCAAATCCCATTAATTGGTGTAATTGGAGTTAATAAAAATTCATTGAATTTAGCAGTTTTCGATAAACCAAAATCTGCGCTTTCTGAAGCTTTTAGAACAATTCGTTCTTCATTGCAGTTTTTGTATAAAAAACAACAATTAAGTGGGTCAAAGACTTTAATGATTACTTCATCAATAAGTGGCGAGGGAAAAACATTTTGCTCTATAAATATTGCTACAGTTTTCGCTTTAAGCGAAAAGAAAACTGTTATCATAGGTTTGGATTTGAGAAAACCGAGATTGGCAGATGAGTTTAATTTGAAAAATCAAATAGGAGTTGTGAATTATTTAATTAAACAAAATAGTTTAGCTGAAATTACCAACTCAACACAAATTCCTAATCTCGACGTTATACTTTCAGGGCCCATACCTCCAAATCCATCAGAGTTAATTTTGAGTGATGCAATGAATGAGTTAATTTTCGAGCTGAAAGACAAATATGACTATATTATTCTGGATACTCCGCCGGTAGGATTAGTGTCAGATGCGTTAGAACTAGCCCAATATGCTGATGTTACTCTTTATATAGTAAGACAGAATTATACCAAAAAAGATATGATTACATTGCTTAATACAAGGGTAAAAAGAGGTGAATTATCGAATGCAAGTATTGTTTTAAATGGGTATGAGAATAAAGCAAAATACGGCACGGCTTATGGTTATGGATATGGTTATGGAGCTTATTCAAATGGATATCATGAAGAAGAGGAAAAGTCAAATTTCTGGAATGGGATTTTAAATAAATTCAAGAAAAAATAATTTGGAATAATGGAATTATCAAATCAAAATACAATTTTAATTACTGGTGGAGCTGGCTTTATTGGTTCAAACTTATCTGAATATTTTTTAGGTTTAGGGCACAAAGTAATCTGTTTGGATAATTTTTCAACAGGACATCATCATAACTTAAAAAATTTTGTAGATAATCCTAATTTTAAATTAATTGAAGGAGATATTCGAAATATTGAAGATTGTGTTTTAGCAGTTCAGGGTGCTGATTATGTTTTGCATCAGGCTGCTTTAGGTTCTGTTCCAAGATCTATAAACGATCCGATTACAACAAATGATGTAAATGTTTCTGGTTTTCTCAATATGTTAGTAGCTGCTCGCGATGCAAAAATAAAACGCTTTATTTATGCTGCCAGTTCTTCAACATATGGAGATTCAGAAGGATTGCCAAAGGTAGAAGATATAATTGGTAAACCGTTATCTCCGTATGCGATTACGAAATATGTAAATGAATTATATGCTGAAATTTTCAGTAGAACATATAGATTAGAAACAATAGGGTTGCGTTATTTTAATGTCTTTGGAAGAAAGCAAGATCCTAATGGAGCTTATGCTGCTGTGATTCCAAAATTTGTAATGCAATTAATGAATTATGAAAGTCCGGTAATTAATGGTGATGGAAATTATTCCAGGGATTTTACATACATAGACAATGTGATTCAGATGAATCAGTTGGCAATGACAAGTCAAAATCCTGAAGCAATAAATACAGTTTATAATACAGCATTTGGTGATCGAAATACGTTAAACGATTTGGTTCGATATTTAAAAGAATATTTAGCGCAATTTGATTCGAAAATTGCTGATGTTGAAATTGTTTATGGAGCAAATAGAGCTGGAGATATTCCTCATTCATTAGCAAGTATTGACAAAGCAAAAACAATGTTAGGATATAATCCTAAATATTCTTTGCAAGAAGGATTAAAAGAAGCTGTAAGTTGGTATTGGAACAATTTGAAATAAAATAAGGATCAAGATAATAGTAAATAAATGAAAATTACAAAAATTTGTTGCATTGGTGCAGGTTATGTTGGAGGTCCAACTATGGCGGTAATTGCTCAAAAATGTCCACATATTCAAGTGACTGTAGTCGATTTGAATGAACAAAGAATTAAAGATTGGAATGATCCCAATACAGATAATATTCCTATTTATGAACCAGGACTTTCAGAAATAGTAGCAGAGGCGAGAGGAAGAAATCTTTTTTTTTCAACAGAAGTAGAGAAAGCAATTGATGAAGCGCAGGTCATTTTTATATCGGTAAATACACCAACCAAAACCTATGGTAAAGGGAAAGGGATGGCTGCTGATTTAAAATATATTGAACTTTGTGCGCGTCAAATAGCAAAAGTTGCCAAACAAAATAAAATTGTTGTTGAAAAATCAACTTTGCCGGTAAGAACAGCCGAAGCAATAAAAAGCATTCTTGATAATACAGGAAATGGAGTTCAGTTTCAAATTTTATCAAATCCTGAATTTTTAGCAGAAGGAACGGCGGTTACAGATCTATTAAATCCAGATCGAATTTTAATTGGAGGTGATACAACGCCTGAAGGTGAAATTGCAATAAAAGCTTTAGTTGATGTTTATGCGAATTGGGTAAGTGAAGATAAAATTTTAACAACAAATGTTTGGTCTTCAGAATTGTCTAAACTAACAGCAAATGCTTTTTTAGCGCAGCGAATTTCATCAATAAATGCAATGTCTGAATTATGCGAAAAAACAGGTGCTGATGTAAGTGAAGTAGCAAAAGCTATTGGAATGGATAGTAGGATTGGTCCAAAATTTTTAAAAGCTTCGGTTGGCTTCGGAGGTTCTTGTTTTCAAAAGGACATTTTAAATTTAGTTTATATAGCAAAATCATATGGACTAAATGAAGTTGCAGATTATTGGGAACAGGTAATCATAATGAATGATCATCAAAAAAGAAGATTTTCCAATAAAATTGTACAAACATTATATAATACAGTTGCTGATAAAAAAATCACATTTTTAGGCTGGGCGTTCAAAAAAGATACCAATGACACTCGTGAATCTGCTGCAATATATGTAGCTGATGATTTGATTAATGAACAGGCTAAAATTTCCGTTTATGATCCAAAGGTTTCAAGAAATAAAATGTTAAGCGATTTAGATTATTTAGAAACCAGAACTGCTGAACAAAATAGTAAATCATTAGCTATATTTGATGATCCTTATGAGGCATGTAGAGGGTCGCATGCAATTGCAATTCTAACGGAGTGGGATGAGTTTACAACATATGAGTGGAAAAAAATTTATGATTCAATGCACAAGCCTGCATTTCTTTTTGATGGAAGAAATATATTAAATGCAAAAGAGTTAGAATCAATTGGCTTTATCTATAAAGGAATAGGTTCGTAGGTAAAAAAGATATTGAGGTAAAATTTAATATGAAAATGATTAGTGAAAGATTGGTTTAAGTTTTATTTCAATAAAAAGGAAAATGAAAAATTGGTATGTAGTTTATACAAAACCCAAATGGGAAAAAAAAGTTGCAGAAAAGCTTAGTGAAATAGGAATTGAGTGTTATTGTCCATTAATAACTCAGATTAAACAATGGTCAGATAGAAAAAAGAAAGTTGAAGTACCACTTTTTAACTCGTATGTCTTTGTTCAGTTAGAAGACATCGATCGAAATTCTGTTTTTCAAATATCGGGTGTAATTCGATATTTATTTTGGTTGGGAAAACCTGCTATTGTAAAAGATAGTGAAATTGATATTATAAAAACTAGTCTTAAAGCACCAAATATTAGTGATATTTCAGTAACTTCAGTTCAGATTGGTGATAGAATAAAGTTAGAATCGGGAGCATTTAATAATCAAAATGCAATTGTTCAGGAGATATCTAACACACATTGTATTTTAGTGCTTGAATCTTTAGGGTGTGTACTTAAAATAAAATACAAATAATTTAGTTTAGTATCTTACTATTGTGGTTAAGGCGGAAGCGAAATTTCTCTAATTAGGGATTTTAGCTTCTGTTTTTTATATAATATGTTTTTTTTATATACTGATTAATAATGTGTTGGTGTATATTATTATTGTTTAATTGATTGTTTTCGCACTAATACGGGAAACCGTATTGAATAGATTGACTTAAAATGTTATATTTGCCGAAAATGATTTTAGAATATCTGTGTCAAATATTTGTGACTCAGAGTGGCGAAGCCGTGAATTGTTATGACTGAAATAGATAAAAAAGATTACAAATTGAATGAAAACATAAAAATAGCCATTATTGGTTTAGGTTATGTTGGTTTGCCTTTGGCCAGACTATTTGCTACTAAATATTCAGTTATTGGTTTTGATATAAATGAAGCACGAGTATCGTCTTTAAAATCAGGTACAGATACAACATTAGAAGTCGATGATGCCACTTTGCAAAAAGTTTTAGTTAATAATTCTAATTCCAAAGTTGGTTTATATTGCACAACTTCTTTAGATGATTTATCTGATTGTAATTATTTCATAATAACTGTTCCCACTCCAGTCGACAAAAATAATCGACCAGACTTAACTCCTTTATATAAATCAAGTGAATCAGTTGGTAAAATATTAAAAAAAAGAGATATAGTAATTTATGAATCGACTGTGTATCCAGGTGTTACAGAAGAACAATGTGTACCAGTTTTAGAAAGAATTTCTGGTTTAAAATTTAACGAAGATTTTTATGCAGGTTATTCTCCTGAAAGAATAAATCCGGGAGATAAAGAGCATACAGTTGAAAAGATTTTAAAAGTAACTTCAGGATCAACTCCAGAAATTGGGATAAAAGTTGATAATCTTTATAAGTCAGTCATTACTGCTGGAACTCATTTAGCGCCTTCTATAAAAGTAGCAGAAGCTGCTAAAGTCATAGAAAATTCACAACGAGATATAAATATTGCTTTTGTAAATGAACTGGCTAAAATATTCAATTTAATGAATATTGATACTCAGGAAGTATTAGAAGCAGCGTCTACAAAATGGAACTTCTTACCCTTTAAGCCCGGTTTAGTTGGCGGACATTGTATAGGTGTAGACCCATATTATTTAGCACAGAGAGCCCAAGAGTTTGGATATCATCCTGAGATAATACTAGCAGGAAGACGTTTAAATGATAGTATGGGGGAATATGTAGCTTCGCAAATAGTAAAATTGATGATTAAAAAAGGAATTTCAGTTAATGGAGCAAATCTTCTAATGCTTGGGATTACCTTTAAAGAGAATTGTCCGGATGTTCGTAATACAAAAATTGTAGATGTCGTAAAAGCATTAAAGGACTATGGAATTGAAGTAACAATATTTGATCCTATAGCTAATGCAGATGATGTAAAAAAAGAATATAATTTAGTAACATTAAACGCTCTTCCAAATAATAGATTTGATGCAATTGTTCTAGGAGTCTCTCATTCTGGATTTTTAGAATTAAATTTTAATCAGATGAAAAAAGATAATAGTTTAATATACGACGTAAAAGGAGTTTTAGGTTCTATAGCTGATAACAGACTGTAGTAAATAAAAGTCTTTTTATTTTAAAGAAAGAAATGGAAACAAACAATTCAATCATACATGTAATTTTGACAGGAGGAGTGGGAAGCAGATTGTGGCCACTATCAAGAAAAAGTCAACCTAAACAATATCTTGAGATATTTGAAAATAAATCTTTATTTGAGATGACAGTTGACCGTAACAGTCATTTAGCAAATAAAGTCATGGTAGTTGGAAATGTAGATAATCATCACTTAAGTGGTAAAGTTATGGATAAAACCAAAACTTCTTATGTGAATATAGTAGAAGCTACGCCTAGAAATACTGCCGCTGCAATTGCATTTGCTGCATTTGCATCAGATCCCAGCGATATTTTAATTGTAACTCCTTCTGACCATATTATAGATAAAATGGAGGACTACAATAAGGCTATAAATGAGGCTGTTTTAAAAGCACAAGATGGTTTTATTGTCACATTTGGGATTATTCCAACAAAACCGGAAACGGGTTATGGCTATATCGAATCAAAAGGAGATAAAGTAATTTCATTTAGAGAAAAACCAAATGAAACAACAGCAAAGGAATTTATTGCAAAAGGAAATTTTTTATGGAATAGTGGGATGTTTTGTTTCAAGGCTAGTGTTCTTTTAGATGAACTAAAACAATTTCAACCAGATGTTTATGAAAAATCTAAGGCTGTTTGGGAATCAAGTAAAGAAGGGTTCTTAGATTTGGATTTGTCTTTAGAAATTCCATCAATTAGTATTGATTATGCTGTAATGGAACGCAGTAAGAAAATAAAAGTTGTACCAGCTGCTTTTTCGTGGTCGGATTTGGGATCATTTGAATCTGTTTATGATTATTTAGTATCAAAAAAACATCCAATTGATAAAAATGGGAATATGGTAATAGGCTCTGGTAAGCATACTACCTTTCTAGGTTTAAAGAATACTATTTTTGTCTACACAAGTACTGCTAATCTAATTTTGCAAAAAGAAAACTCACAAGATGTAAAGGATATTTATAGCGAGTTGGAAAAAATAAATTCAGATTTATTAAATTAAATTTTAAAATGAAAAAAATTCTTATAACTGGTGGTGCTGGTTTTATTGGATCTCATGTTGTGAGACGTTTTGTAAATAAACATCCTGAATACCAAATATTTAACTTAGATGCGTTAACTTATGCGGGAAATTTAGAAAACATTAAAGATATTGAAAATCAACCAAATTATACTTTTATAAAAGGTGATATTGTTGATGAGTCTTTTATAAATGAACTTTTCTCATTGCATAATTTTGAAGGTATTTTACATCTAGCAGCTGAGTCCCATGTTGACCGTTCAATTGAAGATCCATTAGCATTTGTTAAAACAAATGTAATTGGAACTATGAATTTATTAAATGCAGCAAAAAATCAATGGAAAAATAATTTTGAAGACAAACGTTTCTATCATATAAGTACTGATGAAGTTTATGGTTCGCTTGGAACGGAAGGACTTTTTACAGAGACTACATCCTATGATCCAAATTCACCTTATTCAGCTTCTAAAGCCAGTTCTGATCATTTTGTTAGGGCTTATGGTGAAACTTATGGTTTACCATATGTTTTAACGAATTGTTCAAATAATTATGGTTCTTACCACTTCCCCGAAAAGCTGATTCCTCTTTTTATTAACAATATCATTAATAACAAACCATTACCGGTTTATGGAGATGGAAATTATACTCGTGATTGGCTTTTTGTTGAAGATCATGCTATTGCAATTGATTTGGTTTTTCATGAAGGAAAAAATCATGAAACCTATAACATCGGTGGGTTTAATGAATGGAAAAATATTGACTTAGTAAAATTATTATGCCAAATTATGGATCAAAAATTAGGAAGAGATGAAGGTGTTTCTGAAAAGTTGATAACCTACGTTAAAAATAGGCCTGGTCACGATTTACGTTATGCAATAGATGCTTCAAAAATCAATAAAGAATTGGGATGGAAACCTTCTGTGACTTTTGAAGAAGGGTTAGAAAAAACAATTAATTGGTATTTGGATAATGAAGAATGGCTAGAAAATGTTACTTCAGGTTCTTATAAAGATTATTATCAAAAACAATATTCATAAATAAAGAAGTTTTTTTAAAACTAACGTTAAGGTTAATTAACTCCAATATGAAAAAAATAATATACGTACTTTCTTTATTTTTTACTTTGCTAATGTCTTTTAATGCCAATGCTCAGGATATAATAAAGTCTAAAGATTTAAGTACTGTAAAAGTTGATTATTTGTCAGATGACGAAATTTCTAAAATTATTAGTCAGTTAAAAAGTAATAAGGCAACTATTGATGATGTCGAATCTATGGTTTTATCAAAAGGTATGAGTCAGGCAGAATTTGATAAATTAAAAGCTCGAATTACAGAATATGAAAAAAAATATTCAAAAGATAAAGATAAGGACAAAGATAAAGACAAAGATAAAGACAAAGAGGATAAATTAAAAAAGACAGATAAAGAATCTGAATTTAAAAGAAAACAAGACAAAATTAAAAATGAAAAAATAAAGGATTCATTAAATGCCTTGATTTTTGGATCTGAATTATTTGATAATCCTACCTTGAATTTTGAACCGGATTTAAAAATGGCAACTCCAATAAATTATATTTTGGGACCGGGTGATAAATTGGAGGTGAGTGTTTATGGTATTCAGCAATTTGATGATACCGTTCCTGTAAATTTCGAAGGCAAAATTGCGATTCAGAATGTGGGGCAAATTGCAGTTGCAGGAATGTCAATTGAAGCAGCTACACAAAAAATAAAAGCAGCGATAGCAAGAGTATATAGTACAGTTAGGACTGGACAGTCGCAAGTTAGTGTTAGTCTAGGTGATATCAGAACAATTAAAGTAACAATCGTTGGAGGAAAACAGCCAGGTAATTATTCTATTTCATCTCTCGCGTCTGTTTACAATGCATTGCATTTAGCCGGTGGTCCCGGTAAAAATGGAAGTTATAGAAATATTGAATTAATTCGTAATAACAAGGTTTATAAAAACGTAGATATTTATAAGTTTTTAGTTAAGGGTGATCAGTCAGATAACGTGAATTTAAGAGATAATGATGTTATTAGAATTCCAGCATATAGTCAAAGAGTAGTGGTTGAAGGCGAAGTAAAACGTCCAGGTATTTTTGAAATGAAAAACGGAGAAACATTTTCAGATTTATTATCTTTTGCTTCGGGATTTAATGAATTTGCCTATACTTCATCTGTAAACGTAATGCAAAAAACTGGAAAAGAGTTTAAAATACATGATATAAATGAAAGTGAATATAATTCCTATTTGCCGCAATCTGGAGATGTTTTTAGAGTTACTAAAATTTTAAATAGATTTGAAAATCGTATAAAAATAGAAGGAGCCGTTTTCAGACCAGATTATTATTCTTATAGCGAAGGAATGAGAATTTCAGATCTTATAACAAGATCTGAAGGACTTAAAGAAGATGCTTACACAAAAAGAGCAAGAATTATTCGTTTAAAAACAGATTTGACGACAGAAATTGTAAATGTTGATTTAAGTGCTGCTTTATCAGGGGATTTAAATTCTGATGTAGAATTAAGAAGAGAAGATATTGTTACGGTTTATTCTATTCTGGAATTCAGAGAGGAGTATAAAGTAACAATTGATGGTGAAGTTAAAAATCCTGGAGAATATGAATATTTCGAGAATTTAACTTTAAATGATTTGGTCGTTCAAGTTGGTGGGTTAACAGGTTCAGCATCTAAAAGGGTTGAAATTGCAAGAATGGTAAAGTCTGATATGATTGATGACTCTGATCCAAAACGTATTGAATTGGTTGAGCTTGAAATTACTGCAGACAATAATGAACAAATTAAAAATTTTGTGCTAAAACCTTTTGATGTTATTAATATACGAAAAATGGCAGTTTATGAAAAACCAGAAATGGTTAAAGTAAGTGGTGCTGTGAGCTACCCTGGTAAATATGTTTTAGCTAACAAAAAAGAAACAGTTTATAATGTGGTGATGAGAGCAGGAGGATTAACGTCCATTGCCAACTTAGATGGTATGAAAATAAAGAGACCAATTAAAGAGGAGCAGATTGAGCAGTTAGAAAGTATCAACCTTAACCTGGATAAAAAACTAACAACAGAAGAAGAAGGGCTTAACCTAAAACAAAAAGACACACTTAATTCTAAATTATCTAAAAAGCTTAGAGATGAATTAAAGTATGCTACAATCCCTGTAAATTGGGAAAAAATTGTAAAAGATAAAAACCATTATTCAAATGTTACTTTATTTCCAGGCGATGAAATTGAAGTAGCAGTTTATAATGAAGGAGTAAAAGTAACTGGAAACGTATTGCTTACATCTGAAATTCCTTATAGAGCGGGAAAAGGATTTAAGTATTATATAAATGCTGTTGGAGGTGTAGATTATAAAGGATGGAAGAAAAAGGCATATATTATTTATCCAAACGGTAAAGCTTCTGTAACAGGATCATTTTTGTTTTTCAGGTCTTATCCAAAAGTAACTCCAGATTCTCAAATAGTGGTGCCGGAAAAACCTGAAATGAAGAGAATGAGTGCGGGAGAATGGGCAGGCATTGGAAGTGTTCTTGCTAGTTTAGCATTGTTAATTGTTACTGCTTTTAAATAAATAATTTTGATGGAGAATATACCACTGGAAAACGATGAAATCTCGTTAAAAGAATTGTTGAAAAAAATACAAGAATGGTTTAGGTTTTTATTATCAAAATGGAAAATTATTGTATTGTCAGGAATATTAGGGGCTGCTTTGGGATTAACTTATTCCCTTATGCAAAAACCAACTTATACAGCAACTTTGTCATTTGTATTAGAAGATGATAAATCAGGTGGGGGTGGCTTAGGAGGAGCTTTAGGACTAGCAAGTTCCCTTGGGTTAGATTTGGGAGGAAGTGGTGGCAATATATTTAGTGGCTCTAATTTAACAGAACTGTTCAAATCTCGCAGAATGGTTGAACAGACACTTCTAAACCCAGTTAACTATAATGGTAAAAGTATTTCTTTGGCAGAAATGTATCTTGATATTAATAAAATGAGGGAAGGATGGAAAGAAAATCCCAAACTCAGTAATATTAATTTTCTTCCCGGCGCTAATCGTAATAATTTTACTCGTGTGCATGACAGTATTTTAGGTGTATTATATGATGCATTATCTAAAGGAGGACTAACAGTTGGTCAAAAAGATAAAAAAGTTGCAATTATTAGTATTGATATGGTTTCTGGAAACGAGTTATTTGCAAAGTATTTTTGCGAAGCTTTGGCTAAAGAAGTTGGTAGGTTTTACGTTGAAACTAAAAGTAAAAAAGCCAGAATTAATATGGCAATATTAGACCGTCAGGTAGACTCAATCCGAGGAGAGTTAAATGGATCTATTACAGGAGTGGCAGTAGCAAATGATAATACCTTTAATTTGAATCCAGCAATGAATGTTCGTAGGGCACCTTCAGCTAGAAAGCAAGTAGATGTGCAGGCAAATACTGCGATATTAACTGAACTGGTTAAACAATCAGAACTTGCAAAAGTTACTCTAAGAAAAGAAACTCCTTTAATTCAGGTAATAGATAGACCTATTCTTCCTTTACATAAAGAACGTTTTAGTAAAGCAAAAGGTATCTTAATTGGAGGTTTTTTAGCAGGTTTTTTAGTGACTGTTATTATTATTTTAAGACGCATTATCAGTCAGATCATGACATGGTAATAATAAGCGTATTTTTTATATCGTTTAAATGAAAAGTTATACTTTAAAAGTTCAGGAAGTTCGAATCGAGACAGATGATACTGTAACAATATGTTTTAAACAGCCAGGATTAAAAAAAATCAAATATTTAGCTGGCCAATATCTTACACTTCAATTCAGAATTAATGGAAGAAGATATATCAGACCGTATTCTTTTTCTTCAAATCCTTTAGTTAATTCAACGCTAGATGTTACAATAAAAAGAGTGCCTGAAGGTATTGTCTCAAATTACATAAATGATAATGTTAAAGTTGATGATGTTATCGAGGTACAAGAACCTTTAGGAGATTTTGTTTTTGAACCAGATGAATCGATAAAGTCTGCTGTATTTTGGGGTGTAGGTAGTGGGATTACACCATTGTTTTCTATGATTAAAGGGTTATTAGAAACCCAGCCTTTAATTAATATATATTTAGTTTATGGAAATAAATCTAATTCATCTGTAATATTTAAAGACCAATTAGAGAAGTTAAAAGAAATTTATTCTGAACGTTTTAAGATTTATAGTTTTTATTCTAAAGAAGAATTCTTTGATGAGGATTCGCATAATTATCGTGGCAGGATTGATTCTAATTTTGTACAGAAATTAGTAAGTAATATTGAGTCTCCTTTTAGAAATTATATATGTGGTCCCGTTGGGCTTAAAAATACAGTAAGAGAATCATTACTTAGCTTAGGGGAAAGTATTGAAAATGTCTTTTCTGAAGACTTTGAATTAGTTAAAAACCCAGAAGATTTTAAAGAGATAATAGATCAGGAAATATTTTTAAATTTTAAAGGAGTAAATAATAAAATCTTTATAACTAGTGGTAATTCTATTTTAGAAGAAGCTTTGGAAGCTGGTTTAGAATTACCTTATTCATGCCAAACAGGGAATTGTAGTACTTGCAAAGGTACCGTTATATCAGGTAAGGTAAAAATGATAGGTTTAGATAAACCTAGGACTGATTTAAAAGATAATGAATTCTTACTCTGTTGCAGTTACCCATTGACTGATGATATTAGCATAGAAATATAAAAGAATATAAAAAAATATAAATAATGAAAGTAGTAATTTTTGCAGGTGGTTTCGGTACTCGCCTTATGGAAGAAACAGAGGCTAGACCTAAGCCAATGGTCGAAATTGGAGGTAAGCCTATACTATGGCATATACTTAAAATGTTTGAGCAACATGGTTATGATGAATTTATAATTTGTTTAGGATATAAAGCGACTTTTATTAAAGAGTATTTTTACAATTATTATTTGCATAATTCTGATGTGACTATAGAATTAGCGAATAATAATATCAATGTACACTATTCAGAGACAGAATCATTTAAAGTGACGTTGATTGATACGGGGCTTTATACGAATACTGCAGGTAGGCTGAAACGTATTCAAAAATATGTAAAAGACGAAACCTTTATGTTGACATATGGTGATGGTGTTGCTGATGTAGATTTATCAGCATTACTTAAATTTCATAAATCACATGGTAGATTAGCCACTTTAACAAGTGTACAGGTTCCAGGACGTTTTGGTAATCTTGAGATTAATTCACAAGGTGAAGTTGATAGTTTTGTAGAAAAACCTGCAGGTGATGGCATGTGGATAAATGGTGGTTTTTTTGTTTTAGAGCCAGGAATATTTAAATATCTTGAAGGAGATGTAGAAGATGTACAATGGGAGAAAGAGCCTTTAGGAGCTATTGCTCAGGATCAACAATTGGCAGCTTATAAACATGAAGGATTCTGGAAGTGTATGGATGCTTTAAGAGATAGAGTTGAATTAGAAGCAATGTGGAGTTCCGGAAATGCAAAATGGAAAACATGGTAGATTCATTATTTCAACAATTAAAGCACACTTATAGTGGGAAAAAAGTTTTTCTTACAGGTCATACCGGTTTTAAGGGATCCTGGATGCTAAAAACCTTATCTTTACTCGGTGCAGAAATCAAAGGCTATGCGTTAGAACCAAACACAAAAGATGATTTATTTCATTTAATAAATGGAAATTCTATTTGTAATTCTGTTATAGCTGATCTCAGGGATAAAAAAAGGTTAGAGAAAGAAATTATTGATTTTCAACCTGATTTCGTTTTTCATTTGGCAGCCCAACCTTTAGTTCGATTATCCTATGATATTCCTGCTGAAACATTCGAAGTGAATGTTATTGGGACTGCAAATGTTCTTGATGGAGTTCGTTTATTAAAAAATAAATGTGATGTGGTACTTATTACAACAGATAAAGTTTATCATAATAATGAATGGATCTATCCTTATCGTGAAAATGATAGGTTAGGTGGTTATGACCCTTACAGCGCCAGTAAAGCCTGTGCAGAATTATTAATTGACTCATATCGTAATTCTTTTTTTAATAATAAAACTTATGACACTCACAATAAGTCTATTGCTGTCGCAAGAGCAGGGAATGTAATTGGTGGAGGAGATTGGTCTAAAGATCGTTTAATACCGGACGTAGCAAAAGCATTTGCAAGTGAAAAACCTGTAATTATTCGAAATCCAAATTCAGTAAGACCTTGGCAACATGTTTTAGAGCCAGTTGTTGGATACTTATTATTAGGTGCTAATTTAGCTGAAAAACCTTTAGAATTTAATCAAGCATACAATTTTGGACCTCATTTATCTGATGCATTACCAGTTGAAGACATGCTAAAATTAACAATTAAAAGTTGGGGTAAAGGTGAATACATTATTGAAAAGGATGAAACTCAGCCACATGAAGCCGGACTATTGAAATTAGATATAAGCAAAACAATTTCTGAGTTGAAATGGCAGCCTAAAATGAATGCTGAAAAAGCTGTAAGTATCACTATGGATTGGTATAGTCAATTTAATAATAATCTTATTAATATTAATTCATTTACAGAATCTCAAATTATTAATTTTATTAATGCATAAAGTTTTAATAACTGGTGTTACAGGTTTTTTAGGTTCTCATATAGCTGAGCATCTTATAGCGAATAATATTGGTGTAGTAGGGTTGAAACGTAAGAGCTCTGATATTTGGAGATGTAATGAATTTAAGGAAAACATAGAATGGGTTGATATTGATGATGAAGGAATGTTTGTCAATCAATTAAAAAAACATTCATTTGATACAATTGTTCATGGAGCCTGGATAGGTGTTGAGTCGCATACAAGAAATAACTGGGGCGAACAATCGAAAAATATATCTTTTTTTGTTACCTTATTAGAGATAGCAAAAGAACTAGACGTAAAAAAAATCGTTTTTTTAGGTTCACAAGCGGAATATGGGCTTATTAACGAAAAAGTTAATGAAGATTATCCTGTAAATGCTTTAAATGCTTATGCATCAACGAAGTTAGCTTGTTTGCAAATCATGGAAACATTCTGTTCTCTCAATAATATTGATTGGGTTTGGTTGCGATTATTTTCATTATTTGGAGAAAAAGAAAACTCAAATTGGTTAATTCCTTCTTTAATAAATTCAATGTTGAATGAGAAAGAAATGGATTTTACTTCAGGAGAGCAAAAATATGCATATTTATATGTAAAGGATTATGCAGAGATAATGAGAAAAATAGTAACTATGAAAATAGATTCGGGGATTTATAACATTTCTTCAAATCAAACCATAACAATCAAATCATTAATTGAGAATATCAAAAATCATATTAATCCAAAATTTATTTTAAACTTTGGAGCTTTAAATTATAGAGCAGGGCAATCAATGCATATGGAAGGGGATATTAAAAAAATTAGTTCTCAAATTGGTGAAATTGAATTTTCAAATTTTGAAATTGCTTTGCAGAATACTTTAAAACATTATTTAAAAAAATAAATTATCATGAAAGCTTCTGATTTTATTGCTGAATTTTTGATGAAAAAAGGAATTAAAAGTGTTTTTGAGTTATCAGGAGGAATGATAACACATATACTTGATTCATTAAATCAAAAAACTGATATTAATATTATCACAATGCATCACGAGCAAGGTGCTGCTTTTGCTGCTGAGGGATATGCCAGAGTTACAGGTTTACCGGGGATAGCACTAGCTACATCCGGACCAGGCGCAACAAATCTATTAACAGGAATAGGAAGTTGTTATTTTGATTCTACACCTGCTATTTTTATTACGGGTCAAGTTAATAGACATGAACTAAAAGGGGATAGAGAAATTAGACAATTAGGTTTTCAGGAAACAGATATTGTTACAATGGCTAAACCAATAACTAAAGCCTGTTTTCATGTAAATGATGCAAATGATTTACCAAATATATTTGAAAGCGCTTTTAAAATTGCATTAGAAGGAAGACCGGGACCTGTTCTTATTGATATTCCTATGGATATCCAGCGTATTCAAATTGAAGATAATTCTCTTATTGATAATAACATTAAATATTTAGAAATTGATTCTACTATTTTAGAAGATTTAATTGAAGATATTAAAAAAGCTAAAAAACCTCTTATATTATCAGGAAGAGGTATAAAGGCTAGTAAAAGCCAAGAACAATTTGTCGCTTTTATTGAAAAAACTAAAATCCCAGTTATTACAACATTATTAGGTTTAGATACAATAGCTTATGATAATTTACAACGTGTTGGATTTATCGGAAGTTATGGTAATAGATGGGCTAATATTGCTTTTGGGGAATGTGACTTACTCATTGTTTTAGGAAGTAGGCTAGATATTAGGCAAACTGGAGCAGATACTAAATTTATTGAAAATAGAAAAATATATCATATTGATTGTGAAAAAGGGGAAGTGAATAATCGAGTTAAGGGTTGCGAAGCAATTATAACTGATTTGAAGTTTTTCTTTAATGAATTTGAAAAAGCGGGGTTCAACACTTCTTTTAGATCAAAAAAAGAGTGGAATGAGCGTATCAATGATTTAAAAAATAAATGGCCAGATATTAAAGAGCTTGATGCAAAAGGAATCAATCCAAATGTATTTATGCATTTGCTTTCTAATAAATCGAAAAAAGCTAAAGTTTATTTAGCAGATGTTGGAAGCCATCAAATGTGGGCAGCACAATCGTTAGAAATTTATAAAGATCAGCAATTTTTAACTTCAGGCGGAATGGGTGCCATGGGATTTTCATTACCAGCTGGAATTGGAGCAAGCATTGCATTAAATAAAGAACCGGTAGTTGTTCTTGTAGGAGATGGTTGCATGCAAATTAATATTCAAGAATTACAAACGATTGTTCGAAATAAACTTCCAATAAAAATTATCGTTTTGAATAATAGAACTCTGGGGATGATAAGACAATTTCAAGATAGTTATTTTGAATCTCGTTATCAATCAACCTATTGGGGTTATGATGCGCCTGATTTTGCTAAAGTGGCTATAGCCTATGGAATAGATTCAAAAACAATCGAAAATCAGAAGGAAATTGAAAATGCAGTTAATTGGCTATGGGATGTTGAAAATGAAAACAAACCGCAATTACTACAAGTTATGATAAATCCTCACACAAATACATATCCCAAAATTGCTTTTGGAAGACCAATTACAGAAATGGAACCATTTGCTAAGCCAATAGCAATGGAAGCAACATAAAATAAATAAAATTACTGTTAAAGATAAATTATTATGTTACAAAACTTAAAAGAAGATTCGCTATTAAATAGTTTAAGAGAAATAGCAAGAAAGAAGTCTACCCAAGTTATTATTGCGGGAGAAAATTACATACCAGTTACTGGTAAAGTATTAGATGAAGAGGATATTTTAATGGGAGTAGATGCTGCTCTTGATGGTTGGTTAACTGCAGGTCGTTTTGCGAATAAATTTGAAGCTGATTTTGCGGATTATTTTGGGGCACATCGATCATTATTAGTTAATTCAGGATCCTCTGCTAATTTGGTGGCATTTTATGCTTTGACATCTCCGAAATTAGGTGATAGAGCTATTAAACCAGGTGATGAAGTGATTACTGTAGCAGCAGGTTTTCCTACTACTGTAAATCCAATAATCCAATTTGGTGCCATCCCCGTATTTATTGATGTAGATATTGCTACACATAACGTAAAAACAGATATGCTTGAAGCTGCTGTTACTCCAAAAACTAAGGCGATAATGATTGCACATTCTTTAGGGAATCCATTTGATTTGGATGAAGTAATGCGTGTTGCTAAAAAATATAATCTTTGGGTAGTTGAAGACGATTGTGATTCGCTTGGAGCAACTTATAAAGGTAAAAAAACAGGAACATTTGGTGATATTGCAACGTTCTCATTTTATCCGGCACATCATATTACCATGGGTGAAGGTGGAGCAGTTTTAATAAATAACCCAGTTTTATCAAAATTAGCAGAAAGCTTCCGTGACTGGGGTCGTGATTGTTATTGCGAACCAGGAAAAGATGATACTTGTGGTTGCCGTTTTGGACAACAATTAGGGACATTACCTTACGGATATGATCATAAATATACCTATTCGCATATTGGGTTTAATCTTAAAGTAACTGATATGCAAGCTGCTTTTGGGGTTTCACAAATAAAAAAAATAGATCAGTTCGTACAAAGACGAAAAGAAAATTATGCTGCGTTATATGAGCGTATGAAGGAGTTTGAAGAAGTATTTATACTTCCAGAGCCAACTCCAAATTCAGAGCCATCTTGGTTTGGATTTTTATTGACACTTAGAGAAGGTGATGCAAATGACCGTCATATGTTAGTACAGCATTTAGAAAAAAATAAAATTGGCACACGATTGTTATTTGGAGGTAATTTATTAAGACAACCTGCATATGCAAATATCGAACACCGTGTTGTTGGCGATTTAACAAATACGGATACCATTATGAATCAATCTTTTTGGTTAGGGGTGTGGCCGGGATTAAATGAAACTCACTATGATTATATTGCAAATGTAATTCGCGAATACTTAAATTCTTAAATAAAGAGAAATATTCTTAATGAATACTAAAACAATTTTAATTACAGGAGTTACTGGTTTTTTAGGAAGTAATCTAGCTATAGAATTAGTTAGTCAGGGTTATAAAGTTGTAGCCTTAAAAAGAAAATCTTCTTCATTAAAAAGAATTGAAACAATTTTACCTAAAATATATCTTTATGATATAGAAAATATTGATTTCTTGACTTTTTTTCAAGATATCCATAAAATAGATGTTGTAATTCATACCGCCACAAGTTACGGAAGAAATAATGAAACACCTTGGGAAATTTTTGATGCAAATACAAGTTTTCCGTTAAAATTACTTGATGGTGCAAGTGTTGCAAATGTGAGTAAATTTATTAATACAGATACTATTCTTGACAAGTTTCTTAATTTATATTCGCTTTCAAAAAACCATCTTCTTGATTGGGGTAAGTTTTATTCCATGAGAAATAGAATTGAATTCATAAATATGCGGTTAGAACATTTTTATGGTCCAGGTGATGATGATTCTAAATTTACATCATATGTCATTAATAATTGCATTTCAAATACGACATCACTTAAATTGACACTTGGTGAACAAAGTAGAGACTTTATCTATATAGATGACGTCGTTTCAGCATATATAGCAGTACTAAATCGAGAGAAGCTTGTTGATGAATATTTCTCACAATATGATGTGGGAAGCGGTAAATCTGTTACTATTAGAAAATTTGTAGAAACGGTTCATAAAATTACAGAATCAAATATTAATCTAGAATTTGGAGCTGTGCCATATCGAGTAGGAGAAGTAATGAAATCAAAGGCTAATATTACTGCCTTGAAAGAATTAGGATGGTACTGTAAATTTAGTTTAGAAGAGGGATTAATTTTAACAATTAAAGATCAAAAATAATGAAATTACTAATTACTGGAGGTTGTGGATTTTTAGGCAGCAATTTAGCTTCAGATGCAATATTGAGAGGGGATGAAGTCTTTTTGTTTGATAATCTGTACAGGGAAGGGTCTCGTTTAAATTTGACATGGCTTCAGAGTCAGGGTAAATTTAAATTTGAACACGGTGATATTAGAAATCAAAATGATATTACTCGTGTAATACAATCTTTTCAGCCAGATGCCATTTTTCATTTAGCTGGACAAGTTGCTATGAAAACATCTATTGCAAATGTTAGAATGGATTTTGAAATCAACGTACTAGGAACAGTTAATTTGTTGGAAGCTGTTAGATTGTATGCAAAAGATGCTATAGTAGTATATTCGTCAACAAATAAAGTATATGGAGATTTAGAGCAATATTCATATAATGAAACAGATTATAGATTTGAATGCATTGAAAAGCCAAATGGATTCGATGAAAAGACACAACTTGATTTTCACTCTCCTTATGGATGCTCTAAAGGTGCTGCTGATCAATATATGCTAGATTATGCTAGAATTTTTGATTTAAACACTGTTGTGTTTAGACATTCATCTATGTATGGTGGTCGTCAATTTGCTACTTATGATCAAGGTTGGATTGGATGGTTTTGTCAAAAAGCTTTTGAGGCTAAGAATTTACTTAATGCGGAACCATTTACTATTTCTGGAAGTGGGAAGCAAGTTCGAGATGTACTTCATGCTGATGATATGAAAAGACTTTATTTAGCAGCTATAACAAATATAGACAAAGCAAAAGGACAAGCATTTAATGTTGGTGGAGGTGCGAACAATAGTCTCTCATTGTTAGAATTATTTACGATGCTTGAAAGTATTTCGCAAACGAAATTAGATTATACTAAATTGCCCGTACGTGAAAGTGATCAACGTGTTTTTGTAGCTGACGTAGAAAAAGCTAAAAACATATTAAACTGGAAACCTGAAGTATCTTCATTGGAAGGAATAGAAAGAATGTTTAATTGGATTGTTAAAAGCAATAAAGCCATATAGTATATTTTATTCAGCAATAAACAATTTAAGATTTATAAACAATGACAGATTCTATATTTAAAAATATTAAAAAACTTTGGCAGTATATTGGTAAAACAAGACGATTGCATTTTATATTTTTAATTATCTTAATGATACTTGCATCATTTGCAGAAATTTTAAGTATTGGAGCAGTATTCCCTTTCTTTGGTGTGCTTATGGATCCGAATAAGATTCTTGATGTACCATTTATTTTACCTTTCTTGAAAACATTCAATATTACTGCTACAGATCAGATAATTGCTGCTGTTACTATTTTTTTCTGCTTAGCTGTAATTCTTGCAGGGGCAATGAGGATAATGTCTACTTGGGTTTCCGTACGCTTGTCTTTTGCACTCGGTAGGGATCTGAGTAATGATATTTATAAACGTACTTTATATCAGCCTTATTCGATTCATGTTTCTCGTAATAGTAGTGATGTAATTAATGGGATATGGGTTAAAGTAAGTGAGGTTATTTTTTATATTCTGATGCCTGTATTTAATTTGATAAGTTCAACAATACTTTGTATTACATTAGTTGTAACACTCTTGGTAGTTACGCCAAATGTTGCTTTAATGGCTATAGGTGGTTTAATTATTGTTTATGGTGTAATTATTAAGTTGACTAAAGAAAAATTAAAAATTAATAGTGTAACTATTGCGCGTGAATCAAATAATATTATTAAAAATTTACAAGAAGGCTTAAGTGGTATAAGGGATGTTCTAATTGATAATAGTCAGGAAAATTTTTGTACAACATATAATAATACAAACTCAGTTTTACGTCGAGCTCAGGGAACTAATCAAATTATTGGTCAAATACCAAATTTTATTTTGGTTTCTTTAGGAATGGTACTTATTGCATTTGTTTCTTATACTCTTACAATATCAGGAGGTTTTGCAAAAGCGATGCCGAGTTTAGCAGCTTTAACACTTGGTTTACAACGATTGCTGCCAAATGCGCAACAATTGTATGCTGCATGGTCTACAATAACTGGTTCACAAGCATCATTGAAAGATGTGATAGATTTGCTAGAACAACCTTATCCGGAAAATATAGATGAAGCAGTGTCTCTACCTGTTCCGTTCAAGAGGGATATAACAGTTAATAACGTTTCATTTCGTTATAATGAAAACACACCTTTAATTTTGAAAAATATTGATTTAAAAATTACTAAGGGTGCTCGCATTGGATTTATTGGAACAACAGGTTGTGGAAAAAGTACTTTGCTTGATATTGTAATGGGGCTATTAAATCCATCTGAAGGAAATATTAAAGTTGATGGACAGTTAATAACAGAATCTAATTGTCGTTCATGGCAAGCCCATATTGCGCACGTACCCCAAATAGTTTTTCTTGCTGATAATACAATTGAAAGTAATATAGCTTTCGGGATCCCTACTGAGTTAATAGACAAAAATCGAGTTAGACGTGCAGCAGAACAAGCACAGCTTGCAGAAATTATCGATAGTTGGCCACTAAAATATGACACAAGAGTAGGCGAAAGAGGAGTACAATTATCAGGAGGACAATGTCAACGTATTGGTATTGCTAGGGCTTTATATAAAGAAGCAAGCTTGATTATTTTAGATGAAGCTACGAGTGCACTAGATAGTAAAACAGAAAAGGAAGTTTTAGATTCTATAGAGAATTTAAGTAAAGACATTACTATATTGGTAATCGCTCATCGATTAAATACACTTGGTTTTTGTACAGAAGTGATTGAGCTAGACAAAGGAGGTATAATTAAGTCTTCATTAAACAATATACTTCATTAGAATTTATTTATGAATAACATACAAATTAGTTTTTGCATTCCAACTTATAATAATGCAAAGAGTGTTCATAGGCTTGTAACAAGTATTTTAGAAAATGATGATCAAAATATTGAAGTTGTAGTTTTAGACAATGGCTCTACAGACGAAACTTTAAGTATTTTGCAAAATATAGATGATACAAGACTTTCTTTGCATTCCAACGGAGTAAATAAAGGAGCCTTATTTAATATGATGAATGTTTTGGATAAAGGTAGAGGTGAGTATTTAGTCTATTCTACTGATCATGATCATATTGATAGGCAAAAAATAGATAAATTTAAAACATTTCTTAGAGAAAATTCAGCAGTATCTTTTGGTTATTGTGAATTTAATTTAGATTCTAAAATATTATTTGAAACTTTTCCATCTGGAATTAAGGCATTAAATAAATTAGGTTATATCACAAGGCATCCAACAGGTTATTTTTTTAGAAATAATGATTGGAAAGCAATAGATGCTGTTAAAAGATTTTCGGATTATGAGTTTGTTGATTTATTTCCACTTGAATTTGTCTTTGCAGAATTAAGTTTGCTAGGAGATGGAGCTGTATATTATGATTCAATATTTTCTCCTGAAAGAGGTGTGGAAAGAATCACTAAACATAAATCAGCAACTACTAAAGGAAATTCTAAAAAAGCTTTTTTTTCTCCGGAATCTAGATTAAAATTAGCAATAAATTTTGAGAGTCATATTCAATCATTATCAATTTCTGAATTAGAAAAAAGAAAATTAATAATAAAATCTTTTTTTCGAGAATTAAACTTGGCTACATTCGAATTTAAAAATATAATGAGCAATAATGAATTATGCATTCACTATTATATGGATCCAAAAAATATTTCTAAAAAAGAATTATTACAGATTGGATTATCATTTTATAATGGATATTCTAATAAAGTTATAAATGTTAGGTTTAAAACATTTTTAGAACGTTTAGGATTTAAGGTTTTATTGGTCTCAGAGTTTATAAAAAAGGTGCTAAAAGATTTTTTTAAGTCAATTTAATTATAATTACAGCGTAATCTTTTTATTATGAATAATGATATTTTATTATCTCTATGTATTCCTACTTATAATAGAGCCGAAGTTTTAGATAATACCCTAAAATCACTTTTCTCTAATCCAGATTTTGATGCTGATCTAATAGAAGTGATAGTATCGGATAATTGCTCCACGGATAACACAATGGAAGTTGTTGGGAAATATCCCTTAGTAAAATATTATCGAAATGAGGTAAATGTGAGAGATGTAAATTTTTCTATTGCATTAAGTTATGCTACAGGAGCTTATGTGAGATTGTTTAACGATACCCTTTCTTTTAAGAAAAATTGCTTACAGACAATAATTAATAAAATTGCAGAACATTTACAAGATAAAAAAAATATTTTTTTCTATTCAAATATGTTTCTTAATTCAAATTGCGTTAGAGAAGTTAGTTCAAAAGAAGCATATATTGCACAGGCAAGTTTTGGGAGTACTTGGATAGCAAATTTTGGTGTTTGGCGTGAGGATTTTGTTAAAATTGAAAATAAGGAACGTTACGCACATTTGCAATTTACGCAAGTAGATTGGACATATCAAATAGTAAATAATAAAAAGCCAACTGTAATTTATTTTGAAGATTTATTTGATGTTGCAATTCCAAATAAAAAAGGGGGATATAATGTATTTGATATTTTTGTTAATAAATATTTGTTTATAATCAAACAGGAGAAATTATCCTTTTTTAATTATGAATTAGAGAAATATCGATTATGCCGCTATTTTGTTTATCCATGGTTTGTTACATTAACAATTGCAAAGAAAGAAAACTTTGATTTTGAGATTAAGGGAGTCTTTAAAATCATTTTTAAAAAATATTGGTATGAACCATATTTTTATCCAATGTTATTATTGTTCTTTTTTAGAAAATTGATAAAATGAAGAGAATATTAAAAAAAATAATTAGAAACATTGTTATAATTTTCTCTTATATTTTCACAAAAAAAATGTCAATCACTATTGATATTTTTTTTAATTTACTATATACCTTTTGGCATACCAGAGAATTTAGAAATATAGGCGAAAGTGTTTCTTTTGCTTATCCACTATATTTGAAGGGTGGAAAGTATATTTCCGTCGGAACAAATGTAGGAGCTGATCAACGTTTGCGTTTAGATGCGATTGATGAATTTTTAGGCGATAAATTTACTCCTGAAATTATTATAGGTGATAATGTTTCTATTCAAAAGGATTGTCATATAGGAGCTATAGATAGGATAAGCATAGGAAATAATGTTTTGCTTGCTAGTAAGGTCTATATAAGTGATCATTTTCACGGAGAAATAACAAAAGAGGCTTTATTATTGCCTCCGGCACAAAGAAAATTATATAGTAAAGGACCAATTATTATTGAAGATAATGTTTGGCTAGGTGAAGGAGTTGTTGTTTTGCCTGGTGTAACCATTGGTAAAAATTCAATAGTTGGCGCAAATGCGGTCGTAACAAAATCAATTCCAAAAAACTGTGTGGCAGGTGGAAATCCTGCTCGAATAATAAGAGAAATTAAGTAATGAAAACTAAAGCAAGGGTAATAGCATTTTACTTACCACAATATCATCCAATACCAGAAAATGATAAATGGTGGGGAAAAGGTTTTACAGAATGGACTAATGTAGGCAAAGCTAAACCACTTTTTAAAGGGCATTATCAACCTAGAGTACCAGGGCATTTAGGTTATTATGATTTACGTGTGTCAGAAACTCGAAAAGCTCAGGCGGAGATGGCTAGCGAATATGGAGTAGAAGGGTTTTGTTATTGGCATTACTGGTTTGGTAATGGGAAAAGACTTATAGAACGTCCATTTAATGAAGTTTTAGCTTCAGGGGATCCTGATTTTCCTTTTTGTTTAGCTTGGGCTAATGAAACTTGGAAAGGTTTTGATCATGGTTTGGTAAATCGTAATATTTTAATAGAACAGCTATATCCGGGGATTGAAGATTATACAGCTCATTTTTATGAAGTTTTACCTGCATTCAAAGATAAGCGTTATATAACGGTTGATGGAAAGCCATTATTTATGATTTATAAGCCATTGGCAAATCCTGAGGTAATCGCCTTCATGAAGACTTGGAGGGAATTAGCCTTAGTAAATAATTTAAAAGGCATTCATTTTGTTGGGCACAATAATGATATGAATGACAGTGTTCAGGATATATTGTCAACGGGTCTTGATGCTGTAAACACAACAAGATTAAATAGATACGTTGTGCAAAATAGATCGTTTATTGCAAAAGTGTCTGGTAAATTAAATAAATTATTTAGAAATATACCCAATGCATATTCTTATGAGACTATGTCTAAGTGGTTTATCATACCTGAAATTGACAAACAACAAAAAGTTTATCCTAGTATAATCCCAGGATGGGATCACACACCTAGAAGTGGACGTGATGGTCTTGTTATGACTAATTCTACGCCTGAAATATTTGAAAGACATGTTAAGGATGTGGTTAAACTTGTAGAAGATAAACCTGATGAACATAAAATTATTTTTATTAAATCTTGGAACGAGTGGGCTGAGGGTAATTATATGGAACCAGATTTACGCTGGGGTATAAGATTCCTCGAAGCTTTAAAGAAGCAATTACTATAATTTAATGCATTATGCTTTAAATATAAATCAGATTTAATAGATATTGATAACATATATAGTTTTATTTTTCTTCTTCGCAGCTTTAAGTTTTACAGATTATATACGGACACCAGTATTATACAGAAAAATTTACTTATTTCTTGGTAGTATATCTGTATTTGTAATTTTGTGGATGTTTGCAGGCTTAAGATGGAAAACCGGTACTGATTGGGAATCTTATTTTGACTCTTTCTATTATTTTTCAGAGGATTATGCAGTTAATTTTGAGCCTGGTTTTGTTGTTTTTCTAGCTACTATTAGAGACTTTACATCAGAGTATACAGTTTTTTTATTAATACTTTCTTTTTTATGTATTTCATTAAAATTTATCTTTTTTTTGAAATATCATAAGGAGACTTTCTTCACATTAGTTTTTCTATATCTATGCTATTATTTTGCCGACATTTTTGCAGTTCGTCAAAATTTAGCTATTTCTCTAACGCTTTTTAGTACTTGGTTTATAATAACTAAAAAGCCTGTTTTATTTTTATTATTTGTAGGATTAGCTGCAAGTATTCACACTTCATCATTATTATACTTTTTTGCATATTATATTTATTGGAAGAAATTTACTGATAAGTCATTTTATTATATTATTTTCTTTAGTATTTTCTTAGGATTAATAGGATTTGGTAATATAGTTTTAGATTTACTACTCAAAGCTTTAGGTTTGGAAGGTTTTGTGGGAGAGAAGATTAATAATTATTTAAGCAATGATAGTGAAGGATTAAATACCAACAGTAATCTTCTTGTTTTGTATATAATGGGAATTGTAAAAAGGTTAATTTTAATTCCTTTGTTTTTATATGTAAAAAATAAATCACAAGGGAGGTTTGTTTATTTTCAAGGTTACTTAAATCTTTATATAGTAGGAAATATTATATACTTTTTGTTTGCAAAAGATTTAGCAATATTTGCAAGAGCGTCAGTTCCTTTTTTAATATTTGAGATTTTTTTAATTAGCTACGTTTTATTATATTATAAGGCACATAAAAAAAAGATGATTTTTGCTTTTGTATTAATGACCCTTTTTTCATGGGCAAGATTTAGTGCTTTAATTAATTCATATTATGATCTTTATGTCCCTTATAATTCAATTTTTGATAAAAAAATAGAAAGAAATGTTTAATGAATGATGTTATAATAATTAGTGAAGTTACCCATACAGGAGAAGTTCATTTTCAGGTAAATAGTTGTTTTGTTGAAATGATTTCTGGATTGTATCCCTCTCAAAAAATAATATTTTATGCTGAAACAAATCATAATAATGCAGTAAAAGAGAGCTTAAGTAATAAGCAGCTTAATAATCTTGAATTTTTACCTTTTGAAGGGTATTATGATGAAAAAAAATTTAAATGGACATCGAAGATTATTGGTGAATGCATTCAAATCGTTAAGATACTTCGTAAAGGCAAACTTCTTAAAAGTGAGTTGTTTGTATGGACATGTCTGTTTCCAACCGGACATTTTTTTTTAAATTTTCTACTATTATTTCAAAAGAAATCAAAACATATAATTATTCTACATGGAGAGTTAGAGTTCTTGAAAATTAGTGGGAAACGTAAATCCGAAGTGTTTTTAGGAATTATTCTTAAAGCAGGAATTTATTTAAGCTCGAAAAAAACTAAATATATTGTACTAGGAGAAAATATTAAAAAAAGTTTAAAAAAAATTGTAAGTCATCGTATCTTAAAAAGAACTCATTCTATATTGCATCCATATAATTTTTCTGTTGATTATTATTTGAAGGATTTAAACAATAGTAATGATCAATTATTAAATATAGGTGCCATAGGAACACAGATGTTATCTAAAAATTCTAATTATATATATTCTTTGGCAGAATATTATAAAGCGGATATCATTCAAGACAAAATTAATTTTATTACTATAGGAAAAATATTGCCTGAACTTCATCCTTTTGAAACGGATTTAGTTAAAAAGCTTTATTCAGACTCTTTCGTTTCACAAAAAAATTTTGAAATTGAAATTTCAAAATTAAATTTCATTATTTTTTTTTATGACAATACCGCTTATGAACTTTGTGCAAGTGGAGCTATTTTTGAAGCTATTAGGTTAGATGTTCCAATAATATCAATAAAAAACGATTTTTTTCAATGGTTGTTTGATAGTTATGGCGAGATGGGTTTTCTATGCAATAATTTAGATGATATTAAACTTATTATTGATGGATTAAAAAGAGATGGATTTAACGAAAAATTAGTGAATTTTAGAAAAAATATCGCAAAATTCAAAAATGATAATGATTTAACAAGCTTGGCTATAAAATTGAAAACTATTATATGAATTCAGGAGTAACTATTTCAGCAATAATTCCTTGTTATAATTCTGAAAAAACGATTAAGGTATGTCTTGAATCTATACTAACTCAGACAGAAACTGTAAATGAAGTAATTGTTGTAGATGATGGTAGTACAGATGAATCTGTAAATATCATTAGAGATTTTTTTAAAAATTCCAGTAAACAAATCAAGTTCATTCTGTCTGAACAAAAAAACCAAGGACCATCTGCAGCACGAAATAATGGAGTTCTCTTGGCTACCTCTAGCCATATAGCTTTTCTTGATAGTGATGATCAATGGTTTTCGGATCATATTCGAATTTCAAAAGAGTTTTTAGATAATAATAGTGAATATAAAATTACGGCGACAAAATATTTGGCTATTCCAAATAATTTTAGTGGGGAAGTTTCATTTAAAAAACTACTTATACGAAATTATTTATCTACACCTTGTGTTGTTTTGGATAGAGATTGCTTTTGGGCTAATGGAGGATTTAACGAAAAAATGAAATATTCAGAAGATTATTATTTGTGGTTGAGTATTGTTTTTAAGAATAGGTTCTACAAGCTGGATTATGTTGGAGCAAAAAACATTGATTTCAAACGTCCTTTTGGAGATAAGGGGTTATCATCAAATTTATTGCAGATGCATTATGGAGTTTTAAAGTGTTATGATAATTTATATTTCAATAAAATGATTGATTTTAAGACTTATTTTAAAATTAAAGCAATTGAAAAATTAAAGCATTTAAGAAGATTAATATTAACGTATTTACATAAATATAAAAAATAATGAAGATTAAATTAATAATATTACTAAGCTTTATTAGTTTTTCATTTTCTAGTTTTGGTATAAATAATACTGTAATAAAAAAAAGCGGAAACCCTATTTCTGTTTTAGAATTTGGCGCGATTGGTAATGGAATTATTGATGATTCAGAGGCCTTTCAAAAAGCGATTATATATTCTATAAAAAATAAACAAACACTTTATGTGCCTAAAACAAGCAAAAGCTACAACTTGAATAAAAGTATAAGGGTAAGTTTGTCGCGAGGCGAGAAAATTAATATTATCTCAAATGGTGCAACCATTACGCCAAAAATTAACGATGTTGCTACAGCCTATAAATTAACATCTTTTAAAGAGCATGTTTTTATATCTATAGGTAGAGAATTCAATTCTATAAATACACTTGAAAATCCAGAAGAAAATTATGATACAGCAATTGCTATTTCAGGTCTGATATTTGACGGTATAAATCAGAAAAGCACAGAAGTAATTACTTCTTATGATAATGATATTTATATAGGAGGACAGTTTATTGCTGAAAAAGTAGCTATTGAAAATTGTATATTTAAGAATATACTGGGTTACGGTATTAGAATTCATGAAGTTTCGGAAAGTAAAATCAAACAATGTAAATTTATAAATGTAGGTGGTAGAGGTCTGACGCCATTTGCAAATAAGTCAGATTTAGATGCATTTGGAGATGCAATTTTTCATGCAAAAATAAATGCTAACGCCAATATTGTAATTGAAGATTGTTCTTTTTATGGAAAAAAAAGCAATAATCGAAGAAGTAGATCAGCATTGACATTTGAGTTTTCTTTGTTTCCATATAAAGTATATTTAAAAAAATTGAATATAGAAGGATACGCAAAATGTCTTCATATTGAAGAAAAGGCAACCACTTTTTTTCAATTAGAGAATGTAAAAATGAGAGATTTTAATTTTGGAATTGTAAATGCACTAAATGATGGAACAGAAGTTCATTTAAACAATTGTACTGTTAATGTTGGTTTAAATGATGGTAATGACAGTGGAGATGCGCTCGCATTCTTAAATTATAATAGTTCAGCAAAAATATATGTGAATAATTCGTCACTGGATTTTAATGGAAAGCCATCTGCTTATCAAAGCGCAGTTGGACTAGTTAAAGTTGAAAATTCTACTATTAATGGAAATAATACAAATTTTTTCTTTGCAGATGGTAATACAGTTTTTTTGAATTGTAAATTTGTGAATTTTGGAGGACCAGGGATGTCTTTTTTTTCAAATAATCCAAAAAATTCATATCAAATCAAAAATTCAACATTTAAAGGGAGTTCGATTTCGAGTGTAAAAGCAAGTAACGTAGAACTGGATATTAAAAATAATTAATATTTTAAAGTCTGAATATGAATTAAAATTATTTTAGTGCTTTAATATTAGCGAAATAATATAATTCTAAAAATTAAAATTAAAAATGCAAAGAAATGTTTTACATGTTGTTTCAGTGTCTTTTTCTTTACCATATTTTGTAGGTGAACAATTTCTTTATTTTAAGAAAAATAATTCTGAATATAATTTTTTTGTAGCTTGTTCTCCATCAGAAAACCTTACTAAATTATCAAATAGCTTAGAATTTAAAAAAATCCCCTTAATTATAAATCGTTCGATATCACCAATTCAGGATATAAAATCTATTTTTAAACTTAGAAAAATTATACTTGAAAATAAAATTGATGTAGTAATTGGGCACACTCCAAAAGGAGGAATGATTGCTATGATAGCGTCATATTTAGCCAGGATACAAAATAGGGTTTATTTCAGGCATGGAATCATGTTTGAAACATCAACTGGGTTTAAGAGGTTTCTTCTAAAAAATATTGAAAGAATTACAGGATCTTTAGCAAATAAAGTGGTATGTGTTAGTAACGAAATAAAATTAATAAGCGAGAAAGAAAAACTTAATAGTAAAACAAAAAACATTATTCTGGGAAGAGGAACTTGTAATGGAGTTGATTGTTATGGAAAATATAATCGTAATAATAAAGAACAATTATTCAGTGATTTAAGAAAAAAAAACGGAATAAATGAAAAAGATTTCGTAATTGGATATGTCGGCAGATTAGTAAAAGATAAAGGAATTAATGATCTTATAGAGGCATGGGAACTTATCATTAAAAAGTATTCAAATGTTAAGTTATTACTTGTAGGTCCTTTTGAAGATCGAGATAAAGTTAATGATTTGGTCCATAATAAAATAATAGAGTATGATTCTATTATTCATACGGATTATGTTGAAGATACGTCGAATTATTATTATATAATGGATGCATTTATTTTGCCAAGTTACAGAGAAGGATTTCCTACCGTTGTTTTAGAAGCATCTTCAATGGAATTACCAATACTGACAACTAGAGCAACAGGTTGTTCAGAGTCAATAATTGAAAATGTAACTGGAATTTTTTTTGATATTGAAAAAAATAAAATTGCGGATGCTATAAGTTCTATTATTGAAAATCCTATTCATGCCAAGAAAATGGGTATAAAAGGTAGGGAGTTTGTAATAAGTAATTTCGAGCAAAAAGAGATTTGGGATATAATCGAAAAAGAAATTTTGACTGCATGATATTATTAACAGGAGCGAACGGTTTTTTAGGTAAAATTATTTTACAAAATATTAATGAAAAAATTTATACGCTTGGTAGGTCAGGTGATTTAGATATTTCCGCAGATCTTTCTAAAGATATTCCAATTTTACCTAAAGTAAATTTAGTTATTCATTCAGCAGGTAAAGCTCACAGTATCCCTAAAACTGATTCTGAAAAAAAAGAGTTTCATGAAGTTAACGTTTTGGGAACATCTAATCTATTAAAAGGATTAGAAAAATCCGGTTTGCCTAAACAATTTGTTTTTATAAGTTCGGTTTCAGTATATGGACAAGAAACAGGTAATAATATTTGCGAAGAACATGCATTATTAGCTACGGATCCATATGGAATAAGTAAAATTGAAGCAGAAAAATTAGTTGAAAATTGGTGTAATAAGAATCAAGTAATATGTAGTATATTAAGATTACCATTATTAGTTGGAAAAAAACCACCAGGTAATTTAGGGGCTATGATAAAAGCTATTAATAAAGGTTATTATTTTAATATTGGAGGAGGTATAGCTAAAAAAAGTATGGTTTTAGCTAAAGATGTAGCTTCTTTTATTTTAACAGTTGCTCCCATTGGAGGAATCTTTAACCTTACAGACGGACTTCATCCTAATTTTAGGGAACTAAGTTTAGCAATTTCCAAAAATAAAAAACAACAATTTAGTTTATCAATTTATGCTGCAAAAGTTATGGGATTAGCGGGTGATCTTTTAGGTGACAGAGCGCCAATTAATTCCTTTAAAATAAAAAAAATAACCTCAGATTTAACTTTTGATGATTCTAAAGCTAGAAAATTATTGAATTGGAAACCTCAATCAATTTTGGAATACTTAAAGAAAGAAGATTTAGAGTAATGATTTTAGAAAATAAAACAAACTTCCGAAGTAGATATTAGAAATGATACAAAACTTATAAATAGTAATAAACAAAAAGGATATGGATCTCTAGATTAAGTACTTTATAGTATTGATGATTTATAACTTATTAAAAGTTTACTAAAAAAATATCACGATATTATAAACAGACAGTTAGTATGATTTTTTATGTTTTTTTAATGTTTATAATACTAGCTCTTTTTTTTATTAGCTATAGATATCCAACTTCAGAAAAAGTTATTAGCGTAATTTTTTTAGGGCTTTTAATTTTAATTGGAGGTTTTAGAGACAGAATAGGTTGGGACTATAATAGTTATATACATTGGTATGAGACCGGTACAAGAGATAAGGATTTTGAATTAGGTTTTTTAACTATGATGAATATCTTTAGATATTTAAATCTAGATTACAAATTTCTTTTTTTCTTTTTCTCTTTTTTTACTTATCTGTTTGCGTATCTGGGTGTCAGAAACTATACACAAAAAAGTAGCCTCCCTTTGACACTTTATTTTTTTGTTCCAGTTTTGTTTTTGTATTCATTTAGCTATGTTAGACAATATTTATCCATTACGATTGCCTTTTATGCTTTTACATTTTTATTAAAGAAGAAATATTTTAATTATATGTTCTGGATGATTATAGGAACTTCATTCCATTACAGTTGCTTGGTTCCTTTTGTACTTTTTTTTGTAATATATAGGTTTGCTGATTTTATAAAAATTCACCATTTGTATTTGCTGATGGTATTTTCATTTATTATTTCACGAATTGGTATTATTTATTGGATAAGTTTATTCCTTAAAGGCTCTCATTATTTATATTATTTCTCCAGTAAATTTGCGGTTGCAGTTCCATTATTAAAATTATTGGTAATGAATTCAATGGGTTTTTTAGTGATAAGATATTTTGATAAAAAGGGATTTCAGTATGACTACCAAAAATATTTGGTGATACTTTATATTTGTTCTATTTTTTTTCTAAATATATTTTCGGAATCAACAGAATTGACCAGGGTTTATATTTATTTTAGAATTTTTGAAATTATTCTTGTTGCAGATATTATACGTTATGCTTTATCAAAAAAGCAGTTTTTGCTTATTGGATTTATGTGTTGCTTTTATTTACTTCCTTATTTTAGATCTATTAAGCTTGATAGCGAGAGTTCGCTAAAAGATGAGTTTAAATTTATTCCTTATAAGTCTTTATTATTTAAAAGTTCAAAATTTAATTAGTTTGCTGGACAGTTAAATAGTAACTGTTGAAATTGGTAAAGAATATGGCGATTGTTCATTAATAGGGAATTACAATTACTTATGACGTGATAACAAAATTAAAAATTAATAAAAAAGTTTATAAATAAACAATGCAATACACAATACTTGGAATTCTTTTAATGATTATGATGCTGCTTTATTTTAAAGTAGCAGATCGTTTTAACATTGTAGACAAACCTAACGAAAGAAGTTCTCACAGTGAAGTTACATTAAGAGGTGGAGGAATCATATTTTGGTTTGCCGCTTTATTATATTTTGTGCAGCATATTGAGAGCAATTATTTTTTCTTTACCGGAATTACATTAGTTAGTTTAGTTAGTTTTTGGGATGATATTCAAAGTTTATCAAATAAAATTAGAATCTCAATTCACTTTTTATCAATTTCTTTGATTTTTTATGATTTAGGAGTGTTTAATTTTATGCCACTATATGGAGTCATTATCAGTTACATACTGGCAATAGGGTTAATTAATGCTTATAACTTCATGGATGGTATTAACGGAATAACGGGCTTGTACACTCTGGTAGTAATGGGCTCACTATTATATGTTAATAAAAATATTCAATTTTTTATTGATGCTGTTTTTATTAAATATGCAATGATTGCAAGTTTGGTTTTCTTGTTTTTTAACTATAGAAAAAGAGCAAAATGTTTTGCCGGAGATATAGGTAGTATTGCCATTGCCTTTTGGGTTATTTATTTAGTTTTAAATCTTATTATAAAGACAAATTCAGTTATCTGGCTTTTATTTTTAGCTGTATATGGAGTTGATGCAATTTGTACCATTATTCATCGTCTGTATTTAAAACAAAATATTTTTCAGGCACATCGTCTGCATTTATATCAGGTTTTAAGTAACGAATATAAAATTCAGCATAGATTAGTATCCTTATATTATGCAATAATTCAAATATTAGTTTCAGTTTTAGTTGTGTTTTTATATCATAAAGTCCAAGACGTTTGGTTATTTGTAATTGTAATAACACCATTACTTTTGATATATTCTATTAAGTTTTATTTGTTAGAAAAAAGCAATTTAAAAGTAAATTCATGATTCCTAAAATAATCAATGGAGGAATTTTTTCAGATCATCGCGGAACTATTTCATTTGTAAATGATTTTAGTTTTAAGGATATTGAAAGGTTTTACATTATAAGTAATTCTGATGAAAACCCAATTCGTGCCTGGCAAGGACATAAGCTGGATGCTAAAAATTTTTATTGTTTAAACGGATCATTCAAAATTCATTTTGTTCAAATTGATAATTGGGATAATCCTTCTAAAGATTTAATTATTGAGACTATAATTATTTCTGCGAATGATAGTAAAATACTCCATATTCCGGCTGGTTATGCTAATGCAGTTGAGTCTTTGGAAAGTAATTCAAAACTAATTTCATTTTCTACTTTGCCATTATCAAATGTTGAAGATGATGACGTACGTTATGCATCAGATTATTGGAAAATCAATGCCTAATAAACCTATTTATTTATCACTTTCTCAACAAAGCGGTTTCGAACATGAATATGTTCAACGGGCTTTAGAAACAAATTGGATAACTTCTGGAGGACCAAATGTAAATGAGTTTGAAAATGTTTTAGAAAATTATCTTAGCGAGCAATCATTTGTTACGGCTTTAAATTCAGGTACATCAGCGATTCATTTAGCCTTAATCTTATTAGGTGTAGAAGCAGAAGATGAAGTTATTTGTCAAAGTTTGACTTTCTCAGCATCAGCAAATCCTATTTTATATCAGGGAGCAATTCCTGTTTTTGTAGATAGTGAACTGGATACTTGGAATATTTGTCCCCAACAATTAGAAATCGCGATTAAAGATCGAATTGAAAAAGGTAAAAAACCCAAAGCGATAATTACAGTTCATCTATATGGAAATCCATACAAAATTGATGAAATACATTCGATAGCCGATAAATATAATATTCCAATTATAGAGGACAGTGCTGAAGCTCTTGGCAGTTCGTATAAAGGAAAAAAATGCGGAACATTTGGAACATTTGGAATTCTTTCATTTAATGGGAATAAAATAATTACCACATCTAGTGGAGGTGCACTAATTACGACTTCTAAAAAAATAAAAGAAAAAGCTATTTTTTATGCTACTCAATCAAAAGACGAAGCGATTCATTACCAACATAGTGAAGTCGGTTACAATTATAGAATGAGTAATATTTGTGCAGGAGTAGGTCTGGGACAGATTCAAATTTTAGAAAAAAATGTACTTGCCCGTAGAGAAAATCATTCTTTTTATAAAGAAGTTTTTAAGGAAATAAAAAGCGTAAAGCTTTTCGAAGTTTTGAATGAAGATTATTATTCAAATTATTGGTTAAATACTATTTTGATAGAACCAAATAGAGAAAAAGAGATTGATTGCGAAAGTCTAAGAATAGCATTTAAAAATCAAAATATCGAAACTCGCCCACTCTGGAAACCCATGCATCTACAGCCTGTTTTTGAAAAACATCCATATTATGGAAATCAAATAGCTCAAGATATATTTGAAAAAGGATTATGTTTGCCATCAGGTTCCAATCTAACAATTGAAGATAAAAATAGAATTAAGGAAGTAATCAAAACCTTCTTTAACTAAGATAAAAATAAATAAGAGTTATATTTTAATATGAAAATTGAAGAAACATTTATAAAAGATTTAGTAGTTATCGAGCCTACAGTTTTTGGAGATGAAAGAGGTTATTTTTTTGAATCATACAGCAAAACTAAATTTGAAGATTTAGGAATTAATATAGATTTCGTTCAGGATAATCAATCTTTTTCTAAAAAAGGAACTTTGAGAGGTTTGCATTATCAAAACCCTCCTTTTGCTCAGACAAAATTGGTACGTGTTTTAGAAGGTGAGATTATTGATGTTGCAGTTGATTTAAGAAAAGATTCACCTACTTACGGGAAATCCTTTAGTGTTTTATTATCAGCAGAAAATAAAAAACAATTATTAGTGCCGCAAGGATTTGCGCATGGGTTTTCGGTTATTAGTGAAACCGCTTCTGTGATGTATAAATGTGATCAGTTTTATAACAAAGAAGCTGAAGGAGGAATTAAATTTGATGATCCATCTCTTAATATCGACTGGGGAATGGATTTAAAAGAAGCAATTGTTTCAGAAAAAGATCAAGTACTTCCTTTTATTGATAATTGTAATAGTTTATTTTAATGGAAAGAATTCTTGTAACAGGAGCAAACGGACAATTAGGATCTGAACTTGCCACTTTATCATCAAATTATCCACAATATGAATGGATTTTTGCTGATAGAACTAAAATTACATTAGATGATTTAGATACACTTCAAAGTCAATTAGAAGATATTAAGCCAAATATAATTTTTAATTGTGGTGCATATACAGCAGTTGATAAAGCTGAAAATGAAAGAGAATTAGCTTTTACAGTAAATCATGTGGCAGTAGAATTAATTGCAAAGTATACTTTTAAGAATAATGCAAAATTAATTCATATATCTACAGACTACGTTTTTGACGGATCATCTTCAATCGCTTTAAATGAAGATGAAGAAACGAATCCAATAAATATTTATGGAGCCAGTAAAAGAGCTGGTGAAATCGCTTGTTTGAAAGAAAATCCAAATTCAATTGTCATAAGAACTTCTTGGGTATATAGTAAATTTGGAAATAATTTCGTTAAAACTATGCAACGTCTGATGCAGGAAAAAGATAGTATAAATGTAGTAAATGATCAAATTGGTTCACCAACTTATGCTGCTGATTTAGCTCATGGAATGATTAGTGTTTTAGAATCATCCAGTTGGATTCCGGGGATTTACAATTATTCAAATGAAGGAGAAATAAGTTGGTATGAATTTGCGTTGAGTATAAAGGAAATAGGAGGGTATAATTGCAATGTTGGCGGAATACCATCAGCATCATATCCAACTCCTGCAAAGCGACCTGAGTTTTCGTTACTAGATAAAAAAAAAATAAAGACTATATATAATTTGGATATTCCAAATTATAAAGAGAGTTTGAAAAAAATGTTTATATAATTAAAGATAATTTAGCTTTAGTATTTCACGAATATGAAATCTAAAAGTTAAAATCTAAAATAAAAGTTTATGAAAGGAATTATTTTAGCTGGAGGTTCGGGCACCCGTTTACATCCTTTAACGCTTGCTATGAGTAAGCAAATGATGCCAGTGTATGATAAACCTATGATTTATTATCCGTTATCTACTTTGATGATGTCAGGAATAAGCGAAATATTAATTATCTCGACACCTCATGACTTGCCAAATTTTAAAAAATTATTAGGTGACGGTTCAACTTTGGGTTGTAAATTCAGTTATGCTGAACAAGCAATTCCTAATGGGCTAGCACAGGCATTTGTTATTGGAGAAAAATTTATTGGTGATGATGATGTAGCTTTAATATTAGGAGATAACATATTTTTTGGTTCTAATATGCAAGAGCTTTTAAAATCAAATACAAAACCGGTTGGCGGAGTTGTCTTTGCTTATCATGTTTCTGATCCTGAACGATATGGCGTTGTTGAATTTGATGAAAATTATAAAGCAATTTCTATTGAAGAAAAGCCAATTGAACCTAAATCAAGTTATGCTGTTCCGGGTTTATATTTTTACGATAATTCTGTTGTTGAGATCGCCAAAAATATTAAACCAAGTGCCCGTGGGGAATATGAAATAACTGATGTCAATAAAGTTTATCTTGAAAAAGAAGCCTTAAAAGTGGGTATTTTAAGCAGAGGAACAGCGTGGCTGGATACAGGAACTTTTAATAGTTTAATGCAAGCTGGACAATTTGTACAGGTTCTTGAAGAAAGACAAGGCTTAAAAGTAGGCTGTATTGAAGAAATTGCCTGGAGACAAGGTTTTATAAATGACTCTCAACTTGAAGAACTTGCCTTGCCTTTGGTGAAATCAGGTTATGGAGCCTATTTGATAGAATTTCTAAATCAAAAGAAAAAAGGTGTTAAAATCTAATTTACTTCAAGAAATAATTTTTTAAAACCTTTAATTTGTACTTTTGTAAGTCATGTAGGCTTTGAAAAATCAAACTAAACCAAATTGGATACAGATAAACAAACTAAAATAGTCTCTTTGTTGCATAATTTTTTCTCTCCAAGGAATCTAAGAAGCAGTATTAATAACCTTAGCTATTTGCCTAGGTGGATCATTATTGCGATAGATGTAATGGTTCTGATTTTTTCATTCACATTTACTTATATGTTGTTTGAAGGAACAGCACTAGGTTATATAATTACGTCACATCAGTTTTATTTTGTTTCAAGTTTAATCATTATAAATGTATTTTTCTTTTGGCTTTTCAGAACTTATTCAGGAATTATTCGCCACTCATCTTATATTGATGCTATAAAACTGTTATTTTCTCAAATGTCGGTTTTAGTATTTTTTCTATTTTTCAATTTAGTTTTTGAATTATATACCGGGCATAAAGCATTTTTAAATACAGCACTTTTTATTAATTTAGTTTTATCGTTTTGCGGTTTGTTTTTGTATCGCGTTGTAGTAAAACAAACTTTCGAATTATATTTTTCAGAAAAAACGAATTCTAAGTTAATCAGAACCGTAATTTACGGAACAGATGCTAATGCAATTTCTGTGGCAAATGCATTGAAATTTGAAACTCCTTCCCGATTTAAAATTGTTGGGTTTGTAGATAAAAATAATCAAAATGCGTCTAAACGAATGTTAGATTTGCCAATTTTGATTTTGCGAAAAAAATTGCCGGCTTTAATGCGTTCTGTAGCAGCAGAAGGTGTTATTATAGCTGATAAAAGTTTATCTAAAGAAGAGCAATTGATCATTGTTGACCAATGTTTAGAATTCAATTATAGAGTATATACGGTTCCTTTGATCTCGGATTGGGAAAATCAAAAAGAAATTTCTCAAAAAGTAAAAAATATTCAAATTGAAGATTTATTAGAAAGAAAACCTATTGTTCTCGACAGTAAATCAATTTCAAAACAATTAAAAGATAAAACAATTCTTATTACCGGTGCAGCCGGATCAATAGGAAGCGAAATAGTAAGGCAGGTTTTAGGATTTAATCCTAAAATGGTGATTATACTAGACCATGCCGAAACACCTCTTCATAATTTGTGTTTAGAGACTTTAACTTTAAATTCAGAATCAAAAATTGTAGCTGTTATTGCAGATGTAAGAAGTAAAAAAGCATTAGAGAAAGTTTTTAAAAATTACAGTCCACATGTTGTCTTTCATGCGGCGGCTTATAAACACGTCCCTTTGATGGAAGAAAATCCATCGCAAGCAATTCAGACAAATATTAAAGGCACTAAAAATTTAGCTGACTTATCTTGTAAGTATCATGTCAAAAAATTTGTTATGGTATCTACTGATAAAGCGGTTAATCCTAGTAATGTAATGGGAGCCAGCAAACGAATTGCAGAGAAATATGTACAATCTTTATTTTTGAAAAATCAGAGAGCAAATATTGAAGGCGCTACAAAATTTATTACAACCCGTTTTGGAAATGTTTTAGGTTCTAACGGTTCTGTTGTTCCTTTGTTCACTAAGCAAATTGCCGAAGGAGGACCTGTTACTATAACGCATCAGGATATTATTCGTTATTTTATGACCATTCCTGAGGCTTGTCAGTTAGTTCTTGAAGCTGGTGCAATGGGTAATGGAGGGGAAATTTATATTTTTGATATGGGTAAGCCAGTAAAAATAATTGACCTTGCCAAAAAAATGATTAAGTTAGCAGGGTTTATTCCTGATAAGGAGATAAAAATAAAAATTGTTGGATTAAGACCAGGTGAAAAATTATACGAAGAATTATTAAATGATACTTCTAAAACGTTGCCGACCCATCATAATAAAATCATGATCGCTCAGGAAATCCAGGATGAATATGAAAATTTGCACATCGAAATTGATGAGCTTATTGGTATCGCTGATTTCTATGAAAATGATGATATTGTAACTAAAATGAAAAAAATTGTCCCGGAATTTAAAAGTATGAATTCTACTTTTGAAATTTTAGATAAGTAGTTTCTTATGATAAATTGAACGTTGATTTCAAATAATATTAAAAAGGTGTTTTTTTATAAAACGCCTTTTTGCTTTTTAAATATTTTTTAAACGATTAAAAATCTTGTTAATAAAAACGAGAAGCTATGTAATAAATGGCAAAATCTAATTTTAAGAATAAATCATTACAAGTACATTGTAATTAATACAAAATGAACGACAACAATAGCCCCAATGATTGGTTGTTTGAAATAACACCTAAAAATAAATTCTTCTCATTAAATTTAAAGGAAGTTTGGCAATATCGAGATTTACTACTTCTTTTTGTAAAACGAGATGTTATTACAGTTTACAAGCAAACAGTTTTAGGTCCGCTTTGGTATCTAATTCAGCCTTTATTTACTTCTGTAACTTTTACTATCATATTTAATAACGTTGCAGGAATTGATACAGGAACAGTTCCTCCATTTTTATTCAATCTGGCAGGAATTACAGTTTGGAATTACTTCACAGCATGTTTAACCGGAACATCAGATACTTTTAAAGCCAATGCGGCTATTTTTGGAAAAGTTTACTTTCCCAGAATTATCACACCACTTTCAGTAGTAATTTCTAATCTGATAAAATTCGGAATTCAATTTTTAATTTTTGTCTCATTTTATATTTTCTATTATTTAACAGGTAGTAATTTAACTTTAAATGCTTCACTAATTTTCTTTCCCGTTTTAATTGCCTTTATGGGGATTTTAGGTTTGGGATTAGGAATGTTTATTTCTTCACTAGTAACTAAATATCGTGATTTTACCTATTTAGTTGGTTTTGGTATCCAGCTATTAATGTATTTATCAGCAGTTATGTACCCAATGGAACTGATCAAAAAAAAGTTGCCTGAATTTGGTTGGTTAGTAGAATATAATCCTCTTGCTTATATTATAGAAACTGCCAGATATATGCTTTTAAATGTTGGAGAAATTTCTATTTTAGGATTAAGTTACACTTTGGCAATAACAATCGCAGTATTTTTTATTGGTCTTCTAATATTTAATAAAACCGAAAAGAGTTTTATAGATACTGTTTAGAAACGCTAATTATTTTAAATAATCATAATTTACAATTCATAATTGAAAAAGGATATAATATTAAAAGCTGAAAATATCTCTAAACAATATCGTTTAGGTCAAGTAGGTACAGGAACATTGATCCATGATTTAAATCGTTGGTGGCATCAAGTACGTGGCAAAGAAAATCCATATTTAAAAATAGGTGACACAAACGATCGTTCTACTAAAGGAAATTCAGATTATGTTTGGGCTTTGCAGGATATAAATTTTGAGGTCGAAAGTGGTGAGGTTCTCGGAATTATAGGAAAAAATGGAGCAGGAAAATCAACTTTATTAAAGATACTTTCAAAAGTTACAGCTCCAACTACAGGAAGCATAAAATCCCGTGGTCGAATTGCTTCACTTCTTGAGGTGGGTACAGGATTTAATGGAGAAATGACCGGAAGGGAAAATGTCTTCCTGAATGGTGCAATCCTTGGAATGACAAAAAAAGAAATTACTTCGAAACTTGATGAAATTATTGAATTTTCAGGTTGCGAGAGATATATCGATACTCCTGTAAAAAGATATAGTTCAGGAATGACAGTTCGTTTAGCCTTCGCTGTAGCAGCTTTTTTAGAACCGGAAATTTTGGTTATTGATGAGGTTCTTGCTGTTGGGGATGCTGAATTTCAAAAGAAAGCCATAGGAAAAATGCAGGATATTTCTCGTGAAGGTGGAAGGACTGTTTTATTTGTAAGTCATAATATGGCAGCGGTAAAGAGTTTATGTACTAGAGGAATTGTTCTTGAAAATGGTACTATTAAGTTTAATGGTGATATTGACCAAGCTTTAGATGTTTATTTAAGCAATGATAATGATACAGAGCATTCAATTGTTTTTGATGAAAATACAAAGAGAGAAGGAAGTCGAAATCTGGAGTTTGTTTCACTAGAAATAAGGAATCAGAATAATAAATTAAGTCAGGAATTTTCTATTGGAGATGATTTGAATATTAAATTTAAATTAAAGAATAATTCGAACGAAAGCAGATCCGAAGTAGCCATCCAGATAAAATCTTCGGATGAGATGCCTATTTTTCATATTATGGCAAGAGATTCTAATTATGAATTGAAACATACTTATAATGAAGAAGAATATAATGTTGTCCTTAAAGACTTAAGATTATTTCCTGGATTTTATAACATAACATTAATAAGTGCCAATACAACGGGGCATGAAATATACGATAATATTGAAAATGCATTATCCTTTCAAGTGGTTGATGGTGGTAAATATACGATAAGAAGTTTACCAAGATCTGTAGGACTTATGTTTTTAAATCCTGAATGGCAAAAAACAAATTCTTAATATTATTTTCAACTAACTATTTATTACATATTTTCAAAAATAAAAAAATGATCTCAAGAATAAAAAAAGCAATAAAAGTTCTCATTAATTATGATAATAAAAAGGCTGTAATTCATCCTAATGATTTGTTACAACATAATAGAGTTCAGCCTTGGTTTGCTATAAAAGGAGATCAAACACTCAGGTTAGATTATGATTTAAATTCGGATTCCGTAGTTTTTGATGTTGGAGGCTATAAAGGAGAATTTGCCACAGATATATTATGTAAATATGATTCAAATATTTTTGTTTTTGAACCGATTAAAGATTTTTTCGGAATTATAAAAAATAAATTTATAAAGAATAAAAAGATTCATGCCTTCAATTTTGGATTGGCTGGTGCCGATGCTGATTTACAAATTAGTCTTTCAGATAATTCGTCATCTGTTTATTTAAAGACTGAAACCACTGAGACAATCAAATTAAAATCAATAGTTCAATTTCTAAAGGAAAATAATATTAAGGAAGTGGATTTAATCAAAATTAATATAGAAGGTGGTGAATATGAGCTTTTAGAATCTCTAATAAATAATGATTGTATTACTGTTTTTAAAAATATTCAGGTTCAATTTCATGACTTTTTATTTGAAAATGCACAAGATAGAATGAATCAAATTCAAAATAATCTTTTGAAGACTCACAAGTTAACATATCAATACGAATTTGTATGGGAGAATTGGGAAAGAATATAAATAAAAACGCCAAAATATATATTACAGGTCATACAGGAATGTTAGGCAGTATAACTTTGAATTTTTTTAAAGAAAATGGTTATTCTAATATCTTAACTACTACTCATAAAACCTTAGATTTAATCAATCAGCAAGAAGTTGATGATTTTTTTAATAGAGAAAAACCAGAATATGTAATTCATATTGCTGCAAAAGTTGGTGGTATTAAAGCAAATATTGATAATCCTGCAATTTTTTTGTATGATAACCTGATGATGCAATCTAATATCATAAATTCTTCGTATAAGCATGGTGTAAAAAAGTTTGTATTTATTGCAAGTTCCTGCATATATCCCGCAGCTTCGCCACAACCTATGAAAGAGGAATATCTTTTAGACGGAAAACCGGAGCCAACAAACGAAGGATATGCGATTGCAAAAATTACAGGAATTAAATTATTAGAAAGCTATAATAAACAATATGGTTTTAACGGAATTAGTTTAATTCCTAGTAATTTATATGGACCTAATGATACTTTTGATCTCAATCATGCGCATGTTTTGTCATCATTAGTTAAAAGATTTGTAGATGCTAAAAATGAGAATGCAGCATCCCTGACTTTATGGGGAACAGGAATTGCCAGAAGAGAATTTTTGCACGTAGAAGATTTTTCTAAAGCAATTTTATATTTTTTTGAAAATTATAATTCTCCGGATTTTATTAATGTTGGTCCGGGAACTGATATTAGTATAAAAGAATTAGCCGAGTTGATTTTGTCTAAGGTAGAATATTCAGGCGAAATTTCGTGGGATGAAACTAAACCCAATGGTATGCTCAAAAAATGCATGGACGTATCAAATATGCTAAATGAAGGATTTAAACCAAATAAAGCATTAGAAACAGGAATTGAAGAGGTAATAAAAAGTTATAAAAATAAGCAGTAATGAAAATACCCTTAATGCGAAAAGCATTTCTTAAAGAAGAAGAAACAAAAAAAGCCTTGGCTGATTTTATTCTTAATGCAGATAGATTAAGTATGGACATTGAGTGTGAAAAATTTGAAAACAAATTTGCTCAGTATCAAAAATGCAAGCATGCTGTATTATTTAATAGCGGAGGGAGCGCAAATTTGGCAATGCTACAGGCATTAAAAAATTTAGGAAAACTAAAAGATGGTGATAAAGTAGCATTTTCAGCATTAACATGGTCGACTAATACAATGCCTATTATTCAGTTAGGCATGGTTCCCGTAGCACTTGATTGCGAGCCGGACACATTAAATACTATGTCTTACCATCTTATTGAAAGATTAAAAACTACAGATTTACAGGCGCTATTTATAACAAATATTTTAGGTTTTACAGGAGATATTGATGTTATAAAACAAATTTGTAATAAAAAAAATATTATTCTAATTGAAGATAATTGTGAATCATTAGGAACTGAATTACCTGATGGAGTTACAGGAAATTTTGGAATAGGAGGAAGTTTTTCTTTTTTTGTTGCACATCATATGTCGACAATCGAAGGAGGAATGGTTTGCACCAGTGATGATGATTTTGCCGAAATGCTTAGAATTGTAAGAGCAAACGGCTGGGATAGAAATCTGGATGCTGAACAACAGCAAAAATGGAGATCAAAATTTGGGATTGAATCTGAATTTCAGGCAAAATACACCTTTTATGATTTAGGTTATAATTTTAGACCTACAGAAATTACTGGTTTTCTAGGTCAATATCAAATGCAATTTTTAGAAGAAAATATCAGTAAACGAGAACAAAATTATTTAAGAATAGAAAATGTTCTAAAAGATAATTCGGATTTTGTACATCTTAAACACGATCATATTAACAGATTGTCAACATTTGCTTTTCCATTCGTATGCCAAACTCCGGAATTAAGAAAACATTACTTAGATAAGTTTATTAATGCAGGAGTAGAAATTAGACCTATGATAGCCGGAAATATGCAGGAACAGCCTTTTTATAAAAAGTATGTAACAGAATTATATGAAATGCCCGGAGCAGATATGATGCATGCAAATGGTTTTTATTGCGGAAATTATCCTGAACTTCTTGAAGAAGATTTAGTACTTATCGAAAATTTACTAAAAAAATAGATGATTGTAGTACAGTTAATTGGAGGTTTAGGAAATCAGTTATTTCAATATGCTGTAGCTAGATCTTTGGCTATAGAAACAAAGCAGCAGCTATTTATTGATGTGTCGCAATTTAAAACTTATCAACTGCATAATTATGCATTGCATCATTTTAATATTATTTCTAAAGTTTATAAACAGGAAAATAAATATTTAAGAAAAATAAAGAGTTTCTATAAAAAAAATAATTTCTATAAAGAAGTTGATTTTGGATATAATCCAAATATAGCCACATTAAAAGGAAATATATTTTTAGAAGGATATTTTCAATCCGAAAAATATTTTTTAAAGTATCAGGAAGAAGTCCGAAATGATTTTGAATTACTTACCCCATTAAAAAAAATAACTGAAGACACCATTAGAAAAATTGAATTAGTAAATTCTGTTTCAATTCATATTCGAAGAGGAGATTATTTAAACAATCCTTTACACAATACAAGCAAAGAAGAATATTATAAAGAGGCCTTAGAAATTATCGAAAGTAAAGTCAAAGATCCCGTTTTTTTTGTTTTTTCTGATGATATTGATTGGGTGAAATTGAATTTTTCGACCAATAGAGAAACAGTTTACATTGATTTTAATGATGCTTTAACGAATTTTGAGGACTTAAAGTTAATGTCTTCCTGTAAACATAATATTATTGCAAACAGCAGCTTTAGTTGGTGGGGCGCATGGCTTAATAAAAATCCCGATAAAATTGTTGTTGCTCCAAAACTTTGGTTTAACGACGATTCGATAAATACTACTGATATAATCCCGACAAATTGGGTTAAAATATAAAAAATGAAAAAGGCATTAATAACTGGAGTGACTGGACAAGATGGTGCTTATTTAGCAGAATTCTTATTAGAGAAAGGTTACGAAGTACACGGTATAAAAAGAAGAGCATCATCATTCAATACACAACGTATCGATCATTTATTTAGAGATCTTCATGAAGATAATGTAAGATTCATTCTTCATTACGGAGATTTGTCAGATGCCACAAATTTAATAAGGATTATACAAGAAGTACAGCCGGACGAGATATATAATTTAGGAGCGATGTCACATGTCAAAGTAAGTTTTGATACCCCTGAATATGTTGCAAATGTTGATGGTTTGGGCGCAATGAGATTATTAGAAGCCGTAAGAATTTTAGGTCTTGCAGAAAAAACAAGAATTTATCAGGCATCAACTTCAGAGCTTTATGGTTTAGTGCAGGAAGTACCGCAAAACGAAAAAACACCATTTTATCCCCGTTCACCATATGGCGTAGCAAAAATTTATGCCTATTGGATCACAGTAAATTACCGCGAAGCATATAATATGTTTGCCTGTAACGGAATTTTATTTAATCATGAGTCACCTTTAAGAGGAGAAACATTTGTTACCCGAAAAATCACAATGGCTGTTGCCAAAATAGCGTTAGGTTTACAAGATGTTTTATACATAGGAAATTTAAATTCTCAGAGAGATTGGGGACATGCAAAAGATTATATTGAAGCAATGTGGTTAATCTTGCAACAAGATAATCCGGAAGATTTTGTAATTTCTACTGGTAAAACAACTCATGTTAGAGAATTTGTTCGAATGGCATTTTTAGAGTGTGGTATTGAACTAGATTTTGTGGGAGAAAATGAAAATGAAATTGCAAAAATTAAATGTTGTTCTAATCCTGAATATCAAATTGAAATAGGAAAAGAAGTTGTAAAAGTTGACCCAACATATTACAGACCCACAGAGGTTGATTTATTAATAGGAGATTCTACTAAAGCAAGAACAGTTTTAGGATGGAAACCCAAATTTGATTTAGCTGATATAGTAAAACAAATGGTTGCAGCAGACGTAGAATTATTTGAAAACGAAAAAAAATAATGTCTTCCATTCCTAAAATAACAGTTTTAATGCCTGTCTACAATTGCGAACTTTATATAAAAGAAGCAGTAGACAGTATTTTAAATCAAACCTTTTCAGATTTTGAGTTTATAATAATTGACGATGCTTCATCAGACGCAACAGTATCAATTATAAAGGCATATGATGATCCAAGAATACAATTAATACAAAAACCTCAAAATTCAGGTTACACTAATAGTTTAAATCATGGATTGACTATTGCTAAAGGAGAATATATTGCTAGGATGGATGGTGATGATATAAGTTTACCGGAACGTTTTGCAAAACAAGTAGATTTTTTAGATACAAATCTTGATGTAGTTTTATGTGGGACATTATATCAGGTAATTGGAGAAAAAAAAGTTTGCGATCATCCGTTAATACATGATGAAATTAAAGTAAAGCTAATTTCAGGATGTTATATTGCACATCCTACAATTATGTTTGTAAAGGCTAAATTTGATGAGCATAAGCTTGCATATGATTCTGAGATGGAGCCTGCAGAAGATTATGAATTATGGTCACGTTTGGTTTTTTTGGAAAAAACTGCAAATATAGGGCAAGTTTTGCTTTATTATAGAGTTCATAATCAACAAGTTTCAAGGATTAGAAATGAAAAGCAAATTAAAGTTGCACATCAAGTTAGAATTACAATGCTACAAAAAGTAATTCCACAATTAGATAAAGAACTTTATTTTTTTGATATACAAAAACAGGGATTAAATTTGGAGTTTATTCTGAAAAAACTAAAGAGAAAAGTAAATTTATTGGATTCTCTAATTTTAATAAATGGTAAAAAGGGTATTTACGAACATAGAATGTTTTTGCAATTTATAAATAATGAAAAGAAAAGGTTGTACAAACTTTATCAAGAAAGGGATGACGTATACTCTTTTACAAATGTTTGTCAGATTTTGATTATATTTCCTCTTTTTTTTAAAAAAGTAGGCTTAAAAAAGACAGGTAAATTTGTAATAAAATCTATCTTTTATAAAAAAAATAAAAAGTAGAATGAAAAAATATTTGGTAAAGCTTTTTGATTTTCTTAGGATAGAATCAACCTTAAAAAAATATTATAAATGGACTAAGTTTAGGTTCGTCCAATTTTTAAATAATACTTTCAATGTAAATGTAATTAAGCAAAATTTTGATTATAAGTTGATTCCTATAATAATTATAAGTTTTAATCAGCTTTTTTATCTAAAAAAGTTGATAAATTTTTTAAAGGTACACAATTATAAAAATATTGTTATAATTGATAATAACTCAAGCTATCAACCTTTAATTAAGTATTTCAATGAAATTGAATCCACCGTAACGATTCATCGCTTGAAGCAAAATTATGGTCATTTAGTTTTTTGGAAAGTTAAAGAATTGTTTGAACAGTATTCAAATGGCTATTATGCTATAACAGATGCTGATATTAATCCAATAGAAGAATGTCCTGAAGATTTTTTATTGTATTTTAAAAAAGTCCTAAATAAAAACATGAATATAACCAAAGTAGGGTATAGTTTGAAAATCGATGACATTCCAGACACTAATTTTAATAAAGAAAAGATAGTAAAATGGGAAAGTCAGTTTTGGAGATCAAAAACTAACGAAGGAGATTTTAAGGCAGGTATTGATACCACTTTTGCTTTGTATAGACCAAAATACATTCATGATGAGGGTTCGTTTTTAAGGGGTTGTAGAACAAATTTTCCTTACAGTGCAAGGCATGGAGGTTGGTACATTAATAATAATGAATTAACAGACGAGCAGATATTTTATTTTAAGAGTTGTAATGATTCAAGTTCTTGGAGAGTGGATAAAAATGGCGATTTAATTAATCAAGATTATAATATTTAAATAATAATAAAAGAGTGTTTATAAATTGCTCAGAATTATTTTGTAAGATTTAGATATTTTAAGTGTACTTCGGTATAGAAATTAAAAACATTATGAAAGTTACATTTGAGATAAAAGTATATGAGAATGATTGGGAATATATATTGTACGGTGATTATTTGACTAAATTAATTAATAATTGTAATCATGATTTTTTTTGTAAGCAATTGATAATTAATAATGTTAAAGATATAGCAAAAGTCGTTAAATATGCAAAAAATAAAATAAAAGAGGGAGTTATTGATAAAATAATTATCGTAAATGAGCACGAATCGATTGTTCTCGATTATTTTAATTTAAATAAAGATTCATTTAAAGGAGGCTTTAATTATTCGATTGCTGAATTGACGGGAATATACTTTTGCCAAACTGAATATTTATTACATTTTTCAAGTGATTCCTTTGTAAAAAAGATTGGTTTTGATTGGATAAAAAAAGCTATTGAAGCCTTAGAAAAAGATAGTAAATTTATTGTTGCAAACCCTATATGGAATAATAGAATAGAAGAGGCTAAGGGTGAATCTAATTATGATATAGATGATTTTTTTGTAGGCTTTGGATTTTCAGACCAATGTTATTTAATAAAAACAAAATGCTTTAAGTCGGATATTTACAGTGAAACAAATGTTAAATCCGACCGTTATCCAAAATATGGAGGAGAGTTATTTGAAAAAAGAGTAGACGCTTTTATGAGAAATTCAGGTCATTTAAGAATTACCTTTAAAAATATAACTTATTTTCATGTCAATTTTCCAAAGAAATCATTTTGGAACAATTTTAAGCTTTATAATTATTATGTTGCAAAAAAAAGATTAAAATGAAAATAGAAGTTGGGTACATTCTATCTTACGATTACAGTATGTTTTTGACATCAGTAAAACAGTTATATGAGTATGTTGATAAAATCGTAGTTGGGATTGATGTTGATTTTAAAACATGGAGTGGGAATTCTTTTGAAATCCCGGATTCTTTTTTTGATGAAGTTAAAATTTTTGATAGAAGAAATATTATAGAATTTTATTTTGACAGTTTTTACATTCCTACTTTAAGTCCGATGGAATGTGAATCAAGAGAAAGAAATTTGGTTCTTAAGAAATTAGGAAGAGGATGGAAAATTCAATTGGATGTGGATGAATATATTTATGACTTTAAAGAAGTAGCCAAATATTTAAATAAGTATTGGTATTTAAATATTTTACCAAATAAAACTCCGGTTTGTATAAAAGGTAAGTTAATTACATTATATAGAGAGCTTCATGACGGATATCTTTTTATAGATAATAATGAGCAATTTCCTTTTATAACTAATCAAACATTTAATACGCATACTAGAAGAAATGATAACATAAAGAATTATTTTTCGAATATAAAAGTAATACATCAGTCATGGGCAAGAAAGGAAGAAGAAATAATGTTGAAAATTAATAATTGGGGACATAGAGATGATTTTGATACCCAAACTTATTTTCTGTTTTGGAAGTCATTAACCAGTTCGAACTATCAGGAATATAAAAACATTCATCCATTAATACCAAAAGTTTGGAATGAACTTTATTTTTTACCATCTAAATCAATAGATGATTTTATTTGTAAATTTTCGAATAACAACAATCAAAGTCTTATTGATTTGCCATTAATTCAAATTATAAAAGGAATAATCAAAAAAATGATTGGTAGAATATAATAATATGAATAAAACTGTGCAAATAGCTTCCTTAGTTTCAATAATAATCCCCACTTTTAATAGAGAAAATCTAATAAAAGAAACTTTAGAATCAATTTTGTTTCAAAGCTATACTAATTGGGAATGCATTATTGTAGATGATGGATCTACTGATAACACAGTTGAGGTTGTTAGAGAATTTATTAAAAATGATAGCCGTTTCTCGTTTTATAATTTAGAACATAAAGGTGTTAGTTATGCACGTAATCATGCATTAAGTAAAATAAAGGGAGAGTTTGTTCAGTTTCTGGATTCAGATGATTTATTGCATGAAAATAAAATAAAAGAGTCACTGTCGGTTTTAGCGTCAATACACCATTTAAAGCATAAAATCGTCATTTCAAATTTCATGATGTTTAGAGATGATTTAGTCAATCTCGAACAACCTTTTTGTAAACTTTCTCCGGAACAATTTACCTTCGAAAAAGTATTATACGATTGGGATTTTCAATTTAATATTCCAATTCATTGTGGTTTTTTCCATAAAAGCAATTTTGAAAATTTTCGGTTTCAGTCTGAATTAGGCGCAAAAGAAGATTGGATCATGTGGCTGAAGATTTTTAAAAACAATCCGGAAGTTATTTTTGTTGATTTACCATTGGCATATTATAGATACCATGAAAAAAATATGACTAAAGATTTTGACCACATGAAAAGCAACTTCTTTTATTCATTTCCTATTTTAAAAACAATGTTATCGCAAAATGAATTCGAAGCATTTTTAATTTTTTTAATCGAAAAGTATTATCAGCAATCAAGAGAAAATGCACTTCAATTAAAAAAATATAAGCATTCAACATCCTATAAAACAGGAAATAAAATCAAGCAGATCCTTTCAAAACTACATTTACTGGGATTAGGAAAATGGATACTAAAAAAAGTGAAAAAATGATAGCTATAGTAATACCTTATTACAAACTGGAGTTTTTTGAAGCAACTCTACAATCCTTAAAAACTCAAACAGATAAAAGATTTAAAGTTTACATAGGAAACGATGCAAGTCCGGAAAATCCAATATCATTGCTGGATAAATTTAAAGATGCTTTTGAATATAGTTATCATTATTTTGATTCAAATCTTGGAGGAATATCACTAGTTAAACAATGGGAGCGATGTATTGAGCTTACAGACAATGAGGAATGGATTATGATTCTTGGTGATGATGATGTATTAAGTAATAATGTAATCGAACAATTTTATAATAATCAAGAAGAAATAACAAACCAAAATATAAATGTAGTTCGTTTTTCTACCAAGGTAATAAATGAAAAAGGCGAAGTCTTTTCGGATAAATTTGAACATCCTGTTTTAGAAACAGGACAAGATTTTCTGGCCAGAAAATTTTCTAAAAAAACCAGAAGTTCCTTGAGTGAATATTTATTTAAAAAAGAAATAGTAAAACAAAAAAACTTTAGACATTTACCTCTTGCCTGGCATTCTGATGATTTGGCTGTATTAGAATTTTCTATGCCCAATTTTATTTATTCAATAAATGATGCCCAACTTTTAATTCGGGTTTCAAATTTAAGTATAACAGGAGATTCAAGCAGCAATGGACTTAAAAATCAGGCTACATTTGATTTTGTTAAAATACTTTTCACAGAATATAGTACCGTCTTAAATAAATTTCAAAGCAAAGCCATTTTAAATAAGCTAGAGGTTGCTTTTTTTAATATCCCATCATTTTATAATTATAAAACAATACTTAATTATCATTTTAAGCAAATAGGTTTTGGGTCGGCAATAAATTTTCAGTTGCGATTAATAAAATATCGTATAATTTTGATTCTGAAAAAACTTAATATTTTCCCAACTGTTTATACAGTGTACGCTAAAATATTCAATAAATGAAAAACTTTTTTTTAGTTATTCCAACACGAGATCGATTAGAATGTTTATCTAATTTGTTATTAGATTTAAACGCTTTCGAACAATACATTTCGCAAGTTATTATTGTCGATCAAAGTCAGGTTGATATAGAATCAGATCTTAACAAATTAGCACTGAACTTCAGTTTTATTTTCGTGAAAAACGGAAGAGATAAATCGGTAAATCATTCCAGAAACCAAGCTTTAAAACATTATAAAAATGAAGAATGGCTGTTTTTTTTAGATGATGATTTAAGAATTCCAAATATAGCATTTGAACACATAATAGAAATTTTAAAACCCAATATTATCGATGTTTTAATTCCCGGAATTCAGTTTGAAGGAATGGAAACAGCAGAATTTAAATATCAAACCATTTTAGATACTATTGCAAAACCACATAATTTTTCAAAACCAAGATTTAGACTGCAAGTATGCTCCGGTTTAAATATTGTAAAAAAAGAGATTTTTAAAGATGCAGGATTTCTGTTTGATGAAAATTTTTCAATATGGGGAGATGACTGGGACTACGGAATGCGTTTGCTTCAGGCTGGAGCAAATATTTATTTTCAGCCTAAAATTCTAGTCGAACATTTACAAGTACCCGTTGGCGGGCAAAGAGATAAAGGAAAATCAATTAATGTTGAATTAGAAAAGCAAAAGCTATATTTCTACTTTTACAAAAAACATTTTTCTAAAACTGTTTTAAAACAACAATTTTATCTGGGTGTAATCGAAGGAATTAAAATAGTGCTACAAACAGGCAAGATTTCAAAATTAAGAAATTGTATCAAAGGATATCGATTAATGAAATTAATCAAATAATAATATCTGTTAATTCTAATAAATGAAGATAGCAATTACAGGAGAAAAAGGTTTTATAGGGATACATCTAACCCAGTATTTTAGAAATATTCTTAAATATGAAGTGATTGAACTTGGAAGAGATTATCTAGGTCAGCTTTCAAAAGTGAAAGAATTAGATTGGCTTATTCATGGTGCTTTTATTCAACGACATAAAGATCCCGATACTTTAACCGCATTAAATAGAAAACTTACCAGCGACACAATAAAATGTTTAACAGATAATGATCTTAAATGTAATATTGCTTTTTTGTCATCCTTACAAGAGGATTTAGATAATCCATACGGACAATCTAAAAAAGAAGCAAAAATTGCATTAAATGAGTATTGTATCTCCGTTGGTACAGCGTTTATATCCTTTAAACTTCCTAATTCTTTTGGAATTTATGCAGTTCCCAACAAAACATCTTTTGTAGCAACATTTTGCTATAATCTGCATAATGATTTGCCAATAGAATTTAATAAAAACAAAGTAAACCTAGTTAGTATTAATGATGTATTGCCAATCATTGGAAATCTAAAACAAAGCGAAATTTTGTATCAGGAAACTTCAGTTGATGAAATTTACAGACTTTTACAACATTTTCATGAAATTAACCAAAGTCATAAATTTCCGGAATTGAAGACAAAATTTGAATTAGATTTGTATCAAACTTATTTGAGCTATATTAATTATAAAATATGAGATTATTTATCACGGGTGGAGCTGGTTATCTTGGAAGAGAAATAGTAAAAAGTTTTTATGACAAAGCCGAAATAACAATTTATAGCAGAGACGAGGCTAAACATTATTATTTAAAGAAACAATTCCCAAAAATTAACTGTGTAATTGGCGATGTCTCAGATTTTAAGTTAATGAATAAAGCTGCTAAAAATCATGATCACGGTATTTTTGCAGCATCCTTAAAACAAATTGAAGCCGTTGATCAAAATGTTGAAGTAGCACTTAGAACCATTGTTAACGGAGCAATTAATTCTCGCAATGTTGCCGAAGAAAATGATTTTAAAGCCGCATGTTTTATCTCTTCGGATAAAAGCAGGGCAGCAACAACATTATACGGAGCAATGAAGTTTATTGGCGGAGAATCTTTTATAGTAGATGCCGAAAAATCAAATGTTAATCTTACTACAGCAATTTACGGTAACGTATTAAATTCAACCGGAAGTATTATACCGTTAATATTAGATTCTATTAAAAATAAATACGAGCTAAAATTATATTCGCCGGAAATGACCCGTTTCATGATCGATGTTGAAGAAGCAGTTGGATTAATACACAATTCATTTCAATTTACAGGATTTAATATTATCCCAAATATTCCAAGCTTTCGGGTTTTAGATCTTTTTGAAATTTATAAAGAAGAATTTGGACTGAAATTTTCATTAGGAGTACCAAGAATTTCAGAAAAAATACATGAAATTATGATCGCTAAAGAAGAAACTCCAAGAACTTACCTGGATGAAAAACTAAATTTATATATGATGCATTATAAAAACATTTATGAAAATTCAAATGTGAGTTTTGATGAATTTTCAAGCCATAATGTATCCGTATCAAAAGAGGAATTATATAAAAAGCTGAAGGAAAATAATTTTTTCAGCATTTAAATATTCATCGCTCCCAGTTTTAAAATAAGCATTTTATGAGAATAGGTAACAATCCTAATAAAGAAATTAGTCAAGAACAATCCTTCTTTATACATCAAATAATAGTTCCTGTTTACATACCTAATGAAGAAGGATATTTTTTAGATGGACTGAAAATATTAAAAATATGTCTGGATTCTTTATTCAATACAATTCATGACAGAACTTTTATTACGATTGTCAATAATGGCAGTTGTAGCAATGTGGTAGAATACCTTAATGATCTTTTTGAACAAAAAAAAATAAAAGAATTAATTCATACGGATAACATCGGGAAAATTAATGCTGTTTTTAAAGGGCTTTCAGGAAACAATATAGAACTTGTAACTGTTACAGATGCAGATGTTATGTTTCTTTCGGATTGGCAAACCGAGACAATAAAAGTTTTTTCTACAATTCCAAAAGCCGGAGTTGTCGGGATTGTTCCGCAATTTAATATGTTTAAAAGATATTGTGGAAATGTTATTTTTGATAATTTTTTCAATAAAGATTTAAAATTTCTTCCTGTAAAAAATCAGCAAGCCATGATTCATTTTTATGATAGTATAGGATGGGACCGAAATTATAATCAGGACTATTTAAAATTTGCATTAGGTTTAAATTATGGAGATGTGAAATGTTTTGTAGGTTCAGGACATTTTGTTGCCACTTATAAAAAAGATGTTTTTGAAGAATTACTCTCTTTCATAGGAGGTAAAAAAGCAGCTGGAATTGGCGAAGATTATATTGATAATAAACCTTTAAAAAAAGGATATTGGAGGCTGACAACTTATGATAATTACGCATTTCATATGGGTAATATTTATGAAGACTGGATGCAAAAGATACCAAATAAAATACCAGCCGTTAATTATTCAAACCTGAATTTTATAAAACGTAAAAATGTAAGTGGTATCAGTTATTTTGTTAGGAATAAACTTTTTACCAAATTAATCGCTGTAAATTGGGTTTCAAGAAGTTTTATGAAGTGGAAAAAATTACCAAAACAAATGGTAAAAAAATATTAAATGAGCTTAAATCAAATGACTTTTTCAATTTTAATAGCCACAAAAAATCGTAAAGAAGATTTGGCTGTTACATTGTCTAAAATAAATTATTTATTAGAAGCCAAAGATGTTGAATGCGTTATTATTGATGACGGATCTACTGATGGAACTTTTGAAAGAATAAAAAAAGATTTTCCCCGAGTTAAAATTTATCGTAATGAAGTATCAAAAGGATATCTTTACTGTCGGAATAAAATGCTTAATGAAACAAAGGCAAACTTTGCCATTTCATTAGATGATGATGCACATTTTATTACTCGAAATCCATTACAGCTTATTCAGAATCATTTTGATACAAATAAAAATTGCGGTTTAATAGCGCTTCGCATTTTTTGGGGATTAGAAGGACCAGCTGAATTTACATCTACAGAAAAAACACAAAGAGTAAAAGGATTTGTAGGTTGCGGACATGTCTGGAGAATGAGCGCATGGAAAGATATTCCTAATTATCCGGAATGGTTTGAGTTTTATGGAGAAGAAGATTTTGCTTCAATGCAATTATTTAAAAAAAATCTGGAAGTTCATTATTTTCCCAAAGTTTTAGTAAATCACAGAGTGAATATTAAAGCAAGGAAAAAAAATACCGATTATAGTATTAGATTACAAAGATCATTAAGAGCTGGATGGTATTTGTATTTTTTATTTTTACCAGTAAAATTAATTCCAAAAAAAATGCTCTATTCTGTTTGGATGCAGCTAAAACTAAAAGTTTTTAAAGGTGATTTTAAAGCGCTTAAAGCACTGGTTTTTGCAGGGTTTAATTTAATTGTTTCCATGCCTAAAATCATTAAAAATAAAAACAGATTTTCAGATCAGGAATTTTCGGAATTTCAAGAACTTGAAAATACTAAAATTTATTGGCAGCCAGAAGAAACCATCATTTCTTAATTTTATTTGAATGAAAAATATTGCTATAATTCCAGCTCGTGGCGGATCTAAAAGACTGCCGGAAAAAAACATAAAATTAATAGATGGTTTTCCATTACTGGCATTTAGTATATTGTATGCACAGGCAAATAGCGAAATTATAGATGAAGTTTATGTTTCAACAGACGATCAGGAAATAAAAAAAATAGCATTGCAATATGGTGCAAAAGTTATTGACAGACCTGAAAATCTTTCGGGTGATTTTGAACCAACAGTTTCCGCCTTAAAACATGTTTTGCAAAATATTGATCATGCAAATGTTGCAAATGTTATTTTGCTGCAGGCAACCAACCCGTTTCGTCCTGAAAATTTATTAAAAGAAACATTGGGCATCTATCAAAAACAAAATTTTAATAGTTTGTTTACTGTTTCAGGAAATCACAAAAAATTCGGAAAGATAACAGACAAAAAATTTATTCCATACAATTACAAAATTGGTCAGAGAAGTCAGGATTTAGAACCCCTTTTTTATGAAAACGGATTACTATACATCACAAAAGCAGCATTAATTATGAACGATATAATTATTGCTGAAGATGCATTTCCTTTTGAAACAGATCATATTTTTGCCAATATTGATATTGATACACAAGAAGACTTTGATTACGCCCAATATTTATACAATAAACACATAAAACCTTAATTCAGAACCTACTTTATGAATCCATTTATAGAAATAGCAGGAAGAAAAATCGGGCAGGATTTTCCACCTTTAGTAATAGCCGAAATAGGAATTAATCACGAAGGCTCTTTAGAAGTTGCAAAAGAAATGGTTGATGCAGCGTATCGCGCAGGTGTTGAGGTTGTAAAACATCAAACCCATATTGTAGAAGATGAAATGAGTGGCGCTGCTAAAAAAGTAATTCCCGGCAATGCCGATGTTTCTATTTATGAAATCATGGAACGCTGTTCATTGAATGAAGCCGATGAATTAGAACTTAAAAACTATGTTGAAAGTAAAGGCATGATCTTTATTTCTACTCCGTTTTCAAGAGCTGCGGCAGAACGTTTAAAGAAATTTGATATTCCCGCCTATAAAATTGGTTCCGGCGAATGCAATAATTACCCGTTATTAGAACATATTGCTTCTTTTGGCAAACCGGTTATTTTAAGCACAGGTATGAATACAATCGAAAGCGTTCAAAAAGCAGTTGCTATTTTTGACAAACATAATATTCCGGTGGCACTTTTGCATACTACGAATTTATATCCTACGCCCATTCATTTAGTGCGCTTTGGTGCAATGGTAGAATTGCACGAAGCTTTTCTCGATAAAGTTTTTGGTTTAAGCGATCATACTTTAAATAATAATGCTTGTTTAGGAGCCGTTGCATTAGGCGCAAGTATTTTAGAAAGACATTTTACAGATCATATGCAGCGAACTGGCCCTGACATTATTTGCAGTATGGATGAAAAAGCATGTCAGAAATTAATCGTTTCATCTGCAGAAATAGCTTTAATGAGAGGTGGAACTAAAAAACCGGCTTTAGAAGAACAAGTAACAATTGATTTTGCATTTGCTACAGTTTGCGCTATCGCTCCAATAAAAAAAGGAGAGGTTTTATCTAAAGAAAATATCTGGGTGAAACGTCCTGGAACAGGAAAAATTTTAGCAGAACATTTTAATGATTTAATTGGAAAAACGGCAACAAGAAACATTGGAAACGATGAACAATTAGATTTTTCTGATTTTGAATAAATCAATTTAAATGAAAAAAATTCTATTTCTTACCGGTACACGCGCTGATTTTGGCAAAATAAAATCATTAATACAAACGCTGGAAAAACAAGATGATTTTGAAGTCTTTGTTTTTGTAACCGGCATGCATTTACAAGAAGTTTATGGTTATACGTTGATAGAAATTGAGCGATGTAATTTTAAAAATGTTTTTACATTCGAAAATCACACGCACGAAACCACAATGGATTTAACCCTGGCAAAAACCATCGAAGGATTATCAAATTATTGTAAAACGATCAATCCGGATATGATAGTTGTGCATGGGGATCGTGTAGAAACACTTGCAGGAGCTATTGTAGGTTCACTAAATAATATTTTGGTATCACATATAGAAGGAGGAGAAATCTCCGGAACTGTTGATGAATTAATTCGCCATAGCGTGAGTAAATTAAGCCATATTCATTTTGTTTCAAATAAGCAGGCAGCAAAACGATTGATTCAAATGGGCGAAATCGAAGAATCTGTTTTTACAATAGGTTCACCGGATATTGACATCATGTTTTCAGATCAATTACCGGATTTACAAACTGCCAAAGAATATTATAAAATTCCATTTGATGATTTTGCAATCGTAATGTTTCATCCGGTTACAACCGAATTTTCAAAGATGAAAGAATATGCAGAAACATTTGTTGAGTCATTATTAAACGACTCTCATAATTACATTGTAATTTTTCCGAATAATGATTTAGGAAGTCAATTTATACTTGATGCATACAAAAAGCTAAAAGAAAATTCAAGATTCAGAATTTTTCCATCGCTTAGATTTGAATATTTTCTGACTTTATTAAAAAATAGTCAATTTATAATAGGCAATAGCAGTGCAGGAATAAGAGAAGCTCCCTATTATGGAATTCCAATTATAAACATTGGAACAAGACAGCAAAACAGAGCAGTTCATGCAGATATCATCAACACAGATTATTCATCGAATGGTATAAAAGAAGCATTATCGATAATTGATACGCATCAGGTTCAGGGATCAATCGCCGATTTTGGTGAAGGAAATAGTAATGAATTATTTCTTCAGTCTCTTCAAAAATCGGATATTTGGCACCTCAATCATCAAAAACAATTTAGAGACAGTTAATGCAAAATAAAAAAATATTCATTTTATTGCCAGATGGAGTAGGACTTAGGAATTTTGCTTTTTCTAATTTTTTCCAATTCGGATTAAAGCAAAATTTTCAAATCATATATTGGAATAATACTCCTTTTGATTTAACGACTTTAGGTTTTGATGCTATAAATATCAGGAATGCAAAAACAAATCTTTTAACGGATAGTTACAAAAACGCTCGAAAACACATTGAACTTAATTTAAGTATTCAGGCTGAGAAAGATTTGGTTTATGATACATATCGTTTTCCTTTTTTATATAAAAAATTAAAACCAGCCGTAAAAAATTTAATCTCTCAGTTTTTAATCGCGACACATTCTTCAAATAAAGGTTTGGAGAAGATTTCTCAAAAAATTAAAAGTTTAGAACAAAAAGGCGACTATTACAAACATTGTTTAGCAACCTTGAAAACAGAAAAACCTGATATGGTTTTTTGTACAAATCAGCGTCCGGTTTTGGCAATTGCGCCTTTATTAGCAGCACAAAAACTTGGAATCCCAACAGCGACTTTTATTTTTTCATGGGATAATTTGCCAAAAGCAACAATGGTCGTTGAGACTGATTTTTATTTTGTCTGGAGCGAACACATGAAAAATGAATTACTACATTATTATCCAAATATAAAAGGAACTCAGATTTTTATTACCGGAACACCACAATTCGAAAGTCATTTTGATACGACCAAAATAGTTTCAAAGGATGAATTTTTCGAAAAACATCAGCTTGATTCAAACAAAAAATATGTTTGTTATTCCGGCGATGATTTTACAACTTGTCCAGATGATCCACAATATTTATCTGATGTTGCAGATGCGGTTAGGGAATTGAATAATGAAGGAAATTCGTTAGGAATTATTTTTAGACGCTGTCCCGTAGATTTCTCTAATAGATATGATCAAGTTCTTGAAAAAAATAAAGATATAATCAAACCAATTGCACCTTTATGGCAAAAAGTTGGAGAAGACTGGGATACTATTTTGCCAACAAAAGAAGATCTTGAATTACAAATGAATACAATTAAACATACTGAAATGGTACTAAATTTAGGATCATCAATGGTATTTGATTATGTTGCGCATCAAAAAGCTTGTGCATTTATAAATTATGATGTTCAAAATAAAATAGATAAAAACTGGTCAGTTTCAAAAATTTACAAATATGTTCATTTTCGTTCCATGCCCAATAAAAATGCTGTTTTGTGGTTGAATTCACCTCAGGATATAAAGGATAAAATCAAACTTGGTTTAGTTCAGCAATCTGAAACTATTGCAAATGCCCAAAAATGGTTTGAGATAATTAATCAGCATCCGCCGCAGAATGTTTCAGAAAGAATTTGGAAAGCTATAGAAACCATACTTAACTAATTTCGAATTTTATTTTTAAATAAATTTTTTACCAAATTTTCAAAATAATATGTTTTTTAACTCTTTAGCATTTGCGATCTTTTTACCAATAGTTTTTTTTCTGTATTGGTTTGTTTTTAATAAAACAAAAAGCACACAAAATGCTTTATTAATTATAGCTAGTTATTATTTCTATTCCTGCTGGGATTGGAGATTCTTGTTTTTATTGGTTTTCTCGACATTTCTGGATTATTACACCGGAATTCAAATTGAAAAAGGAAAATCAGAACGAAGTCGAAAATTTTGGTTTTGGCTTAGTATTTTAGTCAATTTAGGATTTTTAGGGATATTCAAATATTACAACTTTTTTGCCTCTTCATTTGCAGATTTATTAAATTCCACAGGATTAAAAGCAAGTCCAATTTTACTAAACGTAATTCTTCCCGTAGGAATTTCATTTTACACTTTTCACGGACTTTCTTATGTAATTGATATTTATTACAAACGAATCAAAGCCGAATATAACTTTGTAGATTATTCCTTATTTGTTAGCTATTTTCCGCTTTTAGTCGCAGGGCCAATAGAAAGAGCAACACATTTATTACCCCAGGTAAAAGTAAAGCGTGAGTTTGATTTTGAAAAAGCCAAAGAAGGTATTTGCCAGATAGTTTGGGGTTTAGTCAAAAAAGTAGTGATCGCAGATACTTGTGCGACTTATGCAAATGCTATTTTTGACAACTATACCGGAATGAATTCCTTTTCATTAATTCTGGGAGCAATTTATTTCGCATTTCAAATTTATGGAGACTTCTCAGGCTATTCGGATATTGCATTGGGAGTGTCAAAATTATTTGGATTGGACTTATTACGAAACTTCAATTATCCTTATTTTTCAAGAGATATAGCCGAGTTTTGGCGTCGTTGGCATATTTCGCTTTCATCATGGTTTCGCGATTATCTGTACATTCCGTTAGGCGGAAGCAAAGGCGGAATCTGGATGAAAATCAGAAATACATTCATCATTTTTGTAGTAAGCGGATTTTGGCATGGTGCAAACTGGACTTATATTGTTTGGGGATTCATAAATGCAGTTTACTTTCTGCCATTATTACTGTCCGATAGTAACAGAAAAAATATGGACGCCATTGTATTAAAATGGAATTTTGACTCTGCAAAAGTACTGTTGAGCATTTTATATACGTTTTTATTGACTTGTGTGGCTTGGGTATTTTTTAGAGCCCGAACCATAACAGATGCAGTTTTATATTTAAAAAGAATTTTCACGAACAGAGAATTCAATTTTCAATATCTGCAAAACGAACGTTATAATTATGAATTACTCCTTATGATAGGGGTTTTTGTTTTAGTCGAATGGAATAATCGTAACAAAGTAGAACCTTTGTCAGGAAAAAGAAATATGCTCAAACTTGCTTTGGCAATAACAGCAATAATAGCATTTGGAACTTTCTCCGATTATAAAGAATTTATATATTTTCAATTTTAATGAAGCGTTTTTTAATTTATACAATCAAAATTATTGTTGTAGCCATTTTCATTGCCGTTGCTTTGGATGGCATATATACGGCCATTTTTATGCAGTCTAAAAACAGAGGGAAAATTGAAACTGTTTTTAACTCTAAAGCCAAAAACTATGATGTTGTCATTTTAGGTTCATCAAGAGCAAATAATCATTTTGTTTCGCAAATGTTTGAAGACAAAGGATTAAAAACATTTAATTATGGTATGAGTGGCGGTCATTTATTCGAAGCATCATTGATGTTGAAATTAATGATTGAAAGAAAATACGATATCAAAAATGTAATTCTTGAGTCTGATTTGAATCTTTCAAGCGATCATGAAGCCGAAGGAATTGCAGCTTTGTTCTTGCCGTATATTCATAATTCCGGAGTGATTAAAAAGCACTTTTCTAATCAGGAAAATTTCAATGAATTGTATTATATTCCATTCTATCGATATATAAAATATGATGCTAAAATTGGAATAAGAGAAACTTTTTTTACAACAATTCATAAAAAAACGACAGCGTTAGATAATTTAGGATATTATCCGTTAGAGAAACATAAAAATGGTAATATGAAAAACAATATTACTAATTTAAATCCTTTGAAACACAACAAATATTACGAAGAAATTAAAAACATCTGTAAAGCAAATCATATCAATTTTATTCCCATCATGACGCCCATGTGTGAGAATGTTGTGGGGATGAATTATTTTGATAAAGTAAAAAAGACATATCCTGAAATTCATAATTATGAAAACGTAGTTGTCGAAAATAAGTATTTTTCGTCTTGCGGACATATGACAGATCAGGGAGCTAAAATATTTACAGCCAGAATAATTAAAGATTTTTTTAAGAAATAGATGAAGTTAAGAATCCAGTATAAAATCTTTTTTAAAGAGCAAATCACTTTATTTAAATGAGAAAGTTTTTGTTCTACTCATTAAAGATATTTGTTTTAATTCTTATGCTTTCAATAATAATGGATAAGGAATATTCATATATTTTCCTTCAATCAAATCAAAGAGATAAAATAGGATATATTTACAATACGGACCCAAAAATTATCATGTCGTTATATTAGGATTATCAAGAGCAAATAATCATTTTGTAACCCAAATGTTTACGGATAAAGGTTTAAAAGCTTTTAACTTTGGAATGCAGGGTGCTAAATTATTTGAATCTGATTTGGTTTTAAAATTGTTGCTTTAAAAAAAAATACAATTAAAAACGTTATAATCGATGTCGATGTAACATTAAAATCAGAACAAAAATCAGAAGGTGCGTTTATTCATTTTTTACCATATTTACATGGTTCAGATGTTGTGAAAAGCCAATTTGAAGGTTTAGATGATTTTAAAAGTTTTTATTATATCCCGTTTTACAGATATTTAAAATATGATGCTAAAATTGGTTTTAGAGAAATGTTTTTTTATGGCTTAAATAAAAAAAGTAAAGAACTTGATAACGGAGGATTTGATGGTTTAAAATCTAATGTAGGGAAGCTAAATGAAGAAAATTTAAATTTCGAGCCAAAAACAAATCGTTATTATGAAGAGATAAAAAAGATTTGCAAAATAAACCATATTAATCTTATTGCTATAATGACGCCAATGTGCGAAAATGTTATAGGAAAAGATTACTTTCAAAAAGTTAATAAATTATATCCTGAAATTCATAACTATGAAAATGCAGTTATTGAAGATCAATATTTTTCATCTTGCGGACATATGAATGATGAAGGCGCGAGAATTTTTACCGCACGAATTATAAAAGATTTTTTTAAGAAATAAAATGCATATAGCTTTTCTAACATCAGAATATCCACATGAGAAAGTTGCTCAGGCAGCAGGAATTGGTACGAGCATAAAAAATCTGGCTACTGCATTAATAAATGATGGAGAGGAAATTACAGTTTTTGTTTTTGGGCAAAAAGATCAGGAAATTATTGTTGAAAATGGTATCAGAATTCATCTTATTAAAAATAAATCATATCAATTTTTCGGATGGTTTTTTCATAGAAAGTACATTCAAAACTATTGCAATTCAGTAATTAAAAACGAGCGAATTTCTATTCTAGAAGCTCCGGATTGGACTGGAATTACTGCGTTCATGAAATTTCAAATTCCGTTAGTAATTCGCTTTCACGGAAGTGATACTTATTTTTGTCATTTAGAAAATCGAAAGCAGAAAAAGAAAAACTTCTGGTTTGAAAAATTAGCTTTACAAAACGCGAATGCATTTATAGCTCCAACTGATTTTGCCGGAAAATTGACAAATTCCCTTTTTAAGATTAAAAATAAAAAAACCAAAGTAATTCATAATGGGTTAAATCTTGAGACGTTTCAAAATTTTTTTCCGACTGAATATCAAAAAGGATTGATTCTTTACATTGGTACTTTGATTAGAAAAAAAGGAGTTTTAGAATTACCCGAAATTTTCAACAAAGTTCGCAAAGATAATCCTGATGCAAAATTGGTTTTAATAGGCAGCGATTCTTATGACATTAAAACAAAGTCAGCGTCAACATGGGAACTGATGAAAGAACAATTCAGGAATGACGATTTGAAAAACGTTATTTATTTAGGAAAAATACCTTACAGCGAAGTACAAGCTTATATAAAAAAGGCAAATGTGTGCGTGTTTCCAACTTTTGCAGAAACGCAGGGAATGGTAACAATCGAGTCGATGGCGATGCAAAAAGCAGTAGTAAATAGTAATATTGGCTGGTCGCAAGAACTTATTACCGATCAGGAAAGTGGTTTTTTAGTACATCCTGAAAATCATGAATTGTATGCTCAAAGAATTAATGAGATTTTAAATAATGAATTGCTTAGTCTTAAAATAGGTAAACAAGCACGACAAAAAGTAGAAGAGAAGTTTGATATCAAGAAATTATCTAAAGATAATATTGAGTTTTATCAGGAAATAATCAAACAATATAAAAAGAAATAATGATTGTTATTTATCATAAAAAAAATAAAGTTGTTGAGGTTAAAAATGGTGAAGAAAATGTTGTTTTTTCAGGACATAATATTGCAAAAACTCTATTTGAATTAGCATTAACATTTCCGGATAAGTTAATAGCTTGGTGTCATTATGATTTAAAATCAAATCTAAATATAGCTGAATTTTCTTTTATATTTCATCATAATAAAATCATGGCTTCGTATAATCCGTTTGAAAAAGAATATTTATCAAATGCCATTGGTTATGTCGAAGAATCTCCATTTATTAAAATAAATAAAAAAGTAAGTTATCCAACCTGGCAAATGAGCAGCAATGTTGGAGGAATTCAAGCTTCGGTTTTGGCAGCTTTAAAACATCAAATAAATGCAATTAATAATTTTGATTATTTTTTAAATTCTTTAGCAAAACTTGCAATGCCAAATGGAGTTTTATGTTACTCTGAACCTACACTTTTAAAAGATTTTTTAGACACAGAAAAAAAGCAAAGAAGTAGTGATTTTGTTTTATTTCGATTTGTAAAGCAGCATTATAAAACACGTTGGACATTTTTATTATTTTTAAATCTGTTTTTATACGAAAGAAGAATAGCATTTTTGCCACTGTTTTTCAGCATGTTTTATTCAAAAAGAAAATTGAAAAATGATTCTATAATTGAAGCAATTCAAGTTGAATCAAAAAAGGAAGTAATTAGCAACGGAACAATCGACATCATAATCCCAACAATTGGCAGAAAACAATATTTGTATGATGTTTTAAAGGATTTGTCAAAACAAACTTATTTGCCAATAAATGTCGTTATTGTAGAACAAAATCCATTGCCGTACAGTATTTCAGAACTTGATTATATTTTAGGGGAAAACTGGCCCTTTGTAATAAAGCATATTTTCACGCATCAAACCGGAGCGTGTAATGCAAGGAATTTAGCTTTGGCAGAAGTTAAAAGTGAATGGGTTTTTCTAAATGACGATGATAATAGATTTGATGAAAATTTACTGAAAGATGTATTTACTAATATCAAAAAGTATGGAGTAAAAGCCATTTCAACATCTTATTTGCAACTCAATGAAATAAAAACTGATATTTTTATTAATCAATCCTCAATATTTGGTTCCGGAAATAGTTTTATACATTCGGGTTTATTACAGAAAGTTAAATTCAATAAAATGTTTGAATTTGGTTATGGTGAAGATTCAGATTTTGGAATGCAGCTTCGTAATGAAGGTGTGGATATTATTTATTTTCCAAAACTTGAAATTTTACATTTAAAAGCACCAATGGGAGGTTTTAGAACAAAACCGGTTTTAGAATGGCATAAAGATTTGATCCCGCCTAAACCATCGCCAACTATTATGCTGTATAAAATTTTGCATGTAAGAAAAGAGCAAATAAACGGATACAAAACGATTTTATTTTTTAAATTTTATAAAGCACAGACAATAAAAAATCCAATTCGTTACTTTTCGAGTTTTAAAAAGCAATGGAAACAAAGTCAATATTGGGCAAATGAATTAAAAACCAAAGCATAAATTTTGATAGAATCAATAGTAATTATAACATCTTCAGGAAGTCAAAAAGTTGAGTTTGATACAAATCATCATTCAAAATGTGCTATAGATTTAAATTTGTTAAATCTTTCAGATTATAAATCTTTCGATATAAAAATTACCTTTTCTGAGCCAATTGCTAAATTTCGTGATCATGATTACACTTGGCAAAAATGTAAAAAAAATTATATTGCAAACCCATTTAGCCCAAAAATTGTTAAACTGCAAAACGCGCAGATTGTACAGTCTAATATAACTAGCGGAATTTGGGAAATTGATTATAAAAATCCAACAGTTTTACTATGGCGCTTTAATCCTGAATTTTCTTCTCCACTTACCAGTTATTTAGGAAACGAAAATAGAAAATCAATTGTTTTAGCAGAACAAAAACTAAATTTCATTGCAAATCCAACACTGTTATTTCCTAAGAATGAAGCAATTGAAATAAGCAGATCAAAGAAACCGTTTGTTGCAATCGCTTGTTTTACGGATCATTGTGATTTTGATACTGCCGAAAATCTTGTTTTGCAAAGAATTTTTTTTAAGGAACATCAGATAAAAATAACTAAGGGTTTTTTTCTGAATCATTTTTCAAAGCGAGAAGATAACGCATCATTTCAAAACCAGCAAGAAGAACTGTTACAATGGAATAATGATGGGCATGAGTTATGTTATCATTCACTTTCACAATCTATAAAATCGAATGAAGATAGTTTTGCAGATTTTGAGCAATTTGTTCCTCCATTAAATGATATTAAAGTTTGGATCGATCATGGATTTCAACCTTATAATTTTTCTCTTTTAAAAAATAGTGATATCAGCGAGAAAAAGTTTGAAGGAATTTTACAAGATAAAAATATCCATACACTCTGGAATTATATTGATTCCGGAACCGCAACTAATGGAGTCATAAATCAGTTTAATACACAGCATTTTACATTGTCTAATTTTTTAAAAGGAAATAAAAATTTAGGTTTTATAAAGAAAATGCAACTAATAATCAAAAACATTATTTTTCATTATTATAATGAAGAGGATTTAATTTTAAAATATAAATACAGTGCTTCGCGTTTTAAAAAAGTGTTTTTTCAAAGAGATTTAAAATCGTTTTTTCCGTTTATAAAAGACGTATCAAAACTTGGAAGTTCTATTTTTTCGGTTTTACTATTTTGGAATAAGAAAAAAAACATCCCTTATAAATTAGCAAAATATTCTCCAATTGTGTTTAAACATACAATCACAGATAAAGAGTTTTATATTTTTCAGACCTTAGAAATGCTTGATTTTAAGAAATCATTATCTCACGAAAATATAAATGCTTTAACAAATGAAAAAGGTGTTTTTATCGCACACACTTATTTTTCTGTGCCAATGAAATATCATACAGGGAAATTATTTTCAACTCCAACAACAATAGACAAAAAAGTGGCTGAGAATTTTAAATATTTAGGAAACAAAATTGTAAATAACGAAATTTGGAATCCAACTCTTATTGAATTAATTGAATATTGGGCACGTTTTGAAAAAGTATTTTTTGATATTGATTTCGAAGGGAATATATTTGAAAGAAATAATTCAGGATTAATTTTTAGAAAATTTTCTTAATGAAAGTATTTTTTACAAAAGAAAAGCAATGGCTGGAGAAATGGGACGATTTTGTTAGTGAAAACGACAGAGGAAGTCATTTAATACTTTCAGATTGGTTACAGTCGTATCAATCATACGGGTTTGATTTTGAAATAGGCTTATTCCTGGAAAACGAAAAAATAGTTGGAGGATATGGCGCGGTAATTGCAAAAATGGCTTTCTTTAAATTTTATATTGTTCCTCATGGTCCAATATTTCGAGATAATTTTGAGGAAAATATTTCTTTTGGCATCAGCGAATTATATTTAAGAGCTAAGAAACTTAAATGCTGTTATGCTCAATATAGTATTCCTTTTTCTATCAATAAGCTTATAAAAGCTAATTCGTATAATACGAATATAAGAAGTAAGATAAAAAATTTAGGAACAGAAGGAAGTTTGTTCAAGCATATTTATAGTTCCTACGGAATAAATTGGCTGGGTTTTAATACCGCGTCAAATCCGGAAGAATTGCTACAGCAATTTGCCTTACAGCCCAGGCGTAATATTAATTTAGCATATAGAAATCATATTGAAATTACTTATCCGGAAATTGAAGAAGATTGTAAATTAGCCTATAGTATTATAGAAGATAACGCAAAGTTTGGTAATTATTCCGTTCGTGCTTTTGAAGATTTTAAAAATACGATGCTAAATTTAATAGCTAAAAAAAGAGCTTTTTTATTGACTGTCAATTTTGCAGGCGAAATTAAAGGTGCTGCGTTTGTTGTAGATTGTGGCAATTATTTAACCTATATTTCGGGAGGTACAAAAAAAGAAAAACCGGATTTAAATATTGGCTACGTTATACATTGGGAAATAATTAAAAAGGCCTACGGACTTGGATATAAAGGATATAATATATCTATGGGAGGTTCAAAAGGAGTTCAGGATTTTAAATCAAAATTTATGGCTCAATCAATTTTGTTTGACACGCCACATTATCATATGGTTTTAAAACCAAATATTTTTAAGATCTACTTATTTTTGAATACGTATTTCAAGAAAAATAAAGAAAGAATATCTGTTATTTTAAAAAAAATCAAATAATATTTAAATGAAAATTGACAATAAGAATTTTTGGGAGAGAAAAGAAATAATAGAGACACAAGAGGTTTTAAAATCAGTTTCGAATTTTGAACAATTTATGTTCGAAACAAGTTTAAAGCGTTATGAAAAAACTGGGAAAATAGAAAGCATCAAGGTTTTTGGTTGTGGTACAGGAAGGGAATTAGAAGGAATTGCAAAATATTTTCAGCCAACTAAAATTGTTGCTTCAGATATTTCTGAGAACATGATTGAAAAATGTCAGGTAAACTTAAAAGTTTGGAATATTGATACAATAACATCAACCGTTGTTGGCGATGCAAAAGACTTTAATAAAGTTACAGAGGATTTCGAATTAGTTACAATCCTAAATAGTATGCTGACTTATGTCCCTCTTAGACAAGATCGCTTAACGATTTTTAAGAATGCTCATCAAATTCTTGTTCCTAAAGGTATATTAATAGGAACGGTTCATAATCAGGTAGGAACATTCAATAAAACACTTTATTTTAAATTAAGAAGCTTATTTTCTGTTTTTTTAGGAGAAAAAGTAGGAAATAGATATACCGGATTTAAAGGATTTGAAGTTCCGGGTTATTACTATAATAAAAAAGGATTAATAAAAGATTTAAAAGTAGCTGGATTTAATGATATAGAAGTTTATTCTATAGAAGACTATTACGCGCTTGATGGTAGAAAATATGATAGAAAAAAAGGATATAATAATTTGTTTTTTATAGCCTCTAAATAATTTATGCAATTATCCCTAGTTATTTGTACTTATATGCGCTCAGAACCTTTGCTAAAACTATTGCAATCAGTTCAGAAGCAAACCTTATATCCGGATGAAATTTTAATAATTGACGGTTCTACAAATAAAGAGACAGAAACAATTCTAAATGATAATAAGTTTGAGAAATTAAAATATTTTCTCGTTTCAAATGAAGAAAGAGGATTGACCAAACAGCGAAATTTTGGGATTGCAAAAGTAAATTCGGATATTAATATCGTTTGTTTTCTTGATGACGATACCATTCTCGAAGAAAATTATTTTGAAGAATTAATTAAAACATATATTATTTACCCACAGGCATTAGGAGTTGGAGGTTATATCACCAACGAAACAAAATGGGAAAAAGTAGGGAATGATTATAAGGCTTCAATAAATGAGTTTTATTTTGACGGATGGAAACGCAAAGAAGGAAGTAGATTTATTTTACGAAAAAAACTCCATTTAGATAGTGATTGTCCCCCTGGTTTTTTACCCTTATTTTCGCATGGCAGAAGTGTTAGTTTTTTACCACCAACAAATAAAATATATGAAGTAGAACAATTAATGGGAGGAGTTTCTTCGTTTAGAAAATCAGTTTTTGAAAAACTTTCATTTTCAACTTATTTTGAAGGTTATGGCTTGTACGAAGATGCTGATTTTACTTTAAGAGTTTCAAAAACGGGAAGTTTATATATAAATACAGCCGCAAAATTAGGCCATTTTCATGATGAATCAGGAAGACCTAATCAATGCTATTATGGTAAAATGGTGGTAAGAAATGGTTGGTATGTGTGGAGAATTAAAAATCCTAATCCCGTTTTAAAAGATAGAATAAAATGGAACTTGATAACCCTTTTATTGCTTTTAATTAGGTTTACAAATATTTTATCAGAAAAAAATAAAAAAACAGCCTTTACAGAAACATTAGGAAGAAGTGTAGGCTTTTTAAGTTTATTGGTTAATAAACCAAAAATAAAATAATGAAATTCGCCATAATAACCCACGTTTCACATATTGACGAGACTAATCAGTATTTTGCTTATGCACCTTATGTTCGGGAAATGAATATTTGGTTTAAATATGTTGATGAGGTAATTGTTGTTGCTCCATTAAAAAATGGCGAATCAACGGCAATAGATATTTCTTATCAACACAGTAAAATTGATTTTAGAAAAGTCCCGGATTTTAATTTTATCAGTTTTAGAAATACTATCATTTCAGGTTTTAAATTACCAATTATTTTCTGGAAAATGTTTTTGACCATGAAAAATGCTGACCATATACATTTACGTTGTCCGGGAAATGTGGGGTTAATAGGATGTTTTGCTCAGATTTTATTTCCGCATAAAACTAAAACAGCAAAATATGCAGGTAATTGGGATCCAAAAAGTAATCAGCCATATACATATAAAATCCAAAAATGGATTTTAAGTAATACTTTTTTAACCCGTAATATGAAAGTTTTGGTTTATGGTGATTGGGAAAATCAGACAAAAAACATCAAGCCATTTTTTACCGCTACTTATGCAGAATCTGAAAAAGAAATTATCCAAAAGCCTGATTTCTCTCATTCAATAGAATTCATATTTGTTGGAAGTTTAGTTTCAGGTAAAAATCCTATGTATGCTGTAAAATTAGTACATGAGTTAAGAAGTAAAAAATGTAAAGCGTCATTAAGCGTATACGGCGAAGGTTTTGAAAGAAGTCAATTAGAAGATTATATTAAAACTAATGATCTTGAAAATTATATTGTTTTACACGGAAATCAAAATAATGAAACATTAAAAAAAGCCTATCAAAAAAGTCATTTCGTTATCTTACCTTCAAAAAGTGAAGGCTGGCCAAAAGCAATTGCAGAAGGAATGTTTTGGGGTTGTGTTCCAATTGCCAGTAAAGTTTCATGCATTCCTTTTATGTTAGATTATGAAAATAGAGGTATTTTACTAGAAATGAATTTAGATAAAGATGTAAATCAAATAATTGAAATTCTTAATGATGAAACCAGTTTTCTTAGCAAAAGCAAATTAGCGATTGAATGGTCGCAAAATTATACCACTGAGATATTTGAAGCCCAAATTAAAAAGCTATTAACTAAATGAGAGTTGTACAAATAATAGACTCACTAAATGCCGGCGGTGCAGAACGAATGGCTGTTAATTATGCCAATGCTTTATCTAAGAAAATTGAATTTTCAGGTTTAATTGCAACCAGAGCAGAAGGAAGTTTGAAGAAACAAATCAATGCAGCAGTATCTTATTTATTTTTAGAAAAGAAAAAGCGCGTCGATTTTCAGTCAATTTTTCGGTTACGAAAATATATAATTCAGAATAAAATTGAGATAATTCATGCACATAGTTCCTCTTTTTTTATTGCAGTATTGGTTAAATTGACTTTGCCCGGAATCAGAATTATTTGGCACGATCATTATGGAAGCCGAGTAAAAGAAACCAAAAAAGAGAATAGAGTTTTGGTTTTTTTATCTCTTTTTTTTTCTTCGATTTTTGTTGTGAACCGTCAATTAGAAGATTGGAGTAAGAAAAACATGAAATGCCCCAACGTAATTTTTATTCCTAATTTTACAACTTCTCAAACTAATGATGAGAAGATAACCTCATTAAAAGGGAAAATAGGTAAAAGGATTGTTTTTTTAGCAAATTTAAAAAATCCTAAGAATCATATTTTAGTTTTGAAAGCGTTTCAGGAGTTAAAATTAAATGAATCCGACTGGAGTCTTCACTTAATAGGAAAAGACTATTTAGATTCATATTCAGCCGTTTTAAAAGAATTTGTAAAATTACATTCGCTACAGAATTCTGTACATTTGTATGGAGAAAAAAGCGATATCAGATATATTTTAGCACAAGCTTCTATTGGAGTTTTGGCATCAACTGATGAAGGATTTCCGGTAACACTTATTGAATATGCTTTAGAGAATTTGGCAGTTATTTCAACAAATGTAGGTTACTGTTCCGTTATTATTCAAGATAACAATAATGGTTTGTTGTTTGATCCGTCTTCTATTTCTCAAGTAAAAAAGCAATTATTAAAATTAATTGAAGACGAATCGTTGAGAAAAAAAATAGGAGATAATTTTAATCAATCAGTTCTGGAGAACTATTCAGAAGAAATTGTAATCGAAAAATTAATTTCGGCTTATAAAAAGTAATTAATGAAAAAACTTTCTTTATCATATAATCTTCTGCTTTTAATTCATGCAATTATTGCAATAGTAATATTTGCTGCACCTTTTTTGTCTCGGATATATGCTTTGGCAATTATAATTATTGGTTTTTTTATCGTCTATAAATCTAAAAATAAAAATAATGAGGTTATATTGATTTCGGCTTATTTAGTTGGTGTTGAGGTTTTTTTGCGAATGACTGGAGGTAATTTTAATAATGAGTTTGTCAAAACAAGTGTTATTTTTTTTATGTTATTAGGCATGATCTATAGTAATTTCTCGACAAATGCATTTATATATTGGTTCTTTTTAATTTTATTAATACCGGGAATTTTAATAACTTCTACGGTAATTAATTATGATGTAGATATAAAAAAATCATTAGTTTTTAATTTATCAGGACCAGTATGTTTGGCGATCTCATCAATTTACATGTTCAAAAGAAGAATTTTATTTTCTGATTTGCAAAATATAGTAGTCGCAATGGGATTGCCAATTGTTAGTACAACTATTTATTTGTTTTTATTTAATCCCAGTGTAAAAGATGTCGTAACCGGAACACAATCTAATTTTGAAACTTCGGGAGGATTTGGTCCTAATCAGGTTTCTACGGCTCTTGGTTTAGGAATGTTTGTTTTTTTTACGCAACTAATATTATTCTCAAAAACAAAAAAAGTAATCTTAATAAATGGAGCTCTATTAATTTTTATCACCTATAGAGGAATTGTAACTTTTTCAAGAGGAGGGGTTATAACCGCTGTAGTGATGATTGTTTGTTTATTATCGTTATTGTATCTTTTTTCAAATGCCAAAGGCAAAAGTAAGTTTGTATGGGTTTTTATTCTAACAGCCTTAATGGGAATTGGTGTTTGGACGTATTCTTCTTTACAAACTAACGGACTTATAGAAAAACGATATGCAAATCAGGATGCTGCCGGAAGAACGAAGAAAGATCGTTTAGGTGGTAGAGAAGAAATAATGGGAGAAGAGCTTACTATTTTTTTGGATAATCCAATTTTAGGAATTGGAGCCGGAATGGGAAAACAAATCCGAAAAGAAACATTTGGTGAAGAGGCTGCTTCACATAATGAAGTTACACGTATGTTAAGTGAACATGGTTTATTTGGGATTTTTGGTCTTATAATACTTTTTATAACTCCTTTTGTTGTCTACATCAATAATAAACAACATTTATATTTTCTGTCCTTTTTTGTCTTTTGGATGTTGACTATAAATCACGCTGCAATGCGAACTGCCGCCCCAGCTTTCGTCTATGCATTATCTCTTCTTTTAGTACAAGTTAAAATTCCTGAAAAAGAAAAAAATTCTGTAGACTAAGTCTTATTTTTTATAATACATTTGCCTCAAGTTTAAGCCCCCTAAACCAATTGAATAAAATGTTTTCTAACAACAAAATGCACTTCGAAATTTCGGAAAGAAGAATATTGCTTCTTGTTTTTGATGCTGTTTTTATTTTATCAGCTTTATATATATTAAGTTTAATATTCGATTATAATTACTTTGTTTTTGATTCAGGTAATTTTTTAAGTATCGTTTTGCTTCTCAGTTATGTATATATTTTTGGCGTTATATTTGAAATGTATAATTTACAGGTTGCAAGTAATCAGCTTCAAATACTTCAAAGTGTAATGTTTACAACTACAGCTACAAGTTTAGCGTATTTGTTTACTCCCATTTTATCTCCTGAGTTGCCCAAACAAAGACTAATTATCTTTATATTCTACTTTACTATTCTTGGTACATTATTGATTTGGCGTTTGTTTTATGTTTACTTTCTGGCGTCACATCGTTTTTCTCAAAATGTTGTTTTGATATGCGACCAAAATCAAGTTGAAGAATTAGTTTTAGGATTAGAAAGTGTTGATCCGCATTATAAAATAATTGGTTTTGTAAATTCAGATTCAGTTTCTGAAGAAGATCTGGATTTTCATTATGTAAAAGAAATTAAAAAGAATGATTTTGAAGATTTTGTAATCAAAAATCAGGTTTCTGAAATTGTGATTGCTTCTCAAAAAACAGATGGAATTACAGCCGATTTATACCAGCAATTACTTCACTTATTAGAATCCGGAAATGTCATTCGTGAATATACCCAGGTTTATGAAAGTAAAACCCAGCGGATTCCGGTACAATATATTGCGAGAGATTTTTATCGATTTTTTCCCTTTAGCAGAAGTAATAGCAATAGACTTTACCTCTTTTTAGTGCGGTCTATGGAGTTTTTCTTTTCGGTTACAGGTTTATTAATTTGCGCAGTTTTTATTCCTTTAATTTTTATTGCAAACATTTTTGCCAATAAAGGAACATTGTTTTACACTCAGGAACGTGTTGGCAAAAACGGAATCATTTTCAAAATATATAAGTTTAGAACAATGATTGAAAACTCAGAAGTTAACGGCGCTGTTTTTGCAACTTCAAATGACAGGCGAATAACTCCTTTTGGAAAAATGATGCGTAAATCCAGAATCGATGAATTACCGCAGTTTTTCAATGTTTTAATAGGAGATATGGCAGTCATTGGACCAAGACCAGAAAGACCATTTTTTGTTGAAGAAATAGCCCGTGTAATGCCTTTTTATGAAACAAGGCATGTTATTAGACCAGGACTTACTGGTTGGGCGCAGGTTAATTATTCGTATGGAGAATCTATTGAAGAGAGTTTGATAAAATTGCAATACGATTTATATTACATCAAACACCGAAGCATATTTCTGGATTTGAGTATTACTTTTAAAACCATTACTACCGTTTTATTTTACCGCGGACAATAATTTAGATAATAATTGGAATACGTTTTTTATTTCGAATTGCTACTCTTACTAAAACAAATCCGCTTGTTATGATCATGGGCAGCACAATAAAAAAGTGCACTTTATTAATCATAAAAATTCCGTAAACTATCAGGAAAAGCAAATGTAAAACGGCAAAACGATATGTCCATCTTTTGTTTTTTATTATAGATAGAAAAATCAAAATCAATAATAAAGGACTAAATAATAATACATTATAATTCATTGCCAGTTCTTGGTGAAACGAATAAAATCCCATCAAAACAAAAAATAAACCTATTAAAGACAAAATCAAAAGATAGATTTTGTCCACTATTTTGTTGTGTGCCAAAACAACAAATCCAAGAATAAATAAATAAGTATAAATGTTATTCCACCATGAACCTGGTGTTTCTTTTTCAAAGCTGAGTAATGTTTTAGTTTTGTCAACTAAAGGATGATTTTGATAAGTGATTTTTTCTAAGCTGTTCTTTAATTCAAACGGCAGGAAAATTTTGGTTCCTAATTGATCTACTTTTGTTCCAAAAATAATACTTGTTCCCAGTTGATCATAAAAATGTCCATCAAAATAAGGGAATAAAATAGAGCGGTAAGTTTTATCTGTTTCTCCTTTTTTTACAATTACGTTTTCTTCTAAACTAAAATTAATGACATTTACTACCATCGAAGTACAGTTTTTATCAATAAATTTATAAGTGTAAGATCGGTTTTCCGGAAGTAGAGAAGTATTTAAATTATCAAAAAGCTTTTGTTTCGAATCTTGAGAAATAATTAATTCCTGTTCAAAAACACTTCTTTTGTCGTAGTTATAATCGTTTATAAAATCAGAAAAAGAGCTTACAACTGCAAAATAATCTAAATCTCCTTTAGCAAATTTGGCAACAAAGTTTGGAGTCCTAAAATCAAAATTTCCATAATTATATACGACATCAATATTATTTGCAGGATCAGCAACCCTAATTGCAGTGTGACCAAAATAAGAATAGGTTTCATTACCTAATCCGCAAGTAATAACGCTTATTTTTGCTTCTTTAGATAAAGGCAAACTTTGGCTAAAGCCCATAAAACTTAGTAAGAATAGTAAACTAAAAAGTGTTTTTTTGAAAATGACATTTTTCATAATTTAAAATTTTAAAAAGTTTATGATGTTATAATTTTATCTAAAGATACCTAAATCCACTTTCAAAGAGAATATATTGGAATATAAAGCAGTACTTTGATTTCCTAAATCTGTTAAAGCGTAGTCAACCTGAACACCTTTGTATTTAAAACCAAGACCAATATTAGGTTGGAAATTAACTTTTTCAGTGTTATCTAATTGCGTAACATTTTGGAAATTTCCCGCTCCTGCTCTTAAAAATACAAGATCAGTATATCCAAATTCAAATCCTACAGCAGGATCAATACTAACCGCTTTTGTAGAAATAATATCGTTAGTTTGTTCAAAACGCATATTCAGGTTAGTAGCCACTAAAAGACTGTAATCATTATGAAATTCAAATTTTCTTGATACTCCTAATTGTGCTTTTGGTAACGTTATTTCGGTACTTTCAGGCAATTCATTATTTTCTCCAGGAATGGCATTCGCAATTTTCGCATATTCTTCTTCATCGATATTCCAGACATTATAAGTGGTCGTAATATCGCGAAGCATTAATCCGAATTTCCAATTGTTCCTTTCAAACTGAAGTCCAACATCAAAACCAAATCCCCATGAATTTGCAAATTTCCCAATAATTCTTCTGATTATTTTTGCGTTTACGCCATATTGAAGTCCTTCAACAGGTAATTTTCTGGCGTATGAAAAAGTAAAACCATAATCAGCGGTCGAGAATAAACTGATTCTGTTGTAATCAATATTTCCCTGATTATCGATTAATTGTGTCGTATCAAGAATGTCATCAACACCAAAACGGATCATCGAAATTCCCCACGCACTTCTGTCATCGATCGGGCTTGCATATCCTATATAATCATATTGTGCAATATTCGCAAAATAATTCGCGTGCATCAATGATATCTGATGATCTTCGAGATTGGTCAAACCAGCCGGATTCCAGTAAACAGAATTGACATCATTTGTAGAAGCAACAACGGCACTCGACATTCCTAATGCGGCAGCGTCGACGCCAATATTCATAAATTCATTCGAATATTTCCGAACGGTTTGCGCATACTGTAACGTACAACTCCATAATAATAAAAGCACAAAGATTTTCTTCAACGGATATTTTTTAGCAAACCGAAGTCTGTTTTAATTTTTACCAAAAATATAATATTTTACTCAGCAAATTTATTCCTTTTGATAAATAATGCAAAAGTCAGAATTTCAGATAAAAAACTCTTTTAAAGACGTTTTAGTAATTTCCGTTTTAGTATGGTAATCATTTTTTACGTTTTGGTAATAATTTTTATTACTAATAGTAATAATTGTCAGTTATTATGCGAAATTTGTCGTTGCAAAAATAAAACTATAAAACATGAATATTAAAAAGCACATCCCTAATTTAATCACATTAATCAATTTATTTTGTGGTTGTATCGCAGTTGTTTTTATTTCTAAAGCTTTAGAAACTGGTGATTCTTCTAATTACGAATTCGCTTTTTACTTTGTTTGTTTAGGAATCTTTTTTGATTTTTTTGATGGTTTTTTTGCCCGATTATTTAAAGTATCAAGTCCGCTTGGTTTGCAGTTAGATTCTTTGGCAGATATGGTAACCAGCGGTGTCGCGCCAGGTTTTGTTATGTATAGTTTGTTTCTAAACAGTGCACATGAATTAGGAACAAATCCTGCTATTCCGTTTTTAGGATTTATAGTGACTTTGGGTTCTTGTTATCGATTGGCAAATTTTAATATTGATACACGTCAAACCGACTCATTTATTGGATTACCAACTCCTGCAAATGCACTTTTTATTTTAAGTTTACCTCTGGTGTTGAAATTTTCAGATTCTTTATTGATGCTCGAAATTTTAACGAATCAATGGGTTTTACTACTAATTACTTTATGTAGTGCTTACATTCTAAATGCCGAAATTCCATTATTTGCATTAAAAGTCAAGAAATTCACGGTAAAGGATAACGTACTTCAAATAGTATTTTTATTGATTTCGTTACTTTTGGTAATCACTCTTCAATACTTAGCGATCCCATTAATCATAATTTTTTATGTACTATTATCGGTTGTGAATAATATGTTTTTGAAAAAGTAGTTTTATCCGAATGGCAAAAAAAACGACGCGGCGAACTTCTTATTCCCGCAAATCTCAACCAATCCGATCTGTTTTCAGTAAGATGATTCGCTTTATTGTATTCTCTTTTTTGTTATTGATTTTATTCGCAGCAGTTTATCATTATCGTAATGGACTGGCATATTATCTTGGCTTTAAATCAAGTAAAGTATTAGATGAAGATGCGGTTGATAAACACCTTTCGGATGTTCGAAATATTCAGGTTCTTGAAAATCATAAAGGAAAAGTAATTGGAATTGATGTATCTGAATTTCAGGGAAAAGTAGAATGGGACGAAGTTGAAATTTTAGAAGAAAAATATCCGGTTCAATTTGTTTTTGTTCGCGCCACAGCGGGAAATGATCGTGTTGACAAACAATTTAAAAAAAATTGGGAAGGCGCAAAAGAACATAAAATAATACGCGGAGCTTATCATTATTATCGTCCGAATGAGAATTCTATTGAGCAGGCAAATCTTTTTATTAAAACGGTTAAATTGCAAAAAGGCGATTTGCCACCCGTTTTAGATATCGAAAGATTGCCTAAAAACCAACCTTTGGATAGTTTAAAAAAAGGATTAAAACGCTGGCTTACTAAAGTTGAAGCACATTATCAGGTTCGTCCAATAATTTATACCGGCGAACGTTATTATGCTGATTTCTTGAAAGAAGAATTTGGAGAATATTTATTTTGGATAGCCAACTACAACTTCTATAGAGAAAAAATTGAAGATGATTGGCTTTTTTGGCAATTTACAGAAAAAGCGTCTTTGCCGGGAATCAAACATAGAGTTGATGTCAATATTTATAACGGAGATATAGAGCAATTGCAATTTATAACCGTCGACTAGTCTTTAGTCGCGGTTTACAGTCTCAGTTTGAAAACTGAAAACTGTAAACTGCGACTGTAAACTGTATACTTTCTTAAAATTCAAGTTTCTTTTTACGAAGTTCAAAGTTTTGACCTAAATAAACTCTACGCACCATTTCATCCTCTACTAATTCTTCAGGAACTCCGGCTTTCAGAATTCCTCCTTCAAACATCAAGTATGTTTTATCGGTAATTGCTAAAGTTTCCTGAACGTTGTGGTCCGTAATCAAAATCCCGATATTTTTATTTTTTAACTGAGCAACAATTCTCTGAATATCCTCAACCGCAACAGGGTCAACTCCCGCAAAAGGCTCATCTAATAAAATAAATTTTGGATCTGTTGCTAATGCACGCGCAATTTCGGTACGACGGCGTTCTCCTCCGGAAAGTAAATCTCCTCGGTTTGTGCGAATATGTTCTAAGCTGAATTCTTCAATTAAACTTTCCATTTTTGCAATCTGTTCTTCTTTTGAAAGTTTAGTCAATTGCAAAACGCTTAAGATATTATCTTCAATACTTAATTTTCTAAAAACAGAAGCTTCTTGTGCTAAATAACCAATTCCTTGTTGAGCACGTTTATACATTGGATAATCTGTAATATTCAAATCATCCAAATAGATATTACCTTGATTTGGTTTTACCAATCCTACAATCATATAGAATGAAGTCGTTTTTCCGGCACCATTTGGTCCCAAAAGCCCAACAATTTCCCCTTGATTTACTTCAACAGAAATTCCTTTTACAACGCTGCGACCTTTATAGGTTTTGATTAAATTATCGGCTCTTAGCTTCATTTGTTCAATTAGATAATGTGAAAATTAGATAATGAGATAATTAAAAAATTCCTCACTTCAATTTATAATGGATTAGAAGGGACAAATTAAAAGTAAAATAATCAATCAGATAAATGAATTAACATATTATTGCATTTTCAAAATCATCTAATTGAATATGCGTAAAATAATAATTAGAGCATTTCAAGAAATTATCTGATTATCAAATTGGCACATTTTCTAATTTGCAGCTTCTTCTTCAAGAGCTTCCCAGAATTCATAAGCTCTGCGTAAATGCGGTACTACAATTGTTCCTCCAACAAGAGTTGCGATTCCCATTGCTTCCATCATTTCTTCTTTAGTAACACCTTCTTTATGGCTTGTTTCTAAGTGGTATTTTACGCAGTCATCACAACGTAAAACTGCCGAAGCAACTAATCCTAAAAGTTCTTTGGTTTTTACATCAAGAGCTCCCGCTGCATAAGCATTCGTGTCAAGATTAAAAATTCGCTTTACAATTTTGTTATTATCAGCGAGTAATTTTTCGTTCATTTTAGAACGATAGTCATTAAATTCTTGTATGATATCAGACATTTTCTTTTAATTTATTTTTATAAACAATCCTTGAAATCAGGATACTTATTTCGTAGATAATCAACATTGGTATTGCAACAATAGTTTGGCTCACAACGTCTGGAGGTGTTACAATGGCTGCGATAATTAAAATAATTACGACAGCATATTTCCAGTATTTTCTTAAAAAACCAGGAGTTACAAGTCCTAATTTAGTTAAGAAATAAATAATAATAGGCAATTCAAAAAATAATCCACTAGCGAGAATACTTGTTTTTACCATGCCCATATAAGATTCTATTGTAAATTGATTTACCACCATTTCACTAATCGAGAAGGTAGCCACGAAATTTACCGACATTGGAATTACAATATAATATCCAAATACAACGCCACAGAAGAAAAGTAGAGAAGAAGTGAAGATGAATAGCTTAGCATTTTTTCTTTCTTTTTCATATAAAGCCGGACTGATAAATTTCCAAAGTTCATATAAAATATAAGGAAAACTCAGGATAAAACCAGCCAGAATACACATCCATACAAAGATGTTTACCTGACCTTCCATTTCGGTATTCTGAATAATGAAATTCAATTTAGTGATACAAATACTATCAGCAAAACCTAGCTGATGTGATAAGTCGCAAAACCATACATAGGTAAAAAAAGAGGGTCTTGTTGGGCCCAAAATAATTTCATCAAATAAATAATCACTTATAAAATAAGTAACAAATGCCATAATACATATTGCAATTGTACTTCTAACTAATAACCATCTTAATTCTTCAAGATGGTCTAAAAATGACATCTCGCCAAGGTTTTTCTTTGCCATTATACGATTCCTTCTTTTAAAATGTCATGTAAATGTAGTACTCCTTTGTACTCGCCGTTGTCTGCAACAATCAGTTGCGTAATCGAAAAATCTTCTAAAATATTTAAGGCGTCAACCGCCATAGTTTCCGAAGACACTAATTTAGGATTTCTTGACATAATATCCTTCGCAGTTAAGTCAGCAATAGTATCTACGTCATTTAGCATTCTTCGGATGTCTCCATCGGTAATAATTCCAATTATTTTATCATCTTCAATTACAGCTGTAACGCCCAAACGTTTTTCTGAGATTTCAAAAATAACTTTTTTAACCGAAGTATCCGGAGCCACCATTGGTTTTAACGAATGTTCAATCATATCTTTTACGCGAAGTAATAATTTTTTTCCAAGAGCTCCGCCTGGATGATATACGGCAAAATCTTCGGGTTTAAAATCACGCATTTCCATTAGACAAACCGCAAGAGCGTCACCCATAACAAGTTGTGCCGTTGTGCTATTTGTTGGTGCTAAATTTATCGGGCAGGCTTCCATTTCAACCGTTGTGTTCAGGACATAGTCAGAACCTTTCGCTAAAGACGAAGTTATATTTCCGGTAATGGCAATTAAAATGTTTCCGAAGCGTTTTAATAATGGTACCAAAACTTTTATTTCAGGACTGTTTCCGCTTTTCGAAATGCAAATAATGATATCCTCTTTTTGGATCATTCCCAAGTCGCCATGAATGGCTTCTGAAGCATGAAGAAACATAGAAGGCGTTCCTGTAGAGTTAAAAGTGGCGACCATTTTTTGAGCGATAATAGCGCTTTTTCCGATGCCTGTAACGATCAAACGACCTTTGGTTTCGTAAATGCGTTGCGTTGCTTCGTAAAAATTTTCGTCTAAAAAATCAATTAGCTTTGTAATTGCTTCACTTTCAGAGAGTATGGTTTTTTTGGCGATCGCCAATATATTTTCTTTTGTGATCAAAACAGAATATTTAAAATTTGTATGTATAAAAGAAAGTTGTATCTTTATGTGTTGCAAATTTATACAAAATATCCATTAATATAAAGAATGAATTCAAACGAAATTGAAATACACAAGGAATTAAAGAAGTATTTCGGCTTTAGCCAATTTAAGGGTTTGCAGGAGCAAGTCATTACGAGTATTTTAGGTCAGACAAATACATTCGTAATCATGCCTACTGGCGGTGGAAAGTCCCTTTGTTATCAATTACCCGCTTTAATTCAGGAGGGAACAGCTATCGTTGTTTCTCCTTTGATTGCTCTAATGAAAAATCAGGTAGATGCGATCAGAAGCCTTTCTTCGGAAAACGGAATTGCACATGTCTTAAATTCCTCTCTTACCAAAACGGAAATTGCACAAGTTAAAAAAGATATTACTTCCGGATTAACCAAACTTTTATATGTTGCTCCAGAATCTTTAACAAAAGAAGAATATGTAGCTTTTTTACAAAGTGTGCCTATTTCGTTTGTTGCAATTGATGAAGCGCATTGTATTTCAGAATGGGGTCATGATTTTAGGCCGGAATATAGAAATCTGAAAAATATTATAAAACAATTAGGTCAGGTGCCAATTATTGGACTTACCGCAACTGCAACTCCAAAAGTTCAGGAAGATATTCTTAAAAACCTGGACATGTCTGATGCAAATACTTTCAAAGCATCATTCAACAGACCGAATCTATACTACGAAGTTCGTACAAAAACTAAAAACATAGAATCGGATATTATTCGATTTATCAAACAACATAAAGGCAAATCCGGAATTATTTACTGCTTAAGCCGTAAAAAAGTAGAATCGATTGCCGAAGTTTTACAAGTAAACGGAATCAGCGCCGTTCCTTATCATGCAGGTTTAGATGCAAAAACACGCGCCAAACATCAGGATATGTTTCTGATGGAAGATGTAGATGTAGTTGTTGCAACAATTGCCTTCGGGATGGGAATCGATAAACCAGATGTTCGTTTTGTAATTCATCATGATATTCCAAAATCATTAGAAAGTTATTATCAGGAAACTGGTCGCGCCGGACGTGATGGAGGCGAAGGACATTGTTTGGCTTATTACTCCTATAAAGATGTAGAAAAGCTGGAAAAATTCATGTCAGGAAAACCAGTTGCAGAACAAGAAATTGGTTTTGCCCTTTTGCAGGAAGTTGTAGCTTACGCCGAAACCTCAATGTCACGCAGAAAATTTTTATTGCATTATTTTGGTGAAGAATTTGACGGTGAAACCGGAGAAGGTGCAGATATGGACGACAACGTTCGTAATCCTAAAAGTAAAGTTGAAGCGAAAGATCAGGCGGTTAAATTACTGGAAATTGTTCGCGATACAAAACATATTTATAAGTCAAAAGAAATTGTATTTACTTTAATAGGTAGAATAAATGCAGTAATTAAAGCACATAAAACTGATATACAATCGTTTTTTGGATCAGGCTCCAGTCATGACGAAAAATATTGGATGGCATTATTGCGACAAGTTTTAGTTGCAGGTTATTTATCAAAAGATATTGAAACCTATGGCGTGGTAAAAATTACCAAAGAAGGTTTGGACTTTATTGAAAATCCAGTTTCGTTTATGATGTCTGAAGATCATGAATACAATGAATCTGAAGACGAAGCAATCGTAACCGCCGCAAAATCATCAGGAACTGCCGATGAAGTTTTAATGGGAATGTTGCGTGAACTACGTAAAAAAGTAGCCAAAAAACTTGGAGTTCCTCCGTTTGTTGTTTTTCAGGATCCTTCTCTTGAAGATATGGCTTTGAAATATCCAATCACTTTAACTGAATTATTCAATATTCATGGAGTTGGTGAAGGAAAAGCTAAAAAATACGGAGCAGATTTTGTGACCTTAATTAATCGTTATGTTGAAGATAATGATATCGTTCGACCAGACGATTTAGTGGTAAAATCTACAGGAGTAAATTCTGCCAATAAACTATATATCATTCAAAATATAGATCGAAAATTATCACTCAAAGATATTGCTTCTGCAAAAGGTCTTTCGATGGATGCTTTGATCAAAGAAATGGAAATGATTGTTTATGCCGGTACAAAGCTAAATATCAAATATTGGGTCGATGATATGCTAGATGAAGATCAGCAGGAAGAAATTCACGATTACTTCATGGAATCAGAATCTGATAAAATCGAAGACGCTCTTAAAGAATTCGATGGCGATTATGATATCGACGAATTGCGCTTAATGCGAATCAAGTTTATTAGTGAAGTTGCGAATTAAAAAAGTTTACAGTCTCGGTTTACAGTTTTTACTGAGACTGAAAACTGAGACTTATAAGATAATTAATGGTCACTGTAAACTGTAAACTGCGACTGAAAACTACTCAAAAACTTCCCCACGATGCGGTTTTAAAACATCTCTTACCTGAATCATATTTTCATCAGTGACAACCATAAAAGCGGTTGCATGCATTTCGTTTATGATTTTAAAACCAGTAATATTTAGCGGAAGCTTTTCAATAGCGATATATTCTTTCAGATGGATTTCATGATGTTCAGCCGTTTTTTCAGAAGCCGGACCACGAAAATCCCAAATCAATTTTATTTTTCTAGACATTTTTTTTGAGGTACAAAGGTTGAGAGGTACAAAGGTACAAAGTCTTTCTTAGCAAGATTAATAACTTACTGTAGAATTAAGCACAATTTTTTTTTAAAAGTTGGTGTTTAATATACACACAAAGTTTTTATTTTCTTTGCGCCTTAGCGACGTTGCCCGATTAAAAAAATAAAGCTTTGCGAACTTTGCTTATATCTTTATAAATCTGTGTGCAAATTTTACAGTAAACATAAAATCTCATTTCAAAATAGTATTTTTGCATCTTCTTTTCACAAATAGAAAAGCTAATAGAATAAATAAAACACAATGCCAAGAGAACTTTTACTTCAGGTAACTCCAGAAATAGCAGCAGACGAATTGTTGCTAAAAGACTATTTGTCTAAACAAATAAAGGTTTCTCCTAAGGAAATTCAACATATTACTATTTTAAAACGATCAATTGATGCACGCCAAAAAGCGATAAAAATCAATTTGAAAGTAATCATCTATTTACAAGGCGAGCCTTTTCAGGAAAATAAAATCGAGCTACCTATATATAAAGACGTTTCTTCGGCTCAGGAAGTGATTGTTGTTGGAGCAGGTCCAGCCGGACTTTTTGCTGCTTTGCAATTAATTGAATTGGGCTTAAAGCCAATTGTAGTTGAACGCGGAAAAGATGTTCGTGGTCGCCGTCGTGATTTAAAAGCAATAAACGTAGATCATTTAGTAAACGAAGATTCTAATTATTGTTTTGGCGAAGGCGGAGCAGGAACATATTCTGATGGAAAATTATATACGCGTTCTAAAAAACGTGGTGATGTAACCAGAATCTTAGAACTTCTGGTAGCTTTTGGTGCTTCCGAAGATATTTTGGTGGAAGCTCATCCACATATTGGAACTAATAAACTACCTAAAATCATAGAAGATATTAGAAATAAAATCATCGAATTTGGTGGTCAGGTTTTATTTGATACACGAGTAACCGACATTTTGGTAAAAAATAATGAAGTTGAGGGAATTGTAACCCAAAACGGAGACAAGATTCTTTCTAGTAAATTGATTTTGGCAACCGGACATTCAGCGCGGGATATTTTTGAATTACTGGATAAAAAGAAAATTTTTATCGAAGCCAAACCTTTTGCTTTAGGCGTTCGAGCAGAACATTCACAAGAATTAATAGATAGTATTCAATACAGCTGTGATTATCGCGGCGAACATTTGCCACCGGCACCATATTCTATTGTAAAACAAGTTAACGGTCGCGGAATGTATTCATTCTGTATGTGTCCGGGAGGGGTAATTGCACCTTGTGCGACAAGTCCAGGCGAAGTGGTTACAAACGGTTGGTCACCATCAAAACGTGATCAGGTTACGGCAAATTCAGGAATTGTAATCGAATTAAAATTAGAAGATTTTAAACCTTTTGCAAAATTTGGAGCTTTAGCAGGAATGGAATTCCAAAAAAGTATCGAACAAAAAGCATGGCATTTGGCGGGAGAAACTCAAAAAGTTCCGGCACAAAGAATGGTCGATTTTACCCAAAATAAAGTTTCTGCAGATATTCCGAAAACATCCTATGTTCCCGGAACAACTTCGGTAGAAATGGGACAAGTTTTTCCCGGTTTTCTATCGCAGATTTTACGCGAGGGTTTTATGGAATTCGGAAAATCAATGCGTGGTTATTTGACAAATGAAGCAATTTTACATGCGCCGGAAAGCAGAACTTCGTCTCCGGTTAGAATTCCGAGAGATCCAATAAGTTACGAACACTTGCAAATAAAAGGTTTATATCCTTGTGGGGAAGGAGCAGGTTATGCCGGCGGAATTATATCAGCAGCGATTGATGGTGAAAAATGTGCCTTAATGATCGCAGAAACTTTAAAATAAGATATTCATGAAAGATTTCTTTTCTAATTTATTTGGCAGAAATAATGATCCAAAATCTATAGTTTCTTTTGATGTTATGGATGCTATATACACAAAACTGTATAATGAGATAAATAATTTTGAATTTAAAATTCAGGGAATTCATGATACGGTTTTGGTTAATTTGTATTCATTTCCAGGTTCATTTGATTATAAAGAAGCGCAAGATGAAATTAAGAATTCAGGTTTAAAAAATGCTTATGGAGTTTTAAATGAATTGTATAAAAAAATAGATATTGGACCAGTTACTGAAGAGCAAATGCTTCAGGAATTAGAATTCGATTATATTCATATTCAGTTTTACACAGAGCCGACTCCCGAAGTAAAAAAATACCTGAAACATGTTTTGCATAATTTCGTTATCTTTTTTTGTTGCACGAATAGTTTAGAAACAAATGATTTCAAAATATTATATAGCGGCGGTCATTTTATAAATTACACCAAAGGAATATTAGAAACGCAATCAATTGATATAAAAGATCCAAAAACTGATATTCAGAAAATAGGTTTTAAAGAGTTCGAGAAAGTCTTACAGGGAATTTGTGAATACTTAAATATTGAATTACCTGAAAGTATTCAACTTCCGTCGCAGGGAAAATTAATTCCGGAAGAAGTTGAAGTTACTCAGGAAACTTTTGAGGAGTTTATTCAATTAGTTTCAAGAGGAAATGTAGAAGAAAAACTGATTAAAAAACAATCAAAAAAGCTTTTAAAGAATTTTAAAAAAGAGAATAAAGAATATCACGAAATAATTCAGGGTCAATGGGATTTTTTTGAAAGTATCGATTGCTGGAACAGCGATTGGAAATTTGATCCCGAAGATGCAGAATATTTCATCTCAGAAATGATTGGCGAAGATCTTAATTTCAACTATCCGGAAGAAACCTATAGTCATGATTTGTTTCCTTACATACAAACGGCTTTAGAAAAAAGGAATCTTGAATTAATGACTTATGATACGCAAGGAGATAATTATTTGTTTTTTGTAGCAAATAAAGAAGATGTTGGCAGGATTTTACAATTATCTGAATTGACAAAAATTGAAGTGAATCAGTTGTAGGGTTGGATTGAATTTTTAACGAAGCGAGATTGTGGATAAGTACGCGGATGAAACTGATTCGCTAAAGCGAAAACGCGGATAAAAACAGATTTTTATGCTTATTGTTTGTCAAAATAAAAATCTGCTCAATCTGCTCAATCTGCTCAATCTGCAAAATCTGCGAGAGATAAAAAAAAATACCCTATCAAAAATATTTGTTTTATCATGGAAAACAGAATGACAAGATCGCGGGAAAACTGAGACTGACAACTGCGACTGAAATTTTACAACCAGATTTATTCTCTACGGAATCAAAATAATTTTCCCAGTACTTTTTCGGCTTTCCAGATAGTCATGCGCTAATTTACCTTCGGATAATTTGAAGGAAGTTGGTGTTGAAAGTGTAATTTTTCCTTCGATAGTCCACTGGAATAACTCACTGGATCTTTTAATTCTTTCTTCTTTAGAATTTAAATAACTCCATAAATCTCCTCCGGTTAAAGTTTTGGATGTATCCATTAACATTCTCGGATCTACAGGTTCAGGATCTCCACCCGCCATTCCGAAGAAAACGACTTGACCGCATTCTTTGGTGACTTTGAAGCTATCTGTTAGAGTACTTCCGATACTGTCATAAACGACATCAACGCCTTTTGGAATTACCTTGAAAATATCTGATTTCCAATCTTCATTATATAGAAATACGTGATCTGCACCTTGTTCAATGGCAACTTTTGCTTTGTCAGGCGATGAGGTTAAACCAATAACATTTGCGCCTAAAAGTTTGCTGATTTGAGTTAGAAATTGTCCAACTCCGCCAGCAACTGCATGAATTAATACGGTTTCGTCTTTGGCAGTTTTATGACTGTCAGTCGCTAAATAATGTGCTGTTAAACCTTGTAGTAAAATAGAAGCTGCGGTCTCAAAAGAAATAGCTTCTGGCAAAGGAAGAACATGATTTATATTCACGGCAACCAACTCTGCGTTTGCAAAAGGAACATCGGCGAAAGCCACACGGTCGCCAATTTTATATTCAGGGTGATTATTTGCGTCTACTACAATTCCGGCACCTTCATAACCGGCAATAAATGGCGGATTTCCTTTCAGGTGATAATTTCCTTTTCGTCTGTAAACATCAGCAAAATTTAATCCGATGGCTTTCATCTCGACTAAAATTTCATCGCTTTTTAATTCCGGATTAGGGATTTCTATATATTCTAAAACATCAGAATTCCCGAAAGAAGAGAAGGTAAGTGCTTTCATTTTTAAATTGAATTATGGAATACAAAGTACGGGAAAATTAAAAATTATGTTTGTCAGCTGGTATTGGATTAGGTTTTAAGATGCAATCTTATTTTTGATCTCATTTAGGGCTAAGAGTTATTTTCAACATAAAAGCCACCACAAAGTAAAATAATTCAATTTTCCATCTTTAAAATAAAATAGAAAAGCATCGTCATTTAATTCTTTTAAATAAAATCTAAATCTTACCACGTTTGGATTTTCTGTAGTTTCCATTTTTGAATTCGGAAATTTACTTCTAAATTAATTTAATGTGGTATTTTTGTTCAGTATTATATTGTGTGAAATAATTTTAAAAGAATTATTATCAGCAAAACCGGTATCAAATAATACGATATGGTTATTGGTGGCAAACTCAATATTTTTACTATATATTGTTGTTATTTCTCCATTAAATTTATCAAATACCCCTGTTTCTCGATCTTTCTCTCCGTAAGTTTTAGTCATCCATTCTCTGTCTATCCAATCAAACGGACTTCCACATTCCCAAATCCGTGTTTTTGTAGAATCAATGTGAGTATAAATCGATTCAAATTCTACTTTAGACAATATTACTCTATGATCATTGATTAAGACGTTTTTGATCGTAATAAATTTTAAATCATAAATAGACTTATTGCCAAATTTTGTTTTTGCTATTGATGGGCTGACGCTCTCTTTATTAATTGATTTTTTAAACTCTTTTTCTTCTTTATTATGGTTATTACAAGCTGTTAATATTGTGAAAAGGAATAAAAATAAATATTTTTTCATTTGTTTAATGATTTTTTTTTTTTTTTTTTTTGGTTTTTGAACATAGAGGTTCGCCGGACAATATCTACATTATATTTTAGGAAATTTCATTTCATTAAAAGTACTTTTTTGCGTTGCCAATTTTTCAACATCCTGCCATTTTCTTGGAGACTCTACAGATAAATTTTCATATGAATCTTTTGTGATCGCGATATCATCTTCGATACGAACGCCAATATTCCACCATTTTTTATCGCATTTGCTATTTGCCGGAATGTAGATTCCAGGTTCAACAGTCAGGATCATGTTTTCTTTTAGATTGCCCATATAATTTCCTTTGTCATGAACATCTAAACCAAGAAAATGCGAACATCCATGTGGATAATAAATTCTAACATCTTTGGGATCTGTAATAATACCGAGTTTGATTAGACCTTCAGCGACAACTTCTTTTGATTTTTGGGTCAAATTCTGGATTGGAGTTCCGGGTTTGCAAATTTTAAAAACTTCTTCCTGCGCTTCATAAACTAGTTGATAAATGGCTTTTTGCTCTTCGGTAAATTTTCCGTTTGCTGGAATTGTTCTCGTAACATCAGCGGAATAACCGTGATATTCTGATCCTACATCCATCAATAATAACTGATTGTCGATTTTTGTGGAGTTGTTTTCTCCATAATGTAAAATGCATCCATTTGCTCCGGCACCTACAATTGGCGGATAACCTTCACCTTCGGCACCATAATGTCTGTGAATGTAGGCGTGAATTCCATCAGCTTCGTTTTCGCTCATATCTGGTCCAACTGCTTTCATGACTTCGTTGTGAGCAATGCAGGAAAGTTTGACTGTTTTACGCATTAAATCCATTTCTTCGGGAGTTTTTATTTCTCGAAGTGAGTTTGTAATATTTGTAAATAAATCTATTGAAGTTTTATCTTCATTTGTAATTCCGGCTTTGGTTTTAAAGGTTTCTAATAATCCATAAAGATCAAATCCGCTTTTATCGTTGCCGATATCGGTTGGGATTTTATCATAAATTATTTTGTCGAATTTTTTTAAATCAATTGCAAAATCTTTAAAGTCTTTTCCGTTATAAACAGTAGTAATTCCTAGTTTAGATTTTCCGCCATCAACTCCTAAACGTCTTCCTGTCCACATTTCGCGAGAAGCATTTTTTTCTCGGACAAAAAGAATTTCGTTGTATTTTTCGGTTCCTTGTGCTTCTTTAAAAACAAATAAAACCGCATCCGGTTCTTTGTATCCTGATAAATAATACATATCAGGATTTTGGTGGAAATTATAGTTGATGTCTTTTGAAAAAACTCTTTCGGGATAAGAAAAAATTACGGCAACTGAATTTGTGGGCATTAAACTTCTAAAAGCTTCTCTGCGACCTTTATGAAATTCTTTAGAGAGATAATCTGTGGGTAAATTTTCCTGAGAATGAATTTGTGAATTTGAAATTAATAAGGCAAAGAATAATAATAATTGCTTCATTTGTTGGTTTTTGATGATTGATTTTTATTTTTTAGTCGATGCAAATTACAAAAAATATGAATTGAATTTAGGAAAGAGTTTGCCACGAATTACGCGAATTATCACGAATCATTTTTTAAACTTTTTGCAAAAAGAAATTAGTGTAATTCGTGGCAAAAAAACACAAAAAAACCGTTCATTTTCATGAACGGCAACTATTATTAACCAATATAAAAGTCTGTTATTTCTTTTTTAGTTTGTCTTTAAAGACTTTTTCGAATTTTTCAATTTTTGGCTGAATTACCATTTTGCAATACGGCTGATTTTTATTGTTTGCATAATAATTCTGATGATAATCTTCGGCTTTATAAAAAGTTTTAAAAGGTTCTACTTTTGTCACAATAGGACTGCTGTAGACTTTTGCTTTGTTTAATTCGGCAATAATACTTGTAGCAGCATTTTTCTGTTCGGCATTTTTGTAGAAAATCACAGAACGATATTGCGTTCCCACATCAGCACCTTGTCGGTTTAAAGTTGTAGGATCGTGAACGGTAAAGAAAACCTTGAATATTTCATTAAGATCGGTTTTTGTTTTGTCGTAAGTAATCTGAACTACTTCGGCGTGACCGGTTGTTCCTGTGCACACTTCTTCATAAGTTGGGTTGGCAACTTTTCCTCCGGCAAAACCGGAAACTACAGATTTTACTCCGTCTAGATTTTCATAAACAGCTTCAACACACCAATAACAACCTCCGCCAAGCGTAATAGTTTCAAAGTTTGAAGTGTTTTTTGCTGTAGCACTTTGTGCAAATCCGTTTAGGGAGAATGCTAAAATGCAAATCAGAAATATATTTTTCATTTTCTTATTGTCTTAATTATTTAGTGTCAGGAACAAAGTCAAGTGCAATCGAATTCATGCAATAACGTTTTCCGGTTGGTTCAGGGCCATCATCAAATAAATGTCCTAAATGTCCGCCGCAACGGCCGCATAAAGCTTCGATTCTTTCCATTCCAAGAGTATTGTCATTTTTATATACTACGCTTTTTTTGTTGTCTTGTTCAAAAAAGCTTGGCCATCCGCAGCTGCTTGCAAATTTAGCGCCGGATCTAAAAAGTTTATTGCCGCATGAAGCGCAATAGTAAGTTCCTTTTTCGTCTGTATTCCAGTATTTTCCTGTAAAAGGTCTTTCGGTATCTGCGTTACGCATTACGTCATAAACATCTTCCGGTAATACTTTTTTCCATTCGGCATCAGTAACGTTTAATTTTGTTGTATCAGTATTTGAATAATAAGGATTCCCTGGTTTCGTGATTTTGTTTTCCATGACAACTGTTTTGGTATTTTGTTTTTTTGCATTTTGTCCGCATGCCTGCAATATAAAAAGCGGAATTAAAAAGCAAAGGCTGAAGATTTGGGTTTTTGTTTTCATTTGTTTTTGAGTGCTTTAATTCTGTGATTCAAAGATACGACTAGAATTCGCCTTGAAATGTCGTGTACTTTACAATTGAGATTTTTTTAAGTATGTTTTAACTTTTCTTTATTTACGTAAAACAAAAGGTTATAGTTTTTAAGGCTTAATTTTTAAGGTTTTTTGAATCTCTTTATTTTGTATTTTGCTGCTAATCAAAATTTTGTAAAATGCAACGCTCGTTAAACTTTTCACAATCTCGCTTAGGATTTTCAAGCCATTTCTTTTTTCGTATTTTTGTTTGATCAATAATACCTATGATAGAAGAAAACGTAATATTAGTAAACCAAAACGACGAGCAAATTGGCTTAATGCCAAAATTAGAAGCACATGAAAAAGCAGTTTTACATCGCGCTTTTTCGGTTTTCATTTTAAATGATAAAAACGAAATCATGCTACAGCAGCGTGCTCACCACAAATATCATTCGCCTTTATTATGGACTAATACATGTTGCAGCCATCAGCGAGAAGGAGAAACAAATGTTGATGCCGGAAGCAGAAGATTGTTTGAGGAAATGGGTTTTAAAGCTGAATTGAAGGAACTTTTTCATTTTATTTATAAAGCGCCATTTGATAACGGTTTAACTGAGCATGAATTAGACCACGTTATGATAGGATATTACAATGATAATCCTGCCATAAATCCTGAAGAAGTTGAGGATTGGAAATGGATGACAATTGAAGATGTAAAAGCAGATATTGAAAAACAACCCGAAATTTATACCGTTTGGTTTAAAATAATTTTTGATGAATTTGATCATTATTTAGAAGACCATAAAATTTAAACCCAGACTAACCAACAGCCAAAATGAAAGTAACCATATCAAGAAAAGCGCATTTTAATGCTGCACATCGATTGCACAGAAAAGATTGGACATCTGAAAAGAACAATGCTGTTTTTGGAAAATGCAATAATCCCAATTTTCATGGTCATAATTATGGTTTAACAGTAAGTGTTACAGGAAAAGTTGACCCTGAAACTGGTTTTGTTCTCGATGTGAAAGTATTAGCGGATATTATACTAGAAGAAGTAGAGATTCCGTTTGATCACAAAAACCTGAATCTGGATGTTCCGGAATTTCAGGATTTGAATCCAACTGCTGAAAATATAGCCGTTGTGATATGGAATAAAATTAGAAAAAGAATTCAACCCGATTTTGATCTGGAAATCGTTTTGAATGAAACGGACCGCAATTTTGTAACTTATAAAGGAGAATAATAAATGTCATTAAAAATAGGAGATATAGTTCCGAATTTTACTGCGAAAGATAGTCATGGAGAGGTTTTTGAAAGCCAAAATTTTTTGGGGCGAAAACCGCTAGTGATTTATTTTTATCCAAAAGATAATACACCAGGGTGTACAACCGAAGCTTGTAGTTTTAGAGATCAATACGAAGATTTTAAAGATTTAGGTGCGGAGGTTATTGGTATTAGCAGCGATAGTGTGAAATCGCATCATAAATTTGCTAATAAGCATCAATTGCCTTTTATCCTTTTATCTGATCAGGATAAAAAATTACGACACCTTTTTGGGGTTCGCGATAGTTTATTTGGTCTTTTACCGGGAAGAGTAACCTACGTAATTGACAGAAATGGTGTTGTTATTTTAATTTTTGACAGCATGAATGCCGGAAAACACATTCCGAAGGCGCTTGCCACAGTGAAAGAATTAGTATTGTAGAAGTAAAAAATAGTATCAGATTGATATTAGATTATTAAAGATATTAGCACGAAAAAACATGAATCCAAAATCATATCCTTTACAATTTGAACCTATCTTAAAAGATAGAATCTGGGGCGGCGAAAAATTAAAAACGTTGCTTAACAAACCAATTTCATCTAAGATAACCGGTGAAAGCTGGGAATTATCTACCGTTGATGGCGATGTAAGTGTTGTAGCAAACGGAGTTTTGAAAGGGAAATCATTGATGGAACTTATTGATGAAACACCAAACGAAATTCTGGGAACTAAAGTTTATAGTCGTTTTGGAAAACAATTTCCGTTGCTTTTTAAATATCTGGATGCACGAGAAGATCTTTCGATACAAGTACATCCAAATGATAAATTAGCAAAAGAGCGCCATAATTCTTTTGGTAAAACCGAAATGTGGTATGTAATGCAGGCGGATCCCGATTCCAGAATTATTGTAGGTTTTAAGGAAAATTCAAGTAAAGAAGAATATCTGAAACATTTAAATGATAAAACATTAGTTTCGATTTTAGATGATGTAAAAGCAAAAGCCGGTGATGTTTTCTTTCTGGAAACCGGAACTGTTCACGCTATTGGCGCAGGATTAGTTGTTGCCGAAATTCAGCAAACATCAGACATTACATATCGTTTGTATGACTTTGACAGAAAAGATGCTCAGGGAAATACCAGAGAATTGCATGTTGATTTAGCGCTTGATGCCATTAATTATAATAAGGTAGAAACTCAGAAAAAATATGAGACAAAACCGAATACTTCAAACGAAGTTGTGGATTGTCCTTATTTTACAACGAATTTTATTCCGTTGCAGGATAAAGTTGAAGTTGAAAAATCAGGAGAAACTTTTACGGTTTATATGTGTATCGACGGAAGTTTTGAAATTGAATATGACGGTTTCAAACAATCCTATATAAAAGGAGATACGGTTTTAGTTCCGGCTGAGATAAATGCATTTATTTTGAGCGGAAAAGCTTCTATTTTAGAAATTTACATTTCATAGCGCTTAATAAAAAGATTATATGTACTTTTGCAGTCGCAAATTAAAATTAAAAAGAAAATGGCAAACGTTAAGAATTTAAAGAAAGACATCAACTTCGTATTAGGAGATATTATAGAGGCAATTTACTTATTTGAAATGTCTACAACAGGAAATCCTACTCCGGAAACGAACACTTTGATCGATGAAGCTATCGCTGCTTTTGATACTTTGATCACAAAAGTGAATGCTAAAAACGTTGAAAACAAAAAAGCACACTTCAAACAAATCAATGTTGAATTGGAAGAAACTGCTAATCAATTGATTGCTAAAATCAACGAATTGTAAGCAAAAAAAAGTATAAAAAAGTGCAAATATATTTTGGTAAAACGAAAAACCGCTTTATATTTGCACCCGTAATGAGTCGCCAGCGTAGCTCAGTTGGCTAGAGCAGCTGATTTGTAATCAGCAGGTCGTGGGTTCGAGTCCCTCCGCCGGCTCAACATAAAACCATCACTTTTTAGTGGTGGTTTTTTAATAAAATTAAACGCAAATTTATTTTGGAAATTCAAAAAACCACTTTATATTTGCACCCGTAATGAGTCGCCAGCGTAGCTCAGTTGGCTAGAGCAGCTGATTTGTAATCAGCAGGTCGTGGGTTCGAGTCCCTCCGCCGGCTCAACGTAAAACCATCACTTTTTAGTGATGGTTTTTTTTTTTGGAATAAAGTCAAAAATAAATTCCAACTTTTTAAATTCCAAATTCCAATCTTGACGCAAAGGAGATTTTGTTGGATCAAGAACAAAACCTGGGGAGGAATGTCAAAATAAAATCAGAAATTTGCAATCTAAGAATTTGATATGACTCCTATAGATCTTTTAAAATTTATGCTTCCTGATTTTTTAGTAGAACATTTTGA
>NZ_JAGYVZ010000115.1 GCF_018380615.1 Flavobacterium psychroterrae | reverse complement strand
TGCAAATTCTGGCAAAAGTGAGCATACCATTCCGGTAAAAGAGATCAGTTGATTCCGGTTTAAAGTGACCACCCTATTCTTGTAAAAGAGATCAGTTGATTCCGGTTCAAAGTGACCACCTCAAAAAGTAGTGTTTATAAAGAATATCTTACTTGTTTTTAAAACAAAAGATATGGCAAATAAACGACTGGATATGAGAAACATTTTGCAATTATTACGTTTATAT
>NZ_JAGYVZ010000114.1 GCF_018380615.1 Flavobacterium psychroterrae | reverse complement strand
TTAAACTCTGTAACATCTGTGGCCCATTTTTCATTTGGCATTGCTGCTTTAAAATTGCGCTTTAATATATTAGGCGCTATTTTTCCTTGTTCCCCTTTATATGATTTATACTTTTTTAATCTAATAATACTTTTTAATCCTAGGAGTGTCATTAATCTGAGAACCGTTTTATGATTAATTAAAACACCTTTATTTCTTAGATCTAAAGTAATACGCCTGTAACCAAATCTGCCTTTATGCAGATGA
>NZ_JAGYVZ010000113.1 GCF_018380615.1 Flavobacterium psychroterrae | reverse complement strand
TTATTATCCCAACTCAGTAAAGATAATTTTCCACATGAGGTCAGGAATTATAAAATTACTGCCAACATCGAAGCTAAGATAAAAGTCACGCTCGAAAAAATACAAGCCACATCATGGGGAGGCTTTACTGCTCAAATTGTGGACTCAGGCATTAATATGGAAAATTATAGTATCACGGAAGTATGCTCACATGAAATAGCCGTAATCAGAGTAATAGAATCAGTTGGTACGTGCGAAACTACATCAG
>NZ_JAGYVZ010000112.1 GCF_018380615.1 Flavobacterium psychroterrae | reverse complement strand
TTTAAAACAAGAATATTAGCAAAAATAGCAGCACTTACATTGGTTCAATATATTAACAAATTTATATTTGACAGACCAATTAATAATATTAAAAATCAAATAATTTAATTTCACCCAACGGGTTATTAGATTAAAAAAGTATAAATCATATAAAGGGGAACAAGGAAAAATAGCGCCTAATATATTAAAGCGCAATTTTAAAGCAGCAATGCCAAATGAAAAATGGGCCACAGATGTTACAGAGTTTAA
>NZ_JAGYVZ010000111.1 GCF_018380615.1 Flavobacterium psychroterrae | reverse complement strand
CATTGCAGATGCAATTTTAGACAGAATCGTTCACAATGCTCTTCGGATAGAATTAAAAGGAGAATCAATGAGAAAAAAGAAAATAGAAAAACAACTAATAGAATAAAATAATTTTATATTTTTAAACATTAATGTCCGATAAAAAATAAAACCAAAAGAATTTATTTCTTATATGTCTCATTGTCAGTGTTTTAATTTTTTATTATTGTATTTTTTTAAAAACAGGTTATAAAATAAATGATAGTTGTTC
>NZ_JAGYVZ010000110.1 GCF_018380615.1 Flavobacterium psychroterrae | reverse complement strand
ATACCTTTTAATATTCCATCGAGTTGCTTGTCTCCGTTTTTGTATTCCGAAAATTGACAAATTATATTAACAAACTGCGCAAACTCTCTAATATGAGCTTTTAAAGTGGATGCACCACCCTCTATATGCAAATTCTGGCAAAAGTGAGCATACCATTCCGGTAAAAGAGATCAGTTGATTCCGGTTTAAAGTGACCACCCTATTCTTGTAAAAGAGATCAGTTGATTCCGGTTCAAAGTGACCACCTCAAA
>NZ_JAGYVZ010000109.1 GCF_018380615.1 Flavobacterium psychroterrae | reverse complement strand
AGATAATTTTTTATTATATTTGACATAGATATTGTTTTGTTTGGCGACATCAAGATACTGAATTTCAGTATCTTGAACAATATCTAGTCCGTATTTTTTACTTGAAATAATTACACCCAACGGGTTCTAATAATACTTTTTAATCCTAGGAGTGTCATTAATCTGAGAACCGTTTTATGATTAATTAAAACACCTTTATTTCTTAGATCTAAAGTAATACGCCTGTAACCAAATCTGCCTTTATGCAGATGA
>NZ_JAGYVZ010000010.1 GCF_018380615.1 Flavobacterium psychroterrae | reverse complement strand
CGTTACGCACCCGTGCGCCGGTCTCAAAGTCCGAAGACTTCTACCCCTCGACTTGCATGTGTTAAGCCTGCCGCTAGCGTTCATCCTGAGCCAGGATCAAACTCTTCATCGTATATTGTTTGCTTGACTAATCAAGCTATTGTTATTCGAATCAGTCTCTATCGGTTCTTTTCAATCTCTCGATTATCTTACTCTTTATTCTTTTGCCCTAACATCTCTGTTAAAGCGGCTGTCAATTCAATATGTCTACGAACGTGTCTTCTTTAATTTCGCTTGTTTCTCAAAGCGGGTGCAAAAGTAGAAAAATTATTTAAACCGGCAAGGAATTTTTGAAGTTTTTTTTGGAAAATTTCTTTTCCTTTCTTCTCACATCCCAACCAATCTCTCAATGAACTTTTCCCTGTTTTGCGGGGTGCAAATGTAACATCTTCTTTCAAATCTCACAAGCTTTTTTAAATCTTTTTTAGAAAATAAATTCTCCCTTTTGATTGGTTTGCTTGTCAGTATTTCAGTGAACGTCTGCCCTTGTTGCGGGTGCAAAAATAACCCCTTTATTTACATTTACAAGCCTTTTTATTGTATAATTTCAATGTTTTTCCGAAACTTCCCCTTAACACTCTGATAACACAAAACTTAACTTTTTGCTGTTTTTGCCATTTATAGGAATTTTCAGTGACTGATTGGGTATTTCGTAATTCCTGCCTTTGTAAAACCATCTTTATTATTGACTTTACAGCTTTATCGAAGGTTTTTACATTAATATATAACAAAACCAAAACCCGTATTTGTTCGTTTGCATCGATTTCACATAAGACACCGAGTTGTTTGGCTTGTCTTGGGGTTTTATTCGCACAAAGGCGCAAAGTTTCATTTCAACTCATATATTAGATCAATCTTCTTATGAATACTACTGCCCTAGCCCCGATAGAAGCAGAAATCCTTTTGTGCCGGGGTTCGGCACAAAAGATTGAAGCGCATAGCGGGAAATAGCTCCTTAATTAAATTACAAATCTGAAATTCCAAAAGTAGAATTTCATTTTACTTAAGTATCCTTTGTATATAGTGTAGAAATTCAAAACGATAATTGAAATTGATGAACGTATTATATTATTTAGATAATTATTCGAAACGAATGGCTTTAACTGGTGAAATCTTTGTGATTATATAGGAAGGAATTAGCAGTACTAAAAAACAGATTGTAACTGTAAGTAAATTTAGCAAGGCGATGTAACCCCAATTTAAATAAACCGGAGCCTGATTGACGTAGTAATTTTCAGGATTTAAATGAACTACTCCAAATTGCTGCTGGATTAACAATATTGCAATACCAATTAAGTTACCCCAAAACAATCCTCGTATAATAAGATAAAATGCATTGTACAAAAATATTTTACGAACCGTCCAGTTATTTGCTCCTAATGCTTTTAGAATTCCTATCATTTGCGTACGCTCTAATATAAGAACCAATAATGCAACTACCATATTTATTGTAGCTACTAAAATCATTACCGCAAGAATTACGACGATGTTAAAATCAAATAATTGTAGCCAATCAAAAATATAACTATATTTTTCGACAATAGTCTTAGTATCTAAACTCGATGATGTTTGATCGTAGATCTGACTCCCTGTAGTTTTGATATTGTCAAAGTCTTTTACAAAAACCTCAAAAGCACCAACCTGATCCTTGCTCCATTTATTGATACGCTGAATATGACGAATGTCTCCTATTATATAGGTAGCGTCGAATTCCTGAAAACCGGAATTAAAAATACCAGCAATTTTAAATCTGCGGCTGTTTGGCATTTTACCTTGCTCTTCCTTAATAAAAAAGGTATTGAAATTATCTCCTACCTTTAAATTTAACCGATCAGCGAGGAGTCTTGAAATCAAAACATCTTCGTTTAGTGCTTTAGAAAAATCAGGCACTTTACCCTCAACGATATATTCCTTTATATTATTCCAATCGTAGTCTGCACCAACCCCTTTGAAAACAATTCCTTCAAAAGCATTTTCTGTTCTAATAATTCCAGCTTTACTTGCTACTGCCTGAATGTGGCTTACTTCTGGCACTGATTTGAAATTGGGATAAAAATCCTGTTTCTTTGAAATTGGAACTAAAGTTACTTCGGAATTATTATTATCGAAATTTGATATAATGATCTGACCGTTGAAAGCTGAAACTTTATCACGAATTTTTTGCTGCAATCCAATTCCGGTAGCTACGGAAACTATCATCATTATAATACCAATGGCTATAGCTGAAATAGCAATTTTTATTATTGGTGCAGAGATGCTGCTTTTATAATCTTTTGCGGTTATAAGTCTTTTAGCTATGAAATATTCTAAGTTCAAATTTCAGTTATCTTTTATTAATTATTCTAATGGAATCTTCGAATCAAAAATACATTTAAAAAAATAAAAACGAATTGCTTCTAAAAACAATTGCATAATTTTTTAAGTTCTTAAAGAGGTAGTTTCTTTTTCATTTCCTCTACTATATTGTAAGCAGCGGGACAAATGGCAACATTTTTTAATGTGAGATCTGTAATTTGATTGAACTTTTTACGATCTGTATGCGGAAATTCTCTGCAGGCTTTTGGACGAACGTCATAAATCATGCAATAATTTTCATTATCTAAAAAAGTACAGGGAACACTTTTTAGGACATAATCTTTGTCTTCATCGATTTGAAGATATTGTTCGATGAATTGCTGCGGCTTTTGTCTGAAAGATTTTGAAATCCTTTCGATATCTGCCAAAGTAAATAATGGTCCGGTTGTTTTGCAACAATTGGCACATTTTAGGCAATCTGTCTTTTTAAATTCAGCATCATGCAAATCCTGCATAACATAATCTAAATTTTTAGGTTGTTTCTTTTTCAGCTTATCAAAATACTTTTTGTTTTCGATATGCTTATCTTTGGCTAACTTATTTAAGTTATTTAAAATTTGTTTCAAGTTTACTTTTTAAAGTTGATCTGCAAAATTAAACAACTTTAAACTTGAAACCTTAAACTTTGAACTAAAATACAATGAAAGATCTATTTGGAAAAGCGATGTTCGATTTTCAAACCAATAATTCGCCAGAAGATATCATTACAGAAACTACAATTTCTGAAGAAGACGAAATGAGTGTTGATTATTTATTCCGCTCTTATAACGAAATGCCTAAACTTGAACAAAAAGCGCTACAACTGGCCACAGGAAAAACACTAGACGTTGGTTGCGGAGCCGGAAGTCATAGTTTATCATTACAAAATGATCGTAATTTAGAGGTGACTTCAATTGATATTTCAGAAAAAGCGATTGAAACCAGTAAACTCCGTGGTGTAAAAAATGCAAAAGTTCAAAATATTCTGGATTTTGAGGGAGAAAAATTCGACACTATTATTTTATTAATGAATGGCGTTGGTATTTTTGGAAAATTAGAGAAGTGTAATATGTTTTTATCTAAGCTAAAATCACTTTTAAATCCAAATGGGCAAATTTTATTAGATAGTTCTGATATCATTTATATGTTTGACGAAGATGAAGATGGCGGAAAGTGGATTCCGTCAGATAAAGATTATTATGGGGAACTTGTATTCAATATTTCTTATAAAGGAGAAAAAGAAGAACCTTTTGATTGGTTGTATTTAGATTATAATACACTTCAGAATGCAGCAGCAGCAAATGGATTAAAATGCGAGCTTATTTTAGAAGGCGAACACTATGATTATTTAGCAAAACTCTCCATCTAATAAAATCAGAACAAAAAAAACGTTTCTTTTTTATACAGTGTGTAGATAGTAAACAAAAAAATCTCTTCAATTGAAGAGATTTTTTTGTTTACTATCTAAGGAATATTCAAGTATTTATGAGTTTGTAGTGAAACTCTCCATTTTGGATTATTCATTACATAATCTACAATTAAAGGAGTCATCTCCTCTTTTTTACTCCATTCTGGCTGAAGAAATAAAATTGCCTTATCATTTACCAATTCCGCTTGTTCCTCTGCAAAAATAAAATCGTGTTTATTATAAATAATCACTTTTAACTCATGTGCATTATCATATACTGTTTGAGTTGGCAATTTGTTTTTTTTCGGCGAAAGACAAATCCAATCCCAAGTACCTGATAATGGATATGCACCTGAAGTTTCTATGTGAACTTTTAAATTTCTGTTTTTCAACTCTTGTGTAAGCAAAGTCATGTCCCATGTTAATGGTTCTCCTCCAGTTATTACCACGGTGTCTGCAGAACTTGCAGCATTATTTACAATTAAATCAACACTTGTTGGCGGATGTAATTCAGCATTCCAACTTTCCTTAACATCGCACCAGTGACAACCTACGTCACAACCTCCAATTCGTATAAAGTAAGCTGCTGTCCCGGTATGAAAACCCTCTCCTTGAATGGTATAAAATTCCTCCATCAAAGGCAACATTGCTCCTTTATTTACTTCTAATTGTATTTCTTTTGATAACATTATTTTATTTTAAAGTGCAAAGATAGTCAATTAAATACGGAACAAAAAAAACCGATAGTTCAAAGAACTATCGGTTTTTTTATTTAATATGAAATCTTAAATTATTTTAAAGCTTTTACTGATTGAGCTGCATACGTATTTGCAGGATCTAAAGCTAAAGATTTGTTGAAATTCTCAATTGCTTTTGCTTTGTCAGTATTTGCATAAGCAGCACCAATTGCATTGTAAGATTCAACCATTTTTTTAACAGTAGCAGGTTTTGCTAATTCTTCAGCACCTTTAGCTGTAGTTTTAGTCAAATACTCACTATAGTTTTTTATAATCAAATCATCTTTGTCTAATAAACTGTTGATTCTTCCTTTGTATAAATATGCTTCATCATAAGTAGGAGAAGCCGTTAACACTTTATCAAAAGTAGCATCCGCTTTTTGCAATGCAGCTGTGTCACGAGTTTCCGCCGTTTTACTAGCATTACCATAATAAACTGAAATACCATAATAAACTAAATCATCAAGATAATTTTTAGATTCTGCATTACCAGCACCAAGCTCAAAGATAGAAGCTGCCTGAATATATTGTTTTTTTCCAAACAATGCTTTTCCAAAATCAGCAAGTTCTTCAACTACTAAAGGCTCTAATTCAATTGCTTTTTTGATATCAGCAACACCTGCATCAAAAGCAGCCTGATCTACAACTCCTTCTGCATTAGTTCCTTTTTTTATTTTAGATAGACCTAAATATAAATAATCTCTACCAATTACTTTATTTGAAGGTACTTTCATAAAATCTTCGATAGATTTAATTGCTACATCAACATTTCCGTTTTCATAAGCAGCATATCCTAAATATCTGAAAATTCTTGGATTTACTTTATCTTCAGCAATCATTTTGTTTGCTACAGTCTCAAGAGTTTTATAATCTTTTACTAAGATTAAGAAATCTGCGTGACGCATTTTAGAATCTAAAGAGTAATCTGTAAGACTTAAATATTTTTCATAGTTAGTAATTGCATTTTGCATATTAACTTTAGCAGTAGAGGTTTTATTTCTTCCCCATTTGTAATATGTTTCAGCTAATTCTCTATAAACAGGACCATAATTAGCATTTAAAGCAATAACTTCATTAAAAGCTTTAATAGCTTCCTCATAAGATTTAGCTCCTTTTAATAAAACTCCTAATTGCATTTTTGCTCTTAAAAGTGTTGGATCTGCTGTAAATGCATCACGATAAGCTTTATATGCATCATTTTGATTGTTTGCTCCGTAATATGCGTCTCCAATTGTTAATAAAGCTGTCGCATTTTGAGGCTCTATCAATAAAGCACGTTTTAAAGTAGCAATTGCATTTGTATAATCAGGGGTCGTTGAGTTGATATAAGCTCTACCAATGTAAATGAATTCCTCAACATCCTTACGTTTCATGTCTTTGGTAGCTAAACCAAAATTAGCCTGAGCTGCTGCTGCATTTTTAGCATCAAGATCTAATTGACCTAATCCAATATAGTTTAAGTTCTTCTTGTCTGATGCTTGCAATCCATTTGCGTAATAAATTTTAGCAGAGTCAACAATAGCTTGATTTAAATATACATTTCCTAAAACAAAATTAGCTTCTCCATCAGAAGGTTTTGCTTTGATGATTGATTTAAGCAAAGATTTTGCTTTTTGAAATTGTTCAGCATCAATTGCCTTTTTAGCTTCTTTGATATCTTGCGCTTTTGCAACAGAAGCTGTAGCAACTAAGGCAAGACTAAAAATTTTAAATTTATTCATCTTTATTGTAATTAATTTATTCTTTATCGTTTATAATTTGACTTCTAATTTTAAGCTTTCTTCCTGGTGTTCTGACAGGCAATAATCCCGACTTTAAAACTATACGTTGTCCGATGTCTCCTGAAATGAATGAAGCGAACCCCATTCCTAAACCTGTATACCCCTGACAATTTATAATAAACAAATCACGTGCCAAAGGATATTTCTTCTCGCCAAGATCATTTTGTGTTGGACTGTAATACCCATCACCATTTAGACCTTTTACACTCATAACGTTTATGTTTTTTACAATATCCACCATATTTGGAGATGGCTGATATAACCAATTTACTCCAACTATTCCAATCATACCATCATTCTCAGACACGAATTTAATAACTTCATCGTTAGTTTTAAAAGAAAAAACATTTTTTGATGGAATATCTTTCACCTTAGCCAATTCTTTCATGTATCTAACCGTACTTGAATTTGGATTATCAAATACAAGACCTTTAATTCCAGAATCCGATTTACCCTGCAGAAAATCAATCACGTTTTTCAACGCAATTAATGTATCATTATTGCTTTTATTAGTAACAAAAGCAATTGCATCTGAAGCAAACGGCGTTACTCTAGGATTAATCTTGCTTTTTTCGAATCTTGCTTTCTCTTCCTGAGTTAAATCTCTGGTGGTAACAACAACTTTTGCTTTTTGATTTAATAAGTCATTTATTAATTCGGCTTCAGATTTAGGTTTTAGCGAAATCTTAGCATCATAGTAAGTACCTTCAAAAACAGCCACCATATCTTCAACAATAGGCTTTATTGTTTCATCAACAGTAACATCTATTGATCCTTTTAAAATTGTTTCATTCTCAGCTTCATTTTTACTTTTTTGGTTGCACATGGCAAACAAAAAAACAAAAATTACCAAACCTACAATTTTACCATATTTGAACATAATTATTCTGCGTTTGAATTGATTAATCTTAAAAAACGAATTCCTGAATATACTATCAATAATCCGCCAAAAGCATATCTGTATTTAGGTTCCATATCTAATGGGAGTTTCTTCCAGAACATAATCATTAAACCCAGTACAAGATATATTAAAAAAAACATTATTCCTAAAACAAGAAGAAATCGCTCTTTGAGCGATTTCTTCTGAATATTATTAAGCTTATCTTTTAACATTATTCTGCAGATTGAATAGTAATAGGAAGAGAGTAAAGAACCCTAACTTTTTTACCATTTTGCTCGCCGGGAGTCCATTTTGGACATTTTTTAAGAACACGAATTGCTTCTGCTCCTGTACCGTAACCGATATCCCTTAAAACTTTAATGTCGGTTAATGAACCGTCTTTTTCAACTACAAAAGTAACATAAACTTTACCTTTTAAACCTTCTTCTTCCGGAGTCTTGTAATTGTTTCCTACGAATTTGTAGAATTTTTCAATACCTCCAGGGAAATCTGGTTTTACTTCGATACCTGCAGTATTATAAACATTGTTATCTTCCTGAATGATCTCAGTAACTGGTCCTTTACCAACTGGTTCATCAACAGTTAAAACTGCATCCGGATCTCCTTTGATAGTTTCGTTACCCACTTTTTTGTCCTTAAGATCCACAATTTTTGGTGGGTCTTCAGTAATTTCATTTGCTTTTGCAACCACTGGCTTCACAAACTTAACCTGATCCACTTTTGGTGGCGGTGGTGGTGGTGGTGGTTGATTTGGCTTAATTTCCTCTTTTTTCGGAGGTAATTTTACTGTAGCGATTTTAATATCGTTGTTTACCACTTCTTCTTCAGAATCTGGTAACAAGCTTGCAATAAGAGGAGCTGCAACAGCTATGCTAAAAATAAGCGAACCTATGACAAGAGCTTTTACAGTAGTCTTACCGTTCGATTTTCTTAACTCATATGCACCATATATCTTATTACGCCCTTCGAATACGATATCAAGCCACTGATTTTTAATTATATCTAATTTCATTTTTCTTGATTATTAAGGATTAAAACAAGATTACTCAGGTGTTTTATCTATCAATTTCGTCTCTTCTGGAGTAAACTCAGGAACAATAGCATAAGTATCTACTCCTGAAATAGCCATCTCATCTAAAATATCAACCAAATTACGGTAATTTGATTTTTTAGTTGGTTTTATGATAACTATAATACCGTTTTTAGGTTTCCCTAAAGCAGTAGAATAAGCCAAAACTGCTTTCTTCTGAGTCAATAATTCTCTACGAATTCCGTCTTTACCATAGGCGATATCTTTAGGTCCAATTTTAGGTGTTGCAAGCAATCCCATATAATAAACCATTTTGTTATCAGCACCAAGCATTACAGTCATTGTACGATTCTCGTCAACTTTTGTATCAATTTTCTTCGTTGGATCATCTTCTTTATCTGGCAGTGACAAATCCATCGATTGAGGTTTTGACAACGATGTGGTTAACATAAAGAATGTGATCAATAAGAATGCCAAATCCACCATTGCCGTTAAATCGACTTTAGAATTTTGCTTTTTACTTCTTACTTTACCACCTTTTCCGCCACCACCGTCGCCGGTATTTAATTCAGCCATCTTAGTGTATATTTTTTAATTAAAAGTCTCTTCCTCTCGTACCTGTAACTAAGTTAAAGGAATTGATTTTCTGATCTTGTAAAATATCCATTATCTTTTTGATTTGTGGATATTGTTCTTTAGCATCACCTTTTATTGCAATTTGCAATTCTTTATCATCAATATCAATCGCAGCTCTTCTTGAAACTAAAAGCCATTCTTTTAATTGATTATCTAAAGAATCTATTGGAATTCCAGGTTGATTTGCTTTAGTTCTATCAGACGCTTTCAAATCAATGATCTGCTTTAAATTTGCAATTGGAACACCAAAGTCATCCATTAAAGCAAATTTAGTTTTATCATCTTCTGAAAAAGTCACACCGAATTTTGCACCCATGCCCTCAAGAGTTCTTTTACGAATCTCTCTTCCTTTGATGTCAAAAAACACTTTGCTTTTGCCCTCTGCATCTAAACCTATTGTAATAATTGCTAGATCAGAATCCGGCAATTTAGTTTGAGCAACAGACGAAGGCATATCTACAGGAAGTGCTTCTGGCACCTTAGCAGTAGCGGTCAAAATAAAGAACGTAAGCAAAAGGAACGCAACATCACACATGGCAGTCATATCTGTCGATGTTGACTTTTTTTTCATTTTTATTTTAGCCATTATCTTTTATTTTAATTTGATATATAATTAATTGTAATTATTAATAATCAAAAATTAATTATTGTTTCAAACTTCCTCTGAATCTTCTGTAAGTATTTACAATTGTAGTACCAGCCTCATCGATAGAGTAAGTTAAATCATCAATTTTAGCAGTAAAGAAGTTATAAGAAACGATCGCTAAGATTGAAGTTGAGATACCTGTTGCAGTGTTGATAAGTGCTTCAGAAATACCTGTTGCAAGAGCAGCCTGGTCTGGAGTTCCAGCAGAAGCTAACGCACCAAACGCTTTGATCATCCCTGATACAGTTCCTAATAATCCTCCTAAAGTTCCTAATGATACTAAAGTAGAGATAATAGTCATGTTTTTTTCTAACATTGGCATTTCTAATGAAGTTGCCTCTTCGATTTCTTTGTGGATTACTTCTGCAGCTTCTTCACTGTTGAAACCTTCTTTTTTAACGTCTTGGTATTTAACTAAAGCAGATTTAATTGCATTTGCAACTGAACCTTGTTGTTTGTCACATGAAGCGATTGCAGCCTCGATGTTTCCTTCTTTAATATTCCCTTGTACATTTTTCATAAATGTATCTAAGTTAGCTTTTCCAGCTGCCTTACCGATAACAATAAATCTTTCAATAGAAAAAACAACAACCATTAAAAACATACCTAATAATACTGGTACAATAAATCCTCCTTTATATACTTGCCCTAAAGTATTGATTGGGTGACCTGTTTCCGGATTACCTCCCTCGAAGTTTGAAGCATCCCCCATGATTACTTTCCAAATAAACACCCCAACTAAAATACACGCTACAATAATGATTCCTGTAATCATTCCTCCTCCATTTGAAGTGCTTTCTTTTTTAACTTTAACGTTTGCCATTTTTTTTAATTTTAATAGTTTTAAATAATTTTTATTTTTTAGTTATATTTAACTTGTAGAGGAGCAAATTTATACGTTTAGTTTAAATAAAAAAACTTTTTTTAATTTAATTGAAGGAAATTTAACGTCAATTTAAAAAATATCTCATTAAATTGCCGGCATCATTTTCTAGATAAAACAAAAAACGGGGCTATTAATGGGAAAATTACAACGTTTTAGTAAATATTCAAACATTCCTTTGATATCTTCTTAAAAAGTTGCGAAATTATTTTTTATATATATTTCAATCAAAAATACCTTTTTCCTACTAAAAAAAACGAGCCAAAAATGTTAAAAAACCAAGCAATACTCTTATAATCATCTAAATTACAAATAAAACATGAATAAAAAGGATAATTTCATTCAGGATATCAACAATGGTTATATGTCAAAAGGAGATAGCATAATTTTGGGAGGTGCCATTCTTGACGGGGAACCAATTGCCGAAGCGCATGTCAAAATTCCATTAAAAACGTTAAATCGTCACGGACTTATAGCCGGAGCAACCGGGACTGGAAAAACAAAAACCATACAAGTTTTTTCTGAGCAGTTATCAAATGCAGGAATTCCTGTTTTAATGATGGACATAAAAGGTGATTTTAGCGGAATTGCTAAAGAAGGCAAGGAAGAAGGCTTTATTACAGAGCGCCATTCTAAAATAAATATACCTTATAATGTTGCTTCATTTCCTGTTGAATTAATGTCTCTTTCCAAACAAAATGGTGTTCGCTTAAGAGCAACTGTTTCTGAATTTGGACCTGTTTTATTCTCCAGAATCTTAGATTTAAATGACACTCAGGCGGGAGTTGTTGCCGTGATTTTTAAATATTGTGACGACAATAAAATGCCATTGCTGGATTTAAAAGATATTAAAAAAGTTATCAATTATATTACCGAAGAAGGCAAAGAAGAAATATCTGCCAATTATGGCAAAATTTCCACGGCAACTACCGGAACGATTCTTCGAAAAATAATAGAATTAGAACAACAAGGCGGAGATATTTTCTTTGGAGAATTATCTTTTGAAATTGATGATTTAATGCGAATCGATGAAAACGGAAAGGGCTATGTTAATATCATCCGCTTGACGGATATTCAGGATAAACCTAAATTGTTTTCGACTTTTATGTTGAGTTTATTAGCCGAAATCTATCAGCAAATGCCCGAAAAAGGAGATGTGGCTCAACCTGAATTAGTCATATTTATTGACGAAGCGCATTTGATTTTTAACGAAGCCAGCAAAACACTTCTGGAACAAATCGAAACAATTGTAAAACTGATACGTTCTAAAGGCGTTGGTATTTATTTTGTAACTCAAAATCCAATGGATGTTCCTAGTGGAGTTTTGGCACAATTGGGGTTAAAAATCCAACATGCTTTAAGGGCTTTTACAGCCAATGATCGTCAGGCAATTAAAAAAACAGCCGACAATTATCCTACTTCTCCTTATTATAAAACAGATGAATTACTGACCAGTTTAGGAATTGGGGAAGCACTTGTTACTGCGTTGAACGAAAAAGGAATTCCAACTCCGCTTGTAGCAACAATGATGCGCGCACCAATGAGTCGGATGGATGTTTTAACTGCTGATGAAATTGAAGCAATTAACAGCAAATCGAAACTCGTAAAAAAATACATTGAAGAAATTGACCGTGAAAGTGCTTATGAAATTCTCACTAAAAAAATAGCAGACGCTGAGCAAACAAGCGCAGAACAAGCTCCAACAAAAGCATCAAAATCTGAACCAAGTACAACAAGTGTTGTTACAAAATCAGTTTTAAAAGTAGTAACAAGCGCTACTTTTATTCGAGGCGTTTTTGGCGTTTTATCTAAAATATTTAAAAAATAAAATACAAAATCAAAAATCAATTACAATATGAATGTCAAATTTTAAATTGATTTTTGATATTGTAATTGACATTGAAATTATACATTTTGCAACAACTCCAGAATTTTATTATCAACTTCGGGGGAGTTCCATATATTTTCAATATTATCCAGTTTTAGAATTTCTTCCATGATTCCGTTTTGAAAATCACCTATTGCTAAAGCTTCAGCATACGGACGATCACTAAAAGTCACACGGCTGTAAAGCGGAATCCATTTATCAGGATGTTTATCTGAGAATGCTTTTTCTATTTTCTTTTGTAATAAAAATTTCTCATCGGCAGTTTTTGTGCTCATTTCCATGAAATTTCGATAGGAAAGTTCCGCAATTGCATCGGCATTTGGCTTACGTGAAATTTCATATTCAGAGAAAATCTTCTTCCAATCGTTTCCGTATTTTACGATCATTTCATTTAAAACCGTAATATCCTCAAATCCAGCATTCATGCCTTGTCCGTAAAACGGAACAATAGCATGACAGGCATCTCCAATCAAAGCAATTTTATTTTCATATGTCCACGGAAAACATTTCATGGTTACTAAAGTACTCGTTGGATTTTTAAAGAAATCTTCTGCCAGTTTCGGAATCACTTCAATAGAATCCGGGAAGTTTTTCTCAAAGAAATCTTCTACCATTTTACGATCTGTAAGTGACGCAAACGAATTCTCACCTTCAAAAGGCATGAATAAAGTACACGTAAAACTTCCGTCTAAATTGGGCAAAGCGATCAGCATATATTCACCTCGTGGCCAAATATGAAATGAATTTTTATCCAGTTTATGAGTTGCATCAGCATTTGCCGGAATATTCAATTCCTTATAACCCATATTCAAAAATTCCTGCGAATAATTAAACATGCTTTGGCGTTGCATTCTGTGGCGGATTCTGGAAAAAGCACCATCTGCACCAAAAACCATATCATATTTTATCTCTTCCCACTCCCCTCTTTCGGTTTCACCAATATGCAAAGTTGCATCGCTCAGGGTGACATCCCAGATTTTTTGTTCAAACAAAAATTCAGCACCTGCTTCTTCTGCAAGATCAATCATTTTCCGGTTTAAAGCTCCTCTTGAAATCGAATAAATCGATTCGCCTTCTTGTCCGTAATTTTGAAAATTCAGTTTATCGACCAAATGAATCGCCCGTTTATCCATTGGAATCGCGATTTCTCGAACCGAATCGCCAACGCAAACGCCATCAAGCGCTTTCCAGCCACGGTTGGACATTGCCAGATTTATAGAACGACCAGAAAAATTAATTTTACGAATATCAGGGCTTCGATCATAAACATGAACGGTGTGACCTTCTTTTTTGAGATAAATTGCTAATAGTGATCCTACCAATCCAGAACCTACAATCGCAATTTTTAGTGGAGTTTGCATCAAGAAATAATCTAAATATAAGATCGTAAAAATAAGTAATAATTATACAAGAGCTTAAAAATAAAGGAAATATTTATGATAATATGGGCATGACCATTAAGTTAAGCTTTTAAAAAATAAAATCATTGCAAACCAAATCCGGTTTTATCCGCGTTTTTACGAAGTAAATCGGTTTTATCCGCGTCAAAATTAGACGCTGATTTTACTGATTCGCTAACGCGAAAACGCTAACAAAAACGGATCTTTCTAATTACTTTCTTGATTAAACTGTAGATTTCCCCTTAAACTTAATGACATTGGTTTCTCTCCCTCATGCAACACTTTTTCATAACAAATTTTCGTTTTTATAGATTTATTAGAAATGTAGAAAAGTCTATTTTCGCTTGACGAGAAAAATGAATTGACCCACAGATTTCACAGATTTACAGCGTTTTTTGTCATTTCGAGAAACGAGAAATCGCACTAGAAACTCCACAAACAAAATCACCAATTTTGTCGAAGTACGTGTGTGATTTCTCGTGTCTCGAAATGAACATTGCGTATAAAACTTTACGCCTTAGCGAGCGAATGATTAGCATCAAAAAAAACTTATTTCATCTATATAAAACAGCAATGAAAAGCGAACTATTACAAACTGACATAATTCTAGAAAACGAAAAAGTACTTTTAATCCCTTTCGAAAATAAAAGAAACATTGAACTAAAAGAAATTATTTTCGACGATGAAATCTGGAAATACATGGGAATGTATGTGAAAAATGATATCGATTTTGAAAATTATATCAAACATACTTTACAACAAAAAGCAGACGGAATATGTTATCCGTTTTTAATAATTGACAAAGCCACAAACAAAGTTGCCGGAAGTACGCGTTATGGATACTTAAACCACTTAAGCCAAAAATGCGAAATTGGCTGGACTTGGTACGGAAAAGCATTTCAAGGAATTGGCTTAAACAAAGCCTGTAAATATGAATTACTGAATTTTGGCTTTGAAAAAATTCAGTTCAAAAGAATACAATTTAGCGCTGATCTTGAAAACAAAAAATCGCAACGAGCCATTGAAAAACTAGGTGCTATCAAAGAAGGATTATTTAGAAATAACTATGTTGATGCTTACGGAAAAAGCAAAGATGATGTTTATTATAGTATAATTTTAGAGGAATGGCATACTACTAAAAAAGAATATTTTTCTGAGTTCTAATAAGTACAATTAATAGAAAAAGTAATCTTTAATAATAGTTATTATCTTTGTTACAATTAGCTGCCATGCTTATAATAATGAAATAAGAACTGAATGAAAATCAATGATATTATTTTCCGATATTCTTTTCCAAATAATCGTTCAAAAGATGGTATTTGTAGAATTAGAACTTTTATAACTTCTGACTTTAAGCTATATGCCTTAATAACTGATTTAGACACAAAAAATACTTCCGCATCTGTCACTAATTCAATCGAGGCAATTTGTAATTCTTTAATAGAAAAATTAATATTACCAGAGCATACTATTTTCATTGAACATTATGAATCTAATTTATTTGGCAAAAATACTTTTGATATCGTTACAATTGTAAGAAATGCGCAAACAGAATGGCAAAATATAAATATTCAGGAAGTAATTCAATTAATTGAATGTGATCCTAATGAATTTAATACTCCAACAATAGCAAACGATATACTATTAACGGAAATTGAAAAAATTAGAAATCAAATTAATCCTCATTTAGATTTACCCCAACAAATACAGTCTGATTATATTTTAAGACAATTGGAAATAGAAAATAATATGATTTCTAAATCATCATTATTCAATCTAATTCAAAATGGAGCTAAAGAACGAGAACTACTAAAGTTTCTAAAAAAAGACTTGTCCATTTTTGGAGAAATTTACGCTACTCCACATGATAACTATATTTGTTTTTCAGAATTTCCGTTAAATGGAGGTTTTGTTGATTTTGTCATGTTTACAGGTTATTCTAAAATGGATGTTTTTTTAATTGAGATTAAAGGAGCCGAATTTAACTTATTCAACAAAGGGGCATATGACAAATTAAATTCCAAAACGGAAATTGCTAATCATCAGATTAGGCAGAGATTAGGTTATATTCATCGAAACTTATCTGAATTTAGAGAAAAACTTCATTCGATTCGAGAAAAAGTAGTTTCTGGTACGTCAATATATAATTCTTTTTTAGGTCCTGACACAACTACTTTAGTAGATAAAAATAAAGACATAAATATACATAATGTCGTTATTGGTGGCAGAACGTCAAACGATTTAAACGAAAGTCACAAGCGACATGATTTTGAAACAAATTCTACTTTACCTTTTAAACTTGAATCATGGGATACATTTATTAGAAAACTACGACGAAACTAAAAGTACAAACCTCATTTTTTTGAATTATCAACACCTAACATAATCCCAAATGAACCTATATTCAGAACATTACGTAAGTCAAAAAACTGAAAGGTTTGTGAATAAAATTTGGTGTCTCAATAACAGCATCGGCGAAAGCCTGATTGAGAATAAACTGGTTTTGCCTAACGGTTGTTTTAATCTCGCAATTGTGAGCGGTAATTCGATACAAGTTCATACAAGTAAACAAAAATATGAAATGGACGAAGGATTTTACTTTTGTTCGCAAATGACCAATAAGGTTTTGGTTAATATTCAAACCAAGACTAAAGTTACTATTATTCAACTTCATGCCTCGACACTTTCGATGTTTCCGAAATATGATTTAAGCAATTTTACAGATGCTATTATTAAAGTTGATGCAAACGAATTGCCTTTTCCTACTAAAATTGAAACGGATTTACACAGCGATATTTCGGCATTATTAAATACAATTAATTCTTATTTTGAAGAATTAAACACTTCGCATCCTGATAAAAATATAGTCGAAAAAATCTGTGAAAAAATCAAAATTAATAATGAAGAAATTACAGTTTTGGGAATTGGAAAAAGCTTAGAAGTATCTCAACGATTATTGCAGATTAAATTTAAAATTGCGACCGGACTTACGATTAAAAAATACATTCAGATTTTAAAATTCAGAAAATCAGTCGATCAAATGGTGAATTCTGATTTGGATAAACTTAGTTTGACTGATGTTGCACTTTATAACAAATACTTTGATCAGTCCCATTTCATCAAAAAGTTTAAAGATGTAACGAAGACAACACCAAAAATGTTCAATTCAGATTCTTATTTTCTTTCTAAAAAAAGGTAACATTTCGCATTTGTACAATTTTGCTACATTTGATTGCATTAATATTGCAAAATCATCATCAATCAAATCAATCAAAAATGAAAATCATCAAATCATTTTTCCAGCTAAAAACGTTTTTAGTTGGAATACTCTTATTCCAATTCTATATTGGCTTTTCTCAGGAAGAAAAAAACTCGGCTTTATACAAAACTATTATGTCGAGAGATAGTCTTCTTTTTAATGTGGGCTTTAATACCTGCGATGTATCACAATTCGAAAATTTACTAAGCAACAATTTTGAATTTTATCACGACAAAGACAGCATTCAGGACAAAGTTTTATTTCTAAAAAACATCAGAAAAGGTTTGTGCAGTTCTACCAAAACGTATCAAGCCAGAAGAGACTTAGTTGAAGGCAGTACAGAAATTTATCCATTATCTAAAAAAGGTGTTTTGTATGGTGCTTTACAAATTGGAATTCATCAATTTTTTGAGCCTACGCCTGAAGGAAAAGATAAATTTGGAAGTACGGCAAGATTTACTCACGTTTGGATATTAGAAAGTGGTGTTTGGAAACTGAGAAGATCTTTTAGTTATGATCATCAAGATACGAATACAGCCGGCACTAAATCCAGTATTTTTGATAATGATCAGGAAATTGAAAAATGGCTAAAACAAAATAATGTTCCCACTTTAGGAATTGGCGTTATCAACAACGGAAAACTACAAGAAATCAAAGTTTTTGGCGAGCTTAAAAAAGGAATTTCCGCACCATATAACACAATATGGAATGTAGCATCATTGACAAAACCAGTTACGGCGATTGTAGCCTTGAAACTGGTAACTTCAGGAAAATGGAACTTAGATGAACCACTTTACAAATACTGGACAGATCCGGATATAGCAAATGATCCTAACACAAAATTATTAACGACAAGAATCATTTTAAGTCATCAAACCGGTTTTCCAAACTGGAGATTTATGAATGATTCCGGCAAATTAGACTTTAAATTTAAACCCGGAACAAAATACCAATATTCAGGCGAGGGATTTGAATATTTGCGAAAAGCTTTGGAACATAAATTTCATAAAACGTTAGATCAACTGGCAGAAGAATTGATATTTCAACCGCTAAAAATGACTGATTCCCAACTTATCTGGAATGACAAGTTAGATCTTTCAAGGTATGCAATTGGCTACGATAATAAAGGAAATGCATATGAACCTACTAAAAACAAAACTGCAAACGCTGCTGATGATTTACTAACTACAATTGAAGATTACGGGGCGTTTTTATGCAGCGTAATGAATAGTGACGGATTAAGCAAAAAGGTATTTGAAGATATGACAACTCATCAGGTTGAAACCAAGAAAAATAAATATTTTGGACTTGGTTTCGAAATCTATGATTTAGGAAATAACAATTATGCATTGTCACACGGCGGAGCAGATAAAGGGGTTCAAACCATTGTTTTATTGCTGCCAAAAACAAAACAAGGCTTGATTATTTTTACTAATGTTGACGACGGTTATAAAATTTACGAAAAAATAGTGAATCATTATTTAGGAGAAAATGGAAGAAAAATTGTTGAAATTGAAACAAAATAAAAAAATGGAAAATAACAAGAAAGAAATTTTGACTCCCATGGTAAATATAATAGTCCTTTTTATTCTGTTTTTAAGCAGACAAGCAGTTGCTCAAACCAATAGCGAAGTTATAAAAATGGATGTTTTAAAAACTGAAATCATCAAAATGGACAGTTTACTTTTTGATGTTGCCTTTAATCAATGTGATGCAGCACAATTCAAAAAAATAATAGCCGACGATGTTGAATTTTATGATGACCGTTTTGGTTTGAATATTTCGAAAGAGAATGAAATAAAATCTTTAAACGCAAAATGTTCCAGACCAGAAAAACTAACTCGAAAATTAAATTCCTGTACGATTGATAAATTAGGAGATTTTGGAGCCGTACAAATAGGCGAACATACTTTTTATATTGATGGAAAACCTGAAGGGACCGGAAAATTTATTCATATCTGGGAACGAAAAAATAATGACTGGAAATTAAAACGTATTGTTAGTTACGAGCACAGACCTATCAAAAAGTAATTTTTAATAGGTCTTAGCCTTCATTGTTTAGAAGAAAAATAAAAATAATTAAATGAGATTGAAACTTTATTCAATGTGAGTCGTCTAACTAAAGACAACAACATAATCGCATAAGACTATTAAAGTTTCAATCATCAAATCAAAAAATAATAAACGCTCAACGGCGGTAATCTTTATCTTACCAACTCCGATAGTTCTGGTTTACTACCAAAACTATCGGAGTTTTTTTATCTTAAAAAATGTTTTTCCCATTCGATATTTAGTATAAAAAAAACTATTTTAGCGGTGCCCAAAAAAAACAATTATAAATCCCAAATCAATCTGATTTACAATCGTTAAAATTGTAAATAACATCTAAATACCTATGAAAAAATTAAAGAAGCAATCTCTTTTAGTTTTATTACTATGTCTTTTTATTCCAAGTTTTTGTATTTCTCAAACTGCTTCTACTCCAATTCCTGTTGCGGTTCCCATGCCTACTCAGCAAAACAAAATTATAATTGATAAAATTGTTGAAGCAACGCATTACAAAAATTATGTTATTGATTTTTGCCTGGAGACTATAAACGAAGCTGCTCAAAAAGAAAATTGGAACGATAAGAAAACTGTAGAAATTACTGAAAGTATTAATTATAAAAACTTTAGAGATGCTGTTTACAATTTGTTTGCGTTTTACAACGAAATAGAATTAGAAAATTTACTAAAAACTTACAAACAAGATACTGCTTATCAAACCACAAATGTCATGATTACTAATGATGCTCTTGGATATAATTTAGAGATTTTCGCCAATGATATTGTTCGAGGGAAATATAAGTGAAAGGTTCAAAGTTGCAAAGGCTCAGAGGAACAAAGGTTTCTTTATAATGCAGAAATCTTTGTCAATGTTTAAAACTTTGACAAAGATTGCACAAACCTTTAATTTCTGCATAAAGCTTTGTGTTCTTTTTGACTAAAACAAAAGCATAAAAAAAACTTTGCGAATCTTTGCGTAAAAACTTTGTGATATTGGCAGTAAAACAACACAAGCCAAACTTGAAACTTTAAACCTGAAACTAAAAAAACTATTCCTTCTTCGGTTTGAAAACCAATTTTGTTGACGTTTTTACAATCTCTTCTCTATTCAATTTCATTTTTCTGAATTTTCCTGCGTTGTACATTTCCGCCTGGTCACTGTAATGTTTACTGAAAGGATTTCCGGATTGTCCTGTTGGTAAAATGCTCCAGCTGTTTTCTATGTCTGAGAAATCGACAATTCTTCTGGTTGAAGGTCCGCCTTTTACGTAATATTTACCTTCATTTGTAAGTCCGAAGAATTGATTGTTTATTACTTCATTTGATCCCGGAGCGGCAAAAGGTCCAACATCAAAAAGTTTACGCAAAGCAGCAATTTTCCCTAAAGGATGTTCGTGTTCTACAGTATGTACTTTTTCCCATTTCCAATCTTTAATTTCATTTCCTAGTTGTTTCTGAAGTGCTATTACGGATTCATGAAATGATTTTGAAACAATCTCACTTCTGGTTTCTTTTACATTTTTGGTTTTAATATTATCCCACCAAACCGAATTTTCATTCTCAATTTGTCTTGCAATAACTTGTTTTCCAAGAGATAATCCCAGAAACAAATTGAAATTATCGTCTCCCATTTCATCTTCAAAAGTATTTTTCAAGTATAAATAAATCCATTTATTATAAATAGTTGGCGCAACATCTTCAAGATTATTCGTTCCTTTCCAGGATTTTAAAACTCCAATGACTTCTTTTTCTTTTGATGAAAGTGAGTTGGTGTCTACATTCGAAATTAAACTTTGAACCACGCCCGGAGAAATTGGCGACGTATTATCAAAAATCATTTTACCAATTGCTTCTTTATCCCAATCTGATTTTGCATCCATTAAAGTTGAAATTCTTTTCGCACGATCTTCCGGCAAATAATATCCAGGATACAAATAACCATCAATCGCTTCCGGTTGATTATTGGCTGAATATACATAACCCCATTCAGGATTTTCGGCAGATGGATTTTTAGAAAAATCCAAATATTCTGCAATATCATCTTTGCCAGTTGCACCATCTAAAATCAAATAAGAATTCACTCCTTTATTGTGTTTGTAAAGCGTTCCTGTCGCCCACCAAGCCACATTACCTTTAGCATCGCCATACATTACATTTAATCCCGGCGCAGCAACTAATTGAACGGCTTTCCTGAAATCATCTTTGCTTTTTGCATGTGAAAGTCCGTAAACAGCATCCAAAATCTGAATAGGCTGTTGCGTATAAATCCACGACATTGCAATTGGATTTTTTTTATCCAAACGTTCTAATAAATCATTCATGATTGGTCCGTGTCGGCTGGATTTAAGCGTCAAAACCACATCTGAAGTATCTTTTACCTTAATTGTTTTTTTTCTGATTTCATAATTTGCAAAACCCGTTGGAGTTTGATATTGGTTTGAATCTCCTACTTTATTTTTTTCCTGATAAAAATCAATATCATCATTTTCAAACATTGTTAATCCATAGGCATAATCACGATTGTGCGCTAATAAAGGATATGGAGTTCCTGCCAGATAACAACCGTATAATTCAAAATCAGGTGTTATTAAATGCGCTTCGTACCAAGTTGCCGGTTGAGAAAAACCAATATGTGGATCGTTGGCAAAAATCACTTTTCCACTTTTGGTTTTCTTTGGTCCTGCAACCCAGCTATTACTTCCCACAAAAGGAGGAATTGGGCTATTATCCAACAATGCCGCTACAGATTTTGCAATTGTACTATATTCTTCAATATTTTCTTTTGAACTTTTGATTTGCGTGGTATTAAATTCGCCTTGAATGCCTAAATCCTTCAAATATTCAGCGCCATATTTATTGCGGATATCCGTTAATAATGGATCTGTTTTTTGAGCCATTGCAAAACTAAAAGACATATACCCAAAAATATTATAAACGTCTTTTATCGTGAATTTTTCTTTTTTAACTCCAACCAAAGTAAACTCAATTGGCGTTGTTCCTTCGTCTAAATATTGATTAATTCCATCTAAATATGCCAATGTCATTTTATAACTTTGGCTGTTTTTATCTAATTTTGCAATGGCTTTCGCCGATGCTTCTTCAATACCAATTCCGGAGAAAAACTTATCATTTTTAAGCGCAACAGATCCAAATATTTCTGATAATCTCCCAGGAGCAATTCTACGAAGCAATTCCATTTGCCATAATCTTTCCTGCGCGTGAACATATCCTAAAGCTGTCATTGCATCTTTTTCAGAATTAGCATAAATATGAGGAACTCCAAAATCATCAAAATAAACTGTAGTTTCCTTCTCGATATTTTTCAATTCAATCTGACCCTCATATTTGGGCTTCAAATGAAAAATGTAGCCACATAATCCAATTCCAAGAATAACAATCAGGACAAATAAAACCAGCAGAATTTTTTTAGTTTTTCTCATATTCAAAAAAAGTATAATGATAAATGGTTTGGTAATAATGTAACTTAAAAAACTAATCGTATAAAAAACATTACTTTTAAAAGTCTAAATTTATGTATTTAAAATCAATACGATAAATGTCAATCTATAAAAAAATAGCAATAGGTGTAATTTCAGTCTTTCTTTTTGTGATTTTAGTCAATATTGGTTTCAATTATTGGATAAAAAAACAATTGCCTATAATTATAAATGAGAAAAACACAACTGCTTACAATATTCATTACGAGAAAATCGAGGTTTCGCTTATCTCCAGAAATATTAATGCCACGACATTATTAGTAAGTCCAAAAAATGAACCAAAAGATAGTAAAAATGGGCTTTTCGCTAAAATTGAATCTATTACAATTAAGCATTTTAATATTTGGGATTTAGCGTTTCACGATATTATTGAGGCCGAAAGCATTATCATCAATAGACCTCGTGTAATTTTATATAAAAAAGGTGAAAAACTTTTGAATAATAATAAAAGCATAAAAAACGTCATCATTGAACCTTTTCGAAAAATTGTTGCTGTTTCCAATATTTATTTAAATGAAGGAACCGTCGATGTGGTTTCATTAGATACCAATAAACCAATTTTAAGTGTAAAAAAAATCATTTTAAAACTGGAAGGTATTTTGATTACAGATGCTACTTTAAAAGAAAAAATTCCAATGCAATTCGAAAAATATGTTTTGGTATTTGATAGTTTATATTACAAACCCAGCGCATTTTATCATATGAATATTGGTAAAATAAGTACCGAAAATAACTTTTTAAAAGTTAAAAAATTTTCTTACCTGCCTGAGTTTGGACGAAAAGAATTTGTCAAAAGACTGGAAAAAGAAAAAGATATTTATACCATCAAATTTGATTCGGCTCACATTGAAAAAATGGATTGGGGCTTTAAAAATGACAAGTTTTTCTTTAAGGCAAATTCGCTTATCGTTAATCATGCTGATGCTAATGTTTATCGAAATAAAATCCCAAAAGATGATTTGAGCAAAAAATATCTGTACAATCATTTATTACGAAAAATTAAATTCCCGCTTCAAATTGATACCATTCAAATTCTAAAATCGAAATTGGTTTATGAGGAAGAAATTGATTTTTCAAAAGGTCCGGGTATTTTAAATTTTGACCGTTTTAATATGTATGTTACGAATATAAAAAGTGGTTTTGGCTTAAAAAAAATGGCTGACGTAAAAATAAAAGTCAATTGCCTTTTCATGAAAACTTCACCTTTAAATGTCGACTGGAGTTTTAATGTTCTGGATCTAAAAGATAGTTTTCATATTCAGGGCGTGATTTCAAATTTTGATGTTAGAGCGATGGGACAATTCAGCCAGCCGTATATGAATGCGTCTTTTACCGGAACTTTTAATAAATATCGTTTTAATTTTTATGGAAACGACAATATTTCAAAAGGAAATGCTTCCTTAGATTATGACGATTTAAAAGTGAAATTATACAAAAAGAAACATCCTGAAAAAGAAGCAAAACTTAAATCAGCGATTGTTAATTTACTTGTCAAAAACGACTCAAAAGACAAAGCAAAAAACGCAGATGTTGAATTAGAAAGAATTCAGGAGAAATCATTCTACAACTTTTTATGGCGAAGTATTGCAGAGTCTTTGAAGAAGATTTTGATTTAGCCGCGAATTATTTTTTGCGCACGAATTTCACTAATTTTCACGAATTCATTTGGAGTAAAAGTTTAGTCCCTAACGGGACAATCGTACTAGGTGACAACTTTTTATTTCTACCAACATTTAACTCCTAAAGGAGTATAGCTACAATAATACTATACCTCGTAGAGGTCAAATGTTGGTAATAAAAAATAATTGAAATTTATAATTGTCCCGTTAGGCACTACACGATATTGGCAAAATAATTCGTGCTAATTCGTAAAATTCTTGGCAACCACTTTTCCAACATTTAAAAACCTGACAATTATCAGGTTTTTAAATAATTTATTTCCCAACATTTGTTTTTATTTTAATTTAAAACAAATGACAAAAAAGCCTTTACATACTTTTCATATTCCTGTTATGGGGCTCGCATATACAATCGACAGCCCAATAAGAGTGGCACAATATGGAATTTCATCTGTGGTTTCTATAGCCGATGATGATTTAATTGAAAAGATGCGTAATTTTTACAGCACTAAATTCAATTTTCAATACGAAGAAATAACGCAGAAATTTCACGATTACAGAGCACAAAGAATCACTTCATATCTTAATCTGGTTGATAAAATTGTAAAACAAAAGTTCGACAATTTTAAAAATGAACTTATAGAAAGCAAAACGGCGGTAGAAAATTATATTGCAATGCTGCCTAATACTTCGGATATTAAAAAGGGTTTTCAAAATCTACTCGATGATGGAATTTCTTTTACAGAAAACATTCAAAATTATATCGAATCGCATCTTTCTCCGGGATTAATTGATGTCAATATCATGACAAAACTAGATAAAGATAATTTTGAGAAAAACGAACAATTGCCAATCGAATTCAATGATGCCCATGCAGCTTTAAGAGGTTTTGCAAATAGTAATCTCGAATCTTCTGTTGTACTTTCAGCGGGAATGAATCCGAGATTGTTTAGCTATTTTGAGAATTTTTCAGATTTTTTTCCTAATCTGAATAATGAACTAAAAAAGAAAATTACTTTAAAGGTAAGTGATTTTAGATCTGCCATGATTCAAGGGAATTTCCTTGCTAAAAAAGGACTTTGGGTTTCTGAATACAGAATTGAATCGGGATTAAATTGCGGCGGACATGCTTTTGCTACTGACGGGCTTTTATTAGGTCCGATATTAGAAGAGTTTAAAGAAAAAAAGGATCAGCTTATTCAATCTGCGCATGAGTTGATGACAAAAGTATTACAACAAAAACAATTTCACACACCAGAAAGTCCTTTACCTCTTAAAATTACAGTTCAGGGCGGTGTAGGAACTGCCGAAGAACATGAGTTTTTATTAGAAAATTACAAAGTTGATTCTGTAGGTTGGGGAACGCCATTTTTATTAGTTCCGGAAGCCACATCTGTAGATCAAGCAACTCGTGAATTATTAATAAACGCAAAGGAAGAAGATTTATATTTAAGTCATATTTCACCATTGGGAGTTCCGTTCAATACTTTGAGAGGAACTACAAATGAAATTTTAAGACAAAAAAGGATTGACCAAAATAAAGCAGGAAGTTCTTGTCCGAAGAAATTCCTTGCTTTAAGCAAAGAATACGATCCACAAGGAATTTGCAGCGCTTCTAAAAAATATCAGGATCATAAACTTGCAGCATTAGAAAATGTAAAAGAAACAATGTCAATCAAAGCTTTTGAAAAGGCAAAATTTGATATTACCGAAAAATCTTGTTTGTGTGTAGGTTTAGCAAATGCATCGTATTTAGAGAATGATATTAAAATAAAAGGACAAGCTCAAGGTGTAATAATCTGTCCTGGTCCAAATATGGCTTATTTTGACCAAGAAGTTTCTTTATCTGATATGTTGGGTCATATTTATGGAAACAAGTCGGTTCTAAGGACGGAAAACAGACCGAATTTATTTGTAAAAGAATTGAAAATGTATGTTGATTATTTCAGGAATGAAATCGAAAATGTTTCCGGAGACATCACCAATTCTCAACTTAAGAAATGGAATACTTTTAAAGCCAATATTCTTGAAGGGATTGAATACTATGACAATTTCCTTTCATCTTCATTATATTTTAGAAATGACTTAAATAAGATTAAAGAAGAGTTTGATTTTTATAAACAAAAATTAGAAGCCATTAAAATTCCCAGTCTGGAATTAGCTTAAAACACAAAACCCCGATTTAAATTAAATCGGGGTTTTTATATTATATAAGAAATAGATCTATTCTTTTTTCTTTTTGCTATCGATAACAGCACCAGTTCCAGTTCCCAAAGCAGCACCCGCTAAACCACCAATAATAGCGCCTTCGCCTTTTCTCTTACTCACAATAGCTCCAGTTGCAGCCCCAACTCCAGCACCAATTACGGCACCTTTAGCAGTTGCGCTCCATCCTTTTTTCTTTTTTGTAGTCGTTGTAGTAGCAGTTCCATCTGCTTGTTGTTGATGTACTACCACAACTTTTTGAGATTCTACTTTTTGTTGTTCTACTTGTTGCTGTTCTTTAAGGTTTGCCATTTCTGTCTTCATTGAATCAATAACTTTTTGTTTATCAATTTCAACTCTCATCGAATCAATGCTAGCTTGTTTTGCTTTATTAATATCCTCTTTTCCCTGATTTTGACAAGAAATGATAGATAAAGCAACTAATATAATACATAAGCTTTTCATGATTGTAGTTTTAAAAATTTATACTCTACAAATTAAAGAAGATATATATTAACGGCGTTACAAGATTTAGTTAAAACGTTATAGAATTTGAAGATTATAGATTTGAAGGTGAATTTTAAAATAGATTTCTTTACCCTTTTCTGAAAATGTTGTTTCACGCAGATTTTACATATTTAAGCAGATTATTTTTGAAGTTACTATCTAAAAATAAGATCGCAAAGACTCCAAGTCGCCAAGTTTTTTTCTACACACAGATTAAAAAATTAAAAGGATCTGCTTAAATTATTTTAAATCTGCGTGAAAAAAAACTTTGCGTCTGTGCGACTCTTTGCGAAAGAATATTTTTTATTTACCTAAAATTCCTTTTTTCAGAATTTGTCCAAAATCATACATATCTTCATAAGAACAATATAACGGAACTGGCGCCAAACGAATTACATTAGGTTCACGCCAATCTGTAATAACACCGTTTTTCATTAAATAGTCAAATAAACTTCGCCCTTCTCCGTGTAAAAATACTGATAGTTGGGACGCTCTTTCTTCAGGATTTGAAGGCGTAATAATTTCGAAATTACCTTTTACTTCCTGATCAATTTCATGTAAAATAAATTCTAAGTAAGATGTGATTTTATCTCTTTTGGCAATTAAAGCATCCATCCCAACCTCAGCAAACATTTCTACCGAAGCTAAATAAGGGGCTAAAGAAAGTACGGGCAAATTACTAATCTGCCAGCCATCAGCTCCATGGACCGGATCGAAGTTGGGTTCCATTTTAAAACGGCGCTCTTTATTATGTCCCCACCAACCAGCAAATCTTGGTAAGTCTGGATCATTATGATGTTTTTCATGAACAAAACAACCAGAAGCATTGCCAGGTCCTGAATTCATGTATTTATAACTGCACCACGCAGCAAAATCTACATTCCAGTCATGAAGCTGCAGTTTAATATTTCCTGCAGCATGAGCTAAATCCCAACCTACTTTTGCACCTGCTTTTTGTCCGGCTTCGGTTATGGTTTTAATATCAAAAACTTGTCCTGTATAATAATTTACTCCGCCAATTAAAACCAAAGCCAGTTCATCACCCACTTCTTCAATTTTTGCAAGAACATCTTCCAGACGAATATTGTGTTCGCCTTCACGACGTTTGATTTCTACAATTGCATCTTCTGTTTTGTATCCGTGAAAATGTACCTGACTTTGAAACATATACTGATCTGAAGGAAATGCTTTTTCCTCGCAAATTATTTTATAACGCTTTCCTTTTGGCTGATAAAAAGAAACCATTAATAAATGCAGGTTTACCGTTAAAGTATTCATTACCGTAACTTCTGATGGCAATGCTCCAACTATTTTACTTAATGGTTCTGCAAATCTTTCCTGATAATCCCACCAAGGTTTTTCAGCATAAAAATGACCTTCAACAGCAAGATCTGCCCAATCATTCATTACTTCGTCGATGTATGCTTTGGTTCGTTTAGGCTGTAATCCCAAAGAATTTCCTGTAAAATAAATTACTCGTTTATCATTTACTTTAGGGAATATAAATTGATCCTGATATTGATTTAAGCTATCTTCTGCGTCAAGTTGTTTCGCGAATTCGCGTGTATTTTGAAAAGTCATTTTGTTTGTTTTGAATCGTAAAAATAAGAAATGTTTCTTTTGTTTCAAGTTTCAGGTTTCAAGTTTAACGTTCTGCAAAACTTGAAACCTGAAACAAAAAAACTTGAAACCAATTTTAAATAAAAAAACCTGTCATCGCTGACAGGTTTTATATTTTATTCTAAATATCTAATTAGATGATTAACATCGCATCTCCGTAAGAATAGAATTTGTATTCTTCTTTAATTGCTTCTTCGTATGCTCTTTTCATTAAATCGTGACCACAAAAAGCAGAAATCATCATTAATAATGTTGATTTTGGTGTGTGGAAATTTGTAATCATACAGTTTGCAATACTAAAATCGTGAGGAGGAAAAATAAATTTATTTGTCCATCCTTCAAAAGGATTTAAAGTATTTTGAGATGAAACTGAACTTTCGATAGCACGCATCGAAGTTGTTCCAACAGCACAGATACGTTTTTTAGCAATTTTAGCTGCATTTACAATATCACAAGCTTCTTGTTTGATGATCAATTCCTCAGAATCCATTTTGTGTTTCGATAAATCTTCAACCTCAACCGGATTAAAAGTTCCTAAACCAACGTGTAATGTTACTTCAGCAAAATTGATTCCTTTGATTTCTAATTTTTTCAAAAGGTGTTTTGAGAAGTGTAAACCTGCAGTTGGTGCAGCTACAGCTCCTTCTTCTTTTGCATAAATAGTTTGGTATCTTTCAGCATCTTCTGCTGTTACTTCTCTACTGATGTATTTAGGAATTGGAGTTTCTCCAAGTTCTGTTAGTTTGTTTCTGAATTCTTCGTAAGAACCGTCATATAAAAAACGTAAAGTTCTACCACGAGAAGTCGTGTTGTCGATTACTTCAGCAACTAAAGAGTCGTCGTCACCAAAATAAAGTTTGTTCCCGATACGGATTTTACGAGCCGGATCAACTAAAACGTCCCAAAGACGTTGCTCTGAATTTAATTCTCTTAATAAGAAAACTTCAATTCTTGCTCCTGTTTTTTCTTTGTTTCCGTACAAACGTGCAGGGAATACTTTTGTATTGTTAAGAATCAAAACATCTCCGTCATCAAAATAGTTGATAACATCTTTGAACATTTTGTGCTCTATAGTTTGTTTTTGACGATCGATTACCATTAAACGAGATTCGTCTCTGTTTTCTGCTGGAAATTCCGCTAAAAGTTCTTTCGGTAAATTAAATTGAAAATGTGATAATTTCATTTGAGAAAGTTATGAGTTATAGATTTCGATCAGGATTATTTGAAGACCTGATTTTTAATCGTGTGCAAATATACGATTGTGAGATAGGCGTTGTCAAGTGTTTTGATGTTTATTTTCAAAAGTCGTTGATTTAGTGGTGTTTTAAGAACATAAAAAAATTGTTTTTCACCATATAAGTTATATAAGTTCATTTAATTTTGGATGCTGCAAAAAATTGGTGGTGTTTTTATTTGGCTAAAGCCGAAAAAACTAAACGCAAAAACGCCTAGTTGAAACTAGGGGCTATTCAAATTATGCTCATTTTTATTTAAATGAACTTATATCACTTATATGGTTTAAATCTACAATTCTGAAATTTCGAAGTTCAATGCTTTTAAATCATTCCAGAAATCAGGATAAGATTTAGAAACTACCTCAGCATTTTCAATAATAATTGGCACTTTTAATGCTAAAGGAGCAAATGCCATTGCCATACGGTGATCGTTGTAAGTGGCAATTTTCACATTATGATTGATGTTTTCTGAAGGTGTTAGAGTCAAACTATCATTTGTAACCGAAATATTAGCTCCTAATTTTGTCAATTCAATTCTAAGTGCTTCAAGTCTGTCGGTTTCTTTGATTTTTAAAGTATGAAGTCCCGTTAAATGACAACCAATTCCTAAACCTAAACAGGTTACAACAATGGTTTGTGCAATATCCGGTGTATTATTTAGTTCAAAATTTATTGTTCCAAATTTAAAATTCTCTTGTTTTACCAATGTCATTTTATTGTCCTGAAAAGTAGTCTGAACTCCTAATTGTTCATAAAGTGAAACTAATTCAGAATCTCCTTGCAAACTATTTTCTTTATAACTGCTTAAAGTGATTGAAGCTGTATCAGCCAAAGCGACTAAACTAAAAAAGTATGATGCAGAACTCCAGTCAGATTCTACAACCATTTCTTTTGAAACTACTTCTGCTTTCGGGTATACTTTGATTATATTGCCTTCAAAACTAGTCTGAATATCTAAATCTTTCAGTAAAGCCAAAGTCATTTTGATATACGGAATCGAAGTGATTTCTCCTTCTAAAGTCAGTTCTAAACCATTTTCTAATTTTGAAGCTACTAATAAAAGTGCCGAAATATACTGACTGCTTACATTTGCTGCCAAAGTAACTTTTGAAGCCGTTACTTTTTTTCCTTTGATTTTGATTGGTGGATAACCTTCTTCCTTTTCATAAGAGATTTCAACTCCTAATTGTGCTAAAGCTTCGACTAAAATTTTTATCGGACGTTCCTGCATTCTGCTTGAACCTGTCATAACAACGTCGCGACCTTCGTTTACGGCAAAATAAGCGGTTAAAAAACGCATTGCCGTTCCTGCGTGATGTATGTCTACAATTTCATCATCACCTAATAAAGCTTTTTGCATTACTTCGCTATCATCAGAGTTGGAAGTATTGGCGAGTGTAATATTTGGAAATAATGCTTTTAGAAGTAATAAACGATTTGTTTCGCTTTTTGATCCTGTTACTGCAATTTGTCCTTGTAAATTATGTTGAGTTGTTTGAAGTAGTAAATTCATTTTTTTAATTGTAAGTTGTAAATTATGAATTATGAACGATTAGAAACGTAATTCAGCCACGCAATTTACCACTCCCCACTCATAATTCAAAATTCAAAAGTCATAATTCAAAACTTATGAGTGATATTTCACAATTATTTTAATTTATCGTTGTTTTTATGACGATCCTTGTCGCGAATTGATTTCAAATCCATTTTTTTATCAAAAGCAGCTTGTAAATCAATTCCGGTTTGATTGGCAAGACATAAAACTACAAAAACAACGTCAGCTAATTCCTCGCCTAAATCTTTGTTTTTATCACTTTCTTTTTCTGATTGCTCACCATATCTGCGGGCAATTATCCTGGCAACTTCTCCTACTTCTTCTGTAAGTTGTGCCATATTGGTTAATTCATTAAAATAGCGAACACCATGTTCTTTTATCCAGGTATCTACATCAAGTTGTGCGTTTTTCAAGTCCATAAGTTATATTTTTTTTAGAACAATTTTTTCGTTTTGACTCGCGACCATTTTCTGAAAAAGATTTTTTAATCCCTCATATTGATCAGCTGCAAAAATACTATTGTTAATTTCTTTTGAACTACTTATTTGAATTTTGTTTCCTTCGTTTGATATATTTAACAGATAAACAATTTCTTTATTTTCGGACACAATCCTAACAGGCGTGGGCAAGGATTCGACTATATAACCTTCAGGGATTTCTAAGTTTACATTTATTTTTTCCTGAGTTGGATATCCAAAATAAACCGGCATTTGTCTTGTTTCCTGATTAAAAGGATTTTTAGATCTTGTAAAAAACAACAACGGATTTATGAAAATCTTCCCGCCTATAATATCTACATGATTTTCTGAAACTAAACCAAATGTTTCAATAACGGGATCTTGAAAATTCGTTTTTTTATTCTCAATTGTGTAATTAGAAATTTTTAAATCTCCCAATTTCTCTTCTAATTTTTCCAGATAATTTTCCTGAGCTTTATTGGCATTTTCTATTCTAAAAATATAAGCATCATAATCTGTTCTTTGAATTTTGATTTTGCCTTCTATTTTTCCAAGATCATCAATTTTCACGAGCAAAGTCGAAGCTTCTCTTGATGTTTTAGTGGGAACTAAATTAATTTCTGTAGAACTTCCATCATCCTTGATTAACCTTCCTTTCCAGTTTAAAATGTTTAGTGGCAAAATTCCCGGATAAGTGAATTTATGAGATGCATCAAGCAAAATTTGTTTCCCGTCAATTTCAGCGGCTGCAATTACATAATTAAAACCGGTTCTTGTGGGATAAACCGGCACTCCGTTTTCGATTGTGCTCACTAAAACGGGATTTACATCAATACCTCCCAATTTCAGCATATTGATTAAAATAAAATTGATTTCGGCTATGTTTCCCAGTTGATCGGCGTATGCTTTTTTTACACCTTTATCTGTGAAACAATCATTGACTTCGTTCCAGTTCATTTTACTCTGAACAAATTTAAAAATGATATTTAATCTTTCATTTTGAGATTCAACATTAGTCAGCAATCGCTTGACATCTTCTAATAAAAAACTTTTTTCATTAAGTTCTTTTCCAAAATTTTCACTTTTAAAAATACTGGTTGCAACGCCTTCCCAAGTCATCGCATAGTCTTTTACGGGCTGATCCGGATATCGAACTCTTTCTAATTCATGATGAATAGATCCTGTATAATTTTTGATATTATCTACAAACGGCTCATTTGTTAATGCCGGAATATCTTTGCCTTTATAAAAAGCGCTAATTTGCTTGTATGATATTGACTTGGTCATATTGTGCTCATCCGCAAAAGACTGATTTGCATTAGTGAATTTTGATTCAGCTTCAATTTTATGACTCCCTGTTAAAATTGGCTTATAAATATAGTATTCGGGAATATCTGTCTTATATTCAAAATAGCTAACTGGAATATCAAATTGAAAATCAAAATCAGGCAATTTTACAATGTTTTCAGATTTTAGAATATATCTGTATTCTATAATAGAACCCACTTTGACATTAGGTAATGTTATCGTTTTTTCATTCCAGAACTTGTTTACTTTTTTCTTGAAAGTTCCCTGATTATCGAGTTTTGTTTTTACGATTGATCCGTTTTCCAGATTATATGTAACCGCATTTGAAAACTCTAATCGGTCCTCATTCAGCGATTCATAACCAATATAAAAATGCACTTTTTGATCTGCCCATTTTAATCCTTCTTTTTTATAAATTTTAATCTTAAATTCATAAACGTGATTGGCATAAAAGCCTTTGTCTTTGTCATAAGTGAAATACGTTCTGGCTTTTTTAAACAAAATTGTAGCCGGAGCAGTTGTATCTTTTGGATTTGATTTTTCTTTTAATTCAGTAATAGTTACTTTTCCCAACTCATAATTTTGAGCTTTGGTATTTAAAATTCCCAGAAATAAAAAAACAGCTATTACTAAGCTTTGAAACTTCATATTATATTCTTTTTAAAACAATTTTCTCAGTTTCTTTTGCAATCATACTTTTATAGTATTCTTTAAGCATTTCATATTGCTCTGTAGAAAATATTGCTTCATTAATTTGATGCTGAACATTTAGTTGTAATAAATTACCATTTGTACCTATATTAAATTTAAACACACCTAAATTATCCTGCATATTGACAACTGCCGACTGTGGCAATGTTTCAACCATAAATCCTTCAGGAATCTGAAGCGTTATATTGTATTTATCTGTAAAAGGAAATCCAAAATCAACCGGATATTCTCTCACTTCCTGTTTAAAAGGATTTTTTACATTTGTAAAGAACAACATCGGACTTACATATATTTTCCCGCCTATTATCTCACATAAATTATTTCCTGTAAACGAATATGTTTCTATCGTAGGCAGCAACAATTCTTTTTCATTTGCTCTGGCATAATCGCTTATTTCGATTTTGCTATTTTGGTTTTCGAGTTTTTCTAAATATTCTTCTTCTTTAACTCCATAAATATTACCTCTGGTAATTAATGCATTATAATCTGTACATTGCCTTCTTGTTTTTCCCGTAACTTTACCTTCCGGATCAATACTGTAATTCATAAAAACAATATCGTTTGAGGCATTTTTAGGCATCAGGTCCACTTCTTCAGAGCTTCCGTCTTTTCTAATCAATCTTCCTGACCAGTTTAAAGCTCTTAAAGGCAAAACATTTGGAGTCGAAAACTTATCTGAAGCATCTAATAAAATATTCCCGTTTGGAGTTTCAACAGCCGCAATTACATAATTAAAAGCAGTTCTGTTCGGGAAAATTGCAATTCCGTTAGAGCGCGTGCTTACTAAAACCGGATTTGCCGTTAAACCCGCATAACGCAACATTGCCGTTAGCATTAAATTAATGTCTGCAACATTTCCTGTTTTTTCTTTATAAGCTTTTTTAACGCCATTATCACAGCTATATCCTGTGTAGTCATTCCATTTTACATTTGTTTTTACATGATCTAAAATGGCAAGTATTTTTTCTTCATTTGTATTTTTACCTACAAGTAATTTTTTTAAATCTTCTTCAAAGTAACCTGTTTTGTTTAATTCTGGACCAAAGTCATCATATTCGTAAATTGTTTTTACAACTGAATTCCAATCTGTAGAATACGACCTTACAGGTTGATTAGGAGATTTAACCATCGACAATTCATGTTGGACACTTGAAGTATAATTGTCAATATTATTGATATAATCTTCATCTTTTATAGCAGGAAAATCGATAGCCAAATAAGTAGTTTGAGTTTCCATATAATCCAACTTATCTGTCGAAAACGATGTGTTATTTCCTAATGATCTTTCTTTACTTGTGAGAAGAATAGATTTAGGATATTGCTCTGTACTAACTTTAGGAAAAACATAACCTTTTTGTCTGGAATTAAAAACGTAATACTCCGGAACAAATGTTATAAACTGTGAATAATTTACCGGAATACTCGTTTGAAAATCCCACTCTCTAATCATGCGATCGCTGGGACTTCTAACCATATAACTAAATTCAATAACAGATCCTTCTTTAACATTAGGCATTGTTATTTTTTTTTGCCCTCTATATTTATTTATGATTTCATCAAAAGAACCGTCGCTCTTTAATTTCGTTTTTTCAATTTTACCATTTACCAAATTATAAGTAACAGCGTCAGAAAAACTTACTTTCTCTTTAATACCATTCGCATTATAATACCAGACGTTTTGATTTGCCCAGTTATAACCTTCTTTTTTATAAATCTTAATTCTGGTTTGGACTTCTGTTATGGTGACAAAACCATCATTTACATCATATTCTATTCTGGTTTTTCCTTTTTTGTACAAAATTGCAGCTGCAGCCGATGAATCTTTAGGATGTACTTTTTGCTCTAATTCCGCAATAGATACTTTTCCTAACTTAAATTCCTGAGCAGTAACTTTTGAGAGAAAAAGTAACAGTATTGACAGACTTAAAAGTTTAATAAATTTCATTGGTTCGTTTTGGTTAAATTAGTTTTTGGTTAAAATAATTTTGGCATTATCGTTTCTTGAAACCTGCTCCATAAAAAGGCGATATTCATCATATTCCTTATTAGAATATTTTCCTTTATTTACCATTATGGAGCGTTTATAAGTCAGTTTATTATTTTCTTTTTTGATTATTTCGGTTTTATATTCTCCGAATTTTCCTTTCAATTCAAAATTTGCAGGCAAAAATTCTATTGTAAATCCCGTTGGTAAATTAATTTCGATTTCATCCGAATCTAAATAACCACGCTGAATCTGAAATGGACTTTTTCTATTTCGGATTCTTTTTACATTAGCCGAACTCTGATTGAAAGCATCAACGGTAAAAATCATTTTATTGGCTGAAATTGTTGCATAATTAATTGCATTTAGCTGAATATCCTCAGTAAAACGAATATCTTCCTTATTGTTAGTAAAGGCAATTTTTCCTAATTTAAGATTATTGATATTATCCCAATATTCTTTGTAATGCGATTCCTTTTCTGTGGGTTGTAAATTTTCAATTCTCGCTTTTGAAGTATATTGAGAGCCTTCGGATATTATGGAAACAGCACCTGAAAAATGACCATTTTCATCTATTGTATACGTTCCTTTATCTTGTTGCGTATTTCCGCGATCTTCATATAATTTAGTTCTCACAATTTCTCCGCCTTCTGGTTTAATAATCAAAACATCACGATCATCTGTAAAAGTTCCCTGATACCCAAAAGGATCGTCCTGACTTGTACATTCCAACCACATATAATGATTTCCATTTGGGATAGATAAAATCATGTGATTTCCCTGCATTGACACAAAATCAGATTCGATGTTCGTTTTATAACTATCACCATATAAAACTGTATTGTATGATGGAACATCTACAACTTGCAAAAGTGCTTTTGTATAATTTGTTAGTGCTTTACAATCGCCATATCCTAAACGATCAACATCTGTGGCTAACATGGGTTTCCAACCGCCAATACCAACCTGAATGCTGACATACCGGGATTTTTTTTGTACAAAGTCGTAGACTAATTTTGCTTTTTTGACAGGATCTTTTTCATCTCCTACAACAGCTTTGATTTTTGTTTTGGTTTCTTCTGATAAATCTGTAGTTCCTGCTAATATTTTTTCCGAATACCATTTTCCAAAGTCAATCCAATTTGTAGCCTTACCATCAACACCTTCAAGATGGAAACGTTCTAAACCCATCATTACTTTAGGAAAAAGATCTTTATATGACGGACTGTAATCTTCTTTTTTTTGTGCTAAAATATTGGTAGCAACATATGAAAGTTGTGTATTTGTATCTAATCCTTTTTTAATATTAAATCCTGAAAATTGAAATTCCTTCTTTTTAAAACCTAAATCAGATGGATAAATAAGATTTAAAACAGATTTCTCAATACTTGTATTGAATCCTCTTAAAGGCATCCAATTAGGAAGAAAAGCAGTTGATGACGTTTGTACTTCGCTAGTAAATTCAACGGTAAATGGATATGAAATTGCAGTATAATCTAAATAAATAATTCGGCTATCAGAGAAAAGCGTACTTCCGCCAACAACACTTTGATCTTTAAAATCCTTTCTTTTGATTCTTTTAATTTCTTTTCCAAAAGCATCATAAACAATGGCTTCGATATTTTTAACCGATGTTGATTTATCATAATACTCATATGCTTGAGTGGCATCAAAACCTTTTTCGTTTAAAACCGTGACAACGCGATGATTTTTAGTATTCAGGCTTCGTTGTGATAAAATTGAAATATCAGTCTGATCAAAACGAACTATGGAATTTGCATTTTCTTTAAGACTATCCGCAATTGCAGTTACGGCCAATTCGCTCTTTTGAGCAGAAGAAATAAGGGTAATAAGGAAAAAAAAGAGAGCAAAAAAATGCTTTTTCATTAGTAAGTAATTTCGTCAAATATATATTATTTTTAGAAATTCTTAACATTTGTCTAATAAAATTTTAATCCCTGTTTTTACTGTCCATCAAGATTGTTACGGGTCCATCATTCAAGAGATTAACTTTCATATCTGCACCAAAAATTCCGGTTTGAATTTTCTTACCGAATTCCTTTTCCAAAGACTTAACAAAATTCTCATACATTGGGATTGCTAATTCCGGTTTTGAAGCTTTTATGTACGAAGGACGATTTCCTTTTTTTGTAGAAGCATGAAGTGTAAATTGACTTACTACAATAATATCGCCATCAATATCCTGAACAGAACAATTCATAACGTCGTTTTCATCACCAAAAATTCTCATTTTGATGATTTTTCCAACTAACCAATCAATATCTTCGTGAGTATCGAGATCTTCAATTCCAACCAAAATCAATAAACCTTTTTGGATATCAGCAACTTTTTGATTATCAATTGTTACTGATGCTTCCGAAACTCTTTGAAGAACTACTTTCATGTTAATGGTTAATTATGAATTGTAAATTGTTAATTATTCTGACGATTATTGTTTGCGAAATTATTCTGGCAATTAAATTTGATCAGGCAAGCTTTGTAATCAACAATTATTCAATTACTTTCTCAGTTCATCACTTGCTTTTCGATCTCCATCATAATTATCTGTACGATAATTTTCATCGTCACCTTCAAGGATTTTTAAGTAACTATTATAACGTGACCAAGCGATCTCGTCTCTTTCTAAAGCTGCTTTAATGGCACAATGAGGTTCTTCTTTATGCAAGCAGTTGTTAAACTTACATTGATCTTTTAATTTAAAGAATTCAGGAAAATAACCGCTGATTTCTTCTTTCTCCATATCAACAATTCCGAAACCTTTAATTCCCGGTGTATCGATAATTTTTGCATCAAAAGACAAATCATACATTTCGGCAAAAGTCGTCGTGTGCTGACCTTGTTTACTAGCTTCAGAAATGGTTTTGGTTTTAAGATGTAATGAAGGTTCCATGGCATTTACCAAAGTTGATTTTCCAACACCTGAATGTCCGGAAAACATACTTACTTTACCAATCATCATTTCTTTTAGCTCATCAATTCCTTTCATTTCGGTTGAAGAAACACGAAGACATTTGTAACCAATTTGCTGATATACATACTGCATATACAATTGATCATCAAGAGTAGGTTCATCAAAAGTATCAATTTTATTAAAAACCAGAATCGTTTCAATATTATACGCTTCGGCAGTTACCAAAAAACGGTCTATAAAGTTGAAAGTTGTTGGCGGATTATTAATCGTAATCAACAAAAATACGCGATCAATATTTGACGCAATAATGTGCATTTGATGCGATAAATTAACCGATTTACGAACGATGTAATTTTTTCTTTCGTGAATATTAAAAATGGTTCCGGTTAAAGTATCTGAAGTTTCTTCGAGTTCATAATCAACAATATCACCTACAGCAATAGGATTCGTACTTTTAATACCTTTCATCCTAAACTTCCCTTTCATACGGCATTCTATAAAATCACCTTTTTCAGATTTTACCGTGTACCAACTTCCTGTAGATTTATATACGAGTCCTGTCATTCTTTAATTTTAGATTGTTGATTTTAGATTTCAGATTTGAAAACTAAATCTTTGCAAAGATAAATTAATAATTTTAACCATTTAAGTAATGTAAGCGAATATAAGCAGGCATAAATCCAAATACTATCTCTAACAAAAAAATCTCCAAACTTCTTTCGAAGAACGGAGATTTTTATACGAATATTTCACAACTGATATAAGAAAAATTAATATGTTCAATAGCCTAAACTTAAATTAACTTATATCACTTATATGGTTTAAAAATTCAATTATGCGTTGATTACCTTTTCCTGGTGACCAATACTTTCCTGGTGAATTGCTTTGAACATTTTCAAAACAAACTCTTCAGTAAGACCTTTTTTCTCCCCTTCAAGGATCATTTTTCCTAAAATTTCGTTCCAACGATTGTTTTGAAGAACCGCTACGTTTGCATCTTTTTTCACCTGACCAATTTCGTCAGCCACTTTCATACGTTTCCCTAACAATTCTAATAAGTTAGCATCAAGAACGTCGATGTTAGCTCTTAATTTAGTCATTTTTTGAGTGTATTGATCTGTAGTATCATCCGTTTTTCTGATCGTCAAATCTTTAATGATTTGTTTCAAAGCGTCTGGAGTAACTTGTTGAGCAGCATCAGACCAAGCATTGTCCGGATCGTAGTGCGTCTCGATAATCATACCATCGTAATTCAAATCTAAAGCCTCTTGTGTTACTTCGAAAATCATTTTACGATCTCCTGTAATGTGAGATGGATCGATGATTAATGGTAAATCAGGGAATTTATTTTGCAATTCGATAGCAATTTGCCATTCTGGAATATTTCTGTATTTTGTTTTTTCGTAAGTAGAGAAACCTCTGTGAATAACTCCCAATTTCTCAATTCCAGCCATGTGTAAACGCTCAACACCACCTAACCATAAAGCTAAATCTGGGTTTACTGGGTTTTTAACCAAAACGATTTTATCAGTTCCTTTCAATGTATCCGCAATTTCCTGAACAGCGAATGGATTCGCAGTTGTACGTGCACCAACCCATAAAACGTCGATATCATGTTCTAAAGCCAGTTTACAATGAGCCGCAGTTGCAACTTCAGTACCCATCAATAAACCAGTTTCTTTTTTAGCTTTTTGCAACCATTTTAAACCAATTTCTCCAACACCTTCAAATCCTCCCGGACGCGTTCTTGGTTTCCAGATTCCAGCTCTGAATACACTAACTTTTGAATCTTTTAATTCATGAGCAATTTTCAATACTTGATCTTCCGTTTCTGCACTACATGGTCCAGCTATCACAAGTGGGTGATTTAAATTGAAATCATCTAACCACTTTCTCATTTCTTTCTTATTTTCCATCTTAATTTTTAGTTTATTTTTATTTTTTAATTGTTAATCCGTTTAATATTTCCTTGATCTTATTTGTGCTTTCCATTTCTTCAAAAATGGCGTCGTAATTCTCTTCTTTCAACAAATCCCTAAACCGACTCAGGTTTGAAATGTATTCTTCTAATGTTTCAATGACATGTTCTTTGTTTTGCTTAAAAATCGGTGTCCACATTGCTGGAGAACTTTTTGCTAAACGTACCGTACTTTCAAATCCACTTCCCGCCATATCAAAAATATCCTGTTCGTCTTTTTCCTTGTTCATTACCGTTTTCCCAAGCATAAACGAACTAATGTGCGACAAATGCGAAACGTAAGCGATGTGTTTGTCGTGCGAAGTTGGGTCCATATATCGAATCCTCATTCCAATTTCGCTAAAAAGCTTTAAAGCCTTTTCCTGCAATTTAAAAGTGGTTTTTTCCACCTCACAAATGATGTTTGTCTTTCCTTTAAACAAACCTCTTATCGCTGCCGAAGGTCCTGAAAACTCAGTTCCTGCTATCGGATGCGTGGCGATAAAGTTTCTTCTTTTTGGGTGACTGGCTACAGCATCACAAATTGGTTTTTTAGTCGAACCTACTTCAAAAACAATCGTTTTATCTCCAACTAAATCCAACACTTTAGGCAAAACCACCAGCGCCACATCCACAGGAACCGAAACAATTACAAAATCAGCATCAGCCAATTCTTCAAAGCTTCCTGCCTGATCAATAACGCCTAAATCAATTGCTTCCTGCAAGTGTTTTTCGTTATTATCTATTCCAAAAATAGTGGCATCAGGATGTTCGTCTTTGATGTCCAGCACCATCGAACCGCCTATTAACCCTATTCCTATTACGTATACTTTCATATTTATTTTTATTAGAAGCTAAGCTTCTTTATAAATTCCAAATTTTAAAATCCAAATTCCAATTGGAATGGGCTTCGACTTCGCTCAGCCTGACAAACTATGCAAAAAAAACTAAAATCCTGATTCTTTGCTCTTTATTCTTTACTCTTGCTTCTTGCCTCTAAAATCTATCTATCGCTTCTTGTACTTTTTCTTCTTTTACACACAACGAGAATCTGATATATCCTTCACCATTACTTCCGAAGATTGTTCCCGGGGTGATAAAAATATGTTTCTCGTATAATATTTCGTCAATGAACTTTTCTGATGATTCGATTCCTTCCGGTAATTTTGCCCAAACAAAAAGTCCAACTCCTTCTTTATAAACTTTACAGCCTAATTTTTCTGCTAATTTTTCTGTTAATTCTCTTCGGCGTCTGTAAATTTTGTTCTGATCTTCGAACCATGATTTATCACAATTCAATGCTGCGATTGCACCTTTTTGAATTCCGTAGAACATTCCGCTGTCCATGTTGCTTTTTACTTTTAGGACCGCATCGATAATTTCAGGATTTCCTAAAACCATTCCAACTCTCCAGCCTGCCATGTTGAACGTTTTACTCAATGAATTCAATTCCAGAGCCACATCTTTTGCTCCTTCAACCTGCAATAAACTCATTGGGTTATCATTCAAAACAAAACTATACGGATTATCGTTAACCAATAATATGCTATGTTTTTTAGCAAAAGCAACCAATTTTTCAAATAACGCTAAACTTCCTCTAGCTCCTGTTGGCATATGCGGATATCCCAGCCACATAATTTTTACTTTCTTCAGATCTAATTTTTCCAGAGATTCAAAATCCGGTTCCCAGGCATTTGCTTCTTTCAGATCATAATAAACCGGAACTGCTCCAACCAAATTGGTTACCGAAGTATACGTTGGATAACCTGGATTTGGAATTAAAACGTGATCGCCTTCATTCAAAAATGCTAACGAAATGTGCATAATTCCTTCTTTCGAACCCATCAAAGGCAAAATCTCATTATTAGGATTCAACGCAACACCAAACTGATTCTGATAAAAATCTGCCATACCTTTTCTCAATTCCGGTAATCCTTGATAGCTCTGATAACCATGCCCGTTTTCATCTTGAATTGCTGCAGCGACTGCCTCAATTACTGCTTTCGACGGACTCAAATCAGGGCTTCCAATTCCCATATTAATGATAGATTTTCCCTCAGACTGCAGTTGACGAACTTCTCTCAATTTTGATGAAAAGTAGTATTCTTCAACTGTATCTAATCTTTTTGCTGTTGTAATCATTTTTATTTTTTTATTAAAAATGCTTTAGGCTTTAGGCCATAAGCTGTATGCTCTTTTTTTGACTTTATGACTTTCGTCTCACCGACTTACTGGCTTCTCCCGAAGCCTCGGGATTGGAATTTGGAATTTCAAAAAATTGGAATTTCCTTTTTTATGGTTTTGTGTTTTTATATTCTCCCAATACCTTTAAATATTCTGCCATTATATTTAGTAAAGATTTGGCTTTTGCAAAATCTTCGTATTTCTCAAATGTCACATCTACGAAAAACGAATATTTCCAGGGTGTTTCAATTTTTGGAAGCGATTGAATCTTTGTTAAATTCAACTTGCAATCACTCATTACATTCAAAACCGCTGCTAAACTTCCTCTTTTGTGATCTAACTCAAATTTGATAGACGCTCTGTTGATTTCGTTTTCAGGCAGAAATGAATTCTGTTTTTTAATAATCACAAAACGGGTCATGTTGTTTTTGATTGTCTGAATTTCCGGCGCCAGAATTTCCAAATCATACATTTCCGAAGCCGTTTTACTTGCAATTGCTGCAATTCCGGTTAATTGTTTTTCCTGAATTCTTCTTGCAGTTTCGGCAGTATCTTTATCTTCCACCAACTTAATGTTAGGATATTGTTTTAAGAAATCCATACATTGCAAAATTGCCATTGGGTGCGAATGAACTTCTTTTATATCCTCAATTTCCTGACCTTTAAGCGCCATTAAATTTTGGTGAATACTCAAATAATGCTCGCCAATAATGTGCAAATTATTCTTGTCAATCAAAGCGTAATTCGGAATAATTGGCCCTGCAATCGAATTTTCTATCGCCATAACCGCCTGATCAGATTTTCCTGAAAGAAGACTATCAACCAATTCTTCGAAAGACAAACACTCATCAATTTCCACATTTTCAGAGTAATACTCCTTCACTACCTGATGATGAAAAGAACCTTTTATACCTTGTATTGCAATTTTAGTTGTCATATATTCAAAAAAAAATCCTGATTTTCATCAGGATTGTATATTAGTTTTATTTGTCGTTTTAATTTTCTCAAATAACCATAGCACAATCCTCACTTCTACTAAAGAAGAAATAAAAAGAGTTGCTAAAATAAAAACGGTTATTAGACATTTTGTTTGTGTTTTTCAATAAATTCTCTGCGAATGTATAAATTATTTTCACCGCACCAAAAAAAATATTGCATTTTATGAAACAAAAAAGGATTTCTTAACAAAATCTATTGGTTTTGTAGGATATTATAATAAATCAGTCTTAAAATGTGATTTAGGTAATTGATTTTGAGCTTTCCATTTATTAGGATATAAAAATTTTGTATCTTAAAATTTAATTGACATCTCTAAATGTCCTCCTAAACCAAGTTCTACTATTTTTTGTAATGTAGAAAATCGAGCTTCTTTTACATTATTTTCAATCTTAGAAATATATGATTTTGTTGTACCTGCTTTTACCGCAAGTTCTTCCTGAGTCATTCCTTTTTGAAGCCTTGCTTCATGTATCATCGCTCCAATCTTAAAACTTTCAAAACCTGCTTCAAATTCGTCACGTTTTAATGTCCCAATTTTACCGTATTCAATTTCAATAAATTCATCGAGGCTTGATAAGTTTTTATTTTTCGCTTTCATATTCCTTTTTTATTTTTAATGCTTTTTCAATTTCTTTTTTTGGTGTTTTTTGAGTTTTCTTTTGAAAGCCATTAGTAAGAACAACTAATTTCTCTTTATCAAAAAAACAAAAAATCCTAAAAATATCAGTTCCCACTTGAATTCTCATTTCAAAAAGTCCATCTGTATTTTCGATATATTTCAAATATGTTACTGGAACTCTATCGACATATTCAACTAATCTTATTGTCCAAAGTATTTTCTGCTTAACTTTATCTTGTTGTTTCTCGTAGAATTTTCGAAAATAATCTTTAAAAAGAAAAACAGATCTAAACTTTAAATTATCATTCATGCAAATATATAAAAGTTGTTCTAAAGTGAAACATATTTATCTGTGATTCAACTCTCAAACAACAATTATACGAAAAAAGCCACATGTTATAGTGTTTTATTTTTCTTTATTCAAAATAATCCCGAAACCGGCTGATTCTTAATCCCAATTTTTGTATAATCAAAATTCATCTTTTTCTGTAACAATGAAGCATATACGCTTCTAAAATCAATTTCATATTTTAAATCACCGTTGTCTAAATTCGCCAAATCCGGATTATTTCCTAAAATTGTTCCTTTATTATTTCCTCCAATAATAAACATTGGCGCAGCAGTTCCGTGATCGGTTCCGTTTCCGTTGTCTTTTACTCGTCGACCAAATTCTGAGAATACAACAATTGTAACGTTCTGAAGTAATTGTGCTTGTTTTAAATCCTGATAAAAACTAAATAACGCATCATTCAAATCCGTTAATTTTTTCTCATGAATCGCGAGTTGATTGTCATGTGTGTCAAATCCGCCAAGCGACGTATAATATACTTTTGAATTCAGATTTCCTTTGATCAATCGGCCAATCCATTCAAGGTTTTTAGACAAATCGGTTTTAGGATAACTGATTTCTGATTTGGATTTAGCTAAAGCTTTCTGAATTTCATCCGAACCCTCGGTAACGGAATTAGCAATTTTTCGAACAAAATCCAATTGAGGATTATCGGATAACGTTACATTTTCTTCTTTATCTAATTTTACCTTAAATCTGTTTGGATCTTTTACGGTAATCGAATTGGGTTCCATTCCTTTTAAAGCTAAATTATCGATCGAATCCAGATTTATTCCCGCCGTTGCCTGATGTCCGTTGCATTGTAAATCTAAATATCTTCCTAGCCAGCCTTCGTTTATATATTTATTAGAATCTGTTGCGGTCTGCCAAATTTCCTGACTGCGAAAATGAGAACGAATAGGTTCCGGATATCCCACATTCTGAATTACGGTTAAATCTCCGTTTTGCTGCATTTGGGCAAAATCTTTTAATGAAGGATGAAATGCCATTCCTTTATTTTTTCCCACAACTGAATCTTTATTCAATGCGATTTTGGTTCTTAAATCATAATATAACGGATTATCATACGGAATAAAAGTATTCAATCCGTCGTTTCCTCCATTCAGTTGAACAAATACAATACACTGCTCCCCGATTACCAAATTGTTTTGTGTACCAAAAGCGTGTAAAAAATCAGGAAGTACAAGCATTCCGCCTGTAAAAGTTCCTGTAAGCGTTAGAAAATTCCTTCTGTTCATAGCTGTAGCTTTCTAAATTAATTGATATTCGGGTAGTTTTGTGATGTAATCAAAGAGTCGTATTACGGCAAAATTGGCGTGTTCCTCTTTCGGATCAAAATCGTATTTCAGCAAATTCTCCATGTCTTTTTGTATCGAATCATTTACTTTGAATAATAACCTGTTCGACAATTCAGCAATAACGGTTTTATTATTTCCGTTGGAATCAAAATCTATTTTTACGTCAATTTTCTCCAATTCCGATTTTGGTTTTTCAGTTTCGGAGGTCATTGTATTCAATACTTTTCTTGTTATACTTCTTCCGCTGCAAAGCAAATCTGAGGTATTGTTACGTTGCAAATAGATTTGTGAAGTCAGCCACGAATTTCCGCCATCCCAGCCCTTTACATTGACCTGATTGTACAAATCCATTCCTTGTTGCTTCAGGAAAAACATAACCATACCATCATCAAGATCATCGATATGCAATTCTTCTAAGAGCTGTAGAATATAAACTAACGGATCTTTTATTTTAGTTCCCGAAGTCTCTTTCTTATACTCTTCGGTAAAAATTTTAGTTAATAATGGCTCTATTTCAAACTTTACTTTTCTGAAATAATCTCCATAATATTTCACTAACTCTTCGGACGGATTATCATAAATAAACCATTTGAGGATTTTTCGGGTAATTAAATATGGAATTTCTTTTTGTTCGAAAATAATATCTACAAGGTCATCAGCTTTTAAATTTCCGGTTTTGCCGAAATAAGTTTTATCGCTATTATCTTCTGCAAATTTTCTATAAACTGCGCCGTCATCTCCGTAATTTAATCCTGACAAAGCTCTTGCGCCGTTTTTGATGTCGCTTTCTGTATAATTTCCAATTCCAATCGTGAATAATTCTAGTAATTCCCGACTTAGATTTTCGTTGTATTTGCCTTTTTTATTGTCGACATTATCCAGGTATTTGACCATTGCGTTCGATTTCACAATTTGCTTCGTGAGTTCTTTGAAGTTTCCAAAAGCATGTTCTCGCAGAATCATATTGTGCTGATAAATCCAATAATTGACTTTTACTTTTTGAGTAGTAGAAACGAAATGATTGTGCCAAAAACACACCATGTTTTCGCGTAACGGAAATTCATCGTTTCGCATTTTTGAAATCCACCATTTTTTAAGTTCAATTGCGGAGTAGATTTCTTTTTTTTGGATTTTTTTCTTCTCTTCTGAATCTGCCGCTTTTATAGATTCACGCAGCTCTTTGAGTTCGATTAATGTTTTGGGATTGTCATTTAAAAAAGCAGGAAGTTGTGTGTCGAATTTTGAATCATAGGAATGCTTTAGAAATTTTTCTAATCCTAGTTTCTCAATTTTATCGGATTCTTTTCCGGAAAAACCCAACCGTAACGACCAAAGATTACTTTTTTTCATAACGCAGGAATTTGTTTAGAAATAAGACTCGACTTTCTCTTAAAGGTTTAAAGAGAAGGTGCTGAGTTTCTTAGTTACTAAGGTGCTGAGTTTTAAAAATCTTTGGTACTAATTTAAACGGTTTTTTTTTGGGGATATTGCGAATCCCTGGCAATAAGAATCCGAGACAATAAATTAGCAAAGCAATTTTCATTATTTTATCACCAATATAAGTTAAAACTTAAAACAAGGAAAAAATAACATAAAAAACAAAAATTCAAAGACATAATAATCAAATGATATTATATCTTAATCATCCATCATTATTTCATTAAAAAATTGACAATGACCATTTTGTTGGTATTAACAAAATGGTCATTGTCAATGGAATTACATTATAATGAATTAGCTTAACAACACTTTATTTTTTTGATCCCCGAATAATATAATTACGCAGAAATCTGCTAATTCCTTTTTATTAGCTTAAAAATAATAAACTCTCTTAATATCATTTTTAATTTTTAATTCCTAATAAAATTTGAATTTTTGCTTCTATTACTATACCTGCAACAAAAAGAATAAAACTATATATAGCAACTAGAAACCAATTATTTTTTATAATCTCAAAAAAACCCGCTGGCGTTAACCCATAGATTTTAAGCGCATTAATTTTAACTTTGAGCTTACTTTTTTCTTCAAGTGTCAAAATCTCACTAATTACATCAACCTTTCTGCAAGTTGACATATGCAATTTTAAATAGTTTCTATTGTCAAATGACTCTGCCTCTTCTTTACCTTCTAATGCGTCTCTTAGCGAAACTTTATTTCGCAACGCTAAATTTAAAAGTTGCCCCTTTTTTGGAACCGGTCCATGATTTTCAAAATCATGTGTATAAATCAAACTTAAAATTTCTAGGTAAATCAAACTTAAATTGATCTTCAATTTCTTTAACTGTGCCTCCAAGTATTCTAAACCTATTTGCTATCGCTTCAAAACCATAACTTGAGTTTCTCATATTCCAATGAACCCAATTATATGTTTGGTGTTTTTTTAGAAAATCAAAAAATTCTTTTAGCATCTGTTTTTCTAAATAGTTATTTTCATCATCAGATATACAACACAATTCTTTTTTATGAAATTGAGCCTGTAAGTGAATCGAAAATGTTTTAGTTGAATTGTTTCCTCTATTTTTTATACAAATTGAAGTAACTCTCGGAGTTCTCCCCTCAAGATTAAAAAAAGATTCACAGCTGTAGTGAATAATCAAAGTTTTATCGTTTTCTTTTTTAAGTTTGGCAATAATCTCCAATCCTTTCTCTCTATCATCTAATCTTTCAGATTTAAATATTCTCATATATATCTTATTATCTCCTATTAACAATTATTTTTCATCAGTCTTTACGTTAAAATAACGCATAAAAAAAAGCAGTTATCACTATAATAACTGCTCCGTATTTATTAAGAATAAAATCTTTCCTCTTTATTCTATCTTCTTTTTTCTAAAAAATTTAAGATCCACACATTTCACAATCTTCAGGATCTCCGGCTTGTGCTTTTAGCAACATTGCTTTGTAATCCTCTACACTGATTGCCTCTGTTTCCGGAACTAAAACTGCTGCCGGAGCATCTTCTTCTTTTTTATCGTTGTTTAATGTGAATTTAATCGCATCAACCGCAGATTTTGTTCTTAGGTAATACATTCCTGTTTTTAAACCTGATTGCCAAGCGTAAAAGTGCATTGACGTAAGTTTAGAATAGTTTGCATCTTGCATGAACAAGTTCAACGATTGCGATTGGTCAATGAAATAACCTCTTTGACGTGACATATCGATAATGTCTTTCATCGACATTTCCCAAACTGTTTTGTATAATTCTTTCAGGTCTTGCGGAATAACATCAATATTTTGAACTGATCCGTTATGACGCATGATTTCTTGTTTCAACGTTTCGTTCCACAAACCTCTGTCTACTAAATCGTGAAGTAAATGTTTGTTTACTACGATAAATTCTCCAGACAATACACGACGTGTGTAAATGTTTGATGTATATGGTTCGAAAGCTTCGTTGTTTCCTAAAATTTGTGAAGTCGAAGCAGTTGGCATTGGCGCAACTAATAATGAGTTACGAACTCCGTGCTCTACTACTTCCTTTCTTAATGAAGCCCAGTCCCAACGTCCTGATAATTCTTCATCTTTCATTCCCCACATATTGTATTGAAATTCTCCTTTTGACATTGGAGAACCTGCAAATGTAGAATATGGACCTTCTTCTTTCGCCATTTCCATAGAAGCGGTTACAGCTGCGAAGTATAATGTTTCGAAAATTTCCTGGTTCAGTACTTTTGCCTCATCACTTGTAAACGGCATACGCAACATGATAAAAGCATCTGCTAAACCTTGAACTCCTAATCCTACCGGACGGTGACGCAAGTTAGAGTTTTCAGCTTCTTTTACCGGATAGTAGTTTCTGTCAATTACTTTGTTCAGGTTACGAGTCACACGTTTTGTAACGTTGTAAAGTGCCTGGTGATCGAATTTTCCGTTTTCAATGAACATTGGTAACGAAATTGAAGCTAAGTTACAAACCGCGATTTCATCTTTAGACGTGTACTCCATAATCTCCGTACACAAGTTTGACGAACGAATTGTTCCTAAATTCTTGTGGTTCGATTTACGGTTTGCTGCATCTTTGTACAACATGTAAGGAGTTCCGGTTTCGATTTGTGATTCAAGGATTTTCTCCCATAATTCACGTGCACGAATCGTTTTTCTACCTTTACCTCTAAATTCATAATCCAAATACATCGTTTCGAATTCTTCTCCGTAAACATCGTATAATCCAGGACATTCGTTAGGACACATTAAAGTCCAGGACGCATCTTCCTGTACGCGTTTCATGAATAAATCTGAAGTCCACATGGCGAAGAATAAATCTCTTGCACGCATTTCTTCTTTTCCTGTATTTTTCTTTAAATCTAAGAAATCAAAGATATCAGCATGCCATGTTTCGATATAAATCGCAAAACTTCCTTTACGTTTTCCACCACCTTGGTCTACGTAACGAGCCGTATCGTTGAATACTCTCAACATTGGCACGATTCCGTTTGAAGTTCCGTTTGTACCACGGATGTAAGATCCTGTTGCACGAACGTTATGAATAGAAAGACCAATTCCTCCCGCTGATTGCGAGATTTTAGCCGTTTGTTTTAATGTGTCATAAATACCATCGATACTATCATCCTGCATTGCCAAAAGGAAACAAGAAGACATTTGTGGTTTTGGAGTTCCGGCATTAAACAACGTTGGTGTTGCATGCGTAAAGAACTTTTTAGACATTAAATCGTAAGTTTCAATAACTGATTTTAAATCGTCAAGGTGAATACCAACCGAAACACGCATCAACATATGTTGTGGTCTTTCGACGATTTTACCGTTTATTTTTAGCAAATACGAACGCTCTAAGGTTTTAAAACCAAAGTAATCATAATTGAAATCTCTTGTATAAATAATATGAGAATCCAAGAATTCTGAGTTTTCCTGAATTACTTTGAATACTTCGTCCGAAAGTAATGGCGCTTCTTGTCCATTTCTTGGATTTACGTATAAGTACATATCTTTCATCGTTTCTGAAAACGATTTTTTTGTATTTGAATGTAGGTTCGAAATTGCCACACGTGCTGCTAATTGTGCATAATCAGGATGCGCAATAGTCATAGAAGCTGCCGTTTCTGCTGCAAGATTATCTAGTTCAGAAGTTGAAACCCCATCATACAATCCTTCGATAACACGCATGGCTACCTTAACAGGATCTACAAGCTCATTTAAGCCGTAACACAATTTTTTGATTCTTTCTGTAATCTTATCAAACATTACCGGCTCTTTGTGGCCATCTCTTTTTACTACATACATAAGCTTACTTTTTTAGTTTATTGAAAAAATGAAAGTCACTGGAAAACGAATTCTCGGACTTAAACATTGTGTGTTTTTTAATTATTTTTTAAGAATTATAGCATTCTCAATAGCTACCCTCTTCCAGTTTGAAATCAAACCGAAAATGCGTTAAAAATTATTGAATCTTCGATTTGGGAAAAGAGATTCTAAAAATGTTTTGTTATAAAATTTTAATCTTAATCAGTGTTTATTTAGGGAAAACACTAAAATATTTTGTTGTCTAAAAATCTGCATCAAATGAAATTTTCTGAGCATCGCTGTCCGTGTTCATGACACCTGATTTTTGATACTCGGCAACTCGTTTTTCAAAGAAATTGGTTTTTCCCTGAAGTGAGATCATGTCCATAAAGTCAAACGGATTCGCTGATCCATAAACACGTTCGCAACCTAATTCTACTAACAATCTGTCAGCAACAAATTCAAGGTATTGCGTCATTAAAACGGCATTCATACCTATTAAACTTACCGGAAGAGATTCTGTAACAAACTCTCTTTCGATATCTAGAGCATTAACTATAATTTCTTTAATTCTTTCTTTTGGCACTTTATTAATCAGGTGATGATTGTGTAAGTGCACTGCAAAGTCGCAGTGAACGCCTTCGTCACGAGAAATCAATTCGTTTGAGAAAGTCAAACCTGGCATTAAACCACGCTTTTTCAACCAATAAATAGAACAAAAAGCTCCTGAAAAGAAAATTCCTTCAACTGCAGCAAAAGCAATTAGTCTTTCAGCAAATGAATCAGAGTCGATCCATTTTAAAGCCCAGTCTGCTTTTTTCTTAATTGCAGGAAAAACTTCTAATGCATTAAACAATTCTGCTTTCTCTGCTTCATCTTTCACGTAAGTGTCAATTAACAAAGAGTAAGTTTCACTATGAATGTTTTCCATCATGATTTGAAAACCATAGAAAAACTTCGCTTCTGCATATTGAACTTCGTTTACAAAATTCTCAGCAAGGTTTTCATTTACGATTCCGTCAGAAGCTGCAAAAAATGCTAATATGTGTTTAATGAAATATCTTTCATCCTCACTCAGTTTATTATTCCAGTCTGTCAAGTCTTGGTGCAAATCGATTTCTTCAGCAGTCCAGAAACTAGCCTCCATTTTCTTATACCATTCCCAAATATCATGATGTTTGATAGGAAAAATAACGAAACGATTTTTATTTTCTTGTAATATAGGCTCGACTTGTGACATGGTAATTTTTGTTTAATTTTTGTACTGAATTTTTGCTAATTCAATAGACTACAAAGATTGTCATTTATCGCTAAAAATGAAAGCCAAACTTATTCACAATTCGGCATAGTTTTTAACAACGCATGAAAATGAGATATTTTTCAGACAATTATTAATTATTTGTAAATGAGACATTTAATATAGTCATTTATACCTAAAGTCCCCGTAGAATATAGACTTTTTGAAATAAAAAGCAAGAAATTTTCAATTGTTTTAAAAAGTTTTTTTAGAGTTAAAACTTTATTTTTAGAGTTAAAAAATGCCTTCAAAAAGCGGTAACTAAAGCGCTGAATTTTTACTTCTTTTTAAGTTCTTCTGCAACTTTTTCAAGCTCTAAATACCAATCCTGACCAAAACGACGAATCAACGCTTCTTTGACAAATTTATAAACCGGAACTTCTAACTCTTTTCCTAAAGAACACGCATCATCGCAAATATCCCATTTATCATAATTTACCGCAGCAAACTCTGTAAAGTCTTTTACACGAATTGGATATAAATGGCAAGAAACCGGTTTTTTCCAATCTATGATTCCTTGATTGTATGCTTGCTCGATTCCGCAAAGGGCGGTTTTACCATCAAAAATAACATAAGCACAATCTTTCTCGTCGATTAACGGCGTTTCAAGATCGCCATTAGTTCCTTTTACCCAAGTTCCCTGAGCTTCGATTGCTGCAATTCCTTCTTTACGTAAAAAAGGTTTTACTTTAGGATAAATTTCTTCCATTATTCTGGTTTCCTCTTCACTTAATGGAGCGCCCGCATCTCCGTCAACACAGCAAGCTCCTTTACAAGCTGACAAGTTGCACACAAATTCTTTTTCAAGAATATCTTCTGAAATAATGGTTTTTCCTAGTTGAAACATGATAATAAAGTACTGAAATTTATAAAGTGCAAAGATAGACAAAGAAAGCAGATGAAATGAGATTAAATTTTACCGCAATATTTGTTGAATTTTACCGCATAATTCTAACACAAAGTTTTTCACAGAGATACACAAAGATTTTATTATGCTTTGTCAAAGTTTAATCTCAAAGCTTTGTGAACTATAAAAGATCCTTTATAAATTTAACTCTGCGAAAAACTTTGTGCAACTCTGTGGTAAAACTCATAAGCTTACAAAAATCATTGCGATACTCGATACCAAAAACAACAATTGTTACAAAAAACACTTTTTTAACCGCAAAACAGTGTTTTTATAACAAAAGTGTGTTGTGTTAAAAAAAGCCCTAACTTTATTATCTACATTTGCACATCTTTAAACACTAAAAGAAAAATTATGTTACAAATTGATTTTAAGGAAATTATAACTGTTGGAATGGTACTTTTTGCAGTAATTGATATTGTAGGATCAATTCCTATCATAGTAAATTTAAGATCAAAGGTTGGCCATATTGAATCTGAGAAAGCTTCGATTGTTGCCGGACTTATTATGATTGTTTTTCTATTTGTGGGAGAAGGTTTTTTAAGCCTTATAGGTATTGATGTGCATTCGTTTGCGGTTGCGGGTTCATTCGTTTTATTTTTCCTTGCTTTAGAAATGATTTTAGGCATCAGAATCTATCGTGACGAAGAGCCGGGATCAGCTTCTATCGTTCCTTTAGCCTTTCCGTTAATTGCCGGAGCAGGAACTATGACGACTTTACTATCACTTCGATCTCAATTTCATACCATTAATATTATTATTGCTATTTTATTGAATATTATCCTTGTTTATATCGTTTTGAAATCTTCTAAAAAAATAGAGACTTTATTAGGAGAAAACGGACTTGGCGTTGTCCGCAAGACATTTGGAGTCATACTTTTAGCAATTGCTGTTAAATTATTCGCTGCTAATGTTAAAGGTTTGTTCGTCTAACAATTATTTTTATAAATTTACCCCATAAAATTTTAAAAATACAACTTAAGGACATTTTTCAACTCTTCAGGTTTACTTTAGTATTTTACAAACAAACAACCATTATGAAAATTTTTACTTCAATCTTAGTGCTTCTGGCATTAGCTTTAATTGTTTTTAATATTACGTTGCTAGACTTCAAAAATCCTTTTCAGGGAGACAGTGTAGTTGCTTTTATTGGAATCGCAGCTTCATTTTGTGCCGTTTTAATTCTTTTGATTTTTAGAATTTCAAAAAGAATCGAAGAAAAAACAAACGGTCGATAATATGTTTGACGTTTTAATTATTGGCGGAGGCGTTTCAGGCATGTCTTGTGCTCTGGTTTTAGGTTCAGCCAAAAACAAAGCTTTTGTTACCGATAAAAAAATCGGAATTTTTACACACCAAAAAAATTCTTCTTTACAAGAAGCAATTTTCTACAATGCTTATGGAATAATGCCAGGCAAATTAGGATCTGATCTACTTACAGAAAGTACGCAGGACTTATCTACGACTTATCCGCATATTATTCAGATATCAAATGAAAAAGTAATTAAAGTGGAAGGTTCTTATCCTGAATTCACGGTTACTACAAACAAAAACGCATACAAAACAAAAAATATCGTTGTCGGCATTGGTTCTGCCAATACTTTTGACATCGAAGGCTTGATGCAATACATCGAGCCGCATAAAAAGGCACTACCCGAAAAACAACGTATTCAGCTTAAAAACGATGATCATAAAGTAACCGACGGCATTTATGTTATTGGGACTTTAGCAGGCTGGAGAAGCCAATTGGCAATTGCTGCCGGAAGTGGCGCTGCTGTTGCCACAGATATTCTAACTTTATGGAATAACGGCGTACAGACTCATTCGCACGATAGTATTCGATAAAATTATTTACCATATAAGTTATATAAGTAAATATAAATGCATGCGCATAAATTAAATGAACTTATATAACTTATTATGGTTGAGAGTTTATTTTACCGAAACAATTTCTCTAACTGTCATATGTTTCTCTGTATCTGTTTTCCAGATTTCTCCTTTTAACGAAACCTCATCACCTGTTTTTAATGTCTTGTAATTTTGTGGTCCGCCAACATTTACAATGCTGATTACAGCAAAATAAACTTCTTTTTTATCAGTGGTCAATTTTGCAGTATAACCGTCTTTCCCAAATTCTATTGAATCTACTTTTCCTGTTACTGTATTATCCTTTTTCATACTTGCACAAGAAATTACAAATGTCATTAGAACTATTAAAAAACTTACTCTTTTTAGATTTTTCATATTTTATATTTTGATGTAAAGCTCGCTCATTTTCAAGAAAGATCTATTACATTATATTTTAAAAAATTATTATTATTTTATTGTAACGCTGCGCAACTTCCGGCAATTACTTTTACATTTTCTTCAAATTGTTTCCAAACTCTAATATACCTAAAAGCACCGTTTAAGATGTTGCCCTCATAAGTTCCTTTTAGCATAACGGTTACAGCAACTACAGCTGTATTATCAATTATATTAATAAGCTGATCTGAAGCTTCTAAAACTTCGATTTTCATTTTACCTGAACGATAGGATTCTAAATCAAATTCCTTATTAATGGTTTGTCCATCCGGTAAATTAAAAAGCAAATCATCGTGCAGCATTTTATCCAAAGTTGGAATATCAGCCGTTTTAATTGCCGTGAAAAGTTCGATTTCAGCATTTACAATAGTTTCTATTTTCATCTGATTCAAAATTAAGGGTTACTTTTTCGGATTCAAAACTGCTTTTATCATCGCATCTTCTTTCAAAATAACATCGTAGTAATACAATTCACCATAAAGCTGTCTGGCAAATTCTGCAGTGATATAACGATTTACCAAAGCTTTGGTTTTATCTAGTTTAAGGTCTAAACCTGTCATTAAAATATAAGTTCTGAACTTTTTAAAATAGGCATCAGAGTTTTTCATCTTAGTCAAAAACTCATTAAAATGAAGCCCTTTAAAAGCATCTCTGTTTTTATCTAATTCTTCAAAAACAAAATGTCCTACAATTCCGGTTTGCATTAAATAAGCAACATTTTCGTTTCCGTGTTCTGCTTCAATTGGCACAAAAACATCCGGAACAATTCCGCCGCCGCCGTAAACAATTTTGCCTTTTGGAGTTTTAAATTTTAAAGAATCGGCTACTTTTATACTGTCTTTTGCATAAAGCTCTCCTGATTTTACCCGAGATTCTGATTCTTTATAATATTCTTCGTTTCCTTTTTTATACGGTTTTTGAATCGATCTTCCGGTTGGCGTATAATATCTTGCCACGGTTAATCTTACTGCAGATCCGTCGTTGAAATCCATTTCGCGTTGTACCAATCCTTTACCAAAAGAACGACGACCCACAATAGTTCCGCGGTCGCTATCCTGAATTGCTCCAGCCAGGATTTCGCTTGCTGAGGCGCTATTTTCGTTAATTAAAACATATACTTTTCCGGTTTCAAAACTTCCCGCTTTTGTAGCAAAAGTTTTTTCGGTTGTTCCGTTTTTATTTTTTGTAAAAACAATTAGTTGTTTGTCTTTCAAAAACTCATCGGCAATTGCAATCGCTTCTTCCATATAACCTCCGCCATTATCACGAAGATCAATTACAAGGGATTCAATTCCGTTTTGTTTCAATCTCGTTAAACCGGTTTTAAATTCATTAAAAGTAGTTTCGGCAAAACGATTGATTTTGATGTAGCCCGTTTTATTATCGAGCAATAATGATGCATCAACACTTTTTATGGGAATTATATCTCTTTTTATTTTAAAGGTAAGTTTCTTTTGTTCTGATTTTCTAAAAACAGTCAATTCAATTTCAGAACCTTTTAATCCTTTTAATTTCGAAAATAAACTATCAGAAGGCAATCTTCTGCCAAACAATTTCGTTTTTCCGGCAAATAAAATTCGGTCTCCTGATTTTAATCCGGCTTTCGCCGAAGGTCCGTTTTCAATAGGTTTTATAATCGCAACAGAATCCTTATACATATAAAAATTAATTCCGATTCCCACGAAATCTCCTTTCATACTTTCTGCGACTTCGGCCTGTTCTGTTGGCGGAATATAAACGGAATGCGGATCTAATTTTGATAGAATATTATCCACTGTAAGGTTTACAATAGAATCTGTATTAATGCTGTCAACGTATTCATTATTGATAAAATCAATTAGTTTGTTCAGCTTTGTTTTAGAGTAATTTTTAGCCAAAAGCTGTTCATCAACGGGAGCATTCATAACGCTTCCGAGAACAACTCCGATGGCAAAAGTCCCACCGATAATGATTGGCAAATATTTTGGGTTAAATTTCATTTACTCTTCTAAAACAGGAATATGTTCGACTTCAATACCTGCTTTTATTAAAAATTGAATTCCGGAATCATCGCGATATCCGTTCTGGTATACCACTCTTTTTATTCCTGACTGATGTATTAATTTACTGCATTCTTTGCATGGAGAAAGCGTGATGTATAAAGTTGCACCTTCACAAGATTGTGTTGATCTGGCTACTTTAAGTATCGCATTTGCTTCGGCATGCAAAACATCCCAGCGCGTTAATCCGTCTTCATCTTCACAGCAATTTTCAAATCCGGATGGCGTTCCATTGTATCCATCAGAAATAATCATCCTGTCTTTTACGATAATTGCACCTACTTGTTTTCGCTTACAATAAGAGAGAGCACCCCACTCTTTCGCAATTCTCAAATAAGCTTTATCGTATTTATTTAATTTCTTTTCTTCCATTTATTTTATCTATTCCAAATTGGGCTTTCGATAATCATAGGAACTACTACTCCTATAATAAAAGCCGACATTACAAGCGCCCAATCGCGTTTTGAAAAACGAAATACGGTTTGTACAATATAAGATATTATCAGAACCACAAAAACTACCACTAACTGAGCTGCTTCGATCCCTAATGCAAACTCGCCTAAAGGTAGTAATTTTGAACTAGGTGATCCTCCTAAAATAGTTTTGAAATAATTTGAGAATCCAAGTCCGTGTATAATTCCAAAAAACAGGGTTACAAAAAACACTAAATTCAAACCATCACTCTTAGATGCTTTTCCTGCTGTAAAGAGATTGAAGATGGCGGTTATTAAAATCGTTATCGGAATTAAAAATTCAACTGTATTTACTTTTATGGCTATGATTCCGTAAACCGAAAGCAATAAAGCCAATGTATGACCTATTGTAAAAACAGAAACTAAGAGCAAAATGCGTTTCCAGTCTTTGAACAAATAAGGCGTTGTTAATGCGATTAAAAAAAGAACGTGATCGTAAGCGTGAATATCTAAAACGTGCTTTAATCCTATTTGAAAATAAATCCAAAATTCTGACATACTGGTACTACTATTAAATGATTAGGGGTTGTAAACTTACGATTTATTTTGAAAAAGTAACCGTGCAACATATTAAATCAATAAGTTAAATTTTATGAGAAATTTAAATTTGTTAAATTAAAATAAGATTTATCTTTGCTCAATAAAAAACTAATTAATTATGCCATTTTCAGAATTATTTGATAACGAATTCAAACAAAGAAACAGAGGTCATTTCTCTGCAATTGTTCGTGTAGCTTTTGCTGACGGCAAAGTAAGTACAGAGGAAAAAGACTTTTTAGATAAATTAGCTTCGACACTACAAATTTCAGAAGACGAATACACGGAAATTCTTTCAGATCCGTGGAAACACCCAATAAACCCTCCTTATTTATACACACAACGTTTAGAGCGTTTGTATGACTTAGCAAGAATGGTTCACGTAGACCACCATTTAGGAGATCAGCAGGAAGTAATGTTAACGCGTATGGGATTAGCTTTAGGGTTTACTCCAGGAAATGTAAATTATATTGTTAGAAAAGCATTGTCATTAGTTGACAAAAAAGTAGATTTAGATACTTTCCTTTTCGAAATGGAAAATATGAACAAGTAATATTTGGTTTACAGTTTACAGTCTCAGTTTTCAGTCTCAGAAGTATACTGTTTACTACTTAAATAGAAACCCCTAAAGATTTTTAAAATCTATAGGGGTTTCTATTTATACTCAATCTGCGACTGAAAACTGAGACTGAGACTGAGACTTACTCAGCTGCCATAAACTCCTCGGCTTTTTCTACCATATTATAGCTTCCGCAGAAAAAAGGAACTCTTTCGTGCAATTCAGTCGGCTGGATTTCCATAATTCTTCCAAAACCGTCTGTTGCTTTTCCTCCTGCTTGTTCTGCAATAAACGCCATGGGATTACATTCATATAATAAACGTAACTTTCCTTTAGGTGCTTTTGAACTTGTTGGATACAAATAAATTCCGCCCTTGATCATATTACGATGAAAATCAGAAACTAAACTTCCAATGTATCTGGATGTGTATGGTCTGTCTTCTTCTTCTCTTTGGCAATATTTAATGTAGTTTTTTACGCCTTGCGGAAAATGAACATAATTCCCTTCGTTTACCGAATATATATTTCCGTTTTTTGGAAATTGCATATTAGGATGTGACAAATAAAATGTTCCGATGGCGGGATTTAACGTAAAACCATTTACACCATGTCCTGTTGTATAAACCAACATAGTCGAAGTTCCATAAATTACATAACCTGCTGCTACCTGATTGATTCCCGGTTGTAAAAAATCCTCGCTTGTTACCGGAGTTCCTATTGGGGTAATTCGTCTAAAAACCGAAAAAATAGTCCCTACAGAAACATTTACATCAATGTTTGATGATCCGTCAAGCGGATCCATTAAGATCACGTACTTATTATTATGACAGTTGTCGCTCCCCTGAACTGTTATAAAATCGTCGTTTTCTTCTGAAGCAATACCACAGACAATCTCACGGTTTATTAACGTCTGGATAAATACTTCGTTTGCATACACATCTAATTTTTGCTGGTCTTCTCCCTGAATATTTTGTTCGCCCGCAGCGCCAATAATATCCACCAATCCGGCTTTGTTCACTTTATAGTTGACGACTTTTGCCGCCAGACGTATAGAGTTGATAATTCGGGAAAGCTCTCCCGACGAATACTGAAATGCTTTTTGGTTCTCAATAATAAACTCTCCTAGTGTTTTATTGCGTTCTTCCATTACTATATCGTTGTAGGTTTTGATTATAAGTCACAAATATCGCTTTTTTTGTGAGAATGATTCAAAAATTATTTTGTTAGTTTGCCACTATTGTATATTTGCTAATTAAACATAAGATGTATCAAATAAAAAAATACATTTTTAGCTAATAAACGCTTAATAATAAGAATATATGAATTGCTCTTACAAGAAATTCGTACAAGCAATTTTTTGGAATAAAAGTGGTTATCGTATATTTAGGAATAAAATTAAATTAACAGAATATGAATATTAGAAAAGGAAATCCCGAAGACATGGAATCGGTTTTGGGATTAATACAGGAGTTGGCAATATTCGAAAAAGAACCGCAAGCTGTTGTTATAACTGTTGATGATTTAGTGCGTGATGGCTTTGGTGAAAATCCGTTATTTCACGTTTTTGTTGCCGAAGTTGAACAGGAAATTGTGGGTATCGCTCTTTATTATTACCGTTATTCTACCTGGAAAGGAAAAACGATACATCTTGAAGATTTAATTGTGAAGGATAAAATGCGAGGAACCGGTTTGGGATCTGCACTTTATTCTGAAATTATGAAACAAGGAAAAAAAGATAATGTTCGAAGAGTGGAATGGAATGTTCTGGACTGGAATACTCCGGCAGTAAAATTCTATGAAAATTCAGGAGCAAAAATCCTTGAGGAATGGCGCGTTGTTCAAATGGACGAAGCAGGAATTAATTCGCACTTGGAAAAATTGTAAAAAAAGTTTGCCACAGATTAAAAATGATTTGCAAGATTTTTTGCCACAAATTTCACGAATTAGCACGAATTAATTAGTGTAAATTCGCGAAATTCGTGGCAAACTGACACAAATTGAAAATCTTTTTAATCATTTTAATCTGTGGCAAAAATAAAGAAGCACTACTGCGCCTTTACAATGCAATTGGAATTTGGAATTTAGAAAATTGGAATTTTATAAAAAAATAGCAGCATATAAAAAATGAGAGTATTTAAATTTGGTGGCGCATCTGTTAAAGACGCTGATGGAATTAAAAACGTATACGACGTTTTACAAAAAGTAGGTTATGAAGATGTGATTTTAGTCGTTTCGGCGATGGGAAAAACTACAAATGCTCTTGAAGTTGTTATCAAAAATTATTTTGATAAATCGACAGAGTTAAATTCATCCGTACAGGAAATAAAAAAATATCACAATCAAATATTATTAGATTTATTTGAAGATGAAAAAAACGAGGTTTTTGCCGCGGTAAGCGCTCAGTTTTCTGAATTAGAATATTTCTTAGCACATAATAAATCGCCAAATTATAATTTTGTTTACGATCAGATTGTAAGTTTTGGAGAATTGATTTCGACTACAATTTTAAGTCATTATATGAATTACAGAGGAATTCAGACGCAATGGCTTGATGTTCGTAATTTTATTAAAACAAATGCAAATTACAGAGATGCCGAAGTAGATTGGGAAGCTACTCAACAACTTATTGGTAAAAATGTAAAACGTAAAATATTAAATATCACGCAAGGATTTTTAGGTGCTGACGAAAATAATTTTACTACAACTTTAGGGCGTGAAGGTTCTGATTATACTGCGGGAATTTTTGCTTATTGTTTAAATGCTGAAAGTGTTACGATCTGGAAAGATGTTCCGGGAGTTATGAATGCCGATCCTCGTTATTTTGAAAATGCTAGTTTATTAAACCAGATTTCATATCGCGAAGCAATTGAACTTGCATTTTATGGCGCAACCGTAATTCACCCTAAGACATTACAGCCGCTACAAAAAAAGGAGATTCCCTTATATGTAAAATCATTTATCAACCCGTTATTAAAAGGAACCTGCGTTTCTAAAGGTGTTGATTTAGAGCCACAATATCCTTGCTTTATTGTGAAGAGAAACCAGCTTTTGATTTCGCTTTCATCAATAGATTTCTCCTTTATTATGGAAGAAAATATTAGCGAGATTTTCGGACTTTTTCATCAGTTTAAACTAAAAGTAAATCTGATTCAAAACTCCGCAATTAGTTTTTCTGTTTGTGTGGAGGATAAATTTGAAAATTTCAATGAGTTGAATGCAATATTATCTAAAAAATTCAAAGTAGACTATAACGAAAATGTAACTTTATATACTATTCGTCACTTTACAGAACAAGCTGCCTCAACGGTTGAAGAAAACAAAGTGGTTTTACTGAAACAAGTAAGCCGTGAAACGATGCAAATCGTTACTAAAGAGATGAACTAAATCTTCGTTATTAAGTTAATTATTCAATTCAAAAATATGTAAAGAAGCTTCACTTATTGGTGAGGCTTTTTTTATTCGTATAAAATTGAAATTTGAACCTTATTCAAATTAAAGATCATTACTCTATTTTCGCATAAGACTTTATTCACTTTGGTTGTAAATTTAAAGAAATATAATTTTAATAATTAATCGATAAACAATGAATGATTCTGCCTTTACTGCAACACTTGTTATTATAATAATCGCATTGGGATATCGGTTTTTAAACAAAAAATAATAAAAACTATCTAAAGTTTTCACACTTTCCCTTTCTTTTTCAAATCCTTAATTACTTTTCTAAGTTCTTTTATCCTTTCTTCATATTGTTGGATTATATCATCAGATAATTGGTAAATTGTTTCTCCGGAAGATCCTTTTTTTTGACTCTCTAAATAAAATAATTCTTCGGGAGTTATTTCAAAAATGGTACATATCTTTAAAATGTGACTTGCTCAAGAATGACTTTCTCCGCTTTCTATTCTGGCGTAAGCAGATTGTGAAATCGTAAGATAATCAGCCACTTGTTCTTGTGACAAATTTCTATTTTTCCTGAGTTCTTTAAGTTTATTACCAACAACAACATTCATAATGGGCAGAATTTTTCCTTACAAAACTATAGAGGACAGTTTTATAAAAATATACTCACAAAAATGACATTATTTTTGAATATAAAAAAACTATTCTGATTTACTTATACAAATTACCCGATAAACGCATAATACAAATACTTACAAATGGGTAATTTAGGGCTGCCAAAAACAAATAAACATTTTCTTGAGATCAGCCCCAATCTGTTTAATAAGAAAATAAAAAAACCACTAAAAAGTTATGATAAATTCTGCATTGCTTCTATCACTTCTTGTGATTATAATTACGTTAGGATACAAATTCAGTAAAAAGTATCCTTAATGCATAATAACAAACCTACAAAAGAAACGCACAATGAATGGAATAGTAACCCAAACAATTTTATTTGGAGATTTTTCTATTTTAACCCAAAAGACAATAGATTATTTCCTCGAAAAAGAATAAAAGAACTGGGATGGACAATTAATTTCGCCAATCCAAATGCTGCATTTCTTTTCATTTTTATAATTGCAATCGTTCTTATGATACGATAATAATTATGTCAAAAAAACCATAACTTTTAATTAATTTATTCCATTACTTAAAAACATGAAATTCTTTATATTCAAATATAGTATGGCAATTATTAGCTGTCTTTATTTATCTTACTTTTTTTATCACTCGAATCATATTGACAATATGATAAAAATGGGAACTTCAATGGTATTGGCACTTTCAATTTCCGTATCAATGTACCAGCAGATAAGAAGTAGAAAATAACTCGCAAATAAACATTAAATACTGAAATCGCAGACTTAAGATTTCCCAATTATAAATACTACTTTTGATTTTTTAGAGTTAAAGTATTTATGTTGAAAAAATTACTGTTATTTACGGTTTTTATTTGGTATTCCGGGCTTCAGGCACAGGAAACGGAATCATCGTATAAAACTAAAAAAGTAATTGTAACGCGCGACACGATTCATCTGGAAGAATTTAGCATTAATTCGAGTTTTTTCGAAATCTTAAATACTAAAAACCAACCTCTGGATTCTACTTTTTATAAGATTAATTTTCAAAAAGGAACTTTGATCCTGAATGAAAAATCAGGTTCAATTTCAGATACTCTAATTGTAAACTATCTAAAATATCCTGATTTTCTAACTAAAGAATACAGCCTTTACAAATCAGATCAGGTGGTTACAAATGATGTCGGTTCTGAGAAACTGTACAAAATAGAAAATACCAGTATTAAAAAAGTCGCCCCTTTTGATGGTTTAAACACTTCAGGAAGTATTACGCGCGGTATAACCGTTGGTAACAATCAAAACACGGTTTTAAACTCAAATTTAGATTTACAGATTACAGGAAAAATATCTGATAAAATTAGTTTACGGGCTTCGCTTCAGGACAGTAATATTCCGCTTCAGGATGGTGGTTATTCTCAAAAGCTCGATCAGTTTGATAATATTTTCATGGAACTTTTTAGCGACAACTGGAACATTCGGGCGGGAGATGTATTTTTAGAAAATAGAAAAACTCAATTTTTAAATTTCAATAAAAAAGTACAGGGACTTTCAACGAGTTTTAACTTTGGCAGTGAGGAAAGTAAAACCAATATTTTTGCTTCGGTTGCTTTTGTAAAAGGACAATATGCAAAAAGTACGTTTACGGGACAGGAAGGAAATCAGGGTCCGTATAAATTAAAAGGACAAAATGGAGAATTGTATGTGCTGGTGATTTCAGGATCTGAGCGTGTTTATATAAACGGTGTTTTGCTTAAAAGAGGAGAAAACAATGATTATGTGATTGATTATAATGCCGGAGAAATCATTTTTACCTCACTTTTTCCTATTACTTCTGAAATGCGAATTAACGTTGAATACCAATATTCTGAACGAAATTACAATCGATTGGTTACGTATGCGGGCGCTACTCACGAAAACAAAAACTGGAGTTTTGGCGGCTATATCTATTCTGAAAATGATATGAAAAATCAGCCTCTGCAACAAAATCTTTCTACAGAGCAAGTTCAGATTTTAAGTCAGGCGGGAGATGATCCGGACTTAATGAAAGCACCATCAGCTTATGAAGATTCCTATGCAGATAACAAGATTTTGTACAAAAAAATATCCGTTAATTCAGTTGAAGCTTATGAATATTCAAATGATGCGAGCAATGTTTTGTATAATGTAAAGTTTAGTCTTGTTGGAAATAACTTGGGGAATTATATCATTCAGAACAATAATTCGGTCGAACGTATTTACGAATATGTTGCGCCAATTAATGGTATTTTACAAGGAAATTATGAACCAATTGTAACTCTGGTTGCGCCAATAAAACTTCAGGTTGCTACTTTTTTAGGAAAATACAATCCTGACGAAAAGACATTAATTGACTTTGAGGTTGCCGTAAGTAATAACGATAAAAATTTATATTCGAAGATTGATGATGGCGATAATGGCGGAATTGCACTTAAAACAAATATCAAAAAACGCCTTTTTACAAGAGACTGGACTTTAGACGCTTTTGCCAATTATCAATTTGTTCAGGAAGATTTTAGATCTGTGGAACGATTATATAACATAGAATTTAACAGAGACTGGAATTTGAACGAAACCCTTTTAGGCAATCAAAGTTTAATCGTGACAGGTTTGAATTTTGATTTATTTGCAAAAAAAGAAACGTCAAACATTGGTTTATTTACGTATCAATTTGAGAAATTAGATTATACCGAAAGTTATTCGGGAGCGAGACATACGACAACTGCACTTTTCAAATTAAAACAGTGGACGATTGAAAATCAAGGTAGTTTTTTGAATAGCGATGCGACAAGTTCTACTTCAAAATTTATTAGAAATCAAACCCGGACTAAATATCATTTTGGTAAGAACTGGATTGGCGCGAGTATGCAAATAGAGGACAATCAGCAAAGAGATAAAGTTACTAATCAGTTTTCGGCTTTAAGCCAAAAATTCACAGAATATGGCGCTTTTATTGGTCGCGGTGATAGTACAAACGTATTTGTTGAAATTGGATATTTGCAACGTCGAAATGATAGTTTGCAAAACGGATTATTACAACATGTAAACAATTCGCAAACCTATTATTTAAAATCGAAACTGATTCAGAATAAAACAACTGATTTAGCGGTTTATGCAAGTTATCGTAATTTAGACTTTACGGATTCAACCCGAAAAAATGAACCTTCGTTAAATTCAAGAATACTTTATAATGATCGCTTTTTTAATCAATTCATGCAAATTGGTTCGGCTTATGAAACCAGTTCCGGAACTATCGCACAACAGGAATTCACTTATATTGAAGTTCCTACGGGACAAGGCGTTTATACCTGGAATGATTATAATGGTAACGGAATTCAGGAATTAAATGAATTTGAAATTGCTGCTTTTGCAGATCAGGCGAGATATGTACGCATCTTTTTACCGAATCAGGTTTATATCAAAACAAATCAGAATAAATTTTCGCAATCTGTTGCTTTGAATCCGTTGCAATGGCAAAATGAAACTGGTTTCAAAAAAATTGCTTCTTACTTTTACAATCAGACTTCGTTTATTATGGATCGAAAAGTGAAAAGTCAGGGCGAGCGTTTAGAACTGAATCCGTTTGATTCATCTGAAGAAAATATTCTGGGATTAAATTCGAGTTTTAGAAATAGTTTATATTACAACCGGGGCAAACAAAAGCATTCTGTAACCTATACTTATCTTATTAATAAAGGCAAAAATTTACTTTCTATAGGATCTCAAAATATCAAAAACAGCTCGAATCAATTGCAATACACACATTTGTACAGAAAAAGCTGGCTGTTCAACTTCTTTACAAAAACAATTAGCACTACTTTAGTTTCTGAAGATTTTGTCGAAAAAAACTATGATTTAAAAGGATATCAGGTCGCTCCAAAAATTAGTTATTTGTTTTCTAAAAACACGAGTTTAGATTTCTTCTACGAATTTCAGAATAAAGAAAACCAAATTGGTAATTTAGAAGCTTTAGTTCAAAACAGAGTTGGAACTTCGTTTTCATTTGCCGGTGAGAAAAAAGTAACCTTAAATGGGGAGTTTTCTTTTTATCAAAATAAATTTACAGGAAACGAATTTTCATCTGTGGGATTTCAAATGCTTGAAGGACTTCAGCAAGGACAAAATCTTGTCTGGAAGTTACTTTTACAGAAAAACATCACACAGTTTTTAGATGTAAACGTAAACTATCAAGGGCGCAAAAGTGAGACTGGATCAGTCGTTCATACCGGTAATATTCAGCTTCGCGCTTATTTTTAACACTTTACGAAAAACGTATTAATAAATTGACTAATTTTAATTGAAATTTAAACATATAACCTTATGAAAAAATTATTATTACTCTGTTTTATGGTTGTTTTTTCTTCTAATTTCTATGCTCAGGAAACAACTGTAAAAGATACAAAGAGCAAAACGGAAACTGCGGCTAAAAAGAAAAAAGCAACCGCTGACAAAGCAGCAACAGATGCTAAAAAAGAAGCAGCAAAATCAAAAAAAGCAGCGAAAGATGCTACTGACGCTTCAACCACAGCAAAAAAAGAAAGTGCCACAGCAACTAAAAAAGCTGCCGACAAAGATGCAGCTAAAGCAAAAAGCGATGCAACTAAAGCTTCTAAAAAAGCAACTGCCGCAGCAGATGGTACAAAAGCTGACGTAAAAAAAGCTGATGCAGCTGCTAAAACTGCAACTAAAAAAACATTAAAGGAAACAACCGAAAAAGCTCCAAAAGTAGCGGATAAAGTTACGGGAGAATATAATGGTAAAAAAGTGTATACAGGACCAAAAGGCGGTAAATACTACATTAATAAAAACGGAAATAAAACATACATTCAGGAATAGCGAAAGGTACTAAGATGCTAAGGCACTAAGTTTCTAAGATATAAACTTTGAAGCCGAACTTACGTTCGGCTTTTTTATTTGGAAGTCAAAAAACTTAGAAACTTAGAACCTCTGCAACTTAGAACCTTAAAAAAATACAGACTTAATAATTTAGTAATATGTGCGAAATATCATAAAAAACATATTTCTTTATCTTCGTTTTTAAAAAGCGTTAACTATGAGCATTGACTATTCTGCGAACAAAACAATTTTAGTTGCTCCATTAAACTGGGGATTAGGCCATGCCACGAGATGTATCCCTATTATAAAAGCGCTTCAGGAAAACAATTACATTCCAATAATAGCTTCTGATGGTGTTGCATTGGCGTTGTTACGAAAAGAATTTCCATACATTCAAACGCTGGAATTGCCTTCTTATCATATTGAATATGCCAAGAATGCAAAAAACTTTAAATGGAAACTGATTAAAAACCTGCCTAAAATGATCGTCGCTATTCTTGACGAGAAAAAAATGGTAAAAAGCTGGATTAAAAAACACGGTATTGACGGTATTATTTCAGATAATCGCCTGGGGGTTTTCAGTAAAAAAATTCCTTCGGTATTTATGACGCATCAATTGAATGTGATGACAGGAAATACTACATGGTTTACAAGTAAATGCCATCAACATATTATAAAAAAATATACTGAATGCTGGGTTCCTGACACAAATGACGCTACAAATTTAACGGGTGAACTTGGACATCTTAAAACTAATGATCTAAAATTAAAATATATTGGTCCTTTGAGCAGAATGCGCAAAAAAGAAACGCCAAAATTATATGATTTAATGATTATTTTATCCGGACCTGAACCTCAACGTACTTTTTTAGATGACAAACTTCAAAAGGAAATTACGAAATATGACGGCAAAGTTGTTTTTGTTCAAGGTATTGTAGAAAAAGCACAAACCAAATGGCAAACTGGAAATGTTACGTATTATAATTTTATGAACTCAAAACAACTGGAACAAACTTTTAACGAAAGTGATTTTGTTTTGTGCCGTTCAGGTTATACTACGGTAATGGATTTGGCTAAATTGGGCAAAAAAGCTTTTTTTATTCCCACTCCGGGGCAATATGAGCAGGAATATCTGGCTATAAAACTTCAGGAAGAAAATCTTGTGCCTTACGCAATGCAAGACGACTTTACTATTGAAGATCTTTCAAAAGTAAAATCGTTTAAAGGTTTGACTCAGTTTAACGATACTATAGATTGGGATAAACTGTTTACCGTTTTTGAAAGTTAGACTCGTACTGCATTTTGGCACAGAATAATTTCTTCAGCCACAGATTAAATGATTTTCACTGATTTTTTGCCACGAATTTCGCGAATTTTCACTAATTCATTCCTGGTAATTCTTGCTAATTCGTGAAATTCGTGGCGAACTGATCAGATTTTAAAATTATTTAATTTAGAAATTAAACTGCGCTTGTAATCGTAATAAATTCCCTTGTTGACGGTTGATAGGAAGCACGCTGTCTTCAAAAGTACGATCAGCAATTACATATTCTGCGGTAAATTCAAAGGCTTTGAATGGTTGCCATTCTATACCAATTTCGTAATCACGAACAACATAACTTCTGGCATCTTTCTCGTATTTTTTTCCTCCGTCATAATATTGAAATTTGGCGAAAGGGTAAATGTGCTGCTTTTTTATGTCTAATTTATAATTGAATATAACATAACCTCCATTTAAATCCGTTTCGTCAACCGTATTGGTTACAGTATTATAACGTGGTCCTGTACCAATATTATATTCGGTTTGAATCCCGAAAGGTCTTGGATACAAAACAAAAGTTGCACCTACTCTTTGGTCTTTTACATATTGCGGATCATTTACTTTTACTCCTGGTGAAATTTCGCCTGTAAAAGCCCATTTTCCAGTATAAGCCTGAATTCCGGGTTCGATAATTTGGCTTCCTATCACAAAAGGATATGTTACTCTGGCAACCACATTAATATCTCTGTTACCATCAAGTTTATTGGCAATTTGCCCGTTGTAAACTCCAAATGCAAAAACTCCAAAATCACCTGCACCTTTAAAACCGTCTTTTACTAACATAGCAAAACGCTCTCTGATTTCGGCAGGAGCCCAATAAAAAAATAACCCTAAATCACGCTCATTTAATATCGCACTATTCATGGCATCGTTACGATCTAAAGCCAATCGTTGTGAACTTGATTGCATGTTTTCAAAACCATACGGAATTTTACTTTGTCCAACACGAACGCGATATTCCTTTTTTTTATCAAAAGAAAGATCGAAATACAAGTCACGAATCTGAACAAAATTCTGGATTCCGGTACTTGGTGAACTTGCAAAATCGGGTTGAAAATAAAAGAAAACATTGGGATGAACCTGACCTGAAAATACTAATCGCGCACGACGGATAAAAAGTCCGTTATTTGATTTTGCATCCGGTTCTGTTGAAGTTGTTCCCCAGGATTTATCACATTGCTCGCAGGAAACCTTATCATTTGTAGAGAATAAACCATTGTAACGTATTTGTGCATAACCTCTTAAGGAAATTTTATCGTACCAATGTTCCTCGCCGCTAACTCCTGATTTAGTATCTGGAAGTTTTGCTTTGTTGATAGAATCTAAAATACGCATTACTTCGTTTTTCACATCCTGTTTATTCAAATCCTGAGCGTTTGCTGCAAAATTTATCAGCAATAAAATGGCAATTAATTTTCTTTTTATCATCTTTTCTGTAATATCCCTTAATTTCAGGATACAAAGATGTAGCATCAATGTTAAGAAATCATTAACAGGATGTTACTATAATAAAAATTTAATGTTACCAACTTCAGGCGTAGATTGCTTAATTGTTAAAAGCTCCTGTTTTACGGCACTTTACAAATACCAGATTACAATTTTTTAACCTCAGCTTTTTGTGCTTTAAATGCTTTTTCGAGTGTAAACGAAAATTCAGAGCCAATTCCGAATTCACTTTCTACGTATACTTTCTCTTTATGCGCTTCGATAATATGTTTTACAATTGCTAATCCTAAACCAGAACCACCTTCAGAACGGGTTCCGCTTTTATCAACCCTGTAAAAACGTTCAAAAAGTCTTGGGATATTTTGTTTCTCCACTCCTTCTCCATTATCACTAATTCTGATTAAGACTTTTTTCTTAGTTAAATTAACAACGCCAACTTCGGTTAAACCGCCGTCTTTACCATATTTAACGGAGTTTACAAGCAGGTTTTCCAAAACTTGCTGGATTCTGTCCTGATCTCCGCGCACAATTACTGATTGTACATTTTTGCTTTCAAATGCCAGTTTAATTTTCTTTTTATCAGCTTTCATTTCTAATAAATCAAAAACATTCTGAATCAGTTCCACTATATTAAAATCGGTTATATTCAAATCTAAATCACCAGATTCTAATTTGGTAATCATATCTAAATCTTCTACGATATAAATCAATCGTTCAACTCCTTTTTCGGCACGTTTTAAATATTTCTTTCGGATTGTTTTATCGTCCATCGCGCCATCTAATAAAGTCGAAACATAACCCTGAACGGTAAACAAAGGTGTTTTAAGTTCGTGCGAAACGTTACCTAAAAATTCTCTGCGGTATTGTTCCCGAATTTCCAGCATTTCGATTTCCAGCTTTTTGTCTGTGGCAAACTTTTTCACTTCGCGTGAAAGTGTTTCCATATCAGTAGTTATGGGCTGATTGATCAATGTTGAAGATTCTAATAACGAAACCTCATCGTAGATTTTCTTAACTCGCCTGTAAATAAATCGTTCTACACGATATTGTACAACCAGAAATGAGAAAATATAAATTGAAATAATAAATATTATCCCGAATGCCACCTGATGTTTTAATTGATTTTTGTAGAATAAATTCATCAATATCAACACAAATCCTGTCCCGAAAAGACTGATATATAATGCCGATTTTACAGCAAATTTGTATGTTTTTTTAAAATTAATTTTCATTGATTTATTTAACCATTAAGAGATTAAGAAAAATTAAGTTTCTCTTTTGAGTTAATGAATTCCTTGTAAATTAACATTTGAACTCAAAACAAAGTTAACTCAAAAACCATATAAGAAATTAAAGCTCATATGCTCTTTAACTCCTTATATGGTTTATTTTTTATGTAATTAAATCCTAACTAAACCCCTCATTATACTGAGAGCCTTAGCAACTTAGCATCTTAGAACCTCAGTACCTTAAAAAAATTAAACTTCAAATTTATAACCAACTCCTTTGATGGTTTTAAAAAGCTCTTCTCCTATTTTTTCACGCAGTTTTCTAATGTGAACATCAATTGTTCTTCCTCCTACCACAACTTCGTTACCCCAAACTTTATCCAGGATTTCGTCTCTTTTGAAAACTTTACCCGGTTTTGAAGCTAATAGATAAAACAATTCGAATTCTTTTCTTGGTAAAGCAATTTCAACATTGCCTTTGATGATCTTGTATTCTTCACGGTTAATCTCGATTCCGCCTACGTTTAAGGTATCACTAACAACTTCTTGTTCCTTTAACCTTCTTAACAAAGCCTTTACTTTGCTTACCAATAATTTTGGTTTTATTGGTTTTGTGATGTAATCATCTGCACCTGCATCAAAACCAGCTACTTGTGAGTAATCTTCACTTCTTGCCGTCAAGAATGTTATGATAACATTATTTAATTCAGGAATTTTTCTGATGTGTTCGCAAGCTTCCATTCCATCCATTTCGGCCATCATCACATCCATAATAATTAGGTCCGGCAATTCTTTCTGAGCCTTTGCGATAGCTTCTTTTCCGTTTGAAGCCGTTACAATTTGATAGCCTTCCTGAGCAAGGTTATAGCCAACGATTTCTAAGATATCTGGTTCATCGTCAACTAATAAAATCTTGGTTTGTGTTTTTTTCATAAATAGCAAAAATTGAGATTTTTACATCAAATTTTCTTCATTATACATTCGATGTTTTTTATTTCACAGCGTAAATATACTAACAAAATAACCGTTTAAAATTGCGGTTAACGGTAATTTAATGTGGTAACAATTTGATAATCTACAAGACACAAAAACATAACAAGTGCCTAACATGAACTTTACACAGCGTTTCTTTCTTTGCACAAAAATAAATTAAACACAACACTGAAATGAAATTCAATTTAAAATTTCTATTTATCACATTATTTATCTGTACGATTTCGATCGCGCAAACCAAAGGTACGATTTCTGGTGTATTGACCGACAAAGAAACCAACAATGAAGTTTTACCTTTTGCAAATGTTTTACTTAAAGGTACAAACATTAGCGCAAATACTGACATTGACGGAAAATATTCGTTAAGTGTAAATCCGGGAAATTATATTATTATTTTTAGTTTCGTAGGGTATGAGTCTGTAGATCAACCTGTAATTGTTAAATCAAACGAAACTATCACTGTAAATCAAGTACTTTCGTCTGGCGGTTATACATTAAAAGATGTTGTTGTAAAATCGTCAGGTGTGAACAGACAAAAAGAATCAGCTTTACTTTTAGAACAAAAAAATGCTGTAGATATTAAACAATCTATTGGCGCGCAAGAACTTTCTAAAAAAGGAGTTAGTGATGTTGCTAATGCTGTTATTAAAACTACGGGTATTACAAAACAAGAAGGAACTGGTAATATTTTTGTGAGAGGTTTAGGTGACCGTTACAACTCTACTACTATGAACGGATTACCAATTCCGTCAAACGATCCTGAAAAGAAAAACATTAACTTAGATATTTTCTCTACCGACATTATTGAATACGTATCTATTGATAAAGTTTACAATGGTAAGTTTTTTGGAGATTTTGCCGGTGGAAATGTTGATATTGTTTCTAAAGATTACAAAGGAAACGGATTTTTCAAAATTGATGTTGAATCAAAAATAAACACAAATGCTGTTGGAGAAAATAATTTTACATTGCAAAAAGGTCCAAATGCTTTTGGATTTAGCAAAGCTGAAATTCCTAACAATCCACTTAATCAATATAACTTCAATACACTACAATTTGAAAAGAAAACACCTCTTGCAGGTTCATTCGGACTTTCTGGTGGTGATTCATTCAATGTTGGTAGTGAAGGAAAAATTAATATTTTCGGAACTGCTTCTTTCACAAATGACTATTCTTCAAGAACAAACGGAACTGCTAAAGGAAGCGTAAATGCTGCTGGTGTTGCTGGAAAAGATTTAGATTACAAATATCTCGCATACACTACTAATACAACAGGAATGTTTAATGCAGGATACAAGATTAACAACAACAACAAAATCAACTTCAACTCTTTGTATATCAATACATCTGCACAAAAGAAAGAAGAATCATCAGGTTATATTGTTGACTTAGCAAATGATGGAAATGGATATATCCGTAGAAATGAATATGAAAAAACTGATTTATGGGTAAACCAATTATTAGGTGAGCATAAATTAAGCGACAGAAGCACTTTAAACTGGGGAGGTTCTTATAATATGGTGAACCAAAGTATTCCGGACAGAACATACAATACCATGAATAAAATTGATGGTAATTATGTGATCAACTCTCAATCTGCACCAAACAATAACCGTTATTTTCAAGATCTAAAAGAAAATGAATTAGCAGCAAACTTATCTGTAAACTATAAGTTTAATAAAAATGACGAAGGAGATTACAAAGGAAAATTTACTGCAGGTTATAACGGAAGATTTAAAAACAGAGATTTTGAGGCAACTCAATTTAATTTAAAAACAACTACCTCTCCTGTTTCTCATACTGGCGATATCGTAGATCCAAATAATCTGGATTTGTTTTATAACCAACAAAATTTTTCTAATAACTTCTTTACAATTTCAACTTTCCGTGGAGGTCCTGAAGTATCAAATGCACTTGACCCGCAAACTTACGGTGGAGATTTAACAATCAACGGTGGATTCTTAAATACAGAATACAAATTCAATACTAAACTTACCGCAGTTTTAGGATTAAGAGCTGAAGTAATTACTCAAAATGTTGAATGGAGCACGCAATTAGATCCAGACGGCGGAAGCGACAAGTTAGAAAAAACAGCTTTTTTACCAAGTTTAGTTTTAAAGTATGAACTTAACGAGAAACAAAATTTACGTTTAGGATTCAGTAAAACATACACATTACCACAGTTTAAGGAAAGATCTCCTTTTATCTATGAGGAGTTTTTACAAGCTAAAGTTGGTAATCCATTTTTATACGCTTCAGATGATTACAACTTAGATTTAAAATGGGAAATTTTCCCAAATAGCGATGAAGTTATTTCGGTTACAGGATTTGGAAAATATATTTTAAATCCAATCAACGAAGTTATTATTAACTCTTCTACAAATGACATCTCTTATGTAAACTCCGGAGATTATGGTTATGTGGCTGGAGCCGAATTAGAATACAAAAAAGTACTTTTCAATTTTGACAGTGAAAACACCAAAAAATTAACAGGAGGTCTTAATGCTTCTTATTTATATAGCAAACAAGAGTTAAACGACGAAAAAGTTCTTGAAGAAACTAACGGAACACGTCCAACTACTTTTACTAATAAAACGGGTAAATTTACAGGAGCTTCTCCTTTATTATTAAATGCTGATATTTCTTTCTATAACGAATGGAATGATAAAAACAGTAACCTGACTACAACAATTGCTTACAATTATTTCTCTGATCGAGTAAACGCAATTGGCACACTTGAAAAAGGTGATTTAGTTGATAAGGCTGTTGGTTCATTAGATTTCATTGCAAAATCTAAACTTAGTAAGAACTATGGTCTTGGTCTAGTTGTAAAAAATATTCTTGACCCAACGGTAAACAGAGTTCAGGAAAACCAATCTGGAGACGTAAATGTTTTAAGCTATAAAAAAGGTTTAAACCTAAGCTTACAATTTAGCCATGAATTCTAAATAGACAAATATTTTTTGAATTAGTAATAAGACAGCTCTAGAGCTGTCTTATTTTTTACTGCATATTTGCCTCAAACGATATGTTAAGCAGTTAACATTTAGTTAATATAAAAAATGCTATTTATTAAACTAAGAATCACAGTTACTTAACATCCAAAAAAGATTTCTGATCCATCTTTGCAACAAGAAATTAAACACAAAAAAAACATTATTAAAACGATTATGAAAAAATCAATTTTAAATTTCGTTACAGTTATCGCTTTATCAGGAGGCCTACTTACAAGTTGTTCTAGTGATGATAACAATACAAAAACACCAACTTCAACATTTGTTGCTGATGCTGCTAATTTTAAAGGAACTATCGCTGATGGTGAAGTTGTACTTGATGCATCTAAAACTTATAAATTGACTGGTGCAATAAAAGTAGAAAATGGAGCAACTTTAACAATTCCTGCTGGAACAACTATTGAAGGTACTGGCGGAACTGCATCTTATATCGCAATCGCACAAGGAGGAAAAATCAACGTAAACGGTACAGCTGCAAAACCAGTTATCATGACTGCTACAGTTAAAGAAGCTGGAAAATGGGGTGGTTTAGTAATTTGTGGTAAAGCTCCAATTAACCGCGTAAGTGGTGGTGCTAGTACAGCTACATCTGAAGTTGCCGAATTAACTTACGGAGGAACTAACTCTGCTGATAACTCAGGTTCTATCAAATATTTAAGAATTGAGTACGCTGGTGCTGCTTTTAACTCTGAAAAAGAATTTAACGGACTTTCATTCTTCGGAGTTGGTTCTGGAACTGTTGTTGAAAACGTAGAAGCTTACCACGGTGCTGATGACGGATTTGAATTCTTCGGAGGATCTGTAAACACTACAAACTTAATCTCTATCGGTAACGAAGATGATCAATTTGACTGGACTGAAGGATGGAATGGTACAAACACAAACTGGTATGGTAAATTAGATTTTGGAAAAGGAAACAGAGGAATCGAAGCTGATAACTTTGAATTCGGATATGCTTTTACTCCAATCGCTAACCCTACTATCACAAACATAAGTCTTGTTGGACCTGGAAGTACTGCAGCTGTTGCTAACTTTGCTGAAAATCAAGCTATCAAATTAAGAAGAGGAACTAAAGGAATCATTACAAACGTAGTTTTAAGCGCTTGGGCAACTGGAATTGATGTTGAAAACGACGAAACTATTGCTTTTGTTGGAACATCTTTAAAAGTATCAAACGTATTATTTGTTACTGATGTACCTGCAAAAACTAAAGGAAAGAAAACTGCTGTTGCTCCTGCTACAAGTGGAGTAAGTGCTGATGTATCTGCTATCTTAACTGAATCAGCGACTGCGACAGGAGCTGGAAATGGAGTTTTGGCTCCAACATGGGCTGCTGGTTGGTCAGTTGGTTTCTAATCAAGTATTTCAAATATAATTGTTAAAAACATCCTAAATTTTTAGGATGTTTTTTTATGGCGTAGTTTTTGTAATTTTTTTTGTATATATTTACAGTAATCAAAATAACGCGATGGCAAAAAACTACTTTTATATTACATTCTTATTGGCTTTTTTCTTTACTTTAAGTGTCTCGGCGCAAGATAGTAAGCAATTACCAAAACCTCAAGATGCAACTACCATTGAGGGTTTAAGCTTGTACCCTAATCCGGTTACAAACGGAAAAGTAAATATTTCGTCTAAAAACGATTTAGAAAAAGAAATCATAATTTTTGATATTCTGGGCAAAAAAATACTTCAAACACATTTAAGTTCAAGAGAATTAAACGTGTCTGATCTTGTTCCCGGCGTTTATATCATTAAAATAAGCGAAGAAAATGCTTCTGCAACCAGAAAGCTTATTATTCGATAAATCAAAATACAACAAAAAAAAAGCTCCTTTTCAGGAGCTTTTTTAGTTTTCGGTCACAGTCTCAGTTTTCAGTTTCATTACATTCCAAAAACTGCGACTGAAAAACTGCGACTGAAAACTAAAATCAATATCTTTGCACAAAAAAAGTTTTGATCACAGCCAACGATATATTCACGATTTCGAGTCAGAAACAATTTGAAAAAACAGCATTAAAAGTGTTTCGTTTTCAGCATGAGAATAACAAGGTATATCGTGATTTCTGCGATTTTTTAAAAGTAAATCCACAGCAGGTAAAATCATTGGAACAAATTCCGTTTTTACCTATTCAGTTTTTCAAAAGTCATGATGTTATTTCTAATAATGATCCTGCGCAGGTTACTTTTACCAGCAGCGGAACAACCGGAATGATTACCAGCAGACATATCGTTACTGATGCTTCACTTTATGAAGAAAGTTACCGTAACGGATTTTCTCAATTTTATGGAAATATTGAGGATTACGTTGTTTTAGCTCTTTTGCCGTCTTATTTAGAGCGTGATGGATCTTCGCTTATTTACATGGTCGAAGACTTAATAAAACTATCCAATCAACCTGACAGTGGATTTTATTTGCACAATCACGACGACTTAATCAAAAAACTTACCGCATTAGACCAATCCGGTCAAAATGTAATTTTGATTGGTGTTACTTATGCTTTATTGGATTTAATCGAAAAGCATCAATTCAATCTTCAAAATACCATTATTATGGAAACCGGAGGAATGAAAGGCAAACGTAAAGAAATGATTCGTCAAGAATTGCACGAACAGCTTTGCAAAGGCTTTGGAGTTTCGGCAATTCATTCAGAATACGGAATGACCGAACTTTTAGGACAAGCTTATTCTTTAGGCGAAGGCGTATTCGAATGTCCATCCTGGATGCATATTTTAGTTCGTGATCCCGAAGACGCGCTCACATATGTCAAAGATGGAAAAACCGGCGGAATCAACGTTATTGATTTAGCTAACATCAATTCTTGTTCGTTTATTGCAACACAAGATTTAGGCAAAAAAAATCCCAACAACTCTTTTGAGGTATTGGGACGTTTTGATAATTCTGATATTCGTGGTTGCAATTTGATGGTGTTATAGTTTAATATTGATTTGTTTAATTGGTGAATCGGAACCAGACAATGTTCAGTTTTCCTCTATAACCCCTATACTTTCTATTCCGTCTTTACTTGCTAATTCTCTTTGTTTAAATCCTCTGCTTTCTAGAAACTTATAAACACCATAGCATCCAAGTCCACCAAAGAGTGCAAAAATTAAATTTAACCCTGCATCATCATAATCTCCATCAGCAAGAGAATCAAATCCATTAATGAATCCAAGTATGATAGCGTAAATAAATCCGGAAATAAAAGTCATTCCATAATAAGATACTAATCCAATAAAGAAATATTTCCATTTGTTTTTATTGAAGTGAATAGCTAAATCACTGAATGCTTTCCAAATCCAGTAGATAAATATAAATCCAAAAATATATTTGATTTTTAAGTGATAAACTTAATGAAATAAATCATTTGATTTTATCGTTAACAGAAATTTTCTTTCGCTTTACAACAAAAAAATCCCAACAACTCTTTCGAGCTATTGGGATTTTGATATTCGCAATTTCATTTAATTATTCATAAATATCTTTTCGATGTCCTAAATCGACAACATCAATCAAAAGTTTCCCATCAAATATTTCATAAATAACTCTTTAATCACCTATTCTTATTCTATAACCTGACCTCCTTTTAACTTTTTACAACCGCTAGGTCTCGGATCAAGAGAAAGATTCCCAATTGCAAATAAAATTGGATTTGCAATCTCATCTGACAATTTATCAAGTTTCTTTTGTGCTTTTTTCGAAAAATCAATTTTATACATCCTTCTTCTTAGACTCTCTTGATTTCACATAATCATCAAATGAAATTCTAAAGCCATCATCTTCTTTTTTAGCTTCATCATATAGTTTAATATCATGCAAGTCTTCTAACTTTTCAATCATTTTATTATACTTATCAATCGGCAATAAAACAGCAGTTTTCTTTCCCTTATTATCTGTTAAAAATTGCGTTTTCATAGCTATAATTGTATTTCACGTAAAGTTAGACAATTATTTTACTCTAATAACAAAATAATTCTTCTTCCCACTTTGCAATAACACAAACTGATTGTTGATTAAATCATTAGATGTTAATACAAAATCTTCCTTTATTTTTTCTCTGTTTACAGAAATTGAATTTGCTGTCAATGCACGTCTTGCTTCTCCGTTTGATTTAAAAAAACCCGTTTTTTCGTTTAAAACAGCAACAATATCCAATCCGTTTTCTAAATCAGCTTTTGCGATTTCAGCTTGAGGAACTCCGTCAAAAACTTCCAAAAAAGTAGTTTCATCTAATTTCTTCAAATCGTCAGCTGTAGAATTTCCGAACAAAATATTCGAAGCCTGAATCGCTTTCTCTAATTCTTCTTCAGAATGAACAAAAATTGTAATTTCTTCAGCCAGTTTCTTCTGTAAAACTCTTAAATGCGGAGCTGTTTTGTGCTCTTCGATTAAAGCATCGATCGTTTCTTTATCCAGAAAAGTAAAAATTTTAATATATTTCTCAGCATCAACATCAGTGGCATTTACCCAAAACTGGTAAAATTTATACACTGAAGTTTTATCAGCATCCAACCAAACATTTCCGCCTTCAGATTTCCCGAATTTTGAACCGTCTGCTTTTGTTATTAATGGAGTTGTCAATGCAAAAGCTTTTGCACCTTCTCCTCCCATTCTGCGCACTAATTCTGTTCCGGTAGTAATATTACCCCATTGATCAGAACCTCCCATTTGCAAAACGCAATTGTTGTTTTTATATAAATGATAAAAATCGTAACCTTGAATTAATTGGTATGTAAACTCTGTAAAAGACATTCCTTCGCCTTCTCCGGCAAGTCTCTTTTTAACAGAATCCTTCGCCATCATATAATTTACCGTGATACGTTTTCCAACTTCACGTGCAAAATCAATAAACGAAAATTCTTTCATCCAGTCATAGTTGTTCACCATAACAGGAGCATTTTCATCTTTTGAATTAAAGTCTAAAAAACGAGACAAAACACTTTTGATTCCGGCAACATTTTTAGCCAGAGTTTCTTCATTCAGTAAATTTCTCTCATCAGATTTCCCGGATGGATCACCAATCATTCCCGTTGCACCACCAACCAAAGCAATCGCTTTATGCCCCGTTCTGTTTAAGTGAACCAATAAAATAATCTGAACCATGCTACCAATATGTAGTGAATCTGCCGTTGGATCAAAACCTATATATGCTGTAGTTACTTCTTTAAGCAATTGTTCTTCCGTTCCTGGCATGCTATCATGATATAACCCGCGCCACTTTAATTCTTCAACTAGATTCTTCATTTTTAAAATAATTTGTGCAAATGTAATCAAAGGCAATGGCAATGACAAAAAACAATTTCAATGAAAATAGTAATACCAGTTTCAAAAGCAATTTCAATGGTAATGCAAACAGAAACTTAGAACCTCTGTCCCTTTGCAACTTTGAGCCTTTGAACCTTTATAAAAAACCTTTGTAACTTTGCACCTTTAAAGCAAAAAGTTATCTTTACAAAATGGTATTAGTAACTGGAGGAACAGGTTTAGTAGGCGCACATTTATTGCTTCATTTAATTGAAAATGGAGAAAACGTTCGGGCTATTTACCGCAACCAAAATAATATCAAAAAAACAAAATCAGTTTTTGAACTGTATAAAAAAGAGGATCTATTCGAAAAAATCAATTGGCTTGAAGCCGATATTTTAGATGTTCCTTCGTTAGAAATTGCTTTTATTGACATTCAGTATGTTTACCATTCCGCGGCTTTAATTTCATTTGATCCAAAAGATGAAGAATTACTTCGAAAAACTAATATAGAAGGAACCGCCAATATGGTCAATTTTTCTATCGCCAAAGGAATAAAGAAATTCTGTTTTGTAAGTTCTATTGCTGCTTTAGGAGATATCGCTCCACACGAAACCTATATTACCGAGGAAACAGACTGGAATCCGGAAAAACCTCACAGCGATTATGCCATTTCTAAATATGGTGCCGAAATGGAAGTCTGGCGTGGACTTCAAGAAAGTCTTGATGTTATTATTTTAAATCCGGGCGTAATTTTAGGACCAGTTCCAACTGCAAAAATTTGCGCACAAGGAAGTGCTGAACTTTATACAAAAGTAGCTAACGGACTTTCGTTTTACACACTTGGAAGCACAGGGTTTATAGCAATAAATGATGTGGTAAAAATTGCTCATGAATTAATGAAAAGTGACATCAAAAACGAGCGCTTTACATTAATTTCAGATAATATTGTTTTCAGGGACATTCTAAACACAATTGCCGATGCTTTGAAAGCAAAAAAACCAACTATTCATGCTAAGCCATTATTGATGAATTTTCTATGGATGGCAGATTTGATTTTTGCTACTTTGTTTTTTCAGAAAAGAAGAATTACAAAAGCGACTGCAAAAGCTTCTTATTCTAAAAATTTGTATTCTAATGAAAAAATAAAAACCGCTCTGGGAACGGTTTTTCTTGATGTGCATCAATATATAAAAGACGTTTCGAAATTATAAAACTATTTGTTTTTTCTCGATTGAATTAACTGTTTTATTGAATCAATATTTACTTGTTGTTTCAAAGGTTTTTTAACCGCATCTTTTATAGAATCCTTCGGTTTATTTTTCTTTTCTTTCGCTGCTTTTTTATCTTCAATTTTCACTATTGAATCTGTAGCTCTTTGAGTAACGGCAAGTCTTTTACCAATTTCATCAAACATTTTCTTGTAGTTTTCGTAATCAGTGGCGTAGTATATATTACTTTGCGCAAACTGTAAACTATCAACTTTATATTTTTTGAGAATAAATTTAGTCGGATCAGTTTCGGTAGAATCAGCTGACAAGGGATGTTGATATTTCATAGCATCCAACAGAGACAAATCATACATAATATCAATCATTTTTTCTCTCTCAATAAGTTTTGCAGGCTGTTTGACCAAATCTTTTTTACAACTTACAGAAAGAAACAAAACCAATACTATTACTATAAAATTTTTCATTTCAGTTTTTTATCTATCAAACAATAATCTCTTTCCGTTGCGGATATCTTTCACTTTAAAATTATTATAAACCAATTCACCGTTCACAAAAGTGTGGGTAATTCTTGATTTAAAAGTATAATTTTCAAAAGGCGACCAGCCACATTTTGCCAAAATATTCTCTGGTTTTACGCTCCACGGCAAACTTGGATTTACAATAACCAAATCAGCAAAATATCCTTCTTTTATAAAACCTCTTTTTTCTATTTTAAAAATTTTAGCAGGATTGTGACACATTTTCTCCACAATTTTCTCCACACTAATTTTCCCCTGATGATGCGCTTCAAACATTGCAACGACAGCATGCTGAACAAGTGGTCCACCAGAAGGAGCGTTTAAATACGATTGCATTTTTTCTTCCTTAGTATGTGGCGCGTGATCTGTAGCAATTACATCAATACGTCCGTCATTTAAAGCATCCCAAAGCGCTTTTCGATCTTTTTCAGTTTTAACAGCCGGGTTCCATTTAATGAAATTACCTTTTGTTTTATAATCTTCATCGGTAAACCAAAGATGGTGTACACAAACCTCTGCCGTGATTTTTTTATCTTCTAAAGGAATTTTATTGGTAAACAATTCCATTTCTTTCGCAGTCGAAAGATGAAAAATATGCAAACGAGCTCCTGTTTTTTTTGCCAGAGCCACCGCTTTTGAAGACGAAATATAACAAGCCTCAGCACTACGAATCAAATGGTGCGCCGTTACCGGAACATCATCACCATATTTCTCTTTAAATTCTGCAAGATTATTTTGAATTGTAGTTTCATCTTCACAATGAACCGCTATTAACATTGGTGTACTTGAAAATATTTTTTCTAAAGTCGCTTCGTTATCCACCAGCATATTTCCTGTTGAAGAACCTAGAAAAATCTTGATTCCCGCAACATTTTTTGGATTTGTTTTTAAAACTTCTTCCAGATTATCATTTGTTGCACCCATCATAAACGAATAATTCGCAAATGATTTCACAGCTGCAATTTGGTATTTATCTTCAAGGATCTCCTGAGTAACTGCATTAGGAACTGTATTGGGCTGTTCTATAAACGAAGTAATTCCTCCTGCAACCGCAGCTCTCGACTCTGATTCTATATCACCTTTATGTGTTAATCCCGGTTCTCTAAAATGTACCTGATCATCAATTGCGCCCGGAATCAAATAACTTCCTTCGGCATCAATCACTTTACAATCGGATGTTTTTAAGCTAATGCTGTCGGCAACCTCAACAATTAAGTCGTTTTCGATCAATACATCTCCTTCAAAAACAGATCCTTCGTTTACAATTTTAGCATTTTTTATTAAAATCCTATTCATCGCCATGTATTTATAATTTATTGACTAATTTTTTTAATCGAAGTGAAATAACACCCAGAATAGCTTCTTTTATGATGGCATTGCTCATTTTTGAAACTCCCTTAGTTCTGTCTGTAAAGATAATTGGAACCTCTGTAATTTCAAATTTAGCACAATACGTTCTGTACTTCATTTCGATTTGAAAGGCATAACCCACAAATTTTATTTTGTTAAGATTGATTTTTTCCAACACTTCTCTTTTATAACAAACAAAACCCGCCGTAGCATCGTGAATTTTCATTCCGGTGATAAACTTTACGTAAACCGATGCAAAATAAGACATTAAAACACGGCTCAAAGGCCAGTTTACCACATTTACACCCGTTACATAACGGGAACCAATTGATAAATGTGCCCCGCCAAAATGACAAGCATCAAATAATTTTTCAAGATCATTGGGGTTGTGCGAAAAATCAGCATCCATCTCAAAAATATAATCGTATTTGCGTTCTAAAGCCCATTTAAAACCATGAACATAAGCAGTTCCTAAACCTGATTTTTTGGCTCTTTGTTCTAAAAATAATCTGTCAGGAAATTCTTCCTGCAACGCAATTACTTTAGCAGCCGTATGATCCGGAGAATTATCATCTATAATTAAAAGATGAAAAGGTTTATGTTGCGAGAGCACAGCTCTAACTATACTTTCAATATTTTCGATTTCGTTATAAGTGGGAATTATGACAATACAATCATTCATTTTTCTGCGTAAATTTCATCGCAAAAGTAAACTTTTTATAGCATTTCATTCATAATAAATTTATAATAAAAGTATTGAAACAAAAAATTACTAATTTTGCATCGTTATGATTGAACAACTTCACCCTCGAATTATCGAAAACAGAGACTGGGCGACACTTTTATTTGTGTTGACTTTTGCTGTTGTTGCTATGACTAAATCAGCTTACGAAACTCGATTTAGCGAATTTAGCAAGCTTATTTTTTCAGACAAATACGCAAAAATTTATCGTGATAACAACCATTTAAAAAGCAGCTTTACGGTTGGCTTGTTTTTTGTACAAGTCATTTCATATGCTTTTTTTATTCAGTTAACGATGCATATTTTTGAATATCCCGGAAAAACCGATAAAACGGACTGGTTACTGTTTATTCAGATCGCTACATTTTTACTTTATTTTATTTTAGCAAAATTTCTAATCGAAAAAATTGTTGCAACTTCATTCAACATTGATGAATTTGCCGATCTTTTTAACTTACAAAAAGTTACATACAGAACTTATATTGGCATTTTAATCCTTCCTGTTAATGCAATTTTGTTTTATTATGACAATATTCCTCAGGTTATACCGCTGGTAATAATCGCTATTTCACTGTGTATTAGCCTATACTCATATTTTATTTCAATAAAAACGTATCAAAACGCAATAATCGGTAAGTTATTTTATTTTATTTTATATCTTTGCGCTCTTGAAATAGCACCTTATTATTTTCTCTATTATTGGATTACAAAAGGGAGTGCTTAGAAAACGTTTATTATATGAAAGTGAAAACAATTTTGGTGTCACAGCCTGAACCTAAAGTGGAAAATTCTCCTTACTTTGAGCTCCAACAAAAACACAAAATAAAAATTGATTTCAGACCATTTATTCATGTGGAAGGGGTTAATGCAAAAGAGATACGATTACAAAAAATCGATCTTAATCATTATACTGCAATAATTTTGACAAGCCGTAATGCGGTGGATCATTTTTTTAGAGTAGCAGATGAAATGCGTTATAAAGTTCCTGAAGGATTGAAATATTTCTGCCAATCTGAAGCTGTTGCATTTTACCTGCAAAAGTATGTTGTGTATAGAAAGCGTAAGATTTACGTTGGAGCAAAAGATTTTGCGGATTTATCACCTCTTATTAAAAAGTACAAAGACGAAAAGTTTTTGCTTCCTGCATCTGACCAATTAAATGCCGATGCTCCTATAACACTAAACAACCTGAAAGTTGATTGGGCACAAGCTGTTTTTTATAAAACAGTAATGAGTGACTTATCTGATCTTGCAGATGTTTATTATGATGTTCTGGCATTCTTTAGTCCAACGGGAATTAAATCATTGTTTAAAAACTTTCCTGATTTCAAACAAAACGATACCAGAATTGCAGTTTTTGGAAGCACAACTCAAAAAGAAGCTCTTGATCATGGTTTAAGAATCGATATTCTTGCTCCAACTCCTGAAACTCCTTCAATGACAATGGCTTTAGAAAAATACATTAGCGAAGCAAACAAAGGGAAGTAATTCCTTCAAAATATTCAATTTTTAAAATTCCAAATTCCAACTTTACCGTTGGGATTTGGAATTTTTCTTTTTAATTGAATCTCACTAATTTTTATCAAAGTCTTAAAGCCCGGCAAACAAATAAATAAGAAAGTTTCATCTTCATTTGGAATTTGGAATTTCAAATATTGGAATTTTTCTTTTTAAAGCATTTTGATTATATTTGATTTATAACTAAAACCAAATAACCAAAATTAGTTTGAAATTACAACTCTTATGAAAATCAACTCCCTTATAATTGAAATTGACGGTATCGATAAAGAAATTCTACGCTATTTAATGTATGATGCCCGAAAACCTATTTTACAAATCGCCAATAAAATAGGCATTTCCGGAGCTGCGATTCATCAGCGTTTGAAGAAACTCGAACAATCAGGCGTAATTTCAGGATCTAAATTCACTGTAAACCCAAAAGTTTTAGGTTATAACACAATGGCATTTATTGGCGTTTACCTCGACAAAGCTTCGCGAAACTCTGAAGCCGTAAAAGATTTAAAAAAAATTCCCGAAGTTCTCGAATGTCATTATACAACAGGAAACTGGTCGGTTTTGATAAAAATCATTTGTCGTGACAATGAGCATTTAATGCAGCTTTTAAATACAAAAATTCAAGCCATTGAAGGCGTTTCAAGAACTGAAACATTTATATCATTGGATCAGCAGATTGACAGGCAGATTCAATTATAGAAATTCCAAATTTTAATTTAAACAAATAACAAACCCGACAGATTTTTGAAACCTGTCGGGTTTGTTGTCTTTTATAAATATAATGTTCATGAAATAAACTGGACTGAAGTCCAGCCCTACAATATAACATGTTCCTTCGGAACTAAAAAAAAGTCTTTGGCGTGGGCTATATTTTGGGGTCGGATTTAATCCGGTTTAATATACATATGTAAACAACAAAACCCTATATGGTTTTTTATAAAAATCTCCAGGGTTGAAATTCCAATAATTTGGAATTTGGATTTTTTAAATTGGAATTTGTTTTTTTTAGTTCCTTCTGCTTCCGGAATAAATCGAGATATAGTATAACAATGTGGCAATAGATCCTATTGCAGCTACTAAATAAGTTCTGGCCGCCCATTTTAATGCATCTTTTGCTCCTGCTTGTTCTTCTTGTGTAAGCATATGTTTATTTTCTAACCACGCAAGCGCTCTGTTACTTGCGTCATATTCTACCGGCAAAGTTATAATCGAAAATAAAGTTGTTACTGCAAAAACTACAATTCCAACTAATAACAATTGCGGAAAAGTTCTAATCATCAGAATTCCCGCCAATAAAATCCATTGCATATAATTTGATGCAACGTTTACAATTGGCACTAATTTAGATCGCATTGTCAACCATTCATAACCTATAGAATGTTGTACGGCGTGACCGCATTCATGTGCCGCAACAGCAGCCGCAGCAGCATTACGATGATTATAAACTGCTTCACTTAAATTAACAGTTTTATCTGTAGGATTATAATGATCCGTTAACTGTCCCGGAGTTGAAATCACACGAACATCAGTAATACCATTATCGGCTAACATTTTTTCGGCAATTTCGGCGCCGCTCATTCCGTTTCGTAATTGCAATTTCGAGTATAATTCAAATTTACTTTTGAGCTTTGAACTCACCATCCAACTGAACAACATAATTGCTCCTGCCAGAATTAAATATTCACTTCCCATATTATAATTTTTATTTGATTGATTATTAAAGTTACAAAACAAACTGCAATTTATGAACCAATTTCAAAAAATGTCATTTTGGCATTTTGAAATCAAATTAATTTAAAAGATTATTTTGATAAGAAATATTATTAATTCGGTCGGAATTTGTTTTTTTTTAAACAACAAACTTTTCAATATGGAGACGCAATGCTTGCGCTTCTATCATTTCGACACAAATTGCACGAATTTACACGAATTGAATTGGTGAAAATTTGTGAAATTTGTGGCAAAAAAAATAAAAAAAATTCCAAACCCCAACAAAAGTTGGAATTTGGAATTTTAATCCCGATAGCTATCGGGATGGAATTTATTTGGTTAACCAACCAAATTGATGATTTTACCAGGAACGATAATTACTTTGTTTGGTGTTTTACCATCTAATTGTTTCAATGTTCTTTCATCTTTCATAATGATTTCTTCGATTTCACCTTTGGTTAAATCCAAAGGCAATTCGATTGTGAAACGCATTTTTCCGTTGAAAGAAACCGGATATTCCTTATTAGTTTCAACTAAGTGTTTTGCTTCAAAAACAGGAAAAGCAACGGTTGAAATTGATTCCTTATTTCCTAATTGTGACCATAATTCCTCTGCGATATGTGGTGCATAAGGCGAAACCAAAATCGCTAACGGTTCTAAGATTGCTCTTGAATGGCAATTTTGAGTTGATAATTCATTTACACAAATCATAAACTGAGAAACTGAAGTATTAAAAGAAAAACTCTCAATGTCTTCTGCTACTTTTTTAATGGTTTTGTGTAATGATTTTAAGTTGTCTTTTGTTGGTTCGTCGTTGTTTACTATTAAACCATTATCGTCAAAATACAATCTCCATAATTTTTTCAGGAATCCAAATACTCCTGAAATTCCTGCAGTATTCCAAGGTTTTGCCTGTTCTAACGGACCTAAAAACATTTCGTACAAACGCAATGTATCAGCTCCATATTCATCGCAAATATCATCCGGAGTTACTACATTGTATTTTGATTTCGACATTTTTTCGACTTCCCGACCAACGATGTATTTTCCGTTTTCGTCTGTAACGAATTCTGCGGTTTTATATTCTTCTCTTGAATTTTTGAATTTTTCCACATCCAGTTCATCAGAAGAATTTACTATTGAAACATCAGCGTGAATTGGCTGTACTTTTTGATCTCCAATTTTGTTTTTAGAAACGAAAGTATTTGTTCCTTCTAATCTATACACAAAAGCACTTGTTCCCAAAATCATTCCCTGATTGATCAGTTTTTTGAATGGTTCTTCGGTTGGAGCAAAACCTTTGTCTTTTAAGAATTTATTCCAGAAACGAGAGTATAATAAATGTCCGGTTGCGTGTTCGCTTCCTCCAATATATAAATCTACACTTTCCCAATACGCCAAAGCTTCTTTACTTGCAAATTCGGTTTCGTTATGCGCATCCATATAACGCATCCAATACCATGAACTTCCTGCCCAACCCGGCATGGTGTTCAATTCAAGAGGGAAAATCTCGAAATTATCAACTAAATCTGTATTAACAACTTCATTATTTTTTGTGTCCCAAGCCCAGATTGTTGCGTTTCCTAACGGAGGCAAACCATCTTCGGTTGGTAAATATTTCTCAACTTCCGGCAAGATAATTGGCAAATATTGCGCGTCGATCATCTTTGGCAAACCATTTACATAATAAACCGGGAAAGGTTCTCCCCAATAACGCTGACGAGAGAAAACAGCATCACGCAAACGGTAATTTGTTTTTCCGCTTCCTTGGTTTATCGCTTCTAATTCGGTAATTACTTTTTGAGTTCCTGTTTTATAATTTAATCCATTTAGGAAATCAGAATCTACTAATTCAAACCCTTCTTTAGCTCCAAAAGCAGCTTCGGAAATATCCTTATTAAAAATATTCTTGATTTCCGGCATTCCGTTTTGACCTTTAAAGAAATTAGCAAAAGCATAATCTCTTTCGTCTCCACAAGGAACCGCCATTACAGCACCAGTTCCATAACCTGCCAAAACATAATCCCCAATCCAAACCGGAATTGCTTCTTTTGTAAAAGGATGCTCTGCATAAGCTCCGGTAAATACGCCAGAAATAGTTTTTACATCGGCCATACGCTCACGTTCTGAACGTTTTGCTGTTTTTTCGATATATGCCTCAATAATCGCTTTTTGTTCTATAGTAACTATTTTTGAGACTAAAGGATGTTCCGGCGCCAAAGTCATAAAGGTAACCCCAAAAATAGTATCAGGTCTTGTAGTAAACACATCAATCACTTCATCATGATTTTTCACATGAAAAGTTACCATTGCCCCAACCGATTTTCCAATCCAGTTTCTTTGTGATTCTTTTATAGATTCGCTCCAGTCGATATCATTTAAACCTTGCAACAAACGTTCTGCATAAGCAGAGATTCGCATGCTCCATTGGGTCATTTTTTTGCGGATTACAGGATATCCTCCACGCTCTGAAACTCCGTTTACAATTTCATCATTTGCCAAAACAGTTCCTAAACCAGGACACCAGTTTACTTCTGTTTCTGCTAAATACGTCATTCTGTATTGCAAAAGGATTTTTTCTTTTTGATCTTCAGAATAGGAGTTCCATTCTTCTGCTGTAAAAATGGCAACATTATCATCGCAAACAGCTTCAACCAAAACATTTCCTTCTTCACTAAAAACTTTTACAAGCTCTGAAATATCAAATGCTTTTCCTTCTTTTCTGCAATACCAGGAATTAAATAATTGGATAAAAATCCATTGTGTATGTTTGTAATAATCAGGATTTGAAGTACGTACTTCACGACTCCAATCAAATGAAAAACCAATTTTATCTAATTGTTTTCTATATCCTGCAATTTGCTTTCCTTCTTTATCTACTCCACCGTCAATATTTACGCGCGTTGTATCTTCAGGACGCTGTCCCGTTTGTATCGCATATTGTTCTGCCGGCAATCCAAAACTATCATATCCCATTGGGTGCAAAACATTGAAACCCTGATGTCTTTTGAAACGAGAATAAACATCTGAAGCAATATAACCCAGCGGATGCCCAACGTGTAATCCTGCACCTGACGGATAAGGAAACATATCCAGAACATAATGCTTGGGTTTTTCAGAATTGTTTGATGCAGCAAAAGTTTGGTTTTCAGCCCAATATTTTTGCCATTTTTCTTCGATTTCGTTTGGATTGTATTTCATTTTTTTTTGAGTTGCTAAGCTACTGAGTAACTAAGTTTCTAAGTTTTAAGTTCGCAAATTTACATTTATTACAGATTGTACCAAAGCTATTTCGTTGACAAAAAAATAAAATAACAAAACACCTATTTATGATTACGTAAAAATACTTATTTTTACGTTTTAATACGTAGCAGAATATCTTTTGTTATTAAAATTCCGCAGAAACGAATTATATTGTAGCGCTGGATTTTAATCCTGTACAAAAGAAGCATCGAGAGAATAATATTACATAAAAACCACTATTTTTGTTAGATTATTAAATGATTAAATGGATAATAGTAAAAAATATTCTGTCGAAGTCCGACTTTGGATTCAGGAAACCGAAGGTCCATTTTTAGGAATTGGAAAAATATGGTTATTAGAGAATATTCGAAAAACAGGATCTATTACAAATGCTGCGAAAGAAATGAAAATGTCGTATCGTCAAGCGTGGCAACTCGTAGAAGAAATGAATCAGCGTGCTGAAAGTCCTTTGGTCGAAAAACTTCTTGGTGGAAAAGGCGGCGGAGGTGCAAAACTGACCGAAGCGGGAGAAAAAGCAATTGTAATTTTTTACGAAATCGAAAAACGAATTAAAGATTTTGCTCAAAAAGAAACTCAAAATCTGAAATTTTAAAAAACATCAAATTCATTTAAAAAACAAATAACTAAAAACCAATTTTTCAAACTGTCAGTATTCATTTCAAAACATACTGAAAATATTAATTGATTTATGAAATTACAAGCTTACATATTCCTGCTTTTTATAAGTTTTAAAAGCTTTTCTCAAATAGAAAATTCCAAAAAAAATCAGGACAGTATCAAAAAAGAAGAATTAAATGAAGTTGTAATTACTGCTTCCAGAAGATCTGAAAAAATCATGCGCTCGCCTATCAGCATTGAACAATTAAAATCGGCGGAAGCCAAAAAAATGGGATCGCCAAGTATTTATGAAGCGCTGGAAAATGTAAAAGGTGTCCAGATTATTACGCCCAGTTTAGGTTTTAAAGTCATCAATACAAGAGGTTTTGCCAATTCAACAAACGTTCGTTTTGCACAATTAGTGGACGGAATCGATAATCAGGCTCCTCATTTGGGCGCTCCAATTGCCAATGCACTCGGCGCAAATGATCTCGATATAGATAAAATCGAAATTATTCCGGGAACAGCCGCCGCTTTGTACGGAATGAATGCCATAAACGGCCTGGCAAATATTCAAACTAAAAATCCTTTTGACTATCAGGGCATCAGCATTCAGCAATTAACAGGCGTAAATCATGTTGGCAATATTGACCGGTTTTCACCAAAGGTTTATTCGCAGTTTAATATGCGTTTTGCAAAAGCATTCAGTTCTAAATTTGCGATTAAACTAAATGCTTCATCGACCGGAGGAACAGATTGGGTTGCGGATGACAGAACCGATTTGGCTCCAAACGCGAATGCTTCGACCAATTTATACGGCGCTGACAATCCCGCTTATGATGAAGTAAATGGCTACGGAAATGAATCGGCAAACAGGAAAACATTAAACCTAAACGGCAAAAATTATGTCGTTGCCAGAACCGGATATCGCGAAACTGATATTTCTGATTATGATATCAAAAATTACATAGCTGATATTGGTTTGTATTTTCGTCCTAAAAAAGACCATGAATTAGTCGTGACTTATAAAACGGCTTTAATCAATACGATTTATCAGCGTTCGAATAGATTTCGACTAGACGATTATAACTTAAATCAATTTTCGGCAGATTATCACACGCCACTATTTCAGGTTAAAGCGTATGCAACAACCGAAAATACCGGAAACTCATACAATATGCGTTCACTTGCTGAGAATATGGATCGCGCTTATAAATCTGATGATAAATGGTTTGCAGATTATAGCACGGCTTATAAAAATGCCATAACAAACGGTTCTGCTATTGCGGATGCTCATAAAATTGCGCGAACAACATCTGATCAGGGACGATTTGAGCCCGGAACCGAAGCGTATGAAAAAAAGAAAAACGAATTAATTGATATTAATAATTGGGATATTGGTGCGGCTTTACGCGTAAAATCGACTTTGGTTCATGCCGAAGGTTTATTGAATTGGGACAAAGCGTTTACTTCTTTCTTTGAAAAAATAGACGCAAAATTATTAAGCGGTTTTGATTACAGAACCTATATAATAGTTCCTGACGGAAATTATTTTATCAATCCGGTTCATCCTTCTGAAAATTTAACCTATCAAAAAACAGGTGGATTTACACAATTGACGAAAGATTTATGGCAGGATAAATTAAGTCTTGGCGCGACTTTAAGAATTGATAAAGCGGATTATTTTGATGCGAAATTCACACCACAATTTACGGCTGTTTATTCTCCAAAAGAAACAATAAGTTTTAGAGCGTCGTATCAAAAAGGATATCGCTTCCCGAGTATTTTTGAAGGTTTTTCGAATGTGAATTCCGGCGGTGTAAAACGTGTTGGCGGATTAAGAATAATGTCTGATGGAATTTTTGAGAATTCATATACCAAAGCTTCTATCGATAAATTTCAATCGCAGGTAAATAATGATGTAAATACTTTAGGAATAACGCAGGCACAAGCGATTGAAAAGAATAAAAATACGATTCAGAAAAATCCTTATACCTATTTACAACCAGAATTTGTTAATTCATTTGAATTTGGTTTTAGAGGAATTGCGTTAAACAATAATCTCTTTATTGATGCTGATTTTTATTACAATGCTTATAAAAATTTTATTGCGCAAGTTGAAGCAAGTATTCCAAACACAACAGATCCTGCTCAAATTCCTACTGCTTTATATTCAAAAAACACTCAAAACAGATATCGTTTGTGGACGAATTCTAAAAGTAAAATTTATAATTACGGAGGAAGTTTAGGTTTAAAATATCGCTTTGATGAAACTTTCACCGCTTTAACGAATTTAACGTACACTAAACTGGACCGAACAGATGATAAAGACGGGCTTGAAGATGGTTTTAATACGCCCGAATTTAACGTTAACGGAACTTTAATTGCAGGCAATATCTGGCGAAATCTTGGTGCAAGCGCAACGGCTCGTTATCAAAACAATTTTGATTATGTTTCTTTTTTGGTGAGTGGGACCGTTCCTGCTTATTGGTCTATGGATGCGCAAATTAATTATAATTTTAAAAAAACAGGAATTATTGCCAAATTAGGCGGAACTAATATTTTGAACAAACCTTATAGTTCAATTCTGGGCGGGCCATCAATTGGCGGACTATATTATTTGTCTTTAGTTTGGGAAACCAAAAAAATCTAAAACAAATCAACTTTATATGAAAACAAAAAATTAATTAACCGCGGAGTGCGCTAATATTTTTGATCTGTTTAATCTTTGGCTGATTTTTTTTCACGCAGATTTGGCAGATTTAAGCGGATTTTTTCTTTTGATTTTTTATTAATAATATAAAAACAGATCTGCTTAAATCTGTAAAATCTGCGTTAAACTTTATACTCAAAGTCCACAATCTTTAATCCTTTAATCTATGGCAAAATTTAACCGCAAAAGTTCGCAACGGTAAAATATCCTTGCCAAACTTCGAGGTTAAATATAATTTCAAATTCAAAATTGTATCTTTATAGCACGAAAGTCAAAACTTTGAACGTTATTAACTTCAAATAAAGAAATACTTTATTATTTTTACCACATAATTTAAGCAAACTATGAGTTCTAACTTTGATAAATTTCAAAAGCGCAGGTTAATTTCCTCTTATTTTTCGGTTGTACTAAGTGTATTTCTGGTTTTATTCCTTTTAGGAGTACTGGGATTATTCATTATCAATTCTAAAAAACTAGCCAATGATTTTAAAGAAAAAATCGCCATGACGGTTTTCTTTAAAAACGAAGCTAATGATAGTGTGATAAAAGCTTTCAACACAGAATTAAAAAGAGCTCCTTTCGCGAGATCTTATGCGTATGTGACCAAAGAAAAAGCAGCAAAAGAACATACTGACATTATTGGAGAAGATTTCCTGACCTTTTTAGGAGAAAATCCTTTATTGAATTCATACGATATTCACTTAAAAGCGGATTATGTTGAAAGAGACAGTATTTTACAAATTGAAAGCCAGTTGCGCAAAAACACTATGATTGAAGACATTGTTTATGACAAACAATTAGTAAATCTGGTAAATGACAACATCAAAAAAGTAAGTATGTGGATTTTGATTATTAGCTGTTTCCTGGCTGTAATCGCCGTTTTACTAATCAATAGTTCATTGCGTTTATCCATACATTCAAATCGTTTCATCATTAAAACGATGCAAATGGTTGGAGCAACAAAATCGTTTATTCGTAAACCTTTTGTAATGCGAAGCGTAAAATTAGGAATGTTAGGCGCCGGATTAGCAATTGTAGCTTTGATTGGTGTTTTATTCTACGTAGAAAGTAACTTCCCGGGATTAGGAATTTTAGAAGACAAAGTTCTAATAGGATTGGTTTTATTGGCCGTTTTCGGATTAGGAGTTTTAATCACCTGGGTAAGTACACATTTTGCAACACAACGTTTCCTTAATTTAAGAACCGACGATCTTTATTAATTTTAGATCGCAGATTTTAGATTTTAGACTTAAAAAATGCCTTTGACATCGTTCAGGCTGACAAATAGACAACAATGAAAAGTAATTATAAAGAAGAACCTCAACAACATCCACAAAAGCAAGAATTCCTTTTTGATGGTATCAACTACAAAATCTTATTAATAGGAATTGGCGTTATCGCATTAGGCTTTATCTTAATGTCTGGCGGAGGAAGTGATAATCCGAATGTTTTTAGTGAAGATGTTTTTAGTTTTAGACGTATTCGTTTAGCTCCAACAACTGTTTTAATTGGTTTTGGAATCACAATTTATTCTATTTTTAAAAAATCTAAGTAGACTTTCTTTAGACTGCTTAGACAACTTAGATCTTTAGATTAATCTCTTTAAAAAGTCTGACATCTAAGAAGTCTAATAATCCAACAATCTCATTTAATGAATACATTACAAGCTATTATCCTTGCCATAATTGAAGGAATCACAGAATTTTTACCTGTTTCTTCAACTGGCCACATGATTATTGCCTCTTCTTTTTTCGGAATTGCTCACGAAGATTTCACTAAACTTTTTACGATTGTTATTCAGCTTGGTGCGATACTTTCTGTAGTGGTATTATATTTTAAACGTTTCTTTCAAACGCTTGATTTTTATTTTAAACTTTTGGTTGCGTTTATTCCAGCCGTAGTTTTAGGATTATTATTAAGCGATTTTATCGATGGTTTATTAGAAAATCCGGTTACGGTTGCTGTTTCTCTTTTAATAGGAGGATTAATTTTATTGAAAGTTGACGAATGGTTCAATAAACCAGATACTGCCGAAACATCACAAGAAATCACCTATTTACAGGCTTTCAAAATTGGAATGTTTCAATGTTTAGCAATGATTCCGGGAGTTTCACGAAGCGGAGCAAGTATTGTGGGCGGAATGTCGCAAAAATTATCAAGAACAACTGCTGCTGAATTCTCCTTCTTTTTAGCCGTACCAACAATGTTAGGAGCAACGGCAAAAAAATGTTACGATTATTATAAAGCAGGATTTGAATTATCACACGATCAGGTAAATTTATTAGTTATAGGTAATGTTGTTGCTTTTATTGTAGCACTTCTAGCAATTAAAACCTTCATTGGTTTTTTGACTAAAAATGGTTTTAAAGTTTTTGGTTATTACAGGATAATCGCCGGAATCGTTTTATTACTGATTCACTTTTTTATTCATCCCCTTACAATCATATAATGACGCCTGAAGATTATTTAAACGGACAAATTTTATTGATAGACAAACCTTTAAAATGGAGTTCGTTTCAAGCTGTCAATAAATTAAAATATCTTTTGATCAATAAAGTGGGACTTCCAAAAAAGTTCAAAATTGGTCATGCGGGAACTCTTGATCCTTTAGCAACCGGATTATTATTAATTTGTACTGGAAAATTTACTAAACGAATTACTGAATTACAAGGTCAGGCTAAAGAATATACGGGAACTTTTTATATTGGAGCCACTACTCCATCGTATGATTTAGAAACCGAGATTGACGAAACTTTTCCAACTTCACATATTGATGAAGCTTTAATTCACGAAACTGTAAAACAGTTTTTAGGTGAGATTGATCAAAAACCACCTATTTTTTCCGCAATCAAAAAAGACGGAGTTCGGTTATACGAACACGCCCGCGCCGGAGAAACTATTGAAATTGAAAGCAGAAAAACTACTATTCACGAGTTTGAGATTACAAGAATTTCGCTTCCCGAAATAGATTTTAGAGTGGTTTGCAGCAAAGGAACCTATATTCGCTCATTAGCTTATGATTTTGGAAAGGCTATGAATTCCGGATCGCATTTAACCGCTTTACGCCGAACAAAAATTGGTGATTACGATGTGAAAAATGCTATTGATGTTACTCTATTTGAAGAAAGTTTAAAGTAACAAAAGCGAAAAGCACATTACAAATTTAAATTATTAGTAATGTGCCAACTTCTTAATTAAAATATTTCTACTGCTTAATTTGTGTTTCCCGAAGTTAATAATGCGGAATGTTTTTTCCTCCAAATAATAACTCTGAAACTAAATCGTAAAAATCTTCGAATAACTTATTCATAATAGTGCATTTTTAATTGTTAGACATTAAATTAGACACCAATAAAAACAGTAAATCAAAAAATAAATAATAGAAGTGGGAATCAGTAAGCAAGTTACAAAATATTTGTAATAAAAAAAATATTTTAATGTGTTTTTATATCATATAGCATTTATTGTCAACATATTAACTCATTAACTATTATTTCCACCGCTTTTATTACAAAATTTATAATCGGTTATATTTTATATTTTCTATTATTTGCATTAGCTCCTCCTGAACCGAAATTCCCTTATCTGCCAAATACCACAATTGCAAGTCGGTTTTGATTTTTTCATCAATTACGCCAAACTCCTTTTTATAGTTAGCTAATAATTCCGTTGCGCCTTTTGGTCTTGGTCCCCAATCTGATCTGACAATTCCCGCTTCCTTACAAATTACAATAACTTTTGGGATTGCTTTTCCTCCATTTGTCAAATATTGATTCATCAATTCCTCATTTTCATCACGCAAAACAATTCTCAGATCAATCTTTTTATTTGATGCCAAAGCCATTTTATTCAATATTGGTAATATTTGCGCTGCATCACCACACCATCCTTCAGAAATTACAAGCCAAATATATTTATGATCCAGGTTTTCCAGCTTTGAAACAACATCATCAGCAATTTTGGTCGTTTTATCTAAACGATTCATTCTCGCATCATTGAGCTTACTGTAATTCGTCAGACTTTCAGATTGTTGATTACCGGTTGATTTTCCTTCTGATAATAAATCTGTAACTAATTTTCGATATTCAGAATATGGGTAACTTTTAAATAATGATTTAGCGATACTATTTTTCATATTTGTACAATTTTTGAATTGGATAAATTTACACATTTCAAGGAGACTCAAAGAATGACTTTTATCACATTCAAAAAAATCCTGAAAAATCACTATAAATTTAAATATAAAAGAACTACTATTTTTTTTAAAACATTATTTTTAAAAATCAGAATATGTCTATATTTGCACAAATTAACGCAACAACACATGAAATATAAAAGAATTCTTCTAAAACTAAGTGGCGAAGCCTTAATGGGTGATTTACAATACGGAATTGACCCTAAAAGACTTGCCGAATATGCCGAAGAAATTAAGCAAATTCACAGTAAAGGGGTAGAAATTGCTATTGTTATTGGAGGAGGAAATATTTTTAGAGGCGTTGCAGGTGCAAGTGCTGGTATGGATAGAGTACAAGGCGATTATATGGGAATGCTTGCTACAGTAATTAACGGAATGGCTTTACAAGGCGCTCTTGAAGAAAAAGGAATGAAAACCCGTTTGCAAACTGCCTTAAAAATGGAATCTATAGCAGAACCATATATTAAAAGAAGAGCAGATCGTCACCTTGAAAAAGGAAGAATTGTAATTTTTGGTGCAGGAACAGGAAATCCATATTTTACAACTGATACCGCTGCCGTTTTAAGAGGTATTGAAATCAATGCAGATGTAATATTAAAAGGAACACGTGTTGATGGTGTTTATGATTCAGATCCGGAAAAAAATGCATCAGCAGTAAAATTCGACATGATCTCGTTTGAAGATGTTCTTAAAAAAGGATTAAACGTGATGGATACAACAGCTTTTACATTAAGTCAGGAAAATAAATTGCCAATCGTTGTTTTTGATATGAACAAAATTGGAAATCTATTAAAAATCTGTGAAGGCGAAAACATAGGAACCGTAGTTAATATTTAGACTACTTAGATTGTTCGATTTTTAGATCATTAGATTTCTCTAAATTTTGATAATCGTACAATATTAAAAAAACAAAAAAACATATTAGTTAGTATAATTAGATGCTAACATTTTTAGAAATCTAAAAATCTAACCATCTGAAAATCTAAAAATCTAAAAAAATGACTGAAGAAATAGAATTTATATTAGATAGTACTGAAGAATCAATGAATGGTTCGATTGCGCATTTAGAGAAAGAATTTCTTAACATTCGTGCAGGAAAAGCTTCTCCGGCAATGCTAGGAAGTGTTTTTGTAGATTATTACGGATCAGCAACACCACTTTCGCAAGTGTCAAAAATTAGTGTTCCTGATGCAAGAACAATCACATTACAGCCTTTCGAAAAAAACATGTTACATGTTATCGAAAAAGCAATTATGATTGCCAACATCGGTTTTAACCCAATGAATAATGGTGACATGATCATTATTAGTGTTCCGCCATTAACAGAAGAGCGTCGTAGAGATCTTGCCAAACAAGCAAAATCTGAGGCTGAAGATGCAAAAATTGGTGTGCGTAATGTGCGTAAAGATGCGAATACAGATATCAAAAAATTAGAAAAAGAAGGAACTTCTGAAGACGTTTGTAAATCAGCAGAAGAGCAAGTTCAGAATTTGACCAACACTTACATCAGAAAAATTGATGAATTGCTGGTTGCCAAGGAAGCTGAAATCATGAAAGTGTAATCTTTTTCAACACAAAATAAAAATCCGTTTAGTTAAATTGTTACTGGACGGATTTTTTTATTCCTATTTTTGCATACGAAAATTATATTCTTTTCGTTTTTGAAACTATAACATTCTGTATGAGGCTATTTTGTTTATTGACTTTGTTTTTCACGCTTTCCATTCAGGCGCAATTTCAAATAAACGGAATTGTAACTGACTCCGGTAACAAACCGCTTCCTTTTGCTACAATAACAACGTCTGATAATATCAATACAATTACTGATGTAGACGGAAAGTTTATCTTTAAACCATCGGGAAAAGCAACAACATTTTCAGTTTCCTATATCGGTTTCCAAACCAGGATTATTGCCATTACAGAAAAAACATATTATCAAATTTCGCTTTCACTAAAAACCGACGATTTAAAAGAAGTTATTATTTCTAATGAAAATCCGGCTTTGACAATTATACGGAAAGTGATTGCGAATAAAAACAAAAACAACCCCCAAAAAAAACTAAGCACTTTTGAATATAAAAGCTACAATAAACTTATTGTTACTGCAAATCCGGATTCTATCGATGGCAGAATTGATTCAACAGCCGCTTATAAAGACCTTAATAAAAAACGCATCAACATAGATTCATCTGATTATAAATTCAAAGAAATAATCAGCAAACAGCATTTATTTCAAACCGAAAAAGTATCACAATATCAGTTTGGAAATAATAAGCTGAAAGAAACTATTCTGGGTACAAAAATGGCTGGTTTTAAACAGCCAATTTACGAAGTAATTGCATTTAACTTGCAGTCAATTTCGATTTATGGGACTAAATATGAATTATTCGAAACTAAATATGAAAATCCAATTTCGAACGGCGCTCCTGAAAGTTACAATTATAAATTACTCGATACGGTAAATATAAAAGGTCGCGATACTTATATGATTTACTTTAAAAATAAACAAAAAAGGAAAGCATCAGGATTAGAAGGCGTATTGTATATCGATCAGGAAAATTTTGCTGTCGCTAAAGCCGTAATGCGCATAAAAGGCGTTCTGGACATTAGCGGAATCCATGAGTTTGAATATGTTCCAAGTGAAAAAATATGGTTTCAGAGTAATACAACTTTCAAAATCGTAAAGGGAAAAAGCGATGATGATATTAAAATCCTGGGCGGAACGATTCAGTTTGACGGAGACGTTGAAGATAATTTTGAGACCAGAAAAAAATCAGCTTCAGATTTTACTTATTTGCTTTCAGAAAGTAATAATTTTGATATTCATTACAACACAAATACATCAATAAAAGATCCGTCGCTTTATATCGAAATTAAAGACGATGCCAATAAAAAACCGGAAGCATTCTGGAATGAATACCGCAAGGAAAGTTTAGACCTTAAAAGCCAGAGAACATATCAATTAATAGACAGTCTTTCGATTAGTAAAAAGATAGAAAATCGTTTAGGTTTTGGACGAAAAATCATTAACGGCTATATTCCAATTGGACCTGTTGATCTTGATCTAAAAAAGATTATCAGCTATAATAATTACGAAGGTTTTCGTTTAGGTCTTGGCGGAATTACCAATGACAAATTTTCTAAAATTTTCAGAATAGAAGGATATTCTGCTTACGGAACAAAAGATGGTGAAGTAAAATACAGTTTAGGCGCGGGCGTTTTATTGGACAAAAGCACTAATACATGGATAAATGGCTATTATACAGATGATGTTCGGGAAATAGCAAGTACCGTTTTTGCTGTTGATAAACGCGTTTTTAAAATTTATGATCCCCGCCCAATCAACATTAGTACTTTCTACAAATATGTGGCCTGGAAAGGGAACGTTCAGACTAAAATTATTCCAAAAACCGAAGCTGTTCTAGAATTGGCAAGAACTTATGTGGAACCGCAATTTGATTATCTTTTTAATTATAACGGACAATTGTATTCACATTATGTTATGACAACGGCGATGGTTTCGATTGTTTGGGCACCATTTAGCAATTTCATGCAAACGCCAACGGGAAGAAATGAATCTGATAAAAAATTTCCAAGATTTACTTTTCAGTACACACAATCATTACCCGATGTTTTAGGAAATGATTTCAGTTTTGGTAAAATAGATTTCAAAACCGAATATGAAAAAAAATACCTGAATGGTCAAAAAACCAGTTTGTTATTACAAGGAGGTTATGCAATTGGCGATGTTCCGCTGACGCATTTGTACAATACAATGCCTAATAATTTAACTAAAGAAACCGTTATTCAGCGTATTACATTTGCTGGACGAAACAGTTTTGAAACCATGTTTTTTAATGAATTCTTCTCCAGTCAATATGTCTTTTTTCAAGTAAAACATGGTTTTGACCGAATCAGAATCCTCAAAAAAGTTCGTCCATCATTAGTATTAGTAACCAGAATGGCTTGGGGACATATGGAAAATCCCGAACAGCATGTTGGTCCTGAATACAAAACATTAGACAAAGGTTATTTTGAATCCGGAATCGAATTAAACAAGATTTACAAAGGCTTTGGTCTTGGAGGTTTTTACCGCTATGGTCCAAACCAACTCTCGAAATTTGAGGATAATATCGCTGTTAAGATTTCTTATGTCCTTGATTTGGGGCTTTAGGGTTTAAATTTTAAATTCCAATAATTAAATTTTAAATTCCAATAATTAAATTTTAAATTCCAATATTTTTTAAATTCCAAATTCCAACTTTACAGACAATTTTGTCATTTTGACCGAAGAGATCAGAATATCGCCAATCTTTGTCGAGCCTCTAGCGAAGATCCTTCCTCCGTCAGGATGACAAGATTGTCGCCAATCTTTGTCAATCTACGAGTGTAATCTCTCCCTCCCGTCGAGATGACAAAAAATGCGGATAAAGCAACAGAAAAAATCCGTCCAAATCCGTGTTTTCGCGTTAGCGAATCCGTGTCATCCGCGTGCCATCTCGCAATCCCGAAAATCTTCAAAAAAAACAAAACAAAAAAAATCCCAAACCCCAATCATAAAATTGGAATTTGGAATTTTAAAATATTGTAATTTAAACCTATTTTATGGTTTCAAAATCAAAACCGAAGGCGTATTATTCAACCATGTACTTTGAGATTCGATTAGTTTTTTCCAACTATCTAAACTAATAATCATCAGGTTTTGGGTTTCCAGAAACTCTTTTTTGATTGTTCTGTCGTGCATGATCATAATATGATTGGGTGCAATTTGTTCAATCGAGCGAATTGTTTCCTGAATATCTCTTGTGTTTTTTACTTCGCCACTTGCATCCAGAACCGTAATTTGAGACCCATTATTGTTGATTAGTTTTTTAGCATATTCAATCAGGAAAGAATCTTCTTTACTGAAAACGGGCATAAAAATCTGATCTACTTCTTCTAAATCTTTATCGATAAAAATCCCAACCGGCATTTTACTTTTTGCAATAATATGACGCGTTCTTTCATCAAAAGGAGAATTTTCAAACAAACCTTCTTTTCCTGTAAACTTATCAATCAAACGATCCGGATTAACGATTCGTGTGGTAAAACCAAGAATTTTTCCAAGTAAAGTTCCGTCAAAAATCGATTGTCCTAAACCAACTAATAATAAATCATATTCGCCTTGATTTGCAGTATCAATAATATCTGTATCAATATCATTTGTCACTTTAAAAACGCTCACCATATTCTGATTCAATCGTTCTGATTCTTCAATAACCGGAACTAACATTTTACGTTCGTGATCTTTTACGTCAAACGAATGTATCTCTGTACTTAACGACAAATGCATCGCTGTTACAATCGAATTATCGCCTTGTTTTTTAACCAAACTATTGGCAATTCTTAATAATTTTTTACCTCTTTCCGGAGTTGCAAAAGATAGTAAGATCTTGTATTTACTTTTATTTCCAATTTCCTGAGGAACTGCAGTAACTTTATCTTTAAATATATAACCTATAAAATCTAAAGCCGGACCCGTCATAAAAGTGGTTATTAATGCCATAATTACCATCATGGTAAAAATCTCTGTAGAAAGAACTCCTAAATCGTAACCAATGTTTAGTACTACTAATTCCATTAAACCACGAGTATTCATTAAAGCACCAATCGCTAAACTATCTTTCCAGCTTTGTCCCACAAATTTTGCTGCTAAAGCACTTCCTAAAAATTTTCCAGCAACTGCAACTGCAATAATTACAGCAGTAACTTTCCATAAATACGGATCGTTCAATAGACCAATTTGCGTACGTAATCCAGTAAAGACAAAGAATAATGGCAATAAAACGATGATCGCAACGTCTTCAACTTTCTCGATAAATATATTTCTGAATTTATTGTTTTCCGGCATAATTGCTCCCGCTAAAAAAGCCCCGAACAAAGCATGAATTCCGATTAATTCAGCAGCATAAGCAGAAAATAAAAGTGTAAGAAAGAAAATAGCAACAACAGGTTTGTTCAGACTTTCGCGGGTTGAATTTAAATCTCCAACACGTTTCAGGAACGGGCGAACTATTTTTAGCATGACAATTACATACAAAATCGCCAACCCAATTACATATAAAGCACTTGTAAACGAACCTGCTTTTACAATTGCAATTACAACAGCAAGAATACACCAAGCCGTAATATCATCTGCCGCAGCACAAGTTATGGCAATGGTTCCCAGTTTTGTTTTTTGCATGCCTCTCTCCTGCACGATTCTTGCCAAAACAGGAAATGCCGTAATACTCATGGCGATTCCCATAAATAACCCAAAAGAAGCAAACTCAACTCCAACAGGAGCAAATGTGTGGTATATAAAATAGGCTAATGATAATCCTAATGCAAAAGGAATTACAATACTGGCGTGACTAATTACAACAGCATCATGTGCTTTATTTTTAAGGACTTTTAAATCTAATTCCATCCCAATAACGAACATGAAAAGAATCAAACCAATCTGACTTAAAAATTGTAAGTTCCCTAAAGATTCTTTTGGAAATAAAGCAGCTGAAAATTCAGGAAAATACATTCCGACTAAGGATGGTCCTAAAACAATACCTGCAATCATTTCCCCAATTACAGATGGCTGTCCGATTTTTCTAAAAACCCATCCAAACAATCTTGCTACCAAAATAATAGTCACAATTTGAGCCAGTAAAATAGCCAAAGGATGTTTTAAATTATCAACCATCGAAGTAAGAAAATCATTCCAATGATTTCCTTCTATTTTTTTCTGAACGATTCCGCGCCCCACTTCAAGTGCTGCACCTTTTGAAATTACCCAATATATCAGAGCTGTAAAACCACCAATAACAGTAACGTAAAACAAGGAGTTTTTAATATTATTCATAACTCGTTTTTTTGATTTTAATGGTGCAAATATCTACACTCAGAATTAAGTGAAAAAGATTTTTTTAACTTAATTTTAAATGTATGTAACAAGTCGGAAAAACTTTGTAATAAGTTATATTTTTACCTTTTTCAAAAAGTCAGAGCGGTAGGTTTCACTTAAAATCAAGGTGCTGTTTTTATCATTTTTCTCTAAATGATGCAAGACAATTTCGTTATGGTTAAAAAACTTAATGGCTTTTACCGCAACAATTTCTTTTTTGTTTACACGACAAAAATCAGCATCGGGCAATTCGTTTAAAAGTGTATCGAATTTCACGTTTTTCAAATTCAGGAAACTTCCATCAGTAAGTAAAACTGTTTTGTCCCGACTATCGCTAACCGCGGTTTTGATGTATTGAATCTGATTGAAATAAAGTAACGTTTTTCCTTTATCCGTATTTAGCTGGATAAACTTTTTTGCCGAATTTGGTTTATGAAAACGTTCATAGGCTTTTGAGATTGCTTTTTGTAAACGTTCCAGTTTTACAGGTTTTGTGATATAATCTACGGCATCAATATTAAATGCATCGGCGGCATATTCTTTATAAGCTGTGCAAAAAATTACTAATTTATTATCCAGCATTTCGGCAAGATGCAAACCATCAATTCCGGGCATTTCGATATCTGATATCAGCAAATCAAAATCAAGATTTGGAATATCTGCAAGGAGTTTCTCAGGATTGTTGTACGTTTTTACGATTTCAACTTCAGGAACTTGTTCGCAAAGCATTTTTAGGTACGTTAATCCCGGTAACTCATCGTCCAGAAGCAAGCATTTCAGTTTTGTATTCAAGTAAATCTATTTTAAGATGAGCAATATAAACGTCGTTTTCTACGAATTTATCAAGTTTGAAATTGTTTTTATAAATGATGCGCAATCGGTGTTCTAATGTTGCGTGACCAAAACCGCTTCGTTCTTTTTTCAATACTTTTTTGTCTGATATTTTATTTGAAACTGTCATAAAAAAAGCATTATCCCTAAACTCAAAAACAACCGAGATAAAAGCATCGGCACTTTGCAAATCAGCATGTTTAAAAGCGTTTTCGATTAAATCTATCGAAATTAAAGGTGCCAGTAAAGGTTGGTCGTATAACTTATCTTCTTTATTAATATTTGTTTTAATCTTCAACTCAAAAAGCGGACTGATTTTAATCTTATTGATTTCGATTAGATTCAATGCAAAATCAATTTCTTCTTTTGCAGTCACAAATTTCTTTTTGCTTTCGTATAAAATATAATCCAGCACATTAGCCAGTTTATCTAATGCAAAATAAGTTTGATACGCGTGCGATTGAATCGAATTCAAAATATTCTTAAACAAATGGGGATTCAATTTTGATTCTAAAGTTTCTAACTGCAAATCGTTTACTTTCATTTCGAGTGCATAAAAACTCTTTTCGGCATCGTCTTTTGCTTTTTTGAACTGCATCAATTGATAGATCAAAAAACAAATGATAACGATTAGCAATAAAAGTATTGCCAGAAATATAAAAGTGATGGTATTGTTTTCTTGCATAGTTGTAAAGTTAAAAAGTTTTTTTTGCCCACGGGTTTTACAGATTAAACTGGTTATCACAGATTCTCTTTTTAAGATTTACACTTTAAAAGAGCATAAAAAAAATAACCTAATCTGCGTAAATCCGTTTAATCTGTAAAATCTGTGAGCTATTTTTGCGCCATGACCCGAGCAATAGCGAACAGGCGAAGCAATTTCAGGAATAAGCACGAATTATAATATCTGCTTGATCTGCAAATCTGCGAGAACTTTTTTTTATTCAATTAAAATAAATTAATCAGTGTAAATCAGTTTAACCTGTAAAACCCGTGGGCAATATTTCTAATGACTAGAAACAAACTTCAACCCAATGATCGAAGCGATTAAAGTCGAAAGAAAAAATATTCTCCAGAAAGTTGCCGGTTCCTTAAAAACCAAAATCCCTACTAAAACAGTTCCAACCGCTCCAATTCCTGTCCAAACGGCATAAGCGGTTCCTATTGGTAAAACTTGCGTCGCTTTATACAACAATAACATACTTATAGAAAGACAAACAAAAAATCCAACCATCCAATAAGTTAAGATCATACCTGTGGTTTCCTTGGCTTTGCCTAAACAAGACGCAAATCCAACTTCAAAAAGTCCGGCTATTATTAATAAAATCCAGTTCATTTTCGTTTCATTTTTAAATTAAGTACAAATATGAGAAAAGCTAACGTAGAATTGGACAAAACATATAAATTTTCCTAAAAATCACAATACCAACAATGTTAATAAACAGTAAAAACCGAGGTGATAAATTATGATTTAGAGTGCTTTTCACTACATTTGCATCCATTTTAAACAATTTATGAAAAACGCAGTACAAGTTGGATTTTGGGAAAAACTAGCCCGAATCATACTTAAAAACAGAATAGTAATACTAGTAATCCTATCTGCTTTAACGATTTTCCTTGGTTATCAATGGAAAAACCTTGCTATGACTTATACTGAAGCTAACTTGCTTCCGAAAGATCATATCGTAAATAGACAATACCAACAGTTTTTAGATAAATTTGGTGAAGAAGGAAATTTAGTGGTAATTGGATTTCAGGATCCGAAATTTTTTACGCCGAAAAACTACGCCGCCTGGAATGAATTAATGACAGGTTTAAAAAATTCTAAAGAGGTTGATTTGGTCGTTTCATTAAACGATTTAAAGAAACTGGAGAAAGATACGGTAAACGAAAAATTTGTTCTGAATCCGTTTATTGATCAAAAGAAAGCGCTAGATCCGGAATATTTAAAAAAGGTACAATATGAGTTGTTTCACAATTTGCCTTTTTATGAAGGATTGTTGTTTAACAAAAAAAGCGGAAGTATACGTTCTGCGGTTTACATCAATAAAGCGCTTGTAAATACTGCCGAAAGGAAAACTTTTATCCTTGAAAATCTGGTTCCGAAAATCGATAAATTCGAAAAAACAACCGGAATTGATTTGAAAGTTTCGGGAATGCCCTATATCAGAACGATTAATGCTGATAATATGAAAGGCGAAATCGGACTTTTTATTGGCGCAGCTTTGTTTACCGTTTCCTTGATTTTCTTTTTCTTTTTCCGTTCGTTCAGAGCTACTTTTATCTCAATTTGTATTCTAGTTATTGGTGTAATCTGGTCTTTTGGGACACTTGGATTATTTCATTATAAAATCACGATTTTAACGGCTATTATTCCGCCATTAATTATTGTTATTGGGATTACCAATTGTATTTTCCTGATTAATAAATACCAGCAGGAAATTAAACTGCACAACAATCAGGCTAAAGCTTTGCAGCGTATTATTTCTAAAATTGGAGTTTCGACTTTAATGACGAATTTAACTACGGCGATTGGTTTTGCTACTTTCATGATTACAGGCAATGATTTGCTTTTTGAATTTGGATTGGTAACTTCTATAAATGTGATTTCGGTTTATTTACTGACGCTTTTAATTGTACCCATTGTGTACAGTTTCATGTCGGTTCCTGGCGAAAAACATTTGTATCATCTGACAAAAACATACATTTCGACTTTATTGGATTTTGTCGAAAATGTGGTAAAAAACAAACGAAAAACAATTTATATCATTTACGGTTTACTTTTGGTTTTTAGTATCATTGGAGTTACACAAATGAAAGTTTCCGGAAGTTTGATTGGCGAAATGCCAAAAAGCGCTTCATTTTATAAAGATATTTTATTTTACGAAAAAGAATTCAACGGTGTAATGCCGCTCGAAATAATGATTAACACCAAACATAAAAAAGGTGTTATGAAAATATCGACAATGCGTAAAATGGATGAACTCCAAAATACAATTGCCGAACTTCCTGAATTATCAAAACCCGTTTCGATCGTGAATTTGGTTAAATATTCAAAACAGGCTTTTTACAACGGAAATCCTGAATATTATCAGTTGCCGACTTCGCAGGAACAGACTTTTATTTTATCGTATGCGAAGAATGCAACGAAAAACAGCAAAGACAATTTAATGAAAGCTTACGTAGATTCAACTGGACAATATGCCCGAATCACGACTTTCATGAAAGATATAGGAACGCAGGAAATGGCAAGAGTGGAGAAAAAACTACGCTCAAAAATTGCTGAAATTTTCCCGAAAGATCGCTACGAGGTAACTTTGACCGGAAAAGCATTGGTTTTCCAGAAAGGAACATCTTATTTGGTTGATAACTTAATCGAATCCTTGATTTTTGCGATTTTAGTAATTGCGGGATTGATGTTGTATTTATTCAGATCGTTTAAAATGGTGATGGCATCTGTAATTACAAATGTTTTACCACTTTGTATTACGTCAGGATTAATGGGTTATTTCGGGATTCCGTTAAAACCTTCAACGATTTTGGTATTCAGTATTGCGTTTGGTATTTCAGTAGATAATGCGATTCAGTTTATGGCGAAGTACAAACATGATTTAATTCAAAGCAACGGAAAAGTCAAAAAATCTGTTTTCAGCGCTTTAAGAGAAACTGGAATTAGCACTTTTTATACCTCAGTAGTTTTAATTCTAGGTTTTGCTACTTTTACACTTTCCAGCTTTAGCGGAACAATTGCGCTTGGCGGATTAATTTCATGCACATTGGCATTTGCGATGTTTGCAAATTTATTGGTTTTACCGGCTTTGGTTTTGACTTTTGAGAAAAAGAAGGCTAAGAAAGAAGATTTGGAGAATTTGGAAGGGTAGATTTTTTTTTGCCACGAATTGCACGAATTATCTCGAATTTATAGCTCAAAATCTTTGTCAAAGTTTTATTAAACACAAACTTAGTCTTTGCGAGGAACGAAGCAATCTCATTTGCTAAATCAAACTTTGGGTCCTATTTCAGTGAGATTGCTTCGGTCCTCGCAAGGACAAAAATGCCTTATAAAAACTAAAACCCTAGCCCCGATCGCAGCGGCATCCTTTGTGTTTTTTCTTTAAAAACATAAAGATACAGCGGAGAGCGGGAAACAGCTTCTAATTTCAATAATTATCGTTTATATTTGCAGTTATTACACAACAAATAATTTAATTTCAATATTATATATAAAATGAAACACACAAAAGTTAAAGACTTATTAAACAGTACGACGACGCTTCAGGAGGTTAATGCAAAAGGATGGGTGAGAACATTTAGAAATAATCAGTTCATCGCTCTTAATGACGGTTCTACCATTAATAATATACAATGTGTTGTTGATTTTGAAAATACACCGGATGAAACTTTAAAAAGAGTTACAACTGGAGCTGCAATTTCTGTAACGGGAACTTTGATTGAAAGTAAAGGTGCAGGTCAGAAATATGAAATTCAGGTAAACAAACTGGAAATCTTAGGAGATTCTGATGCGGAGAAATTCCCGATACAGCCAAAGAATAAACCTAGTTTAGATTTCTTGCGTGAGAATGCACATTTACGTGTTCGTACCAATATGTTTGGTGCTATTATGCGTGTTCGTTCAGTATTGTCATTTGCGGTTCACAATTATTTTCAACAAAAAGGTTTTGTATATGTAAACACGCCAATCATTACAGGCTCTGATGCTGAAGGTGCTGGAGAAATGTTTAAAGTTACGGCTTTACCTTTTGACAACACGCCAAGAACTGAAGACGGAAAAGTAAATTATAAAGAAGATTTCTTCGAAAAAGAAACCAACTTAACAGTTTCGGGACAATTAGAAGGAGAAACTTATGCAATGGCTTTGGGTCAGATTTATACTTTTGGACCAACTTTTAGAGCTGAAAACTCGAATACTTCTCGTCACCTTGCAGAATTTTGGATGATCGAGCCGGAAGTTGCTTTCAACGATCTTGATGATAACATGGATTTGGCTGAAGATTTTATTCAGTACGTAATTAAATATGCTTTAGACAATTGTCAGGATGATTTGAAATTTTTAGAAGGAAGACTTTTAGACGAAGAAAAATCAAAACCTCAGGCAGAAAGAAGCGAAATGGCTTTGTTGGAGAAATTGAACTTCGTATTGGAGAACAACTTCAAACGTGTTTCTTATACGGAAGCAATTGACATTTTAAGAGATTCAACTCCAAATAAAAAGAAAAAATTTCAATATATCATCAACGAATGGGGAGCTGATTTACAATCAGAACACGAGCGTTATTTGGTAGAAAAACACTTTAAATGTCCGGTAATCTTGTTTGATTATCCTGCTAACATTAAAGCGTTTTATATGCGTTTGAACGACAACACTGAACCAGGAAGAGAAACGGTTCGTGCAATGGATATCCTTTTCCCTGGAATTGGAGAAATCGTTGGTGGTTCTGAAAGAGAAGAGCGTTACGACGTTTTGATCGAAAAAATGAAAGCCTTAGAAATCGACGAAGAAGAATTATCATGGTATTTAGATACCAGAAGATTCGGTTCTGCAACTCACGCAGGTTTCGGACTTGGATTTGAGCGTTTGGTATTGTTTGTTACAGGAATGACAAACATTAGAGACGTAATTCCTTTCCCGAGAACTCCTGGAAATGCAGAATTCTAAATAAATTTAATCGGTTAATCGTTCATTCGGTTAACCGATTTTCACGAATTACCAAATTGACGATTAAACAAATAAACGATTAAACATTATCAATGCTAAAGCAATTTTTAAATTTAAAATTATCCCAAAAATTATCTCCTCAGCAAATTCAGCTGATGAAGTTAATTCAATTGCCTACGCAAGCTTTTGAGCAACGTTTATTAGAAGAAATGAACGAAAATCCGGCTCTGGAAGCTGGAAAAGAAGACGAGTACGAAGCGGATGAATTCGCTAATGAAGAATACGACGATTATGATGATGCTGAAGGTGACAGAATCGAAGCAGACGATATCAATATCGACGAATACTTAAGCGACGATGATACTCCCGATTACAAAACTCAGGTGAATAATTATAGTGAAGACGAAGAAAGAGAAACTCCTTTTGCTTCGCCAATAAGTTTTCATCAGGATTTGATCAATCAGCTGAATACTTTTATTTTGAATGATGAAGAACGTGAAATTGCCGAATTCCTTGTTGGAAGTATTGATGACATGGGCTACATCCGTAGAAGCGTTGCTGATATTGTAGATGATATGGCATTTACTCAGGGTATTTATACGGATGAGAAAATGGTCGAAAAAATGATGCAAGTTATTCATGAACTAGAACCTTCAGGGGTTGGAGCACGCGATTTACAGGAATGTTTGTTATTGCAATTGAAACATAAAACACCAACTGAATATGTTGATTTAGCAATTGACATTATCGAAAATCAGTTTGATGCTTTTACCAAAAAACACTACGATAAATTATTGCAGAAATACGCTGTTTCAAACGAGCAGCTTAAAAAAGCAATTCACGAAATCGAAAGATTAAACCCGAAACCAGGTGGATCTTTTACAGGAAATAACAAAGTAACTGAAAATGTAGTTCCTGATTTCGCAATCAGAATTATTGACGGCGAACTGGAATTGACTTTAAACGGACGAAATGCTCCCTCCCTGCACGTTTCTAAGGATTATCAGGAAATGATGCAAACGTATAAAGATTCCCGTGATAAATCATCGGCACAAAAAGATGCGGTTCAGTTTATCAAACAAAAACTCGATTCTGCAAAATGGTTTATCGACGCGATCAGACAACGTCAGGAAACCCTTTTTGTAACGATGAATGCGATTATGCATTATCAGGAAGAATTCTTTTTAGACGGTGACGAAACCAAACTAAAACCAATGATCTTAAAAGACATTGCAGATATGGTTGGTTTGGATATTTCAACAATTTCGCGTGTAGCCAACAGCAAATATGTTGAAACTCCATACGGAACAAAATTGATCAAAGAATTTTTCTCTGAAGCAATGAAAAATGATCAGGGAGAAGATGTTTCGACTTTAGAAATCAAAAAGATTCTTAAAAATACAATTGAAGAAGAAGACAAAAAGAAACCTTTGCCAGACGATCAATTGGCAGATATCTTAAAAGAAAAAGGATATCCGATTGCCCGTCGAACAATTGCAAAATACCGTGAACAACTTGATATTCCGGTAGCGAGAATGAGAAAGAAGATTTAAAATCTAAACATTTAAATTTATTTTTTTAACCATTAAGAGATTAAGAAAAATTAAGTTTTGAGTTTATAACACATAGCAAACCCGACAGGTTTTACAACCTGCCGGGTTTATTTTTTTATATTATTTCGTCCTAAACCGGACTAAAGTCCGGCCCTACAAAATAGTTCGAGCCGAAGGCTCTTTTGTAGTTCCGAAGGAACAAATTATATTGTAGAGCTGGACTTCAGTCCAGTTTAAACAAAAAAACAACATTTTTATACAAACAAAAAACCCGACAAATTCAAAATCTGTCGGGTGTATTTATATTAGAATTTCTAATTTTATTTATATTGCTCCGGCGTTATTGTAATTTCAAACAAATAATCTGCCTTTTTATCGTCGTAATTATAAATTAAGGTAAAATTATTGTCTCGGAATATTTTAAGTCCTGGATTTGCTTTAACAGTACTTATTAAACTTTCCTGAATATTTAACTTTATTGTATCGACTTCAGCGGTCTGTTTATCAACATTTAATAAAGTCAAATTATACTGAACAACTTTGTCTTTTGGTAAAGTCACATTATCTAACCGAATTCCTTGCTGAATAGTTAAAGGACAATTTGCATTGTATTTCTCTACTAATTCAACCATTTCTTTATCTGCAACAGGTTCTTTAAAAGAGTAGTACACGATTAAAGCCAAAGATAATGCTACAATGGCACTTATTATTAAAGCAGTTAAATTCTTTTTCTTAGTGGGTTGCTCCATTTTATAGTTTGATTTGTTATGAAGAAAGAAATGTTTATTTCTCCTGATTTTTTTTCATTGCATTATAATAAGCTGCACGGCTTAGCGGCTCGTATTCTTCGGTTTCACCAAGCATAACTAGTTTATCACTATCGGTTTTACGAAAGCTGTAATTAGCAAGATTTCCTGTTCTGGTACAAACAGCATGAACTTTAGTCACATATTCTGCAGTTGCCATAAGTCCGGGCATTGGACCAAAAGGATTCCCTTTAAAATCCATATCGAGTCCTGCAACTATCACACGAATTCCCTGATTGGCAAGATCATTACAAACCGTAATAATCTCATCATCAAAAAACTGCGCTTCATCAATTCCTACAACATCGCAGCCTTGTGCTAAAATAGCAATATTAGCAGCCGCGGGAACCGGAGTTGAGCGAATTTCGTTAGAATCGTGGGAAACTACCATTTCGTCATGATAGCGGGTATCAATAGCGGGTTTGAAAATTTCGACTTTTTGTTTGGCAAATTGAGCGCGTTTTAATCTGCGGATTAACTCTTCGGTTTTACCCGAAAACATTGATCCACAAATAACTTCAATCCAACCAAATTGTTCTTTGTGATTTACTGTATTTTCGAGAAACATTTTGTATTTTTCTACCTTTAAAAATGAATAGTTTTTATTACTTTGTACTGGTAATAAATCGACGTGGAAAATTGCTGTTTTTACACTTTTTCAAAAGTAGAAAATTTTTATCAAATCAAAGATTTGCGAACGCTTATTAACAGAAATAAAAAAATATCTTTCAGATTTCTTCTAAGAATAAAGATATTCAAATACAAAATATACTAAAATACCCTATTCACTATAATTTCAACAGTTATGAAAAAAAAATTGGAAGCCGATTTAATCAGCATTGCACATCGAATTTTAAAGCTTAAAAACAAATCCGATATCAATAAATTGTATCTTGAAACTCAGAAATTATATGAGAAACTAGCAATCTTAAAGTTTGTTGATGAAAATTTCGACTCTGCAAAACCAACAATTGGTCATAGTGAAGTGGCTGCCGAAATTGAATCTATATTTGATAAAGAAGAAATAATCCCGGCAGAAGTTACTACAGAAACTCTGGTTGCAGTTGAAGAAACTCCAATTGAAGCAATTCCTGAACCGGAAATTACACAAGAAATTAAACCCGAAGAAGTTCAGGAAGAAATCGTTGCTGAAGTTCCCGAAGAAATAATTCCGGAGCCAGAAACCGAAACCATTCCGGAACCTGTTGCTGAAATTATTGAAGAACCATCTTCTGAAAAAATTGAAGAACCAATTTTTGAAACTAAAAAAGAAACCGAAACCGAAGAACTTTCGTTTAGAACTATAAGTGATTTAAAACCGATTCCGGACTTTAAACCTGCTTTTGAATTAGAACTACCAGAAGAAAAAGAACCAGAGAAAGAAGAACCAAAACAAGAAATCCCATCAAAACCAAGTCCTGTTACAATTTCGTTTGAAGATTTCGGAATGAATTATGCAGATGCTCAGTTTGTAAAAGTAGACAGTTATGAAAACGTTTCTCCTACTCCAACTCCGCTCATTAATGAATTCGAAAACAAGCACGAGATTGTTGAAACTAAAGTTATTGAAAAACCATCAGAATCTAAAACAGCTACTTTAAACGAAAAGCTGGCAAAAGGTTTTCATGTTGATTTAAATGACAGAATCGCTTTTACAAAAAACCTTTTCGGAAATAATTCTGAGGATTACAGCCGTGTTTTAAATCAGTTACTGACTTTTGACAATTACAGCGAAGCACAGGATTTTATAGAAAATATGGTAAAACCGGATTATAATAACTGGGAAGGAAAAGATGATTATGCCGAACGTTTCCTTGCAATTGTAGAAAAGAAATTCTCATAAAAAAATAAAACACAGATTACACGAATTAACACGAATTAATCTTTTGTGAAATTTTTAATGACACTTAAAATTAGTGTCAATTAGTGAAATTAGTGTTATAATTAAATAGAATACCGAAAAAATTATGTCTAAATTATATATCGTTCCAACGCCAATTGGCAATCTTGAAGATATGACTTTTCGTGCGATTAGGATTCTGAAAGAAGTCGATTTGATCTTGGCCGAAGACACCAGAACCAGTGGAAAATTGTTGAAGCATTTTGAAATTGGCACGCACATGCACAGCCATCATATGCACAACGAGCACAAAACAACTGAGAATTTAATTGCACGTTTGAAAGCTGGTGAAACTATCGCTTTAATTTCGGATGCAGGAACTCCGGCAATCTCAGATCCTGGTTTTTTATTGACACGTGCTTGTGTCGAAAATAAAATTGAAGTCGAATGTTTGCCCGGCGCAACGGCTTTTGTTCCGGCTTTAGTAAATAGCGGATTACCAAATGATAAATTTGTTTTTGAAGGTTTTCTGCCTGATAAAAAAGGACGTCAGACTCGGTTTTTGGCTTTAGCCGAAGAAACCAGAACAATGATTTTATACGTTTCTCCGCATAAACTCGTTAAAACTTTAGCTGAATTTATCACCTATTTTGGCGAAGACCGACAAGTTTGTGTTTCGCGAGAATTATCAAAACTACACGAAGAAAATGTTCGCGGAACTGCCCGAGAAGTATTAACACATTTTGAAAAAACAGCTCCACGCGGCGAAATTGTCGTTGTAGTTGCCGGAAAAACAATAATAAAAGAACCTAAGAAAAGTAAATTTTCTAAGGATCAAGAAGAAGAAGAAGAAGAAGATTAAAAATATTTATGCACTCCCGATAGCTATCGGGATAAAATGATTCTCACAGATTAAATAAAAAAAGTTCGCCACGAATTTCACAAATTTCCACTAATTAAATTCGTGATAATTTGTGAAATTTGTGGCAAAAAAACCATAAAAAAATCCTTTTAAATCTTTTTATCCCGATAGCTATCGCGAGTGGCAAAAAAACAAATTAAAATTATGAGCATACAAGCCTTTTTAGAAAAAGTAAAACAAACTCCAAACCTAATAACATTCCCGGAAACTATTGCTGTAATCGAGGAAAACTACAACTTTACTCCAACAGCTTTCCAAAACGGAACTCAGCACAATGCAGCTGGCGAAAATTCTGGTTCTTGCAAATTATTTTCTTTCGCGAGATTACAAAACTTAACAAAAGAAGAAACATTAGCTTGTTTTGGCGCTTTCTATTTTGAAGAAGTTTTAAAAGATCCAAACGGAACAAATCACCAGAACATCAGAAACTTCATCAATTTAGGCTGGGACGGAATTAAGTTTGAAGGAAGTGCCTTGGAGTTGAAATAAATGCTAATACCTTTTTAAAACTACAAAATGAAGGACACATTAAAAGAAATCCCAACTATAATATTTCTCCTCATAATTGGCATTCCTTTATTTGTATTATTTATTCCTTTAGTTATACTGTTTTTAATATTTGAATTTTTTCAGAAAAAGCAATTCAAAAAAAGGTATCAAAATTATTTATTATCCATTGAAGGAAAGAAATTCTTCTGCTATAACACCCGGAAAAACAGCCACCATTATATTGAAAAAAATATCATAGCTAATCTTGCACAAGATATTGAGTATGTTTTTCTAGAAGGTAAAAATTTAAAATCCGAATACACTCGGAAATATATCTCTCACATGTTAAACAATATTTCTGATCGAAAAGGATTTCCATATATAATTAAAATCAGCAACGGAAAAGCATCTGACAAGTCCATTAATAGTGAATTTTACAACTTTAAAAACCAAAATAAAAATCCTGACGATTTAATTATTTTAATAAATAAAAGCTTTGATAAACTACAATAATCTCAGCAAAATCTAAAATCAATCCCGATAGCTATCGGGACTAAAATCTAAAATAAACAATGCGTTGGACATTAAAAACAAAACCTTCTGAAGATAAAATCAAACATTTGGCACAAGCCTTAAATGTAGAAGATTTTGTAGCAACACTTTTGATTCAGCGTGGTATTGAAACTTTTGAAGATGCCAAAAACTTCTTTCGCCCTAAGTTAGAACATCTTCATGATCCGTTTTTGATGAAAGACATGGATAAAGCTGTTGCCAGAATTGAACTTGCGATTGAGAACCAGGAAAACATTATGGTTTTTGGCGATTATGATGTTGATGGGACAACTGCTGTTTCTTTGGTTTCTTCTTATTTAAAATCACATTATCCCAATATTGCCACTTATATTCCAGATCGTTATGCTGAAGGTTACGGAATTTCGTTTAAAGGAATTGACTTTGCAGACGATAACGGAATTTCATTAATCATTGCGCTCGATTGCGGAATAAAATCAATTGATCATATTGCTTACGCGAAAGAAAAAAACATCGATTTCATTATTTGTGATCACCACAGACCCGGAGAATTTCTTCCGGATGCAGTTGCAGTGTTAGATCCCAAAAGAGAAGATTGTTTTTATCCTTATGATGAATTATGCGGTTGTGGCGTTGGTTTTAAATTAATTCAGGCATTAGGAACAAATCGCGGAGAAACAATTGAAGATTTAATTCCTTATCTGGATTTAGTTGCAACGGCAATCGCTGCAGATATTGTACCTATTACAGGAGAAAACAGGGTTTTAGCATATTTCGGATTACAAGTAATTAACTCAGATCCAAGACCCGGAATTAAAGCATTGGTGCATCAGGTAAAAAAGAAAACACTTGATATTACAGATGTTGTTTTTATTATTTCACCAAGAATAAATGCTGCCGGACGAATTAAACATGGCAATCATGCGGTTGAATTATTGACCGAATTCAATTTTGAGCAAGCCCAGCAATTCGCTTCAGAAATTGAACAATATAACTCAGATAGAAAAGATTTAGACAAACAAATTACGAAAGAAGCTTTTCAGCAAATTATACAAAATCAGGAACAAGAACGATTTTCAACAGTTGTTTTTCAGGAAGACTGGCACAAAGGCGTGATCGGGATTGTGGCTTCAAGATTAATCGAAACGTATTATCGACCTACTTTAGTTTTTACAAAAAGTGGTGATAAATACGCGGCATCTGCGAGGTCTGTAAAAGGTTTTGATGTTTACAATGCCTTAGATGCTTGTTCAGAACATTTGGAACAATTTGGAGGACACATCTATGCAGCAGGAATGACTTTAAAAGCAGAAAATTATATAATTTTTAAGCAAGCTTTTGAAAAACAAGTCGAGCAAACCATTTTACCGGAAATGCGAACTCCGGAAATCGAAGTTGATGCCGAAATTAACTTCGCAGATATTACACCAAAACTAGTCCGGATTTTAAAACAATTCGAGCCTTTTGGCCCTTTAAATATGACGCCGGTTTTCATGACCCAAAATGCAAAAGATACTGGTTATGCTAAAACTTTAGGACCTGAAGAAGAACATTTAAGGCTTTTTGTAAAACAATCCGGAAGCCTCGGGACAGACGGAATTGCCGCAATTGGTTTTGGACTTGGAAAAAAAATAGACATTGTAAAAAATCAACAATCTTTTCAGCTAGCTTATTCATTGGCTGAAAATGAGTGGAACGGAACTGTTTCGACTCAACTTATGCTTAAAGATATCAGAACAAATGACAACTAAAACAAATAAGCAAGATCCTTATCAGGCGCTGCGTTACAGAGAATTTAATGTGTTTTTATTATTGCGTTTCGCTATGGTTTTTGCCTGGTCAATGCAATTTATCGTGATAGAATGGGAAGTATATAGTTTGACTAAAAATCCGCTTTCATTAGGATTAATTGGTTTGATGGAAGTCATTCCGGCTGTTTCAATGGCATTATTCGCCGGACATATGGTCGATCAAAGAGAGAAAAAAGGATTGTTGGTAAAATGCATTTTGGGATTTTCTGTAATTAGTTTCGGGCTGTTTTTACTAACCTGGCCAAAAGTAATTGGAGGCTGGTCGACAGATGCCATTTTATATTCTATTTACTTTTTAGTTTTTCTTGGCGGACTGGTTCGTGCTTTTCTTGGTCCGACAATTTTTTCTCTTTTATCTTTAATTGTACCTAAAAAAGTATATCCAAATGCTGCAACATGGAGTAGTTCAGTTTGGCAAATTGGTTCGGTTTTAGGACCTGCGATTGCGGGATTTTCTATTAATTACATTGGTGTTCACTGGTCAATGTGTTCTGTTTTTGCCTGTTCCCTTTTCGCTTTAATCGCATTATCACAAATCAGCAAGAAACCAATATTGAATCCTAAAATTGGTGAGCCAATAATGGAAAGCCTTAAAGAAGGATTAAAATTCGTATTCAATAACAAAACCATTTTAGGTGTTCTTTCGCTTGATATGGTTGCAGTTCTTTTTGGTGGAGCCGTGGCTTTATTGCCAGTTTTTGCACAAGATATTTTAAAAGTTGGACCTGAAGGTTTTGGAGTTCTAAGAGCTGCGCCGGCAGTTGGTGCTTTTATTACTATGATGATCTCGGCCTACGTACCTCTATACAAAAAAGCGGGAATAAAACTTTTAGGAGCCATTTTTGTTTTCGGATTATCGATTATTCTATTTGGAGTTTCAACTATTTTCTGGGTTTCGGTTGTTGCTTTATTTTTAAGCGGACTTGCTGACGGAATTTCGGTTGTAATTCGCCAGACGATTTTACAACTTAAAACTCCGGATCATATGCGTGGTCGTGTTGCTGCCGTAAATTCGATGTTTGTAGGTTCATCTAACGAATTAGGCGCATTTGAAAGCGGTTTAACCGCTAAATTGATGGGGACTGTAGTTTCGGTAGTTTTTGGCGGAAGCATGACTTTATTAACCGTTTTAGGCTTCGGAATAAAATCACCGACATTTAGAAATTTAGATCTTCGAAAAGATATGGAAGATCATCAGAATATGGAGTAAATGAAACTAGTAATATTATCATTCTTTTTTATAATGTCCGTTTTTGTAAACGGTCAGAATCTTTATATCAAAACATATGGAAACAAAAAAGACAAAACGATAATTTTTATTCACGGTGGTCCAAGTGGAAATTCGACTTTATTCGAAAGTACAACGGCTCAAAAATTAGCAAATCAAGGTTTTTACGTGCTTGTTTATGACAGAAGAGGCGAAGGAAGATCTGCAGATCTTAATGCAACTTTTACTTATGCAGAAGCTTTTCAGGATATAAATGTCATTTATAAAAAATATCATTTAACAAAAGCCACGCTTCTTGCACATAGTTTTGGTGGTTTAGTTGCAACTCTTTATACTGAAAAATATCCCAAAAATGTTAACGCACTTGTTTTGGCCGGTGCATTATTTTCTCAACAAGAAACATATGACCATATTTTAAATTCTTTAAAGAAAAGTCATAAAGGCGACTCTAAAACTCTAAATAAAATATCATACGTAGAAAAACTGGATAAAAATTCTGCAGGATATCGAAAACATTGTTTTGAACTGGCAGGTGATAACGATTATTTTAAAATGCCAAATCCAACTAAAAAATCAAAAAAATTATACGCTGATTACGAAGCAAGCCAGTTTTTTAAAAATAATATCCGAAATAAAAATGCTCCTTTACTTTTTTATAAAAATGAAAAGCGAAATAATATTGACACCAAAACTTCCTTAAAAAAAATAAAAGATATAGGTGTTCCAATTTATGCTATTTATGGAAAAGATGACGGTGTTTTTTCTACTTCACAAATCAACGATATTAAAAATTTAGCCGGTGAAAATCATTTTGCTTTGCTAAATAATTGCTCACATTATCTTTTTGTAGATCAACAAGATAAATTTCTGTCTCATATCGAAAAATGGTTAAAATAATTTTTTAAACCCTATAAGTGATATAAGAAAATATAGTTTGCTAAATAGCATCTTCTTTTTAAATGAACTCACATCACTTATATGGTAAATATTTCTCTAAACTTTATAAGTTTTTTATTTAGAATTAATATAAATAATATTTATATTTGTTGCAATAAAAGATTTTATAATGAGAGAAATAGAACAATTATATCATAATAATTTTGGAATAGCCTTTTACTGGAAAAAGGAAAATGAAACTTTAACTGATAAAATACAGTTAGTTTTTAAGGAAACAGGTTTTTACTTTACTGTTTCAGAACTTAATCAGTTTTGTGATTTAATCGAGGACAGCATGATCGAAAATGCTTGTTGCGAAGCTTGTGAATTAAAAAATTCATGTCACAAATTTTTACTTAAAACCCCTTGCGCCGCCATAGATTTAGCCGTTTCAATCAAAGAATTAAAATCAATTAAGGATTTAGTAGAAGGTTCTTTGTTCAGAATTGAGCTGGATGAATATGTTTACGGAGTTGGCTTAAACTAAGAAGCATTCTAAATATTTTAACATCATCGTTTCATTATTGAAATATATTTTTATTTTCTTCAGAAAAAAGTATATTTACAGCAATGAAAAAAAGCCGCATTCTTTTTGCTGTTGTTGTTCTGATCGCTTTTCTCTCAAGCTGTAAAAACGAATCCGACAATTACATTGATCCACGAGGAACAGATTATGCTGGTTCTCAAAGCTGTATTCAATGTCATCAGGTACAATCTGAATCTTCTTTTCATAATTCACATTTCAAAGCAACATCTCCCGCTACAAAAGAAAATATTTTGGGTCATTTTACAAATGGCAGCAATACTTTTGTTTATGACAAAGACACTAAACTTGTCATGGAAGAACGCAACGATAGTCTTTATCAGATACTTTATAAAAACGGAAAAGAAGTTGAAGCGCATCCGTTTGAAGTTCTTTTTGGAACAAAACATGCTCAAACAAGTGCTTTCTGGCAAAATCATTACACTTTCGAATTGCCAATTTCTTACTATAAATCTTTAAATAGTTGGGCAACAAGTCCGGGATATTCAGCTTCTAAAGTAAACTTTGAGCGAAAAATTGATAAGGAATGTTATGGTTGTCATAGCTCTAATATTGCCAGCAGATACATTACTACAAGTTCAGATAGTATTAATTTTTTAAATCAGGAAGTAGAGGATTTCATGAATCCTAAAACTTTAATTTACGGAATCGACTGTGAACGCTGTCACGGACCGGCAAAAGAACACGTTCAAAAACATTTAAAATTTCCAGATTTAAAGACAGCACAAAACATCACTTCGTTTAAAAAACTAACGAGACAGCAAAAAATTGACGCTTGTGCCCTTTGCCATTCCGGAAATGACAAACTAAAAGTAAAATCTCGTTTTGAATACAAACCGGGAGATGATTTATTAGAATATTTCAGAGGTGTTCCGGGATCAAATGACAGTATACATTATGATGTTCACGGCAATCAATTAGGATTACTTGCCCAAAGTAAATGTTTCAAAAAAAGCGCTACTATGGATTGCATGACGTGCCATAATCCGCATGAGAATGCTTCACAAAATCTGGCTTCTTATTCTAAAATTTGTATGAGTTGCCATAAAGGAATCCAACATAATGCCACAACATTAAAAACAATGCCTGCAAACTTATTGGCTCAAAATTGTGTGGAATGTCATATGCCAAAACAAGATTCAAAAGCAATCCGTTTTCAGCAATCTAACAGCAAAACAATGTCAAGTTATTCATTGAGAACGCATAAAATGGCAATTTATCCTAACAATAAAAAGTAATTATTATTCGAATTTCTGAAGTTCAAATATTTCACCATCAAAAACTCCGTAGGTAAAATAGCCAATCCAATCGCCTAGATTTACGTATTTAGCATCTTCTCCAACCGGAATTATCATTGGTAAATGACGGTGACCAAAAATAAAGTAATTATAATGTTGGGTTTCGAGCTTGCGTTTGGCGTACAAAACCAGCCATTCGTTTTCTTCACCTAAAAATTTTACATCTTCAGCGCCGGAAATTAGTTTGTTTTTAACTGATAAATATTGGGCTAAACTTACCCCAACATCCGGATGCAACCAACGGAAAAGCCATTTTGAAAACGGATTTGTAAATACCTTTTTCATTCGCTTATATCCTTTATCTCCGGGACCTTTTCCGTCGCCGTGACCTATTAAGAATGTTTTTCCGTTAAAGGTAAATTCTTTATTATCATGATAAACCGGAATATTCAATTCGGTTTGAAAGTAATCGTTCATCCATAAATCGTGATTTCCCACGAAAAAATAAATTGGAATCCCACTATCCCGAATTTCGGCCAATTTGCCTAAAACACGCACAAAACCCTTTGGAACGACCGTTTTATATTCAAACCAAAAATCAAATAAATCTCCTAATAAAAAAATAGCTTCCGCATCTTGTTTTACAACATCTAACCAGGCGACAAATTTTTGTTCGCGCGGGAAACTCAACTCGGGAGTTGGAGCACCAAAATGCTGATCAGAAGCGAAATATACTTTTTTCATTTAGATAATTAGATTGTTAGATTTCTTAGAATATTAGATTTAAACCTATGTCATTCTGAGCGAAGTCGAAGAATTGGAATTTGGAATTTTTAAAATTGGGATTTAACTTAGATATTATCAGATGCGTACCATTCTGCAAATGAAGATTCTGTTTCCTGAAGTTTAAGTGAAAACAACGAAATATCTTTTGGTAAACGCGCAATAATTCTATCAGCAAAATCAACAACCATATTTTCGCTTGTTGGCTGATAATCTACTAAAATCACGTGATGTCCACGATTTTTTAATTCATTTGCCAATTCTAAATGTGGTGTTGTTTCGTTAAAAACAGTTGCATGATCAAACTGATCGACGATTTCTTCTTTTACAATTTTCTTTAGATCCGAAAAATCAATTACCATTCCGAATTTCACATTCGATCTATCCGTGATTGGTGAACCAATAACTGTTACCGATAATTTATAACTGTGCCCGTGAACGTTTTTACATTTTCCGTCGTAACCGTACAAAGCATGTCCGGTTTCGAAACTAAATTGTTTTGTAATTCTGATATTACTCATCGATTTTAATTTTAGGTTGCAAATTTACAAATTAATAACCGTTTAAATAATAAATTCCAAATAAAGAAAAATTCCAAATTCCAATAAGACTGAATGTCACTGGATTTGGAATTTTTTATTTGTATTTCCTTTTTACCTATTTTTTAAATTGTGTCAAAGCTTTTCTGCTAAAATCAGATAAGACTAATTTTCCGGTAATTGATGCACGTTCCAGAAGTAATGATTCCCAATGTTCCGTTCCTTCCCATATAATTTTCTTCATTTCTTGTAAAGCTTCGGGATTGTACGAACTTAATTTTTGAGCAAAAGTTGTAACTGCATTATCCAGATTTTCTGCGTTATGAATTTCCGAAAATAATTTATTTCCTAAAGCCCATTCTGCTGATTTCCACTCGTGTGCAGCCAAAGTCATTTCGGTCATTGCAGCTTTTCCTATTTTACGTGAAACCGCTGGTTCAATAACAAACGGACCAATTCCTATTGCTAATTCAGATAATTTAATGGCACTTTCGGGCGTAGCCAAAACATAATCACAAGCCGAAATAATACCAACTCCTCCTCCAACTGCTTTTCCCTGAACACTTCCGATAATTAGTTTGGAACAATTGCGCATTGCATTTAATAAATGTGCAAAACCTGAAAAAAATTCTGTTCCCTGAACTTCATTTTCTACCTGCAGCAATTCATCAAATGAAGCACCGGAACAAAAAACCTTTACTCCTTCGCTTTGCAAAATAATAACCGAAACAGTTTCATTTAAGCTTAAAGAATTGATTTCGGCTGTCAAACGATTCAATAATTCCCTCGGAAAAGAATTACTTGCCGGATGACCAAATTGTACCGTTGCAACAGCATTATTAAAAGTAGTTTGTAAAGAACCGTTTTGATTTTGTGAACTCATAAAAATAGATTTGATCGTAAAGTTACAATTTTGACAACTATTTTTAATCGAAGCGTATTTGAAATTTGTTTTTTGAAAATTAATTGACTTTATTTGCTAACGCTTTGGGGGATTAGCTCATTTGGCTAGAGTACTTGCCTGGCAGGCAAGGGGTGACCGGTTCGAATCCGGTATCCTCCACAAAAAAACCGCGACCCTTACAAACAGTAAGGTTAGCGGGTTTTTTCTTAAAATCCTGTGTCAAAACCGTGACACAACTATTTGGTTCAAAAAACACTGTTTTTTAGAGCTAAATAAAAAAATGGAAAATTTCAAAGAAACATCCCCACGCAAAAATAGTGCGACTGCTTTTTTAGATTACAAACCCGCTGAACTTAGAACTTGCAAAACATGGATAATTGTTTACTATGCACGTAATCCTATAACAAACCAAATGGAACGCTTTAGAAATCGTGTTCCTTCTTTAAAAAATATTCGTGAGCGGAAAGAATACGGAAAAAAAATAGTATTTGAATTAAACGAAAAACTTAAAAGCGGTTGGTTGCCTTTTTATGAAATATCCGATATAAAGGAATTTAAAACAATCTCATACTGTATCGATTTGTATTTAGAACATCTTGAAAAAGATTTTACTTCAAATGAAAAAAGATATGATACTCTGAGGTCTTATAAAAGTGTAATCAAAAAATTCTATGCTTACTTACTGGAAAAAGAAGCTAAAACGAAATTAATCCTAGAGATAAAAAAAGATATGATCGTACGCTATTTAGATTATCTTTTTTATGTAAAGGAAAACAAAGCCGTTACCTACAATAATAACCTAATCCTATTAGGAATTTTCTTTAAATGGTGTGTTGAACGTGGTTATTTGAAAAACAATCCAGCAGAGGGCGTTTTAAAGAAAAAAAAACAACCAAAAATTAGACAAATACTGGATGATGAAGTAAAGAGAAAGCTCAGAGAATACGGAGAAGACAACATTACATTTTATACCACCTGCATGCTTACTTACTACTGTTATATACGAACTACTGAATTGACAAAAATAAAGGTTCAAGATGTAAAACTTTATGATGGCTACATCGTTTTACATGGAAATAACACCAAAAACAAAAAAGATGAAACGGTTACAATACCGAATGAATTAGTTGAGTTGTTGGCTATGCATCTTCAAAAAGCAAACAATCAGGATTATCTTTTCAGCTACGATAATTTCGCACCCGGACCAAAGCAATTAACTTCTAAAAAAGTAACCGATAAATGGAACTATTTTAGGATAAAAAAGAATGTAGCAAACATATATCAATTTTATTCTTTGAAAGATACCGGAATTACGGATTTACTTAATAGCGGTGTTTCTGCCATAAAAGTAAGAGATCAAGCACGACACTATGATTTAAAAATAACAGAGGGATATACAGCCAGAAATAAAACTTGTGACGAAACGGTTAGGAACTCAAAATTTAATTTTTAACACACTACGGAGTAAGGCTATAGAAAAAAAATGTAAACATTGTAAACAATTGAATTCTATTTCATAATACACTGATTATAAATTATTTATATTGTTTACAAAAGGTTTATAAACTGCTTTTTTAAATATTTATATTTATAAACAAGGTAAAAAAAATTTATAAACATTTGGGCTTGAGGCAAAAAAATTAGTTAAAAAAGTAGATTTTTTTTGAATAAATCCGCAGCTGCAGTTTGTCCAGGTTCGTAATAAAATCTACTTTTTGTAAAAATGAATTGTAGTTTTTTTTTACTATGTTCCGCTTCTAAGATTGTCTAGGAATCGAGTTATAATAGGCAGTCATGTAAGTACCGAAACCCTCACAATATTATCATTTTTGATTTTAACAGCTAATCATTTCCCATATCATGATGCTTTTATTTTTTCCTATAAAAAATAAACTAATTCGAAAATTAGATCCTATTATTTTTTTGTATGAAAAACATTGTTATATTTGAAAAACGAGTTTGGGTTTACCAATTTATATCAATATCTGAACCTAGAACTCTTTTACCTAAAGAAGCTATCGTACAGCCTGTAAAAATTGCACCGCAAGAATCCAAAAGGATTACTGACATAAAATGGATGTGTGCAAAAATGAAAGATTCTATAAAAGAAGTTGGCATCGGTGAAAAAGCAAGTCTTACAGTAAAAACTGTAAATTACATGCAGGGAGAAAAAATAACTATAATAGTTGATGAAGCAGACGGAAAATACCTTAAATCCAATACTAAAGAGATCACATATAGTGGAGAAGTAAATGCCGAAGGTATTGCTGAACTAAAAGAACAAGTAAAAATAGAGACGTATATAAAAAACTAAATGGATAGAACTTTTAGAATTAAATCAGTTAATGGAGATACAAGTTTTCAGCACGTAACATTAAAAATTACGCCAAATGTCGATGGCGATTATTTTGACATGCAAGGGAATTATTTAGGCTCAACTGCAAATAGCCAGAAAAAAATTTATATCACAGGACTAAATTCTTTCGCAACGCCATATTCTATTGGGAACATTCCCGAAGATTTTTTTGATAAACAAGTCTCATTTACCGATGGGATAGGCAATATCGTGAATTTAAGAGCAGGGACAAAATACGGTACTATAATAACTGCTGTACCGACAGATAGGCAGTTAATCGTTTCTAAAAAAATTCTCAGTCATTATTACACTGATGCGGGTTATGATGTGAATGAATTGAAATACAAGTCTATCACACAAGTACCTGATAAAATACCCGGAGGAACTTTCGCCTTAGCGAGATTAGGAAGCACGTCATCACATTCAGAAGAGTTAAGAGAAGGAGAAATAGACATAAGTGTTAATCTTTTGCGTTTTGGTTCTAGTATAAATACGGGTTGGGATGCAATAAATCTTTTTGCTCATGAAAGAGGACAGCATATAAAAGATCTTATGAAATATAAAAAGACTCTTTGGGATGTGTTTCCTGGTCCATATGCGGTTGAGCATCGAGCTTATATGTATCAGTTAAACCATCCAACTTGGGTAAAAACTTCTCCGGAGTTTAAAAAGCAAATTTGGTATGTAATTGGAGGATATGTTCATCCTCTTGAATATCAATCTTATTTTAAATAAAAACTATGAAAAAAATTATAGTTCTGATTTTATTGTGTGTATCATGCAATTTAAAATCAAAGAAAGAAGAGCCGTGTGTAATAAAAATGGAGTACATTTCTCAATTAGATATGCTCGTCCCAGAATCTGTAATCAATGTATATATCGAAGATAAAGAGGGTTTCTTACAAGGGAAATTAAGTTTTAAGAAACTTCAGGATGTAATACTATACTCTGTAAGAGAAGAAGAGAAAGATTATTTTCATTTACTATCCCCTTATTTAATACCATCCAAAACAGATAAAAATATTGTAATATTAAAAGTTGCAACATTTTTTTTTCGTCCAAATGTTTTTATCCACGGGGTAAGAAGAGAGAACAAATGGACACCTGAACAAATTCAAAAAGCTATAACAGGAGATGTTGGTTTTGTTTTTGAAAAAGATACTATAAGAGTGAAAATGTGCGAAAAGTAAGAAAATATATAATATTGATTTTATTATGTATCATCCAATGTGAAATCTAAGCAAAAAGATTTAAAATTGGAGTTATTAACCATTGATAAATAAATTTATTTTTTATAAAAATGAATTGTAGATTATTTTTGCATGCGCTTCTTTCTGGAGATCTTTCCGGGATTGAAATTAATCTACTTTTAAATTACCCCAGTCGTAATCATAAAACTTTTCATACATTTGATTTTAACTAATTAAAGAACTTTTTATGAGCAGAAAATACCAATTATCTTATGATGCAATAAATGTTAAAAAAGATTTCAGCGATAGCTATGTGGAAGCTAGAAGATACCTATTATGTGTGCTAGGAAATACGGGATATCTTAAAATATCTTCTTATTGCGAATCGACACTAATAATTGAATATGACCAGATGCAATCAGAATTGTTTCATTATTTAAAAACAAATCTTGCAAAATATTTTCATTACTCTGTCTGTCTTGTGGCTATAAGTGAATCAGGAGTCGGATTCATAAATCATAGTCAAAATGTGCATCTTAATTTACGTTTGAAACTAGAACTTAAAAATATTTCCTGTGATAATTTAAAAAAGGAAATCACAAATTACTAAGCAAATAATCCTTAGAATAAATAACTAAAAAATCCCGTTGCAAGTTTTGCAAGGGGATTTTCTAACTAAAACAAAAAAACTAACTAAAAAAACTTATTTCTGATCTCCACTTTTAAACCGAATGCATAGCAATAAATTTCAAAACCCCCATCTTTAGCCGTTATGGAACTAAAATCAAAAGGAACATAAGTGCCAGTAGCATCACTGCTATTTACCATCAGATAAACCTCGTTTGTCCTTACGTCCTGATAAATTCTTAGCAAATGATATTTCCCTCCATAATAATTAAATTTCGTAAAAATTTTAATATACATGCCATTTAACTGAAAAGTATCAGCCATTTGAAACAGCCTATTTTCCGATAAATCCTGAGTCATTGTATTTTCTCCTGTTTGATTGTCAAAATGATTAATACTCCATGCTGAAAATGAAGAGGTACTACTAATATTTAAAACACTCTGAACAATAAAAGGAATTCGAACAGCAGAAGTAAAACCATAAACATTTCCTCTATACTGTGGACTATCATAAACCTTAAAGAACTTCATGTTCTCTTTAGGAAAATTATTTACAGATACTTGTTGCACCGCTGATAAATCCTTATCAAAGAAATAATCCTGTGAAAGTGCATTTATCAAATTATCCATAGAACTATTATCAATTGCAGGCTGGCAAAGTTCACCCCAAACCTCCTGATAATTAAACACCAAAGGATTTATATTATACGCCGTTTCTGACTGTATCATAACCATATCAGGACGATTTAAATCTTTTACAACACTCTGAGAGGATGAAAGCGAAGCAATTAACGTGTTATCCATCTTCATGAGCAATACATTTCCGTTTTTAGCCTTTAAAAATTTTATAATCCTTTTCTCGGCTGGTGGCGCGAATGAAATTGAAAAAAACTTCTTGGATAATTGAGCAAAAAACTCATTGGCACTCTCAGCCATTATTGGAGGATTACAGGAGTTAAGATTAAAATCATTGTAATTTAAAAACTGTGTACTCCAGTCTCTTGACTGATCTGATTTTAATTCAAAATCATCTCCTGATCTCTTTACACTTTGTTTTGAAGCAAAAGAACAAATCTCGTAACCTAATTCTCCATCTTCACCCTCAGTCATTAAAGCAACAGTATTACCTTCTCGCTTTTCAAAGTATCTATTTTGATTTGCTATCATTATTTTTTCTTAGCTACCTTTTTTACTGGTTTTTTCTTGGCTACTTTCGTTTTAACTATCGCTTTTTTAGCTGTAGTTTTAACAATCTTACCGCCTTTAACATACTTGAAACCTTTTTTCAATGTTCCGTCTGTTTTAAGTCCTGTGGCTTTTACAACACTGCTGCATAATTTCTTTAATCCCTTTACTGTTTTTTTCTTTACTGCCATGATTGATTGTTTTTGTGATTGATTAATTTTAAATTGTAGATTTTTAAGGCAAAATTCCCTGGAGAAATGAAGTGCCGGTTATCAAAAAAATCTACTTTATTAATTTACCGTGAACGATAATTTTTTAATTTGGATTGCTAGCGGTTCCGGCGGTGCTTCGGGTGTCGCCCGCACGAGTTTTTTACTGAAAATATTGAATTTTAATTCGTCGAGCGGTTTATCCTGATAACGGTTTTTATCCGCCCAAATATAATTTTCCTTATAATTGGACATTTTCTCAGTGAATAAAACTACATCGGCATCAAACTGGCTTTTACTCCCGCCACGCATTTTGCCGTCTGTGGTTTGTTGGAAAATAACAATGAATAATTTCCCGTCATATTTCTTTCTCAAATCTTTATCGACTTCAAAACCTTTATGCATTTCCTGCATTTTAGAGAAACTGTCAATTACAATAACATCGTTATTTTTTATCAGTCTATCTAAATCAGCTATACTTTTTATTTCGGGGGCTTCGGTATCAATCAAAGCCTGATTATTTAGGTACTCATTTGCTTTGTCATAATATAACGAACTTTCGGGATGTTCTTCAATACTGGCATGACCAACTTTGTAATTTTGAGCAAAAGTATTTATAAACTGAAAACACATTCTTGTTTTCATTGAACCCTGACCGCCAGTAAGAGAAATAACAACACTTTCTTTTTCTTTACGCTCAATTTTACCTAAAAACTCCGAGATATCCGTATTATCAATTTTAAATAAATCTACCTTAGTTGGCTTATTTGACATTTTATACGCCAATGAATTTTTATTGATATTGACCATTGCAACGGGTTTTATTTTCGTTGCAACTCTCTCTGTTTTCTTTGCAACTGGCTTTAAAAAGATTTTCTTTTCTTCTATTGGCTTTGCAATGGTTTTTTTGATCGCAATTTTTTTTTGATTTTTTATTACGGTCTTTGATTTTTTTAACTGATCCAAGACTTTTGGTTTTGACTTTTTATAACTGTCTTTTCGTTGTATAACTGGTTTTCTCCATACCCTTTTTGGATTCAGATTGGTATGCATTTCAAATGCCATTTTATCTGGAGCATTTAATCCATAAGGCTCAACGAGGTTATTTATTTCGATCAAAAATGTATCGTCTTTAAAAGCCTGTAGCACTTTTATAACTCGTTTAGAAATAACGGTGTGCTTTTCCTTTTCTGCTTTCAAAAGCAGGTTTTCAAGTGTTTTTCTTGAAACGATCAGTCCGTTAAGGCTGTTAAATTCTTGGGCTAATGTCATTTTAAGAAATTTTATGTTCCGTACCCAAAATACTTACAATGGCTTCCATTCGAATATCATTGCTATTAAAATTACTGGTACTGACAAAGGCAAGAATGTTGGTTATGGTAGTTTGTAAATCCAATTGAACGGGTACGTTTGGAATTGTAGTACTGGAATTTGCTTTAATGGTGACGGCACTCACATTTACATTTGCTGACCCTAAAAGCATATTTTTCTTATCGTAAAATAAAATTCTCTTTAAGGTAACTGCCAGAATTTGTGCGCTGAAATTCTCCGAAGTGGGATTCACTAACTTAAAATCCAAATTGAACGTTACAAATGGCTTGCCATCATTCCACTTAGCATCCAATTTTTTAAAAGCTACCGGATAAATCTTGACAAACTGGAACTGCTCTATTATCTTTTTTACCTTATATTCCAAAAAGAAATAACCCGCAACGGCAACTATTCCCACTCCAATAACTATTTTTTTAAGACTCATCTTTTTGATTTTTTAAATAAAAATTCTCGCTATTCTCCAACATAAAAACACGATTGCCAAACCACCTATAAAAGCCAGTATTTTAACCCACATAGGAATATATTTAACCGGAACATATTTTATTAGTTTATCTCCTTTGATATAAACCGTTTTTTTATTTGTGGCTGTACTTTCATTCTTGGTCTGCGCTATTTTCTGCCATGCTATAATTTGATTCCTCAGGCTGTCATAATAAATTCCTGATTCGTTATCGCCTGACTTTTTACGGCTATTGAGCAATTTAAGAACACGCTGCAGTTCCGCTTTAGTGATGCTGTCGCACTCGGGTTTTGCAGTTTGCACTTTGGGAACTTGTATTTTAAGAGTATCGTTTATTGCCCCATTTATAACAATGCTTTTTACGCTGTCCTTTTTTTGGTTTAAAACGGTTTCGATTGTATGATTACTTTCAATTGCTTTGGCTTTGCAACCGTATAAGGTGATACAAAGAGCAAAACAGCACAAGGCACAGAAAAGCACTTTTAAAAATAATTTCATTGGGTTTTGTTGATTTGTAGTACTGCTCATAATCTATTTCATTTTAAGTTTTAGCATTGTTTTTAAACCATCAAAAAGACTGGTTATAAGTTCTTCTACTTCACTGTGAATAAGGGTTGAGAGAGAACCGCCCCAAGCGCACATCACATAGGTAAACATCTTATTGATGTTCAGATATTGATCGCAAACGGCATAGACAGAAAAAGCCACAAAAAAGCTTATTATGGCTTCGGCTAAAAACCAGCTAAGGCGTGGTTTCTTGCCTTTTTGAACAGCGAGGTAAATTTTCATAAAAACCCCTGCCAGTACTACTATTAGAAATAAAAAATAATCCTGATAGTACTTCAGTTCGCTTATGATTTGATTTAATATTGTATTTTTCATATTAGTTTTTTTTGGTTATAAGGTGAAAGCCAATTCCAAGCGTAACTGCTGATGCTGCTAAAATTATGTAGTGGTTTCGCTTTTTTTTTTAATAACTCAATACTGATGTTTTGAGTTTTATAGAATTTAAATTTTGTAATCCTGTCCGCCAGTCCGTTGGTTTTTCCGTTTACTTTTCGGGTAATGTCTGTGATTAAATTAGCATCTGCCAAAGGGTTCAATTTCTTGTAGACAGAGAAAAACCAAGCCGAACAATCCACTGCAACGGCAGTCTGTAAAAGCAAATCGGGATTGTTCACCACGTCATAACCTGAATACTTTTTATAGGCTTCGTAATTGGCTCTGCCCGTAAGCTGGATAAATCCTCTTCCCCTGTATTTCCATCCGTCACCGCTGGTCATATTGCCATTTCCGTTACTATTTGCATAACCAATATTGGCGATCATTTGCTGATTGGCTTTGTGGTCTGTTGTTCGTCCGTATTTTTTAGCTTCGGCTAACGTCATTCGGGAATTAAAAGGACTGGTTGCCAAAAGTCCCTCAGGGCTGTAATTCAAATTTTCTACAACCCTTGTGAAATTGCCTGATTCATGTGATAACTGGGCTAAGAAATGGGCTATCCTAAGGGGTGTATTTAAACTGTACTTTACAAAGGCATTTAAAAAAATACCGCTGTTATCTAAAATAAAACTCATTATAGTATCACTTTTTTAGGGGTTGTTTTTGTTTTTGTCAGGTAATAAAGAAGTCCTGTTAAGACTAATGTTCCAATGATAATTTTTTCAGTATTTTCCATTTTAATATCCTTTTACTGCGCTGGCATTTACAAAATAATAAACCCCGTCACGATTGATTAAATATTGCCCTCCGACTTTAGAGCCAACAAAAACACCGATATGCTCCCCGTAATCAAAACTGCTCCCGATAAAAGGTTTTGTTCCGGTATTGAAATACGATCCGCCCGCTGTCTTTTTAGCATTAAACACGCTAACATCGTTTTGATTTGCCATTACTTTCTGTCCAACTCTCGGGGTTACTAGCGCCGTTGGTGTTTCTTTTATAGCTGATTTGGAAACCGTCTTGGAGTAGGCGTTAATACTAATTTTAGAAACACCTTTACGGCTTTGCAAGGCAGTAAGGGTTTTGGTCCCGAAATCCCCATCAATTTCAATTCCTAAAAGCCTTTGCAATTCCCTGACTTCAATTCCTTTGCTTCCTCTGCCGAGCATTTTATTTTTACTTAAAACCGCGCCCGTATTTGGAACTGATGTCGTTTCTTTTTTTGGCGCGTCAGGTGTAAATTCCGGAACAGCGTTTAAAAGCGTATCATTTTTCTCTCGTTGCTTTTTTCTCCAATACATATAGCCTATACCGCCAACCGCTACAAGCCCTACACCAATTAATACCTTATCTTCATTTTTCACTTTCATGCTTTCTCTTTTTTTTAAATTGTAGATTTTTTTTCAATAGATCCGCATCCGGAGTTTGTCCAGGTTCGAAATAAAATCTACTTTTTATAAAAATGATTTGTAGACTTTATTTGCGGAGCTTCGCATCTGCAGATCTTTCCAGGATTGAAATTAATCTACTTTTAGGTTTGTTGATTTGTGTAATCCCGTTTATAAATAACTGGGAAATTTTTTTCTGAGTAAATTATAATCAGCGTCGTTCAGTTCTTCTTTGAGCCATGTTTTAAGGGGTAACTTACTTCCACCAATGGTATTATAGCCTAAAATCCGATTGTAATTCTTAAGTCCAAAAGTTTTATTAATAAGCCCAAACTGAGCCTGTGATACACCTGTCAGGGTTTCAAAAATCAGGGTTTCATCTGTGCCGGAATATCTATTCATAGCTTCATAGAGTAAAGCAACTTTTTGACTGGCAGAGAAAGCAGGAACTAAATTCACGTCTCCTTCGTCGATGTACTTTTTATTTCCGCCTAAAAGAGATTTTCCGTTGCTGTTCGTTTTGGTTAAGAAATACACGCCTAAACCTAAAATCACTACCGATGCAGTTACTATAATTACTTTTTTCTGTGTTGTCATCATTAGAAAAATCCTTTTATTAAAAATCTCAGTTTGGTAATATCATCTTCCTTAAACTGATCCTGTAGCCACTCCACTAAGTTCATTTTGACAAGGGTGGCACTTCTGCGCTCCCCGAATTCATTATAAACCCTGATAAAACCGTTGTGATTCAGTCCGGTTAAATTATTTTCAACTGTTTTATAATTTGCTCCAAAACCAAGCAGTGCCGTATAAATCGCTTCGGCTCTTGCTTTAGCCTGCGTAACATTGATATTACTGGGTTTGAATCTCACATCTTCCTGAAGCCTTGAAAAACCTTTGAAGACTTTGTAATATAAAACAGTAACCAAACCGCCAACGAGCAAAACTTTAATTAATGTGATCCCTGCGCTGATTCCCATTTTTGCATTTTCCTGTGAACTCGCAATTGCCTTTTGCCCCTGTGGACTACTCAGAACAGTTGCAATTACAGCAGGATTAGACAATCCTCTTTTTCTCATTTTATGTGGTTTTTTAGTTAGACAAAAAAACTTTTATCATTGGAAAATTTGTTTTTAATTGCAAAATCGCTTTAGGGCTTTTCGATAATTCGGCAAGCTTCACAAGTACATCGTTATCCAATTGCGCTAATTCATTAAGCGCTTTTGTTTTTGCTTTTATCTCGAAAGGATTGACAGCCTTTATTTCTATTTCGACAGTGGTTTTTATGCTTCCCATAATTGGTGTTTTTTTAGTAATTGTGCGAGTTCGGTTGAAAATTCAACATTTGTATTAAGTCCTGTATTAATGCTCTCCAGTACGTTTACAACAGTATCGTCAATGCTTTGCAAAGCCGTTGCAAAATGCTGTTTGGCTTCACTTGAATAGCTTTCCATTGGAGAGCCAAGTCCTGCAACGGGTGCAACTCCTTTAAAGGCTGCTAATAATGCAGGGGCGTTTTGTACTGCTCCCTGAACTGCTCCCCATAAACCGCTTTCTTTATCGGCATTGTACTTAGACAACAATTGTTCTTCGCGAATGTCTTCATACTTCTTTTTGTAGTCTTTATTTTCTGTCTTTAAACTTTCATTTTCTGTAAAGAGCCTTGAAGCATCATTCTTGGCTACCATGAGGTTCATAATGTCAAGAGTTCCCAAACCAAAAGAATTAGAAAAAACATCTGTCTGCGGTTGTGTAGCTTTGGCGTGTTGTACCGGAATTGGTGCATCTTCATTCTCTTTGGAGAAATTAACCTCAAATGAATTTCCGTCGACTTTGTAAGAGCTTCCGTTTTTACGTTTCAAAGTCAGGCTTAATCGGCGATATCCTTTTGCAAATAAGGTTTCGAAAAATTCTTCCGCATTCTGATACTCTTCTATAATTTCAACATGGGTTTTGTTGCGAAAAAGAAATGAATTTGTTTGCAAATCCAAAACAGAGACTGCCGAATAGGAATCGGTATTTAATTTCTCTATTAAGCTGTCTAATTCTTGCATTTGATAAACTTTTTGTAAATAATATTGATCTCTTTTTCATTCCAGCTAAATGCTGACAACTCCTGTAAACCGCCTTTGTTTGGCGTATCAAAACGAATCTCTAAATCAATTTTTGATACCGTACCATCGGCAGGAACTAAAACAAAGCTTTCCTTGCTTGCAACTTCAAAATCATTGACAAAGACACTAAGAATACCGTTATTTCTAACTTGCAGGGTAGTTACATTATCAATGGTGATTTCTTTGTCTTGTTTTAGTTTCAAAAAAACAACTCCTGTATTAATTTTTATAATGTCTTCTATCATCTGATTTTATTTAAAGACAGCTGTCAGGATTAATTTTATACATCAAAATCAAATGAAAATATGTATCCTTTTGAACTGCCTGAGTTGTTTTGGCTTTGAACGTGAATGTTTTGGATTCTGTTTCAAAGAACAAAGGTTTGTAACTGTCTTCGAATCCTGCGCCCTCTCGACGCTTCCAGTGATCGACGTGTGTGGGTTTTGAAAACGCCACACCGCTGTCATCATAAATGCCGTATTCCGCAAAATTGTCTATGTCTGTGTGATTGGTGTGCAATTCCGCTCCAAGAATAAAACCCGTTTCCAAAGCTGTGGTCAGTAAAACTTCTGTTTCTCCCGATGCAAGCTTTAAATTGATAACCTTTTCTCTTACTGCCATGTGTTGTATGATTAAAAAAAGCCGTAACTACTTACGGTTTACGGCTTTTATTATGGTTAATAAACCTTAAATTATTATCGTTTTGCTTGGTGTACCCTGAATTCGAAACGAACATTTGTATCTGAAGCAGCAGTCACCGAAACTCCTTTAGGATATTCGATTTCGATTTCAAACTCCAAGTTGGAACGAATTAAAGGCGATGTTGAAATGCTTCTGAAAAAATTCGTTGTATCTCCCAATAAATCCGTCATTGGCATATCAATCAAAACGTTTCCGTCTTGTTTGATTCTTAGCTCAGCATTTAAAAAAGTACCATCAAATTGCTTATTTGAATTGATGTTCGTGTTATCCCAAATCTCATTTTTAAGGGTTCCACTTCCTGAACCTCTTAGCACTCTGATGCTGTCAATGATGTAATCACGCCCAGCGTTTAATTTGTTACCGTCAATATTTGTAACACCTACTTCACGTTTGGTATTAACATCGACAATCCCAACAGTACCCGCTTGCCCTTTGATGGCAACGTTTAAATACAAAGTTTTGTCTGTTAATTCTACCTGACCTACTCTTGGAACTGCCCCGTTTCTTTTAGCCTTAATTGTCGCAACTGCTGACGCTAATTCTGATCTTCTGCTCATTGTAATTGTTTTTTGATTGATGATTGATAATTTTCACAAACCTTTTACGGCTTTGTGTTATTGATTGTTTGACTTTTTATTGGTAAAGTTCTGCATACAAAGCTTCTTCTTCTGCGCCGTGTAAACCGCGCTCGTCTTCTCCGTAAACGTCCGATTCCGCTCCATGAAGACCATCTTCGTATTCATCATCCACACCGTTTAAACCTTCTTCGGTATGGAATACGTTTCCTGCTTCATCCATGAAAGAACCGTTTAAACCTTCCTCTGTATGAAATACGTTTCCTGCCTCATCCATGAAAGTACCGTTTAAACCCTGCTCGTCAATTTCATAAACATGACCATCTCCACCCATAAACTGACCGTTTAAGCCTTCGTCGAAAGGACAGGCTAAACCAACCGCTCCTTTTGCAAACAATGTTCCTTTACCAGTTCCCGTCAGTTTTGAACTCAGGTGTTTGTCTGCTACTTTTTTAACTGCAAGTAAGGCTTGCACTACTGCGCTACCCATTAAAGAACCTCTTAAAAGATTGTCCTTTGTACTTGTGCCGTTTACTTTTGTTGCGCCAAATGCAGATGCACCAGCGAAAACCAAATTTAGTAATGGACTATCTGACTGAGGTAATAACGTACTCACACCATTAGACATCATACCGCCAAGAATCCCTCCCCCAATGATTACTACTTCTTTATTCATTTGTTATTAATTTTAATTATTACTTTTTCTTTGTGGCATAATAAATACCGCCACCTAAAACAACTGCGCCTAACACATATAAAAGCATATTGTTTTTCTTTGGTGCGCTTACTGCTGTTTGTAGCGCAGGCTCTTCTAAATCAACGAGCTTTTGAGCGTTTATGGCTGTTGGTTGAAAGTCTCCCCCTGCGTTAGCCATCTTTGAATAGGAAACCGATTTTACCGGCGTAAGTTCTCCCACTGGTTTTGCTACTGGCTGATTATCGGTTACGATATTTTCAGATGTTTCGCTGTAAGTACTGCTTTGGCTTTGTTCACTTGGTATTGCAGTTGCAAAAGATGCCGGAGCAAGAGTGCTTACCGCTTCAATTTGTGGTCGTGGTCGGTTTTGTACAGCATTTACAACCTTTCTGCCTAATGTTGTTTTTGAAAGCTTTACGCCTTTTCTAACGGCTTTGGATTTTGCAACCCTGCTAACAAGCTTACCGCCTTTAGAACTTAAAAGCTTCGAAGCCACACCACCACCAACAGGGATAAAACCCGCTGCAATGGGAGCCGCGAATTTGGTCACTTTAATGGCATTTTTCAGACTGACATCTTTAATCCTGATCTTTTTCAAAAAGGACTTTCCTAATCCCGTTTCCTGTTCATTAATAATTATCATACTTCATTGTTTAATTAGATTTCTTTAAAAATAAAACCCCTAATAATGCACCGATTCCTAAATAAACCGGAAGGTTAGCATTTTTCGTTGCAACGGTTTTTGATTTCGTTGCAATTTTTCTTGATTTCGTTGCAATTCCTTTGCATTTTGTTTTGGGAGCATTCAGCCCGAAATGAGGTAAGATTATCTCTGTGTCATGTGCCATAATGTGAATGGGTTCTCGGTTAGTACTCGTTGTGCCGTCTATAATAAAATAGCCCTGTTTGATATCGCCTGATTCCTGATTCAGCGGTACAATTACATAAACATGCGTGTAAAGATCTGGTCGGAAACTCGGTTGTTTAATTTGCCTTATATAGTGTCTGATACCCATATTCACTAGCAATGAACTTGCGAAAATAGAATAGGTTTTGCAGTCGACACCCTGCGCGCGTACTTTGAACGTACAGGCTGGACTTCTAAGCATTTGCTCTACTCCATCGGCTTTGTACTGAATATGATTGTAGAGAAACCAGTAAATCCGATCACACGTTTCTTTGAGTGTTGTTTGTTGCAATAGCTTTGCAACTTCCTTTGTCTGATGGTTATATTTAATAACCATTTGTTTTATCATTCTGACAGTATCAAAAGTATTACCGTTGCCAAGGCTAGTCTTATCACAGCTAACCTCTGGAAACAACGGCTCATACTCTTGACCGCCTAAGATGTTCCTCTGTAACAAGTTATCAATATCCATTATTTCATTTCGTCTTGTGTTAGGTTGTTAGGCTTTTCGAGTACAAATATTGGAATGTTATTATGATTCGCTGAAAGATCAATAAGGGAAAGTCTGATAATCAAAGCATCAGGTAGCTTTGCAAAGGTTTTGCAATGTAATTGCAGTTTCGTTGCAATTCCATTGCAAAGCCTTTGTCATACGCTTAAAAATATCAATAAATAGGAAAAAAATCGATAGATGAAAAATTATTTAATGTTACAAAACAAAATACATATATTTGATTTCTAAGAAAACCAACATTAGTATAAATTATAATAACATGAAAAACAATAATAATTTCTTATTAACTATAGCAATCATTGGAGTAGTAGATGGGCTGTTAATTCAAGTTTACGGCAATAAAACTATTGGGGATATACTTATGGGGATTTCAATATTAGTTTGTCTATATGTTATAATCCGCATCATTTACAACTTTATAACCAGAAAAATTAGATCTTAAAAAATAAGTTCAAAAATTAAAAAGACTATGTTACAAAAAAATACCCGCTTCTTTGCAGAGCGGGTAAGGAGTCATGTTTTTTTAATCTAAACAGATTGATGATTGCAAATCTGTTATTTTTTGCAATGTTACTAAAAATAAAACCCAATTCAACCAAGTTGTTTTTTTATTTACAAATAAATTATCCTATTTCACGGATTAATTTAGTCTCTAATTTTATAATTTCATCATTTATTGAATCGTAATCTAAGTCATCATATTCAATGTAGCTAATTATAAAACTAGGAATGTTTACGGATTTGAGTTCTTTACTATAATTCAAATCAAGCAATTTTTCAAGTTTTTTAATGCCGTCAATTTCTAATTCAGCATCCCAATTAATTTCCGTAAAAAATGGTTCGTCATTATCGTTCCATCTTTTGCGTTTTATTTTAGCATTTACCCTAATGTGAAATGTTCTCATAATAATTAGTTTAAAAGTTATTTTGACTGAAAATCGATTTTAAGCCTACTTCTTATTAGAAAAGTATATTTGTCTTTACCCTCGTCTAATATCTTCTTAAATAGCTTTATTTTCATTTCTTCATCATTTAAGTAATTTGAAAGCTTATTTGCAGAGGTTAATTTGGTGTTTTTAACGTCATTTTGTTTTGGATTCTCTAAAACTCGGATAATGAAATTTCGATTTATGAGCGCATTTGTCGGATTGTCTGATTTCCTTACCATAGCTACTAAAGTTGATTTTGCAATTTTCTTAATTTAAATTCTTCTTCTCGGTGATCTTGAAGCATACTTTTTAATTCATCTGACAGAAGATAACCGTCAGGTTTTCCATTTCTATCTATAAAAATAATTAGCTCTTGTGTTGAAATCATTTTTGCAAAAAGCCTTGATCCCGGAGTTGAATTTTTACGAGTCTCCCTTATAATTTCCTGAATCTCTTTTCGTATATAATCTTCTGAATATTGACTTCTAAATAAGTCTTGTAACTCTGCTTTTTTTCTTATATAATGTAAAGTTTTTAAATTCATAAATTTGGTTTTGCTGGTTATTCAATTTGATTTACTACTCGTTTTTTGATTGATGATTGATGTTTTTATTTTTTTTCCTTTTTCAGAAAATCACTTAATTCATGTATTCTTTTTGAAGCGGATTTAAAAAAATCAATTTTTAAATTCAGTTGATAAATTTCTTCTTTCTTAACACTTATGATCCCGTTCAATTTTTCTATTTCTTTTCTTTGCTCAAAATATTTATCAAGTGCAAAAAATAATATTTCCGGAGTAGTTTTAAAATTTTCCTCCTTTCCAATCTTTTCAAGTTGCTTTTGTTGCGAATCTGTAAAACTTCGGATGTATGTGCTTTTCTTTATCATGTTGTTTAATTGTAGATTTTTTTTGAATAGATCCGCAGCTGCAGTTTGTCCAGGTTCGAAATAAAATCTACTTTTTTAGAGGTTAGTTTATGTTTTAATATCCAATTATGAGACCGCCACCGATATACATTACCGGAATGCCGTCTTGTTTCTCTTGAACTGATCTTGTAATGGACACGCTAAAATCATGATCGTTTATATTTTCGCCTGCGTAGTCCCATGTCGTCAAGCTTGCGTATTTTTTGCCGTTTCCCGCAATGGTTATTTTTTCCGGCGGTATGTTTTCCAAATCAGTTATACAAATTGATAACCTACGTAGTCTTGATGTTTTCATAGTTATAATTTTTATTGTATTATAGTTTGTTCTTTTTCTTCTATTACTTCTATTTCATCAAAAAGCCCTAACGGTACGTATATTTGATTGTGAGTGTATAACTCCCTGAATTTATTTATATCAGTTTCTTCTGTAAAATAGAATGGCTGAGTACAAATAGTACCAGTAATTGACTGTTCAAAATAAATTGCACCTATTTTTTTATGATTCCATTGGTCTGCAAAATCATCTTTATTAGCTACTCGAATTTTCATAAACACGTATCGTTTCATAGCGGAACAGTTTTAAGATTTTAAAATAATCAGTATAAAATTGTTATTGTTTTTAAAATGGTAAATCATCTGGGCGGTCGCCTAATTTCAATTCTTTTTGTTCCTGTATTGCAACTTCAATATCATTAGTTCTCACGTAGAAAAATTCCAGAATGTTACGCTTTCCTTTTTCGTTGGTGTGCGGTTTTTTGATGGTTTTTTTATCAGCACTTAAATACTCAACAGGGTTGAAAGTCCATGTTTTCATTTTGCAATATTCTTGCAAACTCCTTTTAAAGTTCGTGGCTGTCTTTTTGTACTTTTCCCCTGCATGTAATGTGTAAGCTTTTTGCACATCATCACGCAATAAAAATTGATTTAGTGTACCGTTTACAACTTCTTTTGTTTCGCTGTCTTCATCGATCATTGAATGTGTAAAATAACTATCGCACCAATTCATAAAGTTTTCACCCATAGAAGCCTGAATGTTGGTCAAATGAATGTTAGTTTGCGGGGCTTGCAATTCGTTATCTCTATTTGACAGATACAACTGGCAACACTCCATTAAGAAATAATAAAACTTATTCCATTGCTTTTCATCCCAATAGCTTGAAAACAAATCTTTATTATTGAAATCATGCGATATTTTACGCTCTTCGTTGTACTTATCGGTTTTTACATGATAATAATCTGAAAAGGAAATAAAGAACAAACGCCCTAATGTGGATTGATTAATTTTACCGATACCAAAATTTGAAGTTGCAGCCATTTTTCCAGCATCGTGAAACTCAACATTGTAAGGCTTCTTTGTTTTTGGATTTACAGATATCGGACCCGTTACCCAGTTATAAAAAAATTCAACTCCTAAATATTGGTCAATATCTTCTATTCGCAGATAATCGTTTTCTTTTGTAAAACCGTCTAGTAAATGCGAATTTGTAGTAATGTTTTTTGATTTTCCATTGATGTAATAATGATTATTCAATAGTTTGTCGATGCCATTTAATAAAACTGATTTACCGGAACGACCGTTGCTGTCTTCTTCACTTTCTTTAGGTGCATCATCCATTATATAAATGAATTTTGCAAACGATTCTATTTTATATCGATGTAATAAATAGCCAATCCCGAAGCATTTATTTAAGAAATGTTTTTCCTGTATTAATCGCTCATTTTCTGTCAAGCATTCAGCCGATAAATTAAAACGGTTTTCGTTGTGATATTTTTGTTTGGCTTCTTTTAGCTCCTTATTATTTGCAAAATCCCCGAAAGGCTCTTCTAACTCTTTTCTCCAAGACATACGAGAACCATTAATTAGATAATTCATAAAGTCACAATCCTTTTGCAATATTTCTACCCGATCATTGCAATTGTCGTCTTTGTAGTGTCTAAAGCTTGCTTTTTCTGCAAAAATGGTTTTATTTACTATTCTGTAATCCCAAACAAAATTTTTCAAATCTTTGTACGGTTTGAGTTCGATGCCATCTTTTGAAATGGTTGCAAATTGATTTTTGTAAAAAAATGTCTGTGTTTCTTCTGTAAAATTTTTGAAATCCAAAACTATTTTATCCATAGATAAAAGTTTAGGCTCATTAAATTGCTCCGTATTTTTCACAAGGTCAATTACTTCAATCGGTTGCCCTTTTTCAATCAGGTACATTTCCGAAAATTTACGTATATCATTAGGGAAATACTGCTCTACAATATGCTCGTTGATTCTTATAAAAATAAATTCCTGTACACCTGTTTTTTCAGTGTATTTTTTCTCTGGGTAATACAAATGAAATCCTTTGATTTTAAGGAAATAATGTAAATATGAAGTTTTAACAGACCAGCGTTTTGATTTTTCATTTTTTTCAAAAAACTTCATTTTCAAAGCACCAGTCAGAAGGTTTCCAAACTGGAATTTTACAGCGCTTAAATCAGCTTTCTTGTAGAATTTCATCCAGTCTCTAAAATCTTTTCCGCTTGTACCTAGTTTTTCTTTTGGCAACCAAATACTTTTCATATTCCAAAACTTTTCAGCAACTTCATAGCCGTATTTAACGCCCGATTCGTCAAGATCAGGAAGATTGTAAATGTTTTTGCATATTTCTTTAAGTTGGTTGTATTCTGTATAATTTATTTGTTCGCCCTCGGAATTGTACCAAATAACATCATATCCTAAGCTTGCAACGTTCAAGCCGTCAGAACCACCCGAAGCGACAATACAATTAGGGATTCTATAAGCGTCACGTTCATCAATTAACCTACCTGTAGTTTTATCGTCTTTTGATTTTTTTATCTGACTGTTGAAATCGTCAATTTTGGCATTGTATTTTTGAATAACTCTTTGTAATCCATAAACGTGTCGAACTGGTTTTTTTCCTAAATAACCGTGTTTGAATTTTTTATCTTTCGAAAATGGGGCATAGGTTTTACACCATGTTTTTTCAGGCATATAACAAAATATAGGGAAACTTTCAGTTGCCGAAACTTTGATATGATTTTTTTGGTTTGTCTTTTTGTTTACGAAGATTTTTTCATAGTATTCTACGCTTAAAAAATCATATTCTTTGGCTAATTCAGGTGTTACATAAGTGCCAATTATATCAAGCTGTGTATGCTCTTTTGTCACAACGTTAAACCAGTCTAATGGGCGTTTATCTTTATCGTCAATGGTTGTTATTTCGACTGTAGCAGTAAAAAAAGTGTTGTTCCCGTCAAGGTTAAACCATTCGTACAACATTTTTAAACAAGGATAGAAATCTAAACCGCTTTGCTCCATTGCAATTCCTATGGGCGTGAAAAAATCACCTCCAAAATCCTTTACACGCCAATAATTAACCCCAATACTACCTTTAAGACCTTTATCATTTTTGACTAAATAGCAGGATGCAGATTTATCTGTATCTCTGTATCTAAAAGCATTTTTATCGTTTTCTAACGCTTTACCGAAACCGTCGCAATTGTCAAGATATTTTTTTATAATATCAAGACCGTTGTCCGTTTTTTCGTAAAGTGTTTCTACGTTAAATTTATAGTTACCCATAAGGTTTTTTCGGTTAGTGTAGTTTGTTAGTAGTAATTTATTCGCCTAAATCCTTAATTTTTATTATAAGCAGATGGGTTCAATTACTTCTTTTTCTTTTATGGAGGTTGCGTAACATATTTTTAATATTTGATCGTAGAGACTGTCTAAATCATTTTTTTGCTGAGCAGTAAAAACAGTTGCAAGCGGTAAATTGTGTCGTTGCAATTCAATTCTTTCGATGTAGGTTTTCAGTTGTATTTGAGTAAATATTGACATTATTTCAAAAGTTTATTTTTAGTGTCCTGAGCATTTTGTTTTTGTCTTTTAACCTTTGCAACAAGCTTTGCAATTTCAAGTTCGACAATATCGTTTGGTTGCTTTCCTGATACAATTTTTTGAATCGAATTAGTAGAATAAATATGTCCGTCCGAGTTATAAATATTCTTATTAGATAAATGAGAAATTATTTTCGGAGAGTATTGTTTTCCAAGAATTTCAATTATGATCTCTTTTTGGTTGCACGTTATCATTTATGACGGTATTTCAAATTGGATTGAATAGTTGTAATTTTCGTATAACTCACGTAAACACTTATTTGTTAGATCATCATTATTAGGGACGTATATAATTTTGTTTCTGTCATAACGATACAAACCTTTTATTTTCCGATGCAAACGGTATCGCCTGTTTGTCTTTTTTAAGTCTGTATCCATAATGATCCTTTTTTATTTTTATAAATAAATTGTAGATTTTTTTTGCATGCGCTTCTTTCTGCAGAAACTACCGGTTATCAAAAAAATCTACTTTTAGAAAAAGAAACCCTTATATTCGTTTCTGATTGGCGTTAAGTAAATCAATCTTTTCGCCATCAATGCGTATGAAAATACAAATACCAGTTGTTTGTGCTAATGTGAAAAGTGTTACAAATGTTATAGTTTTACCACACGTAAAACGGTCAGTAGAATATCAATTAGGAGACGCTTTTGCGAAACTCTTAATTTATTTAATGACCAAATAACAAAACTAGGCGGGGCATTGCTCCGCTTTTGTTTTATAAGGGTTTCAATATTTCTATGAACAAAGTCAATGATTTTAATTATTCTAAATAATGTTCTTTGATTTCATCATGATTTTTAAAAAAATCCAACATCTTAAACACTTCAAATGTGTCAAATGTGTTTCTTTTTAATTTCCCAATTATTTGTTTTTTATTTAATGCAACTTCAAATAATTCATTGTTTATTTCTTTATCATGAAAATCACATAAATCGTCGGTTAACGTCCATAACCAAACTTTATTAAATTCACTAATCAATTTCTCATTGTAAAATTTAGTATGCTCTTTAATGAATTTTTGTAATTCATTAATATCTAAATTCAATATTTGGCAACGGTGACTAACAGGTAATTCTAGTAGTTTAAAATAAAAATCCTGAACATTTTTGCCTATTGATATTTTGGTACCATCAAACATTTTTAATGTTACTGGACGACCTTCACCATCAATATATTCTACCTCTAAAAATTTTTCTTTATCGTTCATAATTGGCATTAGTTTTGAATTATATATTAATGAGAGTATTGTACTCCATTAATTTGTATATTGCAGGTCGTTTTTAATCCGTTTTTAAGTGGGTTTCTATCCGCTTTCGATAACAAATATCGAAACTTATTTCGAATAAAAAAGTAAATATCGAATTTAATTTCGAATAATTTTAATTTATAAAATTTTATGAACCCTATTTCAATAAGAATCAATGAGTTAATTGAAAAACTTTTTGATGGTAATAATTCTAAATTTGCAAAAAAAATAGGTATTAATGAAGCTAACATTAGAAATTATAGAAAAGGAACACTTCCTAAAGTCGATTTTATTATTAAAATTTACGAAAATATCGAATTTAATTTCGAATGGCTTTTAACAGGAAAAGGTGAAATGTTGCGGAACATACAAGAAAATAAAGTAGATAATCTAATGGCAGTAGAATTGTTAGAGTACAAAAACAAAGAAATTGCAGAATTAAAACAGCAACTCCAAGATTGCCAAGAAGAAAAAAAGATTAGAACAGATAGTAAGATTAACGTATAACTGGAATTAATGAGCCAGTAAATACATTTTTAAATAAAGCCAAAATTTAGTTTTTGGCTTATTTTTTTGCCTTTTTTAAATGTTTACATTTTTTTTGTAAACAAAAAAAAATGTAAACAAATTTATAAACAAGTCTAAACCCTTGTTTTTGTTGCTTATTTTACAATTGTTTATAATGTTTACATTTTTTTTATAAAAGAAAGAATATAGGATATAAAGGAAAAAAAGGAGAGAGCAAAAAATCAGGAATTTAAGAAGCAAAAAGGGGGACAGGGGTAAAAAATCGCCGTACGAAAGCGTGTAGCAGACGAGTTAAACGATTTTTTTTCCAACCTATTAAAATAAAGCTTTTGAATAATTACAGTACGGGAGCGTAAATTAAATGTTGAATAATTACAGTCCAATGGTGTTTAATAAGGGGTTAGATAAAATGAAGAGGGCTTTTTGTTCATTTGTTTGCTAATCGCAAACCAACTCACAGAAAGCCCTCTTCATTTTATCTAACGAGTTTTATACAACTGCTCCGCTATTGTAAAGACATGAAAATCATGAATTTAAAACGGTTGACATAGTGTCAAGTCCGTGTCATTATATATAAAAAAACATTTTTATTGCAACGCAAATAGGGGGTTAAGAGGATATTTTAAAAGGAATTATAAGTAAAAAGTATCCGGTATTCTCCACAAAAAAAACCGTATTACTTAATTGGAATACGGTTTTTTTATTTTAACTTGTAATAATATATTTGTTTACAACAATTTATTTAATAAATCGAAGAAAAAACAAGTAGAAGCTTTCTACACATAATTCAATCTACGCTACTTTCATTAGCAATGATTATAGTTATTGGTGCTTTTATCACCTCCCAAAATAATCATAACATACAAATAATAGACTTTTTTACTAAACCACTTATTACTTTTTTATTTTTTTTTACGATAATAAGTGTCATTTTCTCGGGAATTTTTTATTTTCTCAATACAAAAATGTCTATGATGTTTTATTTAATACTCTTTTTTTTTTGGCTTCTGGGCTGCACTTTTTATTTTATCAAATTCTGTTTCAAAAAAATCCACAAACGAAATACCTGATATAATGGATGGTCTTTCAGAATACATTACCATAACTTTAATCAAATTCATTTTTATCATACTTATTTCAAATTTCACAATAGTCCTGAAGAACTGGTACCTTATTAAGAGAAACGATACTTTAGAAAATTAAATAAATATTATCTCTCCCCAGCATTATTATCAGGATTTGGTTCGTCCTCTTCTATTTTCTTAAAATCGTTATTAAACAAATCGGTCATTTTCTTTTTTTCTTTCTGATTCTTTTTTGCTGTAAATATTACTAAGACAATTACAACCGCAACTACAATTCCTATTATTATCCAATTGATTTCCATAACTTTAATTTTTTCTTAAAGTTAATAATTTAAAGTTTCAGATCATTACCACAACGTTAAGTATTGAAATTAAGAGCAATACACTTATAACTTTTTTAAAGATATTGTTTTACTTAGGTTTTATATTTTTGTATTAATTGTTTTAAATTTTAAACAGAAATTATGAAAGAGGAAATACTGATTCAAATTCAAAAATTGGGTGGAAACATCGACAATGTAAAAGGAAAATCACTACAAGAAGATTTGCAATCAATTGAATTCAAACATCCTTTATATCCTAATGATTTCGGAGATGAATTATTTGGTGTTGATGAATTTTATACTAACAATCTGCACTTGTACTCTACTGACAAAAAAGCTTTTTATAATAATTTGCTCGATCATTTTTTTTCTGATCATGAAATTCCATACGGACAATCATTTTACAGAAATTTTCTCTTTACGCCATTTAAAAAAGATTCCGCTGATTTTGAAGAATTAGATGGACTTGTAGATCAACATGAAATCAGGGAAACCATAGTTGCGGGAGATTTAGATTTTATATGCATTTGCTATTCTTACGGATTTCCTGATCAATATTTTGTCTGTTTGACCGATCCTATTCCCGAAAACCCAACTGTTTATGGAACAGATCATGAAGTTTTTTTTCAGGAAATAAATAATGAAGGAACTCTAGAGGAATTTTTTAAACGCTTTTTATGCAAAGATGAATTTTTAAATATTGTAGAACATTATATTGAGAATGTAAAAACCGACAAATAGTTTAAAATACATGAAATTACTTTCTCAAAATAAAACAATCCAATTTCTTAAAAAAAACCTTTTTATTGGATTAATCATTTTCGCATCAACTCTGTTAGAAATTTACTGGTCTGTTGGAAAATTTTCTGCCAGCATATCAAGCGGATGCTTAGATTGCTCGTTTTTTCAAGATGCATTTTTTATGTCATTGATAACTGCCATTTTCCTAACGATTGTATTTCTGATACTTTCGTTCATTAAAAACATGACTTTAAAAAGTATAATTGAACTAATATTCTTAATTTTAGTTTGGTTTTTCTGGAATTATACCATTTTTGTAGATCGCGAATCGTCGTGGAGTACTTATAGATTTAAGGAAGAGCTTTATTATACACTTTCGATTTCTTTTTTGCCAATTTCGCTTTTATCCATTATTACAGTAGTAGTTTTTAAATTTATTTTAAAAAATAAAGAGCATATAAAACAATTGAATTAACTAAAAACGAAACAATATGACCCTATTACTTCGCTGGTTACTAATTCCTATAGTCGCGCTGATTGCATTATTGTTCTGGAAAGGAAGCCCAATACTTATAAAATTAGCATTGTTAATTGTTCCGCTTGCTCTTATTATTGCGTGGTTTGGACATGAAGGCGCATTTAGCGGAAGCGGAGGATTAGAAAAACTCTATGGTTTATTAGTATTAATAGCATTTTTATTGTGTTATGAAATTGGGTTGTTAATTCATCGATTTTCGCTCCTTAAAAAAAACATCCCCACAATCGAAGATGACATATTGCTGATCATTGGATTGATTTTATTAATTGTATCCATTGTATTTTTCTTAATCGTAGTTTCTAAATAAAATTTTATGAATATCAAAAAATACACAATTGTACTGGCTTCGTTTCTTATTTTATCTTGTAACAATAAACAAGAAACTAAAAGTAACAAACCACATTTAGCCAAAACTACGACCGAAAATGACTCCATACTAACCGAAGAAACTCCCAGAAAAGAAAGCATCAATCTTTTTACTGTTACTTACAAAGACAGCAGTAATGTAGCATTTGTTTCCCTTTCGGATATTTATCCTTTAAATGATAACGCTTCAGACACACTTGCTTTGCCTAATATCGAAAAAATGGGAAAGCAAGCCGCAAAGTCTTTTACGTTAGAACCGAAATACAGAAACCGATTTCTTTCGAAAACAAATATTTCTGAAAATGATTCTTTGTTTGTTTACGATTATAGTAAAAACAAACTGGCTTCATTTGCTGTAAAAAGCCTCAAAGCCACCGCATTATTAAATGGTTATTCATCTGAAGAAGATTGGCCTTATCCAAAATATTATTACATGATTGGGTTTGAAATCAACACACAATCATTAAACGGATTTAGCAATTATTACGCTGATGTTTTGGTTTACGTTGGTAAAGAAAATCCATTTACAAAACAACAATTAACGCCAATGTTATGGAAGAAAGTTTCGATTAAAGAATATCCTTCAAAATCAATTAAAAAAGAAGATCTTGCCGATTTAAAAAACAAGCCTTTAGGAAATACATATGCGTATAAAACCGACAGTTTTGAATATTTCCTGCAGGAATATTTAAATAATTTAAAGGAAGTAGGCTCGAGACGTTTGATTGTTATTGACTCAAAAACAAAAAAAATCATTATTGAAAAAATGTTCATAGAAGGCGAAAGTTTGTCAGCAGCACCTTTAAACTATCAAAACGGCGATAATGTCGCAATACAGTACACAGGCAAGCTTTTTAAGAACAAACCTCCAGTTGTTTTTGGTTTTGCATATGAATCATTCGGATGTTCTGCAATATCGCTTATCGACAAATCAAACGAAGACATTTATATTCAATGTGATAATCGTCATTAATTTAGGAATCTGAAAAATCAGGAGCAGAAATTCTCCTTTTCAAAAGACCAATTGTCCCGCTTTCCGCTATATCTTTTTCTGTTGAAAAAACAGTAAAAAGGATGCCGCTTCAATCGGGGCTAGATTAGAGATTTTGATTTCATAAAAGGAAACATTTTTACTTTATTATTTTTATAAGAAAAATTGTATTTTTGTTAACTGCTAAACGACACAAAATTGTATCGTACGGAAACAATCTTGTTTTGTACCAAAAACTATTTTGTAAAAGAATTTTAAATACCTTTGAATTATGAGCACAGCAATAAAACTAAATCATATAGGGCGAAAAATTAGCCGTATTCGTGAACTACGAGATATGAAACAAGAAGCTTTGGCACAAGCCTTGGGCATGAGCCAGCAAACAATATCTGCCATTGAAAATAGCGAAACTATAGACGAAGAAAAACTAATTGAAGTAGCAAAAGCACTTGGCGTAACCGCAGAAGCAATAAAAAGTTTTTCAGAAGAAAATATGATCAATTATTTTAATACTTTTCACGATAGTCAAGGAAACTTTGGGAATTTTGGAAATAATTCTTGCAATTTCAATCCACTTGATAAAGTGATTGAACTTTACGAACGTTTAGTTCAGGTTGAAAAAGAAAAATTTGAATATGTCGAGAAATTATTGAATGAAAAATAGTTTCAAATTAATATTTGAAGCAATATCAAAAAAGCCATTCTAAAAATTTTAGATTGGCTTTTTTGATATTATTATAAACTTTTAATGCTTAATATTTTTTAATTAATCTTCTACTAGTGATTGTGGTGCATTCATTTTTACAGAATTCATACCATTATCTCTGGAGTCTGAACTTTCATACATTTCACTTGATCCAATAATTAATCCATTTGATGCTTTTAGATTAAAGTATTGTTTTCCATTTGCTGATTCTCTTTTATCAAATTTAGAATCATCTTGCGAATTTATTTTTACAGCTTCAATCCCATTTAAACAAGCTGCTTTTGTTGTGTAACCTTCACTTACAAGAATAGTTTGACCATTAGAAGCCTTTAAACTAAATTGAAATTCACCATTAGACCTTTTCGTAATTACAAACTTTCCCATTTTTTTTTATTATATTTTATAAGATATTTTGGACTCAAAGATAATTAATCTGCCTGAGCTTTAAACTTCCAAAATTCATCATAATGTTTTAAATCCTCAATAACTTTATCTTCTTCTTTTACTAAAGCATCAGTAATTATTATTCCAGCTTTTTCTAATGCAACAGATATTCTTTCTGTCAAATCTATGATAGCGCAACCAGTTTGTTTATGGAAATCCTTTTGTAAAAATTTAAAATTATTTGTGTACGTATTGTCACGTCCAACTAAAATTATATCCTCACTAATATTGGCTAAAATAATTTCCCAGTTAATTTCATCTCCAAGTGAAAACTTATTTGAAGTAGGCGGATTTCCAATATTTTTTCTTTTGACAGCCTTACTTATTATTTCATCTGTCGTAAAATACACCTTATCTTGTTTAAGCGCTTCATTTACAAATTCTTTAAAATAGTTTGCAATTGGATCTTTAGCCGGATCTTTTAAAATCTCAGCAATACTTAAACTAACTAATTTTTGTTGGGAGCTATAGAGTTTTTGAATTTCGATTAATTTATTAAATTCTAATAAATTTTGAAGATACGAACTTGAAAAATTTTCTAATTTCGATTCAATTTGAAATCTCTCTTGTAAACTTTTTATAACACTTTCACGGCTTCTTTCAAATTCTTGAATAATTTGATCCGTTAAAATAAATTTATCTATATTTTCAATTAGAGTACTAAAAATATGTATAGATGCCCCATTAGAACGATAAAAATCTAGAAATATATTTGTATCAATTAGTATCTTCATGATTGTTTTTAAATTATTACCTTATAATACTTAAATACAAAAATATAAAATTAATCTTACAAATCATTGATCGTTTAATTTGAAACTAAAGGATAATTCAACGAAATCTAATTTGATATTACCAGTTATAAAGATTCTCCTCTTGTTTTATATATTTTTTATAATACTTAAAAAAATACAACGGAAAAAATGCTAATGAAATCGGCAAATACGTGGCTTGAATAGTATCTTCAAAATCTCCTATATTGAAGATTATTATCAAGAAATATACAAGAATGGGAAATACATAGTAAGTCCGCTTTTCGTTCTCTTTATCAAAATAGATAAAAACAGATGAAAGAAACAGAATAGTATATAGAAAAATATTAATCAAAAATAATACAGCTTCTTCTTTGTATCTAATACGTCCCTGAAAATAAAAGTTTGTAAAAAACATCAAAAAAATAAAACCTGTAATAAAATCAGATACTAAATAAGATCCCACTTTGTAGGATAAAAAACAAATAAATAGTAAAAAACCGAATTCAAAGATATAATCCCACATTTTATATTACAGTTTAATTCTATTTTTCAAATAATAAAACTTTGCGTCTTAGCGCCTTCGTGGCAAAACCTACTTCAACAAATACCCAAACCTTATAGACCCATAAAAATATCCCGAATTGGTATTAGTTTCCGGATCTCTTAATTCCCTTCCTCTATAAATAAATGAATAAGACATATTGAAGTTATTATGACGGTATTTTAAACCAAACTCTGCATTAAAACGAAGCGGTTCTAACTCGAAAATAAGCGGACTTGTATCATTGAACATACTTCCTTGTATCGTCGCATCATAAAACTGATAGTTGACACTTGGCATTGCATAGAAATAAAATTCTCTGATATTATATTGCGGTTGAAAACTTACCGAAGCATCGTGCAAATTAGAATCATAAATAGGCAATAACTTTTTAAAGCCTATTCGGGTTAAGAAACCTGTTGAAACGCCGTCAAAAATAGTTCCCAGATTGGCTTCTGACTGAAAATGAAGATCTATAAAATCATTGTGTTTTGTTGGAAACATTTTCTTAGAATACATCACATGCGCCTGAACGGCAAAGGCATTATGCAATTGATTTTCCCAACCAAAAACCTCTTTGTAACCTATAATGTGATGAAAACTTTCCTGAGTTTCTCTTCCTAAAGCATTCGGACCCATGAAACCCAACTGAAAATCTGTCTTTAAAACTGATTCGCTTTGATAGAAAAAGCTTCTGCCCGCTTCGGCAAAAATATATCCCGTAAAAGGGCGATCGTTAATATCTACGGCAGCTTCATTAATAAATCTCGGATTATAAATATATTGCCCAACTCGAAATTCAGTGATTTTTTTGTTGATTTTTTCGTTGTTGTTCTTTGATAAAAATCGGTAAAAAAGTTCCAGACCATTTGTGTAATACATATCATTTTTTGATGATGTGTATAAATCGTTGTCGGTAATAAAACCTATTTCAGTTGTTTTTCCCTGGCCAAAAGCCAAAGCAGATGTCAACACGAAAAGCGCAATAAAAGATTTTTTATTTCGCATTATAGTTTATTTTTCCAACAGCTCGCATTTCACGAACAATTCTTTGCTTGCGTCTGTTGATATAACTGGAAGATCCTGTGGCTTTAAATTTTCTTGGGTTGGGTAAAATTGCTGCAATTCCCGCAGCTTGCATTGGCGTTAAACTTGATGCATCACGACGGTACCAGTGTTCTGTTGCAGCATAAGCACCATAAACCCCGTCACCCATTTCGATACTATTCAGGTAAACTTCCATAATACGTTCTTTGCCCCAAATAACTTCGATCAAAACCGTAAAATAAGCTTCCAGACCTTTACGGAAATAACTTTTTCCCTGCCATAAAAATACGTTTTTGGCTGTTTGTTGCGAGATCGTACTTCCACCACGAATTCGGCGTCCGCGTTCGTTGCTTTTATAAGCTTTTTGAAGCGCTTTAAAATCAAAACCGTTATGCGTTAAAAAAGTTCCGTCTTCACTGGCAATTACCGCCTTTTGTAAATTCATTGAAATTTTCTCGATTGGTTCCCAATCGTGATCAAAATAAACTTCTTTTCCGCCAAACTTATTTTCAATGGCGCGAATCACCATCAAGGGCGTAAAAGGAACTGGTATATATTTAAAAATTATTACCGATGCAATCGAGATCCCGAAAAACCATAAACATAGTTTTATAAAAAACCATTTTACTTTTTCACCAAAAGAGCGTTTGCCTTTTTTTGCTGCCGTTTTTGGTTTCGGTTTGTTTGCGGTTGTTGTTTTTGGTATTGGTTTTTTGGTTACTGCCATTATATTAAATCTGCTAATTCTGTTCCTATTAAACTCCCAATCGCTACTCCCATTCCGCCTAAACGCACTCCACAAAACACGTTTTCAGACAGTTGAGTAACTACAGGATTTTTACTGTTTCCTATTCCCATAATGCCGCTCCAACGATGGGCAATCTGGAAATCCTGATTTGGTAAAATTACATTTTTAAGTAAATCCTCCAATTTATTTTGCACAATTTTCGTCTGACCAAATTCTGTTGTTGTTTCAGCTTCAAAATCAAGGTTTCTTCCTCCGCCAAGTAAAATTCTGTCATCAATATTTCTGAAATAATAATAATCGCGATCAAGATGAAAAGTGCCGCGAATATCTAAATTTGGGATGGGTTGTGTAATTAAAACCTGAGCTCTTGCGGGTTTTACGGCTCCGTTTGTAATTGCATTTGCGAAACCATTTGTTGCAAAAAGTATTTTTTGAGATTTAAAACTAAAATCGTTCAATACAATTTCGACCTGATTTCCTAAATCGGCATATGAAGTTACGGTTTGCTGGTTCAGGATTAATATATTTTCAGAAACAGCTTGTCGCAACAATTCCTGCATCATATTTCCGGTATCAATTTGGGCTTCAAACGGATTAAAGATTAAATATTCCTGAATGTTTCCAAATCCAAAACGATCTGTTTCTTTGGTAAAAACATCGGTTTTAAAAAGGGGTTTTAAAATTTCATTGATAAACGGCAATCTTGAAATACATTCTCCAAAACCAGATTCATCATCTTTCAAAAATAATTCATATCCACCGTGAGGTTTAAAATCAATTGCTGAATCTCCTAATCTTTTTCGGAGTAATTGCAAACCTTTCCAGCGTTTTTCAATCAGATTAATTACTTCTTCTTCTGAATGTGTTTTTAGATCTTCCATAATTTCAGAAAGACTTCCGAAGCAGGCAAAACCAGCATTTTTTGTACTTGCGCCTTGCGGTAACATTCCTTTTTCTAACACCAGGATTTTCGCTGCAGGAAATCTTTCGCGTAAGCGTAACGCAGCATGTAATCCTACAATGCCACTGCCCACGATGGTGTAATCTACATTTGTAAACCAGTTTTTAAGTTCCCAGTAACTTAATTCCATTTTTATCTTAAAATAAATTTCAATCTTTTAAATTCCAAATTCCAATTTAGGAAATAAATTTAAAACTTTATTTTTAATCGCCACTAGTTCGCGGATTATCATTTTCAAAGATTATCAAAAAAAATCAGGAATCCGTTGCGGAAAACTTTTCGATAACTTTGGGAATTTTAACATTTTTGGGAATTTGGAATATCATGGTACTGATTGGAATTTGGAATTTATTTTTTGGGATTATTTTAAAATATTGGAATTTAAATGTTGTATTTTTAGCGTCACGAATATTAGAATTTTATTATGAAAAAAGTATTATTTACAACCTTAATAATGATGAGTTTAAACGCTATCGGGCAAAACGTAATGTCACCGGAATTGTTATGGAAATTAGGACGAGTGAGCGCGCTTGGACTTTCAAAAGATGCAAAAAATGTTGTTTTTAAGGTTTCAACTCCTTCGATTGAAGAAAACAAGTCGTCTTCTAAATTTTACATTGTGCCTGTAACTGGCGGAAATGCAACTGAAATCAAGGACACAAAAGAAGTTTTGGCAGATAAAAATGTTTCGCCTGACGGAAAATTTTTAGTGTACAATGAAGAGGTAAAAATTGACAAAGTTTTAGGTAAGGATTTTTATCCAAAAATGGACAAATCTGATGCTCAAATCTATGATGGTTTAGATTATCGTCATTGGGATACCTGGAACGAAGGTAAATTCAACCACGTTTTTTATAAAGAAAATAAAGATGGAGCTGCCGGAATTGACATTTTAAAAGGTGAAAACTTTGATTCTCCGCAAAAACCTTTTGGTGGTGACGAAGATTATATCTGGTCACCAGACGGAAAAAGCATTTTATATGTTTGCAAGAAAAAAGCAGGAACGCAATATGCTATTTCTACCAACACCAATATTTATGAGTACAATTTAGAAACTCAAAAAACCACGAACAGAACCGAAGATAATTTAGGTTACGATATGGCACCGCAATTTTCTCCAACAGGAAACTTGACTTGGTTACAAATGAAGCGTGATGGTTATGAGGCTGATAAAAATGACATTATTGTTGAATTTAAAGGCATCAAAACCAACTTAACTGCAAATTGGGACGGAACTGTAGATAATTTTATCTGGAGTAAAGATGGTAAAAATGTATATTTTGTAGCGCCTGTTGATGGTACAAAACAAATTTTTACTGTAAACTTTCCGGGATTGACAAGAATCGCAATTCAGGTTCGTCAATTGACAAATGGAGATTTTGACGTAAATGATTTAGTTGGTTTTGCCGGTGATGATATTATTGTTACAAGAAATGATATGAATCACGCTCCGGAAATTTTTTCTTTTAACCTGAAGAAAAACACATGGAAACAATTATCAAATGTAAATACTGAAACTTACAAAACGTTAGCAGTTAGCAAAACCGAGAAACGTTATGTTACTACTACAGATGGTAAAAAAATGTTGGTTTGGGTAATTTTACCTCCAAATTTTGATGCTTCAAAAAAATATCCAACTTTATTATTTTGTCAGGGAGGACCTCAAAGTCCGTTGACACAATCGTATTCTTTCCGTTGGAATTTTCAATTGATGGCTGCTAAAGGTTATGTTGTTGTCGCACCAAACCGTCGCGGAATGCCAGGACATGGTGTTGAATGGAATGAGCAAATTAGTAAAGACTGGGGCGGACAAGTTATGGACGATTACTTATCTGCAATTGATGATGTATCTAAAGAAAACTATGTTGACAAATCTCGTTTAGGCTGCGTTGGTGCAAGTTACGGAGGATATTCAGTATTTTATTTAGCCGGAATTCACAAAAACCGTTTCAAAACTTTTATTGCTCACGATGGAGTTTTTAACACCGTAAGTATGTTAGGAACTACTGAAGAAGTTTTCTTTAACAACTGGGATTTTGGTGGTGCATATTGGGAAAAAGATAATGCTGTAGCTCAAAAAACGTACAATGCTTTTAATCCTGCAACACTGGTTCAAAACTGGAATAAACCTATTTTGATTTTCCAGGGTGGTAAAGATTTCCGTGTGCCAATTGGTCAAGGACAAGAAGCTTTTCAGGCTGCGCAATTAAGAGGAATCAAAAGTAGATTTGTGTATTTTCCTGACGAAAATCACTGGGTTTTACATCCCCAAAATGCTCAGGTTTGGCAAGGTGAATTTTTTAAATGGTTAGACGAGACGCTTTAATCTAAATTAAAAAGATAAAAAACAGCCGTAGATTTTATATAATCTACGGCTGTTTTATTTTCCTAACATTTCAATTATGTAAATATTTGGTTTGCTTTTACTTTTCTTAAATGAAATTTTTAAATAAATTGCAGGGAATTCCAACATCAAAAACTTCGTCAACCCCAGATAAATATTATGGAGAGCAAAAAAAGTTACACAGCACTCAAAGTTTTATTCAGTTATGTTGCTTTACTGGCTCTGGTTGTTACTGTAGGTTGGTTTTTATACTCTGAAAATGTAGTTTACAATAAACTTGAAGATAAAATTGCTTTCGAAAAAACCAAAATTCTTAGGGTTAGTAAATTGTTTTCGAATGTGTACAAAACCGAAAGTCTGGCGAGAAAAACAATCCAAAACAACTCTGAACAAGATTTTAGAAGTTATTTGATTGAAACCGATTCCTTAAAATCAAGAATTGATACTTTAAAACAAATTGTTACTACGCAATATCAAAAAACATTACTGGATAGTGTCACGTACTTATTATCTGAAAAAACAAAAAACATCAGGCAGTTAAAAACCATAAAAAATAAAGCCGAAGATGAAGTTTCGGTCAATACTGCTATTGATGAAATTACTAAAATGGAGTTCAAACTAAGAAAATTAGAACTTCAGGATTTCAATAAAAACCCAAATCAATTAGGAAGTTATCAGCGAAATGTGCTTCAAAAATATGTTGATTATCTCAATCAGAATATTCCGGACGATAGCACAAATACGTTGAGTAAACAAGCATCAGATTCTATTTTAGCCAATTCAAAAAAACTTTTAAGTAATGTAAAAATTAAGGCAGAGAAGAAAAAAGAATCACTGAATTTTGAAGAGAATAAATTACTAAAGAATGAAATTGCAATTTCTGACCAACTCCGAAAAGTTCTCCGAATTATTGAGCGGGAAATTATCATCAACTCAATAAAAAACAATTCATTAAAAGAGAAATCTCTTAAAAAAGTCAACGAAATTGTAACGGCTTCGGCTATTATTGGTTTGATTCTGACTTTGTTTTTCTCTATTTTAATTGTAAGTGATTACTCAAAATCACAGGTTTATAAAAAACAGCTCGAAATTGCGAACTTCAAAACAAAGAATTTACTTAAAAGCCGTGAACAATTAATTTCGACTGTAAGTCATGATTTAAAAACGCCTTTGAGCACAATTGTGGGTTATTCTGAGCTTTTAGGGAACTCTGATGTGAATACAAAACAATCGTATTTTATTAAAAACATCAAAAACTCATCTGAATATATCTCGCAATTGGTTCAGGATTTACTGGACTTTTCTAAAATTGAAGCAGGAAAAATCAGTATTGAAAAAGTGCCATTTTTATTACCTGAAATTATTGATGGAGTTGCAAAAAGTATTCAAACCGTTTACAAGCAAAAAGATATTGATCTGATTATTAATATCGATGAAAAACTAAATACCAGAATTGTTGGAGATCCTTTTAGATTAAAACAAATCTTGAGCAATATTATCGGTAATGCCTATAAATTTACCGAGGAAGGTTTTATAAGAATCAGTGCTTATACAAATAATGACAATAGATATATTATCACAATTCAGGATTCAGGAATTGGAATTGAGAAGGAAAACCTGAAATTAGTCTTTGAAGAATTTGCTCAGGCAAATGAAAATATTGAAAAAAAATATGGAGGAACTGGTTTGGGATTGTCTATTTGCCAAAAAATAATATCGATTTTAGGCGGAGATTTAAAACTTGAAAGTACTTATGGAAAAGGAAGCACTTTTGAGATTCAGCTTCCGTTGCAATTTGACAACAGTCCAATTATTTTACCGGAAGTTAAAAAACCTGTGGTTCGCAATACTAAAAGACAAACTTTTATTGTTTTAGACGATGATATTAATCTTTTAAATTTAACGAGCGGCGTTTTAAAACAGGAACAACATCAGGTTTTATCCTTTAGCAGTGCTGTAAAAGCCTTGGAAGCGATTCAAAATACAAATTTTGACTTTGTAATAACTGATATCCAAATGCCGGAAATGGATGGTTTCGCCTTTCTGAAAAATTTAAAAAACTCAGGATATGCTACTTATAACAACCAACCCGTAATTGCCTTAACCGGAAGAACCGATCTTGACGCAGATGTTTACAGTGAAGCGGGTTTTACAACTGTGATCCAAAAACCGTATTCACCTAAGATATTACTGCAAACGATTCATCTTATTTTAGAAAATGATACATTACCCAATGTTGACATTAATGAAAAGGATCAAAAAACAAGTTCAAAATTATATTCACTTGAAACCTTAAAAGAGTTTTTAGGCAATGACAATGAAGCATTAAAAGAGGTTTTAAAATCATTCATTGAAAGCAGTACTGAAAATCTAAGTTTATTAGAAAATGCAATGATGGAAAAACATCCAGTCGAGATTAATTCGATTGCACATAGAATAGCTCCTATGTTTAAACAAATTCAGGCGCGCGAGATTGGTGAAATATTAAAAGTTTTAGAAAACAAGGATCTTCAAACTTCTGATTTAAATGATATCTTCAAAGTTTTGAAATCAAAAACGGATGTGCTTTTTACTGCTTTAAAAAAAGAAATAACCTAATCTATATTATATTGTTTCAATTTATTGTAAAGCGTTTTTCTGGTAATTTTAAGCAATTTTGCTGCTTCAGATTTATTATTCTGTGCTTTTGATAAGGCATGAATAATAGCTTCTTTTTCGTTTTCAGATAATGAGAAATTCCCATTACTGGCTTGTTGTTTTTGTATCTGAAAAAATTCAGCAGGCAAAACATCGCTTTTTATAAAATCACCCTGGGTTAAAAGTGTTGCACGCTTAACGCAATTTTGTAACTCACGCAAATTTCCCGGCCAGTTATAGTTTTGAAAAATCGTAACAACTTCGGGTGAAAACCCAATGATGTCTTTGTTCAATTGCTGATTGGCTTTTTCCAGAAAATAATCTGCAAAAACCATTAAATCTTCGTCTCTGTCTTTTAATGATGGTGACTGAATGGAGAATTCATTGATTCTATGGTATAAATCTTCTCTAAAATCACCGTTTTTTACTGCTTCACGTAAATCTTCGTTTGTAGCTGTAATGATTCTGATATCGACGTTAATTTCTTTGTTGCTTCCAACAGGTTTGATTTTACGCTCCTGAAGTGCTCTTAAGAGTTGTATTTGATTTTCATAAGATAGATTCCCTATTTCATCTAAAAATAAAGTTCCTCCATTAGCCGCTTCGAAATAACCCATTTTGTCGTTAATAGCGCCTGTGAAAGATCCTTTTAAATGTCCGAAGAATTCACTTGCCGCCAGTTCTTTTGGAATAGCACCACAATCGACTGCAATAAAATTGTTGTTTTTTCTTAAACTTTGCTGATGGATGCTTTTTGCAATAATTTCTTTTCCGGTTCCGCTTTCTCCAATTATCAAAACCGACATATCTGTTGGACTTACCAAATGAATGTGATCTAATAATTTTTTTGAAGCAACAGAAATTCCTTTTACAAATTCATTTTCAGTACTTGAAGTTGACTTCTTGACAGCTTTCTTTTCCTTTACAGGAATTTCTTCTTCTGTTTCCGAAGTTTTTAAAGCATTTGTAATTACCAATAAAACCTCATCAGGATTGAAAGGTTTCGAGATATAATCTGCAGCGCCGTTTTTAATTGCTTTAACGGCAGTATTTACATCTGAGTATCCTGTCATAAGTATTACAGGAATATCAGGATAAGAAGCTTTAAATTCAGACATTAGTCCAATACCGTCAGAATCAGGCAAACGAAGATCTGTCAAAATCAAATCGAACGATTCTTTTTTGATTGCAACTCTTGCTTCTGCAGCAGAGAAAGCAATGGTTACTTCGTATGCTTTTTTTACTAGAAATTTCTCTAGTAATTTGCAAAACGAGATGTCATCTTCTATCAGTAATATCTTTGGCATTTGTTTTTAGGGTCTTTTTTGCTAAAATAATACTAATAAAATTGTCTTTTCATAAAATTATGCAAAAAAAAAGAGATTGCGTATCGCAATCTCTTTTTTACCAAAAACATAAATCTAAATTCACCTAATTTATATCTTCAACCAGTTACCATTGACATCTGAAAAAACAGTAGCCTTCTGGTCACCAACTGATATTTCGAGTTTATACTCTTTTTTTTCATTAACAAATGCTTTTACTAGTTTTGCACCAGGATAAGCAGTTTGTAAAGCGGTTTTTATTGCAGGCGGTACAGCATCAGCGCTTACTTCTGTATACTCTGTCTGAACAGACACGGTAACTTTAGCTTGCTCCTGAATAGTAGCTGTATTTGCATAAATTGATAAACTTCCTAAAATAATTGCTACTGATAAGATCAACTTTTTCATAATACTAATTTTTAATATTTCGGGGCGATGACTCCTTTGTCATCTGTAAAAACAAAATGTTTCTCCTGGCTTTCGCCTGAATTAAGTTCTAATTTATATTGCTTTTTTGGGTTTACATAAGCCTTAACAAGCTTAGAACCGGGAAAAGATTTCTCTAAAGTAGCCTTTACTTCTAAAGGAAGAGCCTCCAATTTAATCTCTTTATAGTTGTCTTGAAATTCTACAATGTTCAAAACTGACTTTTTAGATATTGCTGCTTCCGCATTCATAAATAACCCTCCTAAAATAATTGCAGCTGATAAAATTAATTTTTTCATAATGTTTGATTTTTTAATTTAGTATTAGCTGATAAAATTAGGGAATTATTTTTTTATAATGTTTCCTGAAGCATCTGCATATACAGTATACTTTTTGTCGCCACTTGAGATCTCTAACTTGTACTCATTCTTTTCGTTTTTATACGCTTTTTCAAGCTTTGTGTTTGGAAAAGATTTTTCGATAGTTGATTTCACAGCTGCTGGAACAGCATCTGCACCAATCTCAGTAAATTCATCCTGAACATTCACTGACTGAGTCACTGAAGTTTTTATTTGAGGATTACCAGCCTGAACTGATAAACCTCCCAGAATGATTGCTGCTGACAAGATTAACTTTTTCATAATAATAGTTTTTTATGGGTTACTTAATTATTTTTTAATTATGTTACCGGAAACATCTGTATAGACCACAGACTTTTCACCTCTTACGGTTACTTCTATTTTGTATTCTTTTTTAGAGTTTACATATGCTTTATCCAATTTAACACCTGGATACGCATTATCTAATGATGTTTTGATAGCTGCCGGAACAGCATCAACTTCTTTATAATCGTCCTGAACATTTACTGTTTGAACCATTGAACTTGTCACGTCCACATTTTTCGCTTGCATTGACAACCCTCCTAACAGGATCGCTGCCGATAAGATTAACTTTTTCATAGTGATAGTTTTTTACGGTTGCTTTTAATTATTTTTTAATCCAGGTTCCATCTGCATTAGCATAAAGAGAACCTACTTTGTCACCTGCTGTAACATCTAGTTTATATTCTGATTTAGCATTTTTGTATGCTTTTGTCAAAACTGCATCCGGATACGCTTTTTTAAGAGCATCTGTTATTGCAACTGGCACTTCTACAACTTTAATTTCAGTGTATTCGTCCTGAATTGAAATTGTTTTTACGATTGTATTTGTAATTGGAGAAGTTGAAGCAAATGATGTTAAACCTCCCAAAACGATTGCGGCTGATAAAAATAAATTTTTCATAATGTGTATATTTTAATATTGTTAATTTTATTTTAGTATTGTGAATTTGAATCTTCACGTTAATTTACCTGATTATTTTTTAATCCAGGTTCCATCTGCATTAGCAAAAAGATTTCCTACTTTGTCCCCTACGGTAACATCTAATTTGTATTCTGCTTTTTCGTTTTTGTATGCTTTAATAATTACAGCATCCGGATATGCTTTTTTCAAAGACTCAGCAATTGGAGCTGGTAATTCTTCTAATTTGATTTCTGTGTATTCATCTTCAATTGAAATCGTTTTTACGATTGTATTTGTAATTGGAGAAGTTGAAGCGAATGAAGTTAAACTTCCTAAAACAATTGCGGCTGATAAAAATAGATTTTTCATAATGTGTATATTTTAATTATTTATATAGTTGTTTACGCTTTAGATAATGAAATTATTATGCCGTAACTCAAACATTACGTTCTGAACCATGAAATCCCTTATAAATAAAGGGTTTATATATGTTGTGCCAAAAATTGAGACTTTAAAAAAGTGTGTAATTTTCTAAAACACTGTGTAAAAAGTATACACAAATAGTGTTTACCTGATAATTTAAACAAGAAAACCCGACTAGTTTTTAAACTGTCGGGCTTACTTTTATGGTATAAAACAAAAAAGCTGTCAAAAAATTGACAGCCTTTATATTATTCTTCTATAGGTTTCATTTTAAATGTATCCATAAATGCAGTTGTATAATCTCCTGCAATGTATCTTGGATCATCCATCAATTGTCTATGGAAAGGTATTGTAGTTTTTACACCTTCAATAACAAATTCATCTAAAGCTCTTCGCATTTTGCTAATTGCTTCGTCACGAGATTGTGCCGTTGTAATTAACTTTGCAATCATTGAATCGTAATTTGGTGGAATTGTATAACCAGAATAAACGTGAGTATCTAAACGAACTCCGTGACCTCCCGGCATATGAAGTGTAGTAATTTTTCCTGGTGAAGGGCGGAAATCATTATAAGGATCTTCGGCATTAATACGACATTCGATTGCGTGTAATTCAGGTAAATAGTTTCTTCCCGAAATTGGAATTCCCGCTGCTACCATAATTTGCTCACGAATTAAATCGTAATCAATAACTTGTTCCGTAATTGGGTGTTCAACCTGAATACGTGTATTCATTTCCATGAAATAGAAGTTTCTGTGTTTGTCCACTAAAAATTCTACAGTTCCTGCGCCTTCGTATTTAATGAATTCCGCCGCTTTTACAGCAGCTTCTCCCATTGCAGTACGTAATTCGTCAGTCATGAAAGGTGAAGGTGTTTCTTCGGTTAACTTTTGGTGACGACGCTGAACAGAACAATCTCTTTCAGAAAGGTGACATGCTTTTCCGTATGAATCTCCAACAACCTGAATTTCGATATGACGTGGTTCTTCAATAAGTTTCTCCATGTACATTCCGTCATTTCCAAATGCTGCAGCAGCTTCCTGACGTGCACTTTCCCAAGCTTTCAATAATTCTTCTTCTTTCCAAACGGCACGCATTCCTTTTCCACCACCACCAGCAGTTGCCTTAAGCATTACCGGGTAGCCAAATTCTTTTGCTAATTGTTGTGTTTGTTCAAAAGATTCTAATAAACCGTCAGAACCTGGAACACATGGAACTCCTGCTGCTTTCATTGTAGCTTTTGCAGAAGCTTTATCTCCCATTTTATCAATCATTTCCGGAGCGGCACCAATAAATTTGATTCCGTGTTCCTGACAAATTTTTGAGAATTTAGCATTCTCAGAAAGGAAACCATAACCCGGATGAATTGCATCTGCATTTGTAATTTCTGCAGCAGCAATAATATTTGACATTTTCAAATACGATAAGTTACTTGGAGGAGGACCAATACAAACCGCTTCGTCAGCAAACTTAACATGTAGACTTTCTGCATCGGCTGTAGAGTAAACTGCTACAGTTTTGATTCCCATTTCTTTACATGTACGAATTACACGAAGTGCAATTTCTCCTCTATTCGCAATTAATATTTTTTTAAACATCTTTTTAAAATTAGATAATTAGATAAATTAGATAATTGGATAAATAGATTTTAAGCACTTTCGAAAAAGTCTAAAAATCTAAAATCTAACGATCTAAAATTAAGATGGATCAACTAAGAATAAAGGTTGGTCAAATTCTACAGGAGACATATCGTCAACAAGAATTTTTACAATTTTACCTGAAATTTCTGATTCGATTTCGTTAAATAATTTCATTGCTTCAATTACACAAAGAACATCACCTTTAGAAATAGTACTTCCTACTTCAGTAAAAACTGCTTTGTCCGGTGATGGTTTTCTGTAAAAAGTTCCAATAATTGGAGATTTAATAGTAATGTATTTAGAATCTTCTGCCGGAACAGATGCCTCGCTGGTTACGTTTACAACTGCTGGAGCTTGTTGAGGAGCAACTGCTTGTTGCAATGCAGCCTGAGCAGGCAATTGTTGTACATAAGTAGTTTCAGCATTTCCTTCTAAAGTTGTTCTGATAGTGATTTTTACATCATCCATTTCTAACTTTACTTCTGCAACTCCCGAATTTGCTACAAATTTGATTAGGTTTTGAATTTCTTTTAAATCCATAATGATTTGTTTTTAGTTTTAATTTATTTCTTATCGTAAGCCCATTTTAGGTAAATAGATCCCCAAGTGAATCCACCACCAAAAGCGGCAAAAATAATATTATCTCCTTTTTTAAACATATGTTCAAAATCGTTTAATACTAAAGGCAATGTAGCTGAAGTCGTATTACCATATTTTTCAATATTCATTAATACTTTCGAATCTTCAAGATTCATTCTGCTTGCCGTAGCATCAATAATACGTTTGTTTGCTTGATGTGGTACTAACCAACTAACATCTTCATTAGTCAAATTGTTTCTTTTCAAAATCAATTCGCTTGCATCAGCCATGTTCGTTACAGCATATTTAAAAACGGTTTTTCCGTCCTGAATAATATTGTGTTGTCTATTTTTTACGGTCTCTTCTGTAGTTGGGATTAGAGAACCTCCGGCAGGAATTTTAAGAAAATCACGTCCTACACCATCGCTTCGTAAGTATTCATCTTGTAAGCCTAAGCCTTCATAATTTGGTTCAAACAGAACGGCTCCCGCTCCATCTCCAAAAATAATACAAGTTGCTCTGTCTGTATAATCTACAATTGATGACATTTTATCTGCCCCAATTAATAATACTTTTTTGTATCGACCTGACTGTATGTAAGCAGCAGCAGTCGACATTCCGTATAAGAAACTTGAACATGCAGCTTGCAAATCATATGCAAATGCGTTTATAGCTCCAATTTCTGTTGCAACATAAACTCCTGTAGAGGCTACGGGCATATCTGCTGTAGCTGTTGCCATTATAACCATATCAATCTCTAACGGATCAATATTTGCTTTCGCAATCAAATCCTTTGCTGCTTGTATTGCAAGAAACGAGGTTCCTTTTTCAGCATCTTTAAGGATTCTTCTTTCCTTAATTCCAGTACGAGTAGTAATCCATTCGTCATTGGTATCTACCATAGTTTCTAAAACTTTGTTCGAAAGTACAAAGTCAGGAACATAAGCTCCAACAGCGGTAATTGCGGCTGTGATTGTATTCATTATATTCTATTATTTCGTTTCAAATACACCGTATCTGAAAAATTTTTAAAAGACTTGAAAATTACAAAAAAAAACGAAATGAATTTGTACGCATTTTCTTAAAAACAGAAAATTATAACCAACAAAAAAAACTCTCACTATGTGAGAGTTCTAGTATCATTTACAAAAACGTATTAAGCAACCGCTACAGATTTATCGATAACAACTTGCCCTCTGTAATACATTTTACCTTCATGCCAGTAAGCTCTGTGGTATAAATGTGCTTCTCCAGTAATAGGACATGTAGCGATTTGAGCTACAGTAGCTTTATAATGTGTTCTTCTCTTATCTCTTCTTGTTTTCGAGATTTTTCTCTTAGGATGTGCCATTTTACTATATTATTTATCCGTTAATAGTTTTTTTAATTTGTCCCAGCGCGGGTCAATATCTTCTTCTTTTTTACTCTCTTCTTTAACTTCTTTGACTGTTAGCTCATTTAGTTTTTTCAAGGCTTCTGTTTGCAAACTTCCGTCTTTTACTCCTGGATGAACTCGTTTTAGCGGTACCGAAAGCGCAATCATTTCATAAATGTATTGTACTACATCCAGTTCATGCTCTCCGTGCGGCAGGATCAACAACTCTTCGTTATCATTATTGAATTCATCTCCAAACCGAACAATTAATTTCATTTTCCCTTTTATAGGAAGATCAAAATCTTCGCCTGTCAGATCACAAGGCACATTTACAGTTCCTTTGTGTTTGAATTCCAACTCTAACATGTTGCTTTTCTTATCTAATACTAAACCTACTTTGATATCAGAACTTTGAAATTCTTCGTAATCAAAGTTCTCAAAGAACGCGTTACTTATTTGATACTCAAAATGGTGTTTTCCCAGTTTTAATCCCATGAAAGGAATTAAAAATTCTTTTGATTTGCTCATCTCAACATCAATTTTGTCAACTCTTATCTAAAAATCAGATACCTGAATTGGGGTGCAAAGATATAAAATTATTATAAAACTAATAATCTTATTCACCTTTTTTTGTTTATAACTGTTTTTCTTTTATTTTAAGAGGTTTTTGAGTAATCTCCTCATGCTGATTTCTTGCATTAAAAATATCTATTGCAAGATAAACCGCCTCTTTAAATGAATTGTAATCTGCCATATCTTTTCCAGCAATATCATAGGCTGTACCGTGATCCGGCGATGTTCTTATTTTATTTAAACCTGCTGTATAATTTACTCCTTTTCCAAAAGATAATGTTTTAAAAGGAATTAATCCCTGATCGTGATATGTTGCTACAATGGCATCATATTTTTCATATTGACCGCTTCCAAAAAATCCATCGGCAGGAAACGGTCCAAAAACCATAGTTCCGGCATCAAATATTTTTCTCAAAGCGGGTCTTAAAACAAGATCGTCTTCTTTACCAATAACGCCGCCATCACCTGCATGTGGATTTAATCCTAAAACTGCAATTTTTGGTCGTACAATGCTAAAATCCTGAATTAAAGATTTTCTGATGGTTTCGATTTTTCTGGTAATTAACTCTTCGGTTAAATTTGCAGAAACTTCGCTTAACGGAACATGATCTGTCAATAAACCAACTCTTAAATTATCCTGCACCATCATCATCAATGCATTTCCTTCTAATTCCTGATCCAGATAATCTGTATGTCCCGGAAATTTAAAATCCTCTGACTGAATATTGTATTTATTTATTGGAGCCGTGACTAAAACGTCAATCAAATCCTCTTTTAAAGCTTTTGTAGCGGCAACAAATGATTTAATGGCATACTCGCCTATTTTCTCATTATTTGTCCCTAAATTGATATCAACTCCTTCTTTCCAAAGATTCAATACATTTACTTTTCCGGTTACGATTTGATCTAATTTATCAATTCCATGAAACTGAACTGTTGATGTAAAGCTTTTTTTAACAAAAGAAAGAACTTTTGCATTTGCAAAAATAACCGGCGTACACATTTCTAACATGCGTGAATCTTCGAATGTTTTGAGTATAACTTCGCTTCCAATACCGTTTAAATCTCCTATTGAAATTCCAACAATTATATTTTCTGCTTTTTTATTCATGAGCTCAGGCTATTTATTAGGTGTTTGATTATGTTTTCCCTTCAAAAAACATTCTTTTCGATTTAAGATAAAACAGAATAGCCTACAAAAGATAGTGGCTTTTTTCATCTGTTTTGACTGCAAAGATAGGAATAAATAATATGAATATAATCACGCTTACGCCAGCTATTAAAAATCAAATTTGAAATTAATGCTTTTATAAACAAAAAAAAGGATGAAAATTTAGTACAACTTTCATCCTTTTTAAAACTTTAAACTTTCTTAAACTATGCTTCTTTTGGCTCCGGTAATAATATTGAAGCTATTACTGATATTATAAGAACTGCTCCAATAACTAATAAAGAGTAAAGAGACTCGATATGATAGAACGGAGAAATGATCATTTTTACCCCAATGAATGCCAATATAATTGCTAAACCATATTGTAATTTGCTGAATAGGTGAATAAAGTTATCCAATAGGAAAAACAATGCTCTTAATCCTAAAATCGCAAAAATATTAGATGTATAAAGTATAAACGGATCATTTGAGATTGCAAAAATTGCCGGAATTGAATCTACCGCAAAAAGTAAATCTGTAAATTCTATTACTGCAACTACTACTAATAAAGGCGTTGCCAGTTTTTTTCCGTTTTCGAATGTAAAAAATTTATCTCCGTCGTATTTATCGCTTACGCTGAAAAATCTTCTAATTAACCTTGCTCCTCTTGTATTGTTGTAATCTTCGTCATCATCTTCATCACCTGCAGACCATGATTTTATACCTGCATACACTAAGAATAATCCAAAAGCTGTCATTATTAAGTTAACATCATATTTAAAACCTGGCATTCCCACTAAACTTAAAAGCTTGTTTAAGTAAGTAAGTTCAATTAAGAAAGCACCTGAGAATATAAAAATCGCTCTTAAAACTAGTGCTCCAATAATACCCCAGAACAATACTTTATGTTTATTTTGATTGGCTACATCAAAAAACTTAAAGACTAATATAAACACAAAAAGATTATCTACAGAAAGTGCTTTCTCGATCCAGTATGCTGATTGAAATTCATAAAACTTAGCCGATCCTGCGTAGTAGTAAACCAAACCACTAAAAAGCATGGCTAAACTAATCCAAACAAGTGACCATGTGATTGCTTCTTTGTTTGTTACAACGTGGCTTTTTTTATTAAAAATACCTAAATCTAATAATAGCATTATAAGAACTGCGATCGCAAAAACAGCGATTAATCCTGGATGTTCCGAAAAAATAGGGTGTTGATTCATTTTTGATTTAATTAATTATTATTGTGTTTTACTTTTATTTATTTGCCATTGTTATTACGATTACTCTTCCGCCATCTTCTTTTGAAAGTAGTATTTTTTTGCCATCAGTCAATTCTACCATTGAACCAATAGGGATTTCCTTATCTTCGGTTACATCCTTCAAAGATGTCATTTTTTGGTTTACCAATACCCATGCATTATTAAAAAATGTAAAATAACCTACAGGTACTTTTTGTGCCGCTGTTATCTTTTCGTTTCTGGTAATATTTCTGTTTACGTGCCATTGAAATAAATACTGATCATTATAAACCATCAATCTATGATTTTCTGGTTTCCAGACTGATTCCTGAAATTGATAATATAAATCTAAAACCGGCAATGTTCCTTTGTGGGCTGTTCCACAAAACGGACATTTGGGGGTATTGGTGTTATCAAAAACATACCATTTTTGCTCGCAGGAAACGTTATGGCATTTCTGCATTAAATCGGTTGTTTTTAATAATCCTATTTCCCATTCTTCCGCGGTTGGCCTTTGCATAGGATTGTGTAATCCCTCTATAAAAACCTTATCAAACAATGCTTTTAAGTACGGTCCTGTAATTGTATACGGAAGTTTATTTATATCCGCCCACGGCAAATCCCATTTAGAAACCTGATCCAGTTTTGGTCTATTTGCAGGATCTGTTGGGTGTTCAATAAACATTGCTTTTTCACCCATAGAAAGCAAATCATCAATTTCTGTATCCAGATCGTGCACTTTTCCTCCTTTTAAAGGATGTCTGTGCAATAAAAACATATAGATCAGAACTGGCAAAGCATGTAAATCAGTTAAACGATTTGGCAATTTTCTGTTGGGATCTGTTTTATTTAAATGTTTGGTCGAAAGTACTTCCGGTGCAATAAATTCAGCTGTTCCAATTACCTCAGCCTGAAACAAACCCGGAACTACTAATCCGTCAAGGTCAATCATACATGCAGATTTCTCAACCGGATCAATTAATACATTATTATAGGACAAATCAGAATGTGCTAATCCCATCGCGTGCATTTTTTTTACGCCGCGGGTCAAATTAACACAAACCTGAAAATAACTCAGCCAATCTCCTAATTCTGAATTAGCAACTCTAAGCGGAAAATGTGGATTTCTGAATTTAGGTCCGGCAAACCACTTTCCGTTTTTTTCTTTTCCCTGAATCAGATCGCTTGTGGCATATCCTTTTTTAAAGAAAAATTTCGAATTATAAATCGGAACAATTATTCCGGTCAACCCTTTATGTTCAATAACATCAGTTGGCCATCTGTATACTTCATTCAAATAATAATCGCCGGCTTCTCCGTTCTGAATTTGGGATAAATATTTATTTGTTATTTTCTGAAGTCGTTCTTTTTGGTTAAAATCTAGTTTATCTCTAAAAATAGCAACTACATATTTTTTGTCCGGACTAAAATAAACATCTTTTACGCCACCACGCATAGGTTCACCATTATCAACAAATTGATATGATTTTGTAGTGTCGTTAATTGATTTTACAGTAATTGTACTCATATTTTAGTAAATTATGGCAAGCGTTCTGTCGTCATGATTTCCGGGACTCCAGAAATCCATCCAGGTCGAAAGTTGATTAGCGACTTCAGTATTTCCGGTACTAAAATCGACTTTATGTCCGTCTTCATTATTTCCTTGTAAATCTCCGAAAAATTCATTCCATTTTTCTATTTTTTCCAAATTAGCTTCTACAACAAATTTAGGATCATAGATTCCGTCTGTCATTAATACCAAATAAGAAAAATCATCGACTAATTTAAAACCAAAACGCGTAGAAAACTTATCACTTTGAAATATTTCCGGCATTGTAATAAATCGTGTTCCGCCACCAAAATCTCCAACATCCAGCCAGTTCATTAGTTTTATCTCCGTCAACTCTTTATTTAATAATCCGATAGGGCAATCTCCAACACCAAATGTTAGCAACGCATAACCAAAATCATATTTTTTAACCAAAGCAAAAATAAGCGTTGCGTGAAAATTCGCTAGTTCGGTTTCGCTTTTTATCGCAAATTCTTCTATTTGTTTATTGGCGAAATGAGCCGCTTTTGACAATGAATTATAAACAAAATGGCTTATTTTTTTTGATGAACTTTCATCTGATTGTTTATGATGAAGCAATAATGTTTCATCAAATTCTTTTAAGCTTTCTTCGGTGAAATTTTCTTCAAAATATTGAATAACAGCATCGCAGGCAATTTTTGAACCTTTTCTTGACAAACGTGCAGATCCCGCTCCATCTGAAACGGCTAATAAACTCCAACCTGTTTGGTTGATGTTTTTAAAGGCAAAATCATCTTCTCTAAATGCACCAGTATTTGCGTGACTTCTTCCTCTTTTGGAAGCTACTACAATATTTTTGTCTAAAAACTTCCCTGAAACAGCAACATTATCTTCTTTATAAAAAGGATCATTTTTATCGCTTTCCAGATTTTTCCAAAGTGATTTTGGATCCGGATTTATAATTAGTGTTAGTGTTTTTTCATTTAAAGCAGCATCTTCCGGTTCGCCTTCAATTCTAAATAATATTTTTATTTTTAAATCTCCACTTATTTCCGGAGTTCCGGAAAGTGTTTCTTCTTTTGCATCAAATTGAAGACCTGTATTTTCTAATCCTTTTATTTCAAAAGCAACAATATCCTGCCAATTCAGTTTAGTGAAATCAAGTTTTGCTTCGTATTTTTTATTTACCGTACCATTTGGTATTGACACAGCTTGTATCATAATATCGTCAATCCTGGTTTTCAACTTCCAATTTTCCATAATCATTCTTTGGTTTTCCTGAATTATTTTTACCGAATTCACATTGTTTTCATTAGCAATAAATTCATCAAAAAGAGACAATTTACCTGATGGTATTTCTATTTTGTTTTGCGTCAAAAAGGCTTTAAGATATCGCTTGGTTTCTTCCATGAATTATCCTTGTGTTCTGTTGACATCAAATCCGCCTTCGCCGGAACCATAACTTCCCTGATTGCCGCACCACGGACAAGTACTCACATCTTCATCACCAATACAATGTATTTTACCGCAAACACAAACGGCAAAAGCAACCTGATTACCACAGCAAGGACATGTTGGCCCGCCAATAAGCTCATCTGTATTTACTTTATTACTAAAATTAGTAGTATCTGCTAATTCAAAATAAGCATTATCCACCTGATAAGCGCCAACTAATTTGTAATTTTTAGATGATAATTCGATTCCGGCATAAATTGATTCAGCAATTGTTTTGCGGTATTTCATTAAATAAGGTCGTTTGGTATTTTGACATTTACCATTTAATACCACAAAATTATCATCAACATATTGACGGTTTGGTTCTGCTTTAGTCAAATCAATTTTTGATAGTGTTTCTCCATCTAATTTTGCCAACTCAAAACCTGTCGAATTATTCTCTACGCTAATACTGCTTGTTTTTATGGAATCTGTAACCCATCTAAAAAACTCTTTGTACGATTGTACATTCGTATTTTTAAAATGCAATACGTTTTCTGTTAGTTCTCCCAGTAATTTTGTATCTGTTTCATTCCCAAAAGAAATCGCAATTAAATTAGCCGTTTTCTGCCAGTTTTGTTTCCATTCGTTTATCGCTGCCTGACTATCATCTGTAGGAACTCCATCTGTAAATAAGAACACAATAGGTTTCCAGTCGCCTTTTATTTCATAAGTGGTTTTAACAATATTATTTCTTAATTCATACATTAAATGTCCCAGACCTTTGCTTAAGGATGTCCCGCTGCCTATTGGGAATTTAGGCGGATAAAAACTCACTATTTCCTGTAACGGAACTAATGTTTTGGGCTGACCTGCAAATACTATAATTGAAACAAAAACGGTTTCAAGTGCATGAGGATCTGTTTTTAATGCCTGAATTATGGTAGCCAAACCTTCCTCAACCTGCTGAATTGGTTCTCCAACCATTGACTCAGAAATATCTATTAAAAAATATATGGGTAATCTTCTCATGTTAAAGGAAATTTAATAGCATTAAAAAAATAATTAAAAGTACAATCTGCGTCATATCAACTGCTAATCCCACACCAACCTGAAATGGTTTTATCATTTTTTTGAGAAAATTGAGTATGGGCGAAAATATACTATTGAAAAAATCAAAAATATTTCGGTATTTAGGATTTAGCTTGTCTTTGTAAGGCAATAATTTTGAATACAAAAACAGTCCGATAATTAAAATCTGAATAAAAATTTTTACGAAATTCATTATGAAACCGCTATTATTAATTCGCTTGCAATTTGCTTAAAAACCTGTTCTTCATCAGCATTGATTTTTTTTGATCCATAAACCGAAACTCTATTATTAGCTGTCATATAATTGATAGAGAAAGCGGCTCCATAACATTTATTAGTACTTTTAAATGGTATTGAATGCAACACTTTTATATACATACAATTTTGACGTATAATAATCTCATCGATATAAAAATCAGTTTCAACATAATTATTAAGCAAAGTCCGTCTGGCTTTTTCAATAGAAAAATTAGCAGATCCGGCAGTTTTATAACAGATGTTCAAACTATCAATATTCATATTTTCTAATTTTTCTTCTTCTGTAAATTCATAAACAACCTCATATGTAGTATCTCTGTAAGAACTTACGCTGGCTGAGTTTGACGAAGTATCTGCTTTTTGAATGAGGTGCACAATTAAACCAATAACCGATATTATAATTGAAAGTACTTCCATACTTTAAATTACTACGGTTATTTCGCTTGGCGGAGGAGGCAATGTCACACTTTCTCCGGTTCCCTGACTTTTATTTCCTTGTTCAATAGTTTCTGAAACCCATTTGAAAAACTGTTTCAATGTAGCACTATCAGCAGAGTCCAAATGTACAACATTGTCAGTTAATTCTTTCAAAATATCATCATTTGCCATATGTCCGGCTGCACAACCTACGACGGCACCAAAACTTAGATTTTTTATTTCCTGTATTTTTTGTCTGTAAAATTGTATGTCAGAAGGTTTTCCATCAGTAAAAACAAAAAGCAACGGTTTCCAGTCTCCTTTTTGCGTTGAAGATCCTTTTATAACTTCGGTTTTTACTTTTTGAATAACAAAATCCAAACCTGCACCTGTGTTTGTTGGTCCGCTTTGAGGACAAATAATTTCGGGAAGCTGAAAATTTACTAATTCTGTCAGCGGGACAATTTCTTTTACTTCTCTGTCAAAAGTTATTATACTAATCCAGAGCGAGTCTAAAGCCTGTGCATCTGAACGAAGTGTATTAATCATTCCGCTTAAAGCATTATTCAAAGCTTGAATTGGTTCTCCGTACATGGAACCTGAAGTATCTAATAAAAAATATACCGGTAGTCTTCTCATATTACTTTAAAAAAATAATTTAACAATAGAATTATTCAACTTACATTCTAATTATGTTTTATAAACAGACTCTCAAAATTTGTCAAATAAACTTTTATTAAGATATGATCTTTAAAAAGTCTATTTGACTAAATTGATATTTTTGAATTCCGCCTTTGAGATTTTTAAACTACTATGTTTAATTCTGATGGCGGCGGAGGCAATTCTTTTAATCCTGTAAGTTCTTTGCCAAAATCTTCGACTTTTGTTGAAGTCACACCAATTGAAGCTGTCACCCATTGAAAAAACTTACCAATACTGGCGCTATCAGCATTATCAAGACTTACTACATTATCTGTAATTTTTTTCAGGATATTGGTATCTGCACTTCCTCCTGCTCCACAAGCAACCGTAAAAGCAATTTTCTGTTTTTTGAATTCGCTTAAACCGCTTTCCCAATTATCAGTAGGAATCCCGTCGGTCATAATAAAAACCAATGGTTTCCAGTCGCCTTTTTGTTCTGTAGTCGTTTTTGCCACTTCAGTTTCAATTTTATGAGCGACTAGTTTTAATGCATCTCCCAGAGCAGTTACTCCTGTTGCTTTAAGATCGACCATTTGAAAAGATGCCAAATCGGTTAACGGAATAATCTGTTGCGCTGTGGTATCGAAAGTTATCACGCTTAAAAAAGCAGTTTCGATTGCCTGCGGATTTTGTCGTAATGAACTAATCATCATTTGAACGCCATTTTTAACAGCTTCGATAGGCTCACCAGTCATTGAACCGGATGTGTCTAATACTAAATATACAGGCAGTCTTCTCATGGTACTATTTTTTTATACAGGAATATTATATGTTGGAACTTCAGTAGTATTACTTTCCTGATTAGAACTTTCAACACCATTTATATTGTACGTACTTGTATTTGCCTGAGGATCATTTTGAACCAGCTGACTCATTACAACTTCTGTAAAATCTTTACCTCCTACTATATGATGATACATAGAACCTATTGTGTAAATTGGTCCCCAGGGAAATCCCCACCAGCCTACAAAAAAATTCAGGATAACATATCCATAGGAATACTTGAATGTATTTTCATCAGGTCTGATAAAATAAATAGCAGAACTTCTTTTTAAGGTCATTAAAATAAAGGATACCGTGTACGGAAATACGACAAACTTCCCGCCTTGCTGAACCAGATCTCTCACTTGAGAAACACTTAGTCCTTCTATATTTTTTATTTCCATTACAGGTAAGACTGAACAATTTTATGAATCGTTTGTCCTAAAAATGTATCATCTGTTGGATCACCAATTGCACTAAATTTCCATTCATTGTTTCTCTTATACAATTTGCCCATAATGATTGAGCGTTTGTTTACATATTGAGGATCTGCAGAAACGTTGTATGAGGCAAATTCAGACACTACTTTTGTAGGCGTACCTTCGTACATTCTGATTTTTGCATATGGAATTTGAGCGAAATCTTCTTTTCCGGCATTATTTAAAAAGAAAAATATTTGAGTCACTTTAGCATCAACTTTAGACAAATCGACAGTTATAATTTCGTTATCTAAACCATCATCTCCACCTGTATCACCTGCAAGGTCATCACCAGTGTGTTTCAAGGCTCCGTCAACGCTTAACAACTTCCCTTTTGGTAAACCAAATTGCTGTAAAACTTCTACTCTGTATAACGGAGAATACAAATGATCACAAAGTTTGTTTTGATCGTCAATTAAGATACAGCTTAAATCTAAGTCGATATCAATAACGTTTTTTGACAATCCTAAAAACCCTCTGGTTTCAATTGCTCCCCAGTTTACACCAACGCAAAAGCTTGTTAATGATTCACCGCTTGATTTTCTTAAATCAATTTTTTGTCCCTTTGTTAAGTTAATTGCCATGCTGTAATAGTGTTTTAAATTAGTTATATTTATTTAAATAATCCTGTAAGCCACCTTTCATTCCTATTCCAACAGCTTCAAATTTCCACTCGTTGTTTCTTTTATAAATTCTTCCAAATTCAACAGCTGTCTCTATAGAAAAATCTTCATCAAGTTCATATTTTACTAACTCAGTATTGGTTTGATCCACAATTCTGATAAATGAATTTCTAATCTGTCCAAAATTTTGTCTTCTTGTGTCAGCATGGTGAATGGTTACTACAAACGAAATCTCAGTAACATCCGGCGATACGGTTGATAAGTCGATTTGTATTTTTTCATCGTCTCCGTCACCGGCGCCTGTTAAATTATCTCCTGTATGAATTACTGATCCATCAGGTGATTTTAAATTATTATAATAAACAAAATGGTTATCATTTGGAATTTTTCCATTGGCACCAATTAAAAAAACCGAAGCATCTAAATCAAATCCTTCACCTGTGCTACTGGAATTACTGTCCCAGCCAAGTCCTACAATAAATTTTGGAGCATCAATACTCTGTCTTTGACCTTTTTCTAAATTAATTGCCATTTTTATCTATTTTTTATTTAATATTAATATTTAACATTGTTTTTAAAATGTTCGTTTGTTCGTCGACATTTTGTAAATCTTCAATAAAATCAATTGATGTGATTTTATTTAAATAATCTTTCAGCACTTCATTCACATTTTCGGGAAGCGATGTTTTTACTGTACTTAATTCTGATTCTAAACTGGCGTTTTTGTTTTTTAATTGCGTTATAATCTCTCCTTTGACTGAATCATTTTTCAAGAGATTAATTTCTTTTTCCATTTCACTTTCTAAAAAATAAAATGCTTTTTCATTGGCAATAAAAACAAATTTGTCGTTTGAATCCCTGAATTCATACACTTCAATAATTTCATTATTACAAATTAAGCCACATGAAAATTTAATTTTAAAATTCAGGACGTTTAATCTCCCTAAAAGTTTTTTCTCGAACTTCGAATATTTATTTTCATATAAACTCTTCTTTGAAGTTGCGAGTTTTTCATACTGTTCAATAGTAATTTCTCTGTAATATTCTGTTTTGATACTATCCGAAAAACTTATGATTTCATTCCAGTTAAAAAAAACGGCATCTTCTGTAACAAACATTTTATAAAGTTCTTCAATTTTTTTGGACATGTTTTCAGCATGAGTCCGTAACAATTGCGGAAGTTTAAAATCTCCAATCTCTGTTTTTAATTTTGATATAATATCCTTATTGATATATATTTCATCAGAAATTAAAAGGTATTGCTGCTCTTTAGATTTTTTTAATTTTTGAAATAAATCGATAAAACTACTCGTGTATTGAATATGAAACAGTTCTAATTTATTTATATCTAATGTTTTATTATTTTCAAAGAGCGTATGAATTATTTTTGTTTTTATCAAAACACCAACAAAATCCTTGTGATTAAAGAAATTGGATAACAATTCTAAAATCACAAGTTTTCTATTACTATCTTTTATTATTTGAACGTACCGTTCCTCTTCCTCTTGCATTTAATCAATTTCTTCTGGTCAATTAGCTTACAACCCCTTTTTTAAGTTCAATTTCAAGACTTTGTAATCCGGCATCCAATTGTCTTCTGGTTTCCGTACCCTGATCGTGAATTTGTTTTACTTCGGTTAAAGTATCAATTAATGATTTTGTAGTCATTTTCAATGTTTCCAGAGATACGACCGTATTTTCATTTTCTCTTGCTACTTCGATACTGTTTTGTTTCAGCATTTCGGCATTTTTCTGCAAAATAGTATTGGTTGTTTCAGATACTCTTCGTTGTATTTCAATGTTTTGTTTTTGTCTTTGCAAAGCAACTGCCAGCGTTAATTGATTTTTCCAGACAGGCATTGTTGTTGTCAGGATCGATTGTGCTTTTTCGGCAATTGACGTATTGTTATTTTGCACAACACGTATTTGCGCCAAAGACTGAAGCATGATAAAACGAACAATCTTCATATCGGCTAAACGTTTGTCAAGACGATTAATGAAATTTCTTTTATCAGATATTTGATAATCCTGGTATTGCGTAGGATTTCCTTCCATTACGGCAAGCTCTTCGTTTAATTCCTTAAAGCGAATTTGTCCTGCAATAATGTGTTTTTCCATTTCTTTGATCAGGTTCACGTTACCATCAAACATGGTTTGAAGCGCGCTGTTATCTTTAACAGAATTGATCATTCCGGCTTTTACTTTATTACTGATTTTATCAATATTTACAGTAATCTTATCGTATTGCTGGAATAATTTTTTTACATCAATAACTAATTTATTAAGAAGCGGAATTTTAGACAAAAATCGTTTAAACGGTCCCTGATCTAACTGGTCAACATCTACATAATTTAATTCTGTAAGCAAAACGTTTATCAAAGTTCCCACTTCGCCAGAATTGTAGGTTCTGACATTAGTTAAAAACGTATCACTTTGTTTTGCAATCGAATTTTGAATTTCGGCACCATAATTCAGGATTGAATTGGCATCGTTTTCATTTAACTGATTCGAAATGGATTTGTAATTGCTTACTTCAGCCTCTGTAATTGAGGTTAAATTCACATTTCCGTCCTTATCAATCAAAGCAGTATTTTCCTGAGTAACTAATTGATTTTCTGACATAGTTTATCTTATAAATGATTCTGTTGAATTGTAACAATAGTTTGTTCCAGTTTTTTATCGCTTGTTGGAACTCCAATTGCGCTAAATTTCCAATCGTCATTTCTTTTATAAAAAACGCCTAAAACCATTGACACATTTCCTGCGAAAGAAGCGTCATTTGCAATATCATAACGTGCAAATTCCTGAGTAACTTTTGTTGGAGTTCCCTCATAAATCCTGATAGAGGCAAACGGAATATCTTTAAAATCCTGACCTCTGAAACTATTTATAAAAAACGCAACGTGGTTTGCTGCCGGTGATAATTGAGAGAAATCTAAAGTAATTACTTCATTATCTAATCCGTCGTCACCATTTAAATCTCCTGTTAAATCGTCACCGCTATGTTTGATGGCACGATCATTTGAAATTAATTTTTTGAAATTTACTGAGTCAATATGTTTTTTTTGATCATCATAAACGGCACAACTTGCATCTAAATCTACCGGTTCTTTTTTTGTACCAAATAAACCTTTCTTTTCAATCGCACCCCAATTTACACCAACACAAATGTTGACTAATTTAGTACCATTACTTTTTTCAAGATTAATACGTTGTCCTTTTTCTAAATTAATTGCCATATCCTAGTTATATTTATTTAAGTAATCTTCTAATCCGCCTTTCATTCCTGCGCCAATAGCTTCAAATTTCCATTGTCCGTCTTTATTGTAAATTCTTCCAAATTCAACCGCTGTTTCAATAGAAAAATCTTCTTCTAATTCATATTTCACCATTTCAGTATTGTTGCTGTCATCTACAATTCTGATAAATGAATTTCTAACCTGACCAAAATTTTGTTTTCTGTTTACTGCGTCGTGAATCGTTACAACAATACAAATTTCTTTTACTGCTGCATTGATTTTTGTCAGGTCAATTTTTACCTGCTCGTCATCTCCGTCTCCATCGCCGGTTAAATTATCTCCTGTGTGTATTACAGAATCGTCCGGTGATTTTAAGTTGTTATAAAAAATGAAATGAGAATCAGATATTATTTTTTTATTATCGCCCAATATAAAAACCGAAGCATCAAGATCAAAACCTGATCCGGTGGTGCTGCTGTTTGTATCCCAGCCTAAACCTATTGTAAATTTAGGAGCGTTAATATTTTCACGTTGTCCTTTTTGTAAATTGATAGCCATAATTTTAATCTATTTTAATTACATTAATGTTCGTTTTATATTCTAAGATTTGATGATAATTATTGCTTATTGCCAAATGAAATAAATCATTACTGTTTTTTGCCGAAATGTTTTCAACCAAATAATTAAACTGGTCCTCGTTTAAGCTTAAAATGAATTTCACAATTCTGGTATTGTATTGAAAATGCTCACTGTTTATTATTGCAACAATATCTTCGACGTTTTTTACCGAAAAATAATTATAGTGATTTTCTATTTTAGGATGAATTTCTTTGTTTGCTAATTCGGCAAAATAAACAAAAACAAAATCACCGTTGACATTATACTGATCCAGGATTTTATTTACCGTATGTTCATGACTTCCTGTTATTTTGATATCATCAACAAAAATGCACAGTTTGCCTTCAATAAAATTGCGATCAATATAATACGTATCATTTGAGATCAGCTTCACTCTTTCGCTAAAATCTAAATTGCCATAATCTGTTACATACGTTTGATTTCTGTATATTTTAGATTCAATACTTGCCTTTTTATTATTTTTAAATAAAAAGCTGTTAAGTTCCTTTTTAAAATAATAACATAAAAAATTGGATGCCGTAGGTATTGATAAATACGGACTCGGCAGAATTACGATTTCCTGCTCTGATAAAATTAAATCCCTAAATTCATTAACAAACCCTTCAAACAATTCTTTTGCAAATTTCTCTGCATAGAATTTATCTCCAAATTTGAATTTACTATATTCTTCTTCTCTAAACGGACAATTATCTTTTTCGAGAATTTTGTGTAAACTGTAGCTTTTATTCACTTTTATATTTTTAATAGATGCGCATCAAATCCATATTTCAACGCACCGTTATAATCTGCAATACTGTTGTCTCCAATATGCAATATCTCTTTTTTTTCCGTCTTTTTAAATGCATTTACTTCATCAAAAACCAATTGAAAAATTTCGTTATTGGGTTTTGAAAAACCAACCTCATCAGAGTAAATCTGAAACTTAAAATAATCTGTTAATTCATAATATGCCAATAACTTTCTTAAAGTTCTTCCTTTAATAAAAGCAGTATTACTTAAAATATTAATAGACTTATTTTCCTGTGTTATTTCATGAAACAAATTCTTAATATTTGAAAACATCAGGACCGGTTTGTATTCCATAAATAAACGTTCGGTTTCGTTATAAAACTGATCTAATTTATCCGTTCCGTATTTATTAATATCAACTTCGAGCGCGTTTAAAATTAGATAATAAATCTCATACGTATTGATATTCAATCCCGTTTTTTCGTTAATATTATTACAGAGAACGTCGTAATATCGTATTACTTCACTCACTTTTTCAATTGTACTATCTATTTCGAAAAAATCCCGAAACATCAAATTTCTCTTGATTTTAAATTCTGGATGCGATTTTATCAATGTAAGCCATAAATCAAATGAAAGATGACTGTAGTCTATGTAATTTATTTTCAAATCTTCTTTTTTATAACAACAGGATTACCTGTTTGATTCAATAATTGAAAAAACTTTAGCTCTGTTTTAAAACACAGTTTCTCAAAGTTATATTTTCCAATTAAGTTTTGTAATTTCTTTTTAAAAATCCAAATTCACCACATTATCAACATGTTAAATAACGAAAACTATTTTACTTTTTATAAACAAATAGTTAACCTTACAAACATCTCTTATTTAATGATTTGTCCCGAAAAGTATTTTTCAAGAAAGAAACTTAAATCTGCTTTATATCCAATCCCTGAAGCTTCAAATTTCCAATTTCCGTTTCGTTTGTACAATCTTCCAAACTCAACTCCCGTTTCAATTGAAAAATCTTCGTCTAATTCATATTTTGCAATTTCCTGTCCGGTTGCATCATCTACAATTCTAATATAAGAATTTCTTACTTGTCCAAAATTTTGTTTTCTTCTTTCAAAATCTTCTATTGTAACTACAAAAAGGATTTCCTGAACATTGGCATCAATTTTATTCAAATCAACTTTTATCGCTTCATCATCATCTCCGTCGCTGTTGCCACCTGTAGGATCATCACCCGTATGTTCTAAAGCACCGTCAGGAGACGTTAAGTTGTTATAAAAAATAAAATAATCCTCCCCAAGAAGTTTACGATCTGAGTTGATCATGATAGCAGATGCATCTAAATCAAAATCATTTCCTGTCCCTTCGTTTGGATCCCAACCTAAACCAACAGTTATTTTTGATAATCCAATATCAATTTTTTGTCCTTTTTGTAAATTTATTGCCATTTTATTATCTCATTTATATTTATAAACATACAATGATACAAAAAAGGGGAGTAAGTAAGAATGAGGGTTTCCGTAAAAGCCGAAATATTTATTAACAAACTACCGAAATATCGCATAAAAAAAGCTTTTTCTAAGCAAACATCAATAATAACAAACAACTTTAAATTATTTTAAGTCTTGTTCGGTATTTTAAAGACCTTAAGCATTTTTTTTAAACTACATAAATATCGATTTACTAAATATCTCATAACATCAATTACGGTTTTGCTTTTTTAATCTAACTTTGTGGCAATACCAAAAAAAACTTCATTAAAGTAAAATAAAACGACAATGTTTACAGGAATTATAGAAACACTTGGAAAGATTCACGAGATACAAAAAGAGCAAAGCAATCTTCATATTACAGTAGATTCTTCCATCACAAATGAATTAAAAATAGATCAGAGCGTTTCGCATAACGGAATTTGCCTGACGGTTGTAGCAATAAAAGATTCTTTTTATACTGTTACCGCTATCGACGAAACTATTTTAAAAACAAATATTGGAGACTGGAAAACAGGAGACATTGTAAATCTGGAAAGAGGAATGAAACTTGGCGACCGTCTTGACGGGCATATTGTGCAAGGTCACGTTGATCAAACCGGAACCTGCATTAAGATTGAAGAAGCAAACGGAAGCTGGAATTATACTTTTGAGTATGATAAAAACCTAAGCAATATTACAATTGAAAAAGGCTCGATTACAGTAAATGGTGTGAGTCTTACTGTTGTAAACTCTAAAACAAACGAGTTTAGTGTTTCAATTATACCTTACACTTATGAAAATACAAATTTCAAAAACTTTAAAGTTGGAACAAAAATAAATCTGGAATTTGATGTAGTTGGAAAATACATTTCAAGATTATACTCGATCAACAAGTAATTCAAAAGTTACTTTACAAAAAAAAAGCTTCAATTTAGATTGAAGCTTTTCTTTTTAAATTATATTTATATATAGTATGAATACCAAAAATCAATGCACATACTAATAACAACATTATATTTTGATTAATATCACTCGTTGGAGGATTTAAAGGCGGTGGGTCATTATTTACCGACATTGGAACAGGCGGCTCTGCAGCTGGCGCAGCAATTATTGATGACAAATTTAACAAAGTCAAAAAAAGCACAAAAAAAACAGTCTTTATCTTCATAATTTTAACATGCTGCTAAACAGCAAGGTAGGTTGATAAATTTATTCGTTCTAATATAATTCGCACAAAAACAGGGGCTTACGGCAAATTATTCGACAAATGTATAAGATTTTAAGCAAAAAGCAAGTTTTTAATCAAAAAAACTTCTTGAAAATAACCTTTAGTTAACGAAGTAAGAAATAAGTCTGAAAATACAAATTCACATTTTATATACTTACGTATATTTTTACAATTTAGATTTTTAGAAAGACATTTATTAATGAAGTAAAACGAAAAAAGCCTCTACAATTACTGTAAAGGCTTTTTGTGGTCCCACCTGGGCTCGAACTAGGGACCACCTGATTATGAGTCATATTTAACTTATTTCACAATGGCTTATTTTCACCTATTATACCTTAAAATCAAGTAATTACAAAAATTATAAAACAAAATAAATCATTATAAATGATAATATTTGTAGATTTGTTCGTCAAATGTTCGTCAATTTTTGGCTGTTTTTCTACGATTGCCTAGCAGATGTTCGTCAAATTTACAAATTAAACCTTCAAAGAGAATGATTTCTTACAAATTAACATTAAAAAGCACTTCAAATGCCAAAGGAGAATATTCAATTATCCTTGTCTTTGTTAAAGATCGAATAAACACTAGTTTATCAATCAATAAAACATGTAAACATGAAGACTGGTCGTTTGATACCCAACGGCTAAAGAAATCGCATAAAGAGTACAAACAAATTAATGAATTAATCGAGAAATATTCGAATCGAATTAACGAAATAATTCATGATTTTGAATCAGACGAAACTCCGTTTACCATACAAGATATTATAACTAAATTCAAAAAAAAATCTGGCAAGCAGAAAGCCTTGAGTTATACTGATTTTCACGAAACTTTAATTGACGAAATTAAAAATGCAGGAAAACTGTCAACGAGTAATATTGAAAAGGACACATTAAAATCAATACAACGTTTTTTGGGTAAAACTGAGATCACTTTTAGAGATTTGTCTGTGGATGCAATCTATAAATACCAATCCTTTTTAAATGCAAATAAAAATAGCCAGAGCACCATTGGAATAAGAATTCGAACTTTAAGATCGGTCTTTAATAAAGCAATTAAAAGAGAAATCATTCCTGCTTCTATGTATCCTTTTATTAAATTTAAAGTATCCAAGATTAAAGAAAGTGGTAAAAAAGAATACTTGTCTGAAGAAGAACTTGACTTACTAAAAAAAGTAAATTTATCTAAAAAGAATGATATAATAGCTAGAGATATGTTTTTACTAAGCTATTATGGAAGAGGCATCAATTTCATTGACCTTATACAATTAAAGAAAAGGGACTTGTATAAAGAGACTATTACTTATAAAAGAAGTAAAACGGGAGTAATTGTAAATTTTAAATTAAACGAATTCTGGAAGCAAAAAATTAATGAATATACCTCTCCTGCCAGCTCTTTGTATATATTCAATATAATTCACAATAATCAAGATTCCGAAATCTATATAAATAACAGAAAGGAAAAATTCCTGAAACTTTATATAAACAAACCTATTAAAAAAATTATTACTGATTTGGGTATCCAAAAGAATATCACTTATTACTGTGCAAGACATACATTTGCTACAATCTTAAAATTTAATAATATCTCTATAGATATTATTAAAGAAGCTTTGGGTCATAAAGATATTAAATCTACAATGTCTTATTTAAATACACTTCCAAGTAACACTTTAGACAAAATGATTGATGATATTATTTTTTAAATTGGAGATCTAACACATTATAAAAATTCCCTTTTTTATTTTTATTTTTTTAAACTACTCTTACACATTCACTACAACACATCTATAAATCAAGACAATACTTAAGATTCAGTTCGTTATTTTTTCCAAATTAACAAACCTTTTCTAGCTTAAATAGCATCGGAATTTATCTACTTTGACTGCAAATTCTGGCAAAAGTGAGCATACCATTCCGGTAAAAGAGATCAGTTGATTCCGGTTTAAAGTGACCACCCTATTCTTGTAAAAGAGATCAGTTGATTCCGGTTCAAAGTGACCACCTCAAAAA
>NZ_JAGYVZ010000108.1 GCF_018380615.1 Flavobacterium psychroterrae | reverse complement strand
CACTGGCACGCGCATACGCACTGCGGCTCCCGCCGTGTGTTCAGAACGAGAGCGATCGGTCGTTATTTCTGGGAACACTTCTCTGATTTGATTAAGACCGTTCTATAAAAAATAAGGTTGTGCATTGTTGGTAAACCTATTAACTTCCTGATCAATTTTAGAGGAAATAAGACTGTTTACTTCGCGCCGGTTCTGCCGGTGGTCAGCACTCAAAAAATTGTATTAAAATATTACAATGAAAAATTTTTGGTTT
>NZ_JAGYVZ010000107.1 GCF_018380615.1 Flavobacterium psychroterrae | reverse complement strand
ACTGTAAAGTGGTTATAGATCGTGAAGAACTGTTGTCATTTGATAAAGTTTGTACTGATTTTGCCAAAACAAATATTTCAAAAATCAATAAACCAACGGATCTTGCTTATGTAATTTATACCTCGGGTACTACAGGTAATCCCAAGGGAGTTATGATTTCCCATACTTCACTTGTGAACCGTTTGGAATGGATGCAAAAAGCCTATCCATTATCTTGTGATGATGTAATTCTTCAAAAAACCAGTTATTCTTTTG
>NZ_JAGYVZ010000106.1 GCF_018380615.1 Flavobacterium psychroterrae | reverse complement strand
CCGGCTGGTAAAGCCAATTGTAAAGTGCTGATTCCGTCAAACTTTTCCAATCACGTTTTTCGGCTTCATTTTCATAAGCTTGTAATACTTCAGGAATAGACATTTTTACCGGAAGACAGTATTTAGCTAGGATAAAATCTGCTATGTCGTCTTTTATGATCTGTGCATTCTTTTGACCTTCACCTTTATGAAGAAACACTTCGTACTCATGTTTTAAATACTCTTCGTATTTTGCTTTAAGTCTGCGAGGATTTC
>NZ_JAGYVZ010000105.1 GCF_018380615.1 Flavobacterium psychroterrae | reverse complement strand
AAAAAAAAAAAAAAAAAAAAAAAAAAAAAAAAAAAAAAAAAAAAAAAAAAAAAAAAAAAAAAAAAAAAAAAAAAAAAAAAAAAAAAAAAAAAAAAAAAAAAAAAAAAAAAAAAAAAAAAAAAAAAAAGAAAAAAAAAAAAAAAAAAAAAAAAAAAAAAAAAAAAAAAAAAAAAAAAAAAAAAAAAAAAAAAAAAAAAAAAAAAAAAAAAAAAAAAAAAAAAAAAAAAAAAAAAAAAAAAAAAAAAAAAAAAAAAA
>NZ_JAGYVZ010000104.1 GCF_018380615.1 Flavobacterium psychroterrae | reverse complement strand
CGTTACGCACCCGTGCGCCGGTCTCAAAGTCCGAAGACTTCTACCCCTCGACTTGCATGTGTTAAGCCTGCCGCTAGCGTTCATCCTGAGCCAGGATCAAACTCTTCATCGTATATTGTTTGCTTGATTAATCAAGCTATTGTTATTCGAATCAGTCTCTATCGGTTCTTTTCAATCTCTCGATTATCTTACTCTTTATTCTTTTGCCCTAACATCTCTGTTAAAGCGGCTGTCAATTCAATATGTCTACGAACG
>NZ_JAGYVZ010000101.1 GCF_018380615.1 Flavobacterium psychroterrae | reverse complement strand
CAGTTCCTCAGCCCTATACTGGCAGGAACAATTCAAGGGCAGTTTGCCTGTACTGGACCTTCCGTCTTTCCAGAGCCGACCTTTAATGCAGACTTACAACGGAGACAGCCTGAGTTATCGTTTTCCTTCTGCATTGCTGGAAAAGGCAGAAGCATTTTGCGCTGCCCACGACCTTACGCTCTTTATGTTTCTTATGGCAGGAATCAATGGACTATTGTCGCGTTATACCGGTCAGGAAGATATTATTTTAGGTACCCCA
>NZ_JAGYVZ010000100.1 GCF_018380615.1 Flavobacterium psychroterrae | reverse complement strand
AAGATTTGCAAACCGAAAAACCATATCAAAAACTTGTAAAATCCACTAGTGATGCTTTTGATTTTGCCATTAAGGATAATGAAATGCCGGAAGTGATGCGTACCGCATTGCAAGATAATACCAGACTGTTCGGATCACTTAAAGCCAATGCACAACTATTTGAAGCTTCAAAATTACTGTTAACCGATGATGGCAAATTCAAACCATTCTCTGTCGTAACAAAAGACTTCGACAAGCTTAATGTGAGCTATAATCAGAATT
>NZ_JAGYVZ010000099.1 GCF_018380615.1 Flavobacterium psychroterrae | reverse complement strand
AAGATTTGCAAACCGAAAAACCATATCAAAAACTTGTAAAATCCACTAGTGATGCTTTTGATTTTGCCATTAAGGATAATGAAATGCCGGAAGTGATGCGTACCGCATTGCAAGATAATACCAGACTTTTCGGCTCACTTAAAGCCAATGCACAACTATTTGAAGCTTCAAAATTACTGTTAACCGATGATGGCAAATTCAAACCATTCTCTGTCGTAACAAAAGACTTCGACAAGCTTAATGTGAGCTATAATCAGAATT